>CAVZWY010000029.1:0-394857 GCA_963779015.1 uncultured Planctomycetaceae bacterium | reverse complement strand
CTGTTTGCTGCCAATTCGCGCCGACTTGATACTCGACATGGCATGCCTCCTTGCGAATGCGCCTTCTTCAACCCCGACCGCTCCACGGCCAGCGGCAAAAAACGTCTCGCCCAATCATGCCATATTATCCACCATGGCGCAATCGCCCTGGGGGGTGGTGTATCACCATGTTACTCGCGATGAGTCAGTCTGAACTAGCGAGGGCCCGAATAACTGCGATGCACAACGGACAATATGGCAGGCCATCGATCATTTCTCAGCCCAAGCTAGTGACGTGCCGGCTGGCGCAGATCGAGAATTCATCTGCTGACTTCTCGGTTGGCTCCATTTTCGCCATGCAAGCCGAGACATCGCCAATTGCCCCGCAGCGCTCGCATTCAGCGTCACCCAGCAGCAGATAGAAGTACTGCTCCCAGTCACTCCACCCATACTCATCCTGCGGGCTTTCGCTCATGAAGCCAGTATAGCCGAGCCGTTTGCCATAAGCGCACTAAACGAGCCACACAGACATGTGCTGAGGCGGCTGAAAACTGCCCCAGACAAGGCCAAGTAGGTCATGCACTCCGTGCATGACAAAAATGATTTGCGAACATGTCGATTGTTGCGTAAAAGCGGTTTGACGGTCCGGTTGTCGTGCACGGGAGTGCATGACCTACGATTATTGCGCTGCCGACACCTTCGCCGCCGCTTCCGCCTTGGCCTTTTCCAGCACGCTGGCGATGCTCACTGGCTTGCCGCCTTGGCGTTTGCTTTCGTCGGCGGCTTCCATGAAGGCGTAGATTTCCAGCGTCTCGTCGGCGCTGACCGGCGGCTGGCCGGTCTTGAAGAACTTGACGATCTCGACCACCAGCGGCTCGTAGCCTTCGTAGCCGCCGCTGGGCGCGATGCCCTTGGTGCCATAGACCGTGGCGCCATAGCCGTGCGCGCCGTTGCGCAAGCCGCGGAAGGTGCCGATGCGGCCGTCGTTCCACCGTCCCACGACGAACTCGGTGCCGTTGGTTTGCACGCGCGAGACTTCCTCGCAGCCGTCGCCCATGATCGTAAATAGCGTCTCCACGCCGTGGATGCCGTACCAGAACAAGTCCGGATGATGCGGCTCCAGGCTGCACGGCCCCCGGGCTTCGCAACCCACGACTTCGCCGATCTTGCGATCGTCGCGCATGCCGATGATGCCCTTGCTGAATCGCAGCGACGAACTGGAGAAGCAGGGCACGCCGTACTGCTTGGCCAGTTCGAAAATGGCCATCGCGTCGGCCAGCGTGCCGGCCACGGGCTTGTCGATAAACAGCGGCTTCTTGGCTTTGATCACCGGGATGGCCTGTTCCAGGTGCGGCCGGCCGTCGACGCTTTCCAGCAGCACGACGTCGACCTTCTCCAACAGCGCGTCGATCGACGGCACGATCTCGACGCCCATCTCGGCCAACTGCTTGGTGTAGCCCTCGACGCGGTCGGCACTGGCCGGCACGTCGGGACTACCGCCGGGGAATGCCGCCACGATCTTCACGCCAGCCAGGTCGCCCGTGGCTTTGGGGCCGTTGAGCAGTCCGGTAAACGCCGGAGCATGTGAAGTGTCGAGTCCGATGATGCCCGCCCGCAACACCTTGGCCTGGGCATCATCATCGCCGGCAGGTTGATCGCTCATCGAAACTCCCGCGCCGGTGGTGATCAAGGCGCCAAACATGAACCATGTCAGCATTTTTCGCATGCCGCAAACTCTCCGATTTGGTGGGCCACGCAAGGCCAATGCCCCTCAGGCACAGGCCGGCCGTTGCAACGCGTCCAGTGTGGGTTGCGGCGGCAGGCGGGTCAAGCATTCGCCCCTGTGCCCGGTACTTTCAACAACCAGCCTATCCTTCCACTCCCTTTCATTGCCGGCCCCAAGGTCCTAAAATCCAGCTTGTCTGCTTACTCCTTTCAACCAATCCACTCAGGCGAGCGGCTAGCCGGCGGAGCCACGTACACGTGGTTCGCGTGCAACTCGTCGCAGTGGTTCACATTCGCCCGCGGAGGCACGATATCCATGGCAAAAGACTACGAGCATCCCGAAGTGCTGGTCAGCACGGCTTGGGTCGATGAGCACAAGAACGATCCGAACGTGCGGATCGTTGAATCGGACGAGGATGTGCTGCTCTACCAGCAAGGGCACGTTCCCGGCGCGGTCATGATCGACTGGCAAACCGATCTGCAAGATCAGCTCATCCGAGACTACATCGACAAAGATCGATTTGCTGAGCTGTGCGCAAGCAAAGGCATTGGCAACGACACCACCGTGGTCTTCTACGGCGACAAGAACAACTGGTGGGCCTGTTACGCCTTTTGGGTGTTCAAACTTTACGGCCATGCCGACTGCCGCATCATGAACGGCGGCCGCAAGCGCTGGGAGCTGGACAACCGGTCGTACGCGCGTGAGCCCGAGCCGCAATATCCACGCGCCAGCTACGTCGCCGCGGAGCCCGACAAATCGATTCGGGCCTTCCGCGACGAAGTCCTCAAGCACCAGCGCAACGGCAAACCTTTGATCGATGTGCGTTCACCGGGCGAATACACGGGCGAACTGCTGCACATGGCGGACTATCCCCAGGAAGGGGCATTACGCGGCGGCCACATTCCCGGCGCCGCTAACGTTCCCTGGGCGCGGGCGGTGAACGAGGACGGCACGCTCAAGTCGCGGCGCGAATTGGAAAAGATCTACGTCAAGGAAGCCGGCTTGAAACGCCGCTCGCCGGTGGTTGCTTACTGCCGCATCGGTGAGCGGTCGAGTCACACCTGGTTCGTGCTGCAGTACTTGCTAGGCTTTCCCAAAGTGAAAAACTACGATGGTTCTTGGACCGAGTGGGGCAACACGGTCGGCGTGCCCATCGAGAAGGGCCCAGGCAGTGCCTCACCCCGTGAAGAGGTGGCAAGGAGCACGTCGTGAGCTCGACGCTGAGCGACAAGGTCGACGCGTTGTCGGCCGAATTCGAGGATTCGAGCCGCGGGAGCGATTGGAGCTTTTGCTCGAATTCGCCGAGAAACTGGCCCCTTTGCCACCGGAATGCGCAGCCCAGCGCGACGCGGGCGCCGGCCGCGTGCATGAGTGCCAGACGCCCGTGTTCTTGTGGGCCACGATCGACGACGGACGCGTGCATGTGCATGCCGACGTTGCGCCCGAGGCGCCGACGGTCAAGGGATTTGTCAGCCTCTTGGTCGATATTTTTGCCGACGCCAGCCCGGAAGAAGTGCTGGCCTTTGAGCCCAATCTGGTGAGCCGCTTCGGTTTAGCCGATTCGTTGGGCATGGTGCGCATGCGCGGCATGACGGCCATCGCGCACTCGATTCGCCAGAAGGTGGCGCAGTGCTGGCCGCTTGAATTTCTCCCAGTTTTTTCCTCCGCGCGGAAATCTCTCGGGAATAGTGACAGCAAACCTTGGCGAATGGATCTACGCTCGACGGAACGCTTCGTCACATCAAAATCACACACGGGTGCGTTATCGTGCAGGGAGAGCGCCAGGCGATGTATCGCTTGGCAGCCTGCTAGATCGCTGAGGCAATTTTTTCGGAATTCTTTCATCTGGCATCTCGAATTGTTGGAACCGCGAAGTTAGTATAGGTGGCCGGTAGGGGCTTTCAGTTGCATCACTTCTTCTAGTCGATGCAGAACAAAGGCGGTTGTCTCAGTCTCATCGATTCCCTTGTTCAAGGTTAGCGTAGGCGCGCACGAATCGCGCCCACTCCAGGAGATCAGCTATGCTTGCGTATCCTCGCGTCGATCTGTCACTCGATCGACTAAGACGGTTCGGCTGGGCGATGGGCGATCTGTGCGTCGAGCGGCCCGAAGGTCGCGTGTGGATCGTCACCGGACAACGAGGCAAACATTGGATCATCGCGCAAGCCCCCGGACAGGCGGCGGCCTGGTGGCTCGCCTGGGAACAGGCTCATAAACTGTCGCGTCCCGCCAAAAGAAAACGGCGCACGGCTTGATTTCACTGCGCGCTCATGCGGCGTTTTGTTCGTCGCCGGTGATGAGTTCGCGGGAGAACGCAACCTCGATTCTGCTTTGCCGAGCTCTCAATCCAACGGATGCCACGTCTGAACCAGGGCAACGCATCGACCGGTGACTAGCGGCCCCTGTCGCGAAGCGATTCGCGACAGGGGCTCTTTTTGTTGGCGAACCCTGGTTTTGACGACAGGCGGATTGTCGTTCTCGATTTTTCTTGTCGCAAACCGCCGCGAACGCCCGTCTTGTATGCTGGTGGGCGAGAGGTCGCGCCGCAGGGGGACTGTTGTGGAATCCGACGCCGAACTGGTGATCCGAGCCATTCGAGGCGACGTCGCGGCATTCGGCGTCCTGGTCGAGCGTTACGAGCGATCAGTCATGGCAGTGGCGCTGGCGGACTTGCGAGACTTTCATACTGCCGAAGATGTCGCTCAGGCGGCGTTCCTCTCGGCATATCGGCGTCTTGCGTCGCTGCGAGATGGGACGCGCTTTGGACCCTGGTTGCTGCAAATCGTACGTCGCGAGGTAGTCAACGCAGTCCGTTCCAATCGTCGCGTGGTGGCAACCGTGCCCAGCGTCGAGGGCCACCCCGCCGTTTCCTGGCCACCAACAAGCGAGACCTTGCAGGACGATCTGTTGGCACTCGTTGCCCGCCTGCCGCAGCGCGAGCGCATGTTGGTCGGGCTGCGGTACTTTGACGGCAAGAGCATGTCAGAGATTTCGCAGTTCACCGGCCGTCCGATCGGGTCGGTCACCAAGCAATTGTCGTGCGCCTTGGCCCGGCTGCGCGCTGGAGCGCGGAGAAAACACCATGACTTTGCCCACGCTGGAAGATCGCCTCGAGTTGTTGGGTCAGAACTTGCGCCAACGGCCCTCGCTCGTCGAGCGGGTGCTTGCCGAAGTGGGTTCAGCAGCCGAGCCTGCGGACGTCGAGAACGGTGTCGATTGCAAACCCCGTCCGAGACGTCGGCGTTGGCCCGTCGTTGTTTCGCTGGGCGCCGGGTTGGCCGCCGTGGTGCTGCTCGCATTGAGCTTGATGCACTCGCCGCAAACCACTTGGGCCGACGTGGTAGATGCCATCGCTGCCAGGCCGTGGTTGCACGCTGCGCAGCAACGATGGCACGGAAATGTGGCTGTCGGACGCCGCGGGAGTTTGGGCGTACAAATCCAGCGGGCGTGTCCTGTTTTGGGATGCGCGGCAAAACGTCAAATATGAATATCGTCTTGGTCGGAAGAAAATGGCTCAATACACGCTGGCCCCTGGCGAGTTCGATCGCGTCTTGACCATCAACGACAATGCGGATGGCGCTGCGTCCGTCGGACCGTGGCTGCTGGGCACTGAGCAGATCGTCGCCCAGCGGCAACGCACGATTGTCGAGGACGGCAAGAAGTGGACCGAGTTCGCGATCGAACTTTCACGCGGCACGGCGAAGTACGGCACGCTGCGTGTTGATCCCGATTCCAAGCTGCCGGTTGACCTGGTGTTTCGCGCCACGCCGGCAGCGGAGCCTTCCTACAAGTGGACGTTCGACTATCCGCCAGATGGTCCGCGCGACGTGTACGCATTGGGTGTGCCGACAGACGTCGCCGTGGAGGACCATACTATCGCGGAAGAGCCGGCTCGGATCCTGGCGGAGATGGCTGCCAGTCGCGCTCGTCTGGGCGACTTTCGTATGCTGGTTGTTACGCGTCCGCCACAAGTGCCACCTTACTTTGTGTGGCGCAAGGGAAATCGGTGGCGCGTCGATATTGGTCGTCTGGGCGAGGGTCCGGATCCTGTTGCCGAGCCGGCCGACGACGAAACATGGAACTGCTGGTGGGAAACACAACTAGCGGCTTGTCGTGCGCATCCGTGGTACCGGTGCGATGGGCAGGCGGTCTATACGACGCCGACCCCGTCGCGGTTCTCAACGGCGGCCCAGTCACCTGGAAGCGTGCTCAGTCGATTTCGCCGCAGGCGTTGATGTCCGCCGATCGCGGGGGTGGGCTGCCAGCTCCAGTAGCATTTGTGAATACGCTATACCCGGATTTAACGCCTCCCCCCGGGTTTGGCTTTGAGTTCGATCCACACCCCGCTGATGCGGATGGTTGTGTGCTTGTCAAACTCTCGGCACGGAGCACGAACCCCGTGCGCCCCCAGTGCCACGAATGGTATTGGCTCGATCCCGCGAAGGGATGTGCCGTGGTGCGGGCGGAACTGTTTTGCCTTCCAGACGGCGTAGCGCCGGACCCTTCCCAGACGGACCATCGGCAGTCGCTGCGGATGGAGGCGTTCCGCCAATCGCCCCAGGGCTTTTGGTATCCGACGGTCATTCACGAAACGATGCCAACCGGCTGGGTCGGCGATCGACAACGAGTTCAGCTTGAGATGCGCTACCACATTGACTTTGAGCCCGAGTTGGCCGACTCGCTGTTTGACCCGACGTAAGGCAAAGCAAAGACAACGCCGACGCTCACGCCCAACTCCCAGACTTGGCGCTCTCGATGACGCGTTCGATCACGCGCATGTTGGCCACGGCGTCTTCGATGGGCGTCGGCACCGGCTGGTCATTCAGCACGGCCTGCGAGAATAGCTCGCCCTGGATCGTGTACTGATCGCAGACTTCCAGGGTGATCTCCTCCGTCCCGCCGGCTTGTTCGACCAGGGCAACCGCATCCGTGCCGCCGGCGTGTTGATGCCGCATCGTGCAGGGACGGTCGGGTGGAGCGTTGAACGGTATGTCGATCTCCACGCGCCCCAAGGTGCCGAAGATGTTCACGCGTTGAAAGGGGGCGATCTGCGTGCCGCAGGTGAAGCTGGACGTGCCGGCGCCAAAGTCGAGCACGCCGGAGGCCAGCCGGTCGACCCTGAGCTGGGGATCGTATTCGACGATGCCGAACACGCGCCGCGGCTCGGCGTCGAAGATGAATCGCGCCAGCGAGATCGCGTAGCAACCAATGTCGAACAACCCGCCGCCGCCACCGATGTCGGCTTGGTTGCGAATGTTCGCCGGGTCGTCGTTGTAATAGGAGAAGAACGTCTGGATCGTAGCGAGCCGGCCGATCCCGCCCGAGGAGACGATGACTTTCGCGGCGAGCCATTGGGGATGGTGCCGATACATGAAGGCTTCCATCACCTTCAGTTTCGGGAACTTCTTGCTGGCGTCGACGAGCTGTTGGCCTTCCGCGGCCGACAGTCCAATGGGCTTTTCGACCAGCACGTGCTTGCCGGCCTCCAGGGCACGAATCGACCACGGCACGTGCAAGTGGTTGGGCAGAGGGATATAGACCGCGTCGACGTTCGGGTCGGCCAGCAGGGCCTCATAAGAGCCGTGAGCTTTTTCAATGCCCAGCTTCTGGGCTGCCGCCGCGCCCCGTTCGGCGCTGCGCGACGCCAGCGCCACCACGTCGCAGTGCTCGCCGCGCTGCATCGCCGGGATGACCTTGTCGACGCCAATCTTGGCGGTACTCAAAATGCCCCAGCGGACTTTGCTCATGATGTTCTTTCATGCTGCACGTAGGACAGAGACGCGGCGCCGAACCGGCGCGTCCGTACAACTTACTAGCCTCGGCCGATGGCGAAAAGGGACCGATGCCATGTTCGCGTCGACACGGTGGCATCAGGGTGTGCGGCAAGAAACTCTGGGTAGCTGGAGAGCGCAAGAATTCAACCAATGCCCATCTGAAGTCTGGCGACTCCAGCTACCATTGCCATAACACTTTGCCACACACGCGTCTGGCTCTCTCTTTGACAAATCGAGCCGAGTGGTGTACACACAGGCATTCGATATTGGCGGGATGCAGCATTCGAGGATCCGCTTGCCGACGGACTTCTCGCAAGGAGGCCGGCGTGTGTTTTTCGCAACGGACGTGAACCTGGCGCAGAGCCAGTCGATCTTCGACCCGGCGTCGCCCGCCACGCATTCCATCATCAGCCTGGCGATATTGGTGTTGGCGGTCGCGGGCTTGATCTTCGTGATCGTCGAAGGCGTGCTCTTCTATTGCGTCTGGCGCTTTCGCGCCGCCGACGACCCGAGTGTGCCCGAGCCTCCCCAGGCCTACGGCAGCCGGGCGATTGAAATTGCCTGGACCGCCGCGCCGACGTTGATCGTGCTGTTTTTGGTGCTCGTGATCACCCGCACGCTGTGGGAAGTCGACGTCGATCCGCCACAACCCATGCCCGACGACAACGCCCTGTTCGTCACCGTCACCGGACGACAATGGTGGTGGGAATACAAGTACGAGACCTACGACAATCGCCCACTAGGGTTCACGACGGCCAACGAGCTGCACATCCCCGCTGGCGCCGCTGGCCAGCCGCGGCCGGTTTACCTGACGCTCGTCTCGGCTGACGTATGCCACAGCTTCTGGATGCCCCGCCTGGCCGGCAAGATGGACGTGATTCCCGGACGCGAGAATCATCTCACGCTCGATGCGGACACACCGGGCTTGTATCTGGGCCAATGCGCCGAGTACTGCGGTACGCAGCACGCCCACATGCTGTTGCGCGTCTTGGTCGACGAGCCGGATGCATTCGACTCCTGGCTGCAAAACCAAATGAAGCCGGCCGTGGAAGACTCGGCCGTCCGTGAAGATCGCGACGTGTTTCTGGCGGAGTCCTGCATCAACTGCCATCGCGTGCGCGGCACGCCGGCCGCGGGCACGTATGCGCCGGACTTGACGCACCTGATGAGCCGCGAGACCCTGGCCTCGGGCATGATCGAAAACACGCCTGAAAATCTCGCTCAGTGGGTGCGCGATCCGCAAACCATCAAGCCAGGCTGCCTGATGCCGGCCTTCGGTTTGGACCAACGGCGGCAGAAGTCGATCGTGCGTTACCTGGAAACCTTGCACTAAGAACTGCCTGCACTCGAAACGCTTACAGGAAATTAGTTTTCGATGGCATTTGCCGACTCTTCACCCGCCGCTGGCCACGCCGCACGGGCTGGCGCTTCGCGCCCTGGCGTGGCGTCGCTGCTGCACGGGTGGACCACCACGGTCGACCACAAGCGGATCGGCATCCTCTATGTGTCGATGAGTCTCGTGTTTTTGGTCATCGGCGGAGTCGAAGCACTGCTCATGCGCTGGCAGTTGGTCATGCCCAACAACAACTTGCTGGGTCCGGACACATTCAATCAACTGTTCACGATGCACGGCACGACGATGGTGTTCTTCGTGGGCATGCCAATTCTGATCGGCGCCGGCAATTACCTTGTGCCGCTGATGATCGGCGCCCGCGACATGGCCTTTCCGCGGCTGAACGCGTTTGGCTTCTGGATCACGCTATTCGGCGGCTTGCTGGTGTACTTCAGCTTTGCCACGGGCGGCGCACCGGCGATTGGCTGGTTTGCCTATGCACCGCTGACTGAGCGAACGTTCGCCCGCAGCGCCGCCACCGATTTTTGGGCACTCGGACTGTTGATCAGCGGCATCGGCACGGTCACCGCCGCGGTGAACTTCATTGCCACGATTCTGGGGATGCGCGCGCCGGCATGACCATGCGCAAGATGCCCTTCTTCGTGTGGACCATGTTGTGGACCGCCTTTCAGATGGTGCTGGCGCTGCCGCCGCTGACCGCCGCGCTGGTGATGATCCTCTTCGATCGGCAACTCGGCGCTCGTTTTTTCGACACCTCGAACGGCGGCTCGGCCTTTCTCTGGCAACACCTGTTCTGGTTCTTCGGGCATCCGGAGGTGTACATCCTGATCCTGCCGGTGTTCGGCATCGTGTCGGAGATCGTGCCGGTGTTTTCGCGCAAAGTGCTGTTCGGCTATGAATTCATGGCCGCCGCGACCATGGCCATTGCCTTCATCAGCTTCGGCGTGTGGGCACATCACATGTATTGCGTGGGCATGAGCCGCACGGTCGATCTGTTTTTTGCATTGGCCAGCTTGTTGGTTTCAATACCCACGGGCATCAAGTTCTTCAACTGGCTGGCCACGATGTTCGGCGGCCGGCTCCGATTCGCTTCGCCCATGCTGTTTACGTTCGGGTTCCTGTCGATGTTTCTGATCGGCGGGCTGACCGGCATCATGTTGGCCGCGGCGCCGTTTGATTTTCAGCTCTCCGACACCTACTTCGTCGTGGGCCACTTTCACTGGGTGCTGATCGGTGGCACGCTGTTCGGCACGATCGCCGGCATCTACTACTGGTATCCCAAGGTAACCGGCCGGATGCTCTCAGAGCGGCTGGCTCGTTGGCAGTTCTGGCTCCTTTATGTTGGCTTCTTCCTCACGTTCGGACCCATGCACGTGGCTGGCATGCTGGGAATGCCGCGTCGGATTTACACGTACGGCATGGACGACTGGACCTTGTGGAATCAGATCGCCACCGCCGGCGCTCTGATTCAAGCCCCCAGCTATTTGATCTTCGTCTACAACCTGATTGTCTCGCTGCGCAACGGCAAGCCCGCCGGCGACGATCCATGGGACGCTTGGACGCTGGAGTGGACCACCACATCGCCGCCGCCGTCCTACAACTTCGAAACCACGCCGGTGGTACACAGCCGGCGTCCTTTGTGGGATTTGAAGCATCCCGAGGACCCCGATTGGCTATACGAGTGACCCCGCGCCGCCACACCAGCGATTGACGAACCATGTCGTCTGACACCGCCACATTGCCATCGCCGCCGCCCGTCGTTGCCGAGCAGAGTCTCTCCGCGCCGCAATGGGGAATGCTCGCGTTCTTGCTCTCCGAGGTGGCGTTTTTCAGCACGCTGATCGTGGCCTACATCGCCTTCATGGGCAAAGACACGGTGGGGCCCATGCCCCAGGAAGCGCTGTCGTTGCCGCTGGTGCTTGGCACCACGCTCTGTTTGGTAACCAGCAGCGCCGTCATTCATGCCGCCGAAGGTGCTCTCGATCGCGGCCGCCAGGTTGCGTTTTGCCTGTTGTGGGGGCTCACCATCGCGTTGGGTATCGCGTTTTTGGCCGGCACGGCGTTCGAGTGGCGCGAACTGATCTTTGAGAAGCACCTGACCATCAGCCGCAATTTGTTCGGCACCACGTACTACACGCTGGTCGGCTTTCACGCGCTGCACGTCACCGGCGGCGTGACGACCATGCTCATCGTGTTGCTGCTGGCCATGCGACGCGAAGTGACCCAATCGAATACGGTCGGCGTGCAGTTGGTCGGTTGGTACTGGCACTTTGTCGACGTCGTGTGGATCGTCGTTTTCTGCGTGGTATATCTGTCGGCCAAACTCGCCTGATCATGACCGCCCAATCCAAACCAACTCCGGAGCCCACCACGGTCGAAATGCCGCGGCCGACCGTTTCGCCCTTGGTGCTGTCGGCAGGCATTGCGCTGGTGGCTGTTGGGGTCGCCACCAGCTATGTCTTCATGTCGGTCGGCGCCCTGCTATTGGCCACGGGACTGGGCATTTGGATCATCCAACTCTTGCCCGGGCGCGGACACGCTCATGAGCCGCTGGTCGAGCCGCCGCTTCGCCCCCAGGCCGTGACCGCTGTGCCCCGCGACGTCGAGCGCATCCGCCGCGGCATGCCAGGCTATCGTTTGCGATTGCCCGAACGGGTGCATCCCATCTCGGCCGGTATCAAGGGGGGGTTGGTCGGCGGACTGGTGATGCCCATTCCAGCCATGATCTATGGCGTGCTGAGCGGTCACGGCATTTGGATGCCGATCAACCTGCTCTCCGGCATGATGCTGCCGGGCGTGGATCAACTGTCGATTGCCGAGTTGGAAGAGTTTCGCCCTTTGCTGGTCGCGGTTGGGGGCTGCATCCACGTGTGCATATCGCTGATTCTGGGCATGATCTACGGAGTGCTGATGCCCATGTTGCCGCGCGTGCCAAGCCCCGTGGCGTGGGGCGCACTGTTGATGCCGATCTTCTGGACGGCGATGAGTTTTGCGGCCTTGGGGGTTTTCAATCCGGCCGTGCGCGCGGATCGACTGGCCGTGGTTCATCGTGTCGCAGTTTATCTTCGGCATCGTGGCGGCGCTGGTGTTCATGCGGCTGGAGAAACGCAATGCGATCACGGCCGGCGCGCTGTGCGGAATGGCCGGCGGTCTGCTGATGCCCATTCCGGCGCTGCTGTGGGCCGTGCTGGCGGGACATAGCATCTGGTATCCGATCAATCTACTCTCGGCGATGGGAATGCGGCACGCCGCCGAATTGTCGGCCGCGGATTTGGAGCAGTTCCACTCCGACTGGCTCGCGGGCGCGATTGCCTTGCACGCAATGCTGTCGATCAGCTTCGGCCTGGCGTACGCGCTGGTGTTGCCGCGGATTCCCAGAATTCCCACGCCCATGGTATGGGGTGGACTCGTGATGCCGCTGTTGTGGACCGCGTCCAGCTACGCATTGATGGGCGTGGTGAATCCCGTTCTGCAGGAGTATATCGATTGGCCGTGGTTCATGGCCTCGCAGTTCGTTTTCGGTGTCGTGGCCGCGGCCGTCGTCGTGCGTTCCGAAATGGTTTACACCGAACCGGCGGGGGCTGGCCCAGAGGGGCCTCCAAGCATGCCAACGAATTAGTTAACTACCGGGTGTCTATTGCAAAGCAACGACGACATGCCATCGAAAGGCCGCTCAGCCGCTCGCATGCGGTGGTTTGCACTGTGCGCCGCGGTGTTGGTCGGTTGTGATTTTCCCGGCAAGCCCGATCCGGCCGATCATCCCCGTACGCCCAGCGAAATCACGGGCTTTGAAGTGTTGTTCAAAACCAACTGTGCGGGCTGCCACGGCGCCGAAGGCAAGCTAGGCGCCGCGCCGCCGCTCAACGATCCGTTGTTCTTGAATATTGCCTCGACGGAGCAGCTTGATCATGTGATTCACAACGGTCGGCGCGGCACGCCGATGCCGGCGTTCGCCCGCACCAATGGCGGTACGCTGACCGACCAACAGATCAAGATCCTGGCCGACGGCCTGCCCAAGCACTGGAAGACCGACAAGAAGTTTCCCAACGACTTGCCCAAGTACGAAACGGCTGCGATCCAAGATGACAAAACCGCATCCGGCGACATCAAGCGCGGGCAGGAACTGTTTGCCCGGGCTTGTGCCGGATGTCACGGCGTCAATGGGACGGGCAAAGGGAGCGGTGCCGGCGCCATCAACGATCCAGAGTTCCTGGCCATCATCAGCAACCAGGCACTGCGGTGCCTCGTCATCACGGGCCGGCCCGATCTCGGCATGCCGAGCTACGACGAGAACACCGGCCGTCCGACGGACTTCAAGCCACTGACTTCCGACGAGATTAACGATCTGGTGGCGCTATTGGCGAGTTGGCGAATCAACACCGACATGGCGTCGACGACGAATCTCAACGGCAAGCCGTAGCGCCGTTGCCCTCGTCGAGAGATGCTCGCAAGGAAAACTGACCATATGGACACGAAAATGCCAACCGAACCGATGCACGAGCCGGCCTCGCCGCCACGGCGGTCGTTCTTTCGCTTGCTGACGGCGGGCTTGGGGGCTATTGCCGCGGCCATGGCCGGTGTGCCGATCGTGAGTTATCTGGTCCGCCAGCGAACCCAGCCCGCGATGTGGGTTCGCATGGGCGAAGTCAAGAACTTTCCGTTCAACGAGACGCGCGAGGTCACGTTCAACAACCCGCTGCGGCAACCTTGGGATGGCGTGACGTCGCAGACGGGCGTGTTCGTGCGCAATGTCGGGCCCCAGGAAGGCAAAAACGACGACCAGTTTCTGGTGCTGGCCGTGAACTGCGCTCACTTGGGTTGCCCTGTTTCGTGGTTTCCTCAGTCGGGATTGTTCTTGTGTCCTTGTCATGGCGGCGTGTACTACGGCACGGGCGAGCGGGCATCGGGTCCGCCGCCGCGTGGACTGTACCAATGCGTGTGGCGCGTCAGCGACGGCGTGTTGGAGATCCAGGCGCCCCACTATCCCACGCTGCAAGACACTCTGCGCGATACGGCCTGAACGAATGACAGATCCCGAACGGATCGGCACTAGCGAGGTGCATGGAATGGTCGGCTGGTTGAAATCGCTCGGACGATGGTTCGACGTTCGCCTGGGCATTGGCGAAACGCTGATGCCCATGCTGCGCCATCCGGTGCCGCGCGCGCTCGAAGGGCCGATGGGCTGGTGGTACGTGTTCGGCAGTGCCTCGCTCACGTTCCTGATGATCCAGATCGTCACGGGCATCTGTCTGTCGCTGGTGTACGTTCCCTCGGCCGAAGAAGCCTATGAATCGCTGTTGTACCTGGACTACCAACATCCCTGGGGATGGTTCCTGCGGGCGCTGCACTACTATGCCGGCTCGGGCATGGTCGTGATGGTGTTCGTACACATGACCCAGGTGTTCTTGCAAGGCGCCTACAAGTATCCGCGCGAATTGACGTGGCTGGTCGGCGTGTTGCTGTTGGCCTGCACGCTGGGCATGTTCTTCAGCGGACAGATTCTGCGCTGGGATCCCGACGCGTACTGGGGATTGGCTGTGGCGGGCTCGATGGCCGGTCGCGTGCCCGGCGCCGGTCCCGAAGTGGTGAGACTGCTGCTGGGCAGCGACATCATCGGCGCGGCGGCGCTCAGCCGTTTCTTCGCGCTGCACGTGTTCGTGATCCCCGGGCGCTGCTGGCGCTGCTGGCCGTGCACCTTTGGCTGGTGCTGCGGTGCGGCATCAGCGCGCCGCCGGTGCCCGGGCAAATGGTTGACCCCAAGACATACGACGCCGAGTATCACGAAGAACTCCAGCGCGGCGTTCCCTTTCTGGGCGACGCCATGCTACGTGACATTTTCTTCTCCGCGTTTGCGGTGATCGTGGTGGTCATCATCGCGGCGGTCGTGGGACCGAAGGGACCCAGCGGACCGCCTGATCCCACGCTCAGCGGCGCCAATCCGCGCCCCGAGTGGCCGTTCTTGTGGCTCTTTGCGCTGTTGGCGCTCAGCCCGCCCAAGGCCGAGACGTTCATCATGCTGGTGTTCCCCGTGCTGGTCTTCGGCGCGCTCTTCCTGGTGCCGCTCATCAGCAATCGCGGCGAACGCGCGCCCAGTCGGCGGCCGGTAGCCGTGCTGCTGGTGATCGCGGTTTATACGACCCTGGGCGTGCTGACCTATCAGGGCGTGGTGGCGCCCTGGTCGCCGGTGATGGACGCCTGGACGGCCGATCCGGTGCCGGTGAGTATGGTCAAAGCGAGCACACCTCGCGAACTGCAAGGGGCGCTGGTGTTTCAATACAAGAACTGCCGCAACTGCCACGCGCTCGACGGACTGGGCGGACGCCGTGGACCGGACCTGACCACCGTCGGCACACGGCTCTCACGCAATCAGCTAATCGATCAGGTGAGCAACGGCACGCCCGGCGGCGGCAACATGCCGGCATTCGGCAAGCAGATGACGCCGGCCGAGATGTCGCTGGTGGTCGAATTTTTAGTATCGCTCCGGCCCGAGGGCGCGCCGCCGGCCCGCACCGATGACGGCCTGGTAGCCAACTCCTCGGAAAAGCACGGGGCGTCGCCATGAGCCCCACGCTCGAGGCATTTCTCCGTTCGTGGCCGTTCGATCCGTGGCTGGCCGCGACGCTGACCGCCTCGGGCATGGTTTACTTGCGCGGTTGGTTGATCCTGCGTCGCCGCGATGCCGAGCGTTGGCACGCCGGCCGGCCGGCGGCCTTTCTCAGCGGATTGGCGGCCATTTATCTGGCGCTGGCGTCGCCCATCGAACCGTTTGCCTCACTGCTGTTGCAAGTACACATGGTTCAGCACTTGCTGCTGATGCTCGTGGCGCCGCCCCTCATTTGGCTCGCCTGGCCATTGATGCCGATGGTGCGCGGGCTGCCGCGCGAAGTGCGCACGGTTTGGGTCGCGCCGCTATTGCGGTCACGTCGCTTGCGACAACTCTTTGCAGTCGTGACGCATCCACTGGTGGCGTGGACGGTGTTTGTCGCCGCCACCTGGCTGTGGCACATTCCGCGGTCGTACGAATTGGCGCTGGCTTCGCCCGGCTGGCACGTTGCCGAGCACGCCTGCTTTGCCGTCTCGGGCATGTTGTTTTGGTATCCGGTCGCGCGACCGGATACCAGTCGGCCGAAGTGGAACCCGTGGTTGCTGATTCCCTACCTGATACTGGCCGACGTGCAAAACACGGTATTGGCCGCCTGGTTTTGTTTCGCTGGCGGCGTGATCTATCCGCACTATGCTGCCGTGCCGCGCGTCGCCGGCATCTCGGCATTGGCCGACCAGGCCACGGCGGGCGTGATCATGTGGGTGCCCGGTTCGCTGGTTTTGCTAGCGCCCGTGTTTGTGATCGGTGTCTCGCTACTCTCGGGAACCGTGCGCCACCGGACGCGTCGGTCGCATGCCGCGCTGCAGCCGGCTTCGTCTGGTTCGTTGCTGGTGCTGGGAAATCCCACGCGCGCGCCAACCTTCGACCTGCTTGAAGTGTCGTTTGTGGGGCGGGCCTTGCGTTGGCGATATGCGCGCTTGACGTCACAGGCGATCATGGCGCTTTTGGCCGCCATCGTCATTCTCGACGGTCTGCGCGGACCGCAGCGGGCGCCCATGAATCTCGCGGGCGTGTTGCCGTGGATCCATTGGCGTGGCGCGCTCGTGCTGGGACTGCTCGTGGCCGGCAATTTCTTCTGCATGGCGTGTCCCTTCACGCTGCCGCGCTCGCTGGCGCGCCGTTTTCTTCCGGCCGGCTGGCAATGGCCACGCATGCTGCGAAACAAGTGGCTGGCCGTGCTGCTGGTGGGCGTGTTCCTGTGGAGCTACGAGGCGTTTGCGTTGTGGGACAGCCCTTGGCTCACGGCTTGGATCGCTGTGGGCTACTTCGTTGCGGCATTTGTCATCGATGGGTTGTTTCGCGGCACGCCATTTTGCAAATACATCTGCCCGATCGGCCAGTTCAATTTCGTGCAGTCGCTCATCTCGCCGCTGGAAGTCTCGGTGCGGTCGCCCGCGGTTTGCGCATCGTGCCAAACCAGGGAATGCATCCGCGGCACGCCCACGATCTCCGGCTGCGAAATGCAATTGTTTCAGCCGCGCAAAAGCGGCAATCTCGATTGCACGTTTTGTCTCGACTGCGTGCGGGCCTGCCCCCACGAGAATGTCGGAGTGCTGGCTGTGCTTCCAGGCCGCGCGCTGTGGAGTGATCGATTCCGCTCGGGCATCGGACGGTGGACGAATCGGCCCGACCTGGCGGCGCTCGTGGCGCTGCTGACATTCGGCGCGCTGGCCAACGCAGCCGGCATGGTGGAGCCGGTCGTCGAGTGGCAACAGGCGCTTCGTGTGCGGCTGGGCAACCCCTCGTGGCTTGCAATGACAACCATCTATTATTTGCTGGCGATCATCGCCCTGCCGCTGAGTTTGCTCACCATGGCCGCCGCGACGAGCCGTGCCGCCGCGCGAATCGATCAACCGCTCGTGCGGCTCGCCACGCGTTTTGCTTTCGCGCTGGTGCCGCTGGGTTTCGGCATCTGGCTGGCGCACTACAGCTTTCACCTGCTGACCAGCTTTGACACGATCGTGCCGACCACGCAGCGATTCACCGCGGGTTTGGGTTGGACGGCGCTAGGGGAACCCCTGTGGCAACTGGCGTGCTGTCGGCCGGTCAGCGACTGGCTGACGCACTTGCAGGTGCTGATGCTGGATGGCGGGGTCCTGATGTCGCTGTATGCCGGCTATCGCATTGCCGAGGAGCAGACGCACGGCATCCGACGTACGCTCTGTGCGTTTGCGCCGTGGGCCTTGCTCATCGTAGTGCTGTTCGTCGTGGGCGTTTGGATCGTTTATCAACCGATGCAAATGCGCGGCACGCTGGAGATGGCGGGATGAAGATCACCCTCGCGGTCATACCGTCGCTTGTGTGCGTGATCGCATGCATCGGCGACACCCGCGCCCGGGCCGACGGCGGCACGCTGCAACTTGTCGAACGGCATGGCGACGTGCAAATGGCCGTCTTTACCGCGCCGACTCCGCTTCGCGCTGGCACGGTCGACGTCAGTCTCCTCTTGCTGGACGCGGTCACCGGCCAACCGCTTCCGGAGATTTCGGCAGGCGTGGAGCTCGTACCGAAAGGACGGATGGGTCCGCCAATTCGCGCCGCGCTCTCGCGGGCCAATGCCACCAATCAGTTGCTGCAGTCGGCGCTGGTCGACCTCCCGGACGGTGGTGATTGGGACGCGACGATCCACGCACATATCGGGAGAGACGAGATATCCACCCAGTTCTCCATTGCGGTTGGCGCTCGGCTGGCGCCTTGGCTCAGCGAGTGGCCGTGGTTCAGTTGGCCGGCATTGGTCGTGGCGCTGTTCGGCGTGCATCGCTATCGCGTGTTCCGCAGGGCAGGGGGACGCGACCGGCATTGAGGCATTTGCCCTAGCTCAGATGCCTTTCCAGGCCCCGTGCATCACCCAAGCTTCCCGGCTTTTCACGGCAACTGCCGCACCTCGCCATATTGATCTTGGTCCGAATCGGCCCACGCTGCACTATACGCCCTGGTACGCGGCGGCGTTGGCCGCAAGCCCTCGCAGGGAAGCGAAGCACGTTCGGACGCAAGGATGGCAGCGTACGACTATCTGGTCGTGGGATGCGGTATGTTCGGCGCCGTCTTTTGCGGCACGGTGGCCGAACGGGGGCGGCGTGTGCTGGTCGTCGACAAGCGTCCTCACATTGCCGGCAATTGCTATAGCGAGAATCTAGCCGGCGTCGAGGTCCATCGCTACGGACCGCATATCTTTCATACCGACAATCCCCGGGTGTGGTGGTTCGTCACGCGATTTGCGCGGTTCAACGAATACCGCCACCGTGGCTGTGTGAACTACCAGGGCCGCCGATACTCCTTTCCGTTGAATCTCGCCACGCTCGAACAGGTCTGGGGCGTCTCCACGCCAGGCGGGGCCGAACGCAAACTGCAAGAAGTGCGCGTTGCGCACGATCGGCCCGGCAACTTGCGCGACTGGATCGTTTCCCAAGTGGGCGTCGAGTTGTACGAGATCTTCGTGCGCGGCTACACGACCAAGCAGTGGGGCCGCGACCCGGCCGACCTGCCGGCCTCGATCATACGCCGCATTCCGATTCGCACGACCCGCAACGACGCTTACTTCGACGATCGCTTTCAGGGCATCCCCATTGGCGGCTATACGAAAATGTTCGCCAGCATGCTCGACCACGGGCGGATCGACGTGCAATTGAACGTCGACTACTTCAGTGATCGGACTGGCTTGGAGCGAATGGCCGAGCGGACTGTCTATACCGGCAAGATCGACGAACTGTTCAACTATCGCTTTGGCGAACTGGAATATCGCTCGCTGCGATTCGAGACCGAAGTTGCCGGCCAGCGCGACTATCAGAGCGCGGCGATCGTGAACTACACCGAGCAAGCGGTTCCTTTTACGCGAATCACCGAGCACAAACACTTCGAGTGCGCAGGCGGCAACGTGGCCGCGCATCCTGCCAGCCAGACGGTGATCACGCGGGAGTATCCGGCGACGTACCGCCGCGGCGAGACGCCCTACTATCCGATTCGCGACGCGGCCAACTCGGCCTTGTACGAACGCTACCGCCTGGCCGCCAACCACTCGGGCGTGCTGGTGGGAGGCCGCTTGGGCGCCTATCAGTATTACGACATGCACCAAGTCGTGGCGCAAGCCATGGCTGCGGCCGAACGTGAAACCGGCCGCGTGCAGCGCTTGCGAGCGGCATGACATGGTTCGTGCGCCCCAAGAGATTTTGACGCGCGAGTGACGAGGAGACTGCCATGGCGGAGAATCGCCGCAACCTGATCATCAGCCCCATCGGCGACACGTCGGTTCACGCTTCCTGGCTGAGCCAGCCCGAGTTGCGGTCGTTCGATTTGTTTCTCATCTACTACGGCCAACGCGAGGACTTCGGCTGCGCCGAGGCCACGCACTACTTGCGCCGCAAAGGCTTCAAGTGGGAACTCATCGACCACGTGTGCCGCGAACATGCCGACATGCTGGACCGCTACGACAACATCTGGTGCCCGGACAACGACATTCGCGTCGACACGCTCGGCGTGAATCGAATGTTCGAGCTGTTCGAGCGTTATTCGCTGCAAATGGCGCAACCGGCGATTGCAGCCGGCGAAGTCTCTTACGAAGCGTTGCGGCAGCGAACGGGCGTCGTGTTGCGCTATTCGCCCTATGTGGAAGTGATGTGCCCGCTATTTACGCGCGCGGCCTTGCGACGCTGTCAGCCGACATTGCTGGAATGCCGATCCGGCTGGGGACTCGACTGGGTTTGGCCCCGTTACTTCGCGCAGCACGAAATCGCCATCATCGACGCCGTGGGCGTGGAGCACACCGGTCCGCTCGGCCAAGGCGAGAACTACCAGAAGCTGGCCGAGTTGGGCGTCTTTCCCGACCAAGAGTTTCACCAGGTGATGGAAAAATATGGCGGCTTCGACCGGCGCTTGCACAAGAAATTCGTGCGCGGGCAGATCAAGTTGCCCGCTATCTTCGAACCCGACTGGCAGCCCGGTCTGCTGATGCGCCTCAAAAGCCGGCTGGGGTTATATCGCGCGGCGGCGTAGCGGTTCTCCAAGGCGCGGCTTCGCCCAGGAGCCACCGCGGGAAGGCCAGGGAACCATAGCGGCAACGAAAGAGTTGATCTGAATTCTTCTCGCTGTTGTCGGTGCCCTCCGTGGCTTAACGAAAAAAGACGGAGCCACCGAGTTCACAGAGAACTCCGAGAGAAGATTACGACATCTCTTCTCTTCTTCCTTCGTGTCGTTGTGCCGTCGTGGTCATTCCCTCTTCGTCCATGCGCCAATTCCCGATCCGCTAACAAGAATCGCGTGAATTTCCCGCCACGCGGCGCGCTATACCCAGCGGAACCATTTCAACGCCGCCGCGAAGCTGACCACGCTCCATACCACCATCAGTGCGATCGGCGACCACTGCGAGGCCAGCGACGCTCCGTCCTGCATCACCGCGCACAGCGCGTCGATCAGCGCGGTCAGCGGCAGCAGCTTGATTAGCGGCTGGGCAAACTCGGGGAAACGATCCGACGAAAAGAAGATGCCCGAGAGCATCCACATCGGCAGCATCACCAGGTTCATCACCCCTGAAACGGCTTCCAGCGTGCGCGGCCGTGCCGCCAGCAATAGCCCCAAGCCGGAAAACATCACCGCGCCCAGCAGGATCAACAAGATCACCGCCAGCACGCTGCCGAATACGCGCACGTCGAAAACGATCCGCGCGAACACCAACAGCACGATGACCTCGGGCACCATGAACAGCATGCGGCTGGCCATGATGCCGGCCAGAAAGTCACTTTTGCGCATGGGCGTGGCCAGGAATCGTTTGAGCAGCTTGCGGATGCGCATGTCGACCGTCACGAAGCCGACGCCCCACATGCCTCCGCCCATCAAGCTCATGCCCAACAGCCCCGGCACGAGAAAGTCGATGTACCTTCCGCCCGGCTCGTTGAATTCCTGCTCGGTAACCTGGGCCACGTCCTGCCGCCCGGCGGCCCGTTGTAGCGCATCGTCCACCGCGTTGCGCGCCAGCAGGCTGGGAGGTCGCGATGGATCAAACAGAAACTCATAGCCGGGCTCTGCGTCGCTTGTGACCGACACCACCAGATCGGTCTTGCCGGTGCGCAGACGCAACCGCGATTCCTCTTCGGAGTATTCTGCCGTCACGAATCGCGGCTGCGCGGCAAGCGTCTCGACTACCGACTCCGCGCCAGCGCCGGCCGCGACATCGACCGTGATCTTCTCGATCGGCTGATTGCGAAAGGCGATGCCCAGGCCCACGACCATCAGGATTGGAAAGCCATAGACCCAAAACAGGGCTTCCGGCTCGCGATAGAACTCGCGCACGCGCGAGACCACGATCTGCCAAATGGGCGAGTAGCGTTCGGTGCTAAGTCGCCTGGGCGTGGTTTTCATGACTCGGCCGCCTCGGCGTCCTCGAGGTGTCGCCCGGCAAGTTTGACGAAGACATCTTCCAGGCTCGCGTGGCGCGTGGTCAGGCTCTTGAGCGGACGCTCCCGCTGCTTGAGGTAGTCCAACAGCGCCGGCAACACGATGTGTGGTTCGCTGACCGAGAGGCTCACGAGCCCGTTTTCGTGGCCGATGTCGATCACGCCGGGCAATGCGGTCAGCTCTTCGCGCAAGGGCAACTGGTGTGCCGCGCCGTTCTCGAGCGAGAACTCGATCATGTGCTCCCCGCCTAGGCTGAGGATCAGCTCATGCGGCGTGCCAAGCGCGATGACCTGGCCTCGATCGACGATGGCCACGCGATCGCACAGCCGCTCGGCCTCGTCCATGTAGTGTGTCGTCAGCAGCACCGTGCGGCCTGCAGAACGGAGCTCGCGGATGATCTCCCACAACTGGCGGCGCGATTGCGGGTCGAGTCCGGTGGTGGGCTCGTCCAGAAATAGCAACTCAGGATCGCCCACGATCGCCGTGGCCACGGCCAGTCGCTGTTTCTGGCCGCCGGACAACTTGCCAACCAGGCTGTGTGCTTTCTCCTCCAGTGAGACCCGGGCCAGCACATCGGCCGGGTGATATCCCTGGCGATAGAAACTGCGAAACAGCGTGACGGTTTCCAGCACGGTCAGCTTCTCGGAGAGCCGCGTTTCTTGCAGCGAGATGCCGATGCGCTGGCGTATTTCGTTGTCGGACTTGTTCCACGACAGGCCCAGCACTTCCACCTGGCCGGAAGTGGCCGCCAGCAGCCCTTCCAATATTTCGATGGTTGTCGTTTTGCCGGCGCCGTTGGGTCCCAGCAACCCAAAGCATTCGCCCTGCGCGATCTCCAGGTCCAGGCCGCGCACGGCTTCCACCGGCGGACGCCCGTCGTAGCGCTTGACCAGATTGGTGCAGCGAATAGCCGGCGGCAACGAACCGTGCATGAAGTAGCCGTTCTGGGAGAGCACGCCGCAACACGTGGGGAGACGCACGGCGCCATGGAAACGAAAACGCGAAATCGACTCGCCGGATTTTAGCCGCACCATGCCGACTCACGCAACGACCGCCCGAAAGCCGGCCGTTCGAAGAGGCTTGCACGGGCGCGATAGTCCGGCCAGGATAGGGTGCGCTCGACGGCGATCGGTTCGCGCAACGGCAAGATTCCCAGGAAGTCGGCCCAGATGGCACAGGCGGTCTACAATCTTGGCTCGCTCAATATCGATCGCGTGCTGCGCGTCGAGCACATCGCGCGTCCGGGCGAAACCGTGGCCGCGCAGTCTCTGGCGATATTTGCCGGCGGAAAGGGCGCCAATCAATCGGTGGCGCTGCGGCGGGCCGGCGCCCAGGTGATCCACGTTGGCCGCGTCGGCCATGACGGGCGTTGGCTGATCGACAAGTTGGCGGAGGACGGCATCGACACCCGATTCGTCGCCGTTTCGTCGAACTCAACCGGCCAGGCGATCATTCAGGTGGACGATGCGGGCGAGAACGCAATCGTGCTCTCCGGCGGCGCGAATCTCGAAGTGACCCACGAGGACGTCAAGCGAGCTCTGCAAGAGGCGCCCTCTGGCAGTTGGCTGCTCGTGCAGAATGAGACCAGCGCGGTCGAGGAAGCGATCCGGCTGGCCCATGCCCGGGGGATGCTGGTGGCGATCAATCCGGCGCCATTCGACCCGAGGGCGCGGGAATATTCATTCGACCTGGTGCATCTAGTATGTGTGAACGAAACCGAGGCCGCCGCGCTGACGGGCGAATCATCGGTACGACGCATCACGTCCGGGCTCCGGCAACGGCTGCCGCAAGCGGAAGTCGTGTTGACGCTGGGGGCCGCCGGGGCATGGTACGCGGGTCCGCAAGGCGTGTGGCACAGCACCGTCAGGGCCGAAACAGAAGTGGTCGATACGACTGCGGCGGGCGATACGTTTTTGGGCTACTTTTTGGCCGCTCGGGCGGCGGATGTCGAACCGCAAGCATGCTTGGAGCGCGCCTGCCGTGCGGCGGCCCTGTGTTGCACGCGCGCCGGTGCGATGGACTCGATTCCCTTCGGCCATGAGGTTGGCAATGGGTAGCGGCATGGGCACTTGCAGCGGTGTGTGCCAGATGTTTGAGTTGGCCCGACGGCGTCGGCTATGATAGGTGGCAAACGTAGCCCCCAGACCACGATCGCGAACCAATTCATCGAGGTATACCTGATGCCGGCCAACGAGCTTCCGCAAGAGTCCGTCTCCGCGTCGCGTCGCGCATTTCTCAAATCGACTGCCGCCGCGGTCGTGACCAGCGCTGTCGCTCCCACGATACTGCACGCAACCGACAAAGCGGCCAGTGCGCCGCCCGTGGTCGGTCAGGACGCGCACCGCTATGAGGCGATTCACGATTGGGGCGAACTGCCGGACCACATCGTGTGGGGCGAGACCCACGGCGTAACCGTGGACGACACCGGGCAGATCTATATCAAGCACCGCTCCACGGCCGCTGAGCCAATGGACGCTATCGCCGTATTCGATCCCGACGGCAAATTCGTTCGCTCGTTCGGCAAAGAGTATCACGGCGGCGGTCACGGCATCGACATTCGCAAAGAGGGGGGCGAAGAGTTCCTCTATCTGTGCGACGTCAAGAATCGCCTCGTGGCCAAGGCGACTCTCTCCGGCGAGCAGCTTTGGAAAATGAGCTATCCCCAAGAAGCCGGCGTGTACGAGAAGCTCGAACAGTTCAATCCCACCAACGTGGCCTTTGCGCCCGACGGCGGCTTCTACGTGGCCGACGGCTACGGCTCGAGCTATATCCATCAGTACGACCAGGACGCCAAGTGGATTCGCACCTGGGGCGGCGTGGGCACGGAAGAAGGCAAGATGCGCACGCCGCACGGACTGTGGCTCGACAATCGTCCGGGACGCGACGTCGAACTCGTCGTGGCCGATCGGGCCAATGCACGGCTGCAATACTTCACGCTCGACGGCAAGTTCCTGCGGATTGTCGAGGGCCTCAGTTTCCCCGCGCATTTCGACATTCGCGGCGCCGAGTTGCTGGTGCCCGACTTGCATGCCCGGGTATCCATTTTCGACCAAGACAACAAGTTGATTACGCACCTCGGCTACGATCAGGCATGGACCGACCGCGTGCTGGGAGACGGCAAATTGAAGCTGCGCGGCCAACCGGACCAGTGGGAAAGTGGCCGATTCGTGCATCCCCACGATGCATGCTACGATTCGGCAGGCAACATCTTCGTGGTCGAATGGGTGCCGACCGGACGCGTCACGAAATTGCGCCACTTGAGCTAAAGTGCAACAGACAGCAGGCCCCTCGACATTGTGTCGAGGATGACATAAATTTAGTGGATGGCGGTGCTGCGGACGTGTTGTTTTGCCGTGCCGGTGACCAGTCGAAATGACGAGAGCGATGTGGAGAGCGACGATGATCAAAAAGCTTTTGTTGCTAGGTTTTTGTTGTGTTGTCAGCGCATTGGCGCTGGGCTGCGGTGGCTCGGGTGGGCCCGGCGGCGACCCCGCAAAGGATGAAGCCGGCATGAAGTTTATCGAAGAAACGGCCGCCAAAATGCAGGCCGAAAAGGCAAAAAAGGGCAAGTAGCCTGGCGGACAGTCAACCTGGCGGGCAAAACTTGTCCGGCAGTGGCGCGGCGCATTCGGCATTTTTGGGCACGGCTGCCACGGCGTACTACGTCTGTCTCGATTGGAATTAAACCAAGAGGATCCACGATGAGAAAATTCTTTGCGCTGATGATGGTCGTCGCGTTGTGTCCGCTGGCAATTGGTTGTGCCGACGCGTCGAAAAAAGCTGATGACGCCGGAAGCGAGGCGATGGAGAAAATGAACGAGGCGGCCGCCGATGCCGAACAGGCCGCCGAAGATGCCAGCGGCAAGGCGAAGGAAGCCGCCGAGGACGTCAAACAGGCCGGAGAAGCAGCCGTCGAAGACGTGAAGGAAGCCGCCGAAGAGGCCACCACGGAGGTCAAGGACGCTGCCGGCGACGCACTCGACAAGGCCAAGGACGCCGTCAAGGGTCCGGAATAGTCGCGGCTCGATCCGCAACACAAACTGCTCAAGCGGCACGGCGCGTGGTTTCGATCACGCGCCGTTCGCTTGCGCCCGTCTCGCCCGCGACGGACGCCTGCGCGGCTGCACCGTGAGAACGAAAGACCCATTCCTTTTGCGCCGCATAGCTGACCAGAGTGGCCGCCAACATGGCGATGGCTTGCGCCGGCAACGGGCCGAGCAGCTCCCAGCGCACCAGCGCGTCGAGCAGCACGAAATTCGCCGCGAATGTCAGCACCAGCGTGAACGCGTATTTGCCAAACGCTCCGCGCAAGTGACGCCGGTCGGCGAACGTCGACACGCGGTGTAACGAATAGCCCAGGACGATGCCGAAGCCATAGTCGGCCGCTAGCGCCAGATGGTAATTCCACGCACACCAATCGACTAGCACGGCAAACACAAGGTAGCAAATGGCCGTATTCAGCGTGCCCACCGCACTAAACACGGCCAGGCGGCGCAGTTCGAAAATGTCGCGTCTAGGCTTCATTGACGATTCGGCAGACGTGCCGCACGGCTTCGGAAGACAGCTCGGGATATAAAGGCAAAGACAGGATCTCCGTCGCCGCATGCTCCGTGATCGGCAGCGCTCCGTCGCCGTAGCCCAGCGAATGGTACGCGGGCATGCGATGAATCGGCCGTGGGTAGTGAATGCCGAATCCAATGCTTTCCGCAGCTAGCCGGTCGATGAGCGCCGCGCGGCAACGAGTTCGGATCACGTACAGATGATAGCTTCGATCCGCATCGAGCGTTGCTTGTGGGCGAGCGAAGCGTGGCTCCAAATGCTGCTGGTACTCGGCTGCCAGCGCGGCGCCGGGCCAGAAACCTCGGCAAGTGCCGCAGCTTGACGTCGAGCACTGCAGCCTGCAACTCGTCGAGCCGGCTGTTCACTCCGTCACACTGGGCATCTGGATCGTTGCCCCGTCCGTACTGACGAATCCGTCGCATGGCGTCGGCCAGATCCGTGCGGCGGGTGTAGCACAGTCCGCCGTCGCCATAGGCGCCCAGGTTCTTGGTGGGATAGAAGGAAAAACAGCCCACATCGCCGAACGTGCCGGTGTGCCGTCCGCCCAGCGTGGTGCCGCACGATTGCGCAGTCTTCCACAACCGCCAATCCGTGACGGTGCGCGATCGTCATCAGCGCCGGCATATCGACGGCGTTGCCAAACAAGTGCACTGGCAGGATCGCCCGAGTGCGCGGCGTGATGCGGCTGGTAGCGCCATCGAGATCCATCAACAACGTGCTCGGATCGATCTCGCAAAAGACCGGCCGGGCGCCCGTCATGCAAATCGCGCTGACAGTGGGTAGCGCTGTATTGGCCACGGTGATCACCTCGTCGCCGGCGCCGATTCCCAGCGCGCGCAGCGCAATCGCCAACGCATCGGTGCCGTTGCCCACGCCGATTCCCTCGCCGCCACCAAGATAGTCGGCAAAGTTGCACTCGAACCGCCGGACGCGGGGACCGAGAATGAGCGTGCCCGCGGCCAGCACGTCGCGCATCGCATCCAGGACTTCCTCCCGGATGTTTGTGTACTGTTCGACGTAGTCGAACATGCGAACCGCTGCAACAGCCGTGGTCATTGCCAATAGACATCCCTGTGTTGGCGGTAGAAAGCGATGGTTCGCTCGAGTCCCTCCGGCAGGTCGACTTGCGGGCTCCAGCCGGTTGCCTGGCGAAATTTGGAAAAATCGCCGTAGTAGTCCCCGATGTCGATGATTCG
Organism: uncultured Planctomycetaceae bacterium; assembly: GCA_963779015.1. GTDB lineage: Bacteria > Planctomycetota > Planctomycetia > Pirellulales > PALSA-1355 > JTS-RE94. Next base: position 367,277 of record CAVZWY010000029.1, on the reverse strand, counting down.
TTTGTCGTCGGGGAAGGGCACGGCTTCGACGGGGAACTTGCAAAATGCCGCGAGCGCGTCAACGAAGTCGATCAGCGAATAGGCCCGCGTCGAGCCCAGATTGAATACCTGTCCCAAACAATCGTCGGTCGCTGCCGCCAGCAGCAGCGCATTGATCACGTCATCGACGTAGTTGAAGTCGCGTAGCTGTTTCCCGCCGCCGTAGAGGCTGATCGTTTCTCCTTTGAGCGCCTGGCGCAAGAAGATGGTGGCAAATCCCTGCCGGTTACTGCGAATTTGCTGACGGGGCCCGAACGTATTGGTCAGTCGCAGCACGGTCGAGCGCACGCCGTACGTGCGGTCGTACAGCAAGTGATAATACTCGGCGGCCAGCTTGTTGATGCCGTTGACGTCGATGGGCACGGTTGGATGATCTTCCGCAACCGGAAGCGTTTGCGGACAGCCGTAAACCTGCCGCGTCGATGTGTAGAGTAGCCGAGCTTGACGGTTGTACTTGCGACAGGCCTCGACCAGATTCATGGTCGACACGCAGTTGACGGCCAGGTCGAGCTGCGGGTCGCGCATGCTGTCGCCATGGCTCACCTGGCCGGCCAGATTGAAGATAAAGTCCTGGCCCTGCACCAACACGTCGAGCGAGTTGGCGTCGCGCATGTCCGAGATGTTCAATGTCACCTCGTCGCGAATCGGCGCGATGTTGAAGAAGTTTCCGCCAAACTGTGGGACGAGCGAATCGACAATCGTGACGCGCGCCCCAACCGCACCAGGCGGATCGCCAGATTGCTGCCCACGAAGCCCAGTCCGCCGGTGATCAACACACGTCGGTCACGATATGCGTCGCGTGCGATCATGCTGGCGGGTCTTGTGGCGCGGGCCGTCCGTCGACGCGCTCGCGCACGACGTACTGCGGCCGGCCATTCTGTTGGAGGAACAAGCGGCCCAGATATTCGCCGATCATCCCCAGGGCGAACAGTTGAATGCCGCCGACGATGAATAGCGAAACGATCACCGAAGCCCAACCGGCCGGCGATTCTGGATGCGCAAGGCGGTCGAGCACGAACACCCCGGCCAGCACCAGGCCCACGACCGAAGTGAGCAAACCGGCGTACGACGCCAGCCGCAGCGGCAGGATCGAGAAGTTCGTGAACATGTTCAGATACAGCGCCAACAGCTTGCGCAGCGTGTAGCCCGAGCGGCCGTCGCGGCGCGCTTCATGGGCCACTAGCACGCGGGCGTAGTTGCGCGTCACTCGCAGCACCAATCCATCGATGTAGGGATACGGTCCGTCGTATTTCACCAATTCGTCGACCACGAACCGGCTGAGCGCCTTGAAGCTGGAGAGATAGAGATTGCGCGGTTTGTCCAACAGGATGGCCGCCACGCGGTCGTTCATGCGACTGGCCAGATTGCGCAGCGGGTGATGTTGTTTTACGGCGTAGTAAGCGTACACCACGTCGTATCCCTGCCGGATTGTTTCGACTAGCTTGGGCACTTCGCTGGGAGGATTCTGGAAGTCGTCGTCCATGATTACGACGTAGTCGCCGGTGGCGTGATTCAGTCCGGCCATCACGGCATTGTGCTCGCCGAAGTTTCGCGACAGATTGACAAACCGCACGCCCTCAATTTGCGCCACCAGGTCGCGGCACACGGCCGCCGAACGATCGGGGCTTCCGTCATTCACCAACACGATTTCCAGGCGGTAGCGCGTGGCCAGGGTGTCGTGCAACTCGCGCACAAGCGGATCGATCGTACGCTCGCCGCGGTAGACCGGAATGACAATTGAAATCCGCGGCGGCGGAGAATGGGGCGGCACAGCGGAATCAGACACGGAGTGGTCGAGTGCTGTCGCCATGGTAGCGAGTGCTGTCGCCATGGTAGGTAGTTGCCGGCGATAGATATTAGGAAACGGTGCGACATTATCGACAATGCCCAAAAACGGCAAAGACGAGTTTGCGCCGGGAACGACAAAACGACAAAGCCGATCTGCGGCGATCGGAACTGCTAGCAGTGGTAGCAGCGCCGCCTTGCGCCGCAGTGGCATTGACGCACGGCGTTTGGCCTATCTACAAGATGGCACCGCGGCATCGGGCAATTCGCGGCGAGACGACGGGGGCTGCGGCCGTGCAATCGAACGATCAGGTCGGCGTGGACAATGGATCGACGCAGCACGCTGCGCCGCCCGGTCGTTGGTGGCGCGAGGCCGAATTCTGGCTGGCTCTGCTGTTGGCGCTTGCCATCTATGGCACACGGCTTACCGATCTAACCATTCGCGGCGAAGAGCCTCGTTGGGCGTGCGTTGCGCAGGAGATGATCGACTCGGGCGACTATGTCGTGCCACGATTGCAGGGCAAGCCGTTTCCCGACCGCCCTCCGCTGAATAGTTGGGCCATGATTGCCGCCTCGAAGGTGACCGGCGAGTTGAACCTGGCGGCAATTCGGTTGCCCAGCGTCCTGGCCACGCTGCTAACCGTTGTGCTCATCTATCTCTATGGGCGCAGCTACATGTCGCCCAGCGGCTCGCTGGTTGCGGCCGCCGCGTATGCAACGCTGGGACTGGTGTTGCAACTGGGGCGCGTCGCCGAAAGCGACGCGCTACTAACGCTTTTCTCAAGCGCCGCGTTGCTGATATGGCACTACGCCTACGATCGTCGCCAGGATCCACGGTTGGCATGGCTCGTCGGATATTCGCTCGCCGCGCTGGCGGCCTTGTGCAAAGGGCCGCAAGGGCCGGTGTATTTCGTCGCTATTACCGGCGTGTACCTCGTTGTAAGGCGAGATTGGCGGTTCTTGTTCAGCCGCTGGCACTTGGCTGGCGCGGCCATGTTCGTCGCGATCATCGCTGCCTGGCAGGTGCCGTTTGCCATTGCTCTCGATCCGGCGGCCGCGTTGCGCGTCTGGACCGAAGAGGGCAACCTGGGCTCGCGATTCGAGGTAGCGCGCTGGCGCAAGCTGCTTGAGCATTGGGCCGTTTTTCCGCTGGAAGTGTTTGGCTCGCTGCTGCCGTGGTCGTTCCTGCTGCCCGTGTTGGCGACCCGTTGGTTTTGGAGCTGCACCGGCGGCGCGCGGCCGATGGCCGTCTTTGCGATCGCGGCGCTTGCCATAGCCTTACCCACGTGTTGGATTCCGGTCGAGTCGCGGCCCCGCTATCTAATGTCGCTGTACCCCTGTGTGGCATTGCTGGTGGGGCTTATCGTCGAGCGTAGCTGCGCGGCCGAACAAATCGGCTGGTGGCGTCGCAGTTGGGACAACTACGTGGTGACCGGCATTTTTGTCGTGCTGGCTGCCCCGATGACGTTGGCTGCGATCTCTGTCTTCGCCCGCCGCCACTTGCACGGTTTGGAACAGGCTATTTCCGGTGCGATGTTGGCTGGCATCGCGATCGCGGGACTGACGGCCGCAGCGCTAGCACACTGGTCCCGTTGGCGATCGCAAAGATGGCGAGCGAGTGTGGGCATGCTGTCGCTGGCCGGCTTTATGGGACTGAGCTACACCAGCGTCGTAGTGAATCTGCAAAAGCACACGAGCAACAATCCATCCGATGCGATCGCCTCGATTCGCGCGGCGCTTCCCACCGGCGAGCGGCTCGTGAGCTTCGGGCGCGTGCATCACTTGTTTGCGCACTACTACCAAGACCCCATCGCACTGGTTGAACTTGCCGACAACACGGCTCCTGCCGACAGCTCCGCGACGTACTTCTGCGTGAGCGTCGACCCGGGCTTTGAAACGCCCGTGATTCCGTTCGAATGGGAATTGTTGGCCGAAGTCTCCTGCGAACGCGCGCGATCGGACAACCCACAGGCCAAAGTCATCGTGGGCCGGCGTATCTCCGCCGTGCGCGCCGACCCTTGCGTCCTGCGGTCATCGATGCCGCCGTCAGACCGGCTACGTTCGAGACTTCCAACGAGCGACGCGACTGATCTGCTGCGCGGCGCGTGATTTGACGCTGCTAGTCGGCCGGATATACTCAGCGACAGTCGTATTTTCGCCTGTTGTCCGCTCTCGGAACCGGCCGCTCGAACATGAAGTACACACGCTTGGGCCATACGGGCGTCGAGGTGTCGCGAATTTGCCTGGGCTGCATGAGCTATGGCGATCCTGGCTGGCGGCCGTGGGTGTTGGACGAAGCGGCGTCAATGCCGTTCTTTCGCCTGGCTATCGAGAGCGGCGTCAACTTCTTCGACACTGCCGACATGTACTCGCTGGGCGCCAGCGAAGAAGTCACCGGCAAGGCCCTGCGGCAATTTGCCAAGCTCGAAGAGTGCGTCATCGCCACCAAGGTATTCAACACGATGGGCCCCGGGCACAACATATCCGGGCTGTCGCGCAAGCACATCCAGCAAGGTTGCGAGGCGAGCTTGCGGCGGCTGGGGCTCGAGGCGATCGACCTGTATCAAATCCATCGTTACGATCCCCACACACCCATCGAAGAGATGTTGGCGGCACTCGATCTGTTGGTGCAACAGGGAAAAGTGCGCTACCTTGCGCAAGTTCCATGGCGGCGTGGCAGTTCGCGCAGTGCCTTTCCACTTCCGAGCGCAACGGCTGGGCCCGCTTCGTGAGCATGCAGAACCACTACAACCTTGTCTATCGCGAGGAAGAGCGTGAAATGATTCCGCTCTGCCAGGCGGAGAAGATCGCCGTGATTCCCTGGTCGCCATTGGCGCGGGGGCTACTCGCCGGAACACGTCAGGCGGCAGATGACCGTCAGTCGACACGGCGCGCCGAGAGCGACGACTATGCACGCAAACTTTATGATCACCCCGGCGACTGGGACGTGGTCGCGGCCGTGCGCGCCGTCGCCCAACAGCGGGGTTTGCCGCCGGCTCAAGTGGCGCTGGCATGGCTGTTGGCCCAGCCGGCGGTCACGGCGCCCATTGTAGGGGCCACCAAGCTCGAGCATTTGCAAACAGCGCTGGCGGCGATCGAAGTGGACCTGTCGGAGCAAGAGCAATCGGCTCTGGAAGCTCCCTACCTTCCGCACGCCGTGCGTGGTTTCTAGCAATTCCCGGGCGGCTGCCGATCAACCGTTGATTTGGTCATTCCGTCTGCCGTGCAAGAATTGAGATTCGCCGTCCTAGCGGCTTGTCCCACCTGATCGAACGGGTGATAATTGAATTGCCGGCACCCATCACATCACTTCTGCCGGGCGAATTGTGCGATAAAGGGGGCGGTTATGTTTCGCACGACATGGCTAGTGCCGCCAATTCTCTTGGGGATCGCGTGCATCGCGCGGTCCGAAGACGTACTACAACCGGCTGCGCAAAAGAACGACGATGCCGCGGAAGTTGTCCAGCCGCAGTCCCAACTCGACAAGCAAACAGACGGCGGCCAGCAAGCCGGTGACGAAACGTGGCGCTACCGCAAAAACACCACGGCAAGTGGTGGTACTGGCTGCCCTCGGATCGCTGGGTGGTCTGGAACGGTCACCAATGGGTAGACCATGAGCTTCAGCAAAATGTCGCGACCAAGGACACGCAAGTCCGGCGCTCGTACTCGCACTCGCCGGGCAGTCAGTCGAGCCGTTGGGGACCTAGACGCTACGATCGCTATGGAAACGTGCTATATCCCTACTCGCGCCGGCGTTCCGGATTGAAGCAACTGGGACCCGTACCGGCCGTGGGCGGAGTGCGGGCCTTGCCGGGCTGGGGCGGCGAACATTGAGCAAGCTCCGGGGTTGAGATTCCGCGTTGCAAGGCGGCAACGTCAAGACTGTTTGAATAATTGCCCTTTCATTGTATGATCTCGTTGTTTCCTGGCGAGAATTCTAAGTCCTTTCTGCAAGGGGGACCTTTATCCGAGACGCCTGAAACGGCGCCGCGAAGACCGTCGACGATTCCGGTTGGGTTTGTTGCTCGCCCCGGCAGGTAGCTGCGTGAGCAGCGCCCCTTGTATGTACGCCGGTCATGCGGCGTTTGGCGCAGAACCAATCGGACCGGGCTCGTGAATTTTAGACGGGCACGTTCATGGCGCCATGGCACGGCAGGTGGCCCGCACCCGGGTCGATCGAGTTTCGGCAAGAGCCCCAACCAAATCAGTCACCCTGGCGGGTGTTCAAGGATGGATAGATCGCCGTTTCTGCAAAAATCAAAGGCAATTCCGCGTGGCGAGATGGGTTGCATGCTCCCAACCACCGGCGTCAAGCCCGGCGGACAGAGCCATGTTCCGACTCTACCCTAGCGGGGGATTGCTGATATCATAATGAATGCATCATAGTTTGCCGTTTTTACTTGCGCCGGTGCGATGGCCAAACTACCCGTCACTACATTCCTGGACGTCGTCAAACGTAGCGGCTTGGTCGACGATGAGCGACTGAGCGCCGCCTTGGCGTGTGTCGACGAGTCGGTCAAGGACAGCGGCGTTATTGCCTCCTCATTGACCAAGGCCGGCTTGCTCACGGAGTGGCAAAGCGAGAAGCTCCTGCAGGGGAAACACAAGGGCTTCTATCTCGGCAAATACAAGCTGCTGAACCATATCGGCACCGGTGGCATGGGCAGCGTCTATCTGGCCGAGCACAACGTGATGCGCCACCGCGTGGCCATCAAGTTGCTCCCCCAGAACATGGCGGCGCAGAGCTCCTATCTCGAGCGATTTCATCAAGAGGCTCGTGCCTCGGCGAAGCTCAACCATCCAAACATGGTGCGAGCATTCGACGTCAGCACCGACGACAACTATACCTATCTGGTCATGGAGTATGTCGACGGCACCGACTTGCAGGTGCTAGTCAGCCGCAACGGTCCGCTCGACTATACCACGGCCGCCAACTACATCCGGCAGGCCGCCGAAGGATTGGGCTATGCCCACCAGGTGGGGCTGATCCATCGCGACATCAAGCCCGCCAACCTCCTGGTCGACAAGGAGGGGGTCGTCAAGATTCTTGACATGGGCCTGGCCCGCTTCTCCGACGACAGCCAAGGCTCGCTCACGATGGAGTACGATCAGAAAATGATCGGCACCGTCGACTACTTGGCGCCGGAACAAGCCCTCGATAGTCACGCGGTCGATCTGCGGGTAGATATCTACAGTCTGGGATGCACGCTCTATTTCCTGCTGAGCGGCGACGCGCCGTTCCCGCAGGGAACCATTCCCCAACGGTTGATGGCCCATCAAAAGGAAGAGCCGGCCGACATTCGCAAGACCCGTCCCGACGCGCCCGAGGAATTGCTGGCGATTTGCAGCAAGATGATGGCCAAGTCGCCCGACGATCGCTACCAGACGGCGCTCGAAGTGGCCGACGCACTGTCCGAGTTTTTGGGTGATCGCGAGCCTTCGGAGCGGTTTGTACCGGCAGCCCCCGCGGCGCCGATCGACCCCACGCTCAACGAAAACTTGACGCTGGCGCCCTTGGAGGATGAGCCCACCGGCGGGCGACGTCCCGGCGACTCGCGAAGTAGTGGCGTCGGTTCCAATTCAGGCGTATCCGGTTCGGGCATCCGCAAGGAAGGTCCCGGAATCAAGAAGGGCGGCTCGTCGGTCATTGGTCGCGGCGGTTCTTCGGGATCCGGGGTTGCCCCTGCGGGCAAGTCGGGAGCGAAGTCTGGAGTTGGCGGCTCGAATGCTGCCTCGCCGCCGGTCGCGCCGCTGCCCGACCTTGCCAAGTCCAACGACCTGGTCGATGATCTATTGGCTGCTCCGACGGTGCCCACTCAGCCGATGCAGGCCGCGCCCTTGCCCGCCGCTCCCCGTACGCACGATACCAGTTCCCGCTTCCACATTTGGTTCGTGATTGGCTTGAGCGTCGTGGTGGCCGGCGTTATCGGTGGCGTTTTCTACGGTTTGCTGTGGGCGCTCGATTCCGTGCGACTCTAGGCGAGTGGACCGAGTTTGCCTTCGTCCTCTGCCGCCCCGGAACGTCAAGCGCTTGAGATAGCGCGCCCAGCGCCAGCCCGGTCGCTCCCAACATGCCCGCGTCGTTGCCCAGCGCGGCTTTGACGACGCGCACTCCACCTGCTGGCACCATCGTGGCCAACGGAATGCGCTGTGTGACCGCGTCGGCCAGCACGTCAAAGTGATCGTCGACAATCCCGCCGCCCAATACGATCACATCGGGCATCAACGTATGCAGCACGGTCCACGTCGCCGTGGCAATCGCCATTTTGACGCGCACTAGAATGGCTGTCGCTGCAACATCGCCAGCGGCCGCGCGAGCGAATACTTCGCGGCTGTCGCTCAGGCCAACGGCTTGTCCAGCGGAAGTGATCGCGGTGCCGGAGACAATCGATTCCAGGCAGCCCTTGGCGCCGCAGTAACATTCGGGACCTGCCGGATCGATGGGAATATGCCCCAATTCGGGGTGCTCGCCCAGCGTGCCCCGGTAGACGTGACCGTCGAGGACGAAACCGCCCCCCACGCCCGTGCCCAGCGTCAACATGACGACGCGGCGGGCGCCGCGAGCGGCCCCTGCATAGTATTCCCCCAAGGCTGCGGCATCGGCGTCATTTTCCAAATAGGCGGGCCGGTCAAAGGCCGTCTGCAACGCCGAGACAATGTCGCATTCGACCCAAGTGGGCAACGTATACGGATTGTTGATGACGCCCCGTTCGGCGCTTACCGGTCCGGCACAACCCACCCCCAGGCCGCACAACTCGTTCCGTGACGCACCGGACTCCGCCAGCAGTCGGTCGGCGGTCTGCACCATCTTTGCCACGGCCAACTCGAAACCACGTTCGGCCTCGGTCGGAAACGCATCGCGGGCAGCGATCCGACCGGTTTCGTCCACGACGGCCATGGCGATCTTGGTGCCACCGATATCAATGCCAATCGCCTTACGAGGAGCAGACATGCGGTCGTGGCAAGTTACCGGGGCAGAATGAAGGGCAGGGGGGAACCGCCAATATTGACCAAAACCCTTTGGCACGCAAGCATTTCGATATCGCGGGCCCGCGCTTCGGTCGGCCCGAGCGATACGATTCCGAGGATTTCCAAGAAACGCTAGCTCGTGGCGAATACGCTGCAGATGGTAGCCTTTGGGCATATCCAACTCGCACGCACCGGCAATTGGGAGGTCACGATGTCGTTCTTCAAGTTCCAGTCCGCCCTGGTAATGATGGCAATGGCGTTGGTGCTCTTGCCGGCAGGTGGCTGCAATGCGCTCGATTTCGTGCCGCTGGTGACTGCCGAACGACGCCTGTCGGAGGACTTCAAAACCTCCGACACGCCGACCATCATGATCGAGACCTTTAACGGCGCCATCGACGTCAGCCGCGGCGAAAACTCTCAGGTGCAAGTCGATGTGATCAAGCGCGCCAGCGGCATCGATCAGGCCACCGCCGAGGCCGCGCTAGACCGGGTGAAGGTCTCGATGATTCAAAAGGGAAATTCACTCGTCATCAAAGCGGAAGCCTTGGACAATCCTCCCGGCAACTTCGGCGCTTCGGTGGTCATCTCGGTGCCGGCCGCGGCCGAACTCAAGTTGGATACCAGCAACGGACACGTCTTGTGCGAACAGGTGGCCGGCAACATCACGGCCCATTCGAGCAACGGAAAAATTGAAATCATCGGCGGCAGCGGAGAGCTTGGCCTCTCGACCAGCAACGGCGCGATTGAAATGGACGCCACGGACGCTGTCGTCAACGCCCGCACGTCGAACGGTCGCATCAAGTTTCGCGGTTCGCTGGCCGACGATGCGCAGCAATTCAAAACCTCCAACGGTCGCATCCAACTGACGCTGCCCGACGACGCCGAGTTTCGCCTGAACGCTCATACGTCCAACAGTCGGGTGAACTGCAAGTTCCCCATCAAGGCGGCCGACGGTCGCGAACGATCGCGCAACTCGAGGGAATCGTCGGCCAGAGCGCCAACCCGAAGTGCATCGTCTCGGCCACGTCGAGCAACTCGTCGATCACGATCGACCGCGAGAGCGACGCGGACTGAGCGGTGCCCCGGCAAACACTGCGGATTGCCGTCTATGGCTGGCGCAATTGGGCGCGCGGGTCACTCCTCGCCCGGATGATACGTGGTGAGCAATTGAGCGGCGATTTCGCTGTCGGTGAACGCGGCGCGCTTCATCTTGCCCGCGGACACCAGCGGCGCCTGATCGGCAAAATGCGGCGAGCTTTCCACGTCGCTCTGGCTGTACGCCACCACGGTGTACGCCTGTGGCGGCTCGCTGAATTCCACGGCAAACACCCAACTGTCGCCCGTGTTCGCCACCAGCTTGTGGTCCGCGGCCTCTTGGAAGCCGAGCACGCGGAAACAGCCCGCCAGGCCGGACCCGCCGCTGATGGGCAGATCGACGCTTCCCTTGCGCAGTCGATGGGCTTCACCCCACGCCACGTCCGCACGGCCAAAGTGCCGTGTCACCTCGTCCAGCGCGGCGGCAAACGCCTGCACTGCTCCCTGCGGATCGGCCAACTCGCGCGGCGTCGAGGTGGGTTCCGCCTCGTTCCAGGCGACGCCGAACCGGTCCGTCCCGTCTTTGAGGTAGCGGTCCCACCAGTTCGCGAACAACGTGCCGCCCCGACTGTCGGCGCTCACCGTGTTGTCCCAGTTCTCGAGCACCTCGATCGCGGTCGCAATTTCCGATGTCGGCTGCGAGTCGCGCAGCGCCTTGATCAGGCTGGGCTTTACCCGCTCGGCGCCCAGCATCAACGGGCTGTGTTTCATTTCACACACTTGTTCCAGCGTCAGCTTTTCGTCGCTGTCGACCAGCCGCAGGCTATGCTGCGTGCGCAAGCTCAGGTTGTTGGCCGGAAAGTGAGGCGGATAGTTTTCCCGGGGTAATCGCGCCCGCAGATTGCCGAAATACGGCGGCGAATTGCAGTTCTGCACGTAGCCTCCGGCAGGATTGAACAACTGGGGCAGTTGCTTCAAGGGATGAAACTGCGTCCAGATTTCCGCCGTGCGCGCGGCATGCACCGCCTTGGCCTTGTGCGCCGGATGCGGCAAGTCGGGCACCGTGCCGTTCCACAGGTAAGAGATGTTGCCGGCTTGATCGGCGTAGCAGATGTTGAACATCGGAATCTTCACCATCGCCAGCACGTCGCGAAACTGCTCATAGTTCGTGGCCTGGCACATCTTCAACCACTGTTCGTACGCCTGATAGTTTTCGTAGCAAGCGCTGCGCAACACCCAAATCTTCTCGTCGTTGCGGTGGATCACCGGCCCCAGCGGCGTGTGCCAAAAGGTGCGAGTTTCACTCCGCGGCTTGCCCTCGGCCTTGATGGGCACGATGACTTCCTCCGCGGCAATCGGCACCGACCCACCGTCGAATCGATAGTGGTCGGGGCGCTGCGGATCCAGATCCAACTCGTAGATCTCCTCCAGGTCCGGATAGTTCACCGTGTGCGACCAGCCGAGATGCTCGTTCCAGCCGGTCGTCAGCACCGGCCGGCCGATGAACGTCGAGCCATAGAAGTTCATCTTGCCCGGTACGATGAGGTGCGCTTCATAATACGTCGACACGGGCGCCCAGCGTTGATGCGGATTGCCCAACAGCAAAGTGCGGCCGGTGCGGCTGCGGCTGGGCGCCAGCGCCCACATGTTCGAGCCCAGGGCCGCTTCCGGATCGGCCAGCAGTTCCTCGGGTTCCTCGAGCTGCGCCGTGTCGACGCCTTGCGACTTCAAAAAGTCGCGGACGATGTTGCCGCGATCGAACGCGAAACGCATCACCCCGGCAAATCCATAGGCCGTCACGTCGTGCGGCGTGATTGCGGGAATCCACTGCGGCACGTCGTCGCGATGCCGGGCCACATAGTAGTTCAACCCGCCGGCAAAGCCCTCGACCATCGAGCGGTAGTCGGGATCCATCCGGTGATAGTTCTCGACCGCCCGGGCATAGATGCGAAACTGCCGCGAGCGAAAATCGGCCTCGACGTTCTTGCGGTCGCCCGGCTTGGATTCGTCAGGGCCAAACGTCCGCGCCAACTCGCCGCGAGCGCCAGCATGCCGCGCATGATGTTGATCAAATGATCTTCCGCCTGGCAATATCCAAACCCAAACGCCACCGCCTCGAGCGCCTCCGCCTCGATGTGCGGCACGCCATACTCGGTGCGCCGAATCGTCACCTGGCTGGCCAGCACTTCGCCGTCGGCAGCCAGAGCCGGCCCGGCGGCAGTCGAGGTGAGGGCAGTCGCCATGATGCACGCCATCAGCAGCGCCCGATTGGTATTCCCACGCCAAATTGACCGATGCATCGCGACCATAGCGCCCTCGCAGCGAACGAAGTGATCTGAAGCGTCACGGCAACCGTTCGACGGTGCCAGGCAGCCAGAAGTGTGCCATCCGCCGACGAGTCGCCAAGCCGCAGCTTAGCCCCGCAACGCGCACCGTTCAATAATTTCCACCCAACAATTTCCAGCCAGCCAGCGCACGGTTGCCGACCGCGTGACCCATCTCGAAACCGCCTTCCGCATCGCAGCCGATAGTCCGTCAATCCCAGCGAGATGTGCAAACCGCCCCTGTGGCGCCAGCCCCGACAAAGCGCAAAGAAACCCGCAAACAAAAGTTCCCACGGGCAGTTCCAATTGGCAGCCACGAGAGCGCAGCTACGATAAACGCCAACAGCGCAAGCCCCCGGCCGGATGGCGAAATTGGCAGACGCACGGGACTTAAAATCCCGTGGAGGGTAACCTCCGTGCGGGTTCGAGCCCCGCTCCGGCCACTTCAATATTAGCTTCAGAATACCGTTTACAAGGCGATTCTGAGGTTTTTTCATGTTTTGAGGCTCTCGCAGGTCCGGTTGTGACGCCGGACAGGATATGACCCAAAAGGACTAGGGCAGACTTTGGTTTGGACCAGTAGTGGACCAGCCTTTTTGGCCTTTAAACTGGCTCTTCGGGCCTGTTCGGGTTCGCTCATCCTCGCAGGGAGAAGTCTCGAACATTAGCCGCGTCGATCCCGTCGGTAGGCTTCGGCGATGTGACCGGCTGGCCTTGCGCGGACCTTAGCGAGATGACAAACGATCACGAGGACCCGACAGCAGTGAATCGGCGACATAGTCGTCGACTAATCGGTGGCCTCAAACGTTTCCGCGAGATGGCGGTGGGAGTCGAACCAGAGAACGATGCGGCACACAGGCCGCACAGCGACCCTTAGTTGGCGATTGGCGGGTGTGGATTCCGGCTTCACTTTCGGTTCCGAAAGTCCGATACTGGATGGCAGACGAGTATGTCAAGAAACGGAGTCTGGTATGACGACAGCAATGCGATTGATGGAAACGGTTCCTGGGGGATTTAGGCGTTTCGGCGTGCGTTTGCGTCGTCGGCTGGCGCCGGGGCAAGGCGAGCGTCCCGGCCGCCCTAGCGACCCCAGTTGGACGGTGCAACGCAAGTTGTCCATGAATCCCGAGACCTTGGCAGCCTTGGAGGGATTGGCCGACGCGCTCAGCACTGACGAAAGGCGGGTCAGCCCGATGCAAGTGGCGTCGCTCTTGGTGGAAGATGCGGCCGGTCGCCTCGCGGCAAAGATCAATGCGCACTGATTGAAAGAACGGGAATCGGCCATGGCCACGGCACAGCAGCTCAAAGCGCTTTTGCAGAGCTACAGCGAAGCGGACGGTGACATGTTCGTCTCGGTGGCGTTGCAAATCGCTGCGCATGAGGCCCGCACGGGGAAGGGAAAGCTCGCCTCCGAGATCAAACGGCTCGTTGACGAGATCAAGGTCCGGCAACGCTCTTCGAAAGTCGGGGGCTCCGTGCCGTTGGCCCGACCGACGGGCGAACTCGCGACGCTGCTGTCGGCTACTTATCCACGCACGCGATTGTCGGAGATGGTGCTGGCGCCCGATCAACGCGAGGCGCTGGAATTGGTGCTGCGCGAATACCGGCAATCTGCCAAACTCCGCGAGAACGGTCTGTCGGCACGGCGCAAGTTGCTGTTGGTAGGCCCGCCCGGTGTCGGCAAGACGATGACATCCTGGGCGTTGGCCGGCGAATTGAAGTTACCCCTTTTCAGCGTGCAACTACATTCGCTGATCACCAAATACATGGGAGAGACGGCTGCCAAGTTGTTTGCGGTGTTCGAGTCGATGCGACACACGCGCGGCGTCTACCTGTTTGACGAGTTCGACGCCATCGGCTCGATGCGCGCCGGCGGCAACGATGTCGGCGAGATTCGTCGAGTGCTGAATTCGTTCCTGCAATTCCTGGAGCAAGATGAGTCGGACAGCCTCATTATAGCCGCTACCAATCTGGAAGATCTGTTGGACGACGCTCTGTTTCGTCGGTTTGACGATGTCATCCATTATCATTTACCGGCATTGGCGGAGCTGCACGATTTGATTGCCAATCGGTTGGGGGCGTTCCAACTTGAAGCGTCGCAAATCCATGCAATCGCGCGAGCGGCCGTGGGATTGAGTCACGCCGAGGTCGGTCGCGCCTGCGACGAAGCGGCAAAAATCGCGGTCCTCAACAACCGGCGGGCAATCGACATTGGAGACCTGGAGCGCTCGGTCGCTGTGCGGCAACGTCGCCGTCGCACGGTCGCGAAATAAGCGAGAGCGGGGCAATGGCCGACTATCCACACATTTTGTTGCGGGACGTCCGCACCTCTCAGCGCTATACCGCCACGACAACCGGCGGCAAGAAGCACAATATACCTCCACGGCCCGAGCGGAAGTCGCACGGCCAGAAACTGCTCGACGATTTGCAACGGGCCGAGAAAGTCGCCGCGGCGCGGCTCAAACAGGAGCCGATTCGCGAAGGACTTCAGTTCATTCCGATGCGCTTCACCGAAGGCTCGGATTTCGAGATGGAACTGAAACGATTGGAAAACGCCGGCGAGGGGGTCCGGGTTGTCAGCGTGCGTGAGACACAGGGAATCAAAGAATACCTGGTGGCGATTCCCGACAGCCAAGTCAAAAAGGTCGCCAAGAAATTTTGTGCCTATCGCGACGAGGACACGCATCACGGCAAACCGAAGAACGAGGCCCTGGCTTCCGGGATTGCCGCCATCGAGCCGGCTGAACTGGCGGACTACTGGACATCACCGGACGAATCGTTGCCGGAGATCGATGAGAATCTGTGGTGGGAGATTCTGGCTTGAAGTTCCCGAGGGAAGCGACTCCCAGGAAATCGAAGACTGGTTTCGTGGTATCGCGCAACAGCAAACGATCACTCTGAGCGCGCAACGCGTGCGGTTTCCCGATCGGCTCGTGGTGCTGGCATACGGATCGCTGCGACAGTGGCAGGCATTTCCCGGCTTGCTGCAACACATGACGGAGTTTCGACGCGCCAATCTGGTCGCGGGTGAGTTCACTCGCCTCGCGCCGGCCGGCCAGGCGGAATACATCAATGGTCTTTTGGAGCGGACTCGTTTTGCTCCTGAGCGTGCGGTGCGAATTTGCATTCTTGACACCGGCGTCGATCGGGGGCATCCCTTATTGGAGCAAGCACTCTCCTCTGAGGATTTGCATACCTGGGAAACGCCATGGGGCGCCGACGATCATCACGGTCATGGCACGCAATTGGCTGGTGTTTGTCTGTTCGGCCCACTCAGTGATCCGCTTTACGGTGATGATCGATACGAGCTCGGCCATCGCTTGGAGTCGGTCAAGGTTTTGCCGCCCAACGGCGCAAATAGTCCACCCGACTACGGACCAATCACCACCGGCGGAATGGCACTCGCTGAAGCTGCCGCCCCCGAGAGCCTACGAGTGTTCTGTCTGGCGGTGACGGCTACCGGCGACGACCAGTGGCGGCCGACGCTTTGGTCAGCCGCACTGGATCAGGCGGCCGCGGGCGTGCTCGACGGTCACCGCCGACTTTTGATCGTCTCCGCCGGCAATCTCCGCGAAGACGTGGGGGCGAACTATCCGACCGAGAACCATGTGTCGAGCGTGGAGGATCCGGCGCAAGCTTGGAATTGCGTAACGGTCGGAGCCCATACTCAACTGACTTGGATTGCCGACCAGGGGCTCGAAGGCTACACGCCAATCGCTCGGCCCGGATCGCTCTCGCCAGCGAGCCGAACCTCCTTGTGTTGGAGTGACGAATCCTGGCCGTTCAAACCTGACGTAGTCTTCGAGGGTGGGAACTACGCCAAGGATTCCTGTGGGTTTGTGACCAGCGCCGAAGACTTGGAGATTCTAACCACGCAGTCGCTCAAGAATGGCACGGCATTGTTGGGCACCATTCGCGACACCAGCGCTGCCGCGGCCCAGGCGGCGAGAATGGCGGCCATCTTGCAGGCCAGCTATCCGGATTATTGGCCGGAGACGATTCGCGGGCTGATGGTCCACTCGGCGGAGTGGACGCCGCAAATGCTGGAAGAATTTCCTTACAACGAACGCCGAAATCGGCTGCGCGTCTATGGCATGGGCGTTCCCAACCTGGAGCGTGCGCGACGTTCGGCACAAGGCTTTGCCACGATGGTAGTGCAAGATCGGCTGCAACCATTCCGCATGGACGGCAGCGATGTGAGCACCAATGAAATGCATTTCCATCACCTGCCGCCGCCCCGCCGCGGCTACGTCGCACGCTATCAATACGCTTCCCATGGCCTACGATTCTCGGTGCGCCGGCCGCAGGAGACGCCGCAGCGGATGCGGTCGCGCCTGTCGCGAGAGTTCTGGACGACGGGCGTGGACGGAAAACGTGTCCGCCCTGCCGAACAGGTTTCCGACGACAGGGATTGGGATCTTGGCCCGGAAAAGGTCGCCGTACGAGGTTCGATTCATTCCGACGCTTGGCGGGGCACGGCAGCACAGCTAGCCTCGTCCGATTGGATCGGGGTGTTTCCCGTAACGGGCTGGTGGCGCTATCGTCGCGAGAAGGAAATCGTTCAGCGGAGCGCCCGCTACTCGCTGATCGTCAGCATTGCCACGACCGATACCGAGGTGGACCTGTATGGGGCGGTGCAAAACGAGATCCGCTTGCGAGCGGAGGCTGAAACCACCGTTACCATTCCCACGGATGGCGAATAGGAAGTTCCTTCTGCCTCCATTGTCTTCGCCTTCGTCGGCCCGGTGTGCCACGAGGTTCTTGGAATGCGCGCATATGGAGGATGATCAGCACGAAGTTGACAACTTTGATGTGGAATCGCAATCATCGTCGCCCACTCTGTCCTAGAACGTTGGTTCCTTCGTCTAGGCTGTTTAGGTAGTCAGGACCACGCAGCCGTGCGGCTCGCAGGTGCTTGTGTTCATTCCTGCTGCGTTCGATGAACGCAAACAATTCCTTCTCGGCAATCCGATAGCGATTCTCCATCGATGTGCCGCCGACGTTCACAGCAGTCAGATGGCCGAATGCGATCATTTGGCGGACATGGTCCTCTTTGACTCCGAGGTACTTCGCGACATCGCCGACCTTAAGCCGCCGGCGACCGTTCTCTTCCAGTTTCGGTGGGGCCAAATAGTCAATGGCACGCCTTGGCTCACGCCGTCACCCAGTCCGCCTGCGCGGAGGCGGCACGTGAACTCGCCGTCTTTTCAGGAATTGGCGAAGCGAATCTTCAGGGATCCGCAGACTCCGTCTAGCACCTCTCTTTGCGCTGACTTCAATTGCGTCAAGCTCCCCAGAATCCAGGAATCAAGCAAGTTGCACGCCGTTTCGACGGGCGCTTTCTCAAGGACTTCCACACCGTCCGCGCATAGTCCTTTTCCAATCGCACCAGGCTGGCCAGCCGTATATCGATCGTTTCAAAGTGGCCGCTTGGCAACTTGACGAAGAGGAACGGCAAGCAGATGACCTCGACCTTCAACGGCGCGCGGTCGTCCGTGGGCAGCCGGCGCAGCCGAACCAGTTCTTCTTGTTCGCTCGGCAGCGTTTCGGTCCATAGGAAGGACGGCAACTCGATGATCTGGCTCAGCACGGCGACGAAGTCACCGCAGCGCAAGTCTTCGGGCGCAACCCGAGCGGCGAGTGAGTTGCCTTCTCGATCTTGCAGTTGGGTTTTCATAAAGCACATCGATTCGACTCAAACGAGATCGGCCCTAGCCTAAAGTTATGAAGGCAATCCGGCCGCATATGTTCGCGCCATACTTCTCCCACATCAGGCCGGTGGCCTCGTGAATCCCACCGGCAAGGCCATTGGCAAATGGCAACGGTGGCTATACTCATGGCTTGCCGGTCGCGGTGAACCCGCGACTGGCCTTTGCCAATCGGGTTTTGCGGGAGAGACGCCATGATCGTCTTGCTGCTGGCACTATTGCTGGGCATTGTGGCGGGGTTGCGCACGATGACTGCGCCTGCGGCGGTAAGTTGGGCCGCGTATTTGGGCCGGCTCGATTTGAGCGCTACATGGTTGGCATTCATGGGCAACATCTGGGCGACCGGCATCTTGACTCTCTTGGCCCTGGGCGAGTTCGTTACCGATCAATTGCCTTCCACGCCCAGCCGCAAGGTGCCGCTGCAGTTCGGTGCCCGTATCGTGTCGGCGGGATTCTCCGGCCTGGCCATTGGGCTGGCCTACGAGATGGCGATTGGCGATTTGATCGCCGGCATCGTCGGCGCCGTCATTGGCACGCTCGGCGGGAGCGAGTTTCGCGCTCGGCTCGCCAAGGCATTCGGCAAGGATCCTCCGGCCGCCTTCATCGAGGACGTGGTCGCCATCGTTGGCGCGATTCTGATCGGAGCGTTGTTGCCATGAGCCAGTTCGACGCCATCATCATCGGCGCAGGTCAGGCGGGCCCTTCGTTGGCTGGTCGGCTCACGGGCGCCGGGATGTCGGTGGCGCTGGTCGAGCGCAAGTTGTTCGGCGGCACGTGCGTCAACACCGGCTGCATGCCCACTAATCGACCACGGCCAGAGGCCGTGGGTTTAGGAAGGCCCCTCCGAAGGGGCCGGATACATGGGGAAGGCCCCGTTGGGGCCACTAGGGTTACTCCAAATCCAACTTGCCTTGCCGTTCGTCCTGTTGCTCTTGCTCACGGATGTACTGGCGCACACGCATTTCATCCAGCCCAACCGTGCTCACACAGTAGCCAGCGGCCCAAAAA
This sequence comes from uncultured Planctomycetaceae bacterium, assembly GCA_963779015.1. Lineage (GTDB taxonomy): Bacteria > Planctomycetota > Planctomycetia > Pirellulales > PALSA-1355 > JTS-RE94. Next base: position 348,409 of record CAVZWY010000029.1, on the reverse strand, counting down.
TGCAAGCCTGTCATCCTTCGTTCCTTCAGCAACTCACGGTGGATGCGAACCGCACTCTTGCCTTTCAGGAACCCGATCGTGTGCGCCACGCTGTACTTGGGCGGGATGCTCAAGCACATGTGGATGTGGTCCGGCATGCAGCGCCCCTCCAGCAACTCGATTCCTCGCTGGCGACACAGCTCTCGCAGAATCGCCCCTACTTCCCGTTTCAATCGTCCGTAAAATACCCGACGCCGAAACTTTGGTATGATCACCACGTGGTACTTGCATTCCCACCGCACGTGGGAAAGACTTTGCCAGTCGTGCATAGGTTGCTCCTTCCTGCCCCAACGGGCCTTCCCGGAAGGACAGCCTATGCCGTCTGGCAACTCCATGCACCACGCACCGCTCCGAAGCTCTTCGGGTCACACGGCCAGAGGCCGTGGGTTTAATGACTGACTAACCCGCCACCACCAGGTGCATGACGGCGAAGTAGCGGTCCTTGTCGGTCCAGTACTTGTGCAGTTCAAAGCCCGCCACGGCCGCCAATTCGGCGAACTCGTCCACGGAGTACTTTTGCGAGTACTCGGTGCAGATAGTCTCACCCTCTGTGAAATGAATTGACTCTCCGTCGAGATGGACCGTCTGAGGTTTGCAAGCAACCAGGTGAGTTTCCACGCGGCCCAGTTCGGCATTGTAAATGGCGCCGTGCGTGAACGATTCGAGATCGAAATCGGCGTCGAGCTCTCGATTGATCCGGCGCAACAGGTTGAGATTGAATTGGGCCGTCACCCCCACGGCATCGTTGTAGGCGGCTTCGATCGTGGCGGCGTCTTTCTTGAGGTCGACACCGAGCAACAGTCCACCGCCAACGCCACACATGTCGGCGATTCGACGCAGCAACTCAACCACGCGTGCATGAACAAGATTTCCGATGGTCGAGCCCGGAAAATAAACGGCAACGTGGCTAAAGTCGCGGCTTGGCTCGGGTAGTGAGAAGCCTTCCGTGAAATCGGCGCAGACGGGCAACACTTCGATGTGTGGATAGTCCCGCGCCAGCTTGATCGAAGCTTGTTGCAAGTGCTCGCCCGAGATGTCGACCGGCACATAGGCCGCGGCCTTCGGCAAGTTGTCCAGCAGGTGGCGAATTTTCACGCTGCTGCCGCTGCCAAATTCGACAAGCATGACGCCGGGGCCGATCTGCTCGCCCATCTCGCCGGCGAACTGGTCCATGATGGCCAGTTCGCAGCGCGTGGGGTAGTACTCCTCGAGCTGGCAAATGCGGTCGAACAGTTGCGAACCGCGCTGGTCGTAAAAATATTTGCTGGGCAGACGTTTTGGCGTGGCGCGCAGCCCTGCCACGACATCGGCCAGGAATTGCCGTCGCGTGCTCTCGTCGGTCCGGCGAAATGCGACCGTCGGTTCTTCATATCGAGAATTGGGAAGCGCCGTGTCGCGCGGATTCATCGCGGCCCCCTGTCGGATAAGAAAGCGCCAGCTACTCGCTGATTTGGCCAATGGCCGCGAGGAATCTGTGCGCGTATGGAAACAAAGCGTGTGGACGACGTGCATTGAAGCAAACGCGACCGAGCACGTCCAACCCCTTTTCGCGGAGCACGCACGGATCAAAGTGGAAAGATGCACATTGCAACCGCCGTGCCACGGTGGCGAATTGCACGAATATGTCGCACTGCGCTGCAGACTTGGCGCTGGCTAACGGAATTGTCACAGAGCGGCGAACTTACTCGGCCGGCCGAAGGTCGCCCAGCATGGTCGGAATCAGTTCGGAAACCGTGGGATGGATGGGCATGGCGCGTTGCAGCACGTCATAGGGCACGTCGGCGTTCATGATGTCGAGGATGCCATGAATCGCCTCGTCGCCGCCGGCGCCGAGGATGGCAGCGCCCAATATCTTGCGCGATTCGGCATCGACGACAACCTTCATAAACCCCTGGGTCTCGTCTTTCTCGACCGCCCGGCCGACGCGCGTCATCGGGCGGTTGCCGATCAACAGCTTCCGGCCCGTGGCCCGGGCTTGCGTCTCCGTCATGCCGACGCGGCCCAGCGGCGGATCGATGTACAGGGCATAACCCAGCACGCGAGCGCTGAGCCGGCGCGATGCGCCGTCGAGCAGGTTGGCGGCGATGATCTCGAAATCGTTGTACGCCGTGTGGGTGAATGCGCCGCGGCCATTGCAGTCGCCCAGCGCCCAGATGCCGGGCACGTTCGTGGCCAGGCCGTCGTCGACAGTGATGTAGCCGCGCGCATCGGTCGCAACTCCGGCGGCGGCCAGACCGAGATCATCGGTGTTGGGCCGGCGGCCAACCGCCAGCAGGACGTGCGAGCCGACCATGGTGGGCTCGCCGTCGGTGCAGTCGACGCCGACGGCCACGCCGCGCTCGTGCCGCGCGAAGCGAACGCACTCGGCGCCGGTGCGCACGTTGATCCCTTCGGCTGCCATGACCTGACGGATCGCTGCCGAAATGTCCTCGTCCTCGCGCGACACCAACCGCGCGCCTTTTTCGACGACCGTTACCTGAGCGCCGAAGCGGCGGTACATTTGCGCGAACTCGAGGCCGACGTAGCTGCCGCCGATCACGACCAGGTGCTCCGGCACTTCCGCAAGCTGCAGCATCGTGGTGTTGGTCAGATACGGCACCTCGCCCACTCCGGGCATGTCGGGCACGATCGCCCGTCCGCCGACGTTGAGAAAGATGCGCGGCGCGCCGATCTCTTGCTCCGCGATTTGAATGCGATTCGTCGCTACAAATCGGGCATGACCCGTGATCACGGTGCAGCCGGGCATTTCACGCAGGCATTTCTCGACGCCGGTCCGCGCGTTGGTCGAGACCGTAGCGGCACGTTGCTTGATGCGGCGCATGTCGATGTGAACGTCGCCGTCCAAAACCACTCCGAAATCTCTGCCGCGACGAGCCAGATGGGCCGCATAGGCGCTGGCGACCAGGGTTTTAGTCAGTCATTAAACCCACGGCCTCTGGCCGTGTGACCCGAAGAGCTTCGGAGCGGTGCGTGGTGCATGGAGTTGCCAGACGGCATAGGCTGTCCTTCCGGGAAGGCCCGTTGGGGCAGGAAGGAGCAACCTATGCACGACTGGCAAAGTCTTTCCCACGTGCGGTGGGAATGCAAGTACCACGTGGTGATCATACCAAAGTTTCGGCGTCGGGTATTTTACGGACGATTGAAACGGGAAGTAGGGGCGATTCTGCGAGAGCTGTGTCGCCAGCGAGGAATCGAGTTGCTGGAGGGGCGCTGCATGCCGGACCACATCCACATGTGCTTGAGCATCCCGCCCAAGTACAGCGTGGCGCACACGATCGGGTTCCTGAAAGGCAAGAGTGCGGTTCGCATCCACCGTGAGTTGCTGAAGGAACGAAGGATGACAGGCTTGCATTTTTGGGCCGCTGGCTACTGTGTGAGCACGGTTGGGCTGGATGAAATGCGTGTGCGCCAGTACATCCGTGAGCAAGAGCAACAGGACGAACGGCAAGGCAAGTTGGATCTGGAGTAACCCTAGTGGCCCCAACGGGGCCTTCCCCATGTATCCGGCCCCTTCGGAGGGGCCTTCCTAAACCCACGGCCTCTGGCCGTGGTCGATTAGTCGAGAGCCGTGCAAGCCGCGCACTATTCGACGATCACCTCCACGCCCTTCCAGAACGCAATCCTGCCGGCCACTTGTTGCGCCTCGTCCTTCGGCGTTGGGTAGTACCAGGCCGCGTCGGCGTTGACTTGTCCGTCCACGACAATGTCGTAGTAGCTCGCCGTGCCCTTCCAGCCACACACCGAAGTCGTTTGGCTTTCTCGCAAGCAATCGGGCAGAACGCTGTCGCGAGGAAAGTAATGGTTGCCCTCGACGACCACGGTGTCGTCGCTGTGGGCGATAACCTGGTTGTTCCAGCGTGCCTTGACCATCGTTTGATCTCCATGGGATTGTCGTCAATCGCGTGCCGCGGGCTGGCGCTTCAATCCGCGCGGCACGACGGCCCACTCCGTCGCGTCGATCACCCACTGCAACGCCAACGCCAACAGGGCCGCCGGAATCGCGCCCGCCAGGATCAGCGTTACATCATTGACTCGGATGCCGCGCAGGATGGGTTGTCCTAGTCCTCCCGCGCCGATGATGGCTCCCAGCGTCGCAAAACCCACATTTTGCACCGCGGCCGTGCGGATGCCGGCCAACGTGGTCGGCAGCGCGATGGGCAGTTCAATCTCGACCAGCCGCGCCGTCGGATCCAGCCCCAACACCATGGCCGATTCGACCGTGCCGCGCTGGATGCCGGAGATGCCGGTGTAAGTGTTTCTCACGATCGGCAACAGGCAGTAGCAAAATAGCGCCGTCACGGCCGTGACCGAGCCTTCACCGACACTGCGATATCCGAGCGCCGCGACGATCGGCAACAGCAGCACCAACAAAGCGAGCGACGGAATCGTCTGCAGCAATCCCACACCCGCCAGCACGAACCGGCCGGCGCGCGGCCGGCGCTGGCAGATAATTCCCAGGGCCACGCCGACCACGATGGCCGGCAACAGCGATCGCCGCACCAGGTCGAGATGTTCCAATACCCGCTGCAGGATCATGCGCGACATCGACGACGACACGACGTCGAGATGCAAGCCAATTTTGCGATTGAGAAAGTCGGCTGCCGTCTCGGATTCGCTCAGCGTGCCGCCTTCAACTTCGTCGTTGAGCGATCGCATGGCCGATTCCGAAATTTGCCCTTCGACCTGCTGCATGGCCGTAGGAAGTTGCGGCCATCGCGACACCGAATCCAAGGAGAACAGCCACACCGCGTCGTAGCGCGGAAAGAAACTCAAGTCGTCGGCCAGCACCACCAGATCGCCGCGGCGAATCATCGCATCGGTCGAATAGACGTCGATCACGTCGACTTCGCCGGCCAGCAGTTGCCGATAGGCCAGATCGTGGTCCACACCCATGACGTCCTTCTGCTGCAGATCGTAGTGACTTTTCACGCCGGCCAACCGTCGCCCCGATCGAGAAGCTCGTGCGTCAGCGCCACCCGCAACTCGGGCAGTCGCTTGAGATCGGAAATCTTCTCGACACCCAATTCCTCGGCACGCTCGCGGGCCAGCGCCAGCGCGTATGTGTTGCTGAAACCGAGCGAGGTGCTCATGCCGATTCCTTGCTCGCGCAACATCGCGTGCAATGTCGCTTCGTCCGGCACTTCCTGCCCTGCCAGAATCTCTTCGATGATCGTGCCGGTGTATTCCGGGTAGGCATCGATCTCGCCGGCCACCAGCGCGTCGAAAACGACGCGCGTGCCGCCAAACGCGCGATAGTGGGCTGCCTCCAATCCGTTGTCTGCGGCCAACAGCCGCAGCATCTCGCCGAGAATGACCGATTCGGTAAAATTCTTCGAACCGATGCGCACCTGCACGCTTCGCCGCGGAACCGGCGCCAGCCCGGCCACCAGCAACACGAGCACGACCGCGGCGAGTTTGAGCAGCGATCGGCTTTTCACGTCGGCACCATCTGCGATCCGATGAATTCGCGGACGAAATCGTTACTCGGATTGTCAAGGATGTCAGCGAACGGTCCCTGCTGCACGATCCGTCCGGCATTCATCAGGCAAACACGGTCGGCGAAGCGGCCCGCCTCGACCAGGTCGTGTGTCACCAAGAGCACGGTCGCCCCTGCTTTGGCAAACACGTCCTGCAAATCACGTTGCAAGCCGGCGCGAATCAACGGGTCGAGCGCACCCAGCGGCTCATCCAAAAGCAGCATGCGCGGGCTGAGGAACAGCGCTCGCATCAAGCTCAATCGTTGCCTCTGCCCGCCCGAAAGCTCATTGGGATAGCGGTCCAGCCCGCTCCGCGGAAACTGCGTCATCTCGACGAGTTCGCCCAAGCGCTGCATGATCTTCTCACGTGGCCACCCTTCGTGGCGCGCCATCAGGGTGACGTTTTGCACGGCAGTAAGGTGAGGGAACAAGCCGCCTTCCTGGATGACGTACCCCAGCTTGCGTCGCACGGAGGCGATCGTGCGTGCGTCGAGCGGCACCGAATCGACCTCGATCTGCCCAGCCGAGGGCGTCTCCAGGCCGGCCACCATCCGCAGGATCGTGGTCTTGCCGCAGCCGCTGGGCCCCAACAATACGACGATTTCGCCCGCGGCGACCGACAGATCGAGCGCATGAACAACGGTCGTGCCGTCGAAGCTCTTGGTTACTCCGCGCATTTCCAGCATGTGAGATCTTGTGCGTCAGCCGAGGGCCGAGCTCGCATGCCCTGCGCATGGGACGACTCTGCCCGTTACCAACCAGCATGCGCCACCTGCGCATGAGGGTCAATGCGAGTGTGTGCGCAACGGCGCTATCGACGCTTGATGCTGCGTATCGCGGGCCAAACGGATGCCGGCAAACTGCCAACGTGCCTCGGGCGGAAAGAAATTGCGATATGTCGCGCGCACGTGGCCGGCCGGCGTCGCACACGATCCGCCGCGCAGCACGTACTGGTTGCACATGAACTTGCCATTGTACTCTCCCAGCGCGCCATCCGGCGCGGCAAAGCCAGGATAAGGCGTATAGGGACTTGCCGTCCATTGCCACGCTTCGCCATACAGTTGTGCAAGCGCCTTGTCGTTGCCGTCGCGGGCACGCGGATGGAATCGGCCGCCGTCGGCGAAACCGCCCACCACCTCGGCGGGCTCGGCAGCGTGCTCCCACTCGAATTCGGTGGGCAATCGCGCACCCGACCAACGCGCAAACGCGTCGGCCTCGAAATAACTGACGTGGCAAACGGGTTCCGCCAGGTTGAGTCGGCGCAATCCGCCCAGCGTAAACTCCTGCCATGCGCCGTCCTGCTTCAACCAATACAAGGGCGCTTGCCACTTCTCCGTGTGGATCGTATTCCAGCCGAGCGATAGCCAGAGTTCGGGGCGCTCGTAACCATGGTCATCGACGAACTGCAGATACTCGCCGTTGCTGACGAGTCGCTCATTGAGCTCGAACGGGTGCAGCAACACCTGGTGTCTGGGCGCTCGTTGTCGAAGCAAAACTCCTGACCCGAGTAGCCGACTTCCACCACGTCGCCATCGTACCGCGACCAGCCGCCTGGGCCATGCTCCTGCACCACGGCATTTGCCACGGCACGATAAGGCGGACGCAGCGGATTGCACGAAAACAAATACTTGATATCCGTCAGGATCAGTTCCTGGTGCTGCTGTTCGTGCTGAATGCCTGTCTCGACAATCCGTGCCGCCTCGAGTGCGGCCTCTCCGGTGAGCTTGTCCAACAGCCGCTCGACGCGCTTGTCGACTTCGTGCCGATACGCGAACACGTCGGCCACGGATGGCCGGGTCAGCAACCCACGACGCGGTCGGGGATATTGCTCGCCGACGCTATTGTAGTAGGAATTGAATAGCACCTGGTAGTCGTGGTTGAGCGGCCGGTAGTCCGCTTCCCAACGTGCCAGGACAAACGTCTCGAAAAACCAGGACGTGTGCGCCAGATGCCACTTCGTCGGGCTGGCATCGGGCATCGCCTGCACGACCTGGTCCTCGACCGAGAGCGGTTCGCACAGTTGCTCGCTAAACCGCCGCGCTTGCATGTACCGCTCGCACAGTTTCGCAAGTGTCGAGCCGTTCTCGGAACGGGTCAATGAACTTTGCAGCATGGAACTTTGCAGCATGAGTGTGCTCCTGCCCGGTGACAACAGCGCTGGCAACTATCCTACCGCCATTCGGCGCCGGGCAACACCGTCCCTACGCTTTTGTCCCTACGCTTTTGTCCCTACGCTTTTGTCCCTACGCTTTTGTCCCTACGCTTTTGTCCATCGATCGATTCGCAAGTGTCAGTTGCAAATACTGGACCAACCGCGCGGCTGTAGCGGCAATACGGAATGAAGTGCTTCGCCACCGGTCGCGTCGCAACCGCAATGCGCCGCGTGTGATGCGACCGCAATCCGCGCGGAAGCCGCCAGCTCAATAGCCGTAGTGCGCTGCCGCGTGCAGTTTGGCTTGCTCGGGCACCGTCAAGCCTTCGATATGGTCGGGATCGAACGAATGGTCACGCGTAAGATGTTCCCAAAACGTCATGCCGATCACCCCGGCCTCCGGCACTTCGATCGTTTTGAGCCAGATGCGCAATTCATCGGCGTGCAGGCTACGCAGCCAGCGGCTGGGCGGGCGGCCGTGGCGGGCGCATCGCAAGGGATTCGCCTTGCCCGGATCATCTTCAATCGCGGTCTCAACCGCCGAGGCTTGCTTGACCGGATGCTCGCCGTTGCGCACTTCGTCCGGCACCAGCGCGTCGTCCAAATAACCGGTCGCGCCTTGGTGGCGCTCGCCGGTTCGCTTGTGCACGGGCGTGGTGATGCCCGTCACCTTCCACGTGCCGTCGACGAGCGTCTCTCGCTCGAACCATCGCCAGGCGTTGTTTTCGGTGGCGGTCCAGTGCTCAGGCGGCGTCGGCGGATCTTTTGGCTTCGCCGGATCGGCCGCGCGCATGACCGCTGCGGCAACGTCGTCCAATCCATCCGCCCGCAGCACTTCGGCCAGATTGAAGATGCCCAGGCCAAGCCAGAAGGCAAAACGGCGACGCGTCAGAGCGAAGCGGGAGGACGCAGAGGAGGGTTGCATAGCAGTCTCGCGATACGGTTCGAGATACGAAGCGCAAGTTGCCGCCGGCGCATCCGTTCAACCGTCTTCCGCAGGACACCGCAATTATAGTCCGCCCCGTGCCAGAGCAAGGTATGGGCGCGCAAAAGCTTGCTGGACAGCAGTTTGCGGCAGGCGGCAGGGCCATTGCCATGTGACTCTAGGCGCAAACTCGGCCAGGATCAGCCCGCACTGACAGGCGATCACTGCCAGCACGCTCCACAACAACGTGCGATGCACGGCACGCGCCACGTCGTCGTCGGCGCCGAAGGCACCGTGCCATACAATGCGGCGATCGTACCGCCCAGAAAGCTCGACAGCCCAATCTTGGCCCACAGATACCATTGCCAGTGCGGAGCTTGGTCGAGTCCGTCAATCATCAAGTTAACGGTGAGCGGCAGTGAGGCATCTTCGTGGCCGGCAACGTACACCACTGCGGCCAACAGCACTCCGGCAACCAATGCCGCCAAAGTGGCCAAGGCCATCGCCAGACACTGCGCCAGCACCGCGGGGACTAGCGCGTAAGCCTCGACGCGCCAGCCGGCCAGCGCCAAAGTTTCGAGCAGTCCCCCACGCACTGCCGCGGCCAGCCGCGCCGCTTCGCCGCGCCAAGTTTGGTTGTCACCAATCCACATGCCCCCAAAGGCAATACCAACCGCACCAACGTGTGACCCGTCACCGCCATCAACTCAGGGAGTAGCAGCGGTTCGACGATTTCGGGCTTGGGCATCCTCTCGAAAATGAAGTAAGCAGCCGTGCCGGCGATCAGCAAACTGCCTATCAAACTAAATGCCTGCGTGCCCGGCCCACTGCCGTCGACGAGCACTTGTCGCAGCAAGAGCAGCGGGCGGTGCAGCCCCAACAACCCCCACACAAACGCCAACGGGCTCAGCACCACGGCGCCCAATTGGTTCAACACGTCGGCCGCACGACGGCGCCATCGGGCGGCGGTCGTCGCGGATTGCACGCTCGTCTCGAAAGCAAGCCTGCCCATGACATTCGCAACGTGGTTCTCGCCCGTCGTTTCGTCGAAGCGGCATTCGACGACTTGCACTCCCGGCTCATCCACTAGCGCGTTGCTTTCCGACGCTTCCAGAAACCGCTGGGGCTCGTGCGTGATCACCACCACCACGCTTTGTCCGCTGCGCGAAAGTTCGATCAGCGACCGCGCCAACGATGCGGCCGATCCGGGGTCCAGGCCGGCGGTGGGCTCGTCGGCAATCACGACGCTGGGGATGCCGACCGCTTGACTCCGCGGCAGCAATCCACGCACGGCGGACAGTCGAATACGTTCGCCGCCCGAGGCACTGGCCAATCGGGCGGGCAACGGCACGAGTTGGAACTGGCCGGCCAGCCGCTCGATTTCCGCAGCCGCTTTTTCCCGATCCAGATGCGAGAACAAGGCGAGATTGTCCTCGATCGACAAGCCGTCCAAGAAACCCAGCTTCTCGGCCTGGGGTAGAAAGGCAATGTGCTGTCGCGAGGAAGGATCGTAGGCGCGCTCGCTCCAGACGACGTGCTGGCCCTGCGCGGCTTCGGAAATGGTCACCTCGCCCCGGCAAGGCACCAGCGGATCGGACAGATTGCCAAAGCCCAACAACGCGCGAGCGAACGACGATTTTCCGCTGCCAGATCGCCCCACGACCAGATACATGCGGCCCCCGCGCAACGCACAAGGGCGATCCAGCGAAAGCTTTCGCGAGCCCAGGCCGATTTCAAGTCGGGCAATTTGCAGGATCGGTCCGGTGTCACCGGGTGGCGCGTGCGATGGCATCGAATCGGTCAATCGTGCTGTGTCGTGGCGTAACCTTAGCGATCCATGCGCCTAGCGCAACAGCGGTTCGTACACAACCCCGGGTGTTTTGGGATTGCTGCGCTGCGAAAAGATAAGCAAGGGCTCGTCGCTGATATCCAAAGAACTCCGTAGCGCGTAGGCAAACAACAGTCGCGGTCCGCCCTCGCGCGTGGACAATCGCCGCATGGCGAAGTCATTGACATATTGCTGCATCGCGTCGAGCACGACGTCCTGGTTTTCTTGCCAGGCCGGCAGGATGGCGCGCTGGTAGAGCATGCCGGCCCAGCGCTGTTTGAAAGCCGCCTCGAATTCCGGCCGCATTTCGACCACCACGCTCTTGAGCGCTGCCAGAATCGCGTCGCGGTTCTCCTGCCAAAACGCAATGGCTTCCTCCTCCAGCGCGGTCTGCAGCGCTGCGGCGGTTTCATCGGAGAGGAACGCTCGATCGATCTTTTCGCCGCGCGGCGGTTGGCCCATCAATCGCAGCCACCAATCCGTGGCATTGGCGCGACCATTTTGCACGCCGTCGGCCGTCGCGTTCCATATTCCACTGGCCACCCCAGCAACCCCAACGGTGTCCCATGCCCGCTGCGAAAGGCGATTCACCAGTTGCTCCTCCAGCGGCCGCAGCCGGATGCGCATGCGTCCGAACGAATCGGCCAACAACGCCTTGTCGTCGTCGTCGAGCGTCGCCATCTCGCGGGCGACTTCCCGCGCCAGCCCATCGATCATCTGCGGCAGCAAACGTGCGCGAACGCTGGGCCAAATCGTGTCGCGGGCCAGTATCAGTTCCTGCTCGGGAGTGTTCGGACTAATCAACAGGCTGATCGCGTCGCGCAGATCGAGCGATGCCGGAGCTCCCTTCAGCACGCCGCTCAATTCGGCCGTGTCCGTCGCAGGCGCCGTCATGCGAATGCGCAGGCTCGTGCGGTTCTTCTCGCTGTTATGCGCGGCAACGACGCGACCGATCACTTGTGGAATGCCGTCCCTTCGATCGCGGTACACCAGGTTGCCGGCACGAGCCCGGAGATTCGTTGGCACCGAGACGTCGATCTCCTGCCCCGTTGGCGAACGCAACTCGGCCAACATGTCGCGGGCCCCGGCTTGCACGCGCCTGGCCGGCGCCGTGCGTTGCAAGACGATCAGCGCCACGGCCAAAGCCACGAGCGAGACCGCGCCCGCGGCAAGGCGGACCTGTCGTTGCCAGTTGTAGGAGCGATTCCACATGACAGCAATTGAGAACGCGGCGTTGGAACGGACAATGGGGCAGGGCAGGGCCCGCGAGTTTGTCCACCCTATATCTCCACCCTATCGTGGGGAACTCCGCTTGGGTAGAGCGACCGTGCCGGCGGTCGGTTTCCCGAGATCCACCGTGTGCTAGGGCTGGCCCTGCACGGCGCGAGTCGACGACTTGGCCAGCGTCTGGGAGGGCAATTCTCCGAGAGCGTTCGTGTGACCGTCGTGCGACATGCAATGCGCGAACGGTCGCCGCCAGCAGGTCGCTTTCGATGCCGCGCGCCACCCCGGCGTCGAAAGGTCCGTTGGCGAGCAGCGCCCCCTGGTTCCACTGCTTCGGCCCCTCTTTCTTGTCGACTTAGCGGGAACTATCTTGAATGCTTCCTGTTGGCCAGGATTCGGCCAAGACACCGTTCAATTGCCAATTCGGCCGACGTACGCATTTCCCTCTTCTTGGAGCACTAAGCCATGCGTTGGAGAGGTGGTCAGCAAAGCGAGAACCTGGAGGACCGGCGCCGCGTAGGCCCCAAGGGCGTCGCCATCGGAGGCGGCGGGCTGCTGGTGCTGCTAGTGCTGGGCTTGTTGTTCGGACTCGATCCGCAACAACTCAATCAATTGCTCAACCAGGCGCAGGTGGACGCGGGTCCCAATGCCAACGGCCAGCAGCAAGAACGGCCGCTGACTCCGGGGGAAGAGCAGACCCGTGAGTTCGCCGCCACGATCCTTCGCTTCACCGAGGTCGTGTGGGACGACCAGTTCCGTCGCGCGGGCGAGCGATACCAGCCCCCAAGGATGGTACTCTTCTCCAGTCGCGTGCAAACCGGTTGCGGCATCGCGCCCTCGGCCGTGGGACCGTTCTATTGCCCGCGCGACAAAACGGTGTATCTCGACCCCACCTTCTTCGACGAGCTCGACCAGAAATTGGGCGGCTCGAGAGCCGAATTTTCGCAAGCTTACGTCATTGCCCACGAAATCGGCCATCACGTGCAAAACCTGTTAGGCTATAGCGAGTTGGTCGATCGCAAACGGCAAACGTTGCCCAAGGCCGAGTTCAACGAGTGGTCGGTCCGTTTGGAGTTGCAAGCCGACTATCTGGCCGGCGTGTGGGCCCACTATGGACAAGAAAAATTCCGTTTCATCGAGCCGGGCGATATCGAGGCGGCCATCACCTCGGCCAACGCTATCGGCGACGACCGATTGCAGCGGCGCTCCGCCGGTTTCACCTCTCCGGAAAACTACACCCATGGCACTTCGGCGCAGCGCGTCCGCTGGTTCAAGCGCGGATTGGAAACCGGCGACTTGGGGGTGCTGGCGGAAATGTTCGAAATGCCCTACGAACGCCTCTAGGCTGACAATTCCGCCGTTCGCAACGTCGTCACATTGTGCCGAACTTTCAGGCTCCGCCGCGCGGTACAATCGACCCGCGTCCATTCGCCGACCGCACCAACCGCCTGGGAGCCCTGCGATGAGAGACCACCTTGTGACGGCTGTCGTTTCCGCCGCGGTTACGTTCGGGCTGATGAAGACGGATGCCGAGCGCCCGCGCGAGCTCGACGTCGACCGCCTCATCGTCCGCAAAGAACTGATCGTCTCCGACACCGGCCAACCGTGGGAGAAAGGCTACGAGGAGCATCAGATCGCCCGCGGCATCTACGCGCGCAGTGTCGGCGACGATGTGGGCGGCCTGTGGGTGCGCAGCCGCTTGATCAAAGGCGAGATCGGCGATCCCTTCGACGACCGCTTCCACGCGCTGGAAACCGACGGCTCACTGCGCCGCGCCCGGGACACATCTCGTGGAACGTCTGGCTCGACGGCGCTTGGCGGCAAATGGCCATCATCCAGGGCGAGGGGCTCGAGCTTTCCGAAGTGCCGCGGGACCAGTGGAACGGCGCAACACATCCCGGCCGCATCCGCCTGCAAACGTTTCGCCCCGGACATCAAGAGCCGCTGACCGATGCGCTCATTGGCCAGGGCATGATGTCGCTGGGCGGCGGCGGCTTCGGTGGCGGCGGATTGCCTTCGGCTTCGGAGGTCTTGCAACTGTGGGGTGGCAAGTTGCAGGAATCGTCGGTGGCCAAGCCGTCGCCTCCGATCGTGATGCGCCACGACGGCACGGCCCCGCACGAGTATGCGCTCGTCGCCCTAGGGCCCCAGGGCACGCGCTCGCCCACATCGGCCCCTACCAAAGCCAACGGCCGCGCATCACTCGAATGGGACAGTGCCGTCGGAGCCGACTCCTACATCGTCTTGCGCGATGGCCGGGAAATCGCCGGGCCACTGCGAATCGAAGGCAGCCGAAAACAATGGCGTGACGAGGTGGCCAATTGACTCCCACTCCCGCCGTCCACGATTTGACGAACGCCCCTGGGCATGCGTCAATAACGTGATTACGTCTTGTAAAACCACGTGAGTAACCTTGCTGCAAAAGGGATCGCAATCATGCGTACGCCGACCGGCTTGTTCTCGATTCTCTGCATTGCCACGGTGTTCGTAGGTGTGAGCCAGCTTGCGAGCGACCAACACGTCCGCGCCGCCGAGCTCTCTGCCGGCGTGGCTCGCATCGACCTGACTCCGCCGCTCGACATGAACGCTCCTTTGGGCGGGTACGGCGAGCGGATGAATCGGCCGGCCGAGGGCGTACACGACCGCATCTTTGCCAAGGCGCTGGTGCTCTCCGACGGCAAGCAGAAGTTCGCGCTGGTCACCGCCGACATGCTGGGTTTTCCGCCGCCGGTCAAGCCCGAGCTGGTCAAGCGGCTGTCGGCCGATGGCTGGACGAAAGACCAGATCATGCTGCTGGCCAGCCATTCGCACACCAGCATCGAGATGAACGCGATTAACCCGGCCAACACGTTCGACGTGCCGCAGATTGGCATCCACAACCCCAAAGTTTACGAATTCGTGATGCAGCGGTTGACCAAGGTCATTCAAGACGCCGAGAGCAAGCTCACGCCCGTTGTGATCGGCACCGCCAGCGTCTTGATCGACGGCTGGAATCGCAACCGCTGCGGCGGCGCGTACACCGACAAGCAACTCACCGTCACCCGCATCGACCAGACCGACGGCAAACCACTGGCCGTGCTGGTGAACTTCACGGCGCATCCCACGTTCATGTCGGGCGAGGACATGCTCTTCTCGGCGGGCTGGCCCGGCCATATGCAGCGCACGCTCGAATCGCTCATCGGCGACGGCGTCACGGCCATGTACTACAACGGCGCCGAAGGGGACCAGGCGCCCCTCGCTCGCCCGGACTCGGGAGAAAGCCACTACGAACGGGCCGAACGCTACGGCCGCGACCTGGGCATCGTCGCCTGGAAACAATGGCAAACCACCGAGCCCAAGCGCGACGTGCCGTTCGCCTTTCACACCCACGACATCCGATTGCCGGAGCGAACTTGGCATCCCGACTTTTCCAAAACGGGCGGTGAAGAGTACGGCCTGAGCGAAACGCTGTTGCGCGAAATGCTGCCGCGCATGTTCCCCGAGCGAATCGACAGCCTGTCGCTGCGCGCGGCGATCTATTGATCGTCGGCATCCCCGGCGAAATGGCCGCTTCGCTCGGCCAGCAGATCAAGACCGAAGCCGCGCAGCTCACCGAAGTCAAATGTCCCACCATCGGCGGACTGGCCGACGCCTGGATCAGCTACATGCTCCCCCCAGCCGAATACCACAAGGGCGGCTACGAATCGAGCGTGAGCTTTTATGGCGAGACGCTGGGCCCAACTGTCGTGGCCGGAGCGGTGGCGGGGGTGCAAGAAATGGCGAAGTAGACGTGACGCACAATCGCCAAACCGACGCGTGAGGGAGCACCACCAACACCGTGTAAGAATGAGACGGCCGAGGGCGCTATGAACGCAGAGGGAAATCGGATCGGGAGGAAGGGGATCTAACCACGACGGACACGACGAAAGTTCATTGATCTGCTGGCTCCGTGGTCTCGGTGGCTCCATCATTTCTATTCCTCCGCGTTCTCGGCGGTTCGGATCTTTCAATGGTTACCAGCCAAGTAGGCCAGGCCACGGCCCGACCAACCCATTGGTCCGCGTGAGGTGCAAATCATCCGCGGATTCCTGCCAATATGTCGCCAATCGGCACGAATACCAGGGTAACCCCGGGCGGCACTTCTAATTCGTTTGGCTCATTTCGAGAGGTAGCTTGATGTCCACTCTCTCCAAGCTGACCCTGCTGGCGGTCGTTGTTTGCCTTTCCTGCCCAGCGCTTTGCGAAGAAATCGTGCGCGGAGAGCAGGGCCGGAAAATCGACGAGTACATGACCCGGCACGCCAAGTCCCGCTTCTCCGGCGTGGTGTTCGCCGCGCGAGGCGGGAAGGTCATCATCTCCAAGGGCTACGGACTGGCCAACGATGCCAAGCAGATTCCCTTCGCCGCCGACACCGTTTTCGACATCGGCTCGGTCACCAAACAATTCACCGGCGCCGCCATCGTGAAGCTTGAGTCGCAAGGCAAGTTGCAGGTGACCGACACGATCGACAAGTACTTCGACAACGTGCCCGCGGACAAACGCGCGATCACGCCGCACCAACTGCTGACGCACTCGTCCGGACTGCGCGATGCCTTTGGCGACGACTACGAACCGGTCTCGCGCGATGACATCATCGAGCGGGCATTGGAGTCGAAGTTGCTCTGGGCGCCCGGCACGCGGTATCGCTATTCCAACGCCGGCTACAGCCTGCTGGCCGCGATCGTCGAACTCGTGACCGGCGACAGCTACGAGCGCTACCTGCACGATGAGATCTTCGTGCCCGCGGGCATGCTGCACACCGGTTATCAAATCCCCCAGTGGAATCCAAAGCAGTTGGCCCACGGCTATCTCGAAGACGGCGAAGACACGGGCACACCCATCGACCATCCCTGGGCCGACGACGGTCCCTACTGGAACCTGCGCGGCAACGGCGGCATCCTGTCGACCGCCGAAGACCTCTTCCGCTGGCACCAGGCGCTCAACGGCAATGGGGTACTTTCCGAAGAAGCCAAGGCCAAGGTTTTCACCCCATATGTGCAAGAAGGGCCACGCGCCAAAACCTACTACGGCTATGGCTGGGTCGTCGGCACCGCGCGCGACAAATCCAAGTACCTCTGGCACAACGGCGGCAACGGCATCTTCTTCGCCGACGTCAGCCGCTACCTCGGCGACGACATGGTGCTCATCATGGCCTCCAACCGCCAAGGGCACGCGGCCGAAGTGCCGAAACTGGTCGTGCTGAATGTTCTGCGGTAGCGATCCAGCCAAGTTCCGTGTGTCAGCCACCGTGCCTGACAAAGAGCGCGAGGGGGGCCATCATTCTCGCTCACCGCCGCGGAACGCGCCGTGTCTCGCCAGGAAAGAATATAACCGCCGTGGGCGCTGAGGAACGCAGAGGAGAATCGGATCGGGAGGAAGGGGATCTAACCACGACGGCACGACGGGCACGACGAAAGTTCATTGATCTGCTGGCGCCGTGATCTCGGTGGCTCCATCATTTCTATTCCTCCGCGTTCCTCCGCGCGGTAGGCGGTTCGGATCTTTCAATGGTTACAGTTCTGCCTGTCAGGCACGGAGTGCCATGACCTACTCGTTGCTCAAGCAATAAACCTGCGACGCCATGCGTATCAGCAGCTTCCCCTGGCTGATCGCCGGCGTGGCAAGTGTCAATTCATCGAGCTCGTTGGTTTGCTCGATCTCGAACTCCGGACCGACAGGCATGACGAACGTCGTGCCGTTTTCGTCGAGGAAGAACAGCTTGCCGTTATACGCCCAGGGAGAGGCGGTGAAGCTGGCTCCTTGGGGGAACCGCGTGCGATCGAACACCAGCTCGCCCGTCTTGGCGTCGTGGCAGGTGAGCATGCCGCGGTCGAGCAGCGTGTAGTAGTAACCGCCGTACACGATGGGGGACGTGTTGTACGGGCCCATCTTCTGCAGCGACCAGACGATGTACTCGTTCGAGGTCTGCTTGTCGGCCAAGGCGATGTCGCCGCTGGCGCCCGGCTTGATGGCAAACACCGGACGCTTGCTGTCCTGGAAATAGCCCGAGGTAATGTACAGCAGCCCGTCGGCCACCAGCGGCGAGGGTATCGTCAACACCGACATCACGCCATCGAAGTGCCACTTGAGCTGGCCCTCGGGCGTATACGATCGGTTCTCCACGCGGCCGGGCACCACGATCTCGGTCTCGCCGTCGTGCTCCCACACCAGCGGCGTGCCCCAGGTGGACTTCTCATCCCGCGACGTTTTCCAGCGCGGCTCGCCCGTGGCGCTGATCCAGCGCCATGATGTACGACTCTTCGATGTTGTCGTACACATAGATCACCTGGTCCCCCTGCACGACCGGCGACGCGGCGGCGCCATAGCCAAACTGTGTCTTCTTCGGCTCAATTTTGTGCGTCCACAGCAGCTTGCCGTCGAAATCGTAGCAATAGAGTCCCACATCGCCGAACAGCACGTACAGACGCTCGCCATCGCTCGTGGGCGTCTCTGCGGCGTAGGTGTTCTTGGGATGCCGTGGAATCTCGGGCTTGCCCGTCTTGGCTTCGTGTTTCCAGAGGACGCTGCCATCTTCCAGGCTCAGGCAATACACCATCCAATGATGCACCGTATCGGGCGGTTCGCCCCGTCCGCCGCCCAGGTAAAGCCCGGCCTTGGGCTTTTCATAGTCGTCGTCGCTGTGTACCGCGGAAACGAACACGCGGTTGCCCCACACGATCGGGCTCCCCCAGCCCGAGCCGCGGATCGTCGCTTTCCAGACGACATTCTTCTCCTGATCCCACACTTCCGGCAGCCGCGGATCGTCGGCCACCACGCCGTTGCCATCGGGTCCGCGAAAGCGCGTCCAGGAACCCTGAGCGAACGCGCTTGGGACGCTCGAAAGCGCGACACCAAACAGACAGAGAGCCAGTACACCGAAGGCTTGCTTGCGTGGCATGTTGATTCCGCCAGGTTTTCGATCATTGCAGGTGAACGCCGAGCCGGCAATTCTCGCATATCGCCCCGCGCGAAGCCACTGTCTTCGGTGTAGCTGAATTCCCAAGAATTCAGCCGTGCATTTCCGAGGTTTTGCAACTTCCGTTACTGCGCTGTGCGGCCTTGGCCACCCCCATAACCCAGGACGATTGCAAAGTCGTTAATCCAAGGCTCCTACGAGTTTCAGGGCGTGGAGGGGATTGGCGCAGAGATCATCGGCTCGGGCTCGAAGCGGTTGTTTGGATTTTTGGGTCGTTAGTCGCAACACGCTCAGGGCTACGTTGGTGAGGCTTGCCAGGCGTTCGGCCAATCCTGGCCGACGACTCCAGTGCCGGTCTTCGTCCCACCAACGATCTTTGACGAAGTGCAAGCTGTTTTCCACTTGCCAATGAGCGCGTACGTACTTCAACAATTGCTTGGGCGTAGTCGTGGCCGGGTCGAGGCTGGTGACGAAGTACCGCGTTTCGCGCGTGGTTTTGCCGTTTCGGTCTTTCGTCTCGCGGTCGACTCGCAAGAGCATGCGGCAACCGGCAAGCCCCAGCCGCTGGCAGACATATTCGGCGTCGGCCAGGTCGATCCAAAGAAAACGAGTCTCCCTACGGCCCCCTTTTTTTCCCGCGTCTGAGCGGCCGCCGCGCTGTCTTGGGCCTGCGCAAAGCAGGTCTGCGCCGCATCCAGGATGTCGGGCTGGTTGGCTTTGATTTGGAACAAGTAGTCATGGCCCGAAGTCAGAATCAGTTCGGCCAGATTGCGCTGAGCATAGAGGGCATCGCCCGTGATCAAACGCAACGCCGGATACTTCTCGAACAGTTCGCTCAGGTGCGCTTTGAGCACTTCCGGCTCGGTGCTTTTGTCGCCCGACAGGGGCCATTGCCCAAGACACGCTTTCAAATCCTGGACAAAAACGTTCAGCATCTGAATCGGATCGCCCTGCGGATCGAAGCCTTGCTTCGACATCTTGCCATCCACCGCCGCGACCAGAGCCTCCTGATCCGCCATTACCTCTTGCAACCACTGGGAAAACGCAGCTTGAAACTCCTCCAACGAGAACTTCGCCAGCGTCCGACTTAACGTGGTAGGATGCGGCGGCTTGCGACGCGTAAAGCCCAAAGGTCTGCGCAGCAGATGCCAGTTCCGGGCTGCCCACCGCTGCAAGCTGGCAAAATCGTTCAAGCGGCAGACCAGCCCCACGAGCGTCAGTCCCAAAATCCCCGAAAACGGATGACGAACACCACGCCGCTGACGTGGATCGGCCACCTCCGAAAAGGCCACCATCAAAGACGGAAAATACGATGGTAGTTGCATGGCTAGCTCCTTCTCCTAAAGCCAACCCGCATCACCCGGTTAGGATCGCACCTGCATTATACAAAACTCAACTTTGCAATCGTCCTGCCCCATAACCCGCGATCCTTGACTATGGCCCGCGGGCGGTTGAAGATGGTCGAGCCCGCAGAGTTTCTTCCAGCTCGCCCCCAGGAGGCTTTCCGATGATCCGCCGCACGCTCGTACTTTCGCTGGCAGTGTTGTTGTTGTCGACTTGCGCTTTTGCTCAGGAAAAGGCGAAAGCAAAGGCCAAAGCCCGCGCTCGCAAAGCTCCCGATCGGCCCACGCCCACCGCGGCCGACGTGGTCTATGGCACGGACTCGCCGCGGCAGAAGTTTGATTTCTGGCAAGCGAAGTCGGACAAGCCGACACCGCTGGTGCTGTTGATACATGGCGGCGGCTGGCGCGGCGGCGACAAGACCGGCTATGGCGCCAGCGCCATCCAGCCCTTTCTGGATGCCGGCATCTCGGTGGCGTCGATCAACTATCGCTACATCGAACAGGCCATGGAGCAAGGCGTGGAGCCGCCCGTGAAAGCCTGCCTGCACGACGCGGCCCGGGCGTTGCAAACGCTGCGCTCGAAAGCCCAGGAGTGGAATCTCGATCCCAAACGCGTGGGCGCCACGGGCGGATCGGCCGGCGCTTGCACGTCGGTGTGGCTGGCATTGCACGACGATCTGGCCGATAGCTCCAGCAGCGACCCCATTGCCCAGCAGTCGTCGCGGCTGACCTGCGCCGCCGTGAACGGAGCGCAAACGTCGCTCGATCCGAAGCAACTGCGCGAGTGGATTCCCAATGCGATCTACGGCGGCCACGCGTTCGGTTTTGCCGCGCCGGGCCGCGGGCGGCCGGAGGAGTTCGAGCTGCTGATCGCCAATCGCGAGAAAGTGCTCCCCTGGATCAAGGAGTACTCGCCCATCGAACTCGTGTCGGCCGACGACCCGCCGATCTACCTCGACTATCCGCGGCAGGACAAGCCGCCCAAGGTCGGGCAAGAAGAGCGCGATCCGACGCATTCGGCCATGTACGGCCTGCAACTGGCCGACCGGCTGGAAGACGTGGGCGTGGAAGCTGTCTTGTCGTATCCTGGACATAAGGATACGAAGTACGGTTCGATCGAGGCGTTTTTGATCGAGAAGCTCAACGCCGAGTAGTCGCAGTGCGCTGCGGTAGTCGTTACGTTTTATGGCTCTGATTTCGGTAACTGACCTCACCATCGGGTTTCGCGGCCCGCCGCTGCTTGATGGCGTAAGCTGCCAGATCGAGCCGGGACAACGCATTGCGCTGTTCGGGCGCAACGGCGCCGGCAAGACCACGCTGTTGCGGATCCTCTCCGGCCAGGTGGCGCCCGATCACGGCCAGGTGACCCTTGCGCCGGCGCGCGGATTGCCCTGTTGCCTCAAGACGTGCCGCGCGGCATGGCCGGCGCCGTACGCGAAATCGTGGCCACGGGCTTGGGAGACGCCTTGCACGACCACGACACGGCCTGGCAGGCCGAACAGCAGCTCGACCGCATCCTGGCCGACATGCAGCTCGCCGGCGATGCGCGGTTCGAGACCCTCTCCTCCGGCATGAAGCGCCGGGTGCTGTTGGCCCGGGCGCTGGTTCGGCGCCCGAAGTGCTGCTGCTGGACGAGCCCACGAACCATCTCGACGTCGACGCCATCACCTGGCTCGAAGAGTTTCTCGTCCGCCTGTCGACGACGCTCATCTTCGTGACGCACGATCGGATGTTCCTCCGCCGGCTGGCCACCCGCATTCTGGAGATCGACCGCGGCCGGCTGTTCGATTGGTCGTGCGACTACGACACGTTCCTGGTGCGCAAGGAAGATTTGCTGGCGGCCGAGGAAAAACAAAACGCCCTGTTCGACAAGAAACTGGCCGAGGAGGAAGTCTGGATTCGCACCGGCATCAAGGCCCGCCGCACGCGCAACGAAGGGCGCGTCCGCGCGTTGGAAAAGATGCGCCGCGATCGGGCCGAGCGTCGCACATCCGGCGGCAAAGTGCGACTGGCGATTCAAGAGGCCGAACGCAGCGGCCGGCTGGTGGCCGAGTTGGAGGACGTTTCGTTCAGCTACGGCGACCGGGCGATCCTGCGAGATTTTTCGACGCTGATCCTCCGCGGCGACAAGGTGGGCATCTTCGGTCCTAATGGCGCCGGCAAGACCACGCTCTTGCGACTGCTGCTCGGAAAGCTCCAGCCCGACAGCGGCACAGCCCGCTTGGGCACCAACCCGCGGATCGCTTATTTCGACCAACTGCGCGAACAGCTTCGCGAGGACGCCTCGGTGCAGGAAAACGTCGGCGACGGCTACGACAACGTCACGATCGACGGCAAGCCGCGCCACGTGCTGGGCTACTTGCAGGAGTTCCTCTTCAGTCCGGACCGGGCGCGCACCAAAGTGGAGTTTCTCTCCGGCGGCGAGTGCAACCGCGTGCTGCTGGCCAAGCTGTTCGCCAAGCCGGCCAACGTCATCGTCATGGACGAGCCGACCAACGATCTCGACGCCGAAACGTTGGAATTGCTGGAAGACCGGCTCGTTCGGTTTCAAGGCACGGTGCTGGTCGTGAGCCACGATCGCGCATTCCTGAACAACGTCGTCACCAGCAGCATCGTGTTCGAAGAGGGCGGCGCCAAAGAGTACGTCGGTGGTTACGACGACTGGCTGCGGCAGCGGCGGCAAGCCGAGGACGACAAGCCCCAGCGTAAAGGGGACGGATCGCTCGATCCGAAGCGCGAGACAACCACGCCCAAGACGTCATCCGAAACCAAGCGGCGCCTTACCTACAAGGAACAGCAGGAACTTGGTGCCCTGCCGGTGACGATCGAGCAACTGGAATCCGACGTTGCGGCACTGCACGCCGAGATGGCGCAGCCCGAATTCTACAAACAGTCCGGCGAACTCATCGCCGAGCGGCAAGCCCATCTGAGATCGCTGGAAAACGAGCTGAGTGCGGACTACGCTCGTTGGCAAGAGCTTGAGCAGTATTCCGGGTAGTATGTCGCAGGCTGGCGGACAAAGAGCCGGCGCCGACATGTTGCAACCCATGTGATAAGATGCCGCCAGCAACGATCCACCGCGGAGGACCGCACCATGTCACGGAGCGAGGGTTCCACGATCGAGCGCGTCGCGGGCTGGTTGCGCGAAGCACAGCACGCTGTGGTATTCACCGGCGCAGGCATCAGCACCGAGAGTGGTATTCCCGACTTTCGCTCGCCCGGCGGCGTCTGGTCGAAGAATCGGCCGGTCTACTTCGATGAGTTCATGAGCTCGGCCGCCGCGCGCCACGAATACTGGCGACAGAAATCGGCAGCGGCCGACGCCTTCATCAACGCCGAACCCAACGTGGCCCATCGCACGATCGGCGAGTGGGAGCGCTGCGGCCGCATTGTCGCCGTGATCACGCAGAATATCGACGGGTTGCACCAGGATGGCGGCAGCCGTCGCGTGCTGGAGTTGCACGGCACGGCGCGATGGATCGCGTGCCTCGATTGCGAGGAGCGCTTCGAACCGATTCCGCTGATTGAAGAGTTCCGAGCGACGCAGCAGGTGCCGCCGTGCCCGACGTGCGGCGGACGCCTGAAGAGCGCCACGGTCTCGTTCGGCCAGATGCTGCCCACGGGCATCTTGGAACAGTCGTTCGCGCTGGCGGAAGCCAGCGATTTGTTTTTCGCCATTGGCTCGTCTCTAGTCGTGCATCCGGCCGCCAGTTTGCCCGACGTTGCCCGCAGTGCGGCGGCGCGGCTGGTCATCATCAACCGCGACGAGACGCCCCTGGACGCCGCCGCCGACGTGGTGATCCGCGAGCCGATTGGCCAGACGATCGCGGCGATCGATCAGGCGCTGAAACGAACGGCGCCTTTATCGGCTCGCAACAGCGATTAAGTGGATTGCCACCGCGGAGCGCTTTACGATGATCAATACGTCGTAGGCCTATCACGGCTGTCATTGATCGAGGCGTCATTTCATGGGCATCTACTCCAGCATCGTATTCCCGCGGCTGTGCGAATGGAGCCTCGACCGACCGATGGTCGCGTCCCAGCGCGGGAAGCTGCTGGAATCGGCCCACGGCGACGTGCTGGAAATCGGCATCGGCACCGGGCTCAATCTGCCGCACTATCCAACGGAAGTGCGCAAGATCACGGCCATCGACCCCAATCCTAGTATGCACCGCAAGGCCGAGGCCCGCATCGCGGCGACCGGCATGGAGGTCGACAAGCGCATCCTCGGTGGCGAGTCGCTGCCGTTCGACGAGGCGTCGTTCGACTGCGTGGTCAGCACGTTCACGCTGTGCAGCATCAGCCAGGTCGAGCGCGCCTGGCCGAGTTTCGCCGCGTGTTGCGCCCCGGCGGGAAGTTCCTGTTTCTGGAACATGGCCTGAGCCGCGACCCCGGTGTGCAAAAGTGGCAACACCGGCTCAACGGAGTGCAACGGTTCCTCGGCGACAATTGCCATCTGAATCGCGATATTTGCGAACTGGTCAGTCAGCAACCGTTCAGCTCCCACGAGATCGACGAGTTCTACATGGAGAAAGCGCCAAGGACTCACGGCTATGTCTACTTCGGCTCGGCGACGCGATAGTGCTGCCGTGGTCGCCGCTGGTTTGCTGGCTTGGCGCACGAAGGTCGGTTACATTGAGGGCCGTGCGTCGGTTCCTCGAATCCGCTGTCGTATGACACTTCAAAACGCCATGTATCACCTTCGCTCGTCGTTGTTCGTTTGTGCGCTATTCATAGCGGCTGGCCCACTTGGCTTGCGCGCCGTTGCCGACGAAGCCGCTGCCGGGGGCAATCTCAAGCTGCTGTCGTGGAACATCCAGATGTTGCCCACGGCGTTGAGCTTCGCCAGCGAGAAGCTGCAAAAAGGGCAAGCGCTAAGGGCTCCCTGGATCATCGAGTATCTGAACGAACAGGACTACGACCTGGTGGTGCTGCAAGAGGTGATCGACCCGCCGATCACGGCCCAGCTCAAAGAATGCCTGCGTACCACCTATCCCCACATCGTTTCGGTCGACGCCAAACGCGGAGCGTCCGGCTGCTCGGGCGGAATCCTCTTCGCCAGCCGCGTGCCCATCAAGTATGTCGACCACATCGTGTTCAAGAACATCACCGGCGTCGACAAGCTGGCGGAAAAGGGCTGCGTGCTGGTCGAGGGCCAGCGCAACGGCGTGCGTTTTCAAGTCGCGGGCACGCACCTCCAAGCCGGCGACGACGAAACGCGCGACAAGGAATTCGCAGAGATTGGCGAAGGCATTATTGCGCCGCACAAGCACGCTGGCGTGCCGCAACTGCTGGTGGGCGACATGAACGTGGCCACCACCGAGCCTTCCTATCGCCTGCTGCTTTCCGCCACGGACATGACCGACGCGCCGCTGTCGGATCCGAGCCCCTTTACGGTCGACGGCCACAATAGTTGGAATCAACGCAACAAGCGTCCCAAGCACATCGACCACGTGCTGATCAATCCGCGCGGTACGTCGAGCCGCATCGTGAGTCAAACCGTGCAACGCGCGCGTCGCGAACACGAAGGGAAAACGATCGACTACGCCGACCACTACGGAGTGATCGCCACCGTCCAACTGGAACCATGACCGGCGGGCCGCAACCGGCGGCGCCGCTTCCATCGCCAACCCACTGCCAATTTGCAAGGTGACCCATGCACGCTCTCCATCGCCGATTGTTCGTCGCGTTTGCCGTTTCTCTCTTGGCCCTCCCATCCGCCCTTGCCCAGGAAGCGACCCAGTTCAAGCCGCCCGACGACATCGACTTCCGCACGGCCACGATCATGAGCGAGGGCACGCGCATGGCGGCTGAAATCTTTGCTCCCAAGTCGCCCGCCACGGAGAAACTCCCCACCATCGTCATGTCGCACGGCTGGGGTGGCGTCGCCGCGCATTTGCGACCCGATGCGGTGCGCTTCGCGCGGGCGGGCTACCTGGTGGTGACGTTCGACTATCGCGGCTGGGGCGCCAGCGATTCGCGCGTCATCCTCACCAAGCCGCAGCCACCGCGCTCCGCCGACAACAAGTTCACCGCCGAGGTCGAAGAGATCCGCGAAGTCGTCGATCCGATCGACCAGACCACCGACCTGGCCAACGTCGTCAACTGGGTCTGGGGCGAGCCGCAATGCGACCGGCAGCGGATCGGCTTGTGGGGTTCGAGTTACTCGGGCGGGCACGTGGTGTACGTCGCCGCCCGCGATCCGCGCATCAAGGCCACCATCAGCCAGGTGCCGGCGCTCGATTCGCGCGGCAGCGCCATCGGCGACGATCAAACCGAGAAGACCTTTGCCGAAGCGTCCGCCCGCGCCCACGGCGAGCTGGGCTATCCCGAGCCCGGCGCCAAAGTGATCGGCAACCTGCGCGGCGCACCGATTCGCGAAAAGCTAATGCAATATGCCCCGGTCGAGGATGCCGACCGCGTTCCTTATTGCGCGATGTTGTTTGTCCTGGCCGAGAACGAAGAACTCTTCGACAACAAGGACCACGGCATCAAAGCCTACGAACGGGCCACCGGCCCCAAAAAGCTCGTGATCGTGCCCGACATCCAGCACTACGGCATCTATTTGCAAGCACGCAAGCAGGCCCAGGACCTGGCCCTAAGCTGGTACGACGAGCACCTCAAAGGCGAGGCGAAGTAGCACGCTTCGCTCGCGGCGACCGCACGAATTCCGCGTTGCGGCATCAGTGCGTCACCGTTTTGGAAAACAGGTTGATGATCGATGGCCAAGTACAGATAAGCCATCCGGAAAACACTCCGTCAGGTCGTTCGTCCTGTGCGTGAAACTTCAAACACTGGCGGCCGGCGCGCTCTCGGTTGGCTTGACCAAACTCATCACGGCGTCCCCCGATCGCACGCTGATCGGCCCGTCGATGACCACCGGGTTGATCTTGCCGGACTTTGCAATCAGAAACAAGGGCAAGACGTCGTCGCCGTGTAGCGCCAGGTAGTCCTTCCACCCAAACGCTTCCGTGAAGTTGGTGCGCTTAATCACATTTCCGCGGGCAACTAGTCCGGCCAGCTTGGAATAGGTCACGTCCGGGCCGAACAGCACGCGTCCCTGCAGCACCGGCGCAATCTTCTGTTTGCGGGCTGCTTCCTCGGAGTCCGTCGCCAGTTGGAACACCTGTTCGCGACCGAATACGTGGGCGTATTTGGTGGCAGCCAATGTGTTGACCTCCTCGCTCGACGTCAGCGCCAATAACCTGCCGACATTGCTCAATCCCAGCTTGCTTTCCACGTAGTCCGACAGCACACTGGCGAACACGACCGGAATGCCCGCCAGTCGTGCTTGGCGCGTGGCGTCGAAGTTCTTGTCGGCCATCAGCACATCGATACCCTGGTCTTGCAGAGCCAGCGCGATGTTGCGCACCACGGCGTTGCCGCCGGCAATGAGAAAGCCTGGGTTCTCGGTCGAGAGGCCCATCCGCCGCGAAATCCAAGGCGCCGCCAGGCCATACACGGTTACCGTGCCCACAATCACCGTAAAGGTTACCGGCACAAGTTGCTTGGCGCCCTCATAGTTAGCGTTGGCCAAGCGCAGCGCAAACAACGAGGCGACCGACGCCGCGACGATGCCGCGAGGCGCCATCGACGCCAGAAAGATGCGTTCGGCCCGGCTCAGGCCGCTGCGAATTGTCGAAACCCACACTGACAGCGGCCGAACCAGCAAGATCAATATCAGCGTATACAACGCCGGACGCCAACCGACGCTTTGGATCCGCGCCACGGAAAGCCGCGACGACAGCAGAATGAACAATTGCGAAATCAGCAGCACGCTGAGCGACTCCTTGAACTCCAACACGTTGCCCAATGACGCGCGTTCCAAGTTGGCCAGCACGATCGCCAAGATGGCGGGGCTTTGCAAATAGCCCGGCACCAGAAATCGTCGCAAGGCAATCGCAGAGACCCAACCACTGACCACGCCGGTCGCCGCGCCCACAATCAGGATGCCAACGATGCCCGAAGCGAGGTCGAAGGTAGCTTCCTCGGCCCTGCGGCGGAACATGGGCTCGAAAATCAATAGTGCCAGCATCGCCCCGCCGGATCGATCACGATGCCTTCCCATTTCAGGATCGGTCCAGTGCGGCCGATCGGCTTCACGTGCCGCAGCAGCGGACCAATGACCGTTGGCCCAGTCACCATCACGATGGCGCCCAGCAGCGAAGCCAGCGGCCAGGAGAAATCGAGAATCCAGTGCGCCGCCACGGAGCCCAGCGCGAACGTGATGCCTGCGCCCACCGTGAGCAGGCTGCCGATCACCTTGCCCGCATGCGGCAATTCGGCAATGTCGAGCGTCAATCCGCCTTCGAACAACACCACGGCTACGAAGAGCGACACGATGGGTATCAGCAGATCGCCGAGCAGCATCTCGGGATCGATGATCTTCTCGTAGCCCGCCCACTCCATGCCGGGGCCGGCGATGCCGCCAACGATCAACAGCAGCAGGATGGCAGGCAGCCGCAACCGCCACGCCAACCATTGGGCGCCGATTCCCAGTACCAACAGTGCCGTCAATTGCGCGGCGACGTCGAGTTCCATCGGCCCAGGGCCCTATCCGTGGGAGGTTTTGTTTGTGCGGTTCGTTGAAGCCGAGTTGGGGGATCTAGACGTGATCCAGCTCGCAGAATCGTCCTACGCTCGCGACCATTTCCGGCGAAAGCGTTCCGTTCCACGCCAGCGGCTTGACCATCGTGATTTCGGCCTGACGGGGCTGCAGTTCGAAGTGGGCACGTGTAGCGGCAATGTCGGGCAACCAGCCACCGAAGCGGGAAGCCCCCGCGGCGCGTGCCGCAACGTCCAGGGCGCGGATCAACTGTTCAGCCAACACCCCGGATTGGTCGATCAAGGCGTAGTCGACGATTCGCCAGGTTTCGCCGCGCTGGCCGACCAACACGTATCCCGCCCACGAGCCGCCAGCGTCCTCCAGGGCATGAAACGTATCGGCCGAGAACTTCTCCAGCATCATGCTCCAATACGCGTCGTTGCGTGCAATCGACAGCGGCATCGCCCCGTGATAGGCGGCGTACGTTTGTTTCACCAGCGGCAATCGCTCATTGATCGCGAACGGCACAAGACGATGCGTCGGCGCGGGCCCCGGCCACTCGCCTTGCACTTCGCGATAGCCCTCCCACGAGGGACACAACACGTATCCCAGCCGCGCGTAGTAGTCGGGTTTGATGTCGGAATACAGCACCGACATGCCGGCGCCCTGCTGCCGTTTGTGAGCTTCCACCCAACCGATGAGCTCGGGCGCGTAAGCCTGCCCGCGCGCTCGCGGAACCGTATAAACCGATCCGATGGCGATGCCAGGAATCGTTTCCCGTTCCACGAGAAACTGCACCGGATGAGCGGCCAGCGAAGTGACCACCTGACCTCCAGCAACCCCGACGAACCACTCGGCGGCGCGATGCGTGGGCGAGCGCAATCGATGCTGTATGTGGTCTTCGAGATTGCGGCCCTGGTTCCAGATGTCGAACGTATTGTGATGCGCCGCGACGATTTCGTCGGCGGACGCGGCGTGAATGTCCAGTTCGTCGGTCATGCAATCGATTCCAATTCCCAGGCACGATCCGCCGGCTACCAAATGCCGCGAAACAGCCGATAAGGCGTCCGCTTGCAATAGCGGCGATACTCGTTGCCGCGGGCTTCCAGTAACAGACGCTCCTCGACCGGAATATAGCCGATGAACGTCGCGCCCAACAGGATCGACCATAGCAACTGGCCGGCGTTAGGATGGACGACCAGCGCGGCCAAGCCCATCAAGACCACGGCCCGATACATCGGATGGCGCACCTGCGCGTATTGCCCCTCGGTTTGCAACGGCGCGTCCACGTGGGAATATTGCACGTCGGCGCCAGGCACGCCCAGCAATCCGTCGAGCACCGCGCGGGTCATGCCGTCGTACGCCAGCAACGTGGCCCACAGAAATCCCACTAACGCAGCGAAGCGAAGCGGCTCGGGCAGATCCAGCGATCCGCCGGGCACGGGCCGATGCAACCACAGCACCAACAGCCAACTGACAATCGTCAGCGTAATGTAGAGCTGACGCTCGCTGTGCGTGCCGTGCAGTTTGCGCCAGATCGATTCCTTCACGTCGGCGCGTGTCAGCAACAAGTGCGGCGCGAGAAACGCCGTGTAGAGCAATATGTCGACAGGATAGTTCAGCCAACTGGCATCGGCGCTATAGCGAAAGCCCAGCACCAGCGCCGCATTGACGCTCATCAGGCCAAAGTAGCCGAAGATGCGATACGCCAGGCGAAAGAGCGCGCGGCCACGGGGCGGTTTCGGCGTGGGCTCGGCTACGTCCGCTGCGGCCATGATCGCCTAGGGTTTGAGTTGCTCGTCGAAAAACTTCCAGGACGACTCCAGCGTGCGCTCCAACTCCGGGCCAGTCCAGCCGTGCCCGGCCCCCAGCAGCATTTCGACGCGCCCGGGCACTTTGGCGGCCGTCAACGCCTCGGCAATCTGATAGGCCTGGTCGGCATCGATGAGCGGGTCCTTCGTGCCGAAGAACAACAACATCGGCGCGTCTCCCTCGTTCACGTAGACAATCGGTGACGCGCGACGGCAGTCGGCAATCTTATTGAGCGGCTTGCCGCCGAAGAATGCCTCCAAGATCTGCTCTTGCGTGTCGGAGTAGCTCGTGCGGACGAGATTGACCGGTCCCACGAAACTGACCACCGCCTGCACTTTGCTCGATTCATTGGGGTTGCCCCCTTCGCCCTCCATGCCGTCGCCCGAGTCGAGCGTCCCCAGCATCATAGCCAAGTGGGCGCCGGCAGAGATACCGATGGCGCCCATTTCCTCCGGATCGATGTGTAACTCATCCGCATGCGCCCGGAGGTACCGCACGGCGCACTTGACGTCTTCGATCTGTGCCGGGAAGCGATGTTTGGGCGCCAGTCGATAACTGACCGTGGCGGCGACAAAGCCGTGCGCGGTGGCGCGCTTCATCACTTCGTTCATGTCGGACCGCTGGCCTTGCATCCATCCGCCGCCGTGAATGGCGACGATCGCTGGCACGGGATGATCGAGCCCCTTGGGGGTCGCCAAGTCGAGCTTCAAGTCTTCGCCCCCGCCCGTGCCGTAGACGATGTCGGTTTTGACTTCGACGTCGTCCCCGGCGCGCGCGACGACACCCCAGCAACAGATCAGTACAACGGCGAACCAGCGGCAGACGCTCTTACAGACATGATGACGGCAACGCATGGAATGGTCCCTCGACGGCGAATTGAATTGCGGCCCGCAACCCCAACGCCCCAGCCCGTGATCCGTTGCCTATTGTAGTCAACCGTGCCGCACTTGGCCGCATATTTGGCCAGAACCGCACAAATAATCGGATCAAGCGAGATTGATGTCTTGCGGGCTTCAGCAGTTTACTTGATGCCAAGACAGAAGCTGAACTAATGACTGCGTGAAGTGTTGCCCCGGCAGCGCGAGGCATTCGATGACGCGACGCAATCGATCCGCGCGGGCGGTTCGAATTCTGAGTATTGGACAAAGGTACGGCCGGACGGCGCGAGACGTTCGCACAATCGGCGTCGGCAGGCGCGAGCTTGTCATCGGCCGCTTGGCGAACGTTGGATTTCGCAGGTTGCTGGGCAGAGCCGGTACGTACAATGGAGGAAGTGCCGGGTGCGAGCGAAGCCACGGCGTTCCATCGGGGCGCGAGGTCAGCTTGACGCCATCGGTGCTCTGGGAGAGACTGCCTAGCTGCCCTCCCGATCGGTTCGTTCGATCGCTTGCAAAATACCCGCAACGAGACACGTCATCGGCCGGAGTCGCGCGAACCCCCACGCGGCCGATCGTTTCCAGTCCCGAATCCCCGGCCAAGCATAGAGCGAGCGTCCGCCATGACGATGCTGGAAAAACTTGTCTTGCCGGAAATCCGCGAATTGATTCGCGCCAAGGATTGGCCGACGCTGCGCGAGATTCTCAGCGAGTGGTTGCAACCCGATCTGGCGGCGTTGATTTCGGACCTGGAGCCCGACGAACAGGCGATTGTCTTTCGCGGCGCTGGAGAGTTCGTCCGCGGCGCTGCTGTTCGGTTACCTGGACTTCGCCGAGCAGGAACATCTGGCCGAATCGTTGCCGGTGGGCGAGGTCGTCAAGATTCTCAACGGCATGGCGCCCGACGATCGCACGCGCTTCCTCGAGGACTTGCCGCCGGACAAAATGCATCGGCTGCTGTCGCTGTTGGCGCCGGAAGAGCGAAAGATCGCCTCCGCATTGCTCGCCTATCCCGAGGAAAGCGTGGGCCGCTTGATGACGCCCGACTATATCGCCGTTCGCGAGCATTGGTCGGTGGAAAACGTGTTGGATTTCGTCCGAACCTACGGCAAAGACAGCGAAACGCTCAATGCGCTCTATGTGACGGACGAAAAAGGCCATTTGATCGACGACATCCGCATGCGCGAAGTGCTGCTCGCCTCGCCGCAGGCCACAGTGGCCGACCTGATGGACCGCAGCTTCGTGTATCTGCGTGGCATGGACTCCAAGGCCACGGCCGTCGAATTGTTCCGCAAGTACGACCGCACGGCACTGCCGGTGGTCAACGACCTCGGCGTGCTGGTGGGCATCGTCACGGTCGACGACGTGCTCGACGTGGCCGAAGAACAAGCGACCCGCGAAATGCAGCAGATGGGCGGTGTCGAGGCCCTGGAAGATCCCTACATCGACACGCCCCTGATGATCATGGTGCGCAAACGCGCCACCTGGCTGGTGGTGCTGTTCCTGGGCGAGCTGCTCACCACCAACGCCATGGGATACTACGAAGACGAACTTCAGAAAGCCCTGATCCTCACGCTGTTCATTCCCTTGATCATGTCCAGCGGCGGCAATTCCGGATCGCAGGCCTCGACGCTCATCGTCCGCGCGTTGGCGCTCGGCGAAGTGCGCAGCCGGCAATGGGTGCGCGTCCTCGGTCGTGAGGTGGCCTCGGGACTTATCCTCGGTTTGATCTTGGGGAGCATCGGGTTTCTCCGCGTCGCGGCCTGGAATTGGTTCTCGCCCGAGCCGGTGGAACATTGGCCGCTGGTGGGTTTGACCGTGAGCGCCACGCTGGTCGGTATCGTGCTGTGGGGGACGATCACCGGCTCCATGCTGCCGTTGTTGCTGAAGCGCATCGGTCTCGATCCGGCCACCTCCTCGGCTCCTTTCGTGGCGACGCTGGTCGACGTGACCGGGCTGATCATTTACTTTACCGCCGCGGCGTTTCTGCTACGCGGAACCCTGCTGTAGTGTCCCACGGCATTTGGGATACGAGCGGCCGCCGACGCTGCAAGCCTGTTGAAGAATTGACAAGCTGCTAGAATGGTCCATTCGCCGCACTTCGTTTTCTGGTGCCCGGCGTGCGGCAGGGCAGGGCGGCTGGTGTCGTTGCCGAGCGTTTCCCCTACCGATTCGAAGTATCTGCCATGCCCTTTGGCGCCGATGGCTTTCTGGGAACCCGCGCATCGCTGATGCTCGACGTGGTGGCGCTGGCCATGCTGGTCGTGGTGCCCGTGCTCGGTTTGAGCGTCTACCTGGTCATGTTTCGCGGCCAGTATGCGTTGCACAAGAAGATTCAGTTGGCGCTGGGAACCGCTCTGTTGGTCACGGTGGCGCTGTTCGAAGCGGACGTGCGCTTGGGTGGCTGGCGGCATCGTGCCGAAGACTCACCGTTCGCCGGCGCCGACGGAGCGACCGACTGGGTGTCCGTTTCGCTGGCGATCCATTTGTGTTTTGCCGTCACTGCGGCGCTATTGTGGATCGTCGTGATCGCCCGCGCGCTGCGGAATTTCCCGAGTCCGCCGACCCCGGCGGCGCACAGTCCGTGGCATCGCCGCTTCGGCATGGCCGCCGCAGTCGACATGGTGTGCACGGCCGTGACAGGGTGGATCTTCTACTATCTGGCGTTCGTGGCCTGAGCGCTTTGGCGCAACGAAAAACCCCCGACCGAAGTCGGGGGCTCGTTTTTTCGCGGTGACAATCCACCAATCACAACGTCGCTTGCACCTGCGGCTCGGTCTCGTCGTGATGCACCGTGATGCGGTTGATGGCATTCAGAAACGCCATGGCGCTGGCTTCGAGGCTGTCGGTGGAAACGCCCCGGCCCCGTTGCACGCGACCCTTGTGGTCCAACTCGACGTTCACTTCGGCCTGAGCGTCTTTGCCCACGGAGACCGCCTGCACGCGGAAGTCGCGGCAGGTGGTCGTGACGCCGGTGATCTTCTCGATGGCCAGAAAGATGGCGTCGACCGGGCCGTCGCCGGCCGTGATCGTTTCGGTCACTGCGCGGTCGCCGTGCTTGAGCGTGAGCGTTACCTTGGGCGTTTGGCCGCTGGTCGCCGCCACCTGGTACGACGCGATGGTCCACGACTCGATCGTGTCGTCGCGAATCTGCTGATCGATGATCGCGGCGATGTCTTCGTCGTAGACTTCCTTCTTCTTGTCGGCCAGCACCTTGAATGCGTCGAATACCGCCCGCAGTTGCTCGGGCGAGAGCGTATAGCCCATTGCCTTGGCACGATCGGCCAGTGCCGCGCGGCCGCTGTGCTTGCCCAGCACCAGGTCGGTTTTGGCAAAGCCGACGTCCGAGGGGAGCATGATCTCGTAGGTAGTGCGTTCCTTGAGCATGCCGTCCTGGTGAATGCCGGCCTCGTGAGCAAAGGCGTTGCGTCCCACGATGGCCTTGTTGCGCGGCACTTGCAGGCCGGTGATGTTCGACACCAGTCGGCTGGTGGGCACCAGGCGCTGGCTTTTGATGCGCGTGTCGGCCTGGTAGTAGTCGCCGCGGGTGCGCAGCGCCATCACCACTTCTTCCAGCGAGCAGTTGCCCGCCCGCTCGCCGATGCCGTTGATCGTGCACTCGATTTGCCCGGCGCCGACTTCCACTCCGGCCAGGCTGTTGGCCACGGCCAGTCCCAGGTCGTCGTGGCAGTGCATGCTGACCACGGCCTTGTCGATATTGGGCACGCGATTCACGAGCGTGCTGATCACCTTGGCCATGTGCGCCGGCGTGGCATAGCCGACCGTGTCGGGAATGTTCACGGTCGTCGCGCCGGCGTCGATGGCCGCTTCGATCACCTGGCAAAGAAAATCCAACTCCGTGCGCGAGGCGTCCTCGGGCGAGAACTCGATGTCTTCGCAATATCCGGCCGCGCGCGTCACGCCGCGCACCGCCCGGGCGATGATCTCTTGCTTGTCCATCTTGAGCTTGAACTCGCGATGGATGGCGCTGGTGGCCAGAAAAACGTGAATCCGCGCCGCTTCGGCGTGTTGCAGGGCTTCCCAGGCCCGGTCGATGTCTTCGTCGTTCGACCGTGCCAGCCCGCAGATGACCGAGCCTTTCACGTTCTTGGCAATTTCGCGCACCGATTCGAAGTCGCCGGGCGAGGCAATGGGAAAGCCGGCTTCGATGATGTCCACGCCCAGGTCGACCAGAGCCTGGGCCACTTCCATTTTCTCGGCCAGGTTCATGCTCGCCCCGGGCGATTGCTCGCCGTCGCGCAGCGTGGTGTCGAAGATTCTGATGGTTCGCTTGGACATTGCAGAGTCCTTTGTTCGCTAGAGGCTGTAAGTGAGTGAAACGCGATTGACCGCCAAAGGCCGACCCCAGGTCGGCCCGGGCAACACCAACCGCGCCCTCGTCGCTCGCAGTCGCCTCGAGCATTTTTGTCCGCCGCGAATCATAGCTTTTCCTCGATGGCGGGGCACGCAGGCCAAACCGCCCCAGTTCAAGAACGACGCTGCCCAACAAAAAAACCCCAAGGCTTGCTGGCCTCGGGGTCCGTCTTGTTCATCGAATCGGAATGGTCGAACCCCTACGGCCTGCGCTCGCGAAGCGCCAAGAGCAACAACCGCAGTAGGTTCAAAGTGGCCATGCCAAATTCTCGCAAATTCGTGTCCGTGCCAGCATTCGCACGCCAGCACTACTCACGTAAAGACTCTACCGCACCCAAGAGCGAGGGTCAAGCTGAAAGGTTCGCCCGGCCCTTACCGCGTGCGCACAAACACCTTAGCCCGAACGCTAGCGCGCCACCCGCTGGCGGTTTAGCAGCAACGCCCAACCGCCATGCCCAAAGTTCCACGTTCCACGCCAGCCCCTACCGCCGGCGACTGCGCCTTGAGTTGTCCGGAGCATTTCCGTACTATTCCGCCGCGAAAATGCCGCCGCGTGTGGACGCCTCGCGCGCCGTGGCTCCCCTCTGGTTTCTCTTTGTTCGTATTCTCGCTCTCTTCGAGTGGACCGATGATCGACTATGAAGTCCAACGCTGCACGCGGCATTGTGCCACGACCGGGCGCGAGCTGCAGGCCGGCGAGACTTTCTTTTCCACCCTCACCGCCGAAGGGGCCGACGTGGTGCGCCGCGATTATTCGCCCGAAGCCTGGCAAGGGCCTCCTGCCGGAGTGCTCGGCTGGTGGAAGTCGCGCATGCCCGAGCGAGACGCTCGCAAGCTGCACTTTGCCCCGAACGACGTGATGCTCGACTTGCTCGAGTCGCTCCAGTCGCAGCCCGAGATGGAGGACATGCGCTACGTGTTGGCCTTGCTGCTGATTCGCCGCCGCGTGGTGCGGTTGGAAGAAACGCAGCACGAGGACACGGGCCGCGAAGTGTCGGTGCTGTATTGCCCGCGCCGCGAGACGACCTATCAAGTGTCCACGGCCATGCCCAGCGTCGAGCGCACGGCCGAAATCCAGGAAGAGTTGTCTAGGCTGTTGTTTGCCAATGCCGGCTGAAGTTTGGAGTAGTCATCGATGAAACGCCCGTGTCCATCGCCGCAACGCGTCCCGTCGCCCGTCGACGTGCGCGCCGGCCGCTGGCTGTGGGCGATCTGCGGTGTCTTCGTGCTGGCGGCATCGAGCGGCGCCGGTTGCCCGCGTATGTTGCAGCAATACACCCAGCCCATTCCGCCGCGCGTTGCCTCCCTCGGCGTCGCTCGACCAGATAATCGACGTCATCAACGACAACAGCTCGCGCGTGGCATCCCTTTCGGCGCCTCACGCCACGGTTTCCATCCCCGGCTTTCCTTCGCTCGATGCGAATCTGAATTTCCAGCGCCCGCGATCGTTCCGGCTGGTCGGTCAGAAGTTCATGGGCACGGAGCTCGATCTGGGCAGCAACGACGAGCTGTTTTGGATGTGGGTCCGCCGCGCCAGCCGCCGGCCTTGTACTTCTGCCGTCACGACCAATTCAACAGTAGCGCGGCGCGCCAGGTATTGCCGGTCCAGCCCGAGTGGCTGATCGAAGCCCTGGGCATCATCACGTTCGACCGCACCAGTCAGATCGAAGGCCCCACGCCCGTGGGCAGCGGCCGCGTGGAGATTCGCACCCGCTCGTTTACTCCCAGTGGGCCGATCTCGCGGATCGTCATCATCGACGACACGCGCGGCATCGTGCTCGAGAATCACATTTACGACGCCCAAGGCGTGCGGCTGGCCACGGCCATGCTTTCCAAGCACCAGCACGACCCGGCCACCGGCGTGAAGTTGCCGCGGTTGGTGGAAATTCAACTGCCGCCGGCCAACATGACGTTCACCTTGGAATTGGGCGATGTGATGATCAACCAGCTCTCCGCCACGCCCGAGCAGTTGTTCACCAAGCCTGTCTACAGCGGCTACACGGAAGTCGACCTGGCCCAGCCCGGCGGCCTGGTTCCCGCCGGCCCGCCCCCAGCCGGAGCCGGCACCAGCGCCCAACTGCGCGCGGCGCCGAATGTCCGCTACCAGTAATTCGGGCACGGCCCGTTGGAGTACAGCCTTTAGGTTGCCGGACTCCGCTTCGCCCTTGGCGCAACGTTACGCTCCACCAGAAAGTTCGCGCCATGCGCCTTTTCGATGCACAGGCTGAAGCCTGGACTCCAACGCATCACTTCCCAATCAACATGCCGCCATCCACCACCAAACACTGGCCGGTAATCATCGGAGAGCCATTCACCAGGCCCATGATCGCCGCGGCGACATCTTCCGGATCGGATACTTTCTCCAGCGGGCACGACTGCTCGGACATTTCTTTCATCGGATGGTAGGCCGGGCCAAGGCCCTTCTCCAGCCAGCGGCCCGTGATGAAGCCAGGCGCCACGGCGTTGACGCGAATCTTCGGCGCCAGCGTGCGCGCCAGAGCCAGCGTCAGGTTGATGAGCGCGGCTTTCGAGGCGGCATACGGTATCGAACTTCCTTTGCCGGCAATGCCGGCGACGCTCGCCACGTTGATGATTTGTCCGCCGCCCGAGGCCAGCATCGGCTCCTTCACGGCCCGCGGCAGTGGAACGGCCCAATGACGTTCACGGCATAGATGCGCTGCCAATCTTCGTCGCGCACCTTTTCCAGATCGGCGGCCAACACGAACTTGGTCGTGCCCGCGTTATTCACCAGCAGATCGACGCGTCCAAACTCCTTGACGGCCGCGTCGACCATCTTCCGACAAGCGTCGTCGTCGGCTACGTCGGCTTGCACGGCGATGGCCTTGGCGCCCAGGGCTTCGATCTCGCCGCAGGTTTTTTCCGCCTCATCCTTCGAGCGCGAATAGTTGATCAACAGCGAGCAGCCTTGCCTGGCCAGTTCCAAAGCCGTGGCCCGCCCCACGCCTGTGCCGCCCCCGGTAATAATCGCCGCTTTATCAGCCCATTGCATTGTCGTGTGCTCCAAGTTCGCGCCGGTCGTTCGTTCGCAAGGGATCATCTTAGCGAACGACACGCACGCGCGAAACCGATCAGGAGCAACGCAACGATTCGGCCCCTGGCTCCGCCGGGGGACGGTGCAAATGGCCGCGGTTCGCTGCGCGCCTTACCGCACTTTGCAGTGGAACCGCACCAGCCCGCCGTTCCCAACTGGCAGCGAGTCTTTCAGCTCCCACCGCAGCACCAGCGACTCGCCTTCGTTGTCGGAGGTGTAGAACTCGGCGGGGCGGCTGCACTGGGCGGTGCCGGGCACATATTCCAGCCGCGTGGTCAGATTGTCGATCAGCACCACGCTGTTGATCGTCTGGTCGCCCAGATTGTCGAAGCGAATGGTGAAGTCGACGATGTCGCCCGGCTTGGCCACTTTCGTGCTGGCGGTCTTGATGATGCGCAGGCAAGGCTTGTTGGGCGTGTTGACGCGGAACGTGGCCTGCGCCTTCTGTTCGCCCGAGAACTCGACGGCTTCCTGGTCTTCGAGCACGACTTGCACGGCGGCGTCGTGCGACCAAGTGATCGCCGCATCGACCGCTTCGGCCAACAGGGCGCGTTCGGCGTCCTTCATGATGCCCAGCCGCATGACCAGGAAGTCTTCGTGCGGAGCAAAGCCGCCCTCCAACGCCTCGATCGGCTGGCGGCTGGTCGCCGGCACGGCGCTCTCGCCCACCCGCTCGATGGTCGGCTGCTTGCGGCCGATCTGTCCCTCGGGCATTTCGGGCTGCACGGCCGTGGTGGCCAGTTGATCGTCCTGATACGAGATCGGCACGTTCGGTCGGTCGACGCCGATGGGCTGATCGGCCTGTTCGTTCTGCACCACGCCTGTCACCTGACGTACCGCGGCGAACCTGGGCGAATACAAACAGACGCGGTTGCTGGGCTTGATCACCGTTTCGCCGTCGATCGTTTCATAGACCGCCACGGTGTCTTCCATCTCCACGCCGTGAATGCTCTTGTCGGGACTGACGTTCACCTGGATCTCGCGATCGCCGCCGTCGAGCAGATACTCGTCTTGCGGCCAGGGTCCGGCAATTCCCGGCGGAGCCCAGGGAGATGCGCAGTGCATCGGCACCGGCACGGTATCGGCCACGATGCACTCGGCCGGAATGTGTGGCGTCCGCTGCGCATCGTGGGCAACCACTTCGGCCGTTGCCCGGCGCACCAGGGTGGCTTCGCTGGGCGGCTGCGGAATCGGCCCGCTGCGCGGCAGCGACCGGCATGAGCAGGCTGCCAGCGCAATGCAGCACAGCACGCTCATGCGCACAGCGCTATCACACGCCCGCGAGGACATATTTCGCCCAGTGGTCAGCTTCATCGCGTGCGGGCTCCTCTGGCAAAGGGAATCCGCTCGGTCGTTTGAGCGCTGGTGGCTTGAATCGGTTGATCCGTCACGCCCAGCACGGGCCCATCCCATTCGTGAATGACCGCGCGCGGCCGCCAGCGGAGCAGGGGAGGGGATCCGTACATGAACGCATCGCCGGGGCCCGCCTCGCTGTCGGGCAAACGCCCGCCCATCCGCAGAATCGCCATCGGCCGGCCCAGGCCATCGGCCAGGTCGATCGGGCTCTCTCCTTCGCGCACGTCGAAATAAGGTTGCTCGTCCGGCTCTTGAGCCGCCGGCAATGCCGCTTCGGGATCTTCCAGATAGATGACGCGCGTGACAAATTTGCCGTCCAGCGCCATTTCCAGTTCTTCCTGCGTAAGCTCGACGGGAATCGGAAATTCGAATTCCCTGCCCATCGGCGGATAAAGCCGGTTGACGACTTCGATCGTCGGATAGACTTCCAAGCCTTCCTGCAAGGGAATGCCGGTGACACGCAGGCGATAGACCGACCCGATCAGCAGCCCGACCTTGATCGGTCCGGGTTGCGGGTTGCTAAAGGCGCCGGCCTCGGCCGTTTCGATGACCAGGCCGGCGGGTCCGCGAACTTCGACCGGCTGAAAATATCCTGGCAATGGTCCGCCCCGCTGGAGCTGCTGGGTTCCAATCGCTCCCGGTCTCATGATTCCGGCGTGAATGAAGTGCACGGGCGGTTGCTGGGCGAGCAGCGATGCCGCCCAACCTAGCCACGCCGCCAGCGCCAAAGTCACGCCGCCAGCAACTCGTACCGGACGGAACGCCCGGCTGCGGAGCTTGAGGACCATTGTCATGGATGTTTTACCGAAGACTCGTTCGTATTCCACTTCCACCGCGACAGCGCCTCACGCCGCCGCGTTTGATCCGGTCGCTTTGTCGTGGACGACTTGCGCCAGAGGGGTTGTTGTTAGTGCGGGGGCCCGCTCACCCTGTTCCGTGAGAGCGGGCCCCCGGCGAATCGCTTGAGAACTATTGACAGTCGGTGGCGTCGGGCACGTCGTAGTCGAAGTCGTGCTTGTCGCCAATCGGCTGGTGGAACAACACCGGCGCCATGTGCTTATGCTCGGTGATCCGCACGTTGCGAACCGGCTCCGGATAGCTGAAGCCCGGCTTCTCTCGCACGTCGACCTTGAAGCGTCGCACGGGCGAAGGAATGTGCATCTTCGTGTGATTCTTCATCACGTGTTTCTGCAGACCGGCCGGCACTCCCAAGGGAATGTGAGCCGGGCCTGGCAATCCGATCGGCGTGCCAGAGACCGGCATGCCATACTCCGGAGCCGTCATGCCCGCGATGAACGCCGCAGGGGCGCCCGCCGGCATGGCGCCGGTGATGCCCGGCACACACGGACTTCCGCCGGGCCCGCACATGGCGCCGCAATAGCCGCCGCCCATGCCACCCATGCCGGCCAGTTCGGCTTCGCCGCCGGCCGCTTCCAAGTCCTTGTTGCCCATGCGAATGATTGCCAGGATGGCTCCGCGCCGGTCGGCTTCGACAATCGGATCGAAGCCGGGATCGAGTCGCGTGCTCACCAAAGTTTCCACGCCGGCAATCGCCAGTTCCTGGAATTCCGGATCCGGCAGATAGACCACCTTGGTGACGAAGTTGCCCGAGAGCACCTGGTCGAAGTCTTCTTCGGTGAACTGCGCCGGAATGGCGTTGTGCGCCAAGTACGCTTCGGTGCGCGGCGTAGGCGGACCGATTTCGAGCGTCGGATACAACTCCACGCCGGGACGCCCCGGAATGTTCGTGAGCTTCAAGCGATAGATCGCTCCGATCGGAAAGTTGTAGCGCACCGGCACGATCAGGGGCTCCGAGTCAAATGCGCCCATGCCGCCGATGTCCCAACTGACGGCCATGCCGTCGGGGCTGGAGAAGGCGACTTGCGAGGTGGCCATGCCGCCCATGCCCGGCATACCTGGCATCATGCCGCCCATTCCTGGCATCATTGCGCCCATACCCGGTCCACTGGGGCCGCCAGGTCCACAAGGACCACAAGCGCTGCAAGGAACGACTCCGCCGCCCATGCCGCCGGGTCCGCCCATGGCGCCCATCTCGGGAGCAGCCATGATGCCAGGGCCGGGGCCACCGACGCCCGGACCGGGCTCCATGAGCATGTTGGCCGGGGGCAGATTGTTGCGATGCGTGATCTTGGAAAACGGCGGGATGAACGTCGTGTTGTCGTTCAATATCCCGTAAGGCGGATGCAGGCGGCAGCCGCTGGCCAGGAAGATCATTCCCAGCAATACCGAGGCAATGCGAAGTTTCATCGTCCCCCCCCAAAAAACGCGACGCGGTGCTGTCGGTCGGGATTGCGCATCCCGTTTCCGGCACGTTTGCCGCACTGATGTTTTCGATCCGTCGTATTCGGGCCCGGTTGCCGCCGGGCAAGGGACTGACATAGACCCTCGTCCGGCATCGCCTTACAATCCGCGACCGATGACTTGCCCCGGACGACACCCCAGGCGGTTGTGGCCCGCGGCGCCGAGCGACCAATCATGGCAAGCCATGACGACGTAATTGATCGTCGGCGTCCTACAATGCGTTTCTTTGGCAAATCCGGCATAACCGAACAATGAAGCACTGCTTGCCCATTTTCGCGTGCCTGCTCGGATGCCTGCTGTTGGCGGATCCCGCGGCCCATGCGCAATTGCCCACGATCGGCACGTCGGCCGGACCGATGGCCGTGGTGGCGCGCAGCGATGGAGCGCCGCGTGACAGCATTGCCGGCGACGCCCTGTTGCGCCGCGTGCTGGCGGCGGTCGACGCGCAGCGGTCGCTCGCCGCGAGGTTGCGCTACCAGGTCAATCTCCAGGGCCGCACGGCCGTCGGATCGGGCGTCTATCTGCAGCAGGGCAGGGGACCCGAGCGCCAGTTGCGTTTGGAGCTCACGCTGGAAACCCCGCCGATCACCAGCCGCGTGTTGCAAGTTTCCGACGGCACGGAACTGTGGTTCGTCGAAGAGTTGGCCGGCGAGAACCGCATATCGCGCATCAACATGGCGCGATTGCGCAATGCCCGTCCAAATTCCGCTGGCCCAGGGGTGGATCCGCACGGCTGGCTTTCCTTGGGCGGACTGACTCGCTTGTTGGGAAACCTCGACGCCACGTTTCGATTTGGCCCGGTGAGCGAAAGCCGACTCGACGACGTACGCGTGTGGACGCTCGTCGGGCAGTGGGAGCAAGGCCGGCTCGGCGATCTGTTGCCCGAACAGAAAGACGCCATCGCCAGCGGCCGCGAAGTCGACTACAGCCAGTTGCCGAAGCGGTTGCCCACCTGCGTGATCTTGCACGTCGGCTGCGACGACTTCTTGCCCTACCGCCTGGAGTATTGGAGAAACGAAGCGCCGCGTGCCGGCGGGCCCCTAGGCGCTCGCGACGAGTTGGGACATTTGCTCGTGGTGATGGAGCTGTACGAAGTGCGTATCGGCAGCCCCATCGATCCGGCACAGTTTGCTTATCAGCCGCCCGCAGGCATGAAGCCGGAGGATCGCACGGGCGAGTTCCTCACCCGGCTCGGCCTCGAAGAAGCACCCAGCGCCGGAGCCAGGCGCTCGAGCCCGCCACGGCGCTAGCGCGGCGGGTGACACTGGCATCTTGCCAGTGCAGATTCACGGAACTTGGCAAGCACTGGCAAGATGCCAGTGCCACCTATTCGTTCTCCCGTCTCCCGCCTCCAGCCGCCCGCCTGCCCGCGGCCAACAAGCTGGCCACCCGCACGGCTTCCACCATCCCGCCGTTCTCGGCTTTGCCTTGCCAGGCCACGTCGAAGGCGGTTCCGTGCGCGACGCTGGTGCGCACGATCGGCAAGCCGAGCGTCACGTTCACGGCGCGATGCATTTCCAACAACTTGATGGCGATGTGACCTTGGTCGTGGTACATGGCCACCACGGCATCGAATTCGCCACGGCAAGCGCGGCTGATGAGCGTGTCGGCCGGCGCGGGCCCATGCACGTCGAGCCCCTCCGCCATGGCGCGCTGAACGGCGGGTTGAATGATCGTTTGCTCTTCGTTGCCGAAAAGTCCTTCCTCGCCCGCGTGCGGATTGAGCGCGCACACGCCCACGCGTGGCGAAGCGCCTTTGATGCGTTGCATCACGTTGGCGACCAGGCGTGTCTTGGCCAGCACGGCGTCGGTGGTGAGCGCCGCGAACACGTCGGCCAGCGCCATGTGCAGCGTGACGTGTACGATGGCCAG
Source organism: uncultured Planctomycetaceae bacterium (assembly GCA_963779015.1). Lineage (GTDB taxonomy): Bacteria > Planctomycetota > Planctomycetia > Pirellulales > PALSA-1355 > JTS-RE94. Next base: position 304,279 of record CAVZWY010000029.1, on the reverse strand, counting down.
CCCGGCCTCGCCGCAAATGAACGCTCCGGGCGCGAGGTAGAGCATCATGGCGAAGTCGTCGACGCCGCACAGTTCGGCCAACAGTTCGGTGTGGCCCGGATAACGGTGGCCCGCCTGCCACAGCGCGGCTTTGTGCAAGGGCGCCGTGGTGATGGCCTCCACGCGTCCGGCCAGCGCCAGTTGGGCCGCCGATACCAGTGCATCGTAGGCCGCCTGGCCCCCGCGCGCGTCGATCGTGCCAGGCTGCAAATCGAGCACGTCGTCGGAGCCGGTGCGCAAGCACGGAATTCGATCGATGGCCCCTTGGGCATCTTCCGCCGCCTCGATGAGTTCGACTTGCGTGTTACTTCCCAGCAGGCGCGGCGCGGCGCAGAATTTCCGGATGGCCCACCACCAGCGGGCGGCAGCACGCATGTAGTTTCGGGTCGCTCCAGGCGCCGACAATCGTCTCGGGCCCGACTCCGGCCGGGTCTCCCATCGTGATGGCAATGCGCGGCTTGTGCATACTCGAATTCTAGTTGGCACAGGACGATTGCAAAGTCGTTAATCCAAGGCTCCTACGAGTTTCAGGGCGTGGAGGGGATTGGCGCAGAGATCATCGGCTCGGGCTCGAAGCGGTTGTTTGGATTTTTGGGTCGTTAGTCGCAACACGCTCAGGGCTACGTTGGTGAGGCTTGCCAGGCGTTCGGCCAATCCTGGCCGACGACTCCAGTGCCGGTCTTCGTCCCACCAACGATCTTTGACGAAGTGCAAGCTGTTTTCCACTTGCCAATGAGCGCGTACGTACTTCAACAATTGCTTGGGCGTAGTCGTGGCCGGGTCGAGGCTGGTGACGAAGTACCGCGTTTCGCGCGTGGTTTTGCCGTTTCGGTCTTTCGTCTCGCGGTCGACTCGCAAGAGCATGCGGCAACCGGCAAGCCCCAGCCGCTGGCAGACATATTCGGCGTCGGCCAGGTCGATCCAAAGAAAACGAGTCTCCCTACGGCCCCCTTTTTTTCCCGCGTCTGAGCGGCCGCCGCGCTGTCTTGGGCCTGCGCAAAGCAGGTCTGCGCCGCATCCAGGATGTCGGGCTGGTTGGCTTTGATTTGGAACAAGTAGTCATGGCCCGAAGTCAGAATCAGTTCGGCCAGATTGCGCTGAGCATAGAGGGCATCGCCCGTGATCAAACGCAACGCCGGATACTTCTCGAACAGTTCGCTCAGGTGCGCTTTGAGCACTTCCGGCTCGGTGCTTTTGTCGCCCGACAGGGGCCATTGCCCAAGACACGCTTTCAAATCCTGGACAAAAACGTTCAGCATCTGAATCGGATCGCCCTGCGGATCGAAGCCTTGCTTCGACGTCTTGCCATCCACCGCCGCGACCAGAGCCTCCTGATCCGCCATTACCTCTTGCAACCACTGGGAAAACGCAGCTTGAAACTCCTCCAACGAGAACTTCGCCAGCGTCCGACTTAACGTGGTAGGATGCGGCGGCTTGCGACGCGTAAAGCCCAAAGGTCTGCGCAGCAGATGCCAGTTCCGGGCTGCCCACCGCTGCAAGCTGGCAAAATCGTTCAAGCGGCAGACCAGCCCCACGAGCGTCAGTCCCAAAATCCCCGAAAACGGATGACGAACACCACGCCGCTGACGTGGATCGGCCACCTCCGAAAAGGCCACCATCAAAGACGGAAAATACGATGGTAGTTGCATGGCTAGCTCCTTCTCCTAAAGCCAACCCGCATCACCCGGTTAGGATCGCACCTGCATTATACAAAACTCAACTTTGCAATCGTCCTGCTAGTTGGCAAGCGCCGCTGGACGAAGTAGCGCGGCGGAGTGTCTAATAGGCGTTTCCCTGTTTCGTCGCCCGCCGGCGACCCCCACCTCGTTTCATTCCTCCGCGCTTTCGTCCGTGACACGCATTTTTACGACTCTGGCGTGGTTTGCCCTGGTGATGTTGGGTGCTGCGCGTAACGTTGGGCCTGTGGCTCGGTGATCTGCACGTCGACCATTCGGAAGAGACCCTTCGCTGGGCGACGGTTCACCGGCTGACCGGCGTGGCCACGGCCCTGGTGGTGGTGCTGGTCAACAGCATCGTGGTGACCTATTTCATTGGCACCAGCCGCTGGTGCAAGGAAGTCTGCGAGACGTACGACTTGGATCGGACGTTCGCCGTGCGTTCGAACCGGCTCAAGCGGCGCACGTTTCCCTGGGCCGTGGCGGGCATGTTGACCGTGGTGGGCATCATCGCATTGGGCGGGGCCGCTGATCCCGCCACGGGCCGGCCCGGCACCGAAAACTGGGTCACGCCCCATCTGTTGGTGCGCTCGCGGGCGTGATGATCGTCGCCTGGGCCTTCTTCGTCGAGTGGCAGCACATCAGCCAAAACCAGTTGGTAATCGCCGACGTCATGAGCGAAGTACGCCGCATCCGCGAAGCCAAAGGCCTGGAAGTCTGATGAATTTGGATTTTCGATTTTCGATTGCAATTGAAAATAGCCACCGAGGGCACGGAGAACACGGAGAGACGAAAGGTTCAAACCTCGGAGTACGCCGAGGATCGCAGAGGAGGAATCATTAAACACTGCGATACGACGAAAAGACTTCGACTACCAAGACGGGCCCACGAAACTTGGGTCGGTTCGAACGCCAAGAAGACAATCCGGCCTCTGCGTTCCTCGGCGCCCTGCGGTTTCAACTGTTTCTTCGCTCTCGGAGTTCTCGGTGCCCTCTGTGGCAACCTATTTTTCTTCTCTTATTGTCCTTGCGATGGGTCTAAAACCCTCGCCTTCAGGCGAAACCTTTAGGTTCTTCGTTTGCTAGAATTTGGGGATGGAAAAGTACCGCACGAGTTCGCATAGCCGTTTCGACCTGAAGTACCATTTTGTGTGGATCACCAAGTATCGGAAGCCCATTTTGGCCGATGCGGTCGGAATGCGGCTGCGGGAACTGGTGCGAGAAGTGTGTAGAACCAACGAAATCGAGATTTTGGAGGGCTCGGTGTCTCGCGACCATGTGCATGTGCTGCTGTCCTGTCCGCCGAATCTGTCGCCAAGCAAGGCCATGCAGTACATCAAGGGCAAAAGCTCGCGGAAGTTGCTGATGGAGTTCAAGCATCTGCAAAAAGAGTTCTGGGGTCGGCATTTGTGGGCCCGCGGCTACTTTGTGGCATCCAGCGGCAACGTGACTGACGAGGTGATCCAAGAATATATCCGCCAACAACAAGGCACTGAGCCTGACGATGGCGGCGACAATTTCCGCATTACCAAATCGTGAGCGCAGGACTTCAGTCCGTAGCCACGATTCTCCTCGAACCTACCGGCTTCAGCCGGTAGTAGTTCAGTTCGTCTCTTGCTTCGTCTCGTGGTCGTGCTCGTGATCGTGTTGGTGCTCCGATTGATCGCTCGCCGAGTTCTCGTGGTCGTGCAGGCCGTGTTCGCCCGGGCCGTGCTGATGATCGTGGCCGCCTTCCAGGAACACCGTGCCCCAGGCCAACAGGATGCCGGTCACCAGCGCCAACGAAAGCTTGCCCCGGTCGTGGCCGTGAAACTGAAGCTCGGGCAACAGATCGCTTGACGCGATGCAAATGAACGCGCCGGCCGCGAAGCCCAACACCTGACCCAACCCATTGTTGCCTTGACTGGCAAGCTGGGTCGACACCAGGTAGAACAGCGCCGCTCCCACCGGCGTAACCAGCGCATAAAACGCGTTGAACAAATGCCTCGCCCGCACCGGCCGATGGGCCGCGGCCATGAGCGTGCCGATCGTCAGGGAATCGAACGGCTTGTGCAGGATGACGGCCAGCGCCGTGCCGAAGCCCGCCAGCACGACCACGCCGTGCGCCGCTTCCGCTTTCACTGCGGCCGCCATCGCCAGCCCGTCGATCAGCCCGTGCAACGTCAACCCGATGGCGGCGCCGCTCCACGAGAAGTGCGACGGCGTCTCCGTGTGACCAGGCCCGTGATCGTGGTCATGATCGTGTTTGTGCTCGGCGACGCCGGCTTCGATTTTCGCCGCGGCCTGATCGAGCGAGAGCGGATCTTCCGGCACGTCGTGATGATGGAAGTGAAAGAACCGCTCGAGAAAGAACATGAACAAGAAGCCACCCATCGCGCATACGACGGTCACGTCAATCGAATGCGTGTACGCCAGGCTGTGCGGCACCAGGTGCAACAGCCCGATGCCCAGCACCACGCCGGAAACCAAGCTGATGGCGATCTGCATGCGCCGGTGGGTCAACCGCACGACCAGCGGAATCCAACCACCGAACAGCGAGCAGGCGACGCACGCCAGGCAATAGATCGACAGCAGGAATACGGGGTGCATGGGCCAATTTCCAAAACGGGCAAGTATCGCCTTGCCGCGGACAATGAGCAAGACCCGCAACGATGCCTGCACGCTTTGTAGTGAGCATGCGTGCAAACGTGCACCGGAATATCCGCGCGGCGAAATGCATATCGCCCACCGGAGGAGCGAACTTTGTAGATGACGTCGTCGAGCCTGTCGTTGGTCAGCGATTCAAGATATTGTTGCCAGCGACCATCCAGCTCGGCCCAGCGCGTGCCCAACTCGGCGAGCGTTTTCATGGCGTTCTCGCCTTCCTGATTGCCGGGCAGCTTGCCCGCCACGTCGCCCGGCGTCAGCGATTGATCCTTGCCTTGCAACGCATCGAGCCACACGTATTCGGCGGCATAAAGATGGCAAAGCGTCTTCCACAGCGAACCCTGGCCGATGGGAAACTCGCGGCGGAATTGCTCGTCGGAAAGTTTTCCGGCCGCTGCCAGCAACTGGTGATTGGCCCACGTTCGATGCTGGTGCAACCGGCGAACCAACGTCACGGCTTCCATGGCAAGCCTCCTCGGGTTGTTGCAAACCTGCGCCGCCGTCCAAGATACCACATCGGTTGACCCGCCACGGCAGCTCGGCATATGGTTAGTGACCAGTTTCGATACCGGATTTGGGTGCCACTGCTTGCTTGTCAAGCAGTGCAAACCCTGGGACAGGCACTGCTAGGCGAGCTAGCAGTGGCACCCGCCGGGTCTCTCTCTTGGGTTCGAAACCGCTTTAGTGACCATTGTCTCGCGTCCCGGGTTCACAGCGAGCATCGAATTCATGCGGGCATGCGTACAACGAGTCAGCCAGGCGCACGTCACCGTCGAGGGCGAAGTATGCGGCCGCATCGACCACGGCGTGGTCGTCTTGCTCGGCGTAGCCACAGACGACACGGCCGACGACGCGGCGCAACTTGCCGACAAGATCACCGGCTTGCGCATCTTTGACGATGCCGAAGGCAAAATGAACCTGGCGCTGGCCGATGTCGGCGGCGCCATGCTCGTCATCAGCCAGTTCACACTGTTGGGCGACTGCCGCAAAGGCCGCCGCCCCAGCTACATCGCCGCCGCCGGACCCGAACTGGCCGAAACGCTCTACGAGGCGTTCGTCGCCACCGTGCGAAAGCAGGGGATCGTCGTGGCCACCGGCCGCTTCCGCCAGCACATGCAAGTGAGCCTGACCAACGACGGACCGGTGACGCTATTGGTCGATAGTCGAAAGGCGTTTTAGCAATCCACCACTTCGGCTAAGATGCTCGCGCATGACCATCCGAACGGATTCAACCTCTCGATCGTAGGAGACCCATCATGTCACGACGCGCCGCCTTTGTGTTCCTCGCCGTGGCGCTGGCTGCCACGCCCTTGGCCGACGCTTGCACACGTATCCTCTACGAAAGCGGCTCGAAGGACTACATCGTTGGCCGCAGCATGGATTGGTACGAGGACACCAAGAGCGACCTGTGGGCTTTTCCCAAAGGCATGCGGCGCGACGGCGGTGTGGGCGACGGCTCCATCCTCTGGGTCTCGCGCTACGGTTCGGTTGTGACATCGATCTACAACGTCGCCACGGTCGACGGCATCAATGAAGCGGGACTTGTCGGCAATCTGCTCTATCTGGCGGAAGCCGACTACGGCACCAAAGCCATGGCCGGCAAGGCAAGCCTGTCGATCGGCGCCTGGCTGCAGTATGTCCTCGACAATTACGCCACGGTTGACGACGCGGTGTCGGCGTTGCGGGCCGAGCCGTTTCGCATCGTCGCTCCCAATCTGCCCGACGGCAAGCCGGCATCGGCGCACCTGGCCATTTCCGATGCCTCGGGCGACTCGGCCATTTTCGAATACGTCAAAGGCAAGCTCACCATCCACCACGGTCCGCGGTTCACGGTGATGACCAACTCGCCGATTTACGACAAGCAGCTTGCCATCAACACCTACTGGGACGAAGTTGGCGGGATGGCAATGTTGCCCGGCACGTATCGCGCGGCCGATCGTTTCGTACGCGCGAGCTTCAACCTCTCGGCAACGCCGAAATTCAAAGACCACCTCATGGCCAAGGCCCGCGTCTTCTCGATGATTCGCAACGTCTCGGTGCCGCTGGGCATCACCGACCCGCAAAAACCCAATATCGCCACGACCATCTGGCGAACCGTTTCCGACAGCAAGAACCGGCGCTACTACTTCGATTCGGCCATTAGCCCCAACGTATTCTGGGTCGATTTGTCCAAGCTGAATCTTTCCGCGGGCGCCCGTCCCAGCAAGCTCAGTCTGCAGGGAGATCCGGTCTTTGCCGGCGAAGTATCCGCAAACTTCCAACCCGCCGAGCCATTTCACTGGCTGGCGCCATAAAGTGGGATTCGTCATCGCCAATCGAGATATGCAACTCTTGTTCGAGTTCCAAAACGATTCCGAGCGAATCGATGCTGTCATAGAACGGGAGTCGTTGCAGATCGGGATAGAACTGATCGGACGCGGTGATAGATTCCGGCGGCACGCAGCCGAGTCGAGCGAGTGCACGACGAGCGCCAATGGCGATTGTGGCGGCATTTGACGATGCAGCAATTCCAAGTTGTTGCAAGAACGCCGTGTCGTCTACGACCGGTCGCTCTTTAAACCGCGAATAGCCAGATGAGACTACCTGAAGGGCTATCGGCCAGTTATGGTGATGGGCGGCAAGGAACAGATCACCACGTCGTTTCACCGGGAGCACATTAATGAAGCCAACAACTATTGCTGCCGCCTATCTGGTGCTCGCCCTACCGCTGCCTTGCTTGGCGGTGAGCTACACGGTCACCGACTTGGGCACACTCGGTGGCGAATACTCCTCAGCAGGAGATGGCCAAACGCGCCGTCACGATCGCCGCCGACAACATCTTAATGTTGGGGCCGGTTTGACCCTGAGCGTGGTCGGACACGCCAACCTGCCAAGGCGATCAATCCGACACAAGCAAGTGCGATCGACGATGGTTCGGGAACGAACACGGTTTCGATGCAATCAAGCTGGAAGGATAGACCGGACGTATCTGGAATGACTCCCATGTTGACGGCGTTGATTCTGGAGTAGTCGGCTCGAACGCCGCTACTGCTGCCGATAGTGAAATCAGCGAATCGCACGACAAATGTCGTAGGCGCGAGGACGCCGCCTGGAATGCTAACGACGCCGTGATCATGCCGATTGCCACTCTGGAATAGATTGAATTCGATTTCGAATGGCTGGTTTGAGAATGAGACCGTCACCGCCAGTGCGTTCAGCGTACCGCCTTGCGTCATGTCCACATCTCCCAGCCCGGAAGTATTTGGCGACAATGGAAATGACGCGATCACTCCATCCCAACCCAACGCAAACTGAGCGTTCGTATCGACAGCAGTCGTGAACGTGAGGTGTCCGCCTTGAATATCGATGCTTCCCTCATTTGGTCCTAGGCTCTGTAAGACCGCATCCCTATAACCACCGACCATTCCATTGCCAAACACCTGACTTATGACAGGCTGACCATTGGAGACTAGCAATTGCGGTGTCTGGAAACTGTCGATCAACACACCGTAGCTCGGCATTGCGAGCCAATGCGTTACGCATGCGGCCACAATAAGGGTGCGGATCATTGGCGGACGTCTCCTGGAATGTTCATTTCAGCATAGCCACGCTCGGAAGGCTTGGCAACGTTCGCGGTTTTCGGCCTGACATCAAGCATTTGGCGCGTCTTGAAGTGAACCCGCAGGAACCGGCCCTCCTTCGTCATAGCCCGGGCCACTTCTGCCTCGATGTAGAGTCGCATCTCCTTAGCCGACATTTCCCATATGGACTGAGCCTGAAGCCGATCCCGACTCGAAATCGCCCTCATTGTAACAACGCGCCCCCCCCCCCGCGTCTAGCGCCCAGTGAATTTTCCTCCATTTTCTCGCCCACGGCTCCGGTTTCTGAGTCCCCCCCCGGCCGGAGCTATGCCCCACAAGTTGCTCTTCAGGGCGTCGGCACCGGCAGTGGGCGGACTGTCCCCTCGGTCCAAAGCCCTTTCCGCTCCGTCGCAGCGTTCTACGCAGGCATCCGACCGACGACGACTGGCGGCGGCAGCGCCAGACGCACAATGCGGTCGAGGATCGCCGCGAACAAGTTCCGCGTCACGGACACCTCTGCTAGCTGGAACGTCACGTACTTCGCGTGCCGCGTCACCTTCGCGCCGATCTTGATGAGCTTCTCTCGGAGCGTTGTCAGCGACCAGTGTCGTACCGGTTTCGGCAAGGCCAGTCGCCGCAGGAAGTTGCCCAGATTGTAGGCCAACGCGAACAACTGCAAGCGGGTCTGGTTGTCCTTGAACGTGCGGCAGGAGAGCTTGGTCCATTTGACCGCGTTCTTCCCTTCCTTGATCCACTGCTCGGCCGTGCCGCGACCATTGTAGAACTTGACCACATTCTTGGACCGTTGGTTCAAGTTGGTCACGATGAAGCCGACGCGCGGGAACAACTCGCCGGCGTGCCACTCGATCTTGGCCACCACGCGGCGCGCTTGTTGCCAGGACTTCGCCTGGTACTGGAAGCTGTGGTAGAAGACCTTGGGCCTGTGCGAAGGTCGGCCCACCGGACGGGTGAGCAGGTGCTCAATTTCCCGCTCCAGTACCGCGTTGGCTTTGAGGCGAATGGCGTAGCAATAACCTTCCTTCTCCAGCAGGCGGTATAGCGCCGGATTGGCAAAGGCCGCGTCGCCACGAAAGAACTTCGGAATGTCCCAATGGCGATACCGTTCGATCACCGGCAACAGCACTCGTCGCCAAAACTTGGCGCTGGCGTGATTGCCGCGCCGCAGCAGAGCCCATTCCAGATCGCCGAACTGGTTGAACAGGAACAGCGGATGGTAGCAAGTGCACTCGAAGTGGCCGTTGTAAGCCGTACCCTCTTGCTTTCCGTAGGTCTCGCTGACCGAGCTGTCCAGGTCGAGGATCAGTTGTTTCACCGGCTGCCGCTGGTGAACCTTGTCGATCCAGTGGCCGGAGAGTCCCATGAGCGCCGTGAGATTGCTCTTGGTGCTGAGCGTCTCGGTCTCGAATCGGCCGACCTCGCTGGTCGAAGCGGCCTGCTTCTCCGGCTGCGCTGCCCGCCCACCGACCACGTGCCGCATCGCGGGATCGACGCACAACCGCTCGGCATCGTTGACGTCATCGTAGCCAGCTAGTCGTCCGTAGATCGACTGCCGCAACAGCGGCGACAAACCGTGCTGCTTGTTGCTGCCCTGACGCGAATCGGTCAGCACGTCGGACGCCATGCCCGTTAGGCCGAGCGCTTCATCGAGTTCACGGTAGGCGAGCAGTCCGGCGTCGGTCGTGACTTGGCTGCCCAGGAATTTCAGCTTCAAGCGGCTGTCAAAACTGACCCGCAAATCCTCGTTGTGGCAGTCACCCATTGGGTTCCCCTATTAGACTTGCACGAATTGGCAGAACACCCTTGATTTTAAGGGCGTCGCGCAAATCACATGCCAATACGCGGGAAGCTATCTGGGAAATCCGGGATAAAAGCGTAGTAAAGACTGCGTGACCCCGGCAGGGGAGGGCCGCCCGGCCGCTTATGGCGCGCGCAATAGATTTGACGGCTCGATTTCTCTCGCTATAGAATCAGCGCGGCGTTCCGACCAGACTCTCCCAATCAACTGTCACACGGAGGCGTCCTATGCTCCCGTTCGCCCAGCCGCGCTTTTGTGACAACCGAGCTGCCATCAATCGCCGCCGGTTCCTTCGCGTTGGCACGCTCGCATTGGGCGGACTGAGCCTGTCTGAGTTGCTTCGTTGCCGCGAGGCGGCAGCTTCCGAGCGCCGAGGGCACCGCTCTGCCATCATGATCCATCTCAGCGGCGGACCGTCGCACCTGGACATGTACGACATGAAGCCGCTTTCGCCCTTGGAATATCGCGGCGAATTCCGACCCATCCGGACGAACGTTCCTGGCATCGAGATTTGCGAACTCATGCCCATGCAGGCGAAAGTCGCCGACAAGTTCGCCATCGTTCGCGGCGCGCAAGTTGCAAACCTGCATACGGGGAACATGTTCTATAGCGGATACCCTTGGCAGGAGTCGCCGCGAGCGTCGGTTCCCGGCGAGGCCCGGCGACCGGCGCTGGGATCGATTATCAGCCGTTTGCGGCCGGGAACAAAGGAACTTCCCCAGTACGTGAGCATCGAAAACCACTACGATTGGGAGCGCGCGTACTACGCCGGCGTCGAACACGAACCATTCCGAGTGGGCTCGATGAACCCGCACGAGGCGATCGACGACATGAGCCGCAATCCAGGCATCACGCTCCAGCGCCTGGCCGGCCGTCGCGAGTTGTTGACCGCGTTGGACGACGTTCGGCGGCAGTTGGAAATCGGAGCCGCGCAGGAAGCTGATCGCTTCCGAGCCAGGGCGATGGAAATCATCGCGTCCACGCGGGTCCGCGACGCGTTCGATCTGGAGCAAGAGCCGCCTGGTGTCCGCGCGCGGTACGGCGAAGGCAACTATCATCACGGTCCTCACCCGGGCCCATCGCTCCTGTTGGCGCGGCGATTGATCGAAGCCGGCGTATCCGTGGTAACCGTGGGCGTGCACGGCTGGGACACGCACGCCAGCAATTTCTCGTCGCTGCGCGCGATGCTTCCCCCACTCGACCAGGCACTTCATTCCCTGGTCACGGATCTGGACGATCGCGGACTATTGGACGACGTGGTCATCGTGATGGGTGGAGAATTCGGAAGAACGCCCCGGATCGGCGATCAGACTCCCGACGGCCGCGGCCACTGGCCCGAGGCCGGTTTCCTGTGGTTGGCCGGTGGCGGATTTCAAACCGGGCAAATCATCGGCGCGACCGATGGCCGCGGCGAAAAGGTCGTCGGCAATCCAATCGGAATGAAAAGCGTGCTGGCCACGGTGTACCACCAATTGGGAATCGACCCGGCGGCAACGCTCCTCGACTACAACGGCAGACCGCAAGTCGTGCTCGACGATCGGACGCCGCTTGCCGCACTACTCTGAGCAGTGCGCATCAGGAGATTGCTCTCGTCACGTCGGCACTACTTGCCGTTGCCACCACGGTATTCACTCGGCGGCTCCGGCCCTTCGTCGTCCAGGCTCAGACCGACCATATCCAATAGCGCCAGCGCATTGGTCGTCGTCGCCTTGCCCGGCCGAAGCCGATAGTCGAACGTCATCTGGCGGCCGGCAGTCGTTTCGCTAAACGACTCGCGAAAGTGGACCGGGCTCGAACGGCTGGCCAACGGCTCGACGTCCGCCAGCGACAAATCGTGCGTGGAAATCACGCCGATTGCCCGTTGGGAGATGAGGTGCTTCATCACGCGCCGTACCGCAATCTGCCGTTCGACGGTGTTCGTGCCGTGCAGGATTTCATCGAGCAAGTACAGCACGATTCGATCATCGTCGGGCTTGACGGCGCCGGCCGCATCGACGATTTGCTTCAACCGCTTGAGTTCGGCCAGGAAGAGCGAGACACCGTCGCCCAACGAATCCTGCACCCGAATGCTCGTGCCCAACACGACGGGCGGCAAGCTGAAGGCAGCCGCGCACACCGGCCCGCCGGCCTGCGCCAACACCACGTTGATTCCAATGGAGCGCAGCAGCGTGCTCTTGCCCGACATGTTCGAACCGGTCACCAACAAGAATGTCCCAGGCGGCCCCACGGTCACGTCATTCGCCACGCGAACATCGTCGGCCACCAACGGATGGGCGATCGCGGTCGCGGTGATGACCGGCTGCACGCGGGCATTGACCAAACTCGCAAAACACCAATCGCGATTGTCGTATCGCAATCCGGCCAGCGAGGACAGCGCTTCGAACTCGCCCAGCGCCGCAAACCAAATGCGCGCCCGCGTGCCGGCCCGTGCCTTCCAGGCTTCGGCCAGCGCCAGCACATGAACGTCCCATAGCGTGAAAGCCTGAATGACTCCATGGATTTGCGAGAAGCGCAGATCGGCCAGGTCCATGATGCCGCCCAGCCGACGTAGTTCGGCGATTGCCGAGCGGGTATCGTGGCCGATCGCGCGACGGATCGCGGCCAGCCGTTCGCTTTCGCCCTCGCAGGTGACCACCGACTCGAACAGCGTGACATAATCTTTGATCTGACCGATGTTCGTCGAGATCTGTTGGAACACCTGGTGGATGCGCCGGCAGACGAGAAAGCTGATCGCAATGTTGACGGTCATCACCAGCAGCCACAGCGAGAATCCCACCACGCCCGCGATTTGCAGCGCAGCGAACATCACCAGCAGCACCGGCAGGATGCGGCTGCCCCACAGCAGTGGTTGACGATTCTCCAGCCAATAACCTCCCTCGGCCCAGCCAAGAAACGGTTCGGCTTCGCTTCCTTCGCGGCTGATGCGACCGCCGATCCGCGCGCACTCTTGGCGCAAGTCAAGGCCGGCGGTCAATTCCGCCACGGCCTGCTGGCGAGCCACGATCGCAGCGGGCTCCGCCGGCTGCAACAACCAATCGGCCAGAGTCCGACGGCCCTGCGGCGTCGCGGGCTGCGCCACCAGGTGAAACAGCGATCGAGGGCCAAACAAGTCGAGGTCCGCCGCGAACGGCGCCTTGGCCAGACCGCGCGGTTCGCCGGGCAGGGGCACACGGTTCCAGTTGCGTTCCACACGCGCGAGGGACTGCGCGTTGATCGCGGCAAGCTCGGCGAAACGAGTTTGTGCCGCGCTCACGCGGCGATGATAAATCACCAGAACCACGAAGCCAGCAATGCCCAACGCGCTGGGCGCTATCAACAGAGTCCGATAGGACTTCAGCGCCCCAGATTGCCCCGATCAGGCAAACGATGGCAAGCAGCGCCACGAACAGTCTGACGAGCGAGATGCGGCTCGAGTGTTCCGCCAATCCAGACGCCCGGCCGGCGAAATCATCGCGGTGCGCAACATAAATCGTGCGAGTCGTATCACGTTGCACGGCAGCTTGCGCCTTATCGAAAAGCGATCGTCAATGGTCGGACGTCAACGATAGAGTCGAGCGTCCAGTATCGCGGGATCGCCATCACAAGCAAGCGGGCGGCGAAAATGCCATGCGGGACGCGGCGAAATGAAGTGCGTGCGCGACATGCACCTTGCGCGAGCATGCTCCGGCGGCATGGCTTGTGCCGCCTAGCGCAACCAACCGCTCCAGGGCTCCTTCGCCACGGCGGCCGGTTCCTTTTCGCTGGGCTTGGAGGAGGGGTGCGTCGGCCCCGCGGTCGGATCTTCAAAGATCACAAGCGCCAAAATGGCCACGTTCAGATATGCCAGCGCGTTCGACCACCAGCAACTGCCCCACAGCTTGACCGCGGTGCCGAACGAGCTCTTCAGCCGGAAGTGGCGCAGGTCGACGCTCCAGATCTCGTCGAGCACCAAGTGCGACGCGAATCCGATCATGACCGCGCCCGCGTTGAACGCGCGCATCCAGGGACTCTCATGCGCGCAGATCAAGTATGCGAACTCGCCCACGATGGCCAGCGCCGGCAGACTATGAAACATGCCGCGATGCACCGTGAACCTTGTGAGCAGTTTTCCGGCGCCAAACCGTATCAACAGGTAAATCAGTCCGCCGACCAACACGATCGACTCGGGCGCCAGTCCCAACTGCTCCAATCGGTCGACCATCAGCATTGGCACCACGGCGGCGGCAAAGGCCACGCTTTCGCGCAGTGGCACGCCCGGTCCGCTGTCCAGATCGGGCAACATGCCCGACACGCTGCACAGGCCGCCGGCCAACAAACAGGCCGGCCAGGGCACTTCGTATGCCAAAGCGGCCGTCGTTCCATAAGCAACGCCCAGCGACGTGCTCACCGTGATGTGCGTTTTGAAGCCGGCCATGCCAAGATCGACCCTGTAGCCCACGAATACTAAAATAGGAATGCGCCCGTTGTGGCGCTATTCCATTGCCTGCCGCGCGCGGGCGGACTGTAACACGCGCCGGACGCCCAGGCCAAGACCAGTTCGGGCGTCGCGTCGCCGGGTGCTATCACCCACCTGCTCTTCGCCCTGCCGAAGGTCGCGAGTATACTCCGACGCGAGTCTAGCAGCCCGTGGACGAATTCGTCGGGCTATTCGATTCGCACGGATTGCTGGAGCCGTAGCCGAGCCTGCCCGAGCAAGCATGGAAACTTACGACATCTGCATGCTGTTGGTGCTGGTGGCCGCCACGCTGTTTGGGGCCTACAAGGGCATGGCCTGGCAGATCGCCTCGCTGGCCAGCCTGGTGGTTAGCTATTTCGTGGCGCTGCGGTTCAGCCCCCAGATCGCGCACAACTTCGGCGACCAGGCGCCGCTGAACCGCTTCATTGCCATGTTCGTACTCTACGCGGGCACGTCGATCGCGATCTGGTTGGCATTCCGCGTCGTGGCCAATTTCCTCGACCGCGTGAAGCTGCGCGAGTTCGATCGTCAGCTTGGAGCCTTGTTCGGCGCAGCCAAAGGGGTTTTGTGGTGTGTAGCGATTACGTTCTTCGCCGTCACGCTCTCGGCCAAGGCCAGGGGACTGGTCCTCGATTCGCGTTCAGGGCACTACATCGCCGTGTTGCTGGACCGGGCCGACCGTGTCATGCCGCCCGAGTTGCACCACGTTCTGGATCCGTATCTGCACAAGCTGGAGCAAGAGCTCGACCCCAGCCAGCAGCCCGATTCGCAGCCGCAGCCGGCGACGATTCCCGGCGGCATTTCGCTCGAGCAAGAGGGTACCGGATGAGCCAGGCGCGTTGTTCATTCTTGCAGGACGCCGGCTTCGATCGCGGCAGTGTTCGCGGCAGTGGCTCGGAGTGCGAATTGCATTAGTCCGGCCAAAAACCGACCCCAAACCGAACATAAGAAACATTATCGGACGTTGGGTACCGGTTGCTCCCTGGGCCTTTTGCTCCCTGGGCCTTGGTTCTTGCTGTTGCCGCCTCGTGGCGTGACTCTCGGTCCACACTTTTAGTCCGCGCTTTTGCATGTCCGACGAGCCGACGACGAACGGCGAGCCGCTGCCGTGATTCAGCCCGGCCAGTTGCCAGATCTTCATAAGGAATCGCGGCGAGGAAATGGCCATCCGGGCAAATCGCGTCTGACGCGTCGACACTGGCCGCAGGTCCTGGGAGTCGACCCAACGGCTCCGAACGCGTCTGGAGCGATTCTGGAGCTTCGCGCCAAGATGGTCCGCGCCGGAAGATGCGCCGCAGCACTCTGGTCGGCGTTGGAGCTCGGATCCTGACCGAGGCGCCGAATTACGCGCCGCTCGCGCCCGCCGTTTCGCTTTCGGCCGTGGCGGTTTCCAGATAGACGCCCATCTGGCGGAACTTCTCGTAGCGTTTTTCCACCAGGGCGTCCGGTTTGATGGGCACGAGCTCGCGCAGACATTTGAGCAGATAGATTTTCATCCGCGCGGCCATTTGATGGTGGTCGCGATGGGCGCCGCCCAAGGGTTCTTCGATCACGTCGTCGACCACGCCCAGGCCTTTGAGATGCTTGCTGGTCATCTTCAGTGCCGCGGCGGCTTGTTCGGCGAACGTGTGACTCTTCCACAGGATGCCGGCGCAACCTTCGGGACTGATCACCGAGTAGTAGGCGTGCTCGAGCATGGCCACTTTGTCGCCCACGCCGATCCCCAATGCGCCGCCTGACCCCCCCTCACCGATCACGATGCAAATGATGGGCGTCGGCAGCCGCGACATCTCGAACATGTTTTGCGCGATCACTTGCGCCTGGCCGCGCTCTTCGGCGCCGATGCCCGGATACGCGCCCGGCGTGTCGATGAAACAAATCACGGGCATGCCGTACTTGGCCGCCAGCTTCATCTTGGCCAGCGCCTTGCGATACCCCTCCGGATGCGGCGCAACCGTGATAACATGAAATACGCTCTTTCGTGGTCTTGCCCTTCTGGTGGCCGATGACCATCACCTTGTATTGATCGAGCTTGGCAAAGCCGCTGCGCATGGCGCGATCGTCGCCAAAGGTCTTGTCGCCGTGCAGTTCGACGAACTCGTCGAACACCAGGCCCAGATAGTCGGTCGTCATCGGTCGATCGCTGTGCCGGGCGACTTGCACGGTCTCCCACGGAGCGAGGCTCGAGTAGACGCGCTTCTTGGTATCCGAAAGTTCGCGCTTCAGTCGGCGCAAATCCTCGCGCGAGGCCAGATCGTCAACCGCGCTGGACTCCAACTCGCGCAGCCGCGCTTCCAGATCGTAGATGGGCCGTTCGAACGCTAGCCGATGATTGACGGTTGCCATTGCGGAGTGCTTCCTGAAGAACCAGTGCCAAGCGGCGTGCTGGCGACGCTAGCGCCAGCAATTGGATGCCAGCAGTCGGCGGCGCGCCACTAGGATTCTATATCGGGGTTTGGCCGCCGAGTGTTCGCCCTTTCGATATCGAGCCCCTATTGTGGCATGAAGCGGGCTGCCAAGTCGATGCCAGCGCCGCCCTATTTCGTGCCGGTTGGCGGCACCTTGAAGAGCGGAATGGTCCGCATCTCGCGGAGAAAATCGGCCATCGAGTCGGGCCGATCCGCCGGATCCTTGGCCAGCAGCGACTTGGAGAGTTGTGCAAACTCGTCGCTCACGTTGCGGTTCGAACCTTGCAGCGGCGGGATTGCCGAGCGCAGATGCTTGGTCAACAGCTCGTTGGTCGTGCTGCCGGTGAATGGCGGTTTGCCTCCCAGCAATTCGTAAGCCATACAGCCGAAGCTGTACAAATCGGCGCGCTGATCGAGCGGCTGGCCGCGAATCTGCTCGGGCGACATGTAACTGCGCGTGCCTTGGATTTTCGACTTCGTGGAAAACAATCGGGCCAAGCCCCCCTTCTTCTTCACCGCCAGCGCAAAGTCGATCAACTTCACTTCCCCCTTTTTGCCGACGAGGAAATTGTCCGGCTTGATGTCGCGATGAATCCAACCGTGCGAATGAAAGTATTCCAAGCCTTCGCCGGCCCCTTGCAGGATCTTCGACGCCAGCGGCTGCAGCGGCTCGATGCCCTGCACGATCAACTGTTTGAGATTGGGCGTGGCGAACAATTCCATCGCCATATAGAAATAGCCGCTATCGGCGCCCACGTCGTAGATCTCGATGACGTTGGGGTGTTTCATCCCCTTGGCCACCTGGCACTCGTGCTTCAGGAAGGCGACTTCCGTCTTGTTGCGCGCGTGTTCGGCGGTGAGCAGCTTCAGCGCCAGCCGCTCGCCCTTGATGTCGTTCATTACCTCCCACACTTCGCACGTGCTGCCCGCGCGGATCATGTTCAATAGTCGGTACGAACCGACGCGGTCTTGCGCCACGGGAAACAACTCGCTGAAGGGACGAACGACGAAGCGGGCATTCCGGGGGCCGCGCCTCAAAATGGAACTGCGGCTATTCTAACAGCGGCGTCCCTAGCTGGGAACGCTGGGCAGTACCGCTCGGTCGCCGGCGACTGGTGACCCGGCCTTGGCACTCAGCACGCGCTCGTACAGCGCGCGCAACTGGCGGCTCATCTGCTCGTGACGAAATGGCTCGGTGAATCGCGCGCGACCCGCGCTGCCAAGTCGGTCGCGCAGTGAGGAATCGCCGGCCAACCGCACCATCGCATCTGAAAGTGCATCGACGCTCTCGGGCGGCAGCAGGATGCCCGTCTCGTCCGTGACGACCACCTCGCGCGCGCCGTCGACATCGTAGCTGACAACCGGCTTGCCGGCGATCAGCGCCTGCGGCAGCACGCGGGCCAGCCCCTCGCGCAGGCTGGTGTGTACGACGATGTCCATGGCGCCGATTAGCGCTGGAATGCGCTCGGGCGGCACCAAACCCGTGAATTGAAAATGCTCCGCCAGTCCCGCGCGGCGCACTTGCTCGCGAATGGCATCGGCGAGGATGCCGTCGCCCACCAACAGGAACCGCAAATTCGGTTGCGCCGTCACGGCCTGCTCCGCGGCCCGCACCAGGTACTCGTGACCCTTCAAGTGAAACAGCCGCGCCACTTTACCGACGACGACGTGTTCGTCGCAATAGCCTAGCGCACGGCGCGTTTCGGCTCGGTGTTCGTTGGCGGCCAGAAACGGTTCGACTTCCATGCCGCTATGGATCGTGGTGAACTTGTCGCGCGCGCCACGCCGGCGGCGACCATCAAGTCGGTCATGGCGTCGGCCACGCTCACCAGCGCGTCGCAGCGCTTGGCGGCATAGCGCTCGCAGGCGCGAAATACCGCGAGGGCCCCCCTGCCCTGATACGGATGAAACGGCGCGCCGTGTACGGTGTGGACGATCGCCGGCACGCCCAACGCGTGCGCAGCCCAGCGCCCCAAAAGGCCCGCCTTGCCGCTATGCGTGTGGACCACGTCGGGCTGGAACGCGCGAATTGCTTGTTTGATCCGCGCATAGCTCTGCCAATCACGCAGCGGATGGATCTCACGCCGCAGCGCCGGCAACACTTCCACCGGCACGCCGTTGCGCTGGGCACGCTCCAGCAGGCTTCCCTCGGGGCCCAGCGGCGGACCCGTAACCAGCAGCACGTCGTCGCCGTGAATGCGCAGCAGATCCTCGCACGAGAGCAACGTATTCTCCTGCGCACCGCCGAGGATCAGCCGTGTGATGATGTGGGCAATCCGCATGTGATGTCGCGATGCGCCAGTGCGTCTTAGTATTCCACGCGCACCAGGCACAACCCGTGCGCGTGGCGCCGTTTGACCGGCGTCGCTGCGATTGCGGGCGGCCAGCACTTGGGCCGGCCACGATTCACTTTCGGCGCCGCGGCCGACATCTATTAGCGTACCAACGATCGCGCGCACCATGTTATAGAGGAATCCGTTGCCTTCGATCTCGACGACAATCCGCGGCCCGTCTGCCTCGGGCCAACGCTCGACACGCAGCGAATAGACCGTGCGCACGCTGCTTTCCCGCGGCGAACTCTGCGACTCGAAACTGGAAAAATCGTGCGTTCCCACCAGCGACTGGCCCGCTCGGTGCATGGCTGCGACGTCGAGCGGGCTCTTGTGTTGCCAGACGTACTGCCGGACAAACACGTCGCGCAGCGGTCCGTCGTCGATCGTATAGCGGTACATCTTTCGCACCGCGTGTCGCGTAGCGTGAAAGCCCTGCGGCGCGAACTCGGCAGCCACTACGGCCATGTCCAGTGGAAGCGTGGCGTTGAGCGCCTTTTGCAGCACCGCGGGCTCGAGGTGCGTCGCGCTCTCGAACCCCACCACCTGCCCCAGCGCATGCACTCCCGAGTCGGTCCGCCCGCTGGCCGTCACGCGAATCGATTCGCCCGTGATCTTGGCCAGCGCCTGCTCGAACTTCCCTTGCAGCGTCACCTGGCCGGGCTGAAGTTGCCAGCCGCAGTAGTTCGTGCCATCGTAGGCGAGCGTAAGCTTGAACGTGCGCATCGGCCCGCAATTTCGATTCCCGCAATGTGGCGCCGGCAGCGTGCCACTGCTAACTCGTTGTCAGTGCCCGCCTGCGAGTAGCACTGCTTGGCAAGCAAGCAGTGGCACTCTATGTCGTCAACCGTTCCTTCTGATCCTCGATCCGCGGATTACACGGATTTCGCGGACACATGAATTCAGAATTCGACATCGCGCACTGGTCTGAGAGCCCACCAGTCTGAATCGTCCTTTTTCTCCGTGAAATCCGTGTAATCTGCGGATGTTTTCTTCAGGGTTAACGGCGTAGCGTAGCACTCGAAATGTACTCTCAAGTCGTACACATTGCACGAAAGCCGAATCTATCGGCTGGCGACCGCAGCCCCCCTGCCCTGCCCTGCAGCCCGCTTTTCGCTGAGCAACTCGGCGATCTGCACGGCGTTGGTCGCGGCCCCTTTGCGCAGGTTGTCGCTGACGCACCAGAACGCCAGACCGTTGGGGCTCGAGAGGTCCTCGCGAATGCGGCCGATGAACACTTCGTCGCGCCCGTCGCAGTTGCACGGCATGGGATAGCTCTTGGCCCCCAGGTCATCGACCACCAACACGCCCGGCATCGCCGACCAAAGCTTGCGCGCCTCGTCCACCGAAACCTTCTTTTCGGTCTCGACCAGAATGCTCTCGCTGTGGCAATTGGTCACCGGCACGCGCACGCACGTCGGACAAACCTGGATCGACTCGTCGCCGAAGATCTTGCGGGTTTCATAAACCATCTTCATCTCTTCGGAGGTGTAACCCTGCTCCTTGTGCGAGCCGATCTGCGGAATGAGGTTGAAGGCGATGGCATGCGCGAACGCCGTCGGCTTGAACTCCTGGCCCTGCACGTTGCAGCGCGTGGCTTCGTCGAGTTCCTGGCTGCCGGCCAGACCCATGCCGCTGGTGGCTTGATAGGTGCTCACCACCACGCGCCGAATTCGTGCCGCGTCGTGCAGCGGCTTCATCGCCACGACCATCTGCGTGGTCGAGCAATTCGGGCTGGCGATGATGCCTTGATGTTTTGCGATCGCCTCGGGATTCACCTCGGGCACGACCAGCGGCACCTTGGGGTCCATTCGCCAATAGCCGCTTTCGTCCACGACGATCGCCCCGCGCTCGACCGCCCAGGGAGCAAAGTCGCGGGCCACTTCGTCCGGCGTGCTGCCGATCACCAGGTCGACGCCCGTGAACGCGTCCGGAGCGAGCTCCTCGACCGTGTAAGTCCGCCCGGCAAATTCGATCGGTTTACCGGCCGAACGTCCCGAAGCCAGGAACTTGATCTGCTTGAAGGGGAACTTACGCTCCGCCAGCAGTTGCAAAATGATCGTGCCCACGGCGCCGGTCGCCCCGGCCACGGCAATCGTGTCAAACACGCAATGAATCTCCCCATCCGACGGCAAACAAGAAACGCCCGAGGCCGCCCAAATGGCCCACTGGACAAACGGCTAGTATACGCCGCGAGCGTAAGACAGTTCAACGCATGCTGGGGTTCGGCCAGGACGATTGCAAAGTTGAGTTTTGTATAATGCAGGTGCGATCCTAACCGGGTGATGCGGGTTGGCTTTAGGAGAAGGAGCTAGCCATGCAACTACCATCGTATTTTCCGTCTTTGATGGTGGCCTTTTCGGAGGTGGCCGATCCACGTCAGCGGCGTGGTGTTCGTCATCCGTTTTCGGGGATTTTGGGACTGACGCTCGTGGGGCTGGTCTGCCGCTTGAACGATTTTGCCAGCTTGCAGCGGTGGGCAGCCCGGAACTGGCATCTGCTGCGCAGACCTTTGGGCTTTACGCGTCGCAAGCCGCCGCATCCTACCACGTTAAGTCGGACGCTGGCGAAGTTCTCGTTGGAGGAGTTTCAAGCTGCGTTTTCCCAGTGGTTGCAAGAGGTAATGGCGGATCAGGAGGCTCTGGTCGCGGCGGTGGATGGCAAGACGTCGAAGCAAGGCTTCGATCCGCAGGGCGATCCGATTCAGATGCTGAACGTTTTTGTCCAGGATTTGAAAGCGTGTCTTGGGCAATGGCCCCTGTCGGGCGACAAAAGCACCGAGCCGGAAGTGCTCAAAGCGCACCTGAGCGAACTGTTCGAGAAGTATCCGGCGTTGCGTTTGATCACGGGCGATGCCCTCTATGCTCAGCGCAATCTGGCCGAACTGATTCTGACTTCGGGCCATGACTACTTGTTCCAAATCAAAGCCAACCAGCCCGACATCCTGGATGCGGCGCAGACCTGCTTTGCGCAGGCCCAAGACAGCGCGGCGGCCGCTCAGACGCGGGAAAAAAAGGGGGCCGTAGGGAGACTCGTTTTCTTTGGATCGACCTGGCCGACGCCGAATATGTCTGCCAGCGGCTGGGGCTTGCCGGTTGCCGCATGCTCTTGCGAGTCGACCGCGAGACGAAAGACCGAAACGGCAAAACCACGCGCGAAACGCGGTACTTCGTCACCAGCCTCGACCCGGCCACGACTACGCCCAAGCAATTGTTGAAGTACGTACGCGCTCATTGGCAAGTGGAAAACAGCTTGCACTTCGTCAAAGATCGTTGGTGGGACGAAGACCGGCACTGGAGTCGTCGGCCAGGATTGGCCGAACGCCTGGCAAGCCTCACCAACGTAGCCCTGAGCGTGTTGCGACTAACGACCCAAAAATCCAAACAACCGCTTCGAGCCCGAGCCGATGATCTCTGCGCCAATCCCCTCCACGCCCTGAAACTCGTAGGAGCCTTGGATTAACGACTTTGCAATCGTCCTGGGGGTTCGGCGGTGGGTGATTGGCGTGTGCAGGCGGGGCGGTACTGGGTGGTCAGTATGTTGGTCGTGGTCCAAGAGCTACCGCTTTCCACTAGACATAAGGAGAAGAGCCCGAGGATCGAATGAAGGTGGTGGTGGTGGTGGTGGTGGGAGGCAGGCTTCGACTTGCTCCGCTTCCGGGAACAGCCTTTGAATTCGTGCAACTTCATCCTCAGGCGTACACTTTGGCAACCTGACGAACCAATAGCCGGGCTCCCCCATCCAGGAAAGTGGCCATGGTGCGACCGAAAAGACCGGTTGGGGCGACAAGCGAGTGTTCATGTCAAAGCAACAATGCTGCACTCCTAAGGTGCTATGGACCACCTGCCTCCGTTGTCTAATCCAATTCTGCTCATAGCCCAACCAACACGCGCATAGCATCACCAGCACGAACATCATCCGCAAAGAGAAGCGTAGCCAGCGGCGTTTTGGGGCGTGCTCTCTCATTCCGGGATTGTAGCAGAGGACGGGGACGGCGCTAGATCGACCTAGAATTATGGCGATGGTACAGTGTGCCGCCGTTTGACGGAAAGGCGGCTGAAAGTATGCCGCAGGCGACATGAACGAGTCATGTGTTATTTGGTTGCGTCCGGCACTTCTGGAACATCGACCGAATTCGGGAGCGGTGGAAAGGGCGAACTGTTCCTTGAAGGGCGACGCCGATAGCCGCTGTAGATGTCCACCAGAATTCCCACTAACAATCCCATGCCTGCGCCATACAGGACGCGATACAAGAGTAACGCCTCTTCCTCGGTCCCGTGATTATATCCCACAGGCTCGCTGGCTATGCAACCACCTATGGTGCCCAGTATCGTTCCGAAAAGTAGCCACCTTGTACGCAGAGGTTATTCGTCCGCCGCCCCCTCGATCGGTTCACACACAGCCCAGCAAGGGAAAACCTCATCCAGGAACGCTTGAACAACCAGAACAGCACGGCGACTGCCAACGTAGCGACGCCAATCGCAGTAACTATCAGCGCCCAAGAGATGTGGCCGGTCCCGCTGCCGAATTCGATAGCGCTCATACGCACCATTGTAACAGCGGGCGGCCAGTTTGAGTCCGCAGGACTACGCCCGTCTCTGCGCGTTAAACAGCGCCAGCGCCGCCAGCGTCACGCCGCAGGTTATCCCCCCCTCGCGTACCAGCCGGTTGATCTCGTCGGGTTTCCCACCGAACACTCCGGCAATCAGGTCGCGGGGATCGGTGGCCAGTGGGCTCTGCTGGGCACAGCCTTCGGCCAGGATGACGATCGTGCTGATCGCGGTCGTGGCGGCGTCCGGATAGATGCCGCCTAAGAGCGATATTTTTCCGGCGGTTATGCCAATGCGCTTTTGCAAATGGTCTTCCACGGCGTGCTTCCAGCCCTCGTCGCTGGTCTGGCCGGCGAATCGCGGAAACTCGACGCTCCACCGTTCGATGGCGTAGCGATACCGGCTGACCAGCAGCAGTCGGCCATCTTCGAGCACGGGCACGACCACCGCCACGTAGTGCGTCTCGTCGAGGCTCACCGCGCGAATCGCCTCGCGCGCTTCGTCCAGTGCCGTGATGCGCACCCGGTTTTGCTCCACGCGGAACGTGTCGTTCTCGCAAACCGAGCGTACTAGCTCAGTCGTCAGCGGATGAACCAGGCTGGCGCTTACCAGGCGTTGCGCCTCGAATTCGGACCAGCTCCGCGGAGATCCCGTGCCCATGGTCTTGCCTCGTCTGGTTGCCAGTGAGTATTGCAGCGTCTTGTACATGGCAACCTCCTTATCGTCGGTATAGCGCCAAGCGCCGACACACGGCGCGCGAGTTGTGACAACAGCTTGTCACTCCCCGTGCGAGCTAGGGAGTGGGAGCATCATCTGGGGGGCTGATCGCCAAGAAGCCGAATCTGGGTGCCGCTCTACGCCGGTATCTGTTCCTTCTGATCGTCGATCCGCGGATTGCACAGATTTCGCAGAGAAAAAGGACCATTCAGACCGGCAAGCTCTCAGCCAAGCGCATTGTGGAATTCTGAACCCATATTTCTGCGAAATCTGTGTAATCTGCGGATTTTTCTTCAGGGGTTGTCGCCGTTGAGTGGCGCCCGCGTGGGCAGCGCAGCAACGATGCGCGTCGTTAACACTTAAAACGTGAAGCAGCCCGGATATCCGCCAAATGCCGATGCGGATTTGTTAGTTGCGGCGCGATGCCGGCGCGCCGATCGCGGCCGAACGAGAAGCTTTGGGCGCTTGCCGCGATTCGCAGTGGCAGCTTGCGGCGCGACTCCCCTGCCCTGCCCCAGCGGCAGCCATCCCACGAAACCCCGCACCAGCGCCGGCGAGACGAATGCCATGTTGCCCACCAGCATGATCAGGCCGAAGGTGATCATGCCCAGGCAGACGGCGATTCCCATGTGCAGAGGAATGGCCAACAGCAGCATCACCGGCCGGGTGAGCCGTGGCCAGATGAGCGCCACATAAAACAATTCCCAGAACACCGTCACGTGGGCCATCAGGTTCATCATCCGCGGCCAATCGGCCATCCAGGTCATGTCCAGCGACTGGTATTCCAGGTTGCCAAAAGCCATCCACATGGCATTGCCGTCCCACCAGGCTTGTCCGGTGAGCTTGCCCATGCCGGCAAACATGTAGATCACGCACATGTGCAACTGGATCAACCGAATGGTCAGGTTGGCCGACCAACTCTTGCGCACCGGCAGCGGCTGGCCGGCTCGGCGCGTCTTCAGCCAGTGGTCGATCGACAGCGCGTTGCCCGAGGGCCCAACCATCAGGTACAGCGCCAGCATCAAGTTGATTTGGTCCAGCCCGAACAACGCGCCCGTGGCGCGGCCCACATACGAGGCCGCCGCAATGAAAGCCAACACCGACACCACGCGGGTGAACAGTCCCACGGTCAGCATGGCGAACACGACCAGCGCCGCGATGTGCACCGTCCATAGCGCCAGCGGCGACTCGAACCACCACAAGTAGCTCCAGGTGTACGAGCCTTCCTGCAACTTGGCCACCGCCTCGGGCGACAACCAGCCGTCGCGGCTGAAGAACGTGGTCAGCTCCAGGCCCCAAACCAGGTGCGTGTAGAGCAGCATCGCCCCGTGCAAATGCGAATCATCGCCAGCGTGGCCGGATCGCCCGGCTCGAACCAGAAGCGGTTCCAACCGGCCGCCACGTCGCGGCCCCACGAGCGCACGCTGTTTGCGATCTGGCTCATGACGCGCCTCGCTCGAACGTGCCCAAGGGACGCTCTTCGTACAGGATCTTGTCCGTCAATTTGCGTCCCGCGCGCACTTCGTCCATCCGCGGAATCCAATGCCGCACGAGAAACAGCTTCACGCTTTTGGCGTTCGTCTCGTGCAGCAGGTGATCGGCGTAGCTCTTGACGTAAGCATCGCGCCGCTCGCGTGGAGCGTTGGGATCCGAGAGCGTATTGAGAAACTCGCTCATCATGAAATAGCGGTGATAGAGCAAGCGCGGCTTGTTCACATCGCGATTGGGAAACGCGCCCTCGGCCGTGGCGCCGTCGTCGAACGTCAGCTCGTAGCGCACCAGGTGGCTGGGGCCTGGCTCGGGGCGAAGAAGCGATAGCCGTTGGCCAGCGACAGCCCGTCGACATAGGGCCGATAGACCGGGGCCAAGGTGGCGGCCAGCTCCGAGGTTTGCGGCGGCATGGCAAACGGCCCCATGAACACGCCGCCCAGGTGTACCACGACCAGCGCGCTGACCAGGATGCGCACGCCACGAGCGGGCGGTTGGGCTTGTTCGGGGGTTGAGTCTTGGGTGGCCATGACTTTCTTGGTATCGGCAGTCTCTAGCTTGTGGGGAAAGTTTTCCGCCTCCCCCCGGCGCGGCCGCTATGGGCCATACAAAGCGGCCTGCCGGTGCGCCGCTTTGGCACGCGGAGGCCCCCCAGCGCGCCCCATACGCACGCCCACCGACAAAAAAAGCCTCCCCACCGGCGCTCTTGGCCGATGGGAAGGCTCGCTGGATCAAACGCTTGCGATCGGTTCGCTTAGCGCGACGCGGTCTTGGTGACGCTGCCGCCGTCGGCCGAGTCAAAGTTGATCGTCACTTCGCGCGATTCACCGGCCGCGAGCTCGATCGTTTGCTCGCGAACTTCCTGGTGGCCATCGCGATCGATGACGGCCTTGATCGCGTACGTCTGCCACTGGGCGCCGTTGGGCAACCGCGTGGTCGAGAACTCGCGAACGTCGCCCGTGGCCTTGGTCTCGTGACCGGCCAGGAACAACTTGGCGTCCTCCGGCAATCGCACGATCAACGTGGTGCGGGTGTCGGTGGCCTCCGCCGTGTGCACTTCCTCGGCGCCGGCAAAGTCGAGGTTGGCCGTTTGACCGGCAGTCAACTGAATCGACTTGGTCTCGGTGACCGGCTTGCCGTCACGCTCGAACTCGGCGCGAACGTTGTAGTTGTAACGGGCGCCCGGAGCCAGATCGTGCGAGATGTACTCGCG
This sequence comes from uncultured Planctomycetaceae bacterium, assembly GCA_963779015.1. Lineage (GTDB taxonomy): Bacteria > Planctomycetota > Planctomycetia > Pirellulales > PALSA-1355 > JTS-RE94. Next base: position 277,402 of record CAVZWY010000029.1, on the reverse strand, counting down.
ATCGGTGCCGGTGCTCGTCGTCGGACGATCGTTCACGAACACCTTGGCATCGGCGGGAACCTTGACCGACAGCGTGGCGCTGGATCGCATCGGGCCATACGTCGGGTGATAGCCGGCGCCGGCATCCGAGGGAGCCGGCACGTTCGGCGCGGGCGGGGCCGCTTCGCCCGGAGCCGTAGGGGCCGGGGCCACCGGCGCGTATCCGCCGCTCGACCCGCCACTGGATCCCCAGCTACCACCGCTCGATCCCCAGCTTCCACCGCTGGAACCGCTGCTGCCGTAGTAATAACCGCCACTCGAACCGCTGCTACCGTAGTAATAGCCGCCGCTCGAACCGCTGCTGCCCCAGCTTCCACCGCTGGAACCCCAGCTCCCGCTCGAACCGTAACTGCCGTACGAACCGCCGCTGGAACCCCAGCCGCGGTGCCGTCCATGGAAGGCCTGCGCTTCGTCGGCCGCCACAAGCGTGACTCCCACGACCGTCAAGGCCACCAGCGCTCTAAAAGTGTTTCGCAACATAATCTTATGGCTCCCCTCAAATGATTGGGTTAGAGGCTGACCGTACCCACTCGTTGGGACGTACACGGCTCAAGCCCTCAAAAACATACCAATGCTAGCACGGAAAACAAGAAATCTACGCAAGATTTTTTGATCTTGGTTCATAAGCCGATTGGGATATTTGGGTTGTGTAACGAAACAATTCCGCCGATTCTGCTGGACCTGACAACTGTGACAGCTTCCGGGGAGGCTCCGCGAGCGACCTTGGGGCTGGGAAGCGAACCAGGGCCGGCAAATCCCGTCTCGGTCGCCCCCACGCGCGGCCCTATAATCGCGCGTTGGCCGTCCGCATCCAGCCGGCACGGACGCCACCGCCCCGCTTGCGCCGCATTGCCAAAGTCATCCGACCCTCCGGACCGAGGTTTGCCCTTTGCAACGCTCCGCCTGGTTTCGCCGACTTCCCTGGTCCGTCGTCGCGCTGGCGCTGGCGCTGATGGTCCTGGGGTGGTTGGGAATCGCCCGCAGCCAATCGCTGGCCGAGAACTCGGGCCACTATCTGGTGCGGCAGCTTTTCTGGTCGGCGGTTTGTGTCGCCACGATGTTCGCGGCCACGTTGCCCAGCTATCGGATGCTCATTCGTTGGAGCTATGTCGTGCTCGGTGTGTCGGTGTTGCTGTTGATCGCCGTGTATTGGTTTCCGCGCGTCAACGGCTCACACCGCTGGATTCGTTTTGGACCCGTGGGACTGCAGCCCTCGGAATTTGCCAAGTTGGCGTTCGTGCTGGGATTGTCGCGCTACCTGATGTTTCGCGACAGTTATCGTAGCCTCTCCGGCTTGTTGATCCCTTTGGCGCTGGTCGTGGCGCCGATGGTGCTGGTCTTGCGCGAGCCCGACTTGGGAACGGCGCTGGTCTTTTTGCCGGTGTTGTTCGTGATGCTGTTTGCCGCCGGCGCGCGGGCCAGCCACTTGGGCTTCGTCGTACTGGCCGCGCTCACGCTCACTCCATTGCTTTGGTCGCAGATGAGCCGCGAACAGAAATCGCGCATCACGGCGCTGGCCGAACAAACCCGCGCCGGCGAAAGGCCCACCGACGACGGCTATCAATTGCACCAGGCCAAGCAACTGTTGGCGCTGGGCGGATGGAGTGGAAGCTGGTTGGGCGGCGAAGTGACGCGCGATCGCACGGCCTACTACGTGCCAGAGCCGCATACCGACGCCATCGCCGTGGTGCTCGGCGAGCGCTTCGGCCTGTGGGGCATCGGCGGGTTGCTGCTGCTGTTTTTGCTCTTGGTATCGCGCACGCTGGCAGTGGCCCACGCCACGCGTGAACCATTCGGCCGACTCGCCGCCATCGGAGTTGCCGCGCTAATGGCCACCCAGGCAGTCATCAACCTGGGCATGCTCGTCGGCTTGTTGCCGATCACCGGGCTCACGCTGCCGTTGGTCAGCTACGGCGGTTCGAGCCTGCTGGCCAACGCGCTGGCGCTGGGCCTGGTGCTCAATATCGGCCTTCGCCCGGGCTACGAAGTTTCCAACGAGCCGTTTCGATTCGCCGAGTGAATCTGTCACCGGCACAGGGCCCTGGACCAATGACGCGCGCAGCGCCAAGCCCCGCAGGGGCGAAAGAAAATGGCTACTTGTCCGCCGATTCGATCCGCACGTCGTCGAACGACAATGTGCCGGTCGCGCCGTACAGGCCAAGACAGATGATCGCCTCGCGCACCTTCGTCGGCACGCGAATAGTCTCCGAGGCGCAGCGTCCAATCGAACGTGTCGCGCCAAGGGCCCACGAAGGCGTAGCCGGCCTGGCCCCGGTTCTCGTCGTAGAACGTGATAACCAGCGAGGGCTGCTGTTGTTGCGTATCGCCCGGCCGAAGGTTCTCGCCCTTGACCCACAGCGAGACGTCAAGCCGTCGCACTTCTCGGCCATCAACGGCCAGCCCCTGCAGTGCCTGGGCGCCGCGGCCGGGCGTGCTATTGCTGAAAGTGACGTAGCGCTTGCCCTCGGGCGCGTCCTTGGCGTCAATCCACTTGAGCTGCCGGCGGTAGTACCAGCCGTCCGGCGCGGGGGCCTTCCGCTCGGAGTCTTCGCTCGCCAGCGCGGCCGTCTCTGTCGTCGATGCCGTTACCGATTCATCGGCCGGCTGCGTGGCGGGATCGATCGTTTCGAAGTTGCCGTTGACGAGCTCGGGATGCTTGGGATCGGGCAGCACTTTGCGGCTGTCTTCCGCCTTGCCCGTCATCGGCACGAATAGCACGGGCAATAGCGCCGCCTTGGTCAGTTCGCCGTTTTCCTTGGTGAAGGCGTAGAGCGATTGCTGGTAGCGCTCGCCCACCGGCACGAGCATCTTGCCCCCTTCGCGCAATTGCTCCACCAACTTCGGCGGCACTTTTTCCGGCGAGCAGGTGACGATGATCTTGTCGAACGGTGCGTGCTCGGGCCAGCCCTGGTAGCCGTCGTCTACTTTGGCGAATACGTTGTCGTATTTCAGCCGCTTCAGCGTGCGCGCTGCGCGCTCGCCCAGCGGTTTGACGATCTCGATCGTGTATACCTCGCTCACTAGCGGGCTCAGCACCGCCGCCTGATAGCCGCTGCCGGTGCCGATCTCCAACACCTTGTCGGTGGGCTGCGGATCGAGCGCTTCGGTCATGTAGGCCACGATGAACGGCGGCGAGATGGTTTGTCCCCAGCCGATGGCCAGCGCCATGTCGTAATAGGCTTTGCCGCGTTGATACAGCGGCACGAACTCGTGCCGGCGGGTGTCGCGCATCGACTGAATCACCCGCGGCGACTTCACTCCGGCCGTGACGATCTCTTCATCCACCATGCGTTCGCGCTCGGCGGCAAAATCGTTTGCCTCGGCGAGAGCCACCAACAAGGTCAGCGGCAGCAGCAAAGCAATCGGCAGCAGGCGTCCCACGTGCATGATCGATTCGTTATGGTGTTCGTTTTCGCGGAGGCCAGAAGCGATTCTACGGGATGGAGTCGGTCGGCGGCCTGGGCGACGCTGGCCCGCCTTCCATACGCATCACGCGCTGGCGCAGGTCGATCGTCAGTCGATACGGCCACAACAGGTCGCGTCCCACCAGCATATCGACCAGGTCGAGCTGTTCCAGCTCGCGCGGGATGCGGTCCCAAATGGGCCAGTCGCTCAGCACGAGCTCACCCATCTGCATTGTATCTAGCGATAGCCCTTGGTGACGGAATTTGAACACCAAAGTCGAGGTGGGCCGCTCGAATTGCGGCAAATGATGCCGCGCCCAGCGGGCCGAGATATACGTGCCCGACCGGTTGCCCGTGTCGACCATGACCCGCGCCGGCCCCCGCTCGGTTGCGCCCTGGGCCAGACACGCCTGCGAGAAAGTCCACACCGGCCACTCGAAGCCGTTTGAACTCTCGCCCCGCAGCACCGGATGGTCGGCGCGCTCGACAACGACGCGGCGGGCCGGATAGTCGAGCGTGAAACGCACGTGGTGCATCAACTCGGTGCCGATAGCCATCTGCCCGTTGGCCAGCATCAGCGCCGGTGCATTGCCCACCAGCACCGGCACGTTGTGCAGCACGAGGCCGCCCAGGTCGAGCGTCTCCAACACGGCGGGCCGCGCTGCGAGTCCGGCAAAGCCAACCAACTCGGCGTCACCGTCTCCCAGCCTGACGCCGGCGTTCTCCGCGGCGCGCAACGTCATGATCGAGTGCTGCGCGCCGGTGTCGATGAAGACCATCGGTTGCAGTACGCCGTTGGTCGTTACCTCCACCGAATTCAAATCCGCCCAGATCGTGCCGTCGGCCGCCTTGGTCGACGAAAGCTCCGCCGACGGCGGCAGATCACCATCGGCGAACACAAACGGCGCTCGGTGGGCGAACGTGTCCAGCCAATAGCGAATCAGTGGGTGCCCGGCTGATCGGCAGGTATCCTGTCCAACAAAGTGCCGACGTTGGCATCGTCCAGCGGTCGACCTTGCCGCATCGCCGCCACGATCCACAGCCGCAAGGCGCGCACTGCCAGGGACGCGTCGTGCTGTTCGATCGCCAACTGGCCCGAACGCAACGCGCTCGCCGCGGCCGCCGCGTTGTTGCCCATCGCCAGGTGCGCCTCGCTGGCCAGACAACGCACCGCCGCGTTCGCCGGCTGCTCTGTCGTTGCTGCCAGCGTGGCGGAAACGTATTCGTCGAAACGCGCCGCCTGGCGCAAGGCCTCGAGTGCCGTCACCGTCTGGTCCACGTCCATTGGGTCCGGCTGGATGACCATCGCCGCTACGTGCGCCGTCGACGACGCGGATGTCGAGCTGGTCAGAACGACTTGGGGAGTTTGCCCCCCTGCCCTGCCGCAGCCGGCGATCGCCGCGCAGCAAGCCGCCACGATAAGGCACGACGCCCCATCAGCGATTCGCTCGCGGACAACCTTTGCCGATCCGCCGGCGGGCCGTTGTTGCATTTCCTATCCTTGCATCCTCGGGAAAGACGGGCTGAGTTGGCAGCGCGTCGTGCGACGACGGATCCCGAAAGTCGATTTTGGCCGACTCGAACCGCGCGAACAATGGCTGGCTCTTGGATATCCTTCGACTCCTGCGGTCCGCTGCAATGATCTTGGGGATGATTTGCAAGTCACACGTTTTGGGGGAACTTGCGCGATACGAATGCCTGGCGCGGGACTTGCCGGCGACTCCCGGGTTTGGAACACTTGCTGCATTGCCACACGCCCCGGATTTCCGCTGAGGACCCCCCACGCGATGCGAACCAATCCCGTCAAACGCACTCTTCAAGCCGGCAAGCCCAGCTTCGGCACCTGGCTCTCACTGGGCGACTTGTTCGCCACGCGCATCCTGGCGCGGCTGAACTTCGAGTGGCTCACGCTCGATATCGAGCACTCGCCGGTCGACTGGTCGCAGGCGGCCATGATCTTCGCCGCCATCGCCGATGCCGGCGGCGTGCCCCTGGCGCGCGTGCCCAAGGGCAACCACGACTACATCAAGCGCGTGCTCGACGCCGGCGCCTGGGGCATCGTCGTGCCCATGGTCGACACGGTCGAACAAGCCAAGATCGCCATCGCCGCGGCCAAGTATCCGCCCACGGGCAATCGCAGCCTCGGCGGCGGCATGCACTCGATGAACTTCGGCGCCACCGGTCCAGAGTATTATCGCCACGCCAACGACGAGATCCTCGTCGTGCTGCAAACCGAAAGTCCCACGGGCGTAAAGAACGCCGAAGAGATCTACAGCCTGAGGGGCGTCGACGCCATCTTTGTCGGCCCGGTCGACCTGCGCGCCGAAATGCGAGCCCCCGACGGCGCCGAAGCCACGGACGACGAGTTCGAGGCGATGCTCCAGCGCGTGATCGCCACCGGCAAGAAAACCGGCACGCCCACCGGCATGCACGTGATGGATCCCAAAACGGCATTGATGTGCGCCGAGCAAGGCATGCAATTCATCGCCATCGGCAGCGAGCTCCGCATGATGACCGAAAAAGCCAACGAGATCCTGCGCGTCGTCCACCCCGAAGAAGAGCAGAAACAAATCGTCAAGTACTAGCGCCGGCCCACCCATCCAAGTAGGTCAGGCACCCCGTGCCTGACAAGGGGAGCAAAGAGTGTGACGATGCCACTGGCAAGTCCACAAAAGGATTGTTTGCGTTCCCATACGTTGCTCCCCATTGGGGGCATTCTTCTAATGCAGAGCGCCGTTTGATGGCGAGGGCTGAAGGCCCGCAACCATACCAGCCCAGGCCAACGGCTGGGGAGCATTGAGAGCCAATCGTTTTGCGGGCTGAAGGCCCGACACAATTGGTGGACCGCTTCGCGAACGAAGTTGGATCGGGCCTTCAGCCCTCACGTGAATTGGTATCGCGTTCCGTTTATCCAGGCCGTTAGCCTGGGCTGATATGGCGGCGCACCTTTGGTGCTAATTCCTAACCACGAACGACGCGAAGCGAACGAGCATTCGACAAATCCCATCGTAGCATCGGCTCGCCGTCCAACTCACGCCGCCCTGTGGCGAACCTAGAAAATCGAGCACGCCGAGCACCCCGAGACAAAAATCCAATCGAATCAGTCCTTCGTGCCCTTCGTCGTCAACTCTCTTTCTTCGTCGTGCCGTGTCGTCGTGGTCAAATCCTCTTCCTCCTCCTCCCTCCGCGCCCTCCCTCCGCGGTTCCCTCCTTCCCACTCCAAAAAAAACTACTTGAAATCTGCCCACCAGTTGTGTGGCCGCGGTCGCTGACGCTTTCAACAACTACGTCGAAGCCGGTTGGCCGGGTATGCTACGCTAGAGGGTTTGCATTGGTGCGGGGCAGATGACATCCAGGAAAGCAGGCTGAATGTGAGTCAGCGCGAAGCCATTCTCAAACGCTTGCGGGCCAAAGTTGCCGCCGGACAGCCGATCCTCGGGGGCGGCGCCGGCACCGGCCTCACCGCCAAGATGTCGGAGGCCGGCGGCATCGACCTGCTGGTGATCTACAACTCCGGCCGCTTTCGCATGGGCGGACGCGGTTCGCTCTCGGGCATGATGCCCTATGGCGACGCCAACGCCATCGTGATGGACATGGCCCGCGAGGTTCTGCCGGTGGTCAAGCACACGCCCGTGCTGGCCGGCGTGTGCGGCACGGATCCGTTTCGCGTGATGAAATTGTTCTTGCGCGACGTGGCGGCGGCCGGGTTTGCCGGCGTGCAAAACTTTCCCACCGTGGGGCTGATCGACGGCACATTTCGCCAGGGCCTCGAAGAGACCGGCATGGGCTTCGACTTGGAAGTCGACATGATCCGCCAGGCACGCGAGATGGATCTGCTCACCACGCCCTATGCCTTCGATGTCGAGCAAGCCCAGGCGTTGGCCGCGGCCGGCGCCGACATCCTGATTCCGCACATGGGTCTCACGACGAAAGGCGCCATCGGCGCCACCACGGCGCTCACGTTGGATGAAAGCGTGCAGCGCATTCAAGTCATGCACGCCGCCGCCACACAGGTCAGCCCGGAAATCCTGGTGCTGTGCCATGGCGGACCGATCGCCGAACCGGCCGACGCGCAGTACATCCTTGATCACACGCAGGGCGTCGTCGGCTTCTACGGCGCCAGTTCGATGGAGCGGCTGCCGGTCGAGCCGGCCATCGAGAATCGTGTGCGCGAGTTCACGCGGATGCGTTTCCCGCGCTGACCGAGGAGTGATCTGCTGCGCCCGTGGTCGGCGGCAGCGGGTTGCCAATGCCCGCCAGTCGCTCGTCGATCCACGCGGGCGAAACAAACCGCCGCAACAGCGTCCGCAGGCTGTCTTCCACGATTTGCGGCGTCTCGACGTTGCCGGCACCGGGCTCGTTGGCGAGGAACCCCTGCCAGGAGAGCGTGACCGGCCAGCCGAGCATGGCCGCCGAAGCGTTCATCCGTTCCATCACGCGCAAACCCCACACGGCGCCAAACGCATCGCGAAAATCGAGCCACACGCGATCCAGCCCGCGCGGCACCAGATCGATCGCCTTGCAAGGCCAACAGCAGCCACGATGCGACCAACAGCGCCAAGCCCACCAGCGGACCGCGCTCGTCGGCCAACCAGCGCTGCAGTGAATTGAAATACGGTCCTAGCAATGCGATTTGGCCTAGCGCGTAGATCGTGCCAGCCAGCCAGTAGCGCGTCGCCAGGCGATTGAGCGCGCCGACGCCGATCAGAATGGCGAGCAATCCTACTTGTGCCGGATGCATTTCGCGCACCCCGCCGAACAGCAACCAATGTGCCGCCGGCAGGCTGACAATGCCCCACAAGGCAAACACGATGAACTGCCAACCGCGGTCTTGCGGCCGCTTGGCGCCGAGCAGCGCCATCACCGGGCAAAAGCTGCTGGCTGCCGCGACAAATCGCAGCGGCGCGATCCAGGACTGCGGTGGATCGACGCAGAGCGTGGCGACCGCCAGCTCCGTCAAGCCGATCGACAGCAAGCTGACGAGCGACCAGATCCACACGGCCGTGAGCGTGGTGCCTGCGAGCCGTCGGCGTCGCCATAGTAGCGCCGAAACACCAACCAGCAACAGCGTGATCGCCACCGAGGCGGCAATGGCGGGCGAAATGGTGGCGGCCAAGACCATGGCGAAGTAGCGCCTGCGGAACTACCCGGTTTACGCAATCGAAGCGACACGCACGACCGCTAAACAGCCCGGTCACCGGTGTGAAAAAAAACAACGGAATCTTCCGCGTTCCATTTTAGGCAGCAACATCATGCACTGCCAACGGATGCGTAGCGTGCCATGTGTCGCGGCCAGCCGGATTGCGGCAAATTATCGATGCGCTCGACTTGCGTTTCCGCTGGCATAGGGAATGTTTTCACTGGTTGCACGCCAGGCCGCCTCCCCACCCACCCCGCCCACTACCCGCACGAGCACTGTCTGGCTGTCGACTCGAGCGATCCCCAGAATCCCCATTCTCATAGGAGTCTCGACATGAACAGGATGTTTCTTGTCGCCACGTTGTCGTGCGTGCTGAGTCTCAGTGGCGTGGCCATTGCGCAGGAGTATCAAGAAGACTGCAATTGTTCGCCGGCCAACGACCACTGGAACTACGCGCCGCAGCCGTCGGGCTTGCGTTTCATGCCGGCCGGTGGCGGCAACGGCCTGCCCTGCAGCGCCAGCTACAACTACTGCTGGGCCCAAGGCGGCAGTGCCGTATGTGCCGATTGGGTCAACTACTCGTGGTACGCTCCCTGGCCCCACGGACCTTGTTTGGAAAAGCCGTACAAGAAGCACCAGTGGCTTCGTTGACGGCGGGTGTCGCAGGAAACGCGACAACGAAAACGAGCTTGGCGGGCCCGAACGACTGGGGAGAAGTGACGGCACAGCCAACTCGACACGGGGGCGGGTCCACGACGGACCCGCCCTATTTTTTTGCGCGGAACTTTTCCGGCTGGTGAAACTCTAGCGGCGGCAACCGCGACAGAACCGATTTAAGAGCTTCGCTCGCGCGGACCGATATACATGATGCACACTGATCGGGAGGGCGGGACACACGTGGGTCCCGCTTCAGGATAGAGGTCATGGCAAGACGACGGATCGGCTTGCCATGACCTTTTTTATTGTCCTTGCGATGGGTCTAAAACCCTCGCCTTCAGGCGAAACCTTTAGGTTCTTCGTTTGCTAGAATTTGGGGATGGAAAAGTACCGCACGAGTTCGCATAGCCGTTTCGACCTGAAGTACCATTTTGTGTGGATCACCAAGTATCGGAAGCCCATTTTGGCCGATGCGGTCGGAATGCGGCTGCGGGAACTGGTGCGAGAAGTGTGTAGAACCAACGAAATCGAGATTTTGGAGGGCTCGGTGTCTCGCGACCATGTGCATGTGCTGCTGTCCTGTCCGCCGAATCTGTCGCCAAGCAAGGTCATGCAGTACATCAAGGGCAAAAGCTCGCGGAAGTTGCTGATGGAGTTCAAGCATCTGCAAAAAGAGTTCTGGGGTCGGCATTTGTGGGCCCGCGGCTACTTTGTGGCATCCAGCGGCAACGTGACTGACGAGGTGATCCAAGAATATATCCGCCAACAACAAGGCACTGAGCCTGACGATGGCGGCGACAATTTCCGCATTACCAAATCGTGAGCGCAGGACTTCAGTCCGTAGCCACGATTCTCCTCGAACCTACCGGCTTCAGCCGGTAGTAGTTCAGTGTCCTTGCGATGGGTCTAAAACCCTCGCCTTCAGGCGAAACCTTTAGGTTCTTCGTTTGCTAGAATTTGGGGATGGAAAAGTACCGCACGAGTTCGCATAGCCGTTTCGACCTGAAGTACCATTTTGTGTGGATCACCAAGTATCGGAAGCCCATTTTGGCCGATGCGGTCGGAATGCGGCTGCGGGAACTGGTGCGAGAAGTGTGTAGAACCAACGAAATCGAGATTTTGGAGGGCTCGGTGTCTCGCGACCATGTGCATGTGCTGCTGTCCTGTCCGCCGAATCTGTCGCCAAGCAAGGCCATGCAGTACATCAAGGGCAAAAGCTCGCGGAAGTTGCTGATGGAGTTCAAGCATCTGCAAAAAGAGTTCTGGGGTCGGCATTTGTGGGCCCGCGGCTACTTTGTGGCATCCAGCGGCAACGTGACTGACGAGGTGATCCAAGAATATATCCGCCAACAACAAGGCACTGAGCCTGACGATGGCGGCGACAATTTCCGCATTACCAAATCGTGAGCGCAGGACTTCAGTCCGTAGCCACGATTCTCCTCGAACCTACCGGCTTCAGCCGGTAGTAGTTCAGTGCGCCGATGCCGCGAGTGCGTCGGCACGCGTTTCAGGGGCCGCTGCTGGCCGCCGCCGGATCGGCTTCTGCGTTTTGTGCCGCGAGCTTTTTCAGTTTGTCCAAGAGTTCCTGGGCAGGCTTGCGATAGGCAAACGGCGCCGTCGAGTTGAGCGCGGTTCGCAGCAAACTTGTCGCATTCGCAAGATTGCCGCTCGCGGCATGCAGCGCGGCGAGATAGTAGTTCATTTCGGCGCTTATCTTGTTGTCGTGCGCCGCCAAACTCGCCTTGTACGCCGCGCCCAGGGCCCGATCCGCGTCGGCGCGTCGGCCAAGACGGTATGCAATCCAACCATAGCCGGAAAGCTGCTCGATGCCGTTGGGATTCTGCCGCAGATTGAGTTCGGCAAACTGCAGGGCCCGCTGGTGACTCAGGTCGTCGGGCATCTCGATCAGTGCGAGCGCCAGATTGTTGACGATCAAGGGATCGGCCGGCGAAAGCAAGTGCGCTGCTTCAAAGTGCTTGACCGCGGTGGGATAGTCCGCTTGCAAGCGCGCCGTCATGCCCGCCAAGAGGTTGGCGTCCAATCCATTGGGGTCCAATGCGATTGCTTTGTCGGCGTGCGTTTTGGCTTCGTCGAGCCGATTCGACCGCAGCCGGAATTGACCGACGGCCAGATGCGTGGCGCGTCGTCGCCGCTGCGCTCCAACGCGTGGGAGATCCACTTCTCGGCGTTTTCCTTGTCGCTGAAGCGTTGTGCCATGGCCAATTCAGCCGGGGGCTGTTTGGAATCGGCGTCGGCGGCCAGCTTGAATTGTTCGTACGCCTCGCGGCCCTTGTTGAGCTTGAAGAGAATGCCGCCGAGCCGTTGGTGCGAAACAGCGTTGTTGGGGTCAGCCTTCAGTAGCTCCTCGATCATCTTCTGAGCGCCGGCCAGGTTTCCGTCGTTTTCCGCGATGAGCGACCAACCAGTCAACAAACGGTGTTGCAGATCTTCCCGTCGCTTGGTGTTGATGCGAAAGGCCTCGACCAACGGCGCCGCCTTGGCGTACAACAAACCGGCTTCCGTCGTTCGACCGCTGGCCACTGCGGCTTCGGCCAGCATGATCAGCGCCTCGGGATCATCCGGTGTGCTGCGGACGGCCTTCTCCAGCATCGCGATGGCAGCGTTGGGAAGGTTGCCGTCGAGATACAATCGGGCCATCATGATCTCGGCTGGCGCCAGGCGCGGCGTCGATTTTCGGGCGCTTTGCAAACGCTCGTAGGCGGTGTTGTAGTCGCCGCCCGCGAAGGCTTTGATGGCGTCGTCGAGGTCTTGATAATAGGGCCCCACGCCGGTGACCGCCGGCGCCGCCAGGGCTTCGACCGTCAATTCAGCCTTCGCCCAATTCGCCGCCAGCGCCAGTACCGCTACGGCTAAAGCGGCCCACCAGGCAGCCTTGCGGACGCCCTGACCGCCATTCTCAATTCCGCCCATGGTAGCTCCAAAACCCAGTGCCGTGGCGCCGATTGCTGCACGCCGATCGATCCGCTACTTGTAGTTTAGCTGCCGGCCCGAAGAGGCGAAACCAGCCGGTTTCTCGATTGGTCGTTCCCTTCGAAAACTTCTTTGACCGTGGCTCCTGTGTATGGCAGCACTATCCCTAATTGGGAGGGTACTTCCCGTCGCATCCGTTGCAATCCATTGGAAGAAGGAGAAAACGTATGAGCCGTCGCATGTTGAATCGTTGGGGTGTGCTTCTTTCGGCTGTCATGATCGTCGCGCTGGGCTATTCTTCCCACCTCTCGGCGGCGCCGAAAGCAAAAGACCCCGTGGCCAAAAGCAGCACTGCGAAAAGTCGTACAGCCAACAAGCCGATTGCCACCGAGCAGCGCGCCCCACGGATGCCGGCGCACTTCAACAAAGTGATCGACGAAACGCAGCGTGAGAAGATCGTGGCGCTTTTGGAGCAATATACGCCCCAGATTCAGCAGAAGCGCGCCGAACTCGAAGCCCTCACCCAGGAGCGTGACGAAGCGCTCTTCGGCGTACTGAGTGCCAAGCAACGCAAGCAAGTCGAAGCGTTGCGCGCCGAGTCGCTGGCCAAGCGCCGCGCCACGATCGATGCCAACGATTCGGACGAGGAAGCAAATTCCGTCACGATCGAAACATCGAAAAGCGGCCAATAGCTCAGCGCGATATGAATACAAACGCCCCGCGCCACCTGCTCGTGGCGCGGGGCGTCCTTTCGCGCGGGGACGTGGTTGTGAAACACCAGCTACGCCGCCAACGACCGGCGACGACGCACGGCGATGCCTACAAATACCGCCAGGCTAACGCTGGCCAGCTAACACCCGTTTTGAATTCGCTGGTTTTGTGTAGAATGACCGCACGCGCATCTCACTGAGTTGGGTTCGCGTGATTGTTGACATCGGTTCAGCCGGTTGTGGCTCATTCGAGTGCGGACGAGTTGTCTCGTAGAGTCAGCCCGGCTCACCTTTATAATCACCTTGGTACGAATAAGGCGCGTGCGGATGAAAAACAATGGAACCAGTTTCAAAACCGAATCTGGGTGCCACTGCTTGCTGGTCAAGCAGTGCAGACCCTGGGACAAGCACTGCTAGGCGAGCTAGCAGTGGCACCCGACGGGCCACTCTCTTTGTTTTTGAAACTGCCTCAAGGCATCGACGGGGGCGGCGCAGTTGCTGATCGGACCGGTATTCTCTCGCGAGGTGGTGACGGCGCCGCGGCGGCTTCGCTTGTATATTGCTCGCGCCGCCTACGTCTCGGCGCTGTTGGTGCTAGTCTGCACGGCCTGGTTGCTGGTCACAGGCACTCAGATCGTGCGCAATCTGGGAGACGTGGCCCGCTTTGGATCGATGCTGTTTCAGATCCTGGCGCCGTTGCAACTGGCGCTGGCAATTTTCTTCTCCTCGCTGTTGGCCGCCGCCGGCGTGGCCCAGGAAAAAGACCGCCGCACGTTGGTCTTGCTGTTATTGACCAATCTGACCAACAGCGAACTGGTGTTGGGCAAATTGCTGGCCAGTCTGCTCAATGTGTTGGTGTTGCTGGCGGCCGCTCTGCCGCTGTTCATGCTGTCGGCGCTGTTGGGCGGCGTTTCCTTCGCGCAAATCGCCCGCGTGTTCGCCGTCACGCTGGCCACCGCCGTGGCGGCCGGCAGCATTGGATCGCTGGTGGCGCGATGGCGCGAGAAGACATTCCAAACCTTGGCGCTGACCGCCCTGCTGCTCGTGTTTTGGCTCGCCGCCGGCGAAGCCGTGGCGTGGGGCGCGCTGGGCTCGACGTGGCTCGGCGCTGGGGCCGACGTGTGGGCTGCGGCGTTCAGCCCCTGGCAAGCGATCGTGGTCGCCACGCGGCCCCTCATCGAAGCGCAAGACGCCCTGCCCTACTTCGGCCATGCCATCAACCTCTTCTTGCTGTTTGCCGGCGGATTGACCGTGGTCGTCAACCTGACTGCCATCTTGCTGGTGCGCGTGTGGAACCCTTCGCGCGAAGTGCGCGTCGCCGGACGCGAGGCCGAAGAAGCCGACAGCATCTGGGGCCTATCGGAGGAGGCCGCCGCGCAAGCGCGTTCCTCCGCGCGGTCGGTCCATGCGGCCGAGGGCGACGTCCGAACGGTTTGGGATAATCCCATTCTGTGGCGCGAAATGCGCACCTGGGCATATGGGCGGCGCATTTTGATCGTGCGCCTGGCGTATTTCGCGCCTGCGCCGCGGCTGTCTTTGCACTGCATCGGATGATCTCCGCCAACAGCCTCACGCTGGCCGCCGGCGCTGGTCCTGGTTCCGCTGTTGGTGCTCAGCCTGGTGCTGGTCAACGCCCAGGCCGTGACCTCGCTCACGACCGAGCGCGACACCCGGTGCTCGACTTGCTGCTGGTCACCGATCTGACCGCCAAGGAATTCGTGTTCGGCAAGCTTGGTGGCGTGCTCTACAACACCAAGGAGATGGTGTTGTTGCCCATGGCGCTGTGCGGCTATCTGTGGTTCGAAGGGCGCTCAGCTTGGAAAACCTGGTGTATCTGCTGGGCGGTCTGGCCGTGATGAATCTGTTCGTCGCCGTGCTGGGGTTGCATGCCGGCATGAACTACGGCAATTCCCGCAGCGCCATCGGTGTGAGCCTGGGCACGGTCTTCTTCCTGTTCGTAGGCATCGCCACCTGCATGCGGATGATGATCGCCTTCCATTCGTTCTACGGACAGGTGCAGCCGTTTTTGGCATTCATGCTGGGAGGCGCCGTCGGACTATACGCCGCCCTGGGTGCGCGAAACCCGTCGGTCGCGATCGGCGTGGCCTCGATACTTTGCCCTATCGCCACGTTCTGGGCGATCACCAGCTTCTTGCTGCACTACACGCTGAGCGTGTTTTTGGTGATGGCGGCAACCTACGGCTTTGCGACCGCCGCGATGCTCGTGCCCGCCATCTTCGAATTCGACGTCGCCACCGGCCGCACGACGATCGGCGACGAGTAGCACGTCGTATCTCGCCGTGCGCCGGCTCTACTTGTGATAGCCCAGCGACGACACGACCCTCAGCAATTCCTCGCAGGTGATGAACCGGCGACGGTGCATCAACTTGTAACCGTCGATCGCGGTGGCCAACTCGTGCGCAGGCGGAGACAGCTCTTCGTGGCTGTTGGCGAACTGGCGCCGTTCGTGGCCCTGGCGGGCGTCGCCGCAACTGTCGCTACGGCGATCGAAAAACACATCGGACGAGGGACTCAGCGTAGGACTCGACATACACGCTCCTTGGTTTACAAAACCGCCGACGCGCTTTTTGGCAGGTGGGCTGATAGTCGGCATGACCCATCGAGCAGTACGGACGCGCAGCCATGGCATCCTGCGCGTGCGCACCTCGACAGACAAACCTAGATCGCGTTGTGAATCGGAGCAAACCACCGGCCGCAAGTGGGGGCTGCGATAGCTCGTGCGGCGCCCCGACGATGCCGACCGTACCGGTCGTAGGGGCACACGGCGCCTAAAACCTTTGCGATCCGTTGGCTGCTGGCCCCCCGCCCGGCGTCGACTGCGGCGGCACACCTGCCATTCGCGCCATCAGCGACCGGCTGGCTTCGTGCCGCGGATCGATCAATAGCGCCTCTTGGACGCACGACTGCGCCTTCACCAGGTTGCCATTGTGCAACTCGGCATCGGCCAACGCGCAAAGTATCTCGGCCGAGGGACGGTCGGCCCGGGCCGCTTGCGACAGATTGCGAGCCGCTTCGTCGTAGCGCCTCGGCGCCGCCAGCGCGAGCCCTTCCAGGTAGAACACCTGCTGCGGCTCGTCGTCCGGCGAACACTTGCTCGAAACGGCCTGCAGGGTCACCAGCGCGCGTTCGGGTTGATTGAGCAATCGATATGTTTCCGCGACTAGAATGGCCACGTCCTGATTGTCGGGTTCGTACCCCAACGAACGTTGATAGTTCGCCAAGGCCTCGCGAGGTTGACCGGCCGCGCCGGCCACGCGCCGCGCAGCGTCCAGGCCGCCGCGTGCTTCGGGTCCAGCCGCAGCGCTTCCTGCGCCAGCTCCTGGGCTTTGGGCACCTGCCCTAGCGCCAGATAGACCTCGCCGGCCCGCACCGCCAAAGCGGGATCGGTAGCCACCAACTTGCGCTTCTTCGAGCTGTGCCAGGCATTCGTTGAGCGCTTGGCGATGCCAGAGCGCCGCGGCGTATTGGCGGCGGGCGTCGACGTCGACCGGGCAGGACTCGACCGCCCGCGCCAGCAGCGATTCCGCTCGTTTCCAGTCGCCCCGCTCCATGGCGCCGATGCCCTGCTCCGTCAGTTGCCGACACGTCGCCACGGCTTGCGGTTTCGGTCCCCGTCGCGGGCCGATCGAGCGGCAACCGCTCAATGCGGCAAGACATGCGATGACGACCAGGGCATTGCGCAGCGCGACGCAGCCGCCGCTGAGGACAGCACCCGGTTCGCGGCATAGGATAAGCGTGCGCGCGCGGCATGTGGGCCGGCACTCGGCGTGTCGATGGGAAAATGGAAAACTCGGCCACCTGCGCAGGGCAGCGAAATCACGCCCAAACGCGCGGGCACGGTAGCAAAACGGCCCACGCGCCACAAGACAATCCGCCCTGCTCCGGCTGGCCCCCCGGGGCGCCAACTCCCTACAATGCTGCTAGCGATTCATGCCCCGGACTTCCTGCCAGCGGCCATGCCAAACACGTACGACAAGCTGGGGATACGTTTCCTCTATCCCGACAATTGGGTGTTGGACGAGGAAGATTCGCCCACCGGCAGTCCTTCGGTGACCGTCCAGAGCCCAGGCGGGGCTTTTTGGTCGCTGGCGATCCACTCCCCCACGACCGATCCGTGTGCTCTGGCCGAAGCGGCGCTCGAGGCGCTGCAGGTCGAATACCAGGATTCCGAGTCCGAGGCGGTCACCGAGCGCATCGGCGGGCAATCGATCGATGGCTACGACTTCCACTTCTTCTATCTGGACTTTGTCAGCACGGCCGCGATTCGTGGCTTTCGCACCACCAACGCCAGTTGCCTCGTCCTGTGTCAGGCAGAAGACCGCGAGTTCGACGAGCTGGGCGTTGTGTTTCGCGCCATCACCACCAGCTTGCTCGCCTGCGATGAAGGCCCTGAGGGGTAAACGCGCCGAGTTTCAACGCCGACGTTGCAAAACTTACAACGCTCTGGCCGGCTCACGTCGGTCTTACAACGCGCGTGCTAGCAGTGTCTGCGCCGAAAGTTTCAGCGTTTTTCGGGTACCTCGCGGAATCTTTGAAGAAATCTGGTGCGTGTGCCGAGAGTGGCACGCCGAGTGCATTAGTCGCCATCGCTTCTGTTCGACCAGGTTGACTTCGGTGCCCAAATTTTTGCCAAGGGGGGCACGCGATCCGAGGCTTGACCTTGCCCGCCGAACAGATGCACCGTGAATCTTAACGGTCTGTCGCCAAGGTATGGCGACCATAGCCCACCACGGGAAGTACCAGTTTTTCACGGTTGAAGGGCCCGGCTGGCCGCCGCACACGACCAGCCGAGCCCTTTATTTTGCGCCCTGGGCATTTCGCTCCAGCGGACGAAGTGTCCGCCCGCGGCCGTCGTCGGCAAAATCGCTGGCCACGGCATTCCCGCTGCGACCCCCCACCCCGCGCGCGTTGTCCCGCGCCCTATACTTCGGTGGCAGCGCCGGCGCTTGGACGCCGTGCGCCGCTGCTTTCAACCGGCCCCACCTGGCGGCGCCGGCCCAGCCGGGACTTGAGTCTCGGCGGGCCATCTCGATATACTTCCGCTGGCAATGGTGGCAAGGTGTTGAAGGATTCAATAGGCAGAACGTCGTAGGAGCAACCTTATATGGCGACCGCTCATCAATGCTGTATGGATCAGATCGGCGACACGGCCGGCCTCGTCTGGCACCACCTGAACGAGGCTGGCCCGCGCACCTTAAGCCAGTTGGCTAAGGAAATCGACGCCCCGCGTGATGTCATCATGCAAGCGATCGGTTGGCTGCGCGCGAAGACAAGGTGTCGGTCGACGAAGAACGCAACAAAAAGATCGTGACGTTGCGCTAGGCCTCGGCTCGGCCTCAAGCTTTCGGCAGCCGAGCGACCCGCGAGATGATCGCGCCGGCGCCCCCGCCGTGTCCGTTCGTCAGAACCGCGCAGCCATGCTGCTGCACGTGCAACGTCGCGGCGGCAATGGCCGTTGTCGTGTTGGCTGCCGCTCTCTAAGATGACCCCCGGCGAGCCTCTCGCTTTGGCCAATTCGACCTCTGGGATGCCGGCGCGTTGTTTTCTCCCTGCTGCGGACTGTCCCTGTCGACCTTGCTGTTGGCCGAAATCCCCTGCGCCGGCGCTAGCGGGCGAGCCCACGCTCTGGCACTGGCTAGCCTTCGGCGCGTTGGTCGTCGTGTTGCTCACGCTCGATTTGGTGGTGTTTCATCGCGATGCGCACGAGCCCACGCTGCGCGAATCGGCCATTTGGACCGTCGTCTGGTGCAGCCTGGCGTTGGCCTTCAACGGGCTGATCCTCGCGTGGCGCGGTCCCACCGTGGCCATCGAGTTTCTCACCGGCTACCTGGTCGAGTGGTCGTTGTCGATGGACAACGTGTTCGTGTTCGCCGTGGTGTTCAGCTTCTTCGGCGTGCCGCTGAAATATCAATACCGCGTGCTGTTCTGGGGCATCCTGGGCGCCGTGGTGATGCGGCTCACGTTCATTCTGGCCGGCACGGCTCTGTTGCAGCAATTCGATTGGGCGCTGTGGATCTTCGGCGCCTTTTTGATCTATACCGGCATCAAGCTGGCGATGCACAGCGACTCGCAAGTCGATCCCGAGCGCAACATTCTCATGCGCCTGGCCCGGCGCGTGTTTCGCGTGGCCAAGGAAAACCACGGCGAGCGGTTCTTCGCCATCGAGGACGGGCGCCGCTGCGTCACGCCGCTGTTCTTGGTGCTGCTGGTGATCGAAAGCACCGACGTGCTGTTCGCCGTCGACAGCGTGCCGGCCATCTTCGGCGTCACCGACGATGCGTTTACCGTCTTCACCTCGAACATCTTCGCCATCCTCGGGCTGCGCGCGCTGTATTTCCTGCTGGCCGGCGCGATCGACATGTTCCGCTATTTGAACTATGGTCTGGCGGCCGTGCTGGTTTTCGTGGGCGTCAAAATGGTCGCCGATTATTGGACCGGACATCACGTGGTCACGCCCGTCGGCTCGCTGGCGATCATCCTGTCGTTGCTGGCGGTCTCGATCGTCGCGTCGATCGTGGCGAAACGCCGGGAAACGGCCGCGGAATTGGGCCGTTCGGATGCCGGCTATTGACGCCGAAAGCCACACTGCGCACTCTGGACACTGGCGGCGAGTGGAAGCATCGGGACAGACACGCCGGCGCTCCGGGCAAGGGGAGTGACGCGGCGGCGGGTCTCCACCAGTGCGGGCACGGCGTGTCGTGCAATTCGACTCGGACGCAGGGACACTCCTTTCGCGCTCCTGGCTCCAATCGACTCCCGTGAAACATGTCCTCATTACCGGCGGGGCTGGCTTCATTGGCAGCCACCTGGCCGAAGCCCTGATCGCCCGCGATTGCCGCGTCACTGTATTGGACGACGAATCCACCGGCACGGCCGACAATCTGGCCGCCGTGCGCGATCACTTCAATTTCAGCTTCGTGCAGGGCTCTTCCGCCGACAAGACACTGGTCCGTTCGCTCGTGGCCGACGTCGACGAGGTCTATCACTTGGCCGCCGCCGTGGGTGTGCAGTTGATTCAGACCGCGCCCATTCACACCATCGAAACCAACATCTATCCCACCGAGCTGTTGCTCAACGAGTTGTTGCGCCGCAAGCGGGCCGGCTATGCGGTCAAGCTGTTCATCGCCAGCTCGAGCGAGGTCTACGGCAAGAACCCCAAGCCGCTCTGGAGCGAGGACGACGACCTGGTGTTCGGCTCCACCCAGCGCCCACGCTGGTCGTACGGCGCGTCGAAGGCGATCGATGAGTTCCTGGCCTTGGCCTATTGGCGGCAACATCGGCTGCCGGTCGTGATCGGCCGTTTCTTCAATGTCGTCGGACCGCGGCAAACCGGCCGCTATGGCATGGTGCTGCCGCGCTTCATCGACTCGGCCCTGGCCGGGCGGCCGCTGGTCGTGCACGACGACGGCCACCAGGTGCGCTGCTTTGCCCACGTGCTCGACGTCATTCGGGCGGTGATGGAGTTGATGGCCAACGACGCCGCCGTGGCCGGTGTGTTCAACGTCGGCAGCGACCAGCCGATCAGCATCCTGCAATTGGCCAAGCGGGTGATCGACACGATCAACCCCAAGCTGCAGGTGGTGTTCCAAAGTTACGCCGAGGCCTACGATCGCGACTTCGAAGACGTCCGCTCGCGTATCCCCGATCTGTCCCGCCTGCGCAGCGTCACCGGTTTCAAGCCCGAGTTCGATCTCGACACTGTCATCCGCGACGTGATCGAAGAAACCCGGGGTAAACAGCGCCGGGCGATGTAATAGCCGAGTATTCGGGAAGGCAAGGCCCCCTCCGAGTCGAACTCCGCGGGAGGTACGCGCTTCGAGTGTGCAAGGCAAAACCGCAAGCGGGGGCAGTGGCGCTTCCTGTTCCCATTCCTCCAGCCTCCAGCCTCCAGCCCAACGTGGCAATTCCTCGTCATCCACGCTAGAATAGAACCGTCGGCAGTGGGGCAAGCTGCCGCCACGGGGCGCCCATCTCAAGCGGATCAGAGTTTGCCATGAATCTCCACGTCGAACCCGCTCAGCCAGCGCGCATAGCCCGATGGCGAGACCGCCATCGCGGCAAACGTTTTTTCTTCGCTTGTTGCGCCGGCGCTGCCAGGCCGCCAGCGGGATTTGCAGCGCCGCCAACTGCCGCGCGGCGGCGTCCTGCCGACCGCGTGGGCTTTACGCTCATCGAAATGCTGGTGTCGCTGGCCATCACGCTGATCATGATGGGCGCCGTGGTAACGCTCTTTGGCACCATCTCGGCCAGCGTTTCGAACAGCCGTTCGATCATCGAAATCTCCGAGCGCCTGCGAGCCACCCGCAACCGCCTGCAAGCCGACCTCCAAGGCGCCACCGCCACCATGAAACCCCCGCTGCGGCCCGAGAACGACGAAGGGTATTTCGAGTACATCGAAGGGCCGCAGATCGACGCCACGAATTATGTTTACGCGCCCACGAACACGTTTCCGCCGACGCCTCCGACGCGAATTCCCCTGCCGCATCCCCCAATTTCGGCTGGAACATCCGCACAGATTTTGGCCAGCGCGATCGGAGACACAGACGACGTACTAATGTTTACAGTTCGTAGTCGCGGCGAGCCCTTCGTCGGTCGGTATTACAATGCCACGTTGCTTACTCTCACGACATTCGAATCACAAGTCGCAGAGGTGGCGTATTTTTGTGCTCCGGCGATGAATAGTTCGCCGCAACAGACCGGCACGACCCTGTTCATTGATGGCACCGGCACGCCTGTACGCACTCTCACGCTCTATCGACGTGTATTGCTCGTCAGCCCTTCAATTGCCCAATCGACCACATTTAGTCCGGATCCTACGCCTGCCCCGAATAATTTTTTTGAGATTTATGATCTCTCCGCGCGCGTGCAAACGGTCAGCCTAGGCGTAGACAAGATGGTTCCAAACACGCTGGGCGACCTCACCAAACGCGAGAATCGTTTTGCACACTACGGCGTGTTCCCGTTTGATCTTAATGATGTTCCACCGGCAAAACTTGGCGGTGGATATACCGTTCCAACCGATTTTCCGAATGATAGTAGCGCGTTCCTCGTGCCGTTCTTTCCCACAAGCCCCCGATTTGGAGATGATGTCCTGTTGACGAACGTTCTTGCGTTTGACGTGCAAGCTTATGATCCCTTAGCGGAGGTTCAGGTCGGCACGTCGACGTCGCTTACTCCAGTCGACCCAACCTATTCGACCGTTGGAAGAGTGTTCGGGGCGTACGCCGATCTTGGTTGGCGCGGAACTGGAGTGGCGCCATTCAATTTGGGCCGACGCCAACCAATAACCCAATCGGGCGCAGCCTTAGTTCCGCATACCCAAATACGTAAACCCCACGTCGAATCCACCCGCCACGGGTGCCGGCGTCACAACTGACACCTACGACACCTGGTCGATGCACTACGAGAACAACGGCATCGACGATGATGGTGCGGTTGGCAACGCCATCGACCAAGGCACGGACGGTTTAGACGATTCGATGGTCGGTGTCGCTGGCATTGTCGACGACATCGGCGAATTCGAAACGCAACCCCCCTTCGCCGCGCAACTGCGCGGCATTCGCGTTACGATTCGGGTTTACGAGCCCAGCAGTCAACAAATCCGCCAGGTCACCGTCGTCGGCGACTTCCTTCCCGATTGACGGTTCCTTCGTCGCGCTGTCGGAATCGGACTCTGAAGGAACCACGACGACACCGAGAACACCGAGAAGAATTCAGGTCAATTCTTTCGTGCCGTTGTGGCGTTGTAGATGTGATTGCTCGATCGCGATGGCTGGACCGTCCTCTGGGAGCACCCGTATCATGACGACACCGCACGTGATTCGCCTGCGCGGACCCTGGCAGTGCGAGCCGCTGGGGCGCGGATCGCTCAGCGCCGAGGATGCGCCGGGCGTTCGCTGCACGCGACGGTTCAACGCGCCCACCAATCTCGACGCCGACGAGCATGTGTGGCTGATCTGTGACGAAGTCGAACATCGGGCGCGCTTCACGCTCAACGGCCGCGACCTGGGCATGGTCGAAGGCCCCTGCCCGCAACCGCGCCTCGATCTGACCAAAGTGCTCCACCCGCACAACAAGCTGGTGATCGAAGTCGAACTGGCAACCGACGAGATCGCGCCGCCGGACTCAGAGAGCGGCCCGTTGGGTTTGCCCGGCGGCATCGGCGAAGTGCGCTTGGAAATCGGCAAGCACGCGGCCGATTGGAAAATCGAAACGTTCGACCAGCGATAAGTTGCAAGTGTACGGATCTTGGATCCGGAGCTCACGCGAATTTCAAGTGGAACTGACGGAATGGAACTGCGGAGTAAAACCGAATGAGAACTGCGGAGGGACGCAGAGGGAAATTGGATCGAGAGGAAGAGGATTCAACCACCACGACACGACGGACACGACGAAGAAAGTTCAGTGATCTGTTGGCTCCGTGAACTCGGTGATCTCGGTGGCTCGATCATATCTCTTCCTCCGCGTTCCTCCGCGATCTCCGCGGTTTGATTCCTCCCCGGTTCGACTGCCTTCCACGATTGCACTACAATCCGGCGTTCAAGGGTCAACGGCACGCGTGGCACCGCCTGCGCGCGCTGATAAAATCGCACGCGGTACTCCACTTGCCCCTTGCCCTGCCGGATGAACCTGCTCATGAAACGTTTGGCACTTGCGATCGTCGTCGGATTGAATTGCGCGTTGGGCCCGTTGGCCGCGGCCGCCGAACCGAACACGCTCTCGCCCGAGGAGATTGCCGACGGCTGGATCCTGCTGTTCGACGGCGAGACCGAATTCGGCTGGAAGACCACGAGCAAAGCGAACTGGCAGGTTGCCGACGGCGTGATCTCCGTAAGCGAAGGGGAAAGGGGTCTGCTCTGCACCACCAGCGAGTTCGCCGACTACCAGCTCAAGGTCGACTTTCGCGCGCCCGCGGAAACCAACAGCGGCGTCTTCCTGCGCACGCCCCGACAGCCCACGAACCCGGCCGCCGATTGCTATGAGCTCAACATCGCAACGCCGGCGGTCAGCCCCTTTCCGACCGGCAGCTTCGTCAACCGTCAGAAGACCGACGGCACGTTCGACACCAGCGATTGGCGCACGTTCGCAGTTCGGGCCGAAGGCGGCCACTTCACCGTCGATGTCGACGGCACGCGAGCGCTCGACTATCACGATCCCAAACCGCTGGGCCGTGGCTTGATCGGCTTGCAGTTCAACTCGGGGCTCGTCGAGTTTCGCAACGTGAAGCTCAAGCCGGTGGGCCTAGAGAACATGACCAACGGGCGCGATTTGACGGGCTGGGAAGTGTTTCCCAACAAGCCCAGCAAGTTCGCGGTCACCTCCGAGGGAGCGATTCGCGTTACCAACGGTCCAGGGCAACTCGAATGGCAGGGCCGCGCCGCCGACTTCGTCATGCAACTCGACGTCTTCTCGAATGGCAAGCATCTCAACTCGGGCATCTTCTTTCGTTGCATCCCCGGCGAACTGTGGCAAGGCTACGAGAGCCAGATTCAAAACGGCTTTTGGAGCAGCGACCGCACGCGCCCGATCGATTGCGGCACGGGCGGGTTCTATCGAAGGCAGAACGCCCGACGGGTGGTTTCCAATGACTTCGAGTGGTTCAAGAAGACCATCATCGTCAGCGGCGATCACATGGCCACCTGGGTCAACGGCATCCAGGTGAGCGATTGGACGGACGAGCGGCCCGCGGACGCGAACCCCCGTCGAGGGTTACGTCGCGAGGCCGGCACCGTCAGCATTCAAGGGCACGACCCGACCACGGATCTCTCGTTCCGCAAGCTGCAAATCGCGGAAATGCCCCCGCGGTAGCGGCCAATTGAAGAATTCCACAGTCTGCTAGCCCCGGATTTTCTTTGACAAGCCCCGCCCTAGCGCAGTAAGCTGCCTTTGCTGCGGTTCCACAGCATGAATTAGCTCCGGCACATTTCCCGTCCGTGCAGGCCATTCAGCATATAGGGGGCGGCGCCATGACCCTCCGTGACATTCTTCACGCCAAGGGCCACGTGGTTCACACCATCGGCTCAGACGCCACGCTCGACAACGTGGTGCAAACGCTCGTCAAACACAACTGCGGTTCGCTGATCGTCGTCGATCCCGCGCCCGGGCCCGAGCGGCGCAAGAAGCCGCGGATGGTGGGCATTGTCACGGAACGCGACATTCTCAAAGCCTGCGCGGCCAACAAAGGTCTGCTGCCGCACATGGCCGTCATCAGCGCCATGACCAGCGACGTCGCCACCGGCTCGCCCGACGACTCGGTCGAAGACACCATGGGCTTGATGACCGAACGCCGCATCCGCCATTTGCCCGTGTTGGAAGGCGGTGAACTGGTGGGACTCGTCTCGATCGGTGACGTCGTGAAGATGCAGCACGACCAGTTGTCGATGGAAAACCACTATCTGAAGAACTACCTGCACGGGTAGCGACTGCCGAGGGCGGGGCGCCACTGCTAGCTTGCCTGGCAGTGCCGTGCGAACAGTTCACACTGCTTGACGAGCAAGCCGGCACCCAGATTTCGCTTCGTTTCGAAGCGGCCAAGCCGATTACTTGCCCGTCGCCAGGTGCTGCGGCGCGCGGCGTATTTCCTTGGGCAGCGGAAAGTACACCTCTTCGGGGCGTATCGAGCGTGCTTCGACCGCGGCGCCGAATCGATCCTGCAGATACTTCACGCACTCTTCCACGACGGTCTCCGGCGCGCTGGCGCCGGCGGTGATCAGCACCGTGTCGTCGGACTCAAACCAACTCAAGTCGATATCCGACGCCCCGTCGATCAGATACGCGCGGACGTTCGACTCGTTGGCCAATTCGGCAAGCCGCTGGCTGTTCGAGCTGTTTTGGCTGCCGAGCACCAGCACCACGTCGGCATCGCGCGTCAGAATCCGCACGGCCTCTTGGCGGTTTTGCGTGGCGTAGCAAATGTCTTCCTTGGGCGGGCCGACGATGTGCGGAAAGCGTTGCTTCAGCCGCGCGATGATGCGGTTGGCATCGTCGACCGACAGCGTGGTCTGCGTCAGATACGCCAGCTTGTCAGTCGTCAGCTCCAGGCGGTCGACGTCCTCGGGCGATTCAACCAGCACGATCGCCTCGGGCGCTTCGCCCATCGTGCCGATCACTTCGTCGTGCCCCTCGTGGCCAATCAGCACGATCGTGTAACCCGCCTGGGCGTAGCGAATCGCTTCTAGGTGAACCTTGATCACCAGCGGGCAGGTGGCGTCGATGGTCTTCAAGCGGCGCTCTTGGGAAAGGCGGCGAATCTCGGGCGACACACCGTGGGCCGAATAGAGCAAGGTCGCGCCCTCGGGCACCTCGCCAAGCTCCTCGACGAATACCGCGCCCAGCGCTCGGAAACGGTCGACAACGTACTTGTTGTGCACGATCTCGTGATAGACGTAAATCGGCACGCCGAAATACTGGATGGCCAATTCGAGCGTTTCGATCGCCATGTTCACGCCGGCGCAGAAGCCGCGTGGGCTGGCAAGGATGATCTTCATGGTGTGCTGGCTGCAGTGCTGGCACGCCCGGTTCGGCGCGGAGGCAAGGCGTGGAGTGCCTGATCAGACGCTGGGCAGAGCTTGGACATTGCACGGCTGGACTTTGCAAGCCAGCCCACAATTCATCATAATGCCCCAGCGGACTTATGGATAGTCAAACCGTCCTGCCGGGCCACGTCGCGGCCGATCGTTGAATGCCTCTTTCTCCCGAGTGGTATGTCGCACCGCGATGACGCAGCTTTCTCTCACGGCCGAATTGGCGCAATACCGTCCCGACGCGGACGCAGCGCCACCGGTCTCGTACGCCGAGGCCGTTGACTATTGCCGGCGGCTGGCACGCGCGCGCTACGAGAACTTTGCTGTTGCAAGTTGGTTGCTTCCTCGACCATTGTTGCCGCACTGGTACGCGATCTACGCCTATTGCCGCGGCGCTGACGATCTGGCCGACGAGCTGGACGATCCCGCGGAAAGCTTGCGCCTCCTTGACTCGTGGGAGGAACAACTCGACTGCTGCTATGCCGGCACGCCGCAACATCCGGTGTTCGTGGCGACTCCAGCACACGATTCGCGCATGCTCGATCCCCTGGGAACCGTTCGCGAATCTGCTGGTCGCCTTTCGTCAGGATCAAACCGTGCGGCGCTACGCGACAACCGACGACGTGCTCGGCTATTGCCAAAACTCGGCGAATCCCGTGGGACGGTTGATCCTGCACGTTGGCGATTGCCACGACGAGGAGCGCGGCCGGCTGTCTGATTCGATATGCACGGGCTTGCAACTGGCCAATTTCTGTCAGGACGTGGCCCGCGATGCGGCGGTCGACCGCCTGTACTTGCCGCAAGAGACGCTCGACGGCGCCGGTTACACGACGGCGATGTGGGCGCGGGGAATTCAACCCGGCGTTTCGTCAGGCTTTGCGTGAAGAAGTCGACCGTGCCGAGCGTTATCTGCTCGCGGGGATGCCGCTGGTGGCCATGATGCCGCCGGCGCTCCAACGCGAAGTGGCACTGTTTGTCGGCGGAGGGTTGGAGGTCGTCCGCGCCATTCGTAGGCAGGACTACAATGTTTGGCAATCACGGCCTCGCGTGTCCAAGTTCGCGAAGTTGCGGTTGCTGGCGGGCGCCTGGTGGCGCTCGCGCCGTGCACACATTGCGGAGGTTCAAGGATGAACGCGCGTTCTGGCCGACAGCTATGCCCATTGCCAGCAGATAACCAAGCGATCGGGCTCGAGTTTTTACTACTCGTTTCTGTTGCTGTCGAAACCGCAGCGGCAAGCCATGTGCGCGCTGTATGCGTTTTTGCGGCATACCGACGATCTGGCGGACAGCGCTGCGCCGCTGGTGTCGCGACAAGCCGCGCTGGCTGCCTGGCGCGAGTCGTTGTTTGCAGCGATCGGGGGCCACGACGACGATCCGATGTTTCCAGCCTTGGCCGACGTCGTGCGATCGTACGCCATTCCAATCGATTATTTGACGGCCGCCATCGACGGGGCCGAAATGGATTTGACCTGCGCGCGCTACGAAACATTCGAGCAATTGGAGCAGTATTGCCAACTCGTGGCATCGATGGTCGGGCTGGCCTGTCTGCGCATCTGGGGCTGCACCGATCGGTCCGCCGATCCACTGGCCCGGCGCTGCGGCGTGGCATTCCAGCTCACCAACATCCTGCGTGACCTGGCCGAAGACGCCTCGCGAGGCCGCGTCTATCTGCCGCAAGAAGACCTCGATCGCTTCGGCTATTCGGCCGACGATTTGCGGGCCGGCGTGCGCGACGATCGGTTCCGCCGCCTGATGCGCTTCGAGATCGAACGCAATGAACGGCTATACGCCGAAAGCGCTTCACTAGAGCACTGGCTCGAGCCGCGCGAACGAGGCGTCTTCGGCAGCATGACGGCTGTGTATCGCGCTCTTTTAACGGAAATCAAGCGGCGCGACGGCGACGTGCTCACCGAGCGCGTGCGTTTGAGTTCTTCGCGCAAGATGCGCATCGCGACTCGCTTTTTGCTGTTTCGGCCCGCCGTGGCGGCCGCCGGCGTCGCCGCGCCATGAGCTCGGTCGGAAAAGGCGAGCTGCCGACCGTGGCAATCATAGGCGGCGGGTTGGCTGGATTGTCGGCGGCGGCCGCGCTAACCGCCGCCCCCTGCCGCGTGCAACTATTCGAAGCGCGACGTTCGCTGGGGGGGCGTGCCGCTTCGTTTCGCGATCCGGTCACCGGTGAACTGGTCGACCACTGCCAGCACGTTGGCATGGGATGCTGCACCAACCTCGTCGACTTTTGTCGGCGCACCGGCATCGGCGAAAAGTTTCGTCGCGATCGAGTGATCCACTTCATCGGGCCCGACGGGCGGCAATATCCATTTGCCGCGGTGGATTGGTTGCCCGCGCCGCTTCACTTGGCGCCCGGCTTTTGGGGGCTGAAGTATTTGTCGGTAGCCGACCGCATTGCCATTTCACGGGCGTTCGCGAAATTGATGCGGATGCGCGTCGTTGACGAACCGAATGGCCCGACGATCGCCCAGTGGCTGGCGGACAACGGCCAATCGCCGGCGGCCGTCGACGGATTCTGGCGCGTGATCCTGGTGAGCGCATTGGGCGAATCGCTGGAGCGCGCATCGTTCGCCGCGGCGCGCAAAGTGATCGTCGACGGGTTTCTCAGCGCACGAGACGCTTACTTGATCGACGTGCCAGAGGCGCCCTTGGGAGAACTCTATGGAGACCGTTTGGCCCGCTGGCTGAGCGAACGCGGTGTCGACGTGCGGCTCGGAACCGCGGTTCGGCACACATCCCTTGACGGGCAGCCGCGGTTGGAATTGGCAACGGGCGAGTCGCTCTCGGCGGACTACGTAGTCGTCGCCGTGCCCTGGTCGAAATTGACCGACGTGGTCGATTGCCACCTGACGCAGCAGTGGCCCTGGGTCGAAGCGATGACGCAGCTTGCCTCCGCGCCGATCACGGGGGTCCACTTGTGGTTCGATCGTCCGATCATGGATCTGCCGCACGCCGTGCTGGTCGGTCGGCTCGCGCAGTGGATTTTCAATCGCGGTTGGCGGCAAGCGACCGACGGCGACGCGGGCTACTACTACCAGGTTGTGATCAGCGCTTCGTACGCCCTGGCCGACCGCGACCGCCACGAGATTGCGGCCCGGGTGTGCGATGAATTGACTGCCATCTGGCCCGGCGCCGTGGCCGCGCGATTGCTGCACGGGAGGGTCGTGACCGAGCAGGGTGCTGTGTTTTCGCCGCGGCCGGGGTTGGAATCGCTGCGGCCCGCGCAGCGGACTTCCTGCCCACGGCTGTTCCTGGCCGGCGACTGGACCAACACGGGCTGGCCGGCCACGATGGAGAGCGCCGTGCGCAGCGGCTATCTGGCGGCCGAAGGCATTTGCCGCGCCCTCGGGCAGCCGCGGTCATTCATGATCGCCGATCTGCCGCGCGGCATGTTGGCGCGGATGCTGATTCGCTGAAGTGGAATTGCCAGCGCGATGCTCACTAGGCGGCGCGGCGCAGCCGCCGGCGTTCTTTGCGCGATAGTCTTCTCTGTGAGTCGCGTTCGTCATCCGCCTGAGAATTGCCGCGTGCCTCCTGCCGCGAATCAGAATACGTGGATGAAAGCTTGAGCGCGGCAACCGGCTCGCTCTCGGGCTCGAGGTCGGTTCGCGCGCTCTTGCGGATCGGTTCGGGTTTGACTTCGGCTTCCTTCTTGCGTCGGGAATTCTTCGCTTTCTTCGACTTCGGCGGTCTCACTTTTGCCATCTTCACGGCAACCTTGCCCTCGATTTCCAGCACAACGTAGCGGGCATAAGCCAGAAACATCGCCAGCAGGAAAACGTAGGCCGCAAGCCAACACCCGCGTGCGACCAATAGCTGATATTCGGGCGGAACATGCGTGCTCCATCCATGTGCCGTAGCCGCCGCTACCAGTACGCATGCGCTGCCAAGCAGGAATAGCGCGACGGCCGAGCGGCACCGCCACGTTTCCATCAACAGACGCAGTCCCATGACAAACAGGGTCGCGCCGGTCACCGACAGCCAGGCAATCGACGGGCTGACGTTGCTCGCCTGTGCGGCGGAATTGCACAGGTCGCGGGCCAGCGTCGCAACGCTGGTGGCCTCGCCAAAGCTAGCAGTCAGGCAGGCCAGACTTGTCCACAGCCATACCCTGTAACGTCCGTGATAGTCGTCGACTCGGTGGCGACGCAAGGCGTACAGGTACAGCGCGGTCAGGCCGGCAAGCGCCATCAGCGCCGCAGCCAACCAGCCACTTGCATTGCCCGGGGATGCAAGGTCGAACACGGTGGGGTGGTCGCCGCCCCAGCGTTCGGCCAGTTGCATCGACCACAAGTGCCCGGCCGCCAACGCTCCCACGAGGGCCAGCCCGCCGCATGCAACCAAGCCAATGCTGATCGCCCGCG
The DNA here is from genome assembly GCA_963779015.1 of uncultured Planctomycetaceae bacterium. Lineage (GTDB taxonomy): Bacteria > Planctomycetota > Planctomycetia > Pirellulales > PALSA-1355 > JTS-RE94. The sequence continues at coordinate 246,604 of CAVZWY010000029.1, read as the reverse complement.
AGGGGAAGTAGTCGCGAATCGGGCGCTCGAGCGACGCGAGCGCGGCATCGGCGTAGGCGCGTTGTGTCGCTGCCCCGCCGTGCGCTGGGTTGCCTGGCACCGCGCGGTCCAATGCATCGCCCGACGCATCAGCGAGACCTTCGTCGGCCAACATGCGTCGTCGTCGGTCGTGCCGCACGGACATAAGAAACCGCCTGGAGTGCTAGCGTCATGGGCCGTCGAGAGGCACCGGTGCCGCGCGTCCCGCCGGAGCGTGGGGAGGGATTGTGAACGATCGCGCGGATGTCCCGCCTTTATCGGATTCGGCATTGTGGAGTTTCCGCCTGCAGCAGGCCACACCGCCGAATGCCACACGCCAGGCAACGGGTTGCGGGTTCGGCCGCCTGGCGAAGCTGTTCCGCTTGCCGGAGTGTCGGGGCCGGGCGACCTTGCACGATGTGGGGATTGGGCTGGCGACCCGCACGAGGCGTTTTCAAGCCTGACGAGACGGCGAAGACGCGTCGCGCACGTTGTTGTCACAATCGGTTTGTCCGGTGTTTTCCGGAACTCCTTCCAAAGCGTTGCCAACTGCTTTGACTCCCCCCCATTTCGACCTAGATTTTCCAGAAGCAGCATTCGATGTGACTGCACCGTTCTAGAGTTGCACCTCTTGAGTTGCACCGGCACCGGCGAAGCCGCGGGCGCCAGGTCGGGACTAGCCATGGCGCAAGAGATTCAGATGCATGGCGGACCGCTCGACGCCGGGACGCTGGTCGTGGGAGCACCACCTGCTGCAGAGCCTCGCGCAGGAACGCTCCCGGACACGGCGGACGGAACCGGCGCGGCGATCACCGCTTATGAGAATCGCCTAGTCGAGGTGCGCCTCGGTATTGCCAGTAGCCTGTTCGCCGCGATACGCCACAAGCATGCTCCCACCGCCGCACACTCGTTGCGCGTGGCGCTGGGCTGTTCGAGTTGGGCGCTGGCCTCCGGCATGAAGCCGCCCGACCGTGACGAGCTCGAGGTTGCTGCGCTGCTGCACGATATCGGCAAGATCGGCGCGCCCGACCGATTGCTCTTCAAGCCGGGAATTCTGGCCCACGACGAGCTAAAGCTCATCGATCAGTATCGCCGCACCGGCCTGAGCATTCTGGTGAACTGTTGTGACTCCCCAGGCGTTTTGGATGTGATCCGCCATTCGGGCGGATGGTACAACGGCACACGCAGCGAATACTCGCTGGTGGGTGGCGAGATTCCGCTGGGCGCGCGCATGCTGGCGATCGCCGACGCGTTCGATTCCATGACGTGCGACCAGGTCTACCGCCGCGCATTGTCCCGCGAACGCGCCGCCCACGAGCTGTTTCGCAATGCGGGCACTCAGTTCGACCCCGAATTGGTGCGGTCGTTTGTCGAGTTGCAAGTCGCCGTGCAATCGCCGCGCAAAGTTGTCAGCCATTGGCTGCGTACGCTCGACGCCGCGCAGTCCAACCGCTTCTGGCGCGGAGCCGTTTCCGCGAGGCCGAACGCGACCGATGCGGCCGGCGTGGAAGGTCTTTTTCAGAGCAAGTTGCTGGAGAACATGTACGATGCGGTCGTGTTCGTCAGTAGTAGCATGCAAATCACACATTGGAACCGGGCGGCCGAGCGGTTGACCGGCATAGCCGGCGCCGGCGTGTTGGAGCGAACCTGGTCGCCCACGTTGATCGGCTTGCGCGACGATGGCGAACCCGGCGCGAGCGGTTGCAACTGCCCGGTAGCCTACGCCATGGAGACCGGCGTCCAATCGTTGCGGCGTTTGTTCGTCTCGAATCGCAACAATCAGGCCGTGGCGGTCGACGTGCACACCGTGCCCGTGGTCGGTCCCGATGGCTTCACGCGCGGCGCGGCGATGATTCTGCACGACGCTTCGGGCGAAGCGTCGTTGGAAGAACGCTGCCAGGCATTGCAAGAAAAAGCGACCAAAGATCCGCTCACCGAAGTGGCCAATCGCGCGGTGTTCGATTGGGCCCAACAGAGCTTCGTCAAAGTTCACCTCGAACGAAACGTGCCGTGCAGCACGATCATTTGCGACATCGATCATTTCAAATCAGTCAACGACACGCACGGGCATCAGGCAGGCGATGCGGTGCTCAAAAGCTTTGCGCAACTGCTCAAGACCGAGTGTCGGCCGGGCGATCTGGTCGCGCGCTACGGCGGGGAAGAGTTCGTCGTCCTGTGCGCCGACTGCACCAATGCCGCCGCCGCGCGGCGGGCCGACGGGTTGCGCAAGGCGATCTCCGAGCTGGCCCAACCGGCAATCGGCGGCAAGAAAATCACCGTCAGCTTCGGCGTGACGGAAATCCAACCGGGCGATACGCCGGACTCGATGCTTCGTCGAGCCGACCGCGCCCTGCTGGAAGCCAAGCGGCTGGGCCGCAACATGGTCATGCAACTTGGCAATGGCATGGCCGACGAAGCCGCCGCCGGCTCTGCTGCCATTCGGCCCTGGCCCGGCAACGAACTATTCGTCGAGCGGCTGCTGGTGACGGCCGTGCCGCTCAACATGGCCATCGAAAAACTCCGCGGCTTCGTACTCGATCATCACGCTGAATTGCTAGCCATCGATCAAGACCGTGTTCAGTTACGGATCGAAGCGGTATCCGAGAATCCCAAGCGGCGACGAAGCGACCGCCCTGTTTCGTTTCTCGTCGAAATGACGCTTTCCGAAAAATATGTGCCGTCAACCAGCGTGGATGGGCGTGTCACCGGCCAAGTGGCTCGCACCTATGCCAACGTGTCGGTGCGCTTGAAACGGGCGCGCGATCGCCGGAATGCCAATGTCTCTGCTCACGCCCACGCCATCCTGGCGGGCATCCGCTCCTATCTGATGGCCAGCGACGAGACGCCCGAAGCCGTTCCCCTCAAGACCCGACGGACCATGAATCTGCTGGGCCCCTGGCTGAATTTGCGCCACTAGTCGCGGGCGGCCCTGTTGGCGCCCCGTCGCGGACGATTGTCAGTTTGCGAGCAATCGTGTATGCTGCGCGCGGAGTTGGTGGTGTGCGAAATCGACCGCGCCGCCACCGTTTTTTGCGAGCGTTTCAGGATCATATTGGCAGAGTCGCCCAGCCGGCGCAGGCTGTCTTTTACTGCTGAGGAGGAGTCCATCATGGCATTCGAGCTACCCGCCCTGCCCTATGCATTCAACGCCCTCGAGCCGCACATCGACGCGCGGACGATGGAGATTCACCACGACAAACACCACGCGGCCTACGTGGCCAACTTGAACAAGGCCGTCGACGGCACGCCATTTGCCAATCTCTCGATCGAGGCGCTCATTGGCGATCTGGAGAAGGTGCCCGCCGATATTCGCACTGCCGTGCGCAACAATGGTGGCGGGCACGCCAACCACTCGATGTTCTGGACGACCATTGGTCCTGGCAAAGGGGGCGAACCTGCCGGGAAACTGGCCGCAGCCATCAAGTCCGAACTGGGCGGGTTCGACAAGTTCAAGGAAAAGTTCAACGCGGCCGCGGCGACCCGTTTCGGCAGCGGCTGGGGTTGGCTGTACGTCGACAACAACAAGAAGCTGGTCGTCGAAAGCACACCCAACCAGGACAGCCCGTTGATGAACGGCAACACGCCCGTGTTGGGCATCGACGTGTGGGAGCACGCCTATTACCTGCACTATCAAAATCGCCGGCCCGACTACGTTGCCGCCTTCTACAACGTGATCGATTGGGGCGCCGTCGGAAAGCTCTATGAAGCGGCCATCAGCTAGCTCGCAGCGCAAGTAGTCTGGGTAATCCGTGCAAGCGAGTGCATCCGGTCGCCAGTGCAAATGCGCTGGCGTTGGCTGGTTGCTGCTTGAGATTCGCATTTTCTTGCGTCGGGGCCGGCCGATTGGCGTTGACGCAGTGCGCTCCGTTTCTATAATCCCCGCCCGACGTGCGGCCGCCAGCGCGTCGGCGTTTACCAATCAAGTTGGCGGATCCCCGCGGGGCTTTGGCTCCGCCTCGTCAATTAGTGTCAAAATCGTCCGGCGCGTTTCGACTCTCGGGCCGGACCGACAGGTCGATCACGATCTCGCAGTAGCCACGACAAATACGGTTCCTCAGGGAAGAGGACGTCACGGGTGTCGACAGGAATGTCGCGCGCCGGCGAGCCCCTTCTCCGTCTCATGTAGAAGGGCGCAATCGCAATGCGAGCTACTCTTGCCAATACCGCGATCGTAGCGATGGCGATTCTCATGGTCTCTGGATGCCGCAGCAGCGGCGGCAAGAGCATCTGGCCCTGGGGCCGCAACAAGGGCTATGACAGCTCGATGGAAAGCGGGCCGATGTCGGGCCCGCAGTTGCCCTCAGCAGGCGCGACGTCCGACGGAACGTCGGCCGACCCGTACAATTACAACGCGCCGCCGTCGGCCAATCCGTATGACCAGACCAACGCCGGCGCTCCGCCGGCCAATGCCTATCCGGCGCCTGGAGGCTATCCGACGGGTACGCCTGCTGGGGCCTACGGCGCACCCGCCACGGCCAGTGCCGCCGGCATGCCCGGCTACGGCAACGATGCACACACAGCAGCAGTAGCGCCTCAGACGGGTCCATACAACCAGAACTACAACCAGGCCACTGCCAATCCACAAAACTACGGCCAGCCGGCCGCTGATCCCTACGCCGCTACGGCCAACGCGCAACCCTACGGCGATCCAGCCGCAGCCGCTTATCCTTCGACTCCTCCGGCTGCCACCGCTTACCCCACCGTTTCTCCGAGCGCCGCTGGCGCAAACCCTGCGCGGTTGTCACCAACCCGTACGCCACGGGAGCAACCGGTCAAGTAGACAACTATGCGAGCACGGCGCCTGCTCAAGCTGTGCGCCGGCCGCTGATCCGTACGCCGCGGCAACGCAACCGCCAGCCGATAGCGCTCAGGCAGGCTACAACGCGGCTGCCGGCAATCAACCTGCGGTGGATCGTTATGCGACTTCCGGCAGCGAGAGCGCCGCCGCGGGTGGTTATCAGCCGGCTGGCGCCGCATACACTCCGGGCGACACCGGTTATTCACCGCCGGGCGTCGCGCCCTATCAAACCGCGTCGGCCGACACCGGCGCCACAGCCGCGCGCCGCGATCCCTATTACCGTCCAGGCAGCACGAGCGACTATCTTCCCAGTAGCAATTCGCAATCGACGGCGGACGCCGCTCCCGCGGATCGCTACGGCACACCGTCGACCGCGACAGCGCCCGGATGGCCCCAGGGCTACTAGCCGGCTCGGCGATAAAACGGCGGGAACTGTTCCCCTCGCCGCACACGTTTTGTCCCCAACCTCCAACCTCGCTGGTTCAGGCGAGCACTTCGCTGATCACGCGGCCGTGCACGAACGTGAGCCGCTGCTCCGTGCCGTTGTGAAAGTAACTCAGCCGCTGGTGGTCCAGCCCGAGCAAGTGCAGCATCGTCGCGTGTAGCTCGTAGACGCTGGAAGGATTCTCGACGGCCTGATAGCCGAACTCGTCGGTCGCTCCATAGCTAGCGCCGCGTTTGACGCCGGCGCCGGCCAGCCAGACCGTAAAACCCTTGGGGTTGTGATCGCGGCCGTTGGCCCCGGACTGAAACGTCGGCATGCGGCCGAACTCGGTCGTCCAAACCACCAGCGTGTCGTCGAGCATGCCTCGCTGCTTGAGATCCGTGAGCAGCGCCGCGGCGGGCTGATCGAGAATCGGCGCGTGGACGTCGTACTGCTTCTTGAGCGTCTTGTGCCCGTCCCAATTGCCCACGCCTTCGCCCATCGCATAGGCGCCGTTGAACAGTTGGACGAAGTGCACGCCCCGTTCGAGCAGTCGCCGCGCCAAGAGGCAGTTGCGAGCGAAACCGGCTTTCACCGTGTTGGGATCGTCGGTGCCATACGCAGCGTGCGTCGTGGCAGTCTCTCGCGACAAATCGCTCACTTCCGGGGCTGAGCTGCAGCTTGGCCGCCAGTTCATAGCTGGCGATGCGAGCCGCCAACTCGGTGTCGCCCGGATGGCGCGCCAGATGCCGCTCGTTGAGCAATTTCAGGTAATCGCGCGAAGCACTTTGATTGGCCGGAGTGATACCGCCGGGCGTCCGCAGATTGGCGATCGGCTTCTCGCTGTTGAAGGCCGTGCCTTGAAACACGGCCGGTAAGAACCCGCTCGACCAATTGTTGGGGCCGACTTGCGGAACACCGCGCGGATCGGGAATTGCCACGAACGCCGGCAGGTTGTCGCACTCGCTTCCCAGCGCGTAGGTAACCCAGGCGCCGGCGCTCGGATAGCCTTCGACCGTGAAGCCGGTGCTCATGTGGTTCTCGCCCGGACCGTGCGTGTTGGTCTTCGAGGTCATCGAATGGATGAAGCACATTTCGTCGGCCAAGTCGGCCAGGTTGGGCAGCAGGTCCGAGATGTATTTGCCGCTTTGTCCACGCGGCTTGAATTCCCATGGGCTCTTGATCAGATTGCCGCTCTTGCCCTGGAACGTGACCAGTTTGTCGCTGCCGGGCATGGGCGTGTCGTGCCGCTTGATCAACTCGGGCTTGTAGTCCCACGAATCGATGTGGCTGCACGCGCCGGAGCAGAAGATCATCAACACGCGCTTGGCCTTGGCTGGCAGATGCGGCCTGCGCGCCGCCAAGGGCATATCGGGAAGGATGGCTGGGCGAATGGGCGCCGCCTCGCGCGCGAACAATCGCTCATCGGCCAACATGCTGGCCAGCGCAATGCTACTAAGTCCCTCGACGGCGCCGGTCAAGAACCTCCGACGGTCGAGCAATGCCCGCCCATTGTGTGAAAGAATCGGTTTCACGGCTTGTTGCTTTCCGGGGACCGCACGCGCGATCAATACACGTACAAAAACTCGTTCGCGTTGAACAACGCTCGGCAGAGCGCCGCCAGATTATGTTGCCGGACCAGGTCCCGCGCCGCCGCGAATTCCTGCTCGTCGGCAGTGCGCCCGAAGGCGAGTTGGAACCCCCGCTCGATTTGGCGATCAACTTCTTCGCCCGCTTCCATCCGCAGTCGCTCGGCGAGCTTGTCGGCTTGCTGGACGACAAATGGGCCATTCAGCAGATTGAGCGCTTGCAGGGCAGTCGTGGAAACATTTCGCCGCGGCACGGCCTGACTCGCATCCGGACAATCGAACGCGCCAAACGTGGCGTCCTCGCGCATCCGCGGCTTGTTCTGATACACCATCCGCCGCCACTCGGCCGCCGTAAACGATTGTTTGGGTGTGAACACCTTGACATAGCTGTCGTTGGGCTCGAACACGTCGTAGCCCGGACCGCCCATGCGGAGATCCAGCACGCCGCTGGTTTGCAATATGGCGTCGCGAATGGCCTCCGCCTCCAGGCGATGTGGTGGATAGCGCCACAGCAGCCGATTGCCTGCGTCAACCGCGGCGCCCGAACCACTCGAGCGACTCGCCTGGCGATACACGCTAGAGAGCATGATCAGCCGGTGCAGCGCCTTGAGGCGCCAGCCGCCCCGCATGAACTCGCCAGCCAGCCAGTCGAGCAACGCAGGATGCGACGGCTGCCCGCCTCCCCAACCGAGATCGCTGGGCGTGGCCACCAGTCCTTGGCCGAAATGATAGTGCCACACGCGATTTGCCAGCACGCGCGACGTCAGCGGATTCGATTCGCTGCCGATCCACTGCGCAAGCGCCGTGCGGCGCTTGGCATCCGGCGCATCGGCCGCCAAAGCCAGCGACGCGCCCACCGCCGTGATCGCGCCAGGACCAATCTCGTCGCGCTTTTGCAACGGCTCTCCCCGATACAGCACATGGGTTGCTGCGGGCGTTTTGAACGTGCCGGCGTAAACTTTTCGCGGCGCCAGCGATTTGACCTGCTGCTCCAAATCGCTGGCCTGCTGCCGATACTGCTGCAGTTGTTCGGCCACCTCACGGGGCAGGCCCTCTTCCGACGGTACATCGCTCGCCGGCGGCTTCTCGGAGGGCGGCTGCCGATCGTCGCTCGTCGCGACAACTTGCCAATCGCTGCCGTCGGTGCCAATCTCAATCTGGTAACGCGTGGGCAATCGGTCGCGATACTTCCCTTCCCGGTCGCGAGCCCACACGACGCGGTCCACCTGCACCGGCTCGGGCCATTCAATTTGTACCCAACCGGCACCGGGTTCGGCCGAAATCCAACTGCGGCCGTTACCATATCGACCGTCATTGATGTGGTCCAGACGGTGCAACTTCGTCGTGCCGCCGGCATACACGCTCGACGCCGTGGCGAGCGCGCCATGCTCGGCCAGGGCTACGTTTTGGGAAGAATCTCCTGCGGTGTATACCTCCAGCTCGTCGAGACATGGCTCCGCCTGATTGGTGGCCAGGACCGTGAAGCGAACCAGACGCGCCGTGATCGGCGCAAATCGGTCGACGTTGATCGTAGCACGCACCGAGGGCCGCAATTCGCCATCGATCGCGCCGCTGGTTTGTGCCAAAGGCTGGCAATTCATCCACAGGGCGTCCGCCCGGCGGCGAACGGCTGCCAACTCGTGCTGCAACTCGTTCCGCTTCCGCTCGATGCGGGGCCAGTCGCCAGTGCGCAGCTCGCGCTCGCCATGTTGCACGCCGGCAAAGATTGCTTGCAGGCGATAGTAATCGCGCTGGGCAATCGGATCGAACTTGTGGTCGTGGCATTTCGCGCAGCCCACGGTCAGACCGAGAAACGCCCCGCTGGTGGTGACGATCATGTCATCGAGATCGTTCATCCGCTGTTGCAGCGTCAGCTCGATGTCGGGGCTCGACACGGTGTCGTGAGCGCCGCCGACGAGAAAACCGGTCGCCGCGTCCACGCCCACCTGGTCACCGGCAAGTTGCGCCAGCACGAACCGGCGATAGTCGACGTCGTCGTTGAGCGCGGAATCACCCAATCGCGATAGGGCCACGCATTGGGACGCGGCGTATTGGTTTCGTAGCCGTTGCTTTCGGCGAAACGCACCACGTCAAGCCAGTGCCGCCCCCAGCGCTCGCCATAACGGGGCGACGCCAACAGCCGGTCGATGAGACGCTCATAGGCTTCGTCCGACGGATCCGCGACAAACCGCTGGACTTCTTCCGGCGTCGGAGGCAAGCCGGTCAGATCAATCGTCGCGCGGCGAATCAGCGTGGCCGGATCGGCGTCTTCCGCGAACGTCAGCCCGATTGATTCCAACCGCGCGAGCACGAATGCGTCGATGGGAGTGCGCACCCGTTGAACGTGTTGAACAACCGGTTCCGGCGCCCTCCGAAGCGGGCCAAGCGACCACCAGTCGAGTCCGGCGCGCGATTCGGTCGCGAACTCGAAGGGGCTCAGCACGCGACCTGTGGGCCAGCTTGCGCCCGACTCGATCCAGCTTTCGAGTTGCGCCAGTTCCGCCGCGGAGACCGGCTCGCCCTTGCCTGCCGGCGGCATGTCGCCCGCGCCAACGCGTTCGACGAGATAGCTTTCTTGAACATCGCCAGGCACGATGGCCGGCGATCCGCTGTCGCCGCCCGCCCGCGCGGTTTCGGGACGCAACAAATCCAGCCCGCCGGCCGGATCGCTGCCGTTGTGGCAGGCAGCGCAGTGCCGTACGAGGATCGGAACGATGTGGCGATCGAAGTCGACGTCTGCGCCGCGCGCATCGACGACCGACACCACCACCACAAGCCATCCTGCGATGTGACGCACCATCGGCACCCTCGCCCAACATCGGATCAACAACGTCAGATGGGTACGATAATCTGACGGCGCGCGCCATGTCAAATCAGGGCGCCGTGGCGTGATTCGTGTTGGTGTACAACACGATTGGATCGCGTACTAGCACGCGGTTGCGCAACGTTGTTGCGAGGAAGCGGTAGCGATTGATCCGGGCGCTCTACCAGCCCATGACCATGTTCGATTCGATCACTTTTCGAGATCGCTCCAGATCGGAGCCGGTTTCGTGCATGTAGAGGCGGATCGCGTGGACCTTATCGCCGGATGCCTTGGCCAGACAGTCGCGCGCGGTCGAGCACACGTCGTCGGTCGCGGAGGCAATGCCTAAGGCACTTTTGGAAATCACCCAAGTGTCGCGCGGACGCTTGGTCAGTCGAATCACACGATCCGCCGGGTAGGCGTCGTTGACGACTTCCGTCGCGGCATCCTCGTCGGGCGCCCAGGTGATGATGATATGACTGTCGGTCTCGACCTCGAAAAGCGGCATGATACGTACCCTCCGAAAGGACGTGGAGCGGGCCGTCACCGCGTCCGTCGAAACGTTCGCGCGGTCCAAAGGAATATTAAATCTTGGTGAGCGATCCGTCAACGCGATTGCGCGAGAGCGAAGCCAGAATGCCCGGCTTTACAGGGTCCGATCCGTCCTAGGTGGCAGCGTCTTCGTGAGCGACAAAACCCCGCGTTTCACCAGGGCTTTGCTAGCCGGTCGCCTCGACCAATTCGAACTGCCCGGCGGCCGGCTCGATCTCGGCTCCGGTGTGATAAAAGATGCGATTCCGTCCCGCGGCCTTGCTGCTATAGAGCGCCGCATCGGCCCGCGATAGCAGGGTTTGCGGATTGTCGCCTTCCATCGCCTGGGTGACACCGCCGCTGATGGTCAATTGGAGATTACTTTCCACGAGCGTGCGTACGCGCTCGGCGAACTGGCAGGCGTTTTCCATGGTGGTGTGTGACATGACCACGACGAACTCTTCGCCGCCATACCGCGCCACGATGTCGGTGTCGCGGACCGTGTCGTCCAAAATGCGCGCCACTGCTTGCAGCGTGCGATCGCCTTGCAAGTGTCCCTTCGTGTCGTTGACCTGCTTGAAGTGGTCGATGTCGAATATCGCCAGCGCGAAGGGCTGATCGTACCGCTCCAGCAGGGCGAACATCGACTCCAGCGATTCATCCAGTCCGCGACGATTGCTCACCCGGGTCAACGGGTCGGTGCGCACTTCGGTGAACGACATCAGGTGGTTGGTTTGTTGGCGTATCTCGTCGTAGGCCCGAGAGATCTGTTCTGCCAGGCGCAGCGTGGGTTTGAGGATCTGCTCGGTTTCGCGACACAGATCCATCCAGGCGGCCCCTTTCTCCTGGCCCGACAACTCGCTCACGCGGTCTTTGAACCGAGCCACGCTCATATGGTGCGAAGCCAATTGCTTGCGCACGCCTTCGGCGATTTGCTCCAGCTCTTTCGCCACGGCTTTGGCGCGCCGCAACTCGCGACGAGCCTTGTCCGCTTCGTTCAAGGCATTGGCGCGAGACGTTCGTCCCACCAGGTAACCCAATACCGCGATGACCGACAGTGCCACAGGCAGGGGAATCTCGTAGGGGAATTCCATTACTCGTACATTCCTTGTCTAAACGGTGTCATTGATTCCGGGCTGCCCCAACACGCTTGCGTGTCCCCTCAAGCCAAGCGGGATTGCCCCGCAACAAATTGTCCCACGAAACGGATGCTAATAGTCGTGACGCGAGCCGAAGCCTCGCAAACAGTAGAACCCAAACCCCACGATGACCAACACGAGCAGGGCCACCTGATTGAAGTCCAGGCTCTCCAAGCGCTGAAGCACTGTGCGATAAAACTGGTTGAAGGACATCGTGAGTTTCACAACCTTTGCGGATTCAAATCGCGTGAGAAACGAGTCTCATCCAGTAGTACAACGGCGAGTCTACGGGGATCCAGATCGGTCTTGCGATGGACGGCAGTACCAATTCCGCTGACTGCGACTCTGCGCAAATACTAGGTTACGATCACGGAAAAACTGGCCGTTCTGCCCAAGACAAGCCGGCCAAACCACGGGGAAACGCCGACCTGGCGGATCAATCCGCACATTCGGAACGAGCGCTGACGAGTAGGCGGTTCAACCCAGGCGAGCCGACCCGCGAGGCGCCCCCGAGCCGACCGTGCGCCGCAAGGGAACCATGCCGGGTCTCTTTGATCGCGCGGAGATACGAGGCGCAATCCATGCTTTCCCGCGCGAACCCTGGCAATTCAGTGATTGCAAGCAGCCGGCGATCCGCTCCCGCCATGACATATGCTCCAATGCCAGCGTGGAGGCCGCAACGGTCCACACAGTCGAGACTACGTTGAGGATCTTCGTCCGGCGCGAGGGTGCCCCGCCTGCGATGCGGGCCGCTTTGGATCCCCTTGCGAGCCCCACTAGTGGAGCTATAATTCCATGTCTCGACCCAATTTGGGGACGTACGATCGTGGGCTGAGCCCGAGCGTGCGGCCGCGTCGAGGACTCGGGGGTGTAGCTCAGTTGGTTAGAGCGCTAGCCTGTCACGCTAGAGGCCGAGGGTTCGAGTCCCTTCACCCTCGCTTTCTAAGTCCCGCCGAAATCTCGCGTTAGATTTACCTGCCGTCGGTCGGCAGCGCGGCCTGTTTTTGAGCAAAGGCGTACATTACGCCCGAGCGATCAGAAAGGCGCGCCGCCATGGCTCCACGACGGATCCCCGGCTACCTGCTGCACAAAGCCTCCGCGGCCTGGCCTACGTCAAGCTGGCCGGCAAGCCCTTCTATCTTGGCAAACACGGCACGCCCGCCAGCAAGGCAAAGTACGCGCAGAAGATCGCCGAATTGGCAGCCAACGACGGCCAACCGCCGCCACCCTCGCCGAGCGACCTGACGATCATCGAGTTGGCCGACCTGTTCTTGCAGCACGCGGTAAAGCACTACCGCAAGGATGGCCGACTGACCGGCGAAGTGAGTAACTTCAAAGCCGCCATCAAGGCGCTGCTGTTCCTGTACGACGAAGAGCCCGTTTGCGACTTCGGACCGCAAAAGCTCAAGGCCGTACGCAACCTGATGATCACGGGCTACACCGACCGCCACGGCAAGGCCATTGCCGGCTGGTCACGCGAGGTCATCAATCGCCAGGTCAACCGACTGCGCCACATTTTCAAATGGGCCGTCGCCGAGGAGTTGGCGCCGCCCGACAAGCATCACGCGCTGTGCGCCCTGGGGATCCGCAAACGCCGCGGTTGACGATGCTGCAGCATCGTCGACGTTGGCGGGGCGGTCCGCCGGCAGCCTCGTTGGGCTTGGCGATGACCGCGGGCATCGACGACGGCGACGGGGCGCCCTGGTAGCGCCGCTGGTAGCATGCTCGCCCGTTCCGTGTGACGCAGCCTGGCGTGGCGGGGTCACGCAGGACGTCGCGACACTTCGGCAAGCGGCTGTGATCATCGCCACTGTGACACCAACCGTCGACGCGTCACACCGCGATTTGCTCGCGCGGTTGCGGCCGGCTGGTCAAACCACAGCGCAAGAGCTTCAACAACGCCTGCCGAAAACCCCTCGATGCGACGCGCCGCCGTGCCGCCACGTCGAGCAGCGCCCCCGCCATGACCGGCCGGCGAGCCGATCGCCAGGTCACAAAACGTGACGCGGCCGGCGAAGCGTGAGCACGCTGCGGGACCGACACCCGTTCGGAGCTGAGTCACGAAGTGTGACCAGCCAGGCAGGCCACGAAGCGCAACGAGATGACGGGCGGAGTATGTACTCCTTTCGGATTCGGAGTACTGACAATTTCCGAGATTCCGCGTAGTTCAATGCAAACGTTTGCAAACGTGGTCGAAGCTGCTACAATCCCCTATCGTTCGCAAAAACAGGTGGTTTCTACGGACAAGTGAGAGCCTTTCTGAGCGGCTGTCACGCTAGAGGCCGAGGGTTCGAGTCCCTTCACCCTCGCTGGTTCTAAATCTGGCGATCGATTCTCCTGTCGATATTGGACAGCGCGAGACCTCTGCCGAGCGAAAGGCCGGTAGTGTTCCGTCGCGCGGTCAAATGCGCAACCATCCGGTCGAAGCTCAATTTTCACATTGCACCGTGTGGACCTCGCTGTGTGGAACTGCCGCTCGTGAGAGTCGCGCGTCGATTCGATGGTAGGGTCTGCGGGTTCCATCGCGTCGGCGCAACAAGCTCAGTATCGCAACGCCACGAGCATCGCCAACAAGTCGTCGTCCAGCGTCGTTGCTTCCTCGGCAAAGTCGACCGACTGCCCGGCGTGGACTTGCGAGTCCGGAGACTGTCTGGCCCCGCTTTGCAATAACGAGGCGAACTCGGTTGCTCCGGACGGTACGTCGATGAAGAACGAGGTCGCAGCGTGCCGCGGCGTCAACGCCACGAGCCTGCCAATGGAAGAAACCGAGGGCGAGTCGTCTAGCGCATCGGCGGACGCGTCGCCAGCCATCGCCAGCGCCGAAGCGATGCCCGTGTCGCCGCCGCCATCTTCCGGAGCAAACGGTCCGGCGGTGATGTTGATCTTCACCAACTGCGTGCCGAAGCCGGTGCCGTTGTTGCGGCTGAGCAACTGGTCGGCCGTATTGACTTGACGATCCTTGTTGTAGTCGTAGACGAAGTCGACCAGGGCGAAGTTGCCGAAGCCCTTGGGATTGTTGCGGGCCCCAACTCGTCGGCTGTGTTGGTCGGCGCGGCCCCGACCGTGTCGCCGTCGCCCGAACCGCCCACGGCATTGCCGAAGAAGAACACGTCGCCCACCGCCACCGCCCCGGCTACGCCCGGACCATCCGGATCGATGGTTTGTCCTGAATCGGCCAAGCCGGTTTGAGCTGTCGGCAGCACGCCCACTTCCAGCCACTTCCCGTAAATGCCGTTGACGCCGGTGCCCCAGGTGATTTCCACCCGATCGGTGCCGCCGAGGCCGCCGCCGGGAATCACCGACAGTCCGTTGGGCGCCGGAGCGACGGCCCAGCCGGACGGCGTGCTGTTGTTACCGACCTTGAAGATGAAGTTGGCAGCCACGTTGGCCAGTGTCAACCCGGAGTGGTCCACGCCGGTCGACAGGTCGATCATGATGCCGTTGATCCCCTTGTCGTAGCCGGTGATGTTGGCCCAGGTGGACGCGCCGCTGCCCGGGAGGTAGGCCGACTTGTCGGTGGCGATGGCATCGTTATCGTCGTCATGGTTATTCGCCCCACTCGTGACCTGAATCGCCGCGTTGTTGTTATCCCAGTACGAGTTGTTGTAGAAAATGAACCGCCCGGCCACGGTGGAGTTTGCCGAAGGAATCAACCCCAAGCCGGTCGGTGTGCCAATGTTGGAAATCAGTGTGGCGAGATCTTGGGTGCCAAAGTCGTACTTGAGCACGGCGCCGTTGAGATTGTGATCGGGCGACACGCCAATCAACAGGTTGCCATTCTCGTCGTATGCCAGCGAGGTCGGCTGCGGGGCGTAGCCGGCCGACGCTCCCGTGCCTACGGGAGTCGTCAGGTTGATAAACGTGTCGAAGGTGTCCGCGCTCTCGTCGTAAAGGACGATGCGATGATGATCGAAAGGCTCACCCCCAAAATCAAAGTCGCCAACGAGCAGGTCTCCGTTCGGTCGGGCGACGATTGTCGAGGGATTGATACCGCTGCCAGGCTCGATTAGCGTCGTCGAAGTCGTTGTGCTTTGGAATCGCCGGACTGCCTGCGTGCTCAGGTCGCCGACGATCAGGTCGTCGCTGCCGTCGGGAGCGAAGGTCAATCCGCCGGGCGCGAATCCCAGATCGTACGTGCCGCTGGCGTGGTATTGCTGTGACTCGGAACTGGTGTCGAACTGATAGATGGCCAGGCCGCCGGGAAACATGCCGAACGTGCCCAGGTCGGCGACGTACAAGTTGCCGTTGGGGCCAAAGGCCAACGCCCCTGGCGTCTGAATCACGACCGGGCTGGCGTCATTGGCGCCCAACACGTCGAGAAAGTTGCCCGCCATGTCATAGTGCAAGACCTGTCCCGGAAACGACGCGTCGCTGCTGACGTAAAACGACATGCCGTCGGGCGCCACGACCAGACCTTGAGCCACGCCCAGTCCGTTGTCGTTCGTGGCCACGCCGCCGGCGACGGGCGTCCAGGTGTCGTCATAACGCAGCACGCTCATACCGGCGGTGTCGTCGTACGTTGAAATCAATAGATCGTTGGCCGACAGCAGCTTGCGGTCTTCCAACGGCTCGAATCGGCGACGCAGTGAATTGGCACGATTTATCCGCTTGCGGCTGGTCGAAGTCGGGCGGCTCGTTGCGCGGGGCAGGAATTGCATCGGGGCGTCTCTTCAATGGTGGCGTGAAACAATATTACGCGCAGCCTTGCTGTGCGAGGAATCGTCACTGCGAATCGGAGTTTGTCGACAAATCGGGGGTCGCAGAGGCATGCGTCGTGGCGGGGAAACATCCGGCACTTGACGGGACATTCTCATGTTTGTAATAGTGTTAGTGCATGAGTCTGGCCATTGCAAGACGCCTGGACGGAATTTTTTCCTGTCGACCCGATGCCGAGTTGCACCGGCCGCACCAAGGCGCTAACGATGCCGAACGGACTCCGTGATGAAGGGCGCTTCAATCTTGCGGTGATAGGGGCATAATATGATTCAGCCTCAAGCCAGGTTCGATACAGCGCCCGAAATGACTCGCGCATCACGCAAGACGCAGCCGCCCCGCCTGAAGCTCGCCATGCAGAGCGAGCGAGACTATGAAGCATGCGCCGAGCGTCTGAGGGCATTGGCCGATCCCGACCGGCTCCGCATTGTCACTTGCCTGTTGCGCAGCGCACAAAATGTCTCGCAACTCGCCGCCGAATTGGGCATGCCCATCGTCAAGGCCTCGCATCACTTGCGCGTGTTGCGCTATGCCAAGGTCGTGCAGACGCAAAAGCAGGGGAAGTACGTCATCTATTCCCTGCATCCCGAGATTGCCGACGGCATTGATCGCTTCGGAGACATGAAGTCGCTCGACCTCGGATGTTGTCGCCTCGACCTGGTTCAAAAAAACGGCGCAAAATAATCGGCGCGCAGCCCCTTGGCGGCGGATGGAAGCATGCAGAATCATCGATCATGCCAACCGATGCGCACCGGCGGTTTCACGCTCGTTGAATTGTTGGTCGTGATTGCCATCGTTGGCATTCTGGTGGCGCTGATGCTGCCGGCCGTACAATCGGCGCGCAGAGTGCGCGACGTACTTCTTGCACGAACAACTTGCATCAAATTGGCATCGCGGCACATCACTTTCACGATGCCCAAGGCGCGTTTCCCGTCGGCGCCGAGGCCCGCGAGTACCCAGGACATCCGACACATCCTTGGACGTTCTATCGGTGGTCTTCGCTGGCGCATCTTACGCCGTACTTGGAGGAAGGGAACCTGCGCGACTCGCTCCATTTGGAATTGCCGCTGTACGGCTTGAACTTTGAAGTGACTCCGGAAAACGCCGCCACTGTTGCCTTTGTCGTTCCGCTGTTCTTGTGCCCCAGCGACCACGGCCGGCCGGTATCCAATGGCTTTGGGCCAACAAACTACGTCGCCTGCGCCGGCACCGGCAACGGCGGAGGAACGCCGGTCGACACCGACGGCGTGTTCTACGTCAACTCGCACACGCGCATGGCGCAAATTGCCGATGGCGCCAGCCACACGGTGCTCTTTGCCGAAAGTTTGCTGGGAAACCCCAAGGGCACGCCGATCACCCACGACGTCGAGATCGACTACAAGTTCGCCTTCAGCGCACCGTTGACCGCGGCCGGCTGCGACAATTCCGCGCAGTGGAATGTGTCGGATCCTCGCGGCTTCTCCTGGGCGAGTGGAGAATACCGCTGTGCGCTCTACAATCACGCCTATTTGCCCAATCAGCGGACGGCCGACTGCATGGGAGCGCCGTTGGGCGGAGGCTCGAAGTGGCGATACACGGCCTACGGCTGCGCGCTGCGCGAAGCCATCATCCCGGTGGCGTCAATGTGCTCGTGGCCGACGGCTCAGTACGCTTCGTGCACGAATCGATTGAACCGAAGGCCTGGCAAGCGATGTCAACGCGCAAGGGCAGCGAGATCAGTTCCTCTGCAGGGCCTTGACCTTTCTGTCGCATTGGACGGATGCCACAGCCGCGCGGTGATGCGCCGGATTGCGTCGATCACAGCAGGTTTCGTGAATCCCATCGGGGCGCAGAAATTCCTGGTGGCACTCGCGGTCGCCCGGGCTGTCGCTTGATGCACGCGCCGAGTTGGGCCAACTTCTGATCGAGCCGTTCGTAGCCGCGGTCGAGATGGTGCAGATTGTGGAGCGTGGTTTCGCCTTTGGCCACCAGGGCGGCCAGAACCAAGGCGGCGCTGGCGCGCAAATCGGAAGCTTCTACGTGAGTCCCTGACAGGCGACGGACGCCTTCGACCGCGGCCACGGGGCCAATCCGGTCGATTTGTGCGCCCATACGTTGCAGTTCGGCGACGTGATGAAAGCGGTCCGGAAACACGTTGTCCGTGATAAGGCTGTGCCCGTCGGCCACCGCGGCCAACGCCATGAGTTGGGCCTGCAAGTCGGTAGGAATGGCGGGATAGGGACCGGCCGTCACACGAATCGCGCGTCGAGCGCCCGCGGGATCGAACGACGACGTCTTCGTCAGTACACCGCACGTCGGCCCCCGCGGCGACGAGCACATCGAGCACGGTGGTCAAATGGCGCCCCACGGCGCCGCGAATGCGGGCTTTCCCGCCGGTGATCGCGGCGGCCAACAGCAGCGTTGCCGCCTCGATACGATCGTCGATCACGCGGTGCGTTGCTCCGCCGAGCCACTCGCAGCCGTCGATCTCGATCGTATCGGTTCCCAGTCCGTGGATCCGTGCGCCCAGCGCAATCAAGAACTCGCCCAGGTCGACAATCTCGGGCTCTTGAGCGGCCGATTGGATCACCGTACGTCCGCGGGCTAGCGTGGCTGCGCTCATCACGTTGGCAGTGCCGGTGACTGTCGGCCCGTGAGGACCGGCCAGATCGATGGTTGCGCCGCGCAACCGTTTTGCGTGGGCAATCACATATCCGTGGCTAATCCGGATCTCCGCCCCCAGGGCCGACAATCCGGCCAGATGCAGATCGACCGGCCGCGTGCCGATGTTGCAACCGCCCGGCAACGACACGACCGCCCTGCCCCGCCGCGCCAGCAGCGGTCCCAGCACGCAGAAGCTGGCCCGCATGCGACGCACCAGAGTGTAGTCGGCTTTGGTCGGCGCCGGGTCGACGGTTTCCAGCCGGACCGTTCCGGCGGCATCCCGTTGGACTTCAACTCCCAGATGGCCGAGCAAGAGCGACAGCGTGTCGACATCGGCGAGCTTCGGCACGCGTTCCAACAGCACGGTCTCGCCAGCCAGGATGGCAGCCGACATGATCGGCAGCGCCGCATTCTTGGAACCACTTGCGCGCTTCGCCGTGCAGCGCCATTCCACCCGTGATGTGCAGTACGTCCATGTGCGCCTGTGATGTCGAGTGGCAGCGAAATGGGCCAAAGCTTGATCGAGACTCTTTGATAGGTACTCTGCCGCGCTGATTTCTTTCGCGCCACGACGACCCGCGCCAGCCCGGCCATATCCTTGACCGTGGTGCTGCGCTCGAAGCGTCCATCGGCATCGACCAGCCCTTCGACTCTGTGTTGTAGCATTGGGCTGATTTCCAACAAGAGCGATCCGCCGGCACCAAGCCGAGTTGCCGCTTGCGGGATCAATCGTTCGATGATCTCCGTGCCGGTGGCCCCGCCTGCAAGCGCCAACTCGGGCTCATACAGCCGCACGTCGTGCGCCAATTCGGCCAGTTCTGCCGTGGTAACGTAGGGTGGATTGCTGGCGATGATGTCGAACTGCCGATCGGTGGAGACCGCGGCAAGCAAATCACTCTCTATAAACTCCATCCGCTCGGACACCACGATTCGCGCGGCGTTGTCGCGCGCCACCGCCAGCGCCGCCGGGCTGATGTCGACGGCCGTGACGCGAGCCCGCGGGATGTGTTTGGCCGCGGTGATGCCGATGATGCCGCTACCGGCGCCGACGTCGGCAATCGCGATCTCCCGGTCCGTCGGCAGCGCTTTGACCAAATCCAGGAGCGTGAGCACGACGAACTCGGTTTCCGGTCGCGGAATGAGCACGTCGGGCGTCACCAGAAAGTCGAGCGAGTAGAACTCGCGGTGCCCGACCAGGTAAGCCACCGGAGCGCCTTCGGCACGCCGCTTTACCAGGCCGCGAAATCTGGTGCGTAGCGCATCGTCGGCCGGATCCTCGAAACTTGTATAAAGCTCGATCCGTTTGCAGCCGCGCGCGTGTGCCAGCAGCACTTCCGCCTCGAGGCGAGGACTGTCCGAGCCGTGCTCGGCCAGGTAGTCGGCCGTCCAACCGAGCAGGCGTCCGATTGTCCAGGCCTCGGCCATGGGGACACTCGCGTAATGGTTTGTGAACTGCGACACTCAAGGGAACATGGATCCGCTGGACGCCGCATTGGCCTCCGTCGATCCGGCGATTATTCCACGGTGCCCATTGCCTGGCGCTGCTGCTGCCGATCGTAGTCGATCAACGCGTCGGTCAGCGGTTGCACGTCGCCGGCCAAGATTGAATCCAACCGATACAGGCTCAGATTGATACGGTGGTCGGTCACTCGGTTTTCGGGAAAGTTATATGTCCGAATCTTTTGGCTGCGATCGCCCGAGCCGACGAGCGTCTTTCGCTCGCTGGCCCGCTTATCGTGTTCCTGCTGCCGCTTGGCTTCATAGAGCCGGGTCTTGAGCATGCGCAGGGCTTTGGCAAAGTTCTTGTGTTGGCTCTTTTCGTCTTGGCACTGCACGACGATGCCGGTTTCCAGGTGCGTCAGGCGGATGGCCGACGCGGTCTTGTTCACGTGCTGTCCGCCGGGCCCGCTGGCGCAGAAAATGTCTTTGCGAAAATCCTCGGGCTTGATGTCGATTTCCACGTCCTCGGGCTCCGCCAGCACCGCCACGGTGGCCGCCGAGGTGTGGGTGCGGCCTTTGGTTTCCGTTTCGGGCACGCGCTGCACGCGATGGACGCCGCTTTCATATTGCAGCTCGCGATAGACGCCCTCGCCTTCAATGCCCAGGATGATTTCCTTGAAGCCTCCCAGCTCGGTGCTGTTGAGGTCCAGCACTTCGACTTTCCAGCCCTTGGCTTCGGCATGGTGCTTGTACATTTCGTACAGATCGCGCGCGAACAGGGCCGCTTCGTCGCCGCCGGTGCCGGCGCGGATTTCCACGACCACGCGAGAGCGTTGCGAGTCCTCGCCCCCGATGGTCATTTCCAACAGCTCGTCCCAGACATCTTCACGCTGCTGGCGCAACTCGGGCAGTTCCGCTTCGGCCATTTCGCGCAGCTCGACGTCCTTGCCTTCGATCATCGCCTGCGTGTCGGCGATCTGCTGATTGAGCGATTTGAAGCGACGATATTTTTTTGCCAGTCGGCCCAGCGTGCCGTGTTCGCGCGCAGCGACAGCAACAAGTCCTGGATTGCTCAGCACGTCGGGATCGACGAGCTGCCGTTCCAATTCTTCGAAGCGGGCCAGCTTCTCTTCGAGCATTTCGCGCAACGCCATGGATCACGTCCTCTTGCTGAATCGGCGCCGGCGATAGAAACCCATCCTTGGAATATGCTAATTGCAAACCGAACGCCACAGTGCCAAACCAACAGAAAAGCCGTCCGCGCGACGGTCGTTTGTCGCGCTGGGCGGCCTGGCATGGGTATGCGGCGTCGCTAGGTGTCGGAACTGGCCTCGGCAGGTGCTTCCGACGCCTTCTTGCCGCGCTTCAGGCTCGCATAGCCCGTGCTGGCAAACTTGTTCTTGAACTTCTCGATGCGGCCGGCCGTATCCACGAACTTCAACTTGCCGGTATAGAACGGGTGGCACGCATTGCAGATATCGACTTTCAACTCCGGACGGGTGCTGCGCGTGGTAAACGTATTGCCACAGCCGCATTTGACCATCGTCACGAAGTATTCGGGATGGATGTCGTTTTTCATCGCATTTCACCGCCAGTAAGAGACACGCTCTCGGCACGCCCAGACCGTGAGATTTAATCCTAAAGTTTATCGCTTTCGCGCCCCCGCGACAAGGGCTGCATGGCCTGCGGTTGAAAACGCATGCAGCTCTGGGGTACCCTGCAGATTCCGCGAGAACACATTCACGCGCGTGCAGTGAAACGCGCGCCGGACACTTTGGCGGTGCGCAAGGCCCAGTAGCGGCTAGGATCGAGCACGGCGATCAGGTTGAACGCCAGGCGCGGGCATGCTGCTCGGGCGACGAGCCTAGTTCTGTCCGTCGGCGGGCGTGGTCACCGTGCTACGGGGCGGCACATAGTAGTGCTCGATCCACTCGCGCTCCGCGTCCAGCCAGAAGTCGTCGCCGCTGTCGGTGGGGCCGCCCGCATCAAGCCATTTCTCGTACGCCAGCCGTCGGACGCATTCCAAGGCGGATTCGTATTGGTCGGGCGTCATTTCCAACGTATCGAGGCGCACGGTCATTTTTCTGGCCCTGGCGTGGTTTGAAATTGGGGAGCCGATTAGTGGACTCCCGCGAAGGCGTTTCCCCATGAAATCTAGGGCATGATCTCGTCGTGGCTCCGCTGAGAGACCATTGTTCGCCGGGCCCAGGCCCGCGGCAAGATGAGTTGCCGTGCCGAATGTGACAACGGTACCAGTGCTGACGATGACGCGCTGGTCGGCCAGGGCGATTTGCTCGCAGGGACGCTCGGCCCAACCTGGCAAACTTTGCCGGCTAGGGCGTCGCGCCGGAACAAACAGCCCGTGCGGCCTGTGGCGACTGTTCACACGTCAGACCAATGCATGGTAGCGCGGCGAGAGCGACTCGGCGGCAGGCTCAACGTGTTGGATCATCGCGCGCGGCGGCCTCACGGCGCTGCATTGGCAGCCCGGCTTGTCCAGTGTGATGCGTGGCGAGGACATTAGCGAGAATTCATGCTTTCGCACGTGCGGATGCTTTGCAGCGTGTGCCGATAATCGGTGTGGTGACGTATTCTCATGCCACCGCCCCGCCTGCAGTCCCTTCCGCTCGATCGCCTCCCTCGTCACCCCCTCCGCTCGATGCCCAGCCGAACCATCCGCCGAGTTGCCGTTCCCTTGCTGCGCGTGCTACTGCCGGTTCTGTTTTTGGCCGTTGCGGCGAGCGTTTCCCACGGCCAGACGATCGAGCCGTTGCCGCCGCCGCCCACGCCGACATTGCCCGCGCCGCCGGATGGCCGCTTTAGTCCGGGACCGTCGTTCAATTCGTTCGTCGAGGATTTACCACCGGCCGAGGACTCCGCGATGTCGGCCCCTTGGGCCAGTTCCGGACCGGGTCCGGCGTCGCCCTATCCGCCCGTGGCGCCACCGGCCTACCCCGCGCCGGTTTTCGGCGAGCGCCGTGATCCGTGGGATACGCCCAGCGCCGGGCTGCCGTGGGAATGGCAGGCCATGCCGGAGGGATTGATCTGGCGGTCGTACCTCGCCGGGGTCAAGGAACCAAGGTTTGCCTTGGCAACCGGCAGCCAGGCGCCGTACGGTACGATTTGGGATGCAACGCTCGGTGCACGATTCTCGCTCATTCGCTACGGCACACGGACCGCGTACCGACCCGAGGGCTTCGAAGTCGATTTGGAAGGCGCCGCCCTGCCCCGCTTGCAGCCGGCGGAGCCGAGTTCTCCGCTGGTGTCATGCGACTATCGCATCGGCGTGCCGGTCACGTACTGCGTCGGGCCCTGGCAGTTCAAGACGGGCTACTACCACGTCAGCGCGCATCTGGGCGACGAGTACATGATTCGGCACCCCGGGATCAAACGTATCAATTATGTGCGTGACTCCCTAATGTTCGGAGTCGGCTACTGGTATAGCGAAGCACTGCGGCTGTTCGCCGAGTTCGACTATGCCCCGGGAGTCGGCGGCGGAGCACAGCCGGGCGAATTCCAGTTTGGCTTCGACTATAGTCCCCCGGTCCGTCACGGTGCGCCGTTTTTGGCGGCGTACGGCGATCTGCGGCAAGAATTGAAATACGGCGGGTACTTCGTCGTGCAGACCGGTTGGCAATGGCGCGGCGGCGCGGCCATGCACACCTTTCGCCTGGGCGTGCAGTACATCAACGGCCAGAGCTCGCAGTACGAGTTTTACAACTTGTTCGAACAGCACGTCGGTTTCGGCCTGTGGTACGACTTCTGACGACGGCGCGAGTCTCGCCCGTGCGTGGCGATCGTGACGCGCGGAAGCCATCGCGCACTATACTCTGATAGCCGCCGGTGCGCCTTCGGTGTCGGCTATGTGCGAATCCGCCTCGCCTATCGGAGAAATCGACCATGAGCCCATCGGTGATCTTGCTCGCCGCCGCGGTATGTTGTGCCGAGCCCGAAGCGGCGCCTGCGATCGACGTGAATGCCGTTGCCGAGCAGGCGCTGTCCAAATTGGCGGGGCACAGCGGCTTCTTGTTTTGCGAAATCGAAGGCGACCAGCCGCGCGAACTGTACGGCGTGCGCGCCGACGAGCGTTTCGCCATCGGCTCAAGCTTCAAGCTGTATATCCTGAGCACGTTGGCCGATGAGATGAACGCCGATCGCCGCGGCCTGGACAACGTGATGGTGCTGGAAAAGACCCTGGTGGGTCCGCCGCACAGCGAGATGGCCGACTGGCCGATGGGTTCGCCAGTAACGCTCAATACGCTGGCGTTGAAGATGATTTCGATCAGCGACAACACGGCGACGGATCATTTGCTGTACTTGCTGGGCCGCGAACGCGTCGAACAACAGGTGCAGGTCATGGGACACGCTCATCCCGAGTGGAATCGCCCGCTGCTGTCGACGCGCGAAATGACGATGCTGCGCGATCGCAAGTTGGGCTTGCCCGGCCGCAAGTACAACAAGCTCGACGAAGCCGGCCGCCGCAAATACCTGGCCCGGCACTTCAGCGGCCCGCCCGGCTACGACGCGTTGGATTTCGATTCGGCTGCCTACGACGCTTCTGAGTGGTATGCCACGCCGCAGGACATGGCCCGCGCCCTAGCGTGGCTGAAGTCGAACACCAGCGCCGACGAGGCAGCGCATTTGCTGCGCGGCGTGCTGGCGGTCGAGCCCAAGCTGCCGCACGATCCGGCCAAATGGCCGTACGTGGGTTTCAAGGGCGGGTCGGAAGACCAACTCTTTGCCGGCAACTGGCTGCTCACCAACCGCGACGGCCGCTGGTACACGCTGAGTGTCTTTTGGAATAATCCCGATGGGCGGGCCAACGAAAAGCAGATGATCGAGGCCGTCACGACGATCTTCGACGCGGTGCAACGCGGGCTGAAGCAAGCCATTCCGCGGGCATGACATGCCTCGATCCGACGCGTCGGGCCAACATTGGGCCTGTAAGGAATCTTGTGTCAGCTAGCAGGAATGGGTAGTTTTTGTCACCCTTTCCTGATGAGGAGATTGACACATGGATGATTCTTTACGCACGCGGGCGGAGCAGCTAGCAAGCGAGATTGCGGGTCAGGCCAGGACGGCCGAGGACCTCAATGGTTTGATGCGACTGATGATGAAGTCGGCGTTGGAGCGGATGCTCGACAGCGAGATGGATGTTCATTTGGGGCGCAAGGCGGTGTCCCCTGGCGGCGAACCGCGGGCGGTGCCGTCGAACGGGGCCGAGCCGCCGCTGGCGAGCTTGGCCAAGCGATCCAAGCCCAACCGTCGCAATGGGCGTTCGCAAAAAACGGTGCAAGGCGACGTGGGCGAGCTGACCATCGCCACGCCCCGCGATCGTGACGGGACTTTCGAGCCGCAATTGATCGGCAAGCACCAGCGACGCGTGCCGGGCTTCGACGAAAAGATCCTCGCGTTGTATGCCAAGGGAATGACCACGCGTGACATTCAAGAGATCGTCCGCGAACTGTACGACGTGGAAGTCTCGGCCACGCTGATCTCGGAGATCACCACCGACCTCGACGCCGAAGTGACTGCTTGGCGCACGCGGCCGCTCGACGCGCTGTGGCCGATCGTGTACTTCGACGGCATCGTCGTGCACGTGCGCGGCGCGAATGGTCGCGTCTCGCAGCACACGATTTACGTGGCTTTGGGCGTGAATCTTGAAGGACACAAGGAGTTGCTGGGACTGTGGCTCGGCCAGAGCGAAGGGGCCAAGTTCTGGCTCGCTTGCCTGACCGATCTGAAGAACCGCGGCCTCGCCGATATCTTCGTGGCCTGCATCGACGGCCTCTCGGGTTTTGCCGAAGCGATTCACGCGGCCTATCCTCAAACCCAGGTGCAGCTGTGCATCGTGCATCTGGTGCGCGCGGCGCTTCGTTACGTGAGCACCCAGGACAGCAAGGCGGTGATTGCCGACCTGAAGAGAATCTACCAGGCCGCGACCCTTCTCGAAGCCGAGTCCGCTCTCGACGCTTTTGCTCAAGCCTGGGACGCAAAGTATCCGACCATCACGAAGATGTGGCGCGCTAAATGGACCGACATCGTCACGCTGTTTGACTTCCCCGCGCCGATCCGTCGAGCGATCTACACCACCAACGCGATCGAATCCGTCAACAGCGTGATTCGCAAGTTCACGCGAAACCGCAAGATTTATCCCAACGAGGAGTCCGCCTTGAAGATTGTCTACATGGCGATTCACGAAGCCTCGAAAAAGTGGACCATGCCAATCCATCATTGGAAAGCGGCCCTCAACCACTTCGCCATCCTCTACGAGGGCCGCATGCCCGGCATAGCAAGCAAATGACGTTCCCTGCTCGCCTGACACAAAAAGAATTACAGGCCCGCCTTTGTAACCGCCTGAAAGTCGCTCGCGCAGAGAAAAGTTTCTCGCAAGAGCAACTCGGTTTGTTGGCAGGAGTGACTCGCCAAACCATTAGTTCCATTGAGACCGGCCAATACAATCCTTCCGCCTTGCTCGCTCTGACGCTGGCTCGACGCTTGGACAAGCGGGTCGAAGATCTGTATCTTTCTGGAGGAAAAGCCGTGAACACTCACCAAAGCGTCAAAGTAGACGAGCGGACAACGGCTGTCACGTATGAAGCCGGCACGCTGGCCTTCGCTTTCATCACCGTCGCACTTATCATAGATGTCATGTGTCGGCATTTCATTTATCACGACAAGGCTCATGACCTGGTGATCATCCTCTTCGTAAGCTGGGGCATCAGCGCAGGTTATAAACTCCGGCACAAAGCAGTGGACGAGCCGCTTTGGTGGAGGGTCGCGATCATCTGCCTTGTTACGCTCATAGTCCTTGGCGTCGTCGGGTTCATTGTTGCCCTGACCAAAACCTCGTGAATCTCGGTTGGTGGGCATCCTCCTCTTCCGACCGTCGCCGGGCAGTTTGGTCTCGATTTCCGGATCGCTGAGTGCTTCGCGCCGACGGGTCAAATCATTAAGCCCGTAAAAATCGCTGCAGGTAGGGTGGCAGGATTGGAACGCGGTGCCGGAAATGGTTCGTTTGCCGGCACTTGCTATGACAAGTCCTGCGGCCAAAGGACTTCAGACGCAAGCGTTGCCAAAAACTCATCTCATCAATCAAAGTGCCGAAAACGTGTTCAAAATGTAAGCGTCCGCCGGATCCCATGGGTTTCGTTGCATTGCTCAAGCAGGTTGCAGGCGTTATTGCTTCGCCCAGCGATCGGGGAGCAAGAGACGAAGATTGTCGCGGGACGGAGCGAGACCGAGTAGCGGAAGCCGCGTGAGCACGTCCCGCAGATAAGCGAAGGCATCCAGGCCGTGGCGGTGGCAACTGGCGATGAGACTAAAATGAACGGCGGCGGCCCGGGCGCCTCGTTCGCTGCCGCAAAAAAGCCAGTTCCTCCTGCCGATCGTCAGACCACGCAGCGCGCGTTTGGCTCCGCCATCGTCGATCGCCAGTGCGCCGTCGGTGGTGTATCGCACCAGCGCCTGCCAGTGATTGAGCAGGTAATCCATCGCCCCGCGGAGCGCTGCTTTGGGCAGGAGCTTGGGCTTTTCCGCTTCCAGCCAGGCGTGCAGCGTGGTCAGTACCGGCACCGAGCGCTGCTGGCGCACGTCGGCGATGCGATCTTCCAGCTCCTCACGTGGCAAGTCGCGCCACTCGTCGGCGCAGTGCGCCTTGAGCTCACGCTCGACCTCGTACAACTGCCCAATCCGGGCTAGCACCAATTCGGCACGCGGACGATCCGTGGCGCGGTCCTCAAAGAAGTTCCTCCGTCCATGCATCCAACAGCCGACCTCCAAGATCAACTGCCGTGGATGATTGAATAAGCCGTCGTAAATTGGCGCTGCATCGGCTTGCAAGTACCCCCGAAAGTTCCGTAGGAAGTTCTTTGGCCCGTCTCGCCCATGACCACTGGTATAGTCAAACACGATCAACGGATGGCGCACATCCCCGACGTACGTGTGGAAGTAGCCCGTGCTTTTCAACTTTCGCTGGGCGTCGCGGATCTTGACCGTGGTGTCGTCCGCGTTGACCGCGTACGACGCCAGCACCTCTGCGATCATCAACTCATAGAGCGGGTAGAACAGATCGGCGCACTGCATGGCCCAGCCGCAGGTCGTCTGGCGGGATAGCTCTACGCCGTGGCGCGCCGAGATGCGCTGGAAGCGATTTAACGGAATGTGGTCGGCGTATTTGCTGGTCAGTACCTGAGCCAATAGCCCCGCTCCTGGCAGGCCACCGGCAATCGGTTGTGGCGGCTTGGAGGCGGTAACGACGTTCTGCTCAGCCAGCGTCAGCCCGCTTTCCGGCAGTAGCTGCCGGCGGGCATAGGTCAGTTGCACGTGCCGGATGACGTACAGGCAAGACGGCTCCCACTCCAGCTGCTCTGTCACTTCCCGGCCGATGACCACCAGATTCGCGGCACCACCCAGAGCTTCTTTCTCGGGGTCGGTCAGATCGTGCAGGACCTCGCGCCGCTGCAGTTGATCGGGTAATCGCCGCCGGCCGTGGCCAGGTCGCTGTTTCGTTGTGGATGTCGCGGCAGGCGCCTCATCGGGAGCATTGTCGCCAGCGGCAGTTGGTGTGGCCTGCTCAGTGAGGGCGGCCTGGTCTTCCGCTGCAGCGGCGAGGTCGAAGAGGGAAGTCTGCCGGGGATCGAACTTCTCGCTCTTCTTGCCGTACAGCTTCCGCAAGAGCAGCGACAGGCGATGCTCCAGATCGCTGATGCGACAGTCTCGGCTCTGCAACTCAGCGAACAACTGCGCGACGAGCGACTTGAGCACCGCTGCGTCATCCGGCAGCGTCGTGGGATCGACTTGCCAAGCAGCCGGCGGAGAAGAAGTGGCATCCCTGCTCATGATGCTGGATGAAACACCGACCGCTGCGAAAAGACTCGCCGGAATACGAAAGCTTTCGCTCTGTATTCACGCGGTTCGACGATACCGCTTTCGTCGGCGTCCGGTCGCCAAATCAAGTCCGCCCAGCAAACGGACCAGCTGAGCATAGGTGAGCTCCATGCCTTGCGCGTCGGCGGTCGTCAGCAGTTGGAACGTACCCCGCTCCAGACGCTTGTAGAAAATGCAAAAACCGTCCTGGTCCCAAAACAAGAGCTTCAGACGGTCGCGATTCCGGTTCACGAACAAGAACAAGTGACCGTCCAAGGGATCTTGCTCAAAGATCTCCCTCGTTCGACCCAATAAGCGATCGAAGCTGTAGTGCATGTCGGTGGGGGTTGTGCACAAGAAGATCCGCACGTCGGAATAGTTGGTCATGACTGGGACGCTTTCCAGGGACGCAACGTGCCCACGACACGGATGACTTCCACGAGCACCAACTCTCCAACACCCAGGGGCAGTCGTACGATGCCTCCATTCGGCAATTCGATTTCGACCGGAGACGCTTTGAGCGTGATCGGCACAAAGGCCACCTTGCCCGACTCGATCTTTTCTCGATCGACGTGTTCGCCGGCGATCGACTCCGGGATGCCTTGGCGAAGTCGATCAGCCCAACGGTAGAAGGTAGATTTGGAAATGCCTTCTTGCAGGCAGAAGTCGTCGATGCTCAAACCACTTGCTTGCTGGTTCTCCAGCCGCTGCTGCCATTCCAAGTAATCATCCAGGTCGCTGGCAGGCCGCCCCATCGCGCGTCTCCCAAAGAGTGTCGTGCCCGGCACTCAATCTACGCGACCTGACAAGTACGGGATCCGGCGGACGCTTACTTCAAAATCGGGAAGTTTAGACAGCACCTCTTGGCCGCACTCTTGCGCGCGTCGGTCTGACACACCGACGCTGCATCGCGGTTGACATTCAACAGGGCCGGTTACTCGATCTGTGGAAGCCAGCTTCAAACTGGCATCAAGGTTGCTTTCAGGTCGGCCCGCGCAACGTCAATATGCTGAACGAGATGCATCCGCCGTGGCGAATTTGCTTGCCTAAAACTTTCCAAAACGGCTACAACTGAACTACTACCGGCTGAAGCCGGTAGGTTCGAGGAGAATCGTGGCTACGGACTGAAGTCCTGCGCTCACGATTTGGTAATGCGGAAATTGTCGCCGCCATCGTCAGGCTCAGTGCCTTGTTGTTGGCGGATATATTCTTGGATCACCTCGTCAGTCACGTTGCCGCTGGATGCCACAAAGTAGCCGCGGGCCCACAAATGCCGACCCCAGAACTCTTTTTGCAGATGCTTGAACTCCATCAGCAACTTCCGCGAGCTTTTGCCCTTGATGTACTGCATGGCCTTGCTTGGCGACAGATTCGGCGGACAGGACAGCAGCACATGCACATGGTCGCGAGACACCGAGCCCTCCAAAATCTCGATTTCGTTGGTTCTACACACTTCTCGCACCAGTTCCCGCAGCCGCATTCCGACCGCATCGGCCAAAATGGGCTTCCGATACTTGGTGATCCACACAAAATGGTACTTCAGGTCGAAACGGCTATGCGAACTCGTGCGGTACTTTTCCATCCCCAAATTCTAGCAAACGAAGAACCTAAAGGTTTCGCCTGAAGGCGAGGGTTTTAGACCCATCGCAAGGACAATAAGGAAGTGCCTGCGTGGCCGAGGCGTGCCGGCGTGAGGATGGAATCTGGAGGATGGCCGAGACCTCGGGACGGCACACGACAACCTTGAGAACGCGACGGGTTCTATCAACGTGTTCGCGACGGGAATTTCTTCGAGCATGGGGCTCGATTCCCGCTGCCGAGTTTGGCATTGCGTCACCTCTTATTCGTGGAGATCTGACATGCCGAGGACTATCGACCGCCCTACGACCCAGCCCCGTGCCGTCCGCCGTGTAACTCCCTCGATCGTCGACGCCGCGACCGCGGAACCGTTTACGCTGGAGCAGGAACTCGAGCCATTCGGCGCCTGGGTGGGAAAGCCGATTTGAGTGCCGCCCAAGGATTCGAGCAAGACGCTGGCAGAGACCATGCTGCGCGAGTCGCGGCCGTTTGCGTCTCGGGACAAGCGGTGGGCCACGGTCGAAAAGAAACATCGCGGCGACTTCACCCAGGTGCGCGAACTCGACCTGTTGCAGGCCTCGATTCGACTTCCCCAGGGAAGATTCTTTGTCACGGTGACCGAGCAAAAGCACTTCGACAAGATTACCGACCCGATCCCCAATTGCGTGCAGACCCGGTTGGACGAGTTCTTGAGCGGACCCGCCATGGAGCGGGGAGCAAAGGTTTATTATCTCAAGCCGCTGTGCATCGAGGTTGGCGACGAGCTGATTCTCACCACGGGCGACGACTTGACGGCGGCCATCACCAAGGTGCAAGAGGAAGTCTTTGCGGAGTATCGACGGCGGGCGCTCTACCGCCGGCCGCTGGGGGCGATGGTGGCTGCCGCCAATCTGGGTTTGGCCATTCCTCGCGCGGTTGTGAAATACGCGGTCGAGCGCAGACAAAAGGCCATCGATGCGCTGCAGGCTCACCTGGAATTCGAGCGCAGAAAGCTGGCCTTGCGCACTGCCAAGTCCTATCGCAGTATTCGCTCCGACGGCTGCACGTTCGACGAAGTGCTCGATCTGACAAGTCCCCCCAAGCGAACGGACGTGATCGATCAGTACTGCACCGAACAAGAACTCTCGGCGGCCAAGCGCGCCCAATTGTTGCGGATGGCTGCCGGAACGGTGCCGTGGTTCGTCGCCCTATCGCTCACGGCCTCCTTCGTTTCTTCGGTGGCCGCGTATTTGGCGGGGCCGCCGCTCATCGTTTGCGACCCAGCCTTCGTTGCCGAAATGCCAGGCCCCGGCGGCGTGATCCTGAAGATCGGCCACTTCGACGAAATAGGCGGCGTCACCCACGTCGAGATCTAGCGACCAGACGATGGCAGCCTTTGGTGCGTTGGCCTCTCGCGCAGAGGCCAACGCGCCCGCTGCTGCGTACCGTCACGCCAGGTCAAACCGATCGAGGTTCATCACCTTGTTCCAGGCGGCGACGAAGTCGTGGACGAACTTCTTTTGGGCGTCGGCGCTGCCGTAGACTTCGGCCAGGGGCGGAGTTGGGCGTTGGAGCCGAAGACCAGGTCGACGCGCGTGCCGCTCCATTTCTGTTCGCCCGTCTTGCGATCGTGGCCTGCGAACATGGCTGCGTCCTGGGAAACCGGCTTCCACTCGGTGCCCATGTCGAGCAGGTTCACGAAGAAGTCGTTGGTGAGCGTCCCGGGCTGCTTGGTGAACACGCCGTGCTTTGATCCGCCGAAGTTGGCATTCAAGGCGCGCATGCCGCCAATGAGCACCGTCATTTCGGGCGCGGTCAGCGTGAGCAACTGCGACTTGTCGACCAGCAGGGCTTCGGCCGGCACGGAGTACTTGCCCTTGAGGTAGTTGCGGAAGCCGTCGGCAATGGGCTCCAGCGGGGCGAAGGCTTCGACGTCGGTCTGCTCTTGCGATGCGTCGGTGCGTCCCGGTGAAAAGGGAACCGTCACTTCGTGCCCGGCGTTCTTGGCGGCTTGCTCGACGCCTGCGCAGCCGGCCAGCACGATCAGGTCGGCCAGCGAAACCCTCTTGCCGCCGGACTGGGCGGAGTTGAACGCGCCTTGAATGCCCTCCAGCGTTTTCAACACTTTGGCCAGTTGGGCCGGCTGATTGACTTCCCAATCCTTTTGCGGCGCCAGGCGAATGCGGGCGCCGTTGGCGCCGCTGCGCTTGTCGGAACCGCGAAACGTGGACGCCGAGGCCCAGGCGGTGGAAACCAACTCGGCGACCGACAGGCCGGACGCCAGGACTTTGCTCTTGAGCGCGGCCACGTCCTGCGCGTTGATCAATTTGTGGTCCACCGCGGGAATTGGATCCTGCCAGAGGAATTCTTCCTTGGGAACCTCCGGGCCGAGATAGCGGGTGATCGGGCCCATGTCGCGGTGCGTGAGCTTGAACCACGCCTTGGCGAACGCGTCGGCCAGTTGCTCCGGATGCTCCATGAAGCGGCGCGAGATTTTTTCGTAAGCCGGGTCGAACCGCAGGGAAAGGTCGGTGGTCAGCATCGAGGGCGAGATGCGCTTCGATTTGTCGTGGGCGTGCGGCACCGTGCCGGCGCCGGCGCCGTTCTTCGGCGTCCACTGATTGGCGCCGGCCGGGCTCTTGGTGAGTTCCCACTCGTAGCCGAACAAGTGCTCGAAGAAGCCGTTGCCCCACTTGGTGGGCGTGGTGCTCCAGGTGACTTCCAAACCGCTGGTGATCGTGTCGGCGCCCTTGCCGGTGCCAAAGCTGTTCTTCCAGCCCAAGCCAGCTTCCTCGAGGCCGGCGTCACCGGGATCGGGCCCCACGTCGGAGGCCGGCCCGGCGCCGTGGGTTTTGCCAAAGGTGTGGCCGCCGGCGATCAGCGCCACGGTCTCTTCGTCGTTCATCGCCATGCGGCCGAAGGTCTCGCGGATATCGACCGCCGCGGCCACCGGATCGGGGTTGCCGTTGGGCCCTTCCGGGTTAACGTAGATCAAGCCCATCTGCACGGCGGCCAACGGGTTTTCGAGATCGCGATCGCCCGTGTAGCGTTCGTCGCCGAGCCACGTTTTTTCGTTGCCCCAGTAGACGTCCTGATCCGGTTCCCAGACGTCCTCGCGACCGCCGCCGAAGCCGATGGTTTGGAAGCCCATCGTTTCCAGCGCGACGTTGCCGGTCAGCACCAACAGGTCGCCCCAGGAAAGCTTGCGGCCGTACTTCTGCTTGATCGGCCAGAGCAGCCGGCGGGCTTTGTCGAGGCTCACATTGTCGGGCCAACTGTTGAGCGGCGCGAAGCGCTGCTGGCCGCGCCCTCCGCCGCCCCGGCCGTCGCCGATGCGATAGGTGCCGGTGCTGTGCCACGCCATGCGAATGAATAGCGGGCCGTAGTGGCCGAAGTCGGCCGGCCACCAGTCCTGCGAATCGGTCATCAGCGCCGCCAGGTCTTTCTTCACCGCCGCCAGGTCGAGCGAGTTGAACTCGGCCGCGTAGTCGAAGTCCTCGCCCATGGGATTCGACTTGGCCGAATGCTGGGCCAGCAGTTCCAGCTTCAACTCCTTGGGCCACCAGTCACGGTTCGACGTGCCGCCGCCGGCAGTGTGGTTAAACGGGCATTTGGCTTCAGTAGACATGGCATCTCTCCTTTAGCGCCGCAGACGTGTGAACTGCGCTAGGTTCATGAATAGTCGTGATTTACAGACCAACCAGGTTCGACCGAGACCGCCCATCGGTGGACGCGACCAACGACCGAGCGTGCCCAAAAGGCAGTGCCTCCGGGCACAAGTGACTCCAATGGCCAGAATCGTACCACGGGCAGGCGTAGGCGGCAATTCAAGCGGATTGGGGACGGGGAGTGTGGCGTTCGGGGCGGGGGAGAAGAGAACAGGCGGTGCGTGGCAGAGCCGGCTTCAACTGCGTGCCACGTGCGGGCGATGAATGAGAACTTTGGGTTCGGTCGATGTGAACGACGCGTGCGACCATACCCTCCAATGGGTTCAACCTGCTTCGGAATTAGTCAGTCATTAAACCCACGGCCAGAGGCCGTGGGTTTAATGACTGACTAAGGTCGTCCAGGTCAAGCCGTCTGAAAACCAGACCAATAAAGCTGAAGCACGACGCTGAGCGAGTCAACTGGGGGCGGCAAAGGGTGCATCACTGATTGCCGCCGATGCCGTACGATTGGGGCAGCCCCGAATATCAAGTGATGTCCCTTTCCGATCTCACGGACACTGGCATTTCCCGTGGAATTGGAGAGAGAATGGCAATGCGGTTTCAGCTACCAAAGTTTATCGATGGACAATTAGAAATCCGAGTCGACGACGAAGGCGTCGCGATCTACGGCACACGTGACGGACTTAGGGCACTGGCGAAGCTTTGTATCGACTTGGCGTCTCGTCCCTTGGGGACGGACGGAACGGCCCACATTCATTTGGAGGACCGCGCGTTGCTTACAAGCAACTCCGTGAATACAGCCGTCGCAGTTTTTGAATCGCGGTAAGAAAAGCACTGTAACTGGCTCTGTTGAAAACTACGCCACGGGGGCAATCTTGATTCAAGCTTCCGGGTGCCTTTCGTCTTTGAAAACACGGGCTTTCGGTTAGGTAGTCGATGACAAATTGCGCCGGACGAGCAAGTTTTCTACAGAGCCACTGTAACTCGCGGTCACACCAATTTTCCGCCGCCGACCGTGTCTATTGAGGAGGAAAACGGGACAGAGCAGGTTCGCCATCAGCGAAGATTAGCGACGATTAGCGTTCCCTAGGCTTTGATGCGAGGAAGTGAACACGAATCGACGCTGATTCCCGCTGATCCATCAAATCGCCGAGGGCAAGAATCGTGGAGGCCAGAATTCCACTTTTCTTCTTTCCTCCGCGTTCGCCTCCGGCGAGACGAAAAAGAAAAGGGGTCGCATTTTTCAACGGGCGGCTAATTCGAGCGCAAGAACCCCTCGGCGTAGCGTTCGGCCAGTTGCTTGTTGTCGAACGGCCGCACCTCGAAGCGCACTCCGGCCCGTACTTGCGGCGGTATCTTCTCCAGGGCCTGCTCCTGCCATCGCTGCACGCTGGCCGGCGAAGTCGTAATGCCGACGCTGCGAGACGTCATCGAGCGGAGCATCACGACGTAGTGCGTCTGATTGGCGATCGGATCGATGTACGGCAGGCCCTGTAAGTGCTCGATCACGGCGTCTTGCATAGCGGCAAAGTCCGAGCCAAAGTGACGCATGAACATCGCTTTGGGATCCTCCGGCGCCACGCCGCCCCGCGCGGCCAACGGCGGAGTTTGAGCCACGTCGCGCAGGTAGTCCTGAAACTTGGCTCGCTGCCGGGACGCCAGGTAGTGCGTCAACGCCCAGGCCGCCGCATAGCCGCTGGAACTGAGCGCCTTGGCCTCGACCACTTGTTCGATCATTTCGCCGGGAGGGCCCGGCCGCTCTTTGAGAACTTTGTTCAGCTCGTACATTCGCAAATCGTGCGGCTGCCCCACGCCTTTCCACCGCAGTCGCTTGTCGACGCTGGTGGGAGCAAAATACTCGGGCAGACCCTCGGAGATCCACATCGGCCACTCCGACAGCCGCTGCTGCACGCCGATGTTGTGCAGAATCTGATGCACGCCTTCGTGCGCGATCACGCCGATCACGTGCTTGACGGCCAACTCCGGCGCCACCTCCACCAGGTCCGATTGCTCGTACATCACGATGTGGTTCGAAATCGTGCTGTAATAGGCGGCAAACGCTGGCGGCACGTCTTCGAACTGGCGAAATTCCTCCTCCGTGCGAAACATGATCGCCACCAGCGGCGCCGGAGGATCGTGCATCGGAATCTTCAAACGCTTGAAATACGCCACGATCGCCGGATACATCGTCTCCAGGATCCGGCTCGTGCCCTTGTAAAACGTGTCGCTCGTGTTATAGACGAACAGGTAGTGGGCGGTGCTGCGTGTTTTGAAGTCCGCGAATTGCTTCGTCTGCTGCAACTCGCTTGCCAGTTCGTCCTTCGAGACCGGGCGGAACGATTCTTCGGTTCGTTGCGTTTCGCTAGTGCGTACCGAGACCAGACGCCCGTTGGGCAGAATCAACAGCCGTCGATCCCCCACTTCCAGGTGCACCAGCGCCACGACCTGCGTTCCGCTAGCATCGGTCCACGTGACGCGTTGCCCTTGCCCCGGCCGAACGACACCGGCGCTGGGAATCAGAAGCCCTAGACGGTTGGACGCAGGTTCCCTCTGGGGCGATTCCTGCGCGAACAAGCCGCCTGCCTGGATCGCGCCGCAGACCAGGTGCGCCAGCATCGCGGCGTACAGGGCACGCGTTCGCCCGGCGGAGTGTTTCCGTGGCGTGCGGTGGGCAGACATGGTCGACTCGTCTTTCATCGGGCGCCAATCTAGAATAGCCGGAATATATAGTGGTCCCCGGAGCAAGCGGCGCCAAATCGCTCGCCTTCGATCCCAGGGCGATTGCGTCAAAAATCACCAAGCTGCATATGATCGGGAGATTTGGCGAACGGCGATTGCTATTGACCGGAATCACCGCTCTCGCGCACATGAGCGCCAGTGCGCCGAACCGGCCATTCGAGTCAAGACCAGTTGCCATTACCCACGTTCCCAAGCCCTATCCACGTTCATGCACTTTTGGTGCAATCGCCCTGCCTTCGATCCGGCCGCGGACCGGGTGCCCGAGCTCTCGGATGTGTGGCAAGTATCTCTGGCACGTAGCTGAATTCCCAAGAATTCAGCCGATCCCGAACTGAAGTCTTGCGCTCTTCAGCTACCCCTGCCATAACACCTTGCCCACTACCCTCTCGGTCGCGTCCTTGCAAATATAATCGATCTCGGATACTTGTGGGTACTTGCTGAATTGACGCGTATCGCGGCCCCGCCCGCCCTCTGGCCGCTGCCAGGGCTGATTACTTTGCTAGGAAGGTGTGCTGCAAGATGGCAGAAGAGAAAACCGAGCCCAAAAAGCAGCGGGTGCTGCTGGTGGATGACGATCACGAAATTGTCGAATCGGTCCGCTATGCGCTCGAGGCAAACGGCTACGAGGTGCTCGTCAGCGCGCGACGGCAACCAGGGCCTGGCAATGGCGGAGCGCGAAGACCCTGATCTTGTAATCCTCGACATGATGATGCCCAAGCGGAGCGGCTTTCTCGTGCTGGAAAAGCTGCGGCGCACGCGCCCCGTGCCGCTGCGGGTCATCATGATCACGGCCAACGAGGGCAGCCGGCACAAGGCCTACGCCGAAATGCTGGGCGTCGACGACTACGTCCGCAAGCCGTTCGCCATGGACCGCCTGATGGACAGCGTCAATCGGCTGCTGGGTTAGCAGTTGAAGAATCGCTTTCTGACCCAATCTTGATTCCATTCGCGCGCATGCCATGGCGCCAAGACAATTCTCATGCTGCCACCCAGGTGTCCGTTGGGTGCCTGTTGTTCTCGCAGCTAGCCTCGCCACGACTGCGTATACAGCGTGCGCAAGTCCGTGAAAAATAGTACGGACCCATGTTTTCGGGGAAAAACCATCATTCGGCAAGGTTTTTGCACGAGGGGATGCGTTGGCCCACGGGTGTACGCCTGCTGGGTTGGCCAGAAGTCGGCATTGTCAGTCGGCCAGGTCGCAAGCATACTTGAGAAGGTCAGGAGACCGGCAAGGATCGCTGGCCCCCTCGAAACGAGCGAGACACAAGGTCTTGGATCCTGCCCGCCGGCGCCTTGAGCGTTCTTTTCCAATTTCTCTCTCCGTCCGTTCACCAACCTAGTCGTAGCCCCGGTTGCCGCTGCGCGTATCGGTTTGTGCGCGGATCCCGCGTCGTGTGCCCGCTGCGCCTTCATCAGCGCGCGCTCCGATGCGGTCCGGGAGAAACCAGGAAAACGAGACAACATTCGAGCACCGCAAGCAGGGACGCCAACTAGACTGGAAAGAGACAGCTACCGGCAACCGTACCAACAAAAAAACGTTTGGGTGAAGGCGCACCATCGCCGAGCCCCCTGGCGGTCAGGGTAACCCTCGGGCGAGAGGTGAGTCACGCACCTGTCGAGGAGGACGATCCATGCCAAGCGGACGCGAGATGATCCAACTCGTCGCCCAACGCCAAGACCTCGACCAGTTCCGTCGCAAGAACTGGGAAGGGACCTTCGAGGAATACTTGGACGTCGTGCGGTCGAATCCGCAAGTCACGCGGAACTCCTTCGAACGAGTGTACGACATGATCATGTCGTACGGCACCGAAACGTACGAAGAGTTTCGCGAAAAGCGCATTCGCTATCGCTTCTTCTCCGATCCCGAAAATGGCGGCAAAGACGCCGTGTTTGGGCTCAACGACGCGCTCTCGGCGCTGGTCAATGCCTTCAAGAGCGCCGCACAAGGCTATGGCATCGAAAAACGCGTGCTGCTGTTGCACGGACCGGTCGGCAGCAGCAAGAGCACGATCGCCCGGCTGCTCAAACGCGGCTTGGAGCAATACAGCGCCGCGGACGAAGGCGCACTCTACACCATTGGCTGGGTCACCAAAGAGGGCACGCAGTGGTGCCCCATGAACGAAGAGCCGCTACACCTCATTCCCGAGCGGTTCCGCGCCGAATTGCTCGAACAAGTCAACAGCAACGTGCCCGAGGGCGGCTACCGCGCTAAACTCACCGGCGAGCTCTGCCCGTTTTGCCGCTACGTCTATAGCGACTTGCTGCGGCAGCACGAGGGCGACTGGACCCGCGTCGTGCAGGACGTGCGCGTGCGGCGCGTCATTCTCAGCGAGAAGGACCGCATCGGCATCGGCACCTTCCAGCCCAAGGACGAAAAGAACCAGGACTCCACCGAGCTGACCGGCGACATCAACTATCGCAAGATCGCCGAATACGGCAGCGACAGCGATCCGCGGGCCTTCAACTTCGACGGCGAGTTCAACATCGCCAATCGTGGCATCGTCGAGTTCGTGGAAGTGCTCAAGCTCGACGTGGCGTTTCTGTACGACCTGCTGGGCGCCAGCCAGGAACACAAGGTCAAGCCGAAGAAATTCGCGCAGACGGACATCGACGAGGTGATTCTGGGGCACACCAACGAGCCCGAGTACCGCCGCCTGCAAAACAACGAGTTCATGGAAGCCCTGCGCGACCGGACCGTGAAGATCGACGTCCCCTACGTCACGCGGCTGGCCGACGAAATCCACATCTACGAGAAGGACTACAACCGCAACACCGTGGTCGGCAAGCACATCGCGCCGCACACCATCGAGATGGCGGCCATGTGGGCCATTCTCACTCGGCTCGAAGAGCCCAAGAACGCCGGGCTGACGCTGTTGCAAAAGCTCAAGCTCTACAACGGCAAGTCGCTGCCCGGCTTCACCGACGACAACATCAAGGAACTGCACGAGCAAACCACGAACGAAGGCATGCAAGGCATTTCGCCACGCTACGTGCAGGACAAGATATCCAACGCCCTGGTGGCCCACCCCGAAGCCAGCTCGATCAATCCCTTCATGGTGCTCAACGAACTGGAGGCCGGCCTGAAACACCACACCTTGATCACCAACGACGAGATGCGCGGCAAATACCGCGAGCTGCTCGGCGTGGTCAAAGAGGAGTACGAGAACATCGTGAAGAACGAAGTGCAACGGGCCATCGCGGCCGACGAAGACGCGCTCAAGCGGCTTTGCGGCAACTACATCGACAATGTGAAAGCCTACACCCAGCGCGAAAAAGTCAAAAACGCCTTCACCGGCCAGTACCAGGATCCGGACGAACGTCTGATGCGATCCATCGAGCAGAAGATCGACATCCCCGAAAGCCGCAAAGACGACTTCCGCCGCGAAATCATGAACTACATCGGCGCGCTGTCGATCGACGGACGCACGTTCGACTACAAAACCAACGAGCGGCTGTACAAGGCCCTGGAACTAAAGCTTTTCGAAGATCAGAAAGACTCGATCAAGCTCACCAGCCTGGTCTCGAAAGTGATCGACGCCGAGACTCAGGCCAAGATCGACGTCGTCAAGCAACGCTTGATCGACAACTACGGCTACGACGACGAAAGCGCCACCGACGTACTCAACTTCGTTGCCAGCATTTTTGCTCGTGGAGACGCCAAGCCGACTTCCTAGAACCTGTCCGGGACGGGGAACACGACCATGCGAATGGAGCACGACCTCTCGCGATTCAAACAAATCGTGCGAGGTAAGATTCGCCAGAACCTGCGAAAATATATCACGCACGGCGAACTCATCGGCCGCAAAGGTCGCGAGCTGGTCAGCATTCCGATTCCCCAGCTCGACGTGCCCCACTTTCGCTACGGCAACAACGGCTCTGGCGGCGTTGGGCAGGGCGACGGCGAGGAAGGCACTCCGGTCGGCTCCGGTGACGACGCCAGCGGCAAGGGCCAGGCCGGCAGCGATCCGGGCGCGCATCTGCTGGAAGTCGAAGTCTCGCTCGACGAGCTGGCCGCCATCCTCGGCGACGAGCTCGAATTGCCCCGCATCGAGCCCAAGGGCAAGGAAAACATCGAGCAGCAAAAATCCCGCTACTCCAGCATCCGCCGCTCGGGTCCCGAATCGTTGCGGCACTTCAAGCGCACCTACATGGAAGCGCTGCGGCGGCAGATCTCCAGCAATACGTACGTGCCCCACCGCCCCCGCGTGGTGCCCATCCGCGACGACAAGCGCTATCGCGCCTGGACCGAAACGCCCGACCCGCAGGCCAACGCCGTGGTCGTCTACCTGATGGACGTGTCCGGTTCGATGACCGATGACCAGAAAGAAATCGTGCGCACGGCCGCCTTTTGGCTCGATGCCTGGCTGCGCAGCCAATATCAGGGCGTCGAACGCCGCTACATCATCCACGACGCCGCCGCCAAGGAAGTGGATGAGGAAACTTTCTATCACACGCGTGAAAGCGGCGGCACGCGGATCAGCTCGGCCTACAAAGTATGCGCCGATCTGCTCGACCGCGAGTTCCCCACGAGCGATTGGAACATCTACTGCTTCCAGTTTTCCGACGGCGACAACTGGGGCGAAGACAACGAAAAGAGCCTGGAACTGTTGCGCGAAAAACTATTGCCGGCGGTCAATCTGTTCTGCTACGGCCAGGTCGAAAGCCCCTACGGCAGCGGCGAATTTCTCCGCTCGCTCGAAGGCGGCATCGGCAAAGACAATCCCAAGCTGCTCTTGGCCGAAATCGAAAACAAAGAAGCCATTTACACGTGTCTGAAAAAATTCCTGGGAACCGGAGTTTAGTAGTGGCTGGTGGTTTGTGGTTAGTGGCTAGCAGGGAATGCCACGACCACGTGTGCCACCAACACTTAGCACTGGTCCCTAACCACTAGCCACTGCTTTCCATGGCAACTGTCACCTTCGATCCACTGCCTGCTGACCTGGCCGCCATTCAAGAGCGCGTCGAGGGCTATGCCCGTGACCATGGGCTGGATTTCTATCCCACGATCTTTGAACTGGTCGACGCCGAGCAGCTCAACGCCATCGCGGCCTACGGCGGCTTTCCCACCCGCTACCCGCACTGGCGCTTCGGCATGGAGTACGAGCAACTGCAAAAGGGCTACACCTACGGGCTACAGAAAATCTATGAGCTGGTGATCAACAACGATCCCTGCTACGCCTATCTGATGCGGTCCAACGGCCTGGTGGATCAAAAGCTGGTGATGGCCCACGTCTATGGGCATTGCGACTTCTTCAAGAACAACTACTGGTTCAGCCAGACCAGCCGCAAGATGATGGACGAGATGGCCAATCACGGCAATCGCGTGCGGCGCTTCATGGACCGCTTCGGGGTCGAGGAGGTCGAAACCTTCATCGACGCCTGCCTGAGCATCGAAGATCTGATTGACATCCACTCGCCGTTCGTCAAACGGTTCGACGAAAAGAGCCGTTACGATTTCAGCCACCCGCCCGACGAAGAACACGCGCCCCGTGCTCCGGCCCGCTTCGACGCCAAGCACTACATGGAGCCGTACATCAATCCTCCGCACTTCCTGGCGGCCGAGGCCGAGCAACTGCTCGAAGCGCAGCAGAAGCAAGGCAATTTTCCGTCCGAGCCGGTGCGCGACGTCATGTTCTTTCTGCTGGAGCACGCGCCGCTCAAACCGTGGCAACTCGACGTGCTGTCGACCATTCGCGACGAGGCCTACTACTTCGCTCCCCAGGCCCAAACCAAGATCATGAACGAAGGCTGGGCCAGCTATTGGCACTCCACCATCATGACCCGCCAGG
Organism: uncultured Planctomycetaceae bacterium; assembly: GCA_963779015.1. Taxonomy (GTDB): domain Bacteria; phylum Planctomycetota; class Planctomycetia; order Pirellulales; family PALSA-1355; genus JTS-RE94. The sequence continues at coordinate 203,885 of CAVZWY010000029.1, read as the reverse complement.
GACTCGACGCGGTCGACGTCGTGAACTATTGCGACCATCACTCGGGCACGCTGGCCACTTCGGCCAACAAGCTCAATCCCTACAAGCTGGGCATCGAGATGTTCCGCGACATCGAAGAGCGTTGGAACAAGGGCCGCTTCGGCAAAGAGTACGACGAGTGCGACGATTTCGAGGCCAAGTGCAATTGGGACACGCATGCCGGCCTGGGCCGCGAGAAAATCTTCGAAGTGCGCAAGATTCACAACGACTTGACGTTCATCGACGAATTCCTCACGTTGGATTTCTGCCGCGAATACAAGATGTTCCAGTTCGGTTACAACCCTTCCAGCGACGCCTACGAGATCGAGAGCCGCGCCTTCCCCAAGATCAAACAGCAATTGCTGTTCAATCTCACCAACGTGGGCCGGCCGATCATCGCCGTGCGCGACGGCAACTATCGCAATCGCGGGGAATTGTTCCTCGAACACCAATACAGCGGCGTGGAACTGAAAGTGGACTACGCGCTCGACACGCTGGTGAACCTGCACCGGCTGTGGGGCCGTCCGGTCCATATTCAGACCGCGCTGGATGGGGCCGTCACCATCATGTCGTTCGACGGCAGCGAACACAAAACCGAGAAGAGCGAGGAGGCCGCCTCATGAGCCTTGCCGACAAACTCAAAGACGCGCTGTCTAGCACTCCGTGCTTCACCAGCGGCGACCGGGTCGTGGTGGCCGACGACGGTTCATATCACCTGGAATGCCAACTGCTGGCGCTCGAGCCGCTGGCCTGCGCGCTGCGCGCCTGTCGCTGCGCAGCGACAAGCTTTCGGCGCTTTCCAGCGATGGGCTGAAGCAAGTGGCCGAGAACCTTTCGCAGCGTCTCACTTATCTGCTCGAGCCGGTCAGCCCCATCGAAACCGACGCCGAGGGCTGCACCGTGCAACTCCGCTCCAACCCGCCGCAAAAAGAAGCCGACCGCACCAGTTACTACGAGTTGCTGGTATCTCGCGCCGGCGAGATGAGCCTCTGCCGCTGGACGCGCGCCGCCAAGAGCACCCGCGATCTCGTACCCGCCCAGATCACCCGCGAAGTCCTACTCCGCCTGGCCAGCGATTTCGCCGCGGTGGTGTGAAGGATGGCGGCGTGGCGCTGTCTGCGCCGGTAGTCCGATAGCCTGCCGCTGATTTTCGACGCCGGAGACTGCCAGTTCTTCGGCCTCGCAGAGGAGGCGGCGCTCTCGCGGACCGAAAACGCGGAAGTTACGTTGCTACGGCCGGAAGGTAATGGGTCCGGGTAGCAATTCTACGACGGCGCGCAAACCGTTGTCTGTTCTCAGTTTTGGCGCTGTCGATGCCCGGATGTGGCCCGATGTGCCACTGCGGCACTACATTTCAAGATTGTTAGAAACCCGAGAAATTGACTCAAAAGGCTTGACGGGGGGGCCAAGCTAGTTATCTTAACGTCGAACTTTCTGGAGTAGCCAACGAAGTTTTGCATAAGCAACGATTCGCGTCTTTGTCCTGCAAGGGAACGCTAGTGAGCGCACCTGTGGTCTAACGAGAACCGTTACGACCCCTTGGACAATTTCCACCGTCCTCTGACGTTTCGACGCGAGGAGTCTTCGATCGATCGCCGCGCCATAGCGCGACGACCGACCTCGGCAACCGCCCTGACATCGGATATCGGTTAGGCCGACTTACGATGTGACCGGCGTGAACCTGAGTGCACTGCGAATCGCGGCGCACATTGGAGCCATCGAGTGACGACGGTCATTGTCCGGGAGTTCGCAGCTTCGAGACCACACAGTGCGACACGAATCGAAAACGAACATCCAACTTGTCAGGCATGGCACGCAAGCAAACCGAAACGAACTAGTATCGACTACTTTGACGGCAGTTTGGGCGCATTCGTCCGCGAAGATTTCAGGTGATTGACAATTCTTGATCTGCTTTTTTGGAGGACAGCTCATGAAACGCATTCAGAACTCAGCCCTCAGCGCGACATTCGCCGTAGCGACACTGGTCGCGCCGGCTATGTACATGTTCAATTCCCCCACGGCCCAGGCGGGCACGGTTTCCGCCTCCTTCACCGACCTTGCGCTGGGAACCACCACCGACTTGACGGCCGTGGCAACCGAGGATTGGGTCAAGTATGGCAACAACGAGGGCGGCACCTCCTATTCGACCGTCCGCATGTCGGGCGTCACTCCGATCATCAGCAGCACGCTCACTCCACTCGGCACGCCACCTCAGGGTGCAACAGTTGTTCTGTCGGCCTTCACCGGCGGCGGCGTGTTGGGATTTGACTGGTCAGACGGCGACTTGCCGGTGAGCGGTTCCAGCGATACCGTCGTCACCGAAGCAATTACGCCCGGCCAGCCCGACTACCCCCTTGGCTTGGGTACCTATCTGACAGCGGCGGCAGACGCCAGCACTCGCGTCATCGATGTGTGGGTGCAAGGCTTCGATGCCGATATGCTGATGCTGGCCTCGATGAGCGGCGGCGGCAGTGACCAAATTACCATCTCTCCCACGAAAAATCCCGCCTCCGATCCCGACCACAATTACTCCTCAGGTTTGTTTCGCGTGGCGTACTCCGGCGTCGGAGAGACGTTATCCGTCACGGTCGTCACCGTGCCTCCGGCCGATCCGGGGACCACCGGTTACGCGAACGCCGGTATCTTCGCCGCGGCCATCGTACCGGAACCATCCAGCATTGCACTGATGGGCTTTGCCGGCCTGGCGGTCGCCATGGTTGCCGTGCGCCGTCGGCGTTCGTAAGTATCAGTCCACCAAACCGTCTGTACGGCATACCAACCAAAGTGCCGAGAGTTGCATCGCCGATGCGATGGCGCTCTCGGCACTCTTTGTTTCCTTGAACACGCTCCGCCACTGTGCCCCTCGCGGCGTTCGGGCTATAACGGACGCTGACACTTGTTCTGTCCCAGCCGCCGTCGAGGAACCCTTCCCCCATGAGCCGTCCTGTGCCCTCGAGCGAAGTCTCCATCAAGCCCAGCGAAGGCTGGCATTGCAGCCATCTCTACTATCGCTTCGACCGTGGGGCGTTGAAACAACTCAGCGCCGCCGAGTTGACCGAAGGACGCAAAGCGTTCGCCGCCGCGCTCGATCCCACCGCGGACGGTGCGCCAGCCCGCCTGCAAAGCTCGCTCGTCAGCGGCCACAAAGCCGACTTCGGCCTGATGATCCTGGATGCCGATCCGGTCGCCATTGACAGCGTGCATCAGCGTTTGATGTCCGGTCCGCTGGGCGTTGCCCTTGAGCCCACATATTCGTTCGTATCACTCACCGAAGTTTCCGAATACGTGCCCACGGTCGAGCGGTACGGCAAGCGCCTGGTGGAAGAGGGCGAGGATCCCAACGGCCCCGCCTACGCGGCCAAGCTCAAGGCTTATGAAAGCCGCGAAGTGATGATGCGCACGCAGCGGCTCACGCCCGACTTGCCGCCCTGGCCGAACACTTGCTTCTATCCGATGAACAAGAAGCGCAAAGTCGGCGAGAACTGGTTCCTGCTCGACTTCGACGTCCGCGGCAAGCTCATGGCCGAGCACGGCCGCACGGGCATGACCTTCGGCGGCAAGGTCACGCAATTGATCACCGTCTCGGTCGGCTTCGACGATTGGGAATGGGGCGTCACCCTCTGGAGCCGCACGCCGGAGTTTCTCAAAGACATCGTCTACCGCATGCGTTTCGACGAAGCCAGCGCCCGCTACGCCGAGTTCGGGCCGTTCTACGTCAGCTACGTCATGCCGCCGCAAGCACTATTGGAACACTGCCGCATCTGAACCCGGAGTATTTGCCATGGCCCGTGCACGTGTTGGTAGTTACCGTCGTTCGGCGTTTCTCACGCTGGTCACGCTCCTCCTGGCGGCCCAGGCCCGAGCCGACTCGCCGCCGCCAACTTACGAGAATATCGCCTACGGCCCGCACGAGCGCAACGTGCTCGACCTGTGGCTGGCCAAGAGTGAGCAGCCCACGCCCCTGGTGATCTTCATGCACGGAGGCGGATTCCGGCGCGGCGACAAAGAGGGCGTGCTGGGCCGGCCGGTGATCCAGCAGTGTCTCGACGCCGGCGTCTCGTTCGCGTCGATCAACTATCGCTTCCTGGAGCACGCCGGCCTGCCGGACATCTTGCGTGACGCAGGCCGCTCGATCCAATTCCTGCGCAGTCGCGCCGGTGAGTGGAACCTCGATCCCAAGCGGATTGCGATCTTCGGCAGCTCGGCCGGCGCCGGCACCAGCATGTGGCTGGCGTTCCACGACGACCTGGCCGATCCCGACAGCGCCGACCCCGTGCTGCGTCAGTCGTCGTGCCCCACCGCCGCCGGCTCGCTCGACGGACAAGTTTCGTACGACCTGCGCGAATGGAACAAGTACGTCGGCGCCGCCCCCTATGAGCGCACGCCAGCGGATTTTCTTGCGTTCTACGGTTTCAAAAACCAGGCCGAATCCGAAACGCCCGCCGCCGACCAAGTCATGAAAGACTGCGCGATGATCCACCTGATCTCATCCGACGATCCGCCGGTCGCCATCGCCTGCGCCCGACCCGACGGCCCCTCCAAAGACCGCGGCCACTACCTCCACCACCCCAAACACTCCACCGCCCTGGCCGACGAGTGTAAGGACAACGGCGTAGAATGTTTGCTAGTGCTGCAAACGGACACGCCCGACCGCGAGAAGCAGGCAAGAAGGGTGGTGGGGTTTTTGATCGAGAAGCTGAAGGCGGCCAAATAGCAATCGCGCCGCCTGTGCAGGTCTCGGTCGTCGGTGCATGAATCACATCCCCAGGGCGTTGCGGCGTTGCCCTGGGCCGACTTGTTGTGGGCCTTCGGCCCGTAATTCGCAGGAGAGCGTCACCACGACACGTTGAAGGAGCTTTTTGGCGGACGGCGATTCCAAGGTCGACTCTTGTGACAAGCCAAGTCGGTCATCTCCAACACGCCACCGCCGCGAAACGCGTCCACCCACGCCGTTGGCCTCCAACTATTCTTTCGCCTTCGGCGTCAGCACCATGCGCACTCTTGTTCCCAGCGGCGGAATGTGCTCGGTGAAGGCTTCGTAGACCAACTGGGCGTTGTCCTGGCTGCTCTCCACGGGCAGGTCGAGCATGGCGCTGGGAAAGTTCGACACGCAGATGAAGTCGCCTTGCTCGGCCATGTAGTACTTCTGGCCGTCGGCCTCGTCCACCCAGAATCCGCTGCCGGCGAACACCCAAGGCAGCGCCATCGCCTTGCCGGATTGCATGTTGCGAATCCAATCCTGGGCCCGGGCCCGCTGCACGTCGCCGGCCGCATCGCGCCATACCAGCTCGATGTCGATTTCCGTGCCGGTGGCCGGCTTGTACTCCGGCTGGAACTGCACGGGCGTGCCAACCTCGGCGCCCGCGGCCAACAAGCCCGCATGCACCACATAGGCCTTGGTGTCGACCGCCACGATCGCCTCGTGCTCCTTGGTGCCTTTGGGACAGGCGAACATCTCGAGCTGACCTTCCCGCAATACGACCGTGCCGTCCAACACGACGCGCTTGTTCTTCGTGTCGATCCACACGTCGTATTCGGGCATCAGCCGCTTCATGCCCGGGGGATCTTTCGACAACGGCCGCTTGGCCTCGGCGCCTTCGGCCGCTTCGACCGCTGCCGGCTCTTGCGCCACCAGCGGCCGAGTCGCCAACAGGAAAGCGATGGCGCACCAAGCCGCGAGATGCTGCCACAACTCTGATCGCAATCCTGGCATGGTGCGCACCTCTTTAGTTCGACGCGTGATTCGTTATGATGGGAACACCGCGCGAAGGCTGCCCAGCCCCTGACGCGGCGCGGCTCTGCTTGTTAAGATAGCCGCAATCTGGAATCGCACGCAATCACGGAGGTCCAATCTCGGCAAGGCCTGACTCATGCTGCCGTTCGCGCATCGGCAGCCGATGAGCCAGCGAGCCGATGGTCGCCATGGCAAGTACCACACCTGCTCGTAAACGACTCTCGCGTTCTCGCTCCAAACACACGGTCGGTCCCGGGGGTCCCTGGTCGAAATTGGCTCCCGCCGCCGTCATACAGGCCTACGACTCGCCCACGGCCGCCGACGGCTGGCAAGTATGGCAAGAGCACCTGCGCGGCCGCAAGCTGCTGGATCTCGCGCGCATCGCCGGCAGCGACGGCTCGCCCCTGACGTGGGGCCTGCCCGACGAAGGCGACTTCGAACCCGCGCTGGCGCTCGTCGATCTGCTCGACGACGTGGAATCTCGGCCGCGCAAGAACCAGGCCACTTGGGAAAAGGAAACATCCCGCTGGCTGACTGCCGCGGAATCCGCCGCGTTATCGCCCGCCTACGCCGTCGAATGCCTTGCCTGGTGCTGGTCGCTACCGGCGCTGGCCGAACACCTCAGCGAGTCGCTGTGGTGGCGCTTGCTCAATCACCTGGCCGCGCTGCCCGAGGAAGCCGAACCGGCGATAGCCAACGCCACGCTGCTCACGGAACAACTTTTATTGGGCGAGTTGCCGTTGGCGCTGGCGTATCAATTTGGCGAATTGGGGATCGCGCGTCCTTTGGCGGAAACGGGGCGTCGCACGCTCACGGCCAGACTGTCCGCGACGCTCGGCGGCCGCAAGTTCCCGCACGCACGCCATCTGGCGGAACTGCGCCCGCTGGTGGCATGCTGGACTGCGCTCGCGAGCACTCGGCAATCGGCAGGAACGCGGCTGGAGCGGCGCGCAGATCGACCGTCAATTCGCCAGCGTCCTGCAAGCCGCGCTGCGGTTGTCGCGCGGCGACGGCCGGCCGGTGTTCGCCGCGCCGGATGCTCCCGGCTGGGAAGAAGACTTTATCGCCACTGCAACCAAGCTGGCCGGCGCCGAGGCGACCAAGCTGGCCCGACTGACCACCATTGGTCGGCCCAACGCACGCCACGACAAACGACTGCCGCACCCGTCGGTCGAAAACGAAGGGGCGATGCTCGCGCAATTGCGCACCAATTGGACGCCCGACGTGCCCGCGCTCTCGGTGAAGTACGACACGGCCGACGTCGAGTTGGAGCTGAACGCGGGTTCGCGCATGCTGATGGCGCGGGGCTTGGGGGCTGGAGGTGCTGCGCGGCGGCCAGCGGCTCACGCCGATCGGGCCGTGGGAGCAAACCTGCTGGCTCTCGGATCACGAGATCGACTACCTGGAACTGAGCATCGATCTGACGCACGGCGTGGAAGTCGAGCGGCACTTCGTCATGCTACGCGGCGATCGCGTGCTGTTCCTGGCCGACTCGATTCTCGGTCCCGGCGGACCGCCGCTGGAGTATCGCGGCACGTTGCCGTTGGCCGACGGGGTCGAATTCGTCGGCGAGGACGAAACGCGCGAGGGAACGCTCACCATTGCGCAAAGGGGCGGTGCGCGTGCTGCCGTTGGCCCTGCCCGAGCGGCGCGTTGAACGCGGACCCGGCGAACTTTGCTCGATGGTCGACGGCTTGGAACTTTCGCACGCAACGCGTGCCGGACGATTGTTCGCGCCGCTGTTTGTCGATCTCAATACCGAACGGCACAGGCGGCAACTCACCTGGCGGCAACTGGCCGTGGCCGAAGAGCGCGAGAACGTTCCGCCCGACGTAGCGGCCGGCTTTCGAGTCGAAATCAGCGGCTCGCAATGGGTCATCTATCGCTCGCTGGCCACGCCGGTCATTCGCAGCCTGCTGAGCAAAAGCCTGATGAACCAGTTTCTGTTCGGCGTCTTTTCGGCCAAAGGCAAAGTCGAGCCGCTGGTGGAAATCGAAAGTAGTGGCTAGTGGCTGGTCGGTGCCGGCTGTTGACAGACACTTCGTTGGGTGCAACCCTACGCAGTTAACCCTGCAGAAGAATCCGCAGATTACACAGATATCGCAGAGAAAAAGGACAATTCAGACTGGTAGGCTCTCAGCCCAGCGCGATGTCGAATTCTGAACTCATATTTCTGCGAAATCTGTGTAATCTGCGGATCGAGGATCAGAAGGACCGGTTAACGGCGTAGAGTGCCACGGCTTGCTTGCCAAACAGTGCAAATGGCGGACGACCGCGAGGCGCCATGAATGACATCGCCAACGCGCATCGCCGACAATCTGGCAAAAGTGCGTCAGCGGATTGCATCCGCTGCCCAAAAGTGCGGCCGCTCCGCTGAGGCAATCACGCTGGTGGCGGTAACCAAGTACGTCGATGCGGAAACAACCGCCGCCGTCATCGCCGCCGGCTGCCACGACCTGGGCGAAAGCCGCCCACAGGCGCTCTGGTCCAAAGCCGCCACGCTTCAGCGCGCCACAGGCTGGCACTGGCAACTTGAGTGCGCCACGGGGTGGCACTGGTATCTTGCCAGTGCACGACCCAATCGCGCCTGGCGCCCAGCCCACGCCCATTCGCTGGCACCTCGTCGGCCATTTGCAGCGCAACAAAATCCGCCGCACGCTGCCGCTGGCGCACCTGATTCAGTCGGTCGACAGCCGCCGCCTGCTCGACGCCCTCAACGAAGAGGCCGCCCAACTTGGCCAATCCGTGAACGTGCTGTTGGAAGCCAACATCTCCGGCGACGCGTCCAAGACCGGCTTGCGGCCCGACGAGTTGGATCCCCTGCTAGCCGACGCAACCGATTGGCCCCACGTGGCCATTCGCGGCCTGATGGGCATGGCCAGCCTGGAAGGGGGCAGCGAGGCCGCCCAACGCGACTTCGAGCAACTCCACGATCTGCGCGACAACCTCGCCCGCAACGCTCCACCCGAAGCCTCGCTGGCCGAACTCTCCATGGGCATGAGCGGCGACTACGAAATCGCCATCGAGTGCGGGGCCACGATGGTCCGCGTCGGCAGTGCCCTGTTCGAAGGACTCGACGCATGATCGCATTGGAAGCTCACGCCGAGGGCACGATCCTGCCGGTCAAAGCCCACGCCGGCGCACGCCGCAACGTCATCCGAGGAGAGCAGGGCGGGTCACTGCAAGTCTCGGTCACCCAAGCGCCCGAAAAAGGCAAAGCCAATAAAGCCATCATCGCCGTGCTGGCCGATGCGCTCAGCCTGCGCAAGAGCCAAATCGAGTTGGTGTCCGGCGAGACGTCACCGCAAAAGAGACTCTTGATTCGCGAGATCGAACCGGCGGAACTTGCGCAACGAATCGAAGCTGCGATCGTATCCGGCGGCTAACCAATTACTGCGTTAGACTCCTGGCGCGGCTGGGCGACGCTTGACTCGCGGAACAGCCTGAATTCGCACCCGCGCAAGATCGCCGAATTGACGACGATGGAGGACGTTGCGCCCGAGGTCACGACCACTGCGAATGGAATTGCGTCTGGCTGACCGTCGGGGCGTGGAATATCCATGGAAAACTTAAGTTGGCGAACCCGCGCTCGCTTCGACGTGGTGGCGTTTGGCTCCGGTCACCAGCCGGAATCCACACGCACGCGCCACCAACAGATAGGCGACCCCGGCCAAATATGCGCCCGCCATCAACGCCGCATAGGCGTGCAGTTCTCGAGCGCCGTTGACTCGCATTAGGACCAGATAGATCCCCAACCAGACGACCGCAATCGTCGTCAACGTCGCGATCAGCGAGTAAAGCCGTCGCCCGACGCCCAACACCAGGACCATGAAAGGCAACAGCGGCAGACACGACCAGGCAATCATGCTACTGAGTATTATCGGGCCTGTAAGGAATCTTGTGTCAGCTAGCAGGAATGGGTAGTTTTTGTCACCCTTTCCTGATGAGGAGATTGACACATGGATGATTCTTTACGCACGCGGGCGGAGCAGCTAGCAAGCGAGATTGCGGGTCAGGCCAGGACGGCCGAGGACCTCAATGGTTTGATGCGACTGATGATGAAGTCGGCGTTGGAGCGGATGCTCGACAGCGAGATGGATGTTCATTTGGGGCGCAAGGCGGTGTCCCCTGGCGGCGAACCGCGGGCGGTGCCGTCGAACGGGGCCGAGCCGCCGCTGGCGAGCTTGGCCAAGCGATCCAAGCCCAACCGTCGCAATGGGCGTTCGCAAAAAACGGTGCAAGGCGACGTGGGCGAGCTGACCATCGCCACGCCCCGCGATCGTGACGGGACTTTCGAGCCGCAATTGATCGGCAAGCACCAGCGACGCGTGCCGGGCTTCGACGAAAAGATCCTCGCGTTGTATGCCAAGGGAATGACCACGCGTGACATTCAAGAGATCGTCCGCGAACTGTACGACGTGGAAGTCTCGGCCACGCTGATCTCGGAGATCACCACCGACCTCGACGCCGAAGTGACTGCTTGGCGCACGCGGCCGCTCGACGCGCTGTGGCCGATCGTGTACTTCGACGGCATCGTCGTGCACGTGCGCGGCGCGAATGGTCGCGTCTCGCAGCACACGATTTACGTGGCTTTGGGCGTGAATCTTGAAGGACACAAGGAGTTGCTGGGACTGTGGCTCGGCCAGAGCGAAGGGGCCAAGTTCTGGCTCGCTTGCCTGACCGATCTGAAGAACCGCGGCCTCGCCGATATCTTCGTGGCCTGCATCGACGGCCTCTCGGGTTTTGCCGAAGCGATTCACGCGGCCTATCCTCAAACCCAGGTGCAGCTGTGCATCGTGCATCTGGTGCGCGCGGCGCTTCGTTACGTGAGCACCCAGGACAGCAAGGCGGTGATTGCCGACCTGAAGAGAATCTACCAGGCCGCGACCCTTCTCGAAGCCGAGTCCGCTCTCGACGCTTTTGCTCAAGCCTGGGACGCAAAGTATCCGACCATCACGAAGATGTGGCGCGCTGAAATGGACCGACATCGTCACGCTGTTTGACTTCCCCGCGCCGATCCGTCGAGCGATCTACACCACCAACGCGATCGAATCCGTCAACAGCGTGATTCGCAAGTTCACGCGAAACCGCAAGATTTATCCCAACGAGGAGTCCGCCTTGAAGATTGTCTACATGGCGATTCACGAAGCCTCGAAAAAGTGGACCATGCCAATCCATCATTGGAAAGCGGCCCTCAACCACTTCGCCATCCTCTACGAGGGCCGCATGCCCGGCATAGCAAGCAAATGACGTTCCCTGCTCGCCTGACACAAAAAGAATTACAGGCCCACCCCTTGCGGGCGCGGTGGTCGAACCTCAAAACGACTATGCCCAGCGCCGCCAGGCCATCCGTACCGACTCGGATGGTCGTGGCGTCATTCGTAATCTTCCACTTGGCGTGGTGCGTGTGTATGCCAGGTACGGTTCGCTGACGCACCAATCGAAGATCGTCGTGGACGATACAGCCGATGCAGGCAAGGGAATGACGCTGCGAATGCGCCCCCTTACTCAACCGCCAGCGCAGCCCAATCCTATTCCTGATCCACCGCCAATCGGCGCGGCGGCGCCGAAGTTGTCGCTCGTTGGTTGGACGGACGGTCAGCAGCACACGCTGGACGACCATCGAGGGAAGGTGATCGTTCTCGAATTCTGGGGTATCTGGTGCAGCGCATGCATGAACGTGTTGCCGGCAGATAAAGAACTTGAGGCCAAGTACGCAGGCCGTAGCGACGTAGTGTTCCTGGGTATCCATTCGGCGGGAACCGAAATGTCGCAAATCCTAAAACTTCAGCAGCTGAAAGACTGGAAACTCGTGACCGGGCTCGATCAGGGAAGCGACGTGGCCGAGGGAGTCACGGCTCGTGCCTACGGTGCCCACGGCTGGCCGACAACCGTGATTATCGACCGCGAGGGAAAGATCGCGTACAATAGTAATCTCGAAAAGTGGAACGCACTGACCGCGTTTCAAGAACAGCTGCGAGTTGCCAAGGCCCTGAAGTTGCCCGCTGAAAAATCCGGCGCATCGTTTGAAGAGCAAGTCACGCGATCCAATGCAATGAACGTCTTTCGGCGCAGCGAGTTAATCGATCGCGCGCTGCAGGACAAATAGGTGCATGCTTTCCTTGACCGGGAGAAAATGGGCGGGCGCCATCGGCGAGCAACAGTCCCGCAAAGTCACACGTTTAGCGAAACGGGCCTGTAATTCTTTTTGTGTCAGGCGAGCAGGGAACGTCATTTGCTTGCTATGCCGGGCATGCGGCCCTCGTAGAGGATGGCGAAGTGGTTGAGGGCCGCTTTCCAATGATGGATTGGCATGGTCCACTTTTTCGAGGCTTCGTGAATCGCCATGTAGACAATCTTCAAGGCGGACTCCTCGTTGGGATAAATCTTGCGGTTTCGCGTGAACTTGCGAATCACGCTGTTGACGGATTCGATCGCGTTGGTGGTGTAGATCGCTCGACGGATCGGCGCGGGGAAGTCAAACAGCGTGACGATGTCGGTCCATTTAGCGCGCCACATCTTCGTGATGGTCGGATACTTTGCGTCCCAGGCTTGAGCAAAAGCGTCGAGAGCGGACTCGGCTTCGAGAAGGGTCGCGGCCTGGTAGATTCTCTTCAGGTCGGCAATCACCGCCTTGCTGTCCTGGGTGCTCACGTAACGAAGCGCCGCGCGCACCAGATGCACGATGCACAGCTGCACCTGGGTTTGAGGATAGGCCGCGTGAATCGCTTCGGCAAAACCCGAGAGGCCGTCGATGCAGGCCACGAAGATATCGGCGAGGCCGCGGTTCTTCAGATCGGTCAGGCAAGCGAGCCAGAACTTGGCCCCTTCGCTCTGGCCGAGCCACAGTCCCAGCAACTCCTTGTGTCCTTCAAGATTCACGCCCAAAGCCACGTAAATCGTGTGCTGCGAGACGCGACCATTCGCGCCGCGCACGTGCACGACGATGCCGTCGAAGTACACGATCGGCCACAGCGCGTCGAGCGGCCGCGTGCGCCAAGCAGTCACTTCGGCGTCGAGGTCGGTGGTGATCTCCGAGATCAGCGTGGCCGAGACTTCCACGTCGTACAGTTCGCGGACGATCTCTTGAATGTCACGCGTGGTCATTCCCTTGGCATACAACGCGAGGATCTTTTCGTCGAAGCCCGGCACGCGTCGCTGGTGCTTGCCGATCAATTGCGGCTCGAAAGTCCCGTCACGATCGCGGGGCGTGGCGATGGTCAGCTCGCCCACGTCGCCTTGCACCGTTTTTTGCGAACGCCCATTGCGACGGTTGGGCTTGGATCGCTTGGCCAAGCTCGCCAGCGGCGGCTCGGCCCCGTTCGACGGCACCGCCCGCGGTTCGCCGCCAGGGGACACCGCCTTGCGCCCCAAATGAACATCCATCTCGCTGTCGAGCATCCGCTCCAACGCCGACTTCATCATCAGTCGCATCAAACCATTGAGGTCCTCGGCCGTCCTGGCCTGACCCGCAATCTCGCTTGCTAGCTGCTCCGCCCGCGTGCGTAAAGAATCATCCATGTGTCAATCTCCTCATCAGGAAAGGGTGACAAAAACTACCCATTCCTGCTAGCTGACACAAGATTCCTTACAGGCCCTACTCCAGATCCAACTTGCCTTGCCGTTCGTCCTGTTGCTCTTGCTCACGGATGTACTGGCGCACTCGCATTTCATCCAGCCCAACCGTGCTCACACAGTAGCCAGCGGCCCAAAAATGCAAGCCTGTCATCCTTCGTTCCTTCAGCAACTCACGGTGGATGCGAACCGCACTCTTGCCTTTCAGGAACCCGATCGTGTGCGCCACGCTGTACTTGGGCGGGATGCTCAAGCACATGTGGATGTGGTTCGGCATGCAGTGCCCCTCCAGCAACTCGATTCCTCGCTGGCGACACAGCTCTCGCAGAATCGCCCCTACTTCCCGTTTCAATCGTCCGTAAAATACCCGACGCCGAAACTTTGGTATGATCACCACGTGGTACTTGCATTCCCACCGCACGTGGGAAAGACTTTGCCAGTCGTGCATAGGTTGCTCCTTCCTGCCCCAACGGGCCTTCCCGGAAGGACAGCCTATGCCGTCTGGCTGCTCCATGCACCACGCACCGCTCCGAAGCTCTTCGGGTCACACGGCCAGAGGCCGTGGGTTTAATGACTGACTAATGCGAAGTATCGAACGTCCAATCAGGAAGTGCCCGATTAGCGTTCGGTCGTGACTTGATTGTCAAATCATCTTGGGGGTGCGGTATGAACCTTCGACTTGTTCCGTTCGTGCTGGTCGTTCTTGTTCTGGCATCCAGCCAAGCCCATGCCCTAAAAATGTTTGCGCGGCTATCACCAGATAGCACCGAGCTTACGGGTTTTTCAGTCGAAGTTGATCGGGCAACCGACCACACTGTGACGCTGACGGTCGTGCGCGATCTTTCCAAGGTTCGGTCGTTCGACCCACCGTCGGAACTAGTGATCGAGCGAGATGCCACCCTGACGATCGACGGAGCCCACGGACTACTGCTGAAATGTAGTGTCGAGCCTAATTCAAACCGCCGGAATCCACGGGTTCTGACCTATCGAATTAAGATTGCGAAACACCTAGTGGCCGACGCGGTGCTGACAATTGCGGAAATCGAGGCATACAAAGACAAAGAACGAGCGCCATATATCGGTGGTGGTTCCATTTTTGAGTTGCCTCTCGACAAATTTGTCAAGGCAAATTGAGCCACTGAGATGAGTTGGCGGTTGGTGGCGAATTCTGATTTTAGATTGACGCACTACCGTTTCGTCGGAATCCCGAAGAAACCACCCGTTTCTAAGTAAGAATGACGGGCGTGGAATCGCCGCGCGCCGGTCACATCGACCGATGCATCCGGACTCGATGAAGATCGCTACCGACTCACCATGCGCACATGGTCATGGCCGCGGGGTGGGCCGGTTCCACGCGAAATTCCGCGGGTTCTTGAGCGTCATGCTTGCGGCCGGGTGACCTATGCTTCTGGAAGGGCGGCAGCCGGCGGCGCAACGGCCTTTGCTGCGCACACGGTGGCGCTCTATCTTGATTCCGCACCGCACCAAGTACCAGCGACCTTGACCAGGGAGCCGACGCGATGTTCGAACGAATTGCAACCGGCTGGCGTCTCACGCAACAGAGCTTTGCCGTTCTGCGCCTGAAAAGAGCTTGTTGGTTTTCCCCTTCGTCAGTGGCCTCGCCTGCCTGCTGGTGATGGCCAGTTTTGCCGTGCCGCTGTGGATGACTGGGGCCATCGAGCGGTTCGACGAGCAGGGTAAGCCGGACATCGGTTGGGCGGGCTATGCCTTGCTGTTCGCGTTCTACTTTGCCAACTACTTCGTGATCGTGTTCTTCAACTCCGCGCTGGTCGCGTGCGCGGTGATCCGCTTCGACGGAGGCGACCCGGTTCCCGGCGACGGCATGCGGGTGGCCATGGCTCGGCTGCCGCAGATCCTTGGCTGGGCCTTGGTCGCTGCCAGCGTCGGCGTGGTGTTGCGGGCGATCGAATCGCGATCCGAGAAAGTCGGCCGGATCGTGGGCTCGCTGTTGGGGATGGCGTGGTCCACCGTCACGTACTTCGTGGTGCCGGTGATCGTGGTGGAGAAAGCCGGGCCGCTCACGGCGCTGACGCGTTCGACGACAATCTTGCGCAAAGCCTGGGGCGAATCGCTGACGTCCAATGTCGGCATCGGCACGATCACCTTCCTGCTGCTCATTCCGGCGGGAGCGATGATTTTCCTGGGGGCCGCCGTGATGAGCGTTGGGCAGGTCGTGCTCGGCGGCGCCATCATGGCCGTGGGCGCGCTGGCTGTGCTCGTCGTTTCGCTGGCGTCGTCGGCCATGAGTGCGATCGTGCTGGCGGCCCTCTATCTCTACGGAGCGACCGACCGTGTGCCGGCCGCTTTCGACAACGAACTGCTCCGCGACGCGTTCGCGCCGAAATAGCCGAGTTTTCCGCGGACGGGATCAAGTCGAGCGGCCAGCACTACGGCAGCATCACCCGCCCGCCGCAGGCCACCAGGGTTTGTCCCAGCATGAAGCGCGAGGCGTCGGACAGCAGGAAGTGGACGACGTCGGCGATCTCGGCTGCGTTGCCAATGCGCTTCATCGGCGTTTGCTCCACGATCCGATCGATAGTCGGCTGGTCGACGCCGTCGATGATCTCGGTTTCGATCAGGCCGGGCGCGACCGCGTTCATGCGAATGTTGTAGGGGATCAGCGCCTCGGACGCGCTCTTGGTGAAGCCGATCACGCCCGCCTTGCTCGCCGAGTAGGCAATGCCATACGGCCGGGAGCGCAGGCCGGAGATCGACGTCATGTTCACGATCCTCCCAAACCGCCGCTCGACCATTTGCTCTCGAACGGCCCACGTGACGATGTAGAGCCCGGTCAGATTCACGTCGATCGTGCGTTTCCAGTGTTCCAGCGTGGTGGTTTCCGGCGTGACGTACTCGAAGATGCCGGCGTTGTTCACGAGCATATCGATCGGGCCCAGCTCGTCGTTCACCCGCTTGACCATCGTCTCGACCGATTGCGGATCGGCGACGTCGGCCTGCACGATCATCGCCCGGACGCCGGCGGCTTCGACCAACCGGGCGGTTTCCAGGGCGTCCGGCTCCCGCGAACGGTAGTTAATGGCCACCTGCGCCGGCTTTTGCCAGCCGCTGGCAACAAGTCCGGCCTATGCCGCGCGATCCGCCGGTCACCAACACCGTCCGATTCTCAAAGTCTGGTTCGCTCATCCCATCCTCGCCCGCTCGACCGTTTGACTCTCGACGACTCGCGGCATTATACGGCGAGACCAACGCCGCCGGTCATTATTGTCCTTGCGATGGGTCTAAAACCCTCGCCTTCAGGCGAAACCTTTAGGTTCTTCGTTTGCTAGAATTTGGGGATGGAAAAGTACCGCACGAGTTCGCATAGCCGTTTCGACCTGAAGTACCATTTTGTGTGGATCACCAAGTATCGGAAGCCCATTTTGGCCGATGCGGTCGGAATGCGGCTGCGGGAACTGGTGCGAGAAGTGTGTAGAACCAACGAAATCGAGATTTTGGAGGGCTCGGTGTCTCGCGACCATGTGCATGTGCTGCTGTCCTGTCCGCCGAATCTGTCGCCAAGCAAGGCCATGCAGTACATCAAGGGCAAAAGCTCGCGGAAGTTGCTGATGGAGTTCAAGCATCTGCAAAAAGAGTTCTGGGGTCGGCATTTGTGGGCCCGCGGCTACTTTGTGGCATCCAGCGGCAACGTGACTGACGAGGTGATCCAAGAATATATCCGCCAACAACAAGGCACTGAGCCTGACGATGGCGGCGACAATTTCCGCATTACCAAATCGTGAGCGCAGGACTTCAGTCCGTAGCCACGATTCTCCTCGAACCTACCGGCTTCAGCCGGTAGTAGTTCAGTTTACATCGCAAATGTCGGAGGCTTTTTTGCCCGCGGCGCAAATGTCGGATATTCTGAAGTCGCTGTAACCTCCGGCATCGAGGCAGAGGTAGCCATGTTAGAAGTTGCCGACGAGCGCGGCCGCAAGCATATTCCTTGGAGTCGCAAGATGATCGCGGTTCTTCGTGCGGTAGGTGCCATTGCGGCCGCGATCGTGGTGGCGCTGGTGCTTGTCGTCGCCGTGGAGCTTTTTAGCGCTGTCGTTCATCCGTTGCCGCCGGATTTTCGTGGAACCAGCGAGGAAATGTGCGCGCACATCGAGCGTTACCCGGAGTGGGTCTTGGCGCTTGTCGTCCCCATGTGGGCGGGCACGGCAGTTGCCAGCACATGGATCGCCGCGCGGCTGGGCAACCTGGCATGTTCCCTCGTCGTCGGTCTGCTGTTCCTTGCGGCGCTTATCTCCAATATTTCCATGCTCCCTTATCCCCTCTGGTTCAAGATCGCTTGCCTGATCGCGATTGCCACGGCCATTGCATCGGTCGTGTTTCGCACAAGACGTCGTGGTATGGCCGCGCTAAACGCTGCTGAGTGACCTGCGGCGGTGATGGCGCGAAACTCTTGAACATGTTCTTTGCCCGGGTTGCCGTTCCGCCGCAGGGCTTTGCGGAACGTGGCTCGCGCGTGTGGGTCGTACAACAGCCGGGCTCGCGTGTCGGTGTTGAGGAGCCGCGTGAACGTGGGTTGTCGCTGCGGGGGGCTGCGAAGCCTTGGTCGACGCGCTCTGGTCGAATTCTGCGGGACAAACGGCCGCGCAATCCCCATAAATGGTGGTAAATGCCCTCCCTAAATATATTTTATGTTTTTATAAATAATATTGACTCCACCCAACGGCTCGCTACACTCATGCAGGCGTCGAAATCTTGCTCGACGTATTCGACGATCACGAAGACCGCATCGCTTCAACTGCTAATGCTCCGATAAACCTCAGACGTTTGTGGAGGGACGCTAATGAACGGCTCGCGCACAGTCCGCTTCCGGACTGGCGCGTGATTCAGCGGGACAGACACTGAGTCCTGACGTTCTAGTTCCTCAACGTACTTCCACAACTTCTATCGAGGTTTATCGCTCATGAGCCAATCCAATGATCGCGCGTCCCAGCACCAGGCAATCTGGGCGTCAGCAATTCTCTCTGCCTGCGCCGTCGCGCTGTTTTTCCCCTCCGGGGCGTACGCCGTACAGTTCAATATCCTTGATCCCGGTTACGTGCAAGAGATTTACGCGGCCCCCCTTATTCCCAACCAGGAAGCGGGCATGGCCTGGACGAGCAGCAATAATCTGCTGACCCGGGCGGGATCGACGATCGTCGAATACGGACCCACGCAGAACGCCGTGGTCAACGGCACGAACGTTCACGCTGCCGTCGCCACACATACCATCACCGGGCTTGCTGCCACCGGGTATGGCATGGCCAACGGGATGGATGGTTACATCTACACGGCAACCGGTACCGGCGTGCAGCGATTTGATCCGAACAACTGGGCAGCGCCGGCACAATCGTTGGCCGGCACGGTCGGTGGCAACGGCTGGGGAATCACGACCCTGACCGACGGACGTATTGCCTACTCCGACGGCGGCGCCACCAGCAACATCTACATCTACGATCCGGTGGCGGCGACGAACACGCTGATCTATACCGCCCCCGAACTGGTTGATGATATCGAGGCCGGCCCCAGCGGCGCCATCGCCCTGGCTGGGCATCAACCCACGGGCAGTATATTTATCATCAGCAACACAGGATCGCCGATTAATTCCTTTGCCACCCCGGCCCATTTCCCCGATGGCTTGGCCTTCGGCGACGGCGCATCGTCCAACTCGCTGTTCAGCAACAACAACGACGGCAGCATCACTGAGTACGCGCTGGGACCAGGCTACTCGGGAGTCCCCATTATGACCGACATTGCGCTGCAAACGACCGCGGCCGGCAAAGCCTACGGGGATCTCGCGGCCGTCGGCCCCGACTGTTCGTTCTATGTCTCGCAGTACAACAACAATGGCTCCAACGGTTCCACGTTCGGAACCGGCACCCATTGGGACGACGGCTCGACTACGGCCGACGCCTCGATCGTTCGCATTTCCGCAGTTGGCAGCGACGGATCTCCAATCTGTCTCTTTTACCATCACACGGAGACGGTCCCGGAACCGGGAACGCTTGTGCTGGCTGCGTTGGGAATGGCCGGATTGGGAGTGTTTACCGCGCGGAAAAAGTTTCGACAGAAACGCCCCTCGATGCGATGCCTCGGCTCATTGGCGCTGGTGGTCCTCTGCAGTTGGACAAGTGTCGCCCTGGCGACACCGTACACTTTTATGTCAGTGAGTGGTACCAATGTTCCCGGCAATGGGACAGCCGTCAGCACGTTCACGAGTAGCCTTGGGAACGGCATCATTACCGTGGACCACAACTCCACAACTCCGAATTCTCTGGGGAACTGGGGGACTCAAGACAACATCAATTCCGCGATTAACCCGTCGAAGTTCGCCACGCTTTTCCCCGGTAGCGGCAACGTGCAAGGCCACTTGGCACAGTCGATGTATGGCGATCCCAATGCTCCGCCAGGCACTCCGAACCCAATACCCAACGTAACGACAGTCACCTTTCATCTGAACACCTACACCGGGTATTTGCCCACGCTCGCATTTGGAATCTGGAACACGACCACGGAAGTTGGCTCGCCTGTCTATAACGTGCAATTCATGGACGCGTCTAATGCGATCGTTTCGCCCTCCACGGTCAGTATCCTTGGCAACGACGACAACACGGGCTCCGGCGGCGTTCTCGGATTGCATCAGATGCTATTCACTCCGTCGTCCGGCGACATCACGTTCTCCAATGCAATCCTGAATGCCTCTGGCATCCACACTGATGCCCTGTTCTTTGACGGCATACCTGTTGGAACCAAGGAAATCATCGTGACTGCCACACTGCCCTCACTGAACAGCCTTGGTGATGGAGTCGGATACTACTTCGCAGAAACGCCCGAGCCGTCGACGCTCACGCTGACTGCATTGGGTCTCCTGGGCCTGGGCTTCGTCACGCTGCGGAAGAAGTTGCGCCGGGCATGATGCGATCCGGCCGTGTCACTTGTAACCCCAAGAGCCCCGCCAGGACTTCCCAAGACTGACGGGGCTTTTCCTTTCCACAGCGCCTTGTCACCAAGCGATGGTGTCATTAGTTCAATCCATTGTCGAGATACCGAGAAACCACCAGTTTTCGACACGCGCCTCGATTCAAACCTTGGCGACATTTGCACATGTCGTTTGCATTTGCCGACGTGCCTAACGCTCGAGAAGTCAATTGTCGATCTTCATTGTACGACCAGGGAATCGACTTTTGCCGTTCCTAACTTCCCCCATACGCTTCAATCGCTCTGATCGCCGCCTCATTTATCCACCCCTGCTCCTGAAACTGCCGCGCGAAGCCGATCGGCGTGATGTCATGGTATTCGCGGGCGCTTTCTTTCTCGAAGTCGTCATTCAATCGCAGGGCTTTGCGGAAGGTGGCACGGGCGTTCGGGTCGGCGCCGCGTTGCAGCAGCAACCGGGCCAGCGTGTCTGTTTTGATGACCAGCGTGACCGTGGTATGAAACAGGGGCGTGTGGCCGCCGAAGCCGGCGCCGTCGACGGCAGCCGGCGCGTTTCGGGTCGGCGCCGTGATCGATGAGCCATCGGGCGATCTCCTTTTCCTGATACTCCGTGGCCATGTGCAACAGGGTGGCGCCTGCCAGCGGCGCGCAGTGCAGGCCTCTCGGGCAGGGAGCGAACCGGGCGCTCGGGTTGGGTCGACATGGCGACCTCCTTTCAAGACATCACCCGACATCCGCATCCTCGGGCAGAAAGAAGGATCGCTGAAGCAATTTCACCAACGATGGGCTTCTGCCCTTCCCGCGGACCGGCGGCATTCGTTACACCAGCCGGTAGTATAGCAGAGGCGATTCCACGTGGCATGATAATTCAGGTGGCGCATCGAGAGTTGCCGAGAACTGCGCATTCGACCTCGCTCTCGTTGCCGCGACAAATTCTCCGTACGCCACTGCCACCACCACGGCCAGCGGAATCGCCACGCACGCCAAACGTCCCGCCGTGCGCCATTTGGGCGGCAGCGTGCGCAGCCTTGGCAGCTCGAACGTCCACGCCAACAGCGGCGCCACGAGCAGGCAAACGGCCAAGCTGCTCGACAGGGCGCCGAAGTACCGTCCGATCACCACCACCGAGAAAATGCCGACCACGCTCATTCCTAAACTGCCGCTGGTGGACGCGTGGGGCTTGCCGAAGTGCGACGCCAGCGTGGCGCCGGCCAGCGCCGCGGCCAAGATCAATCCGAGTTGTCCCGCACGGTAGTAGCCGGAAAGCATGACGGTGACAGCCGCCGCCAGGGAGTCGAGCACCAGGATCCACTGCACCGTGGCCGTTGAGGTGCGCAGTTGCAGGCGGTGCAGCATCAACCAGATCATCGCCAACAGCGTGGCCAGTCCAGCCAGGATGGCGATCGCCTGGACATTCGACCACTCGGCCGAGCCGGGACCGCTCAGGTCGGCCAGATAGACTGTGTTGTAGAGCAGCGTCGGCGTCACGGCCGCCGCCAGCGCCAGCCGCAACAGCCACGCGGCGCGCGTCGACCGCAGGCTCGCCGCCACCGTCTCCACCGCCATGCACAGCGGCACGACGATCGTCAGAAAGCGCGCGCGGTCTTCCAACGCAGGCCAATGCGGCCATTGATCGGCAACACCGCTGGCAGCCAGCACGCCCGCGCCCACCGCCCAGCTCCAGCATGCGCTGCTACGCCAAGGTGTCGGCGAGCGCCAACGCGCCCCTCCCATCACGGCGGCCGCGACTACCGAGGCGGCCAGCACGGCTTTTGCCAGCAGGACGAAATCAAGCATTCGCTCCGTCTCGCATGCTGGACCGACACTCGGACGCGCACCTGGCGAATTGCCTGTTGCCGCAGCCGTGCGACCCGTTTACTTCGCGGCTTCGACGCCCACCACGATCGTCACTTCGTCGCCCAGGCCGCCTTGCGCGGTGCTCACGCCGTAGTCGGTGCGGAGAACTGAGAATTCCGAAACCAGCCCGACGCGCTTCGTGCCTTTGGGAAACTCGACGACCTTGTCGCCGCCCGCGAACGTGAGCGTCACTGGCTTGGTCACGCCATGCATCGTCAGGTCGCCAGCTACCTCAAAGCCACCCTCGACCGGTTTGACGCTCGTGCTTTGAAACGTCAGGTTCGGAAACTGCTTGGCATTGAAGTAGTCGGGCGCCCGCAGGTGCTCGTCGCGCTTGACGTTGTTGGTGTCGATGCTTTCGATGGGAATCGTCAACGCGAACGACGACTTTTCCGGGTCGGCCGAATCGATCGTGATCTCGCCCGCGAAGTCGTTGAATCGCCCGTGGATATTGCTGATGCCGGCGTGCTCGATCAAGAACGAGATCGACGAATGCACCGGATCGACTTTGTAGGTGTCGGCCGCGCGCGCCGCGTCGCCCAATACAAGCAGGCCGAGCGTCGCCAGAGTTGTCATCACGGAAAGTTTTCGGATAGCCGCCGCAGTCATGTTTGCACCTTTGCCGGGAAACTGGAGGGTTCAACGCGAAGAGCATCATAACGTGCCGGTGCGACGAACTCCACCAACCGCAAAACGGATATGCCAAGGGCGTTGCACCCGTAGCTGGATTCGCCAGAATTCAACGGCTCGCCAAGTGAAGCCCGGCGACTTCAGCAACCAAGGGTCGAAAGTCGCACGCTCACTCGGGCAGCGCGGGCGGATCGCTTGGCGCGGAAGTTGGGCCGGTCAAGAAACGGCGTCCCAGCCGGTCGAGCATGGCCCGATAAACCCGGTCAACGGCGATGATCTCGATGATCGCTTCGAACTCGGCCGTGAATAGCGTCGAACGCGTGAGTTTCACCACCCGCGATCGATCGACGTGCGCCGGCACGGGCGGCAGCGGATCGGGCTCGACCTTGATCAACGTGCCGTCGATCGAGTCCGAAAGCTTGTTCTTCGCCCCGAGTTTGCGTTTGGGTTTTACCATGTGTCTCGAACACGCGCGGCGACGACGGGCACGGCCAAGTATCCCTAGTGTACCAGGATCGCCGCGCCGTGGCGACGCGAGTCCGTGCTTTGTTTGTCGCCGCGGTTGGCGGTATAGTCGTAGTCGACAGCTACTTGCCTGCACTGAGACCCACCATGGCTACTCCCGACGCCCCCGCCGCGACCGATCCCCGCATCGGCTTGTCGCTCTTTGAAATCGACACGCCAGCGCTCTTGCTCGATCGGGCGGCTTGCCAGCGCAATCTCGCGCGCATGGCCGATTTCTTTCGCGATCGGCCTGCGCAGCTACGGCCGCACTTCAAGAACCACAAGTGCGTGACGCTCGCGCGGCGGCAACTGGCAGTCGGCGCCGTTGGCATGACGTGCGCCAAGTTGGCCGAAGCGGAAGTGCTGGTCGAGCACGGCATCGACGACGTGCTGATAGCCAACCAGGTGGTCGGCCCGCAAAAGACGGAGCGGCTCGCGCGGCTGGCCCAACGGGCGCGCATCGCCGTGGCAGTGGACCATGTCGAACAAGTCCAGGCTATCTCACATGCCTGCGCCGATGCCGGCTCGACCGTGCGACTGCTGGTGGAAGTCGACATCGGCATGGGGCGCTGCGGCGTCGCGCCCGGCGAGCCGGCGTTGGAACTAGCACGGCAGATTCGCGAACTGCCCGGCGTGGAGTTCGCCGGCTTGCAGGCCTACGAAGGTCACCTGGTCAACGTGCTCGATCGTGCCGAACGCGGCACGCTCGCCCGGGCCGCCATGCAGTTGGCGATCGACACCCGCCGGCTCATCGAAACGGCCGGGATTCCGGTCGCGTGCGTCAGCGGCTGCTCCAGCGCCACCTACGACTGCACCGGCACGATGGAAGGCGTCGACGAAATTCAAGCCGGCACGTACGCCACGATGGACCGCCAGTATCAGCGGCTGGCGCCAGAATTCGAAATCGCCCTCTCGGTACAGGTGCGCGTGATCAGCCGGCCCACGGCCGACAAGGCCGTGCTCGACATCGGCATCAAAGGGGCTGGCTGCGAGTTCGGCGTGCCTGCGATTCGCGGCTATCCCGACGTGGAGATCAAACATTTTCTGTCCGAGGAACACGCGGTCGTGCGTAACGCTCCCGATTGGAAGATCGGCGAGCTGGTGCAGCTCATCCCCACGCACGCCTGCACCACGTGCAACCTGCATCGCGAGTTCGTCGTGCATGAAAACGGCCGCGTCGTCGACGTCTGGCCGATCGAAGCCTCGGGCAAGCTGACGTGATGGCCCCGGCCAAAGAAACCGCCCTGGCTTCCAAACTGCCCTCCCCCACACGCATTGTGCTGGCGGCCCCTTCGTGGTGAAATGTTTCCCCATGGGAAATTCATTTCTGGAACAACTGTTTGGACTGTCCGACCAGGTGGCCGTCGTGGTCGGTGGCACGGGCGTGTTGGGTGGCGCGCTGTGCGATGGGCTGGCACAGGCGGGCGCCAAAGTCGTGGTTGCAGGCAACAGCGAATCGCGCGGCACGGCGCGCGTCGATCACATCCACAAGCTGGGCGGCCATGCCACCTTCACCCAGGCCGACGTGGGCCGGCGCGACTCGCTCGAAGGTCTGCTGGCGACCACCGTCTCGCAATTCGGCCGCGTCGACATGTTGGTCAACTGCGCCGGAGTGAACTCGGCCAGCACCTACGCGGAAGTGACCGACGACGATTGGCAACGCGTGATCGACATCAACCTGCGCGGCACGCATTGGGGCTGCCAGATCTTTTCGGAGTATATGGCCAGCCATGGCGGCGGGTCGATTCTGAACATCGGCAGCGTCACCGCGCACCTGCCGCTGTCGCGCGTGTTCGCCTACAGCGCCTCGAAGGCGGCCGTGGTGAACCTGACCCAAAACCTGGCCCGCGAACTGGCGCCCCATCACATTCGCGTCAATGCGCTGTGCCCCGGCTTCTTCCCGGCCGAGCAGAACCGCGCCATTTTGGACGCGACGCGCACGGCCTCGATCATGGCCCAGACGCCAATGGCCCGTTTCGGCGAGCCCGAGGAGCTGATCGGCGCGGCGCTGTTGCTGCTGTCGAAAAAAGCCGGCAGTTTTATCACCGGCGCGGCATACTACGTCGATGGCGGCTTCACGGCCATGCGGTTCTAACGCGTTGCTAACATCGGCCTTGTCCTGTCTCCTGGCGAACCGTCAACAACGCGACTGCGCTTTTTAGCGGAGATTTCAAGTTTGCACTGTGCGAGGCTTCCAGATCGCGCAATGATTGATCGCGCAATGATCGTTGACGCCGTCTGACGCTTCGACTAACCTTCAAACCTGACGAGGCCAGTCCGTGCCGTAGCTCAAAGTGAGGCAAACTCTTCTCCCAAGCACGCCTGCCGTTCGACCGCGATTTCACCTACACCGGCTACCTGCCCCCCTTCGTGCCCGAGCCATCGAGCATCGTCCTGGCCGGATTGGCCGGCATGGGACTACTGGCCTGGCGATGGCGTCGCAAGCGCGGTTAAGCGGTGGCGAGCTACTAAACCGGCGCCACGATCTCCAGCAACTCAATCGCCGGCTCGCCGTCGAGGTGGATCACCGCCGTGCGGCCGTAGGTGATCTGATCGGGCTGCATGCCGAGATGCCCGCGCAGGCCATCGCCCGGCGTGACCTTCCACACTTTGCGCAGATGGACTTTGGTCAGCAGGTTGTGCTGGATCAGGATGCGGCCCAACGGAGTCTGCTGGCTCTCGACTTCCTTGCGCACTTGCGGGCTCACCGCGGCGAAGTCCAGCCGCATGATGCCGTACTGCACCACCCCGCCGTCGCTCTGACGGGCCAGCAAAATCTCGCGGGCGTAATGATCACCGTCGAGGCGCGTCCGAATGACGCGCACGTCAACCGGCCCGTTGTGAAATCGCTCCACGGTCACCGTCATGTGGCTGTCGTGAGCCAACAACATGCGATAGTCACGTTCCAGCGTGTGCCAGTCGACTTCCTCGAAGTGGCCCAGCACTTCCGGCTGTGGATAAAACAGCCGCACCAAGGTTTCCAAGTCCGGCGTCACGGCGTGCGTTTCGCTCACGTTGCGCTTCCTCTGCTCCTGGCGCCCGTGAAGGGCCACCGATGGCCGGATGTCACGGCAACCGCGCCCTGGGGGGTGCCTGGCGATGGCGCGGCCGTTTGGGGTCGTTCGTGTGCTTACCGGCGTTACGAATGCATCGCGCTCGGCTCGGCCGTCAGCGGGTTGTCGATCAGGACCACCGGCCGCTCGCTGGTCTGGCGATCGAGCACGGTGTCTATCAGATAGTATAACAACCGCCGCAGTTCGTCGGGCTCGATATCGTCGGCCACCGCTTCGGCCCGCTCGCGATATTTCTCAACCAGCCGCGCGGCCATTTCGAAAACGCCAGCTTGCTCGTAGAGCTTGCGCACTCGCTGGAGCACCGCTGGGCTCTCCGGCGCGTCGACCAGCGTTGCCAACTCCTTGCGCTCGGCGTCGCCCAAGGCTTCCAGCGCCAGCGCCCACAGCACGGTGGGACGTCCGCCCAACACGTCGCCTCCCGAGTCCACTTTGTTGTGGCCGTCCTGCTGCCAGTCATCCAGGTCGTTACAAATCTGAAAGGCCACGCCCAGGTGCCGGGCGAACTGAGCCAGCGGCTCGGCGTACTTGGTGGCGTCACCCGCTAGCCGTGCGCCGGCATAGAGCGCCGCTTCGAACGCCGGCGAGGTCTTCAGTGCATAGATCTTCAGCGCGTCGATCGGCTTGAGCCGTTTGTCGTGGGCGTCGCGCCACAACAGTTCGGCTCCCTGCCCTTCGGTGAGCTTCATGTGGGCGTCGGCCAAATGATCGAGCACGTCGGCGGCCGCCTCGGGACCCAGCCCGACCGCTTCGCGACTCACCAGCCGGTAGCCCAGGCCGATCAGGTAGTCGCCCACATTGATCGCCGTCGGCACGCCCCAACGACGGTGTACCGTGGCGTCGCCATAGCGAAATCCGTCGTCGTCCTCGATGTCGTCATGCACCAGCGACGCCTTGTGAAAGGTCTCGATCGACAGCGCGGCGCGTTTCACGGCGTCGGGGAAGGACGCCACGTGCGCCGGGTCCAAGGTCCCTTGTCCACCGGTCAACGCGTCGTACACGGCCAACGTGATGAAGGGCCGCGAATGCTTGCCGCCTTTGGCCAGAAAGTCGTAGGCGATCGCTTCGGTGCCGGCCACCGGATCGACGCCGGTCAGACCCTCGCCATTGCGCTGCGCCAGGTTCACGCCGCCGCGCAGTCGCGGAGCCAACCGCTCCAGTTCCTCGCGCTCGAACATGCCCGCGGCGGCTCGCATCAGGTGTACGTAGCTGCGCGTTTGCACTTCGCTTTGCGCATGTTGCGTATTGATCATTTCCGACACCCAGGACTCGTCGACCGAAGTGTTGCGGCAGTCGCTCGACAACAGCGGCACGGCCATGCAGGGAATGCCGGCCAGCAGGACCTTGTCGATTGCTTTCTCCAGCACGTTCAAGCAGGCCACGCCCACGATCGCGTCCACATAGCCCGAGACGATGATCTTCAGCACGATGGGCGATCCTTCGGCCACCAGCACCTTGTATCCCATCGCTTCGGCGGCGCCGCGGAAATCGGCAATGCTGCACGCGCCGCATTTCTTGCATTCCAGGCCGAAGTCGTCGTAGTCGGCCGGACAGCCCTCGGCGTGCTTCAAACAGTGCGGCAACAGAAACAGCCGGCGGCTGGGCGGCACCGCGGTCACCTGGTCGTGCCAGAAGGCCGTGGCCAGCGCCACCATCGTCCAGCCGAGATAGCCTTCGCCCAAGCCCATGTCATCCAGCAGCGCGCGGGCGACCTTCTCCATCTCGTCCTTGGGCAGCGGACACGATTTGTCCAGCTTGGCGGTGACAGCCTCCACGGATGCGCGAAGCCGCTCACGCAGCTCCAACGTCTCGGGAACCACCTTCAAATGGCTCGTATTGCGACGGCGGGGCTTCTTGGGCTGGGCAGGTGGGTCTTGAGCCGGTTGCTCGTGCGAAGGTGCAATCGCCAATGTTCGGGCTCGCTTATGTCTTGCCGGTGTGTACGACGGCGGGAACTTCGCTGGGGTGCAAGCACTCGCGCGCCGCCGGTCCCAAGGCGGCAACCGTCCAGATCAATGGGTATAGCTTCTCATAATACCAGAGCTTGGCAAAGTAAAAACCGATCGGCGAGCTTTCGAGGTGCCGATTTGCCTCCACCGCCTCGACTAGCCACCTAAGCCCTTGCATGGCAGCGACTTCGTGCTCCTCGCTCCGTGCGCAAGAGCGCAAAGCCTCGGTGGCCAACGCCGTTTGCTCGATATTGACCGGCTGGGCGCATGTCCCCAGGTCGGTTTCCGGCAACCCGCCCCAACCGCCCCCGACGTGCGCCGCGCCGGCCAGCCAGTCGAGCCCGCGCCGCGCCGCCACGCTTTCCAGGCGATTCAAGTCGCGATAGGCAGCCAACACCTTGGCCGTGCCATACACCGGATTCTCTTCCCCCGCGTAGTACTGATCGCCGAACCACAGCGGCACCCAGAAACCGTCGGGATGTTGTTGCGCGGCGAGAAAGCGGAAACCGCGCTCGATGGCTACGCTGATTCGCCGTTCGAATGCCATGCGTGTCTCGGCATCGCGGTTCTCGGCAATGTCCTCGCCATGTGCCAATTCACCCTGCCAGGCATTCAGCGCTCGCAGTGCATGCGCGGTCAGGTCGCTGCCGCTACGATCGAACGGCATCGTGCCCCAGCCACGCGAGAACGTGGGCCAACCGCCGTCGGAGTTCTGCAAGTCGAGCAGCCAATTGACGCCCGCGGCCGCTCGCGCGCGAATCTCTCGCGCCCGCTGGGGCATGGCTTTGGCATAAGCCGCCAGTGCCAGTAGCGCGCCGGAAGTGTCATCGGCGTCGGGCACACCGCCCGACCGATCGGTCCACGCCCAGCCGCCCGGTTCCGCGCCCGTATAGACGTGCGGCCGCAGATGCTGGCACGACAAGATCCAGTCGAGGCAACCAAGTTCACGAATGTCCTCGCCCGCGCTCGCCAGCGCGTTCACCGCCAGCGTCGTGTTCCAGGTGGCCAGGTTCGTATCGATCGGCCAACTGCCGTCCTCGCGCACCGAAGCCAGCAGGAACTCGACGCCCTTGTGTACCACGGGGTGTTCGGTTTGGCCGATGCTGGCCAGGCTCATCACCACGAAGCTGGTCAGCGGCGCGGCCTCTAAAAACCCGCCGCTTTCGGGCTGCAAGTCATCGAGCAAGTCCAGCGACTTCTGGGCCGTGAGCGAGCGAATCAACCGCGTGATCGGGTTCCACGGCTTGCGATGCACGAAGCGCGCCTGCCCGATGGCCACCAGCGCGGGAATGGCATAGCTCACCACCGGCAGCCGCAACGACTTCCACCAGCGTTGCGGAAAGCACGCCATCTCGAACGGCAGCGACGGCACCTTGCGCCAGGGAATGACGCCGGCCAGCGCGCCGTTGGTCAATATCGGCACGGCGAATGTCTTGTCGCGTCCGTAGCGCTGCCGCAGTCCGCGCACGCCGCCGTGGCGCTGGATGTACGCGTCGGCCCGCTCCAGCAAACCTGGATGATCGGCCGGCACCGCCGTTAGCGCGAAGGCGAAGCGCACCAGCATGGTCGTGGCCAGGTTCGACGTGCTCTTGTCGGTGTCTCCCCAGCCGCCGTCGTCGTTTTGATTCTTGGCCAGCCAGCGCACGCTGTTCATGATCAGTTTCGACAGGGCGCCTTCGCGAATCTCGTCGGCGAAGCGTCCGCCCGCGGTGGGCGCACGGCGCTCGACAATCGCCAGCGCACTGATTGTCGTGGCGGTCGAAAGCGGAGAGCTGGAGAGTTCGCCGATCCAGTGCCCGGCCCGCGCACATTCTGCGAGCAAGTCGCAGCGGGCCGTTTCATAGGCGGCTGAAAGTCGATCGGGATCGACCATGAATTGCATTTGCCTCGATAGGAATCGCGTTCGCTCGAACCATAGTCAGTTGCGACGCAGTGCCCCCGCGATCTTTGCCTGGGCCACTGCGCGGCGAGACCTGTGACGCGCCGCGGATTCAGGAGAGTGTAGATACCATCGCCCAGGCTGTCGATAGGCGGCACATTGCCCACACCCCGCACGAGTGGCTCCCGCAAAATGCTGTAGCAATGGCGCAGATCTCGGGCGCAAAACGCGGTTACAACGACAGTTTCGAAACCACGGCAAATTGGCGCGAGAGTTGCCCCACAGCGTGAATTTCCGCGAGTGCTCTTTCCTGGCCCTGCGCCGGTTGTGCAAATGCCCCATTCCTGTCGGTTGCCGACGCCGGCTGATATAATCGCTCCAGAGCTTGCCGGCTCGCCCTGGATCGCGCCGCGGTGGAATGAAACGCATGTATCTGAAGATGGCTAAACGCGTGCTCGTCGAAACCGACAAGCGCCTCGTCTGGAAGCTGGCCTACAACATGGGCTTCAAGGGCATGCGCGCCATCCGCAAGCACAAGCAGCGGCTCAAGCGGGGCGAATTCTTTCCGCCGTTTCTCTACATCTCGATCATCAACAGTTGCAACCTGCGTTGCCAGGGCTGTTGGGTCGACGTGGCCGCCAAGCAACAGACCATCGACATTCCCGCCATGAATCGCATGATCGGCGAAGCCAAGCTCGCCGGCAACAGCTTCTTCGGCATCCTGGGCGGCGAGCCGTTCATGCATCCGCAGTTGCTCGAGATCATGGCCGCCCACCCGGATTGCTATTTCCAGGTGTTCACCAACGGCCAGTTCATCAGCGACGAAGTCGCCCGCGAGCTGCGCCGCCTGGGCAACGTTACTCCGCTGGTGAGCATCGAAGGCAGCGAAATCATCAGCGACGTGCGCCGCGGCAAGCCCGACGTGTACAGCCGCTCGATGGACGGCTTGCACAACTGCCTCAAACACAAAGTGCTCACCGGCGTGTGCACCAGCCTGTGCCAGTCGAACATCGACGACCTGCTTACCGAGAAGTGGGTCGACCGACTCATCGAAATGGGCGTGATGTACATGTGGTATCACACCTATCGCCCGGTGGGTCCCGACGCCAAGCCCGAGCTGGCGCTCACGCCCGACCAACAGCGCCGCGTCCGTCAGTTCGTGGTCGATACCCGCGCGACCAAGCCCATCTGCGTGGTCGACGCCTACTACGACGACCAGGGCCAGGCCTTGTGCCCTGCGGCCACGGGCTTCACGCACCACATCAGCCCGTGGGGCGACATCGAGCCCTGCCCCATCGTTCAGTTCGCCACCGAAAGCATCCACGACGAGCGGCCGCTGCGGCAGGTGTTCAACGAGTCGGAGTTCCTGCGCGACTTTCGCCACGCGGCGGCGGCTTCTACCCGGGGCTGCATCGTGCTGGAGCGCCCCGACGTGCTCAAGGCGCTAGTGAACAAGCACAGCGCCCGCGACACCACGGCCCGCCAGGCCGCCATGGCCGAACTCGAAGCCATGCACCACCGCGGCAGCCAGTTCGATCCCGGCCACGAAATCCCCGAGCGCAGCTTCGTCTATCGCTTCGTCAAGAAGCACTTCTTCAACGACTTCGGCGCCTACGCGAATCCGTCGATGCCAGTGGGATTGGACGTTCCACACCACGACAGCAACAGCCTGCCGGTCGTGAACATCTCCTCGTAGGACGTGCATGGGCGTGCATGACGGCCCACGAGTCCGCTTCTCATGCCCGCCCGCGCATGACTTGCCCGAGTCCTCGACGGTGCACAGGAGCCAACGCCCCTGGCGATCTGGATTCTCCGAAACGCTTTGGCTGCATGGAATCAATAGTGTGGCGAGTCCATCGCGGGAGGGAATCATGGCACTCAAATTGAATTTCGTCCGGCAACAGGGTTTCTTAGAGGCATCGTCCGACACGTGCGGCTATCAGTATCCGGCCTTGATGTGGCAGCCGCGTGCCATGGGCATCCTGGTCTTGGTCGGCCTGGTGCTTCAGTCCGGTCCCTACTTTCTGGCACTCTCGGCGCTGCTGTGGTGGAACGTGATCGTGCCGAGCCTCAATCCGTTCGACTTGCTCTACAATCTGCTCGTGGCGCGGCGGAAGGGAGCGCCTCGTTTGAATCCCGCGCCCGCTCCGCACCGGTTCTCGCAGGGCATGGCCGGAACGTTCATGCTCGCGATCTGACTCTCGCTCTACTACGGCGAAACCTACATCGCGTGGGCGATCGAGGGGCTGCTGGTCGTCGCGCTCACGGCATTGATCCTGGGCGGCTTCTGCATGGGCTCTTACTTCTATTGGCTTTTCACCCGGCACGTCGATTTCGCCAATCGAACACTTCCCTGGTCCAGCGCCGAATAGCCGCGCGCTATAGCCGCATGCTCGATCAGATCCCGGCGCCGCCTTCCATCACGAACGGGAACGTCGAATCCATTTCCAGCGCCGGCTCGGCCACAGTGCATCGACCTACGACGCGCGCGGGTATGCCCGCGACCGTGGTATGAGGTGGCACGTCCCTGAGAACCACGCTGCAAGCGGCCACCTTGGCGCCGGTCCCAATCTCGATGTTGCCCAGGATCTTGGCGCCGGCGCCGATGAGCACGCCGCGCCGCACCTTGGGGTGCCGATCGCCCGATTCCTTGCCCGTTCCGCCCAAGGTGACTTCGTGCAATAGCGACACGTTGTCTTCCACCACCGAAGTCTCGCCGATGACGACGCTCGTGCCGTGATCGATAAGTACCCCGGAACCGATCTGGGCCGCCGGATGGACGTCGACCCCGAACGCCTCTGAAATGCGATTCTGCAGGTGCGCGGCCAGCCCAAAACGGTCGCGGCCCCACAACCAGTGCGCCACGCGGTAGGCCTGTAGCGCGTGAAAGCCCTTGTAATACAAAAACGGTTGCGCGTAACCCCGCGCCGCCGGGTCGCGCGTACGCGCCGCCAGCAGATCGGCCCGAATCGAGGCGCGGATCGACGCGTCGTCGGCGAATGACTCGCTGATCAGGTCGCGCAGCAAAATCGCCGGCAGTTCCGGCGTGTGCAGCCGGTTAGCCAGAATCACGGCCAGGCCGTCTTCCAGCTTCTGATGCCCCAGCACCGAGGCGAACAAGAAACTGACCAGCACCGGTTCGCGCTCCGCCTCGCTACGGGCCTCGGACACGATCTGGTCCCAGAAACCATCCTCGAGACTATTCGTCAGGTATTCGGTCAGCTCGTCCATAATAGATTCCGGTCGATTCCAAGAGTTGGGTTGAGTGAGAAGGTTCGACGCGCCGACCCGCGCGGTCGCATTGGTTCCGGGGCGGGATTTTCAAGTGGTGAATCGCGAACTTGACTGTGTCAATGCGACTCATTTGACTTTCATCGGAATGTCGTGATGCAGCACACGCGCAAAGAAATCGAATACCGCCTGCCGCAGATACGGCACGCCGACCAGGGAGTGTGGACAATGCCCGATGGCTGCCAGACGCAAATACGTCACGTCGTTGCCGCCGGCGCGGCCTAACTTCGCTACGAATTCATCGGCTGTGCGAACGTCAACCTGTTCGTCTTCGGCGCCATACATCAACAACAGGGGCGGCAGCTTATCCGCCACGTGATTCGCGGGCGAAGCGCGGCGATACTCGTCGAGGTGCCCGGCGTCAGGTGGGCTGCCCAGAAACTTTTCGATGACCACGCGCAGTTGATCGTGCGAATGCCCAAACTCCAAATCGAGCGGACCACTGTCGCTGGCGGCCGCCTGAACCGTTGCGGGCATGGAGCCTTCTCGATCGGCCATGGCCAACATCAGCGCCAAATGTCCGCCGGCCGAGTTCCCATAGACCCCGACGCGCGTCGGATCGATGTGAAACCGCTCGGCATCGGCCCGCAGCCACGCGATCGCTCGCTGGCAGTCTTCCAACGCGGCCGGATAAGGGGCTTCGCCCGACATTCGATAGTTCATCGTGGCCGCTACGAAACCTCGCTCGGCAAAATCAAATATGTTGCCCGGCGTTCGGACGGCAGCAGTCGAAAAGCTCGATTTGTCCCCTTCGAGCCAACCACCCCCATGAACCACCACGATGAGCGGGAGTGATTTGTCGGAAGCGTCTACGGGCATCGCCAGATCCAGCGTTTGATGCAGGCTCGGCCCATCGGCGTACCGGAGCTCTCGCCACACGGCGATGCGGCCAACCGTCTCGCTGGGCTCGGCGCCAACTGTCGATGTATCGGACATGATCACCAACGCCGCAATCAGCCCCGAGATGACACATGCCTGTCGCATCGATTCCCCTGTGCAACGGTCAACCGTCGCGCTCGTACGCCTCGCGCTCGAAGGGATTGTCCCAGTAGGGATGCCGGCCGTGCAATGCTTGCCAGGCTGCGGCGGCGAAGTAGGCCGGCACGAACAGCGGCCCCCAGCGCTCGTATTGCCGCACGTGGACCAACTCGTGCTCGTAGGCGTCGTCCAGATCGTCGGCCGACTGGCCCAGCACCACGTGCCCCAGCGCCATGGCGCTGGCGCCGCGCACGAACGGAGCGATCCGCAAGAAGCCGCGGGCCGCGCCCCCCGAGAACCCCAGCGTGCCGCGAGCTCGCCGTACCGAGCCGCCGGTAGCCAGCGCCAGAATGCCAACCGAAAACCCGACGAGCGTCCACGGCGAGGCCCACAGGCGTTTCGCGAGCCACAAAGCAGATGGCGCCATGAGAACGTGCCTCGCGCGACACCAGGTCATGCACACCCGTGCGTGACCTACAGATCGAGATCGTCGAGCTGGTCCATCAGGCTATCCAACTCGTCCTTGGGTTCCTGCGGCTTGCCGGCCTGGCGCTTGGGAATACCGACCGAAAGGCCCACCGCGTCGCGGCCGGCGGCCACCAGCTCGGTGTCGCGCTCCTGGGCCGCCACGTCAATGGCGTTGGGCGCGCCGAACAATTGCGACAGATCGATTTTCAATCCACCGGCATTCTCATCCGGACTGCCGGCAATCGCGGGCGACTTGTGCTGCGGAAAGATGATCGCGTTTTCAGGACACACGCGGCTGCACGCCGGACAGCCCTTGCGGCAGTTGTCGGGCTGCTCGACCAGGATCGTCTCCGCCCCGTCGACGCCGTATACGCCGAACAAACAGAAATCGATGCACTCCATGCAATTCGTGCAGCGGCTGTAGTCGATCACCGGATACCAGCGCCGCGCGGGCGTTTCTTCGATCCGCAACGGCTCAACAGAGGATTCGCCACTCTCAGTGGCACGGACATCCTGCCCGTGCCCATCGTCCTGTTGCCCATCACCTGATGTTGCGCCCAATCCGTTGCCGTCGACATTGCCCGCGCTCGGATTCACAAAGCGTTCCATCTGCTCGGGCTTGGGCGTGCCGCCGATCCACCCCAACAGATCGACCGTCTGCACGCTCCCCTCGGCGACGATGCGGCGAATCTCTTCGACATATGGATCGGGCTTGTCGAACAGAGCCAGGTGCAAGTGATAGATCTTGCGATTGGGAACGGCCCGCGGGCCGACGCGTTCCTTGGCGTCCGCTTCTTCATCGGCAGCGTCTTCAATCTCGTCATCATCCTCGTCATCGTCCGCTTCGCTTTTCAGCAGCGACTCGCCGAAGTGGCCCTTGATGCCGTTGCGGTCCAAGCTCCAATGAGCGCCGCGCGGGTAGAGCCAACTGAGAATGACCATGTCGCCGGCGATGCCCTCCAGGCACAGCATTCCGGTCGAGCCGGGCGCCAGATCGTACAAATGTGGAACCACGGTCACATCGACGCCGCGCTCCATCAACAGCGCACCGACCAGCGTCTCTTCCAACGCCCGCTTGACGGGATTGGCGCTTTGCCCCTGCGAGATGACTACCGTGATGCGTTTTGCCATGATGCGTTGAATCGCGCGACGTGCTACTCGTTGAACTGCCCTTTGATCGTCCGTTCGGCGACTTTCCAGGCCGCTTCCAAGTGTAACAGGTACGCCTCGGGCGACAACAATTGATCGCCGGATCCGGCCATGGCAAACAGCCAGCCTTGGCCGTAATTGTCGACGTTAATTGCCGAAGGGTCGGCCAGCAAGCTCTCGTTGAACTCCGTCAGCCGGCCCGCCATGGGGGCATACAGGGCACTCTCGGCCTTGGAGCTTTCGATCGAACCGATCTCCTGCTTCTCGCGAAGTTGTGTGCCCGGATCGATCGACCACTCCAGGAAGTATACGTCCTGCAGCAGCCGCACGGCGTAGGACGAAAAGCCGAAGCGCGGCGCGCCGCCGTCGGCCTGGGCCCACATGTGATTCCGGGCGTACTTGCGATCGGTGGGAAACCGGGCCTCGAACTTCCCCATCATGAAGATGAGGGGTTCGCTCATGTGTAGCGCACTCCGCGATGCTCGGGCTCGAAGAACGCCGGCAGCAGCGCGTCGGCCCGCAACAAGCCCTCGCGCGTCAGTTGCACTTGCGCGTCGTCGAACGTCAGATACCCGTCGTCGCGATGCTGCTGCCAGGCGTCGCGCCAATGTTCGATCACGTCGACGCCGAACTTCTGGCGGAAGTAATCGAGATCCAGGTACCCCGTCTTGAGTTGCAGGATCAACTCACGCACCAGCAACTGATGCGGCGTGGGCGTCATGCCGCGATAGAGCGGCAGCTCTCCCTGCTCCAGGCGGCCGACGTAGTTGCCCCACTCCGGCTCGTTCTGATAGTGGACGCCCGAAGCATGCCCGAAGCTGGCCACGCCGGTCGCCAGCAGATCGGCCCCGTGCCACAAATTGTCGCGATAGCTGAAGTTGACCTTCGTCTTGTCCTTCACCAGCGTGTACGCGCTCGACACGGCATAGCCGGCCGCGGTCAGTTCGTCGAAGGCATAGCTCACCCAGGCGCGCTTGGTCGGCCAATCGGCCACCGGCGATTCCACCTGCCGGCCCAGCATGTCGCGCGAGTAGACCGTGTTGAACGGCAATTCCATCTGATAGATCGTGACGCTGTCGGGCGAAAGTTCGATGGTGCGCTTGATGCTGTCCTTCCAATTGTCCCACGTCTCGCCGACCATGCCCGAAATCAGGTCGATGTTCACGTTGGGAAAGCCGGCCGCTTGAATCCAGTCCCAAGCTTTGTAGACTTCGCCGGAAAGATGCGCCCGGCCGTTCTCTTCCAGCACGGCGTCGCCGAAGTTTTCCACGCCCAGGCTCAGCCGTGTCACACCCAATTCGCGCAGCGTTTTCACCTTCGGCTCGGCCAGCGTGCCCGGCTCGCACTCGAAGGTGACTTCCTCGGCCTGATCCCAGTTGATGTTGGCCCGCAGCCGGTCGACAAGTGACGTCAACTGTTTGGCGGATAGAAACGACGGCGTGCCCCCGCCGAAGTACACGAAGCGGAACGGCCGCCCACCCATGATATCGAGCTTGCTGACCAGTTCGATCTCGCGCGACAGGGCCGCGACATAGGTCTCCACGTCGCCGGAGTTCTTGTCGGTATAGACGCGAAAGTAGCAGAACTTGCACCGCTTGCGGCAAAAGGGAATGTGCAGATAAAGCCCCAAGGGCGCCGGCTCCGACTGCCCCGGCGGCGCAACCGGCGCCGCGTCGAGCGCCGCGCGCACCTGCGGCAGCGCTTCGGCGGTCCATTGCGAGTACGGTGGGTAGTTCGAGATGAAGTAACTGCCAACTTCGGTTTTCGTGGTTTCGGTGGCCATGGGTTACTCGTTTCGGTCGACTTGTTGGTTCGACCAACGGTGGACGTGCGGACGAAATCCCCCGGCGGAGCCGGGGGCTGATCGGTTGTGATGCTGGTCTATCCGGTTAGTTCTTCTTTGCTCCAAAGCAGTAGAGCGTGGTGTCGGTGTTGCCGATCACTAGTCTTCCTTCGGCCACCGCGGCCGACGCCACGAAATGTCCGCCGGCTTCAAATTCCCAGACCTTCTCGCCCGTGGCGCGATCCAGTCCGTACAGCCGCCCGTCGCCGGAGCCGACATAGATGCGATTGCCCACCACGACCGGCGAAGAATCGACCTTGGCCCGCGTGGCAAACGACCACTTCTGACCGCCCTTCCGCGGATCGACCGCATAGACATGCTTGTCGTGCCCTGCGAAGATCACGGCTTCCGGCGTGACCGCGGCCGAGGCGCGAATCGGCAGATTGCGTTCGGGCTTCAACTGCCACACGACTTCGGCCGTGCGCCAATTGATGCAAAAGAAACTCGGGCCTTCGGTGCCGAAAAACACGCAGTCGCCTCCCACGGCCGGCGTCGAGCCGGTCGGGCCGTCGATCTCGACCGAGGCAATCGCTTCGCCCTTCTCCAGATCGACGATGTGCAGTTTGGCGTCGCAACCGGCCAGAAACGCTCGGCCATCGACAATCGTCGGCGAGCAGCGCACCTGGTCGCCGATCGTGTATTTCCAAACCAGCTTGCCCGTGGCCTGCTCCAGGCAATACAAGGTGGCGTCCTGCGAGCCGAACAGCACCCAGTCCTTGTAGAAGTTGGGGCCCGAGTCGATCTCCGCGCCGCTCTCATAGCCCCACAATGGCTTGCCCGTGGTTGCCTCCAGGCAATAGAACCGCCCGTCGGCGTCGCCCGCGAACACCCGGCCATTGGCCACGCCCGGCGGCGCATTGAAACCGAGATCGGTGTGGTGCTTCCACTGCAACGAGCCATCGGCCAGCGACAACACGTACAGTTCACCATCCAGGCTGCCGGCGAATACCAGCCCGTCGACAATCGCCACGGTCGCTTCGAAGCCGTGCGTGTCGGAATTGAACTTCCACAGCACTTCCAGGTTCTCGGGCAGCGGGCTGCCAGCCACGCCGGTGGCTAAGGGGTCGCCCCGAAACACCGGCCAACTGGCTGCCGGCGAGTGGGTGTCAGCCGGCGCGCTGCCGGATTGCAGCGCAGCGCGCGACGGCGTTTCGCACACCGGGACATCGGCTGCGGCGATCGCCGTTTGTCGCGCGCTCGATTTTGGATCGGCGGCCGCGGTTGTCGCGGGAGTGCCGCTGGCCGCGGCGCCACAGCCGGACGCAGTCAACGTGAGCAGCACGGCTAAACCACAAGCGGTCGCCATTGCGATTCGATTTGTCAGCGCTTGTTGCATCATTTCAGAATGCGGATTTGTACAACTCGAGCAGCTCCACCTCTCCTACCGTACGTGGATTGAAGCTGCCGGTCCACTGCTTCGCGGCTTCGGCTGCCATTTCCGACAGCTTATCCTCCTCCACCCCGCACTCGGCAAGTCGCGCTGGCAATTTGGCGCGACCGGCCAACCCGGCCACGAAATCGGCCAGGCCTTCGTAACCGCTCGTCGGATCCGGAAAGCCATTGGCTCCGCCGGTGCCTTCCAGCAAATCGCGATACCAGTGGCCATACTCCTGGCCGTTGAAGCGAATCACGTGTGGCAGCATCAGGCCGATCGCTCGGCCGTGGACGATCGAATAGCGGGTCGTCAGCGGGTTGGCCAACGCATGCGTGGCGCCCAACATCGAATTCTCGATCGCCAATCCGGCGAAGCACGCGCCCAATTGCATGCCGCTGCGCGCGTCCAGATCCTGCGGGTCGGACAACACACGTCCAAAATTCTCGCCCAACAGCAACCACGCCTCGCGGCTGAACGCCAGCGACGCAGGGTTGCGCACCTTGGTGACATAGGTCTCCAACGCGTGGGCGATCGCGTCGATGCCCGTCAGCGCCGTCACGCTGGCCGGTTGCGACACGGTCAGCTCCGGATCCAATAGCGCGATGCGGAACGAGGCCTTCTTGTCGCCGCAGGCCATCTTCACGTGCGTCTTGGCGTCGGAGATGAGCGCAAAAGACTGCGTCTCGCTACCGGTGCCTGCCGTGGTGGGCACGGCGATCATCGGCAGCATTTCGCGAGTAGCTTTGCCGACGCCCCAATAGTCGTGCATCCGCCCGCCGTTGGAGTAGATGAAGTTGATGCCCTTGGCGCAGTCCATCGAACTGCCGCCGCCCAAACCCACGATCAACTCGGGATCGTAGCGCCGTGCCAGCGCCGTGCCAGCTTCGACGTTGTCCGTGGTGGGGTTTTCGCTCACGCCGTCGAACAGCCGCGCCTCGACGCCCGCGGTGCGCAGCGACACTAGTCCCCGTTCGGCGTGTCCGGCCGCGACAATGCCGGGATCAGAAACCACCAGCGCGCGACGCGCGCCGAACTCGCCGGCCAGGGCGCCGAGCAATTCAATCTTGCCCGGCCCAAACACGATGCGAGTGCGTGGCTGATAGTCGAAAGGAATCATGCACTCGATCGCGGCAGGTGATAGTGGCGGGGTTGACCGACGCGGCAGCTTTCCGTTGTGGCTCGTGCGCAGGCAAAACGACCGCTGGGGGGTGGCGGTCTCACTTCGGCTTATTGTCCTTGCGATGGGTCTAAAACCCTCGCCTTCAGGCGAAACCTTTAGGTTCTTCGTTTGCTAGAATTTGGGGATGGAAAAGTACCGCACGAGTTCGCATAGCCGTTTCGACCTGAAGTACCATTTTGTGTGGATCACCAAGTATCGGAAGCCCATTTTGGCCGATGCGGTCGGAATGCGGCTGCGGGAACTGGTGCGAGAAGTGTGTAGAACCAACGAAATCGAGATTTTGGAGGGCTCGGTGTCTCGCGACCATGTGCATGTGCTGCTGTCCTGTCCGCCGAATCTGTCGCCAAGCAAGGCCATGCAGTACATCAAGGGCAAAAGCTCGCGGAAGTTGCTGATGGAGTTCAAGCATCTGCAAAAAGAGTTCTGGGGTCGGCATTTGTGGGCCCGCGGCTACTTTGTGGCATCCAGCGGCAACGTGACTGACGAGGTGATCCAAGAATATATCCGCCAACAACAAGGCACTGAGCCTGACGATGGCGGCGACAATTTCCGCATTACCAAATCGTGAGCGCAGGACTTCAGTCCGTAGCCACGATTCTCCTCGAACCTACCGGCTTCAGCCGGTAGTAGTTCAGTCTACCGCGCCAGGGCAAGCCGTTCTTGAGGGATTTGGTAAGCCCGGGCCCGAAACAGGAAATCGACGATATTTCCCTCGTGCGGCTGCAACCAATCGAGCTTGATGGTCGGAATCGGCCCGACGTTCAGGCGATCGATGTGCGTGGCGTCGGTCAATTCGCGCTGGAAACTGGCGTCCTCGGTGATGGCCGTGCCCACCAGCGTGGGGCCGATCGATTCCAGCATCTTTTCTTGTGGACACTCCACCACGGTGGCAAACGGGAACATGTATTCCGCCTTGGCCAGCGCGTTCTCGGGCGACTGGCAATGCACGATCACGGGCCGCAAATATCCGCAGCGCTCGAACTCCTCCAGCCGCGGGCCAAACTTGCTGGTCATGTCCGTCGCGCCGTCTTCCTTGGCGCCGGCTTCGATCTGTTGCCAAATCGCCTTGGCCGCGCCCGGAATGGTGAAGGCCGCCAATCCCGCGTTGGAATCTTCCGGCGGCAACACCGGCACCGGCCCCAACCGCTCGGCCAGCGCTTTGGCAATCTCTTTCGTATGGCGCGAAGCCCAGATGCCCGAGCAGTTGATGCAGCCGCGACCGCTGTTGAGATAAATACTGTCGGCCATCAGATCGATGTACTTCTCCCAGTCGTCGACCACGTCGTCGCCGATCAGGATCTTGCTGAAGCCGGGCCCGTGCGCTTGCACGCGCGGATCGCCCTTGTAGCGCTCGACGGTTGCGGTGCCGCCAAAGATCATACTTCGCTCGCAACTGGCCAACACCGCCGCCCCCACGTCGGGACCGCCGGGGTAAATCGAAATGGCTTCCGGTGGAATGCCGGCCTCGGTGAACGCCGCCGTCATGCGATAAGGCGTCCACGGCTCCTGCGGACCCGGCTTGAGCACCAACCCGATCTGCATGGGGATGACCGGCATCCACAACGTGTGTACGCCCGGCGAGTTTGACGGCAACACCAGCCCCACGGCCGACGCTTGCGCCTGGTAGCTCACCACCACGCCGCGGTCTTCCATGCCGTAGCCCTGGCTCAGAATGTTCAAGGGCAGCCCGCGCGTCAGCGCGTCGAGCATCTGGTCCATGTGCGACAGCACGAAGTGATTCTTCTGCATGTTCGCTTTGCACATGTGCTCGGGCAGGCCGGTCGAGGCCGACTGCATGTGGGCAAACTCGTCGGGCGACTGCGTGCCGTCGCCCAGCGGCAACGTGGCGTTCGAATACAGCTCGCCGGCCTTCTTCACGCGTTCGATCAAGTCGTCGCATGGGATGTCGCGTAGCGCCGCGCGGGCTTGCTTCGCCTTGCGCATGTCGCGCTGCAACAGCCCGCCATTGGCCTGACTCACTTTGGCAATCGGCTCGCCCGTCATGAAGTGTACGACGTTGTCCACTTCCAGCGACTCGTAAGGCTTGCCCCAACGCAGAATCGGAATGTTGAGCACGGTGACGTTCTCCAGCAAGACGTTGTTCGTTATGTTCGATCAGGCCGGCCAGCGGCGTTTGAACTTGGCGGTAGTGCGAAGCTTCCGCGCTAGCGGGATGCTAGTAGACGCCCACGGTCGTGGCTTCGGCCAATTCGTGGAAAGGACGCACGCCGCTGACGCCGTCCCAGGGATACTTGCTATAGGGCGGCTCGCGCTCGCCTTCGTCGCGCTCCAGGAAGCCGGGCACGAAGAATTCCTTGGTCAGCGTGGTCAGCTTCACCCGGCCGGTGCCGCCATAGTCCACCACGCGGTCGGTGTCTTCGAAGTCGACGATCTCGATCGCTGCCCGCGGTTGCGGCGCGTAGTAGCTGATCTTGTAGTTCTCTTCGGCGATGACCGGTTTGCTGCACGCCAGGCCCATCAACGTGTTGCCATAGGTGGGCGTCATGTACACGCCTTCCAGAAACTCTTCGGTGGCAAAGCGGGTCCACTGCGGCGTGAACTCGGTGCCGCCGGAGAAGATGCCGGTGATGCCCGCCTCGCGAAGCGAGCTGCCGCGTTTCTCCAATTCCATGGCCAGCGACTCCAGCAGCTTGGGCGTGGTGAACATGCACTTGATGTCGTGGCCGGCGCTCAAAACCGTGATCGCCTGGTCGATGCAATGTTGCTTGTAGGCTTCAAGGTGTTCCGTCCAGCCCTTCTTGATGAGTTTGATGACCCACCGCGGATCGAGATCGATGCAGAAGCATATGCCGCCGCGAAACTGCGCCAGGTGTTCCACCGCCAACCGCAACCGCCGCGGGCCCGAGGGACCCAGCATCAGCCAGTTCGCGCCTTTGGGAAAATACTCCTCTGGCAGCGTCGCGGAGAACAACTCGTAGTCGGTGCGAAAGTCGTTGATCGCAATGCGGCTCTTGGGAATGCCCGTGGTGCCGCCCGTTTCAAATACGTAGATCGGCTTGTCGGCAAACGCCTTGGGCACCCACCGCCGCACCGGCCCGCCGCGCAGCCACTCGTCTTGAAACGGCTCGAACTTCTTCAGGTCGTCAAAGGTGCGGATTTCCTTGAGCGGATCGAACGTCAGCTTCGAGGCGTATTCCAGCCAGAAGGGGCAGCCGGTGGATTCGTGAAAGTGCCACTGCACCGTCTCATACGTATGCGCGTCCAGGGCCTCGCGCGCTTGCTTCACGGCGGCGTCGGTGGCGATGGAAGCCTGCTCGGTGGAACTCATGAAAACTCCTCGA
This sequence comes from uncultured Planctomycetaceae bacterium, assembly GCA_963779015.1. GTDB lineage: Bacteria > Planctomycetota > Planctomycetia > Pirellulales > PALSA-1355 > JTS-RE94. The sequence goes on along the minus strand of CAVZWY010000029.1, from coordinate 160,134 downwards.
AGGTGGGCTGAAAGCGTCGGCCGCCAGGCGGGCATAGGCGGCGCAGCCGAATACTCAAAAGATACCCGACGCCAGGAGCGAAAACAACGACCCGCGCCACGCCTCAGGCACCCGGCAACTTGCCCAGCCAGCGGGTGATGCGCGCCGCCAGCGCGTCGTGACAGCCCGAGTAGATATGGTCGGCTCCGGCAATCACGGCCACCTGCAATGATTTTGACGGCCCCGCGAGCAGTTCCACCGCGTCGCTCATGCCGCGGAACGTGATCTCCGACTGCATCTCGCTCGAGCCATAAGTGACCAGCGTCGGGCAATCGACCCGGTCGAGCAAGCGCAGCACGTTGTACTTCTCGTCCGGTCCGTAGCGATCGACGAAGCCCGCCGCGCTGACGTAATACGCCAACGGAAAGCGGATCAGGATCAGCTCGTCGCCCCTGCCGGCCGAGACCATGTCGTTGGCCTTGTGAAGCGTTTCCAGGAACTCGTCCGCCCGCTCCGTTTCGCGGTAATAGGAATACGACAAGTGCGGCGGCGAAATGGCCACCAGCGCCGCGACCGGCGGCGGTGCGTCGCGAGTGAGAGTGAAGATCGCCTTGATCGCGCCCATGCTGTGCCCGAGCAGGCCGATCCGTTGATACCCTCGCTCTGTCAACAACGCGATCCACGCCGTCAGATCCAACGGCGACTCGTCCACCCGTTCGAACGCCGCGCCTTGCAATCCGCGCCCGTGAGCCGTGGGACCGGTGCTCACCAGGTCGTGTCCGCGCGTGTTGCCGCGCAACACCGCGGCGCCGGCGGCCAACAGCTTGGGAGTCAAACCGGCCAGCGTCGAGGCTGCATAGAAGTTGCTGCCCGTACCGTGAATGCAAATCCAGGCATCGACGGTGCGCGTCACCGCCGTGTCTTCAGCAGCCGGCGTTTCCAGCGCCCCGTGCAGGCGCATGCCGTCGGCGGCCGTGACTTGTACCAAATCGACGAGCATGGGCCGTTTCCCGTGCGCGTGCCGCGGCCAAATGCGGCGGCTAGGAGCCAAAATGCGGCGGCTACGTGTTGGTCGGCGCCGGTGCGGTCGAAAGCTGCGCCAAGACCTGCAACACCCCGTTGAGGTGCGCCAGCCGCGGACCATAGCGGTCGACAAACTCGTTGAGCATGAACTCGCCGTCCATCAGCACGTCCGCGTTCTCGTTGATCTCTTCGGTCATGCTGGTGAGGAATTCGACCTGCACCTGGCTGAGCGATTCGGCCGCCTGGCGGCAGCGATGGGCCAGCTCGGGGTTGGCCTGCTTCCATTGCCCCAGTTCCGCTGCCCGCTGCTTCTGGGCGGCGCTCATCTGCGCGACCAGCTCTTCGAGGATCTCGTTCTGCCGATCCTGGGCTGCCAAAATGCCGCGCAACAACCCCACCTGCTCGAGCTGCAAATCGCTCGAGTCGCCCGGCCGGCTGACTTGGCTGCCGGCCGTAATGTCAACCTGCGTGAAGAGGGCATGGGTGGGTGACGGTTCGTGGCTCATGCAAGCGGCTCCCTGGGGACGAGCGTTGTGTTCCCCCTGATTCTAATAGAAGGCCACGCAAGTTACCACCATTTCGGCAAGGATTTGCCGCCGGTCCGATTGCGTAAACCAGGGAATCTAACGCCAATGGCAACACGCTCGGCATGTGCCAGCAGAGCCGTATCCGTTGGCTGCCGCCGAAGTTGGGCACCCGGCGGCGAGATTGACAAGCTGGCGTTGCTGCGGCGAATACCAGGGTAACTCGTGGGTCCTGCGCACCATCTAAAGTCAACTGCGTCAACGGCCCGATCCAAAACACAGCCACCCACCGCGCACGCCCACCCGCCTCCCATCGTTTCTCGACGTGCCTCCCCGCTCGACCGCTTCCATGAGGGTTCCCCAATGACAGCAGGCGACAGCCGCGCGCCATCGGCCTTGGGCTTTTTGACGATGCTCGAACACGAACAACACGGACTGGTGGGCGGCTACTTGATTCTCAACACCAACGGCCGACCCATCGAGTTTCATTGCACCGCCCCCATCAAAGCCAATCGGGCACAGCAGATTCTGTTCGGACCGACGTTGGACGCCTACCTCTACGGCGAACAGATCGGCCAGACGTTGCTGGCCAAGTGCTCGCTGGAACTGCTGGCGGTATGTACCGACGTCGAGCGCGCGCTGTGCGTGCGAGACTATGCATCGTCGCCGGTAGCGCTGGTGATAGGCGGCGACACCACACCTGACGCGGGACTCGGAGTCAGCGCCGAAGGGGCCACGCCCGCCGCCACGCTGTGGCGCGTCGACTCAGCCCAACAGGCCGGCCCGCATTTGAATGAGTTGGCAATCGGCCGTAATCGTCTGGCCGTGCCGGCGCATCGCGACACCGATCAACGGGCGCTGGCCGAACGGCTGGAGCCGTGGGCGGCGCTCGACCTGTCCGAGCCGTTCGAACGTATCCGGCAAGCCATCGAAGAAGCCCACAAGAGCGGCCGCGCGCAAGCCGCGGCCTAGTCAACAATTTCCCGCCGGGATATTCCCCCTGCCCCAGGCAAAGTAACCGTTCGAAGGGGCCTGTCCCAATTTTCGCGGCCTTGGAGCGGTGAGTGCGAACGTAGCCATAGCGCCGCGAAAATGGGCCTGTCCCCCTCGCGCCGCGGAAGGGGACAGGCACATTTTTCAGCACGTCACCAAAAGCGCGGGCTTGCGCGGTTTGGCCGAAAAATGAGCCAGTCCCCGGACCGTGAACACTTACCCAGTTCAAGGATGCCGTCATGCACGAGCTTCGCGCCGATCACCAGCACGTGCGGTCCTGGCGGCCGGCGCTATCGACGAACGCCAGCAGCATCTCGCTGGCGTTGCAGGTCTCACTGATCGATCACCCGTGGTCCATTGCGCTGGCCGCAGCGCCACACGTCGTGGTCGAGAGCTTGCCGCTGTCGACCATCAACGTCGGCGCCGTCTCGCTGCCGATCGTGGCGCCCAAGATCAAAGTCGCCAGTTTTCCGTTCCCACAAGTCGGCTCGTGGCGCAAGTCGACGCGCCGCCGGCGCGCGCTCCTGCCCCGACTCTCGCCCGCGCTGCTGTCGAAGAACAGACACTTGCCGCGCGCCCCGCCACGCGCACCCGCATCCAGCCGCCGGGCGATGTGATCAAGCTCGAAGACCGGCTGTTCTATTTGTTGCAGCCGTCGCTCGAATCGCTCATCGGCGAGGCCTCGTTGTCGATGCCGGCGCGGCCCTTTCACTATCAGTTCGAAGGCATCGCCTTTTTGTATCCGCGCTATGCCGCCGTACTGGCCGACGAAATGGGCCTGGGCAAGACCATGCAAGCCATCACGGCCATCCGCCTGCTGCTGCACGCGGGAGAGTTGCGCAGCGTGCTGTTGATTTGCCCCAAGCCGTTGGTGACCAACTGGCAGCGCGAGTTCGCCCAATGGGCCGACGAGCTGCCCGTCACCGTGATCGAGGGCGAGCAGCCGCGCCGCCGCTGGCAATGGCAACAAACCGAAACGCCGGTGAAGATCGCCAACTACGAGCTCTTGCAACGCGACCGCGACCTGGTGGCCGAGCTCGAACTGCAATTCGACCTGGTCGTGCTCGACGAAGCCCAACGCATCAAGAACCGCACCAGCGCCACCAGCCACTCGGTGCGCGCCTTGTCGCGCCGCCGCAGTTGGGCGCTCACCGGCACGCCCGTGGAAAACAGCCCGCGGGACCTGGTGGGCATCTTCGAGTTCCTGGCGCCCGGCCATCTGCACGACGGGATGAAGCCCCGCAAGATGGGCCGCGCGGCCAGCGACTACGTGTTGCGGCGCACCAAGGACCGCGTGCTCACCGAGTTGCCCCCCAAGACATTCCGCGACGCCGACGTCGAGCTCACCGCCGCCCAGCGCCGCAGCTACACCATGGCCGAAGAAGAAGGCGTGCTGCGGCTGACCGAGATGGGCGACGAGGCCACGATCCAGCACGTGTTCGAGCTGGTGCTGCGGCTGAAGCAAATTTGCAATTTCGATCCGGCCTCTGGCGACAGCTCCAAGTTCGAGCGGTTGGCCGCCGATCTCGACGAAGTGGCCGCCAGCAGCCGCAAGGCCATCGTCTTCAGCCAATGGGTTTCGACGCTGGAAATGCTCAGCGACCGGCTCTCCTGGCTGCGGCCGGCACAATACCATGGCAAGATCAAACCGAAGGATCGCGATCACGTCTTGCAGCGCTTCCGCGACGATCCAAAACAGCACGTGCTGTTGCTCAGCTACGGCGCCGGCGGCGTGGGCTTGAACCTGCAATTCTCGGAATACGTGTTCCTGTTCGACCGCTGGTGGAATCCCGCGGTGGAAGACCAGGCGATCAACCGAGCCCACCGCATCGGCGCCGCCGGCCCGGTCACCGTCACGCGCTTCCTGACGCTCGACACGATCGAGCAGCGCATCGACCAGGTGCTGCGCGAAAAGCGCGAGCTATTCGACACCATATTCAGCGACGTCGAACCCCAAGCCAAGCTAGGCCTAACCCACGAAGAAATCTTCGGCCTCTTCCAGCTCCACTGCCCCAGCGGGCCGATTGACACGCAAGCGGCGTAGGCAGAGGAGCCTCGAGGGCAACAAAGAGGTTTGCTGCTCCCTCGATTACCTGCTCTTCTGCCTTCGAAGCCAATGCACGGCTGCCGCACAACCCGCCAGCGCCAGCAGCAGCCCGCTGGCAGGTTCAGGGACGGGCGTGACGGTGAAACTCACGCTCAGGTCGGGTGTGGAGGGAGAGGAAAGCAAAATCGCCGTCGTCGGAAACGCCGCGGTGCTCACGGCGATAACCTCGTTGCTGTTCACGTAATCGTTCACGTAGAAATCGTCGGTGTTCTGAGCGACGCTAATCACCGTGTTGGCCGTCGATCCAACGATGATCTGATAGAGCGAGCCGTCGTTATAGACGACATAGAAACCAGTGTTGGACAAGTCTTGCGTCGTCGCACCCAGCGGGTTGGGCGAAAGGCCAAAGGCGGTGAGCGCTCCCTCCACGTGCTCAAGTCCCACGCCGCTAATCGTGTCGTCGCTGTAGGTGAACGCGGCGGTGCCGGTGAACGGCTCGTTGGTGTAGCCCTCGCCGTTGAGCGTCACCGACCAGGAACCCGTGACGTCGAACAGGGTGGCCTGCGCACTCCCGACGAGGCCGACAGTGGCAATGAGAAACGCGAGGCAGGTGCGATACAACATGGGTAGCCTCAGGTTAGAAACACCGTGAAATCGTCCGCTGGCTCCGGGACAAGCGAGGGCACGCAATTGCCACTGTACCAGACCACCCCACGGACGCAAGGAAGACCTCGCGAACCCATCCGATCGCCGGGGCGGACTGCACGGAACGCTGCGAAAAAAGGCGGCCGCCTGTAAACCGCCGGTGTCCTTCGCAATTCAACCGTGTCGTGCCAGCCTGGTAGGTCATGCCGTGGCCTGACGTTCTCTTCGTGCCTTCGAGAACGCGGGTGGCAGACAACATGTTGTCGGTGTTGCGAAGCAACAGGTCGTTTTCACGGAGCCCCTTTTTGAGACCACACGGCGAGTCGTTTGCACCGGCCAAGTCGTGCCGCCAACCAGTTTACATCGCCAATCGTCGCGAGTTGGGCGCGCGGCATCGAGAACGGAGGAACCGTGGGCGTGCCGGTGAACGGGATCGAGCAAGCCTCTTGTGGCTGCGCCACCCCGACAAGGGGCCACCCAGCGCAACCTCACTCTCTTAGCCCCAAGTCAATGACCGGCGCGTGTGGCAGGGATTTCCTGGCGGTCGTAGGGGTAGCTGGATTCGCGAGAATTCAGCTTCACAGGCAGAAGTCTTGCAACTTCCACTACGCGCCAACTTCTCTTGCCACACACGGACTGGGTGCCAAACGCCGACTCTGGCAAGAGTTGCTATACTGCCGTGTCGCCCCGCGCAACCCAACGGCCCGGTGCAGGCACCCGGCCGATAAAAAAGATTTGCGTCCGGCTCTGAAGAAAACTCCTCTGCTGGCTTAACCTGCTAGCTTGCTCGGGTGCGTACGGAGGACATGGCATGCACCAGCAAATCTCCGAAGGCGGTGGCGCGGGCGGCGCTTGAGGCGGCGCAGCGGGTGCTGCCCTTCTATACGCATCCGAACAGTCCCAAGAAGTTCACGCAGCATCAACTATTCGCCTGTTTGGTGCTGAAGAACTTCTTGAAGACCGATTATCGAGGTGTCGTCGCGCAACTGGCCGATCATCTAGAACTTTGCGAAGTGTTGGGCCTCAAGTGCGTGCCGCACTTCACGACGCTGCAGAAGGCCAGCCGGCACCTGCTGGCCTCCGAGCCCGCGCAGCGATTGCTCGAAAGCACGATTCGGTTGCAGTATGGTCGCCGCCGCCGAGTTGCTTCGTCGGCCGTTGACTCGACCGGCTTGGAATGCACGGCGGCCAGTGCCTACTTCGTGCGTCGTCGGCATCGCGTCAACTTGCCCTGGAAAACCGTGGTTTATCATCGCTATCCCAAACTCGGCGTGGTGTGCGACACAAGCTGCCATTTCATTCTCGCGATGGGCGTGGGCCGCGGTCCGCGGCCGGACGTCGATGAACGGGCCTGTAAGGAATCTTGTGTCAGCTAGCAGGAATGGGTAGTTTTTGTCACCCTTTCCTGATGAGGAGATTGACACATGGATGATTCTTTACGCACGCGGGCGGAGCAGCTAGCAAGCGAGATTGCGGGTCAGGCCAGGACGGCCGAGGACCTCAATGGTTTGATGCGACTGATGATGAAGTCGGCGTTGGAGCGGATGCTCGACAGCGAGATGGATGTTCATTTGGGGCGCAAGGCGGTGTCCCCTGGCGGCGAACCGCGGGCGGTGCCGTCGAACGGGGCCGAGCCGCCGCTGGCGAGCTTGGCCAAGCGATCCAAGCCCAACCGTCGCAATGGGCGTTCGCAAAAAACGGTGCAAGGCGACGTGGGCGAGCTGACCATCGCCACGCCCCGCGATCGTGACGGGACTTTCGAGCCGCAATTGATCGGCAAGCACCAGCGACGCGTGCCGGGCTTCGACGAAAAGATCCTCGCGTTGTATGCCAAGGGAATGACCACGCGTGACATTCAAGAGATCGTCCGCGAACTGTACGACGTGGAAGTCTCGGCCACGCTGATCTCGGAGATCACCACCGACCTCGACGCCGAAGTGACTGCTTGGCGCACGCGGCCGCTCGACGCGCTGTGGCCGATCGTGTACTTCGACGGCATCGTCGTGCACGTGCGCGGCGCGAATGGTCGCGTCTCGCAGCACACGATTTACGTGGCTTTGGGCGTGAATCTTGAAGGACACAAGGAGTTGCTGGGACTGTGGCTCGGCCAGAGCGAAGGGGCCAAGTTCTGGCTCGCTTGCCTGACCGATCTGAAGAACCGCGGCCTCGCCGATATCTTCGTGGCCTGCATCGACGGCCTCTCGGGTTTTGCCGAAGCGATTCACGCGGCCTATCCTCAAACCCAGGTGCAGCTGTGCATCGTGCATCTGGTGCGCGCGGCGCTTCGTTACGTGAGCACCCAGGACAGCAAGGCGGTGATTGCCGACCTGAAGAGAATCTACCAGGCCGCGACCCTTCTCGAAGCCGAGTCCGCTCTCGACGCTTTTGCTCAAGCCTGGGACGCAAAGTATCCGACCATCACGAAGATGTGGCGCGCTAAATGGACCGACATCGTCACGCTGTTTGACTTCCCCGCGCCGATCCGTCGAGCGATCTACACCACCAACGTGATCGAATCCGTCAACAGCGTGATTCGCAAGTTCACGCGAAACCGCAAGATTTATCCCAACGAGGAGTCCGCCTTGAAGATTGTCTACATGGCGATTCACGAAGCCTCGAAAAAGTGGACCATGCCAATCCATCATTGGAAAGCGGCCCTCAACCACTTCGCCATCCTCTACGAGGGCCGCATGCCCGGCATAGCAAGCAAATGACGTTCCCTGCTCGCCTGACACAAAAAGAATTACAGGCCCATAATTGTTCCGCCTCGATCGGGAATTGTCAAGCACACTGTTTGGGACGCTTGCGCGGTCCAGCCACATAGGTCAGGCAGCGGCCTGACGATCACTTCGTGCCTTTGAGACCGATTGGGAATTCGTTGTCAGGCCGAGGCCTGATCTACTGCCGTCCCGACGCATCGTGGATTCCGGCGCTCCAGTTCTCGCCACCCCGCGCTGCGCAAAAAAACGGCCGGGGGCGGGCGCTTCGCCCCCGGCCGTGCGCGCCATTGGCCCAGCCTCTTAGGCCGCTGGTTGCGTTTCAAATTGCGCTTCCTCGGTCGAACCGCTCAACGCCGTGGTCGACGCGTAGCCGCAGGCGATCGTCTGCGCCACTTCGTCGAAATAGCCCGTGCCGACGAAACGCTGATGCTTGGTGGCCCGATAACCGGCGTCGGCCTCGCGCAAACTCGCGCTCCTGCAAGGCCGCATAGGCCGTCATGCCACTCTCGCGATAGCCGCGCGCAGCTCGAACATCGACAGGTTCAGCGCGTGGAAACCGGCCAGCGTGATGAACTGGAACTTGTAGCCCATGGCCCCCAGCTCGCGTTGGAAGCGGCCGATGGTCACCGCGTCGAGTTTCTTCTTCCAGTTGAACGAAGGCGAACAGTTGTAGGCCAGCAGCTTGCCCGGGAACTCGGCGTGGATCGCCTCGGCGAACCGCCTCGCCTCGGCCAGGTCGGGATTCGACGTCTCGCACCACAACAGATCAGCGTACGGCGCGTAGGACAATCCGCGATCGATGGCGATATCCAGCCCGCCGGTGATCCGATAAAAGCCCTCGGGCGTGCGCTCGCCGGTGATGAAGCGGCCGTCGCGCGGGTCGATGTCGCTGGTGATCAGTTGCGCCTGTTGGCGTCGGTGCGGGCCACCAGCACGGTCGGCACGTCCATCACGTCCGCCGCCAATCGCGCGGCGGCCAGCGTGCGGATGAACTGCGAGGTAGGCACGAGCACTTTGCCCCCCATGTGCCCACACTTCTTTTCGCTGGCCAACTGGTCTTCGAAGTGGACGCCCGCGGCGCCGGCTTCGATCATGCCCTTCATCAACTCGAAGGCGTTGAGCGGCCCGCCGAAACCGGCCTCGGCGTCGGCCACGATCGGCAGCAGGTAGTCCAAGTCGTTGCGGCCTTCAATGTGTTGAATCTGGTCGGCGCGGCGCAGCGCGTTGTTGATGCGGCGCACGACGCCCGGCACGCTGTCGGCCGGATACAGGCTTTGGTCCGGATACATTTGCCCCGCGCCGTTGGCGTCGGCGGCCACCTGCCAACCGCTGAGATAGATGGCCTTCAGCCCGGCTTCGGCCATTTGCACCGCCTGGTTGCCGGTCAGCGCGCCCAGCGCATGGATATAGTCCTCGAAGTTGACCATCCGCCAAAGCTTCTCGGCGCCACGGCGCGCCAGCGAGCACTCCACGTGTACGCTTCCTCGCAGCCGGGCTACGTCGTCGGCCGTGTAATCGCGGCGTAGCCCTTGCCAGCGCGGGTGGTCGGTCCATTCGGAATTGATGTCTGCGGTCGTTCGTGGCTCGAACATGGTCAACGCCTTTCAAGGATGTCGAGAAATGAGGCTTGAGTGGTTTGGGAATACGCTGCGGACAAGAACGTGGACGATCGCGCGCCTAAACTAACAAACTGAAACGAGATTCGGGTCACTCCAGCATTTCGTACGCCGGCAAGGTCAAGAAATCGACGAACTCCTCGGCCGTGCTGATGGAAAGGAACAAAGTGCCGGCTTGCTCGAATTTGCTGTCGGCATACGCCTGCGGTCCCATCTCCTGGCGAATGGCTTCCAACTCTTCTGCAAGAATCGTCTCCACCAACTCGACGGTCACCTTCGTGCCGTCGGCGAAGCGTCCGGCCGGGTGATGGATCCATTGCCAAATCTGCGCCCGGGAGATTTCGGCCGTGGCGGCGTCTTCCATCAGATCGAAAATCGGCACGCAGCCATTGCCGCGCAGCCAGCTTTCCAAATAACGGACACCCACCGCCACGTTGGTGCGCAAGCCTTCCAGCGTGATGGCTCCCTGGGGCAGTTGCAGCAGGTCGTGGGCCGTGATTTCCAGGGCCTCGTCCTGGCGGAACAATTGGTTCGGACCGAACATCAGCCGATCGAACACTTCGGTGGCAATCCCGACCAGGCCCGGATGCGCGACCCAGGTGCCGTCGTGACCGTCGCCGGCCTCGCGTTCCTTGTCGGCTCGCACTTTGGCCAGGGCCGTTTGATTGGCCACCGGATCATTCTTGATCGGAATCTGCGCCGCCATGCCGCCCATGGCATGCGCACCGCGGCGATGGCACGTCTGGATCAACAGCCGCGAATAGCTGCGCAAAAAGTGCGTGGTCATGGTCACCTGCGCCCGGTCGGGCAGCACGAACTCCCGCCGATTGCGAAACTTCTTGATGAAGCTGAAAATGTAATCCCACCGTCCGCAATTGAGCCCCGCGGCGTGCTCGCGCAGCTCGTACAGGATCTCGTCCATCTCGAACGCGGCCAGGATCGTCTCGATCAGCACGGTGGCTTTGATCGTGCCGCGCGGGAGCTGCAAGTCGTCTTGCGCGGTTGAACACGTCGTTCCACAGCCGCGCTTCCAGGTGGCTTTCGAGCTTGGGCAAATAGAAGTACGGCCCGCTCCCCTTTTCCACCAGTGCCTGTGCGTTGTGAAAGAGAAACAGCCCGAAATCAAAAATGCCGGCTGATATCGGCTGGCCGTCGACCAGCACGTGCTTCTCTTCCAGATGCCAGCCCCGCGGACGGACCAGCAGCGTGGCCGTCTCTTTGTCCAACGCATAGTGCTTGCCGGCGGCGTTGGTGAATTCGATGGTGCCGTTCACCGCGTCGCGCAGATTGATCTGGCCTTCGATCGTCGCCTGCCAGGTGGGCGCGTGCGAATCCTCGAAGTCGGCCATGTACATTTTCGCGCCGAGTTCAGCGCGTTGATCACCATCTTGCGATCGACCGGGCCGGTGATCTCCACGCGGCGGTCCTGCAAGTCGGCCGGCACCGGTGCGATCTGCCACTGGCCGTGCCGTATGTGGGCCGTCTCGGGCAAGAAATCAGGAAGCTCGCCCGCGTCCAGCCGCTCCTGCCGGTCTTGCCGGGCACACAGTAATTCCCGCCGCGTCCAGCGGGCCTGCCGGTCCAGGTTGGCCACGAAGGCCAAGGCCTCGGGCGTGAGAATCTCTTCGAACTCGCGCGGCACGGCAGCGAGCACTTCGATGTCGGAGGGCTTGGCAAGCGACTTCGTGGCGGACATCCGTAACTCCTGGAAAGCGGGCTGGTTGGCGGTTTCCTGTTGGTTCGTTCGCGCCGAAGCAATCGGCCATCGCTCGACGCGACATGACGATACTGTAAGCCAGCGCCAAACAATTGAACACGCCAATCTTTTCAATTAACATTATAGGAATCATCAATGATATGGTGATTATTGTGCAGCGCTATATTCGCCCCGACGGCCAGGCTGCGAACACGCCACCAACCCGCAGCGCATGAGTTTCACACCAACCCGAAGCGCCAGCGAGGGAGCATCACCGACCGGCCTTATTTTCCCGCGCGCTTCGGGTTCGCGTGGCACCCGACGCGACGCCAGCCGCGCCCTCGGGCGCACTTTGTCTCAGCGGAGCACGAATCCATGCCAGCCAAACGTTCCCAGCCCTACTACAAGCAAAACCGCCTGCAGCAACTGCGCAGGCTTCTGCCACGCCGCGCAGGCCGGCAGCATTTCGAAGGCGGCCGAGAAGCTGTTCCTTAGCCAGCCCAGCGTGTCGTTGCAAATTCAAGCGCTGGAGCGCGAGCTAAAGACGCAACTCTTCGAGCGTCGCGGGCCCAAGATCATGCTCACGCCCGACGGCAAGACGCTCTACGACCTGGCCGCGCCCTTGATCGACCAGATCGACTCGCTCGACGACACGTTCGCTGCCCGGCGGGGCGGCGTCGAAACCGGCCGCATCGATATCGCCGCCGGCGAATCGACCACGCTCTACCTGCTGCCCAAGTTCGTGCAGCAGTTTTCGGAAAAGTATCCCGGCGTGGATCTCAAGCTGCACAACGTCACGGGCCGTGACGGGCTGGCCATGGTGCGCGCCGACGAGGCCGACTTCGCCGTCGGCTCGATGCTCGAAATGCGCGACGACATCGACTACCAGCCAATGTTCTCCTACGACGTGGTGCTGATCATGAGCCTCGACCATCCGCTGGCCCAGCGCAAGCGGGTGACGCTCAAGGACGTGGCGCCCTATCCCCTGATCCTGCCTCCCAGCCACCTCACCACCTGGCGCGTCGTCGACTATGCCTTTGGCAAGGAAGGGCTCAAGTACCAGGTGAAGATGGAAGCCGGCGGCTGGGAAGTGATCAAGAAATACGTTGCGCTCGGCATGGGCATCTCGATCGTCACCAGCATCTGCCTCACCGGCGAAGAGAAGCTGGCCGTCCGCCCCCTGTCGCGCTACTTCTCCGGCCGCACCTACGGCCTGGTGATCCGCAAAGGCAAGTTCCTTTCGCCCGCCGCGCAGCGCTTCGTCGACATGATGCGCGAAGCCACCAAGGGCAAGCGCCCCAAGATCACCGCCGCCGGCAGCGGCCAACTGTTCGGGTTCTATGGACCGATGGAAGGCCGCGGGAAGTAGCGCACCTGCTCCTCGAATTGGTCGGCGCACGACGACTGTGAGTCAGTCCGCGCCGCCGGGCCAGAAAAAGCAAAACAGAGCTGCCTCCAAACGGGGGCGTTGCGCCAACGAAAGTCGCCCCCCGTCTATCTGGCCACTAGCCAATCCCTTACACTTTTTGGTGTTTGGAAGTTGATTCCTGTCCGCGACATGGCAGAAGTTACATCAAAACTTCTTGCGCCCGCCCAATCATGCGTCTCTGTGCAGCCATCCTGATCCTTTCGGCGTTTGTCGGGTGCTCGCGTCGAATTGGCTCTAGCGCGAACCCGTCGATGTATCGCTTCACCGTGGCAAACGACCAGCTTTTCGCGATTCCCAATAGAGGCTCGTATGGATCGGAATCCGGTGTCCTATCGACCCATGATGAAGGTGGGACATGGTTTGACTTTAGAGCACCGCAAAAGACATACGCGCTGTGCGGCAACGGCACAGACCTGTTTGCATTGACATCGCGGGCCGAAGTATGGCGCAAACGGAATGGTCGATCACCCTGGAAACTCGTTTGGACCAGCCCCTCGCAGCGCTGGACATACGACATTGACATTGCCGCCGACGGAACTCTCTACGTGACGGCATCCGACGGCATTATCGTGATGTCCGACGAGGGAAAAGTGGTAAGGGAATACGGCGCGGACGGCGAGGACATCTTCGGGCGTTGCTTCTTTGCCGACGACTACAATCTCGTGGTCCAGTGCAATCCATTCAAAGTCGCCATCCTGGACACAACGAGCCAACCAGCTTCGTCAGTGGAATGAAGGGTTCGGTGCGCTTCCCAACGACGGCCTTTCCGGACCATGCCGCGTACGGAAGCTAGGCCAAGGCTTCCTTGCCGCGCGTGCGGACGGCGTCTACCAATCCGACGCGTTAGGCCAACCGTGGAAATTGCTCAACGGCCAGATTCGCCACGAAGGGCTGAACAACAACTTCTGTCGCGGCTTGTTGCCATATGGCTCGAACGGCCAATGGCTGGTAGCAACTGGTTCCGGCATCCACTTGATGCAAGGTTCCCGACAAGTCGAGACCGTGTTCGAAGACGTCAAGGACGACCACAACTTAATTCTTGAAATAGCCGAGTTCAACTCAGCGTATTTTGTCTCGTTCGCCCGACTCCGAGATTGCATGGGCGTGCGACTAGACAGTGATTTGAAGCATTGGCGTACCATTAAGCGGAGCGCGAAATAGCAGTCAGCCGCGCCAAAGACAGGCGAACCACCAGCACCGCGACGGGCGGACTGATCGTTTTGCGCGAAAAAGGGGCGAAAAAGGGGGTCGGGAATCTCTGATTGTTTCGCCGTTCGGAGGCGACCGCTGGACGGCGCGAACGGCGGTGCGACTGGGCCTGGAGTCCAGCCTGCGGCCGAGAGGCCGGCCCGGTAAGCCGGAATCAAAACAATGCAAGTGGCCGATAAAAGACTCCCGACCGGCTCTGTAGAAAACTACGCCACGGGGGCAGTCTCGATTCAAGCTTCCGGGTGCCTTTCGTCTTTGAAAACACGGGCTTTCGGTTAGGTAGTCGATGACAAATTGCGCCGGACGAGCAAGTTTTCTACAGAGCCACTCCCGACCCCTTTTATCCCTTTACTATTAAGCGTGTGTCGACGGATATGATTGATTTGTAACTGTGTTGCTTGGGGGTGGGACGATGCCAAATGGCTCTGGGTTCTGCACTTTCTGAGAACCGGGGGTGCGTCAAGCGGCCAAGGCCATGAGGGTTTGGGCCAGTTGGATGATTTTTCGCGGTAGCGACCAGACGGTGGTAATGGTCGATAATTCGTTGTCGAGGATGTGTTGGCGTAGTGCTTTACGACGATTCGCGTGCGAAGGCCGACGCTGGGCGTCGTCCCACGGCGAGTCGCTCCGATCGACGAGCGCTTCGGTGGGACGGTTCCACGCCCAAAGTTCCACCAGCGTGTGCATCCACGGATTCAGGTTATATACGGCCAAGTTGGTCCAGATGTTGCGCACCTGCTGCTGGCCCGCCCCCCAGACTTCCTTCACGTCGCGAAAGTCTTGTTCGATCGTGGCCCGATCGGCGAACGCTTCCAGAATCTCTTGAACGCTGGCACTCGGGTCCGTGCAGAAGAAAGCGTACCAACCATGTTCTTCCTGGACGAGCACCACGCGAATCACGCCGCCGACCGGCGGGTAGGTGGCCAGGAAGGTCTTGTAGCGTTTGGTGCACGGCTCGCCATAGACCGTGCAAACGATCGTTTGCCAGCCGCGTTTCTGCCCAGCGCGACGGGCGAGACTGAGCTTGTTCCGGCCGTACTTCCGCGGCCGACCCCGGCCACGCCGCTGCGCCTTTCTTCAGCTTCGGCGGCACGTCGCGCAGGCGCCGCGTCCTTGCGCAGCCGGCCGACGATCGTCACGCCCGTCTTCAGAGCACGCCGCAGGAACGGACGCTTGGTATAGCCGCCGTCGACGACGAGCCACACGGTTTTTCCGGCTTGTTTCAAGAGCGGAACGATCCACTCCACCAATCGGGCCGCCAATTGCAACTTGGTGGCGAATCGCGGCCAACGACGGCACTTGGGGAGCGTCGCCATCGTCTGCTGGCGGACATACAGCAATGCCCGCAACGGCAACGCCAACGAACCCCACCGCGGATGCCGCAGGGCCAGCGAAATCGTGACCCACACGTGCCCGTAGAGAAACGGCTGATCGGCCGGGCCTGGCGTTGGATTGTGATGAACATCCGCCCCTTCGACCTTCGGGCCGTAACGCTTCGTGGGCGAGTCGTCGATCACCAGCAACAGCCGCTGGGGCAGCGGCAACACGACCAGCACCAGCCCCAAGAGTTGCGTCGCCACCGATTCGCTCTTGCGTCCAACGCCGACCAGGAAGTAATAATAGTCCTGGTAGTCGTCGCTCACACCCGCTGCGCGCAGCCAGGTGGTCACCGTGCGCCGACCGCCGGCAAACAACATCCCCAACAACAACACCGGCAGCCGCCAGCGATTGCGGCCATGCAACCCGGCAGCCAACCAAACACTCCACTGGGACCACTGCTCGGGCGACTTCCAACGACATTCCGATTTCGCCATCCTTGGCTCTCCTGTCTTGCCGCGTGTCTCGCAAACCGCAGCTTGATGGAAGAGCCTTTTTTCATGAAATACCAGTTACGAAGGCTCTGTAGAGAACTCTACCAGGGTGCTTTGTTCAAACCGGTCGAAAGCACGTCGTTGAACTCGAAAATCGCGTGGCTTCTGACTGGACTGTTTGCCGGTTTCGACGTGTGAGCGAGTGTTTTCTACAGAGCCAGTTACGAACGATCTCTCAGAAAGTGCAGCTTGGATATAATGGCGGCTATTTCTCCGAACTGGCGATTGATCCGCCAGACGACAACTGTCCGCAGGACTCGCTTAGAAGCTTGCATGGCATTGGCGCATCACATTGGATAGCGGAGTTGGGGGAATCTACCTCTCTATCACTCTTCGACGATAACGATCCACCGCAAATCGTACCGATCGGCCGTACTGTGATGGGTGGTCTGATCGTCCTGGTGGTCGTGGGCGAAGAAAGCGGTTGCATCCTCCTCAAGCAGGCGTTCGGCGATTTTTACATCCTCGCCGATGGCATCGAGGAATTCTTCAGCTTGTTGCGGGAACCCCAAGGCTCGGGCGAGTAGTCTTTGTCGGCCCGCTGGACGCGTGTTTGTCGAGCCAGGCACCGGCATTGTTTACGTAAGGACCGTCTTGCCCGAATGATGAACCGTTGATGGAGGCAATTGTCGCTGTGCTGCTGTTCCTTGATTTGAGTGACGAAGCGGCGGTCGATGCGGACGCGGCCGTTGAAATGATGGAGTATATTGCCGCTCAGTTGCAGCGTCTCGATCCATCGACGAAGCAGCGAGTCGTGCAGTTCGTGTTGGACCGCGCTGGGAGACGGGGTCGAAGGAGCAACGCGAAGCTTTGGAGAGTCTCCCCGATGACTTTGGGTTGATCTGAACGTTCGCGGTGTTGCGATCGAAGCGCTGCCACCTCACCAAGCGGTCGGGCTGGCGCCGCGGTTTCGACCATTGCCACGTCGCGACTTTCAACGACCATGCGGCACTTGGCCTCGGCATGATATGGATTTCACCACATGCGCTCAAAAGCCAGAGGATCGTCAGGCCACGGCCTGGTTCGTGTAGCTTCTTTTCTGTAAACAGCACTCAAGGAACTCGCGCGGGGGGCTTGGCCGAGCGGAGGCGAGCGCCAACGAGCCGAAGTGGAAGACCGTTTGCGCGGTGTTCCGGCGATGGCGCAAGGCCGGCGTTGCCAATCTGATTTTTGCTAACCGCGCACCGCCGTGAGCACTTCGTTGGCGGCGTCACGCACCGACTTGTCGGTATCCTTCGCGGCGCACTGCAAGGCGGGCACCGACGGCTTGGCGAGTTTTCCCAAACCTCCCAGCGTCTCCGCCGCGCCGCGACGCATGATCGCTTCGGGCGCCGCCAGCCCGCGCTCCAGCACGGGCAAGACCTTCGCCGCCGTGTCCTGCGAGGGCGCGATTTTCGTCAGCGACCAGGCGCTGATCAGCGCCAAATCCTGGTCCGAACCTTGTAGCAACTGCGCGAGCACCGGGCTCGCCTCGCCGGCATTCTTGCCGATCCTACCCAATGCGAAGACGATCGCGTGGGCGGTCGGACTGTCAGGCTGCTTCAGCGCGGTCACCAACGCGGGAACGGCCGCCTTGGCGTCCGGACCGATCGCGGCAATGGCCAAGATGGCGGCGCGGGCCACGCCCTCGTCCTCGTTGCTCACCAACGTGGCCAGCGCGTCCGTCGCCGGCGCCGCCGTTGGCCCGAGCCGTCGCAGGATCTCCAGCACGTCCGGACGAAGTTGCGCGAACTGAAGCGCCTGGGCCAGGCGCGGGACCGCGGGCTGGCCGATGTTCGCCAAGGCGTCCAGCGCATAGTGGATCGTCGTCTCGTCGGCGTTCTTCAGCTTGCGGCTGAAAATAGGAAGCGCAAGTTGCGGGTCCGGCTGCAGGGCAACCAGGCCGCGGGCGGCCGCCGTGCGGACGTAAGGATCCTCGTTGTTCAATCGGTCGATGAGCTGCTCGATGGCCGCGGTCATCAACTTCGTGTCCTGCGGATGACATCGTGCCAGCGCCCAGATGCTCACGGTGGCCAGCATCGCGTCGTCGCTGGCCGCATTCTTGCGAACGATCGATTCGGCGTCCGCCGGGATTTCGCCGATGCCTCCCAAGGCAAACGTGGCGGCGGCCGCCGTGTCGGGTTCGCTCAGCGCCGAGGCAATCGCGCCAGCCGCGCCTTTGGCATTGTCTCCCATGGCCGCCAGCGCCAATATCGCTTCGCGCCGCACTTGCGGCCGCTTGTCTTTGATGCGCTCGGTCAGGGCGGGAATCGCGTCCTTTGCCACCGGGCCCATGTCCCGTGCCACCAGGCATGCCCAGTAGGCGGCCTTGTCGTTCTTCAGCGCCCCGATCAGACGCGGCACTGCCGGCGCGCACCGTCTCGGCCAGTGCATTGAGAACGCGCAACCGGATCGCCGGATCCGATTCCTCCAGCAGCTTGGTGACCATCGGCAGGGTCACTTTGGGGTCGGCGCCAATCACCAACACGGCATCGATCGCCTGGCGGCGAACGACGGCGTCGGGATCGGAAACGAGCTTGCCCAACTCAGGCACGGCCGACTCGGCCGGTTTGCCGATTTTTCCCAGGGCCCGGGCAACGTGGGCTTTCACGCTCGCCGATCGATCGGCCAAAGTCGCCGTCAGCGCCGGCACGGCGCCGGCCGCATTTTCTCCCAGCGCCCCCAGGTGGTCCGCGGCGCTGGCCCGCGTTGCCTCGTCCGGCGATTTCAGCCCAGCGACCAGTTGCGCCATCGTGGGCTCCGCGGCAGCCACCGCGGTACAGCTCAGCACGAGAACGGTCAGAATGGCTGCGACGGCTTTCGAATGGATGGATATCATCGGTGCCTTCATGAAAGGATGGGTCGCACTAGCTCGAGGATTTGGTCGCGGCGTACGCCACGCTCGTGAGAAATGATTTCGCTTCGACGTAGTCGGTCGTGGGAATCTGTCGGATTTGCTTCTTCAACGCGCCGTTCATGGCGTCGACTTCCTTGCGAACTTCCATCTGATCCGCGTAATTCAGGAAGCCGTAGGTTGCGTGTTTCGACATCAACGCGTCGACGATCGCGCGTTGCGAACTGAAGCCGCCCTCCTGCAGTGGTCCCGGCCAATTCAGTTGCCCCGTGGTCGCATCCATCTCGCCCGACGACAGCGGCTTCGGCACGCCCTCGTGGGCCACCTTCGAGATTTGTTCCATCGTCAGCCGTGGACCGGCCTCGGCAGCGCGGGCGGCTTTGTTCGTGGCCCGCATGTCGAAGTAGGCGTCGGTGTACTGCTGCTGATTCTGAATCTGCATGCTCTCGGCCTGCGACATGTTGACCGCCGCCTCGGAGGTCGAGAGGTTGTAGTCTCCCTTGGCGCTAATCGCGTTGCCCATTCCGGTCATGGCCGAGCCGGCCGCCGTCGTGCCGGCGCCGTATCGGTTTCCGTAGCCGTAGCCACCGCTCACGTTGACCATCGTGGGCGACTGCGCAGAGCGCTGGTACTGAGGCGCCCCACCTTCGGCGCTCGGTTGCGCTTGGGTCGGTTGCGGCTGATTTTGCGCAGCAGCAAAGAGCGGAAATGCGGCCAACATGAGCATCATTGCCAATCGCTTCACGGGTCGTCTCCTGAAAACTCAGTCGGGGCATATTGCCAGTGGACGTGTGCGGTTTGTCCCCCATGATAGTTACCGCCGTCGGCCGGTGTCCACAAGCCGGTAGAAGATAAATGCAGGGCCGCCGATGGGACGCGCCACATTCCGCACATCCGTCACCCGCGGCAAGCGGCCAGGCCGGGCTCGCTGTACGACGATTTCTCGCATGAAATCATCATCGCCAGAATCGCAAGCGCGACGCAGGGACGATACGTGAACGCACACCGGGCAAATGCCCAAAACGATCGCCGGCAGCAGGCAACCGTTCGCCGGATGGCGCCGACAACTCATTTCATTGTCGGTGTTGAGAAGCAATACGAGGCTTCTCGAAAAGCGTACGCCCTTGCGATAGCGTCCGCTGTCGTTGCCGGGTGGCGGATTTGGTCACGGGGACTGAGCGTTCTTCAAGTGACTGCGTCATCTCGACAATAAGACAACAAGTTGTCGCGGCCACCCAGAACGTGTTCCGCTCGTCCCTCCCGCCCCGTCCCCTGCCCGGCTATCATAACCCTATGCCCACCACGCACTACGATTTCGACGTTCTTGTCATCGGCGCCGGCCATGCCGGCACTGAGGCGGGGTTGGCGGCTGCGCGGTTGGGGGCGAAGACGGCTCTGTTGACGATCAACTGTGATACCGTCGGCCAGATGAGCTGCAATCCGGCTATCGGCGGCGTCGCCAAGGGGCAGATCGTACGCGAGATCGATGCCCTTGGCGGCGCAATGGGCCAGGCCATTGACGCCACGGGCATTCAGTTTCGCTTGCTCAATCGCCGCAAAGGCCCGGCCATGCACAGCCCGCGGGCGCAGGCCGACAAGAAAGCCTATCAACTCGAAATCAAGCGCATCGTCGAAGAGCAGGACCATCTCACCCTGCGGCAAGAAGTCGTCGAAGACCTGCTGACCGATGAGCGCGACGGCCAGCAGCGAATCGCCGGCGTGCGCGTCCGCGGCGACGCCGTCTATCGCGCCTGCGCCGTCATTCTCACTACTGGTACGTTCCTGCAAGCCTTGATGCACACCGGCGAAGCCAAAACGGCCGGGGGCCGCGCAGGCGAAGGCACCACCAGCGGCATTAGCGGCGCACTGAACCGCCTGGGCTTCGAACTGGCGCGGTTCAAAACCGGCACGCCGCCACGGCTCAACGGCCGCACCATCGACTACTCGAAGGTCGAACTCCAACCCGGCGACGACGAGCCGCAGCCATTCTCGTTCCTCACCGATGGCATCACCTGCCAGCAGCTTCCTTGCTGGATCACCTACACCAACGAGCAAGTGCACGAGCTGATCCGCGCCAATCTGCATCGCGCGCCGATGTACTCCGGCCAGATCCGCTCGAGCGGCCCGCGCTATTGTCCTTCGATCGAAGACAAGGTGGTGCGCTTCGCCGACAAAGCGCAGCATCAACTGTTCCTCGAGCCCGAGGGCCGCAACACGCGCGAAATCTACGTCAACGGCGTCTCCACCAGCCTGCCGCGCGACGTGCAGGACCGGATCATGCGGCTGGTGCCGGGCCTGGAGCGGGCCGAGATCATGCGCTACGGCTATGCCGTCGAATACGACTACGCGCCGCCCGAGCAATTGCAGCCCACGCTGGAAACCAAGCGCGTGGCCGGCTTGTACTTTGCCGGACAGATCAACGGCACCACCGGCTACGAAGAGGCCGGCGCCCAGGGCCTGATGGCGGGACTCAACGCGGCGCTAGCACTCCGCGGCGACGATCCGCTGGTGCTCGACCGCAATCAGGCCTACATCGGTGTGTTGATTGATGACCTGGTGACCAAAGGCGTCGACGAGCCGTATCGCATGTTCACCAGCCGTGCCGAGTATCGACTGCTGTTGCGCAAGATAATGCCGACCGGCGTTTGACGCCGCTGGCGCACGCCATCGGAGCCGTCGAGCAACTGCGTCACGAACGGCTGGTGCGCAAAGAAGCGGAGATTGCACAAGCCATGGCGCTATTGGAAACCTCGCGCGGCGACGATGTGACGTTGGGCAAGCTGCTGCGTCGGCCGGAAACGAGCTGGGCCGATCTGGTAGCGCGCGAGCCGGCGCTGGCGGCGTTTACCGCCGAAGTGGCAACGCAGGTGACCTACGACGTGAAGTACGCCGGCTATATTGCACGCCAGGAAGTCGAGATCGAACGTCAGGGCCGCCTGGCGCGGAAACGCATTCCCGCGGCGTTCGACTTCGCCACCATCACGCATTTGCGGGCCGAAGCGCGCGAGAAACTGGTGCGCGTGCGACCGCAAACCATGGCCCAGGCCAGCCGCATCAGCGGCATCACGCCGGCCGATTTGGCGCTGTTGATGATTCACCTGGGCGGACGCTGAACGAGCCGCAGGCGTCGCGTTTCACCTGCGGAAACCGCGGCGGCATGCCTTGCCGCGGCCACGGCAAGCGGCAGGCGAAAACTCCTCGTGCGCACTCTAGGCGGCATGCAAAAGCCAGGGCGTGCGATTTTTGTGGCCTCCGAGTTACATTGTCATAAGCCGCGTTTAGTGTTGCACTTAAGGGCGCAGGATCGATCTTGACTCACTCCCCCCGGGGGCTATAATGGGCTCCAATGGCAAATTCGGTAATCCGGGAAGGAACCGTACGAACATACTGCTGACTTAAGCGTCACCGTTTGGTCAAGCATTTAGGGACGCAGTAAGCTAAAGGGCTAGGTTCCGTCGAGCGCGACATGGAGGATTAGGAGCTTCCGGAGGTTTCTTAGGTAGAGAATCCACTTCGGAAGTCCCGCTTTGACTAGCCTTACCATCGGCTAGGGAGAGGGGTGGTTAGCGTCTATGAAAACTGTGTTCACGACCGGTGAAGCGGCGAAAATCTGCAAGGTTAGCCAACAAACCATTATTCGTTGTTTTGACTCGGGGCAGTTGAAGGGATTCCGCGTGCCGGGCAGCCGGTTCCGCCGCATTCCCCGCGAGCAGCTCTACGCGTTCATGCGCGACAACGGCATCCCCACCGATGCCCTGGAGAGCGGCAAACGCAAGGTGCTCATCGTCGACGACGATCAGGAGTTGGTCGAGTTGATCGTGGACGTTCTGGAAAAGGACGGCCGCTTCGAGATCCGCTCGGTCAACAACGGCTTCGACGCCGGCATGATGGTCAAGGAATATCATCCCGACCTGATCGTGCTCGACGTCATGCTGCCGGACATCAACGGCAAGGAAGTCTGCCAACGCGTGCGCACCGACAAGACCATGGACGACGTGCGGATCATCTGCATTTCCGGCATGGTCGAAGAGGACAAGATCGAAGATCTCAAGGCCTCTGGCGCCAACGATTTCCTGCACAAGCCGTTTGAAGTCGAAACGCTCATCGAGCGGATGTGCGCCCTATTGGATATTGAAGCGGTGACGTCCCGCTAGATGCCCGTCGAAGGTTTTGGCGGCCTGCTACTTCGCACTTGGCGACAACTGCTAAATTTCGGCCGGTGGTCGCGCCGCACTGGTGCGCCGGCATGTCTCGACGCTTGGCGTGCGCGCCGGTGCGAACATGCTCGTCGCACCGTTGGCGGCCGCCCGACGCACGAGGCGCATGCACGCTTTTCCACCGTTGCTTTCTGCTGCCGGACCGCTCCACTTGCCGCTGTCGGGCAGCACGGCCGAACGGATCGCCAGCGCATGGCTCGCGTGCGACCGCACAGACGGCCAGTTGGCCGCGCGCCTGCAAGCGGCACTCGAAGTCGACGCGGCGTTCGCCCTCTGGGCAACGCTGCTTGCCAATCAGCGCCTGGCGCCGAGTACCGAACGGCGGCGGACCTCGGCGCCTGGCTGGCGGCAACGCTCGCCGACGCCTGGGCCGAATTGATCGACGGGACGCAAACCGCCGCCGAATCGCCCGCCGCACTCGATAATAAACTCGAAAAGGAGCAGGCCGCCTGGGCTGCCGAATCCTACGGCATGGCCACGTTGGCGGCCGAGATCGCCCGGCAACACGCGCTCGACGAACCCCACGCCTATCTGCTGGGCTTGCTGCATCTGGCGCCGCAATGGCTGGGCCGGAAACCGCAGGCGAAGCGAGCTGCGCCGTCCAAGGCAACCGTCCTGCTGCCGCGCTGGCTCGCCGACG
Organism: uncultured Planctomycetaceae bacterium; assembly: GCA_963779015.1. Classification (GTDB taxonomy): domain Bacteria; phylum Planctomycetota; class Planctomycetia; order Pirellulales; family PALSA-1355; genus JTS-RE94. The sequence goes on along the minus strand of CAVZWY010000029.1, from coordinate 136,692 downwards.
AACTGGCGGCGATTCGCAACAGCCCTACCGACCAGGTCGCTTCGCCAGCCGATTGCGTGGCCCTGGCGCTGCGAACCAGCGCCGCGCCGACGCGATCAGCGTCCGGCGCCGCCGGCGTCAATTTCGATCGGCGGCGGCACAAGACCCAAGCGGCTGCTGTCGGCAAGGCATGGCTGGCGCCGTCGCCGGCCGCCGCGTGGCTCCCCACGCTGGCGGCGATGCTCAAACGCTTGCACGTCTTGGAAACGGATTTCCAGCAGACACTGGAAGCCGAGAAACTCGAATCGCTCAAAGAGCTCGCCTACGGCGCGGGGCACGAGATCAATAACCCGTTGGCTAACATCTCGGCCCGGGCGCAGACGCTGCTGGTCGACGAGAGCAATCCCGAGCGCCGGCGGCTGCTGGCGGCCATCAACACGCAAGCCTTTCGCGCGCACGAGATGATCGCCGACATGATGCTGTTCGCCCGCCCGCCGCAACTGCGTCCGGCCAGCACCGACCTGGGTGCGCTGGTGCAAACCGTGGCCGACGAGTTCGCGCCACAAGCAGCCGCGCAGCAAGTGCGACTGGTATACCAGCCGCCCGCGGGACTTATCATGGCAACGATCGATCCGACACGAATACACGAGGCGCTTGCCGCGTTGTGCACCAACGCGCTCGAGGCGCTCGTGACCGGCGGCCGCCTCGAGCTAGCGGTTCGCAGCGCAGGCGACGGCGTCCAGATCTCGGTTGCGGACACCGGTCCCGGCATCTCGCCTGAAGTTCGTCAACACCTGTTCGACCCGTTTTACTCCGGTCGCGAAGCCGGCCGCGGCTTGGGCTTCGGCTTGTCCAAGTGCTGGCGGATCGCGCGCCTGCACGGTGGCCAGGTCGACGTATCCTGCCCGAACGCCGGCGGAGCCACATTCACGATCACCGTCCCTGCAGCGACCCCGCAATAGGCGGCGTAGTTTGCGGGGAATATGCGTGCTACCGCCCGGCAATCTGATATTTTCCCGGATGTCAAGCGCGTTGTGATTGTTGCAATGGGAATTAATTCAGCTACAGTTCTAAGAGACCCATAGAGCGCGTCGGTTGCCCCAGGTGGGCAAAAAAACCGGGGAAAACCGTGTGAGCCGGTCCGGCCGCTTAAGAAATTCCCGTCAACATTGAGGACTCAACGCATGAGAAAGCTCCTCGCCGTAGCCGTGGCCATCAGTGCTGTTGGTTTGGCCACACCCGCTTTCGCCTTTTGTCATGGCTGTGGACGCGGCGCGACCACGTACTACGCCCCGGCGACAACCGCGTACTATGCGCCGGCCGCCGTGCCGACCACGACGTATTACGCTCCGGCCGTTACGCCCGTGACGACCTACTACGCCCCGGCGCCGACCACCACGTACTATGCTCCGGCCGTGGCGCCCGTCACGACTTACTATGCACCGACCACCACCTACTACGCTCCAGCGGCCGCGCCCGTAACGACCTATTACGCGCCGGCCCCGGTCACCACCTATTACGCTCCGGCGGTGGTGCCCACCACGACGTACTACGCCCCGGCGGTCACGCCCGTGACAACCTACTACTCGCCGATCTCGTACGGCCGCCCCGCGGTGGTTCGCACGAAGGTGTACTATCCGGGCCAGCCGGTCCGCAACGCGTTCCGCGCCATCACGCCGTAACTGTAATACTTGGGGCGGGTACGCCCGGACTTTTGGGGCGGGTACGCCCGCGTTGACGACTTCAACAAGCATGCCGCTCGAGCACGACTCGGGCGGCATGTTGCGTTTAGCGGCGCTCTGTTTCCGCCGGCGTCAGCCGATAGGTGGCGCGCAGAGCGCGATCTTGCTCGGCCATCGTAGACAGCCCGACCGATCGACGCCGCTCGTCGACGTGCGCTTCATCCTCGATCGGATCGGCCACCAACCGTTGCTCGGGTCCCACCAGCTTGAACTGCGTGCCATAGCGTTGCGGCTTGCCTTGGTGCACGCGCACCCGGTCGGTTAGATATGCCAAGTTCTTGGGTGATGCCTCACCCCGCTCGACGGCCGACCTCATCAGCGCCAGGCAATGTTCCATGAACGGAGGATCATGTCCGGCGTGCTGCACCAGCAGCCAGACAGCGGCTGCTCCGTCCTTTCCCACCAACGATTTCCCCGGCCAGCCGTACGCCGCCAGAATCTTCTTCATGCGATGCGTATTGGGAACATCGACCGCGAGCAACATCTTGAACATCGAAACGGTCGAAAAACCAGATTCGATCACCTCCTGTCTGGCGTCCTGATCCAACTGCCGCATATAGAACAAGACGCTTCGTAGTTCCTCGTCCAGCGGCACGCCGCGCACCGCGGAAAGGCCGTCCGCCCCGACTACGCAGTTCAACGCCGACAGAAACCATGCGCCGCAGATCAGCGCCGCACGTCGCCAGGCAGATTCATTAAACCATCGCATGGGCAACAACCTACCCCGGACGTTCATCGTCGAGCAACGTCAATCGCGCGGCCAACAGCCAGCCCCCGACGCGGGCGGCATGTTGCGTTTGGGGATTGCCGCGGCACACTACTTGCCGCCGGCCGCTGGCTTCGGACCGTAGAACGTTCGCATTTGCTGGGCGTATTCGGCCAGTGACACGAGTCCGACCGATTTGCGCCGCTCGTCGACGTGCGCGGAGTCCTCGATCGGCTGGGGCTGAAAGCCGCCGTCGGCCGACTGCGTGAACTGCGTGCCGTACACCTGCGGTTGCTGGCGACTCACGCGCACGCGGTCGACCAGATAGGCCCAGTCCTTGGCGGCGGCTTCACGCCGTGCGACAGCCGCTTTCATCAGTCCCAGGCACTTCGTCTGTCAACGAAGAGACGTTTGGCTCGTCGCTCAATCCGGCCAGTCATCGGCGATCATCAAGAGCGCCGCGGGATTCAGCGCCATTTGCACCGGAGTCTGCGACGCCATCGGCGCCCCCGCACTCGCCGGCTGACCAGGCAATGTCACCATCGCGACCGGCAAGGGCTGTTGAACGATTCCTTCCTCGGCAGCCTCGGCCGCTGCGATCGTCACGTCGGGAAATCCAGGCAATTCGAGCGAGCTTGCGTTGGGCAAGCCATTTGCCGATAGGGCCATCCGCGGCTCCAACGATTCAAGGCAAAGTCGTTTCAACAACGGATCGGTGCGCCGTTTCATGATTCAACCCTCCTCCGCGACAACGATCGACGAGTTGATGGGAACCAAAAGCAATAATCGTGCCGAATGGAATTCAGGCCGTTTTGACGCCTTGGCAATCTCCGAAGTCGATCCGCAGGCGATGGATCCTTTCCCGGTCAAAAAAACGCCCACCCGATATGGCATGTTATGAGCCAGCGCGGCCAGTGGGCTACCAAGCAGTTTGGCTCGACAGCGCGTTGCCGCAGTGACTAGGGAAACCTACCTGGGTGGCCGCGACAACTCGTTGTCGGGGTGGCGCAACCACCAGAGGAAATGCGACAAGGCCCCGCGTCAAGCTTCACGCGTCGTTCGCAACGTCACCCACGAACCCGATTGCACGCGTCGAGTTCTCCGTCAAAACCTCTTGTTGCTTCGCAACACCGACAACGAGTTGTCGGTATCACCTGTGCGTGCCTCACGCCAGCCCCCGCTGCTTCAACTCCGCCAGCACGCCTTGCACGATGCGGCCCACTTCCGCCGGATCGACTTTGTTCGCTCCCGTCGGACACCCGCCCACCGGTTCGTCGGCGAATCCTTCTTCGGCCAGCAGGCACGCCAGCGCGTCGGAGACGGTTTCCATTTGCAGGTGCTGCTCGGGCGCATAGGGTTGCCGGCTTTCGCCCGTGTTGATGCCGCGGAGCTTGAGGGCCGCCCGGAAACCTTCGGGGAAGTCGGCCGAGTAGATCATCGCGTCGAACAGTGCCGTGAGCTTGTATTGCAGCTCGCGGGCTTCGTCGATGCGGTGGGCCACCGTCAGGTCGTAGAGCTTGCGGGTGATCTCCGGCACGATGCCGCTGGTGGCGTTGGTGCCGCCGTCGCAACCGATCAGGATCATCGGCATCAGCGCCGCGTCCCAGCCGGTGAGAAACGCGAACTCCGGCCGCAGTGGACGCACGGCCCGGATCATGCGAATCATGTGCGGCAGGTCGCCCGAAGAGTCCTTGATCGCCACCACCCGCTCGCACTCCTCGGCCAGCCGCTCGACCGTGGGCACGTCGATCGGCGAGGCGAACATCGGAATGTTGTACAAGGTGATGTCGACCGGAGAATGATCGGCGATCTCCTTGAAGTAGGCGTACACCGCCGCCGGGCTTAGCTTGTAATAAAACGGCGACACGATGGCCACCGCCCGCACGCCCAGCGAATGGTAGTACTCGCAGGCCGAAATGGTTTCGCGCGTGTTGGCTTCGGCCGCGCCGGCCAGAATCGGCACGCGGCCGCGCGTCTGATCGGCCATGATGGCGATCACTCGGCGGCGCTCCTCGGGCGTGAACCGCGTGAACTCGCCGGTGGAGCCGTTGGGATACAGCCCATGCACGCCGCGGTCGATCAGCCAGTCGGTGTAGCGCCGCAGTTCGGACTCGTTGATGTCGCCCCGCGCATCGAGCGGCACGATGTTGGGCGTGAAGATTCCTTGCAGCTTGCCGGCGGTCGTCATGCGGGAGGTCTCGTTCGGCGGTGAGCGTGCGGTTGGGGATTGCCGCGTGCGGATGGTAGGATGGACCGGTCGCAATTTTAGCGTGGGCGGGCCAGTGCCCATCTAGCTTAGCAGCCTAAAGACAAAACGCCGGGGACTGTCCCAATTTTTCGGTGCCCTGGGAGAAAAGGACTGTCCCGCTCTCCGCAGGCGTTTTGACCTTGCGGCCTTTAGATAAACCTAGCTTGAAAACCGGGCAATACCGGGGATTTTCCCGCTCGGCCTGCTCTGGTGTGTGTTGCAAAGGGTGGAATTCTTCGTGCCAAAACGCCGTCATCAGTCGAACGGGCAAGACGCCAAAGGTGTATCGAACCCTGCCGCTCGCGCAGCCCGAAAGTCGCGGTCCGCTCATGGGGATCGTGTGGGTCGGAATCCTCGCCTATCTGGCGGCGTTCTTCTGGACGGCGCTGCCGATCGTCGTGCCTGGCTCGGAGACCGTGATCCGCCGCGTCGACGTGCTCTGGACCGTGTTCCTCGGCGAACAAACCATGGCCTATTGGTTTGAAGGCTTCTCGCCGACAAGCCTCGTGCAACGCGGACAGATTCTGACCTCGGCCGCGGGCATCTTCCTGGTGGCCTGCGCCGCAGGGTGGATGTGTCTGCGCTCGACCGGAGTCGACCGTTTGCTCACGCGATTGGAGCGGTTTGTATTTTCCGCCGGCGTGGGTTCGAACGTCATCAGCCTGGCGACGCTCGGTTTGGGACTGATCGGTGCGATAAACCGCTGGCTGTTTCTCGGAGCGGGTATGTTGGTGGTCGTGGGAGCAATCGCCATGGCGCTGCGGGCGAAGAATCCCCCGGCGGGGCCTGGGGCTGATCCGCTTCCTCCCACCTCCCACCTCCCGCCTCCAGCCTCGTTCCTGTCCGACCCGCGTTGGCTGTGGGCGGGCGCGCCGTTCGTCGTGGTGCTGGTGCTGGGGGCCATGCTGCCGCCGATCGATTTCGACGTGCGCGAATATCATCTGCAAGCGCCCAAGGAGTTTTATCAGAACGGCCGCATCGGATTCCTGCCGCACAACATCTACGCCAACATGCCGCTGGGCACCGAGATGCTGAGCCTGGCAGGTATGATCGTCTGCGACGATTGGTGGTTCGGGGCGCTGGTGGGCAAGACGTTGATCGCGCTGTTCGCGCCGTTGGCGGCCTTGGCTTTGTTGGCAGCAGGTTGGCGGTTTGTCTCACCCGCGGCCGGAATCGTCGCGGCGCTGGTTTACATCTCGATCCCGTGGATCGACCTGGTCTCAACCCACGGTCTCGTCGAAGGCGCGTTCGCGTTCTATTTTTTCGCGGCGCTCATGGCGGTGATGCTCTGGCAATCCAACGCAGACCCGCGGCGCGAGCGACTGTTGTGGCTGGCCGGATTCCTCTCCGGCGCCGCCGTGTCGACGAAGTATCCCGCCGTGCTGTTCTCCGTGCTGCCACTGGCGGCGGCCATCGTGTACTTGATGCTCGATCCCCAGCGCGATATGTCAAGGCAGCAAACCACGGCGCATCCCGTACTACGACTCGTGGCGGTGTTTCTGTTGGCGGTCGTCGTGGGCTGCGGGCTGTGGTTGGAGAAAAACTTCCTGCTCACCGGCAACCCGGTCTATCCGCTGCTATACAACGTGTTTGGCGGCGCCACGCGCACGCCGGAAAAAGACGCGCAATGGACGCGCGTACACGATCCCCCAAATTCGCAAATGGCCGACCTGGCCCAGCGCACCACCGAAGTGACCCTCACCAGCCCCTGGCTCAGCCCGCTGCTGATGCCGCTGGCGGCGCTGGCGCTGTTTGGCCCGCGTCGGCGGCTGGCATGGTGGCTGGCCGCCTACTTCGTGTTCGTGTTTCTCGGCTGGTGGTTCTTTACGCACCGCATCGAGCGCTTTTGGGTGCCCGTGCTGCCGATCGTCGCGCTATTGGCCGGCATGGGCGCCACGTGGACCGGCGCGCGCATGGCGGGTGCCGGTGGTGGCGTTGCTGTTGTTCGGCCTGCTCTCCAATTTCGTGCTCATCACGTCCGGCACGTTGGGAGACAATCGCTACTTCGCGGATCTGAACGTGCTGCGCGTCGATGCCGAGCGCGTCGATCCCTGGCATCTCTATTTGAATGAACTCGGCGACGAAGTGACGAAAGTGCTGATGGTCGGCGACGCCGAGCCTTACGATCTGGAAGTGCCCGTGCTGTACAACACCGTGTTCGACGACAACCTGTTCGAAACGATTGCCCGCGGCCACACGCCCGAAGAAGTGCGCCAGGCGCTGGCCGAGCGAAACATTTCGCACATCTATGTGAACTGGAGCGAAGTGGGTCGCTATCGATCGCCCGGCAACTACGGCATCACCAAGTTCATCGATCCGTCGGTGTTCGAGTCGCTCGAAGAGGCAGGCGTGCTAGCGGCGGAACCGCCGCTGGACGACAATCCGAACGCGCTCTATCGCGTTCTGCCAGCTTCTCCAGACCGCGCCGATGACGGAGAGTCGCGCTGATCTTGCCCGGCTTGGAGACATGCCCTAAGCTGTGACTTCCGGCGAAGTCCAAGCCGGACGAAGCGGACCAAGGAAGGTTCGCCGCAAGGAGGCCCTTCGGGAAGAGCGTGGTATGAGACCGATTCGCCGCGTAGAGTTCGTGGGCGGCTCTAGCATCTCGGGCCATTCGCCCCGAGCCGATGGATTCGTTTCCGATGCCGCCGGCACTTTGCCGCAAGCTCTGGAACGCGCTATCGTGCGAACTCGCACTTGGCTCGTCGATCGCCAGCACGCCGACGGCCATTGGTGCGCGAGCTCGAGGGCGACACGATTCTCGAAAGCGAAACCATCCTCTTGCTGGCGTTCCTCGGCCGGCACACCTCGGAAACCGCCCAGAAGGCCGCCCGCTATATCTTCGACGCACGGATGCCCGCGGGCGGGTGGACGACCTATCCTGGCGGACCGGTGGATATCAGCGTCAGCGTCAAGGCTTACTACGCGCTCAAGCTCACTGGCTACGACCCCGAGTCCGAACCCATGCAACGGGCGCGGTCGGCAATTCGCGCGCACGGCGGCGCCGACGCGGTCAATAGCTTCACGCGCTTCTACTTGGCGCTGTTGGGCCAAATCTCCTACGAACACTGCCCGGCCGTGCCGCCCGAGGCGTTGCTGTTGCCGCGCTGGTTTCCGATCAATCTCTATCGCGTCAGCTCCTGGTCGCGCACGATCATCGTGCCGCTGTCGATCATGTGGGCATGCCGTCCTGCCGTGCAACTCGACGAGAAGCTGGGCATCAGCGAATTGTTCCTGCAGCCGCCCGAACGTTGGCCGGCCTTGCGCGCTCCGGGCCACCAGGGACGCACCGGCCCGTTGAGCTGGGACCACTTCTTCCGCACGGTCGACCGCGGGCTGAAGTTCCTCGAGCGCCGCGGCTGGCGCCGATTGCGCAAGCGCGCGCTCAAGGCGGCCGAAGCCTGGGTCGTCGAGCGGTTCAAAGGCAGCGAAGGACTGGGCGCCATCTTTCCGCCCATGGTCTGGAGCGTCATCGCGCTGCGTTGTCTGGGCTATGCCGACGACTCTCCGCAAATGCGGTACTGTCTCGAAGAATTGCGCAAGCTGGAAATCGACGACGGCCAGGCGATACGCGTGCAGCCGTGCAAGTCGCCCGTGTGGGACACGGCCATCACGCTGCGCGCCCTTTCGGCCGCGGGACTCAAGCCCGAACATTCGGCGGCGCGGCGCGCTGCCGAGTGGTTGTTGTCGAAGGAGGTGCGCCGCCGCGGCGATTGGAATCAAACGGTCGGCGGCGAACCGGGCGGCTGGTATTTCGAATACGCCAACGAGTTCTATCCCGACGTGGACGACACGATCATGGTCGTGATGGCCTTGGCCGGTCAAACCGCCAGCGCCGGCCGCACGGCCGATCCGCTCGGCCCCAACGTGCAACTGGTCGATCATCGTGGAGCGATGAGCCCCGGCGAAGCCCGCCGCCATGTGGCCATGCTCGATCAGTTGGCCTCGGCCACCGATCGCGCGGTGGCCTGGGTGCTGGCGATGCAGAATCGCGACGGCGGCTGGGGCGCTTTCGACCGCAACAACGACGCCGAGTTCCTCTGCCGCGTGCCGTTTGCCGATCACAATGCGATGATCGATCCCAGCACGCCCGACTTGTCGGCCCGCGTGCTGGAAATGTTCGGCACGCTGGGCCATCGCGTCGGCGAGCGGCCCATCGATCGGGCCGTGGCGTACATTCGCGGCGCCCAACAGCCCGATGGCAGTTGGTTCGGCCGCTGGGGCGTCAACTATATCTATGGCACGTGGCAAGTGCTGGTGGGCTTGTCGGCAGTGGGCGTCCCCTGGAACGATCCGGCGGTGGCTGCCGGCGTGAACTGGCTGCTGGAGCATCAGCAAGCCTCCGGCGGTTGGGGCGAATCGCCCGCCAGCTATGCCCGGCCCGAGACGCGTGGCCAGGGCAACGCCACGGCTTCACAAACGGCCTGGGCGCTATTGGGCCTGATGGCGGCCGGCTACGTCGATCATCCGGCGGTCGCCCGCGGCATCGACTATTTACTGGTCAATCAGCGCGACGATGGCGGCTGGGACGAACCCGAGTTCACCGGCACCGGCTTTCCGCAAGTGTTCTATCTGCGCTATCACTACTATCCGATCTACTTCCCGCTCTTGGCATGTCTCAATGGGCCGTCGCCATCAAGCAAACCAACCGCAAAGCGACCGCCCCCTAACAAAGGGGTCGGGAGTCTTTTTCGCGAAGGAGTCGCCACGATGCGCTTTCCGTTCTCGCTCACCCGCACGATGACCAGCTACTTGTTGCGCAAGAAGCTGTCTGGCGAACAGAAGTTTCCGCTGGTGCTGATGCTCGAACCGCTGCACGCCTGCAATCTCACCTGCACCGGTTGCGGGCGGATTCGCGAATACGCCTACACGATCAAAGACAAGCTGACCGTGGACGAATGCCTGGCCGCGGTCGACGAGTGCGGCGCTCCGTGCGTGAGCATTTGCGGCGGCGAGCCGATGATCTATCCGCACATCGAAGAGCTGGTCGCCAAGATCCTCGAGCGCAAGAAGCACATTTATCTGTGTACCAACGGCATGTTCACGCGCAAGAAGCTGGCCGGGTTCCGTCCCACCAGCCGCTTCTTCTGGAACGTGCACCTCGACGGCATGGAAGCCACGCACGACATGGCGGTCGAGCGCGAAGGCGTGTTTGCCGAAGCCGTCGACGGCATCAAGGCCGCCAAGGCCGCCGGTTTTCTGGTCTGCACCAACACCACGATCTACAAAGAAACCGACATGCACGAGATCGCCGTGCTGTTGGACTATCTCACCGAGCTGGGCGTCGATGGCTTCATGATGTCGCCGGCCTACGGCTACGACGCCGTGCAACAGACCAATCCGCTCGGCGCACAGCAAATCTTCATGACCCGCAACGATGTGCACGAGAAGTTTCGCCAGGCCAAGAAGCTGCTTCGCGCGCACCGCTTGAACACGTCGCCCATTTATCTTGAGTTCCTCCGCGGCGAGCGCGAGCTCAAATGCGCCGCCTGGGCCAATCCCACCCGCAACGTCGCCGGTTGGAAGGGCCCGTGCTATCTGATCACCGACACGCATCACAAGACGCACCGCGATCTGGTCGAAAACACCGATTGGGACAAATTGGGCCGCGGCAATGATCCCCGTTGCGAGCACTGCATGGTCCACTGCGGTTTCGAGCCCGCCGCCGTGCTGGGCGTCAACCGCCGCCTGGGCGACACGCTCAAAATGGCGCTGTGGCAGATGAGTTAATGCGTGCGTACTATCGTTCGATTCACGAAAAGCGAGGTGTCCAATGCGTAGCGTCTGTTCCTTGCTGCTTGTGTTGCTCGCCAGTTCGTCGCTTGCATCCGCCGAACAACCTCCGGTGCCCCAGCCCGCCGCCCACAGCGCCGGCAGCGTCCCCTGCCCGGCCTGCAAACGTCGTACAGCCGGCGAAACAAATCCTGCTCAAGGTGCAAGTGTTCGAAATCTCTCTCACTCGCATGCAAGAGCTCGGTTTCGGCTTGATCGAATTTCAACCCGACGACGGGAAAGATGCTCAACGCGATGAGGCTGCGACAACGGAAGCGTTCACGCTGAAGATGGTAGACACCAAAGGCGCGGTCGGCCTGCTGAAAGCCCTGCAGCGCGAGGGTCTGGCGAATGTGCTCGCCGAACCCACCCTGGTCACCGTCTCCGGTCGCCCTGCTTCGTATTTCGTTGGCGGTGAAGTTCCGGCGCCAGGCAAGCCCTGCGACCACGAGGAGCCGCGCTATCGTCGCTACGGCACCGAAATCAACTACGTGCCGATCCTGCGGGACGACGATCGCCTGAGCCTGGAAATCCGCGTCCGCGTTTCCCAGCTCGACCCACGCCTAGACCGTGAAGTCGACAGCCATACCTTTCCCGGTGTTCGCACGGTCGAACTCGACACCGGACTGGAGATGGAATTCGGCAAGACAACCGTCATCGGCGGCATGCGGCAACGTCGCGCTCTGCCCGGGGGCGAAAAGCCCGAATCACCAGACAAAGTCGAGTACGAACAGATCGAAACGGTCTTTTTCGTCACGCCCGAGCGCGTATCGGCATCGTCGCCCGCCCGCGCACCCCGACCCACCGTGCCGCGCTAACGACTCGTCGGTCGCATGTTCAGTTGCCTGCCATCGACTACAATAGACGTCGATGTGGCAGCCCCTCCTACGCAACTGGATCCTCGGCCAAGCGCAGCAGAAAATGCGCTCCGCCGCCATGCAGGCCGCCACCGAGGCCGCCGGCGCCGCGCAACCTGCTGAAGAGGGCAAACCGCCCAAGCGCGAGCCGGACGTCTGCCACGTGGGCGTCGTCTTCGCGCTGGGCATCGAAGCCGGCGGGCTGGCCGACTTGCTGCAAGGCGTCGTTCGCACGCAAGGCGCCGGCTTCTCGGCGCCGAAGGCGGACTCAAAGGCCGCCGCGTGGTCGTCGTCGAGTCGGGTGTCGGCGCCGAGGCGGCCGTCCGAGCGACCGAGGCCCTGATCGAAGGACACGAGCCCCGCTGGATCATCTCGGCGGGATTCGCCGGCGGGCTGCACGAGCATCTCGCCCAGGGCGACATTCTGCTGGCGGACGAGATTGTCAACACCTTGGGACGCCAACTCGCCATCGACTTTCAACTCGATCGCGAGGCCATCGCCGCGCAGCGCCACCTGCACGTCGGGCGGCTGCTCACCATGGATCGCGTCATCGCCGACGCCGCCGAGAAAGAATCGCTCGGCCGCGCGCACGGCGCCCTGGCGGTCGACATGGAATCGCTGGCCGTGGCGGACGTCTGTCGCCGCGGGAAAACGCGCTTCCTCTCCGTGCGGATCGTCAGCGACGCGGTCGGCCACACGCTGCCCAAGGATATCGATTACCTGGTCAAGCGCAAGACCACGGCCAGCCGGCTGGGCGCCGCCGCCGGCGCCATCGTCCGCCGCCCCAGCAGCATCAAAGACATGTGGCAGCTCAAAGAAGACGCCCTGCTGGCCTCCGACCGCCTGGCCAAGTTTTTGACCGGCATCATCGAGCAACTTCCCAAGTCGCCCGCTTCGGCTGGGAACGAGTGAACCACGACGACACAACGACACGAAGCAAACGGCTGAACCACGAAAGTCACTAAGGACACGAAGCGTAGAAAGACAATCTGAATCGATGTTAGTCAGTCATTAAACCCACGGCCTCTGGCCGTGTGACCCGAAGAGCTTCGGAGCGGTGCGTGGTGCATGGAGTTGCCAGACGGCATAGGCTGTCCTTCCGGGAAGGCCCGTTGGGGCAGGAAGGAGCAACCTATGCACGACTGGCAAAGTCTTTCCCACGTGCGGTGGGAATGCAAGTACCACGTGGTGATCATACCAAAGTTTCGGCGTCGGGTATTTTACGGACGATTGAAACGGGAAGTAGGGGCGATTCTGCGAGAGCTGTGTCGCCAGCGAGGAATCGAGTTGCTGGAGGGGCGCTGCATGCCGGACCACATCCACATGTGCTTGAGCATCCCGCCCAAGTACAGCGTGGCGCACACGATCGGGTTCCTGAAAGGCAAGAGTGCGGTTCGCATCCACCGTGAGTTGCTGAAGGAACGAAGGATGACAGGCTTGCATTTTTGGGCCGCTGGCTACTGTGTGAGCACGGTTGGGCTGGATGAAATGCGTGTGCGCCAGTACATCCGTGAGCAAGAGCAACAGGACGAACGGCAAGGCAAGTTGAATATGGAGTAACCCTAGTGGCCCCAACGGGGCCTTCCCCATGTATCCGGCCCCTTCGGAGGGGCCTTCCTAAACCCACGGCCTCTGGCCGTGGTCGATTAGTTGTCGCATTGACCATCTTGATTCGTCCGTGCCCTCGGTGGCAAAAATAGAAAATCGGGCCACCGAGGTCACAGAGCACACCGAGCCAAAAATCAAATTGGGGCCTGTAAGGAATCTTGTGTCAGCTAGCAGGAATGGGTAGTTTTTGTCACCCTTTCCTGATGAGGAGATTGACACATGGATGATTCTTTACGCACGCGGGCGGAGCAGCTAGCAAGCGAGATTGCGGGTCAGGCCAGGACGGCCGAGGACCTCAATGGTTTGATGCGACTGATGATGAAGTCGGCGTTGGAGCGGATGCTCGACAGCGAGATGGATGTTCATTTGGGGCGCAAGGCGGTGTCCCCTGGCGGCGAACCGCGGGCGGTGCCGTCGAACGGGGCCGAGCCGCCGCTGGCGAGCTTGGCCAAGCGATCCAAGCCCAACCGTCGCAATGGGCGTTCGCAAAAAACGGTGCAAGGCGACGTGGGCGAGCTGACCATCGCCACGCCCCGCGATCGTGACAGGACTTTCGAGCCGCAATTGATCGGCAAGCACCAGCGACGCGTGCCGGGCTTCGACGAAAAGATCCTCGCGTTGTATGCCAAGGGAATGACCACGCGTGACATTCAAGAGATCGTCCGCGAACTGTACGACGTGGAAGTCTCGGCCACGCTGATCTCGGAGATCACCACCGACCTCGACGCCGAAGTGACTGCTTGGCGCACGCGGCCGCTCGACGCGCTGTGGCCGATCGTGTACTTCGACGGCATCGTCGTGCACGTGCGCGGCGCGAATGGTCGCGTCTCGCAGCACACGATTTACGTGGCTTTGGGCGTGAATCTTGAAGGACACAAGGAGTTGCTGGGACTGTGGCTCGGCCAGAGCGAAGGGGCCAAGTTCTGGCTCGCTTGCCTGACCGATCTGAAGAACCGCGGCCTCGCCGATATCTTCGTGGCCTGCATCGACGGCCTCTCGGGTTTTGCCGAAGCGATTCACGCGGCCTATCCTCAAACCCAGGTGCAGCTGTGCATCGTGCATCTGGTGCGCACGGCGCTTCGTTACGTGAGCACCCAGGACAGCAAGGCGGTGATTGCCGACCTGAAGAGAATCTACCAGGCCGCGACCCTTCTCGAAGCCGAGTCCGCTCTCGACGCTTTTGCTCAAGCCTGGGACGCAAAGTATCCGACCATCACGAAGATGTGGCGCGCTAAATGGACCGACATCGTCACGCTGTTTGACTTCCCCGCGCCGATCCGTCGAGCGATCTACACCACCAACGTGATCGAATCCGTCAACAGCGTGATTCGCAAGTTCACGCGAAACCGCAAGATTTATCCCAACGAGGAGTCCGCCTTGAAGATTGTCTACATGGCGATTCACGAAGCCTCGAAAAAGTGGACCATGCCAATCCATCATTGGAAAGCGGCCCTCAACCACTTCGCCATCCTCTACGAGGGCCGCATGCCCGGCATAGCAAGCAAATGACGTTCCCTGCTCGCCTGACACAAAAAGAATTACAGGCCCTCAAATTGATCGATTCGCCCTAAATGCCCTTCGTTCGATGTGGTCAATCGCTTCTCGTGCCTGAACCCCTGATCGTTGATCCCTCACCCCTTCCCCTCGCCCCTGCCCCCGATCCCCTTTCGCCATCCGATTTCCCATTCACGTTCGCCCCCGATTGCTGCATAATTGGCCGTTCGTTCCACTGCTCCTAAACCAAAATTTCCTCCCTGGCGCTGCCGATGGTTCGCACACGTTTTGCTCCTAGTCCGACCGGATACTTGCACATTGGCGGCGTGCGCACGGCGCTCCTCAACTGGCTGTTTGCCAGGCGGCACGGCGGACAGTTCCTGCTGCGGATTGACGACACCGACGCGGAGCGCAACGTCGACGCTGCGTTGGCTCCCATCCTGCACGGTTTTCGCTGGCTGGGCATCGACTGGGACGAAGGCCCCGAGGTCGGCGGTCCGTACGAGCCCTACTACCAGTCGCAGCGGTTGAGCCGCTATCAAGACGCCGCGGCGCAACTGCTGGCCGGCGGCTTCGCCTATCGCGACTACGCCACGACGCAGGAAATCGCCGCCGAGCGCGAAACGGCCCAAGCCGAAAAACGCCCGTTTCTCTACAGCCGTCGCTGGATGGGCGAAACGCCCGAGCAGCAAGCCGCCTTCGAGGCCGCAGGCCGCCAAGCCGTGGTGCGCCTGAAGATGCCCCGCGAAGGCAAGTTGGTCATCGACGACCTGGTGCGCGGGCAAGTCGAGTTCGAATGGGCCCGCGAGCAGGACCACGTCGTCCAGCGCACCGACGGTACGTGCCTGTACCACCTGGCCAACGTGGTCGACGATCGCGATTTCGAAATCACGCACGTCATCCGCGCCGAAGAGCACCTGTCGAATACGCCGCGGCAGATCTTCATCGCCCAATCGCTGGGCTACACGCTGCCGCAATACGCTCACTTGCCCTACGTGGCCGAGCCCGGCAGCAAGAACAAGCTCAGCAAGCGCAAGCTCGACAAGTATCTGAAGAACCGCGACTTCGCGCTGGTGAACGAACACGGCCTGGAGATCGCCCGGCGGTTGGGTTTGCCGACTGCGGCCGATACGTTCAACCCCGTGATCGTCGATTTCTACGAGCAGGTGGGCTACCTGCCCGACGCGATCATCAACTACCTGATCCTGCTGGGCTGGTCGTTGGACGACAAGACCGAGTTCATGTCGCGCCAGACGATGATCGAATACTTCTCGCTCGAGCGCGTCACCAAGGCGCCGGCGAGTTTCGATCCCAAGAAGCTCTGGGCGTTCCAGGATCACTACATGCAGGCGCTGCCGCTCAAGCAGCGCGTGTCGCGGATGCTCGATTTCCTCCAGCAGGCCGGGCTCGTGCCCACGCCCGCGCCGTGTGAAACCGGCCCGCTCTTGACCCGCATCGTCCAGGCGGCCGGCGACCGCTTGAAGGTCTTTGGCGACATCCTGGCCTACGCCGACTTCTTCTTTCAAGACGAAATCGAGTACGACGAAAAGGCCTTCAACAAGAACCTCCGCAAAGAGGGTGCCGCGGCGCTACTGGCTGAGTTTCGCCAGCGACTGGCCGCCGTCGAGCCGTTCGACGTCGCCGGGCTCGAAAAATCGCTGCACGACTTCGTCGCCGAAAAGCAAATCAAAACCGGCGACATCATCCACGCCGTGCGCGTCGCCACCACCGGCAAGCCCGTCGGACCCGGGCTGTACGACTGCCTGGAAATCCTCGGCAAGGAAAAGTGCCTGGCCCGCATCGACCAAGCATTGGCGCTGGTGGGGAGCGCGGGATAAGAACGTAAGTAGCCACCGAGGACACCGAGATCGCAGAGAGACGAAAGGTCTCGGGTGGTCCATTTAATCGCGCGACGATTCGCCACCATTGGTTGTCCAACTTGAATAGCCAGCGCACACAGGAGCAAGTCGCATCGGTAAGAATGCCAAGTGCAGCGCCAACAAAGCCAAGCGGAATCACTCCTCCAAGCGAACTTGAAGGATTGAAACAAGTCGGGACTTCCCCATGCAATCATAAACGCAAATTGGTAGAGCATCAACGTGACCGCGCCGATGTACGTTGTAAACCAAAGTTTCTTGGATCGAGCCACCATTGGTTTCCTCGTCGATTAGACAGCCGCCAATTCGTCCGCGCTACGCCAACAATGCGACAGATTGCGCATGACGAGCGCGTGATCGAACGTCACCGAACCGGCTGGAAAGTTCGCCGAATTGTCAAAGTAGCTAGATGCCACGTGTTCCACCGCAAACGGCTCGACGTGCCAGTCGGCTACTTCCAGCATCAGTCCGTCGAAGCGGCAAGGATCGCGTGTCGGCGAATAGCCCAACGACCCGGCCGCGAAAAAATCCGACGCCGCGGCCACCGAATCGAAGATCGATCCCTCGGGCAACTTATCGTACGTTTCGCCTGACACTTCGACGTGCGTGGCCCCGTCCGTCGACCGCATGTTCAAGTCGACTCGCCCGCCGCCATCGTCGATACGGAACATCGCCCGATGATGCTCGCCCGGAAATACCAGACCGCCGGCCCAATGGTTGAGCCGTGAGTCGCTGTCGCGGCGAGGAATGTAAACTCCCTCGCGCGGCTGGCCCTCATCGTCGGTCCACGTTACCGCCACCCGATGCGCGGCGTTCTCACTGCTCAGTCCTACGATGCCTGGGAACCCCATGGGCCGCAGCCGCTCGAGCCGTATCAGGCAGATGCCCGCCAGCGCATGTTCCTTATGCAGCTTGGGCGTGAACCGAGCGGGCAACAGGCGCTCCATCACCGCGGGGTCGACACGATAGTTCACCAGAATTCGGCGGCAAATAACGCCTTGCAGCGTGGGAATTCTCATGATGATTTCTCCCGAGTGTTCGAGGCTGATTGCCCAGGCCAACACCCCGGGCATGGGAGAAACCGTCAACGCCGATCGGCATTAACCGGCTAAAAACCGTCGGCCGAGAACAGATAACTCTTGGGCGGCTCGGTGCTGAATTCGGAGATGTTGAACGTCCGTTGCTCGACCACCGTGCCGGCGGCGCCGCGGCGTTCGGTTTGCTCGAACTGTCGCAAGAGCGGCACGTTGTCGGCGTTCAGCGAGTAGCTGAGCGACCCGCTGGTGGTCACTTGCCCGTCGCCGCGCCCGGCGGTGCGCGAGAACTGCCGCAACGCGTAGCCTTCGTCGGGGGCAATCAACAGCTCAGCATTCCAGGGGCCGTGGCGGCCGTCCGGATCGACTTGTTGGATGTACTTGATCTGGACCATTCGCTCTCCGTCGACCGTGCCTTTCTTGAAGCTGGTGATCTTCACGTCGCCACTTTGCAGCATGGAGAGGATCGTGCCGCGCGTACCCATCGTGTAGGGAAACGAGATGGGAACCAGTTCGCGAATGCTGGTAGTGGCCTGGTTGTAGCCATCTTCGAGGAATGGGCGATTGGCGATTTCGCCATTGTCGTCGCGATACGACTGCATCGAAGCCCCCGGCTGCGCCAGATAAATATCGGTGCCGCCCACTTTGACGTCCATGCCGTTCTGTGCGGTCACGCGAGCATCGATGCGCGAGGTGTTGTTGGCCAGCCGTAGCGTGAATCGCCGGTCGATCGAACGCCCAGTGGTGGGATACTCCATGCTGATCGTGCCGCGCACGGTGCCTTCGGCATAGGCTCTGCGCATGCGTTCGAGCGCCGGTCCATAGGCGGCGGCGAAGTCCGCCGGCAGCCTTTGCGCAAGCGTCGCGCGCACCACACACCACCAATGCCACGGCCACCAACGTCCAACCGATCCAACGCAATCGCATGATTGTCTCTCCCGCTGAAACCACGTCGGCAAACTCCGCCATTGCCAACTACTACAACCTTAGATCAGAGCCGCACGCCCGACGGCTTGTGCTCAATTGCCGGCGCGGGAGCAGTTTCCGCCCAATCGGCGGCGGGCAACCGGAGCGAGAAGTGAATCGCGCCGTACAATCGCGTCAGACGGCAAACTCGCGCCATCTCCGACCGGGCGCCAGACCGCCTTAGCGGGGCGCACGCAGCATGCCCCAGACAGGCACCTGATTGGCGCCCGGCGGATCAACCCGTTCGGCGACCTGGAAGCCGTGTCGCTCGTACAGCAGCACGTTCTTGGGCACGTGCGTGTCGAGCCAGCAGTGCACCTTCTGCTCGTCGGCCCGGGCCAGCATGGGCTGCATCACGGCGCTGCCCACGCCCTGCCCTTGCCGCTCGGGCGAGACGCCGATGGCCGCCAGGTAGTAGTGCGGCATCGGCGCGTGGTCGTGGTGCAGCCGCTCGGCAATGCCGCCGTACGTGAACAGTTTGCGAAAACCGCCGAGGCCAAAGCGAAATGGCAATTGCAACATGCCCGAGCGCGCCTGTCGCCAGAACGTGGGCACCGAGTGCTCGGGTGGCAGCCACGCGCAAACGGCCGCCACGTCGGGTGTCACGTGCACCTCGCCCCAGCGAAACGCATCCCACAGGATCGCGCCGTACAGGTGCGTCACCGCCGGCCGACGCCGACGATCGTTTGCCGCCGCATGGACCATCAACGGATAGTCAGCGAACGCCCGCCCCAGCGCCGCCTTCGCCAGACGGTAGCGCCGCCGGATCCAAGCGTTCGATCTGATCGGTAGCAGCCACGGCAAAAACCCGGCAATGACACGGAACAAGGACAACCCGAGCGATTATCGATGCCGACTCATTTCAAAGCAAGCCACGGAGGAAATGACGAACGTGACCCGGTGAAAGCAATCCGCGGATGACGCGGACGACTCTGATGAAGAGGAAGGAACTTGAGCGTTTGGGGTACACGGGCGCCGAATGAACCACGACGAAACGTCCCTGAAAGAGTGACGTGCCGTCGTGGTTCCATCCCGCGGAGAGCGGCCACGCGCCTCCGCCGTTTTTCGATGCTGGCATGCGTGGACCCAACGTGCGCACGGCAGCGCCTGGCACATTAATTGCCAGCACCCCCAAGTCCCGCGGTTTACGCTGCAAATGCTCGCAAATCAGTCCGCACGAGTCCTTCCCGCTCCATCCACACCATGTTTTTTGGCCGCAGCGGCGATTTGGGGCCCCACGGCAAGTCGTATGGCACCATCCGGGAAAAGCTGATATTTTCACCCGCCAACCCATTCACCCGCCCACGCCGTCACCCGCATTACCTACCTTCGGTTCGCCAGCAGAGACCTAGCGATGAGTCGCATCGAGCAGCCGCAACCATCGGCGCTGATCCCGCGCATCGGCACATTGCGCACCGCGGGAATGCCAAGCATCGAATGCGTGACCGGGTCCATCGGCCGGTTGTTCCAATCCGCTTGGGCCAATCGTCCGCTGCGAGTGGCCGTGGTGTGGGGCGTGGCAGCTTGGATCCTTTTGATGGGAACGTTCGTGGCGTGGGTGCATTTTAGTTTGGAGGGTGTCGCGCACCGGGCCCTGCTGCCCAGCACATATTTCGGTCTGCCGCGGCGCGAGGCCGCGGCGGGCTTTGGCACCGTCTCCAAATTCGGTTACGACGGGCAACAGTATTACTGGATCTCGAACGATGTTTTTGGCCGTTTCGACGCGGTGAAACATCTCGACGAGCCGTTGTACCGCTATCAGCGCATTGGAATTCCGCTGCTCGCCGGCAGTCTGGCAACACTGCTCGGCTATCCGCTGACGCCGACGCCCTTGTATTTTGCGATCGAGTTTGCCATGACAGCCGCCGGGTTTGGCGGGCTGGTATACTGGCTGGCATCGCGGGAAATGCCGCCATTTTACGCTCTCGGTTGGCTGCTGTCGGCCGGAACGCTTTTTGCGCTATGGGTCGGCACGGTCGACAGCCCGGCCGATAGCTTGTTGATATTCTCCATTCTGGCGGTCTTTGCGCGGCGACTCGCTTGGTATGTTCCGCTGGCGACGCTCATGCTCTTGACGCGCGAAACTTATAGCGTCTACGCATTCTCTGTTTTCATCGTCACGGCGTTCGGCAAGCTCGATTGGAAGGAAACGCGGAGCTACTTCGGACGATTGGCGCTAACGGCTCTGCCGGGCGCCGTCATGCTGGGGTGGACGATTTATCTGACGCTGCACTTTCAGATGTCTCCGTTGGCGGCCCGTAGCAACCCAGGCATGAAGGACTGGCCGTTTCGCTCGATGCTCGAATTCGCTGGCTTCTTCTTCCAGCGCAACGACTGGTCGGAGCTACGCATGTTGATCGTCACGGCGTTTAGCTTGATCCTGGTGGCGGTGGTCGCATTGCGGAACTTTCGCCACTTGCCGCTGGCGTTGGCCTGCGCCGTGCCGCTCGTATTGCTGAACGCCTCGACCGGCCGCGCGATCTGGGAGTCTTCCGGGGGAAGCATGCGGCTGAGCGGATCGATCATCATCTTGGGACTTTTTTTGATGTCGATCGATAAGACCGTCCTACTCAAGTTCATGTTGGTACTGCAGATGGTGGTTGGACTCGACGTGCATGCCGCCAAATATCTGATGAGCAGCCGGATTTTCTCTCCTAGCTTGATCCACGAGGAGGCCGGGTTCGTGGGCGCCCAGGCCGAAAATGGCCGCGACAACGTATTGATCAACGATCCGCGCAGCTCGGTCGAATGGATCAACCCCCAACGCGTTTGCCGCCACGAGTACCAAGGCCCCTGGAGCCCCGTGCATCGGGAAATCAAGGTGGTTCGCGTGGTCGTCACGAATCGCGGCAATGTTGCCTGGGAGCCGGGCATTGGCAAGCATTCGATTCTGGTCGGCTGCAGGGTGTTTAATGCCGATCAATCTCGGGTCCTGAGCCACCGCTGTACCGTTCTGGGCGAACGGATCGCCCCGGGCGAAACCAAAGTATTGCCCGCGCTGCTCGAATTGCGACAGCCGAATCGGCAATACGTCGTACAGTTCTCG
Organism: uncultured Planctomycetaceae bacterium; assembly: GCA_963779015.1. Lineage (GTDB taxonomy): Bacteria > Planctomycetota > Planctomycetia > Pirellulales > PALSA-1355 > JTS-RE94. The sequence continues at coordinate 115,363 of CAVZWY010000029.1, read as the reverse complement.
CTGTTCCAGAACGGCGCCGGCTGGTTCGCTGATAGTGATCCCAGCTTTGGATCGCGCTATGAGGTGACGGTGGAGTGAGCAATGGCCGGATGGGGACTGTCGCGGGAATAGCGCGGCGGGCGGCGGCTGTTGAGCGAATATCGACTAGCATTGGCTTGTCCAATTTGTGGAGACGATCATGAAGATCATCGATTCGGATCAGGAAGATTCTCGGGTGGCGGCCCAGCCGTCGGTGTGCCAGGTACGCAAACTTTCGGTATTAATGCCGGTCTACAACGAGTGCTGGACGCTGCGCGAAATTGTCGGGCGAGTGCTCGCGTCGCCGGTGCCGGCCGAGATCGAATTGATCATCGTGGACGATGCGTCGACCGACGGATCGTGGGAACTGATCCAGGCCCTGGCGTCGGAGGACCCGCGGATCAAGGTTCTGCGCCACGCAACGAATCGCGGCAAAGGGGCGGCCATTCGCACCGCCATTTCACGTATTTCCGGCGACGTGGCGGTGATCCAAGACGCTGACTTGGAGTACGACCCGCGGGAGTATTCGCAACTACTAGAGCCGATCATGGAAGGCAAGGCCGACGCGGTATTCGGCTCGCGCTTCGCGGGCCAATCTCGCCGCGTACTGTTGTTCTGGCACAGCCTGGCCAACAAGATCCTGACGTTGGTTTCGAACATGGCCAACGACTTGAATCTGACCGACATGGAAAGCGGCTACAAAATGGTGCGGTCGGACATCCTCAAACAACTCCGCCTCCGCGCCGAGACGTTCACGCTCGAGCCGGAGCTCGTCTGCCGTTTGGCCCAATGGGGAGCCCGTATCCATGAAGTACCCATCTCGTACGTGGGCCGCACGTACGACGAAGGCAAGAAGATTCGCGCGCTCGATGGACTGAAGGCGATCGGCCAGATTTTGCGCTCCCGCTGGATCGATCCACAATTCACCGACCATTCCGGCTTTTATGTCCTCAAGTCGATGGCTCGCTCGAAGAAGTACAATCGTTGGATCCTCGATCTGGTTCGGCCCTACCTCGGGCGACGCCTGTTGGAAGCGGGAGCGGGGATCGGTAACATCAGCGGCATGCTCGCGCGGCGAGAGCGATTGGTGCTGGCGGACTACGATCCGATCTACGTTTCGCTCCTCGAGGAGCGATTTTGTCGGCACGAAAACGTGCGCGTCGATCGCGTGGACCTGACCCGTCCAGAAAACTACCAGGCCTGGGAGTCCGAGCAACTCGACACGGTATTCTGCTCGAATGTGTTGGAGCATCTCGAAGACGACGAAGACGTGTTGCGCAGCTTTAACCGCTGCCTGACGCCCGAGGGCCATTGCATCATCGTCGTCCCCGCAGTCAAAAGGCTGTATACGCCGGTCGACGCCGAGTTGGGCCACTTCCGCCGCTACACGGCCGCCGAATTGAGGCGCAAAATGTCTGCCGCCGGCTTCAAGGTTGTCCACGAACATCAATTCAGCAAGCTGGGTACGATCGGTTGGGCCACCTCGGGGCATCTGTTGCGCACGCGCCACCTCAGTCCCTTGCAAATGAAGTGGTTCGACCGCATGCTGCCTCTGGCAAAACTACTGGAAAAAGTCTTGCCCGTGCCCGGCATGTCGCTGATCATGGTCGGCCAGAAACCGCAATCCGGCGACTGTCGCCTAGCGGCGTAGCGGTCACTCTCAAGTTGTCGATGCAGGCCGAGCAACCACCGGGCGAGCCCAAACCTGGCCTCACTTTTTCCGCGCTCAATGTCTTCATCGATAGTTCGCCGTCCAACGTCGCTGACCGCTGCCTCGAAGCGCATGCCCACCGATGGATGCTGTTGTCGTTCCTGAGCGAGCCATCGACGGAGCCATCTCGCATTGACGCTGCGCGGCGGCGGAGTTCTATTGAGGGCCTTGCGAACGGTTTGTCACCCCGATTTCTTCCACCGGTCAATCCGAATCGTGCCATGACGGCCGCCGTGCTGCAATTTCTCGCTTCGGCGGCGGTCATCGTCGTGGCCGGCACGTTTCTGACTCGCTATGCCGACGCGATCGCCGAAATCACGGGATTCGGGCGACTGCTGGTTGGCAGCATCTTGTTGGCCGGCGCAACCTCGCTGCCGGAATTGACCGTCGACATCAGCGCGGTGCGCACTGGCATGGCCGATCTGGCCGTCGGCGACCTGATGGGCAGTAGCCTTTTCAATCTGCTGATCCTGGCCATCATCGACTTGTCGCATCGTCAGCGCGGGCGCTTGTTTTCCCGTGCCGCATCGGCCCATGCCTTGTCGGCCACCGTCAGCATCTCGCTAACCGCGATAGCCGGCGTTTCGATCCTGGTAGGCGGCCGCTTGGGCGTCGTGCCGTTGTTGCACATGGGCATCGGTTCGATCGCCATTCTCGTGGGCTATCTCCTCTCGGTACGGATGATCTACTACGATCAGTGCGTGAGCGCCCAGCAAGACAAGGTGCCTGACGTTGTGCCGCCCGTGCCGAACGTGACCTTGCGACGCGCGGCGACCGGCTTTGTCGTGGCAGCCGCGGCCATCGTCATTACCGGGCCATATGTCGCCGAATCCGCGGGAACGATTGCCCAGCTTAGCGGTTTGGGAAAGACGTTCGTCGGCACGACGCTAGTTGCCTTTTCCACTTCGCTGCCCGAGTTGGTTGCCACGCTGGCGGCAATGCGCATCGGCGCCGTCGATTTGGCGGCGGGCAACATCTTCGGCAGCAACGCGTTCAACATGTTGTTGATTGCGCCGCTCGACCTGGTCAGCCCCGGCTCGTTGATGGCCGGCGTGTCGGTCAACCACGCGGTTACTTGCTTCGCCACCATCCTGGTGACCTCGGTCACCGTGATGGGCCAACTCTATCAGGTCGAACGACGCCGCTGGTTCATCGAACCCGACGCATTGGCCGTCATGCTCTTGATCTTCGGTTCGTTGGGCCTGCTCTACTACTTGCGCTGAGCGCACGCGTGCATGCGCGTGATTTGTTCGGCTCGCGCCGTCCTGCTAGATTGTGCGCTGCGTCGAACAACCAGCTTGCGCTATGCCGTGGAGCAATGATCGCATGACCTCGCCAGCCGCCGATTCCGAGCTTGTTCTCACACGCAGGCATGCCGTTGAAGGGGGCGCGATCTTCGAGATCGTGATCAACCGCCCCGAGGTGCACAACGCCGTCAACGGCGCTGCTGCCGCGCAATTGCTCGCTGCCTGGCAGACATTCCGCGACGACGACGCGCTGTGCGTCGCCATTTTCGCGGCGCCGGGGAACAGGCGTTCTGCTCGGGAGCCGACTTGACGGCACTCGGGTCGCTGGAACGGCTCAATGCAAGCCGCGAACAAGTGGAACAATCCGTCCGCGACGGCACCGGACCGATGGGCGGCTCGCGAATCGTGCAAGCCAAGCCGGTGATCACCGTCTCGCAAGGATACACCTACGCCGGAGGGCTGGAACTGTTCTGCCACGGACACATCCGCCTGGCCGAACCGCAAGCCTCGTTTTCGGTCGCCTGCCGCCGCTGGGGCGTGCCGCTGGTCGACGGCGGCACCGTTTACTTGCCGCGACTGGTCGGCTGGGGGGCCGCGCTGCCGTTGATCATCACCGGTCAACGCATTTCGGCCGAGCGAGCCTATCAGGTGGGGCTCGTGTGGGAACTCGTGCCGCAAGGCGCCGGCGTGGAACGCGCCATGGACATGGCGCGTCAAATCTGCCAGCAACCGCGCGACGCCATGCTGGCCGATCTGCACTCGGCGCTGCACGGCACGCACTTGCCGCTCGACGAAGCATTGGAACTCGAAGCGCGCAATTTGCACCCCGTGATGCAAAGCGCGAGCACGCGACAGGGCGTCGAGGCGTTCAAATCCGGCAAGCGCTTCTGGTTTACCTAGCAGCTTGCTAGCGGCGGGCCCGCTTCGAGGCGTACATGGCACGATCGGCTTCGTCCACCAGCGCCGCGGCCGACGAACCGGCATGACCGATCGCCACGCCCACACTCACCGAGATATCGAGCGTCGCGCCGCCGATCTCCAGTGAGACGCCCGACTCGTTGCGAATCCGTTCGGCCATTCGTTGCAGTTCGTCTTCGACGCGAACGTCTTCGATCAGGACCACGAATTCGTCGCCGCCGTAGCGCGCGATGAAGTCGCCCGGTCGCACGCACTCGTTCAATCGCTGAGCGAATGCGCGCAGCACGGCGTCGCCCACGCGATGTCCGTAACGGTCGTTGACCTCCTTGAAGCGATCGAAGTCCAAAAACAGCACCGCGAAACAGGTGCGCTGCCGCCGCGCCTGGCGTTCGGCACGCCGCAGGCGGTACTCCAGGGCCACGCGGGTCGGCAGCTCGGTCAGATAGTCGAAGTGTCGCGCGGGCCAGCAGTTCGTGCGCCTTGCGCTCGTCGCGCCGGCAATGCACGACGGCCACCAGCAGCGGGCCGCCGGCATCGTGCATCATTTGCACGTCGAACCGCACGGGCGACGTGTTGCCGTCTTTGGATCGTAGCAGCGCCGGCAATCCGTGTTCGAGCGATTCTCCTCGCAGCACGCGCAGCACGCCGGCATTCCAACTCCCCTGTCCGTCATCGGCCAGTACGTCATCCAGCCGCAGCGACTGGAGCTCGAGGCGGCGATAGCCGGTGCCGCCGACCGCCGCCGCATTGGCCTCGACAATCTTCAAGTCCGGCGTGAAGAAGAATACCGCATCAGGCGTCATGTCGAGCGCCTGCACCATCGCACTGCGCGGTACCTGACAGACCCTTGCGCCAGAAGGCGCGCGTTGTGGCGGGCGAAGTACAGCCGGCGTTTCATTCCCAAACTCCGTCACGCTGGGCGCAGCATCATTCGAAGCGCCTTCGGCCAGCGCCGGGCGGTTCTTGGAAGTTCGAGTTCGTGAAATATCAATGCTCATTCGGTGAGCCAATATGACCACATGCTGTCCATCGCACCGACCTCTTACGGCACTATCAATTGTCGGGTCGCGTTCCCGCGGCGTTCATCGCCGCGAGGTCCGCGCGCTTCGAGCGGGTCATGCGATACAGGAACAACGGATTGCCGAGGATGTAGCGGCGCCACTTGTGAGGTTGCAGCATCAGCTTGTGCATCCATTCGCAGCCGGCGCGGCGGACCCACAACGGGGCACGGCGGGGCCGGTCGATCCAGTGATCGAACAGTCCGCCAACGCCTACCGCCAACGGGATGCGTAAACGCGATTGAAAGCGATGAATCCAACGCTCCTGCAGCGGATTGCCCATGCCAACCAGCAGCATGTCCGGCTCGGCGGCGTTGATCTGTTGGACGACGTTATTCCAGTCGCCGTCGTCGGCAAAGCCGTGGCGAAAACCCGCTTGGATCCAACCCGGAAATCGGTTCCGCGCAACGGCCGCCGCGTGTTCGATCGTTTGTGCGTCGGCGCCGAGCAGGTAGTAGCGATAGCCGCGTCCGGCCGTGGCTTCGAAGAAGTCGGGGATCAGGTCGGTGCCGCACAAATTGTCGCGAAGTTCGATGCCGCGCTGCCGCGCCGCCCAGCGAACTCCCGTGCCGTCGTTGAAAACGTAGTCGGCCGAGTTGAGCACATCCTGGTATCCGGATTGCTCGGTCGCGACGTTCAGCGTATGCGCGTTGACGAGGAACACCGAGTGGCACGTGCCGTCCGCCGTGCGAATGAAGTCTTCCATCAGGCGCATCGCATCGACTTTCGTGATGTCGGTGATACGCACGCCCAGCGCGGACACCATGCGCGAATCGACCGCCGGTTGAATCGGCTGCGAGCGAACGGGCTCCACGGGAACAATGGGAATCTCGACAACCGCGGTGGTGGCGCCGTGTTGTAGCGTCTCTTGCATCGTGACCTCCTGGCGTTGTGCGCGTTGACGGCGAGCGGCAAGCCGCTGGCGTCGAACCCGTTCAACCTTCTTTCGATCGAGGATGAGCGTGGCGGCCCGTCTCAGCGGGCTGCGTCTGGCGAGTTTGACCATGAGAGTGTGTTTGGGGCTAAGGTTGGGATTTCCGCGCTGCGCCTCTGGCCAATACCGTGTCGTAAACGGCGGCCACTCCTTCCGCCATGCTGCGATCCGAGTAACTTGCACGCTGTCGTTCGAAGGCCGAGCGACGCATCGACTGCCAATCGACGTCGCCGGTGACGAAGCGTTGAATGGCCCCCGTCAGATCGTCAACTGCGCCCGGCGTTGCAGTCAATCCGTCGCGACCGTCGCGAATCACTTCGGGAACACCTTCGACTGCGCGTGCCGATCACGGGCACGCCGGCCGACATGGCTTCCAAAATGACCATCGGCAGCCCTTCGCCGAACAGGCTCGGCAAGACAAACAAGTCCATCGCCGCCAACTCTGCCTGCACGTCGCGCTGAAAGCCGCGCCAGTGGATCCATTGGCCGATTCCCAATTGACCGACAAGCGCCGTGATTTGCGCTTCGTATTCGGGCGACTCGAATGTTCCCACGGCTCGTAGCGCGATCGGATATCCCGCCATCCGCAATTGCGCCAACGACTCCAGCAGAACTTCCAGCCCTTTGCGAGGGCGAAACAGCGCCACCGTGCCGACGGTCCACTCGCCTTGCGGCGTGGCGCGGTCGGCAAGCGCACCACGGGCCGGCACTCCGTTGGGCACGACAAAGACCCGGTCGTCCGGCGTGCCCGAGGCTCGCGCGTAAGTGCCCATGGCCTCGGATACGCCAACGACGGCCGCAGCACGTCGCAGGCTGAAACGCTCGATCAGCGCGTTGATGCGGTCCTGCACCTTGCGCGTGGTGTTGCGCGTGGTCGGGCTGTGAACGTGATGCACCAACGGCACACCCGTCCAGGCGGCAGCCAGGGCACCGACCAGCGCCGAGCGCGCAGTGTGTGTGTGAATCAGCGCATAGTGTTCGTTGCGCACCAGCGACGCAATCTTGCGCGCGGGACTCAGGTCGAAGCGGCCGCGCATCGCCGCATCGATCAACTCGGCTTCCGACCGGCGCATTTCCGCGAACTTGCCCGGCTTGATCGCCACGAACCCAACTTCGTAGTTGAACTCGGGAAGGCGCATGGCCAGGTGATCCTGCACGCGCTCCGCGCCGGCGAAGTGTTCGCCGTTGATCACGTGCAAAGCGCGAACCAGTTGCGATGCGACGTGGTCGGCGCGCGGTTCGGCCGCGACGTCCCTCGTTGAATCGTGCGGAGCAAGGATTTCAACCATCGGCGCCCCCCTGAACCGCAACCGCTTTCAAGCGGCTAGGCGAAGCCGGCGTCTTGGCGGCGCGCTTGGCGCCCTTGCGTTTGCGCATCAACGCGATGGGCCCAGTCGCCGTGCCCAATTGATTGCCGGCCAATTGACGTCGCTTGAGAATGACGTATTGCAGCACCCGCGGGCCGAACAGACTGAAGAACGCCAGCGCGTGTCCGCCCAGATACGTCGGCTTGGTGCGAGCGGCCAGATAGAAACAAGCGCGGGCTACGTCCGTTTTGTCCGCCATGGCGTTCTTGATGCCATGCGCACAGTAGGCCTGCGCCCGAGCACCACGGTCGGCCTCGGCAAACTCGGGCATTTCAAAGAAGCGGCGCTGCACTTCGATCTCGCCTTTCAGCGTGGCGCTCAGACCGCTGGAGACGGTCATCCCCTCGTGCAAGCGATAACGCATCAAGGGCTGATTGACGTAGTGGAACCGGCAGCGGGCCGCCAATCTGCGCCAGAAGTCGTAGTCTTCGGCGTACTCCATGCCTAATTCGAACTCGATGCCCTCCAGGCTCGAGCGGCGAACCATTGAAGTTACCGTTAGAAAGTTGCGTCGCGCCAGGTCTCCCAACACCATTCCCGATGGGCGAATGCCCGGCATGGCCTCGCTGTAGCGCGCCAATGGCTCGGCGTCTTCATCGCAAAGGAGAGCGTCGCCGTAGACCACGCCCACTTCGGGGTCTTCTTCCAGCACCTCGGCGAACCGCTCGATGCAGTCGGGCATCAGCAAGTCGTCGGAGTCCAGAAAGATGACCGCATCGCCGATAGCGCATGCCATCCCTGCGTTTCGCGCCGCCGACCGCCCGCGATTGGGCTGCCGAATCACGGTTACCGGCGCATCGAACTGGCTGAGCACTTCCGGCGTGTCGTCCGTCGACCCGTCGTCGATCACCAGGATCTCGTCCGGCACGCGCGTTTGATTGAGCGCGCTTTCGATCGCATCGCCGATATAGGCGGCCCGATTGTACGTGGGAATGACCACGCTAACAGTCATTCGTTGCTGGTTGGAATCTGACATGAATTACCCTTTCACCCGAGCCCTTGTTGTATGCCGCCCGGCGACCCGGCGCCGACGTGATCCAATGCCTTGAGGCGCGAACCCCAAGTGCTGACCGGCAGATTGACCGTGATGGCCGTGGAGCCGCGCGCGGCAGCTTGCCGCTCGGCCCAGGCCACGCCGTAGGCGGCCCCCATCAGCACGAACAATGGGTTGTTGTAGTACACGTGATAAATGAGTGTGTTGTCGGTGGCGCAGGTCAGCACCATGACGCAAAGGCCCATCCATGCCGCGGCAAACATTTCGCGCACGTGGCAGTTCTCCGCCAGCGAGACCTGTCGCCGCAACGTGATGAGCTGCCACGTCATGACGATCGCAAACAGCAACAGCCCGAACAAACCCAGCTCATAGAAGATGCGCAAGTAGTCGTTGTGGATGTGGTTGCTCTCGAGCCAGATCAGCGGGACATAATCAAACGCCGTGCCGACGCCATGGCCCAACAGCGGCTGTTCCCACGAGCGCTCCCAGATTTGCGTCCACGCGTCCATGCGGCCGAAGTCGTGTACGTCGCCGGAAAACACTTCGCTGAGCGTGCCCTGGCCGCTTTCGAAGAAGTGCGACTGAAACGTCTCGGTATGGAACAGCATCAGGCCCAGCACGCACACGGCCACCGCCGCTGCCAGTTTCCAAAACTTGTGGCGAAACAAGGGGTGGATCATCGGCAGCAGCAGCAGCGCCATGGTCGCCATGCGGCTGCTGGTCACGGCCGCGACGGCCAGGCAAACGCCCCATACCGCCAGCGGCAAAATCTTGCGCCGCGGAAAGGCCGCCAAGTACACGCAACCGACCAATACGACCGTCAACGTGGCGGAGCGCAAATGGGTCGACATCCATTCCATGTCGTAGCGCTCGGTGACATAGGCCGCCGTGTAGGCCAACAGGAAGAGCAGGCCGACTCCAAACGCCGCCACGATCTTGCGCAATTGCGCCTCGGTCCGAATCGCCGACGCGGCGACGAGCCCGACGATCACCGGCATCGAAAGTTGAAATGCTTCCTGCACGTTGCGGCGGCCGAGCTCCTCGCAAAATAACAGCGAAGCGAACACATACGTACACCACGCCAGCCACGGCCAGCAGGGCATGATTCCGCCCGGATCCGCGCCCGTGAGGCGATTGACCGCCAACAGCAACAACCCGATCGGAAACAGGGCAACCCACAGATAGCCGACGAAATTAAACCCGCCGATATGGAAATCGACGGTGGAGATCCCCGCTAGCACGGGGACCGCCAACACATACCAGACGGCGAGTCGATTGGGATTTTTCATGGTTCACCTGTGGCGCTTCGCTCCGCGAAGCGCATTGATCGTTATTGCAATTCGAGCCATCCCCGCAGTTGGTAGGCCGCTCCGCCCAGTCGCTTGCCGTAGTCTCGCAGGGGCGTGGCGCGCACGCCGTTACGTACCGCGCACGGCAGTACGAACACCGGCCATCACTAGCGACCGATCGATGGCTCCTTCGGCGACCATGGTGGCGCCATTGCGAAACGAGGCCTTGTACTCTTCAGGACCTTTGCCGAGATCGAACCGCGTCACGCCCAGTTCTGGCGCCGCGCGCAGAATATCCAGGAACAATTGCTTGCCCGGAGAATATCGCGCGTACTCGACGTTGTACGCCGTAAACCATCCGTGCAGCACCTTTCGGCTGCGCAGCAGATAGGCGATGGCCAGGATCTCGCTGCCCGCGTACAGCACCGGCATCATGGCTGCGAAGTCTTCGCTCTGATATTGCAGCGTGATATTGAGCAACTTCGGCACCCAGGGATATCGCGTGATGTCCAGCACGCCGGTACGCTGATACTGCCGCGATTTCCAACCGAGAAGTGTCTTCAATACCGCGGGATCGTTCACGTGCGGTTCAAAGCGCACCGGCCCCACGTTGCGCTCGAGGGCATTTCGTTTGCGGCGCAGTTCAGACAGCATGCGTTTCTTCAACGTTGCGGAGTAGGCGTCGTACCCTTGGGAGAGATCGACGTAGGGCGATTCGGCCATTTGCCATGCATGTCGCTTGAACTCGGCATGCGTGGAGACCAGATGGTCGAAGCGCCAACTGGACAATCCGCAACCCCGCACGATCTCCAGCAGATCGTAAGTAGTGTCGCACGGGGCGATGACTCCATGAAAGTCCGAAAGCCTGGAGCCCACGGGAATACCAGTGTTCCACTTGGTGCGACCGAACGGCAGGAAGCCGACCGGCTCGCCTGCGACGGTCATCACGGCCACATTGGGAGTGCCGCGCGCCGCGGCCACGGCTTGGGTGAACTCGGGACGAAAGTAAGGACTCGCCAATTGGGGAGTCCGGCTTTGAATGGCGGACCAGGCCGCGATTTCATCGCCGCTCAACGCGCTCGGCTGGACTGTCTTGATTTTCATGGACATCTCACCCGTTGAAGGCTCAGGATAGCTCCGACGGAACAAGAATCGTCTCGTTCGCCCCATCAAATTGGGACAGCGCCCACCACAACGTAGCCGAGCACACCACGGCGGCGACGGATGTGCCGGCCAAAAGTGCAATCGCCGCCCCCAACGTTCCCATTGCGGAAACCAACACCACGGCGGATGCCAACGTCACGACCAGGCAGCAGACGTCCGCAAAGAAATTGGCGCACGGCTGGTCGATGGCCCACAGTCCGTTGCCCACCAGTGTGCCCATGCCATTGGCCAGAACGCTAAGTGACAAGACCGACAGGATCATGCCCGCTCCGGCATACTGTTCGCCATAGACGAACACGGCCAATCGCGAACCAATGGCGAAGATGATGAGACAGAACAGCCCCAACGCGGGCAGCAGCGCGGCGGCCGCCAATGTTAAAACGCGCCGCAGATCGCGCACGCCGCCGGTGGCAAACGCCTGCGCGGCGCGTGGCGTAAGGATGCGGTCGATGCTGGTCAGAAAAAGGTTCGCCAGATTGATCAGCGTGATGCAGGCACCAGCACGCCCGCGGCAGCCGTGCTCACCGCCAGATTGAGGATCCACGGCATGACGTACTGCGTCGTGTTGCCGACCAGGTAGCTGCGAGTCGTCCACTTGCCAAACGACCAGTTGCTGCGCCAATCGGGCATGAATTGTTCACGCTGGAAGCGAATCTCCGGTCGGGCAAACAGCCACCATCCCAGCGACGCCAACGAACAGGAGACGCCCATCACGGCAAAAATACCAAACACGGAGAGCGATCCGTTGCCGGCGAGCAACAGCAGCCCGATCAATTGCAACGCCGAGACCACGCTGTCGACGGCCAATGCCGGAACGATCTCAAGGTTCGAAAATGCAAAGCGGCGGATCCATTCGCGCAGCAGCATCAACGGCCCGGCGCCCAACAAAATCCACAGTTGCGGCGCCAGCGCACTCGTGCCGCCGATCGACAGCAAGCCGATCGCCACGACGAGCGCCGCCATGCCAAACGCCGTCAGCAGCAAGTGATGGAACCACACGCTGCCGTTGAAGCTGGCCAAAGCGGCGCCCGTGCGCCGTTTGGAATAGATCATGTAGGGCGCGGCGATGACGTGTTCCTGCACGCCCACCGCTACGATGATGATGCTGGCGACCAGATAATAGAGCCCCATCGTCTCCTGTGAAGTCGTGCGACCGATGATCATGGCAGTCGCAAAGCTTGTTCCACTGACGATACATTGATCGACGAGCGAAAGCGCGCCCTGTGAGACCGCCGGAAACCGCTGCAAGAGGTCGCGAACGCGCGCGGCGGGCGCGCCGGCTGCACGCTCGCGCGTTGCCACGAAGTCTTCACGGGATTCGGCCAGGTCGACCTTCATGAGCGAGACATCGCGCTGGGAGAACTGGTAAGGGGAACATCCGCGGCAACACCAGCGGGACGGAGCGACGGCCTGCGTGTCACGCGGCTCAGGCCGACCAACGGCAACGCCATAGCGTTGCGAACTGCCGCCACCGAGGCGTACCAGCCCGATAGCTTGGCGGCCAGAACCGCCGGTGTGTCGCTGTTGAGAACGTTGAACCGGCTCCAGCCGAACTCGCCATCCGTGCTTCCGACGCGGCGGTGCGCAGTCGTCAGGGCGAAGTCCAAGCCCAAGTCGCGGGCGATCTCGAATAGCTCGGTATTGGCCGCTCCGAACGGAAAGGCAAACGGCGGGTGCTCGATGCCGAAGCGATCGTGCAGCACACTCAAGCAAGTGCGCATGTCTCGGCGAAAATCCTCGGGACGTCCGACGAAACGTTCGTGACCGTGCGTGTGCGCCCCGAATTCGACCAGCCCGCTGCTCAGCAGTTCACGGCATTCGGCGGTCGAAAGCGGGAGCCAACTGCCCTCGGGCGCCTGCTCGGACCCGGAAGCCGGCCAGTCGTCAAAGGGAAACGGTTCCCTGGAATCCAAGTACCTGGTCGCCAGAAAGATCGTGGCCGGTATCTGCAATTCGCGCAGCACCGGCAACGCTTGGGTGTAGTTGTTCTGATATCCATCGTCGAAGGTGACCGCGAATGCTCGCGCGGGAATCACGCGCAGGTTGCGGCGGGCTTCGATCAGCTTGGTCAACGGCCAGGCCTCGAATCCGCGTTCCAGCAACCCCGACATTTGTCGACGAAACCGTGCCGGCGTCACATTCCAGGTGGGCGCCGCAACGCCCGCCACGGTGTCGGCGATCCGATGGTACATCAGAATGCCGAAACCATCGGAGTGGCGGTCGCCGGCCACGCGCTGCAAGCCGGCCGCCAGGCGCGATGTCCCCCACAGAGAAGCGGCACACAGCCGTTGCGACATTCCCGCGGAGGGGCGATAGTCGGGGCGCGAAGAATTCCGAGCAGCGGACATCGGCTCACCGTGTGTGTTCGTCGGCGTTAGCAAGCGCCGCGACGAAGCGCCACGGCGGGTACGGTCTCAGCGATCAGTTTCACGTCGTTGACCAACGATCGAGAGCGGATGTACTCGATATCCATGCGAGCCCATTCACAGAACGTCACGGCAGACCGCCCACGAACCTGCCAGATGCAAGTCAAGCCCGGTGTCACGTCCAAGCGACGACGCTGCCATGGCTCGCAACGCCCCGATTCATCGCACGGCAACGGCCGCGGCCCCACCAGCGACATATCGCCCGCCAGCACGTTGAACAATTGGGGCAACTCGTCGAGGCTCGTCTTTCGCAAGAACTTTCCGAGCGAAGTGACGCGCGGGTCGTTGGTCATTTTGAAGGCCGGACCGTCCTGCTCGCTCAATGCTCGCAACGCAGCTTTTTGTTGCTCGGCGTCGACCGACATCGTGCGGAATTTGTACATGGTGAAACGCCGCCCGCCGATCGAGTCGCGCGGCTGGTTGAAAAACACCGGGCCCGGGGACGTCAGTTTGATGGCCACGGCCACCACTGCCATCACGGGCGCGGCCAGGATCAGCGCCGTAGCTGCGCCGATCACGTCGATCGCGCGCTTCCACGCCGGCATCGGCCGCACGAACAGCACTTCCATCGGCTGGGCTTCGCCAACCGCTTGCGTCGCGGCCACCTCCGGTTCTGCAATCGCCACCGGCTCCTCGCGCGGGGCCGCTTCGCCGGTAACCTCCACGCTCACCGGCATGGCTTCTTCTGCCGGCCGTTTGGCCGACTCGCCGTCCGACGGATAGACGTATACGTCGCACTCGGGGCGGGGCACGTTGACCGGCAGCAGATCGTTTACGCTGTCTGCCAGCTTCCAGGCGCCGACCGCTGGAGTCTCGGGCAGGATCACTCCGATTCGACCCGGACCGAGATGGCCGGCGTCATCGGTAAGTCGAATCCGCCCGTGCAACGCGACGGCCAGCGCATCAATGTCGCGCTTCGAGGCGTGTCGAGAAAACGTGAACGTCAAGAGCGTGAAGCTGGCGCCGCCGCGATCGGAGCGCATCCGCTCGCGATCGAGGATCGCCTGCGTCTTTTCCAACGAAAACAATTGCTCGCGCGCTTGGCCGCGGCCCGCCGACGACAGCCATTCGGGGAATAGTTTTGGAATTCGGATCATAGTCGTTGTTCTGCTGTTGCGAACGATTTGAGAGACAAGGCGGGAGCGTAAACGGAACTTCAAGCTGGATGGAACGAATTCGGTGATTCTCGCGACCCGTCTTGGGTGCCCGAGTGGCGGGAAATCAAAAACGTCTTGTTAAAGTCTCGCTTCCAGCCATTGCGGCAGATGCTGCGGGCTTTTGTTGAGGATGACACCCAATACGCTGGCGCGGGCGTCCAGCAGCCGCTGCTTGGCGCGGGCTGCCGTGTCCATCCGCGTGCGTTCCGCCTCCATGACCAGCAGCACTCCGTTGAGCAGCCCGGCCGTGACAAAACACAGGCTCGATTCCACGGTGGGCAAATCCGCGACGATCAGACTGAAGTCCTTTTCCACCGATCGCAGCAGGCCATTGATGCTGGCCGCATCCAAATTGAGAGGTTGCGGCTCGCCGGGCAGATTGGCTCCGAGCACCGAGAGCTTCTCGACCGGCGTGGCCTTGACGTAGTCGCTGGCGTGCGCGAGGTCGGCCGTCGCGTCGCGCAACCCCAGGTCACCCGACATGGCAAACCGAGTGGCAATCGCCGGACGGGTCGTGCTCAGGTCGAGCAGCAACACGTTTTCCCCTTCTTGCGCCCCGGCCAAGGCCAGATTCATCGCCACGGTGGTGACGCCCGCGCCCGGGGAACAACCGGTGATTCCGATCGCTTTTGTCGTGACGCCCGACATATCGCCCACGGCGCGCAGCCAATGGACCAGCGAGTGGTACTGTTCCGCCACCGGAGCGCCAGCAGCGCTGCGGGGTGTCGTTGCAGTGGGTAGCTCGGGGGTAACGGTGCTCATATCAAAGGGTCCTTAGTTGTAGAGCAAAGTGTGCCGGTCGTTCCGAGGAACGGAGAACAGCACGGGAATACCAAGGTCTTGCTCGATGTCGTGCGTCGTCTTCAGCGACGGATCGAAGTGATCGCAGGCGAACGCCAGCAATACGGCGCCGCCGCCGGCCAGGATGAAGCCGGCGATCAACGTCAGCAACACCTTCGGGCTGGAAGGCTTGGCGACAAACGTTGCCGGTTGCAGGACGTTGATATTCGATATCTGACCGTGCGACAGGGCCTGATCGATGCGCGCTTGTTCGCGGTTGGCGATGTAGTCGCGATAGCTGGTTTCGAGCAGCTCGGCCTTGCGAGTCATATCGGTGATGCGAAACTCGCCGTCGTTCAAGGTCTTGATCTTGGCCTGGATGCCATGGTACTGCTTTTCGAGCGAGGCGGCCTCGGCTCGTTGGGCGGCTGCCAGGGCTTGTGCCGCGGCCAACTCCGTCTGGATGCTCTGGTGGACGGGGTTGATCTTCTTCGTGGTCTGGCTGCGGCTTCCTTCCTGCTCGTCGAGAATCTTCTTCGTGTCCTCGACTTGTCGCCGCAGGGCAATCACGGTGGGATGCAAGTTCGTGAAACGCGAGCTGGCGTCCTTCTCTTGAATTTGCAGCTTGTACAGCTCGTTACGCATCGCATCGGCTGCCACGTTGGGCAATCCCGACATCTGCTCCGCGTCGAGTTCGGCGGGAATGTTCTTCAATGCCTCCAACATCGACGCCACTTTGGCGTCCGAGTGAGCCAGGGCGCGCTGGTTTTCCAGAATCGCGTCTTCGATCGAGCTGGCTTGCGCCTGCACGTTCTGCCGCTGCCCTTCGATCGAAACGAGCGAGATTTCGTTCTTCGCGTCGCGCAACTCCTCGTTCGCCAGTTTCAATTGCTCGGCGAGCAACTCGGACTGGCTGACGAAGAATTCGTACGAGCCTTCGGTGCGGTTCGCTTTGGAGTGCTTGACCAAAAAGGCGTCCACGTAGGCCTGCAAAACCGTTTGGGCCTGCTGGGGCGTGTGCCCCTTGGCCTTCAGGAGGATGACGTTCGACTTCTTGGGGGCTGTGATCGTCACGGTCTTGCCCAATTCGGCGATCGCGCGCTCGGTCGGGCTGATATTGCCGTGCAACCAGGTGCGGGCAATATCAACCGGCGCCGTCAGCGCGCTCCACAGCTTACTGCTGGCTCCGCCGCCCGAGCCTCCGTAGAGGATCTCGTCCGGTCCAAGTTTCGTGACGACATCTTCCATCAGGGCGCGACTGCGGAGGATTTCGACTTCCGAGTTGATTTCGTTTTCGCGCGTATCCTGCACGGCGACGGTCTGCGTGACCGTGGCCGTGGGATCCAACGCGATGCTCTCTTTTCCCAGACGAACGAACAAGCGCGCGTCCGACGTGTAGGTTCTTGGGAAGAAGATCAATCCCAGCACGACCAAACCCATGGTGGTGCAGAAAAACACTAGCATTTTCCGTTTGTGGCGGAACAAAACGCGAAACACGTCGCGCGTCGCGGCGGCGGATTGCTGGCCGGCGGAGGCGTTTCCATCGGACGGTGTACGGCTGACCATGGCTATTTCCCCTTTTGACTCGGACACAATCGCGAACCGTGAAGCGTCATTCTAGTCGCTCGCGGGAACCCACAACGGCTCCTGTATGGGAGCTGTATGGACGCTGTCGTGAATGCTCACGCAGCTCGATTCGGGTTCGCGGGGTTTACACGACTAGGCCGAGTCACGGTGCTCACTCAAGGCTCACTCAGGGTTCACTCAGGTACTTCAGGCAGGTCGAATTCGCCGGACGTGATCCAATCGGGATGGAACAACGTCCAGAAATCGACTGCCAATTGTTCTTCTACGTAAGCGTAGGGCAGCCACGCGTATCCGTTCTCGCCAAATGCGTTTCCCCATGAGCTTCGCACCAGCAACGCGCCGCGCGACCCGCGCAACCAGCGGTCGTCGTAGCCGACGGCAATGACGGCCTGTCCGCCGATCAACGAATCGAAGGTGGGGCGATAGGGAATATCCGGATTGAGCGACAACGAATTCGGAACTGGAAATCCAAATGCCGAGGGAAAGCCCGCGGCGATAAATGCCTTGACGATCTGGAGCGTCTGCACCCCGCTCGCTCCACGCCGATCCAAACGGACATAACGCACGGAACGGCACGGCTCGGGAAATGAGTACAAGAACGGGTCGGGTTGTAGTGGCAAACGATCGGTTTCGTACGGCCAATAACGCTCCGGCGGAAGTCCGCAACGAACCATTGCTTTCAGTGTAGTGCGCAAATCGACAGCAACGCTGACCTGCTGCGTTCCGGCCAGGCGTAGCGTGTTTTGGTAGAGAAAAAGCCGCGAGGGACGCAGCAGCCGCCCGTTCGCGCGCCGCTCGAAGTATTCGACCAATCCGGCACAAGCGTGCGCCGCGGACGAGTGCAAACTCAATTGGTCGTCGACATCGACGAAATAATCGCGCAAATCGACGTTGGTCGACCTGGGCGGCGGTGCCGCGCCCGCGGCGCGAATTGTTCGAGCCACGCGTCGGCAGGAGCCGCGTCGGCTGCAAAATCGCGGAAATCTGGCAGGCTGGGGAGCCAGCCGAGCCCGCGAGGCTCGAAGTGTGACATGCTTTTGACCTAGACATGGAAGGCGCGCATGCGTGGCAACACGGCTGCCCCAACCGCGCCTTCCAGACCCCGACTCCCGGCCCGCATATCGAACCGCTCGCTACGAACTTGCAGCGGCGAGTCACAAATCAAAAGCATAGTCGCGACGATTTCGTCGCCAAGGTGAATGGAGGGGAATGCTGGGGGCACGCTCCGGAGCGAGACGCAACCCTGGCGGCCAGATTTCGCGATCGAAAAGCGTTTGACGGCAGTGTCCGCCAACTGCCGGCGTGGATCCAAACGGCTAGGAATTCAACGGTTCCCAGCGAATCCCCTCGCCGCTGCCGTCGCCGCGAAATCGGATCAAGCCGTGCTTCTGCTTGCGATTGAGCGCCTTGATCGTATCGTGCAACCGACGTCTCGGATCGAGCTGCGCCACCGGTGGCAACGGGTCGTCGATCCTCGGGGGCCAGCCTTCTTCCTCGAACGCCATCAGCACCGTTTCCTGATTCGGCGAGGGTAGCTTGAACTCCTTCACCAGTGCGCGGCCCACGCGCAATTGCCGCCGCTGCTCGTCCCACTTGGGTCGCTCCGTCAATTCGTCCGCCGGCGACAGTTGGCAGATGCTGACTTGCGGCCCGCCCGCGACGTTGGATTGGTCCGACGTCAATGCCTCGCGGGCAACGGCCACGCCCGAGCGAGTCAGTACCACGCAGGTCGGAGCGGAAAACTTCAATAGCAAAGAGCGGCGAAAGTGTCGCGCGGCGTCCTCCGCTCCGGTAGCCTCGACGGCGTGGTCGATATATCCCTTGGCCAACAGCCAGCGCAAGTCGCTGTTGCTCAGTTTGGCCGACCGAAGTATCTCCAGTTCGACGGCCATATCCCAACTGTCCTGTCCGAGCTCCAGCGCATAGTCATGCGCTTGCAAGAGCAAAGCCAATGCTTCGCTCATGTGGGGTCGGACATCCGCCCGCGAAATCGCCGCCGCCTCGCTCTGGCTCTGCGGTTCCGGCGGGCACAGCAAGTCGGTACCAGTCCTCGGCATGGGGCAAGTAGTCGTCGAGGTGAGTTGGGCAGAGTGAGTATCAATGTGCAGTGGCCTCTCAAGATCATAGTCGAGCCGGCGGCCGTGTCGAGTGCGCCCGAGGAGCAGATTGCCCGAATTGGTTTCGCGCATGAATCGCACCAATCACTAACACCAGCATGGTTGACAAACCCCGCTAAATCGGTATGCTTAGTCCGCTTAGGATTAGCCGAGACGCAGGGTATGTATGCCCGGCTCACCATTGACGGAGAGCACGGGCTTTTTTTTGGCGGCCCTTTGGCGGACAGAGAACGGCAGGGAGAAGACAACCATGATGGCGCCGACTTTGATGATTCTCTCGACGCGGAGACATAGCCATGGCCACCTTGAAAATGCCGACGATCGAATACCCTCCAGCGGAAAATACCGAACGCCCTCCGGCGGAAATCGGCTTCGATAACCCACCCACTTCCGAACTATCGAGCACGCCCGCGGTATTGGGCGTCACGCTCGATGGACCGATCGGGGCTGCACTTGCCAGTTTGCTCGAAGGGCTCGACTATGCCCAGGATCTGCAAGCCACGCCCTGGGATTTTGCCGTCGAACTGTCGAGCTTGCGGCGGCTCAAGCTCTCGAACAATGATCTCCGTTGGCTTCACGCGCGCGGATTGATCGAGCACGCGATCGAGATCGATGCCAGCAGCGAGGCAACGCGCGCCTTCCGCACGCGCGAGCGCGTTGTGTTCGGCAAGCGATCTTGCTTCGTGCTGACGCCGGCCGGAGCAACGTTGGCGCGCGAAGTCCGCGGCCAGGCTGGTTCGCGTGGGCCACGGATCGACTTTTCCGCGGTTGAGCGTTCGCTTCACGAGCAAATGACGTCACCCGACCCACCCGCGCCGCATTGGGACCGTGATCGGCATGAGCTGCGGATCGGCCAGACCGTCGTGAAACGTTTCACGGTGCCCTCGTTCGACCAGGAGTCGGTCCTGGCGGCCTTTGAAGAACAGCACTGGCCCGCGCGGATTGACGATCCGTTGATGGGGCCTGATGGCGTCGCCAGCCGCTTGCCGGAGACGGTCCGCTTGCTCAATCACTTTCGCGGGTCGCGGCTGATATGCTTCCAATGCGAAGGCAGCCGCGGCGTGCTTTGGCAATATGGCGAACAGCCAGCGGCCCCACGCCCCCAGCCGCTGCTTTCCTCGGCCCACGCGTCGTGAGCATTTCGTTGCGCGGCGCTTGGGGTCGGATCGAAGCCGAAAACTGCGTTGTTGACGAGCACCTCGATCTGACCCGCATTCCCTACCAGCTCCGGGCGGTTGCCAGCCGCGGGCGTCCGCAGTCGGTATTGACCGTGGCTGCCCCGCCCTCCTCCGGCCCCGAGTGGTTTTTGGCGATGGACCGCAACCGAGACGGCGACGTCTCGAATCGCGAGTTTCTCGGTCCGGCGGACGACTTCCGCCGTCTGGACGAAGATGGCGACGGCTTGCTGTCGGCAAGCGAAGCCACGCCGGCGCCCTGACGGTCGACTTCTGCCGGGCATATCGCCAGTGCGAACGACACAAACCGTGCTCCCGCTGGGTACTACGGGGTAGCGGTGGATTCTTGCGCTCGTCCGAACCTGCTGCGCCGCAAAGTGTCCAGCGGATATGCCAAAAAGGCGGTTGGGATCGGTTGTTTTGATTCCCGGTTCGCGCTGCCGCCGCCAACGGACGCGGAATATTAGCGAGGAGTTTGGGCGTGCAAAATATGGGCAGCCGAGCAATAATAGGCGGTATGCCCCCCCGAAGCTTGCCCGGCCAAGTTTCGGCCCCACGTGGCGAACCGCTCAATGCCGTTTGCCCGTTTCTGACTGCGCCCTTGCACGATACTTCGGATCATGAAGCAAGACTTGGCTGCTCCTCTATCTCGCACTGAGAAATCCGCGCGAACCGACAGCAGTTCGCTGTTGGTCGAGGCCGCGCGGATCGGTGCGCCGATCGGTATTCTCATCCTGGGGCTGGTTGCTTTTGCGGTGTTGCGCAGCACGAAGGCTGCGCCGCAAAACCAGCGCGTCCAAGCCGTGGCGCCCATGGTCGAAACCGTTGTCGTACAGCCGCATTCCGGCGGGCTCGAGATCACGGTCGATGGCCTGGTCGTGCCGCATCGCGAAATCGACCTGGCTGCCGAAGTTACCGGCCGCATCGCCAAGCGCTCCGCAAAATGCCGCGCCGGCACGTACGTTACTGCGGGCACGCCGCTCGTCGAGATCGATCCGCGCGACTACGAGTTGGACGTGGAACGGCTGCGCCGCGAACTGTCGCAGGCCGCCGTGCAGATCGAAGAATTGGACGTCGAGGTTTCCAACACCAAGGCCCTGGTTGGAGTGGCCAAACAGCAGCACACCTTGCAGCGCAGGGACTTGCAACGGCAAGAGCAATTGGCCAGCCGAAAGATCATCTCGGATTCCGAACTGGAGCAGACCAAACGCGACGAGTTGTCGGCGCTCAACTCGGTGATCCAACTGGAAAACCAGTTGCAATTGCTGAACACGCGGCGCAACCGGCTGGTGAACGCCCACGACCTTTGGCAGTCGCAGCTCGAAAAGTCCCAGCTCGACCTGGCCCGCACGAAGGTCGTAGCCCCGATCGACGGCGTCATCATTCGCGAAATGATCGAAGAAGATTCGTACGTCCAAAAGGGCACTTCGCTGGTGAAGATCGAGGATACCTCGGCGGTTGAAGTAAAGTGCAATCTGCGGATGGAAGACCTGTACTGGTTGTGGGCCCAGTCGAACGAAATGCCCGAGGGGGACGCCGGCAGCATCACGCGCGACTATCAGATCCCGCGCGCGCCGGTAACGATCGGCTACGAACTGGGCGGTCGCCGCTATACGTGGGAGGGTATCTTGTCCCGGTTCGATGGCATCGGACTGGATGAACGGACTCGAACCGTGCCCTGCCGGGTGCTGGTGGCAAAACCGCGCGAAGTGCTGCGAGTTGAAGGGAGCAAGGATCCGGCCTTTTCGTCCGTCGGACCTCCGGCCTTGGTCCGTGGCATGTACGTTGCGGTGAATGTGCACGCGCAGCCGCGGATGACGCTGTTGGAGATTCCGCATCGATCGCTTCAGCCGGGCAATCGAGTCTGGCAGGTTGCCAATGGCAAGCTGGTCATTCGCAAAGTGCGCGTGGCCGACGCCACCGATGATCTCGTGCTGGTCTATGCCGACGAGTCGGGGTTGCAGCCGGGGATGAAGTTGGTGAGCACGCCCTTGGCCGTGGCCGTCGACGGCATGGCCGTTTTGGAGCAGGCCGCCCCATGAAGTCGGTTATTCAATGGGCGGTCCGCAACTCACCGGCCATGAACACCCTCATGGTCTCGGCGATCATCGTGGGCCTGTTCTGCCTCACGCGGATGCGACGCGAAGTGTTTCCGGACTTCGATCTGGAAATCATTCTCGTCAGCGTTCCTTATCCCGGCGCCAGCCCGGACGAGGTGGAGGAAGGCATCTGCCAAAAGATCGAAGAGGCCGTGCGCCCGATCGAGGGCATCAAACAGCAGGTTTCGATCGCTCAGGAAGGAGCGGGCTTCGTCGTCATCGAGCTGGAAGCCGACATCGAAGACGTGCAAAAGACGCTCAACGAAGTGCGCTCCGAGGTGGATCGCATTCCCAGCTTTCCCGAACTGGCCGAAGAACGCGAAGTCAAGCAGATCACGATGCGCCAGCCCGTGATCAGCGTCGGCATTTTCGGGCCCCAAAGCGATGATCCGGAGTCGGACCTGCGCTTGCGCGACATTGCGGAACACGTGCGCGATGACCTGCTGCACCAGCCGGCCGTCTCGCAGGCCAGCATCGTCGGGGCGCGCGAGTATCAAATCGACATTGAAATTCCCGAAGAAACGCTACGCAAGTATGGACTGACCCTGCAGCAGGTGGCCCTGATCGTACGCCGCCAAAACGTGGAGATTCCCGGCGGCACGATGCGCACCGATTCGCAAGAAGTGCTGTTGCGGGGCAAAAACAAGCGCTCCGTTGGCGAGCATATTCTCGACATCCCGCTGGTGACCTCTCCCGGTGGCGTGGTGTTGCGGGTAGGCGACTTGGGCACGGTGCGCGACGAGTTCGACGATTCGGTCACCTCGATCAGCCGCATCAACGGACGCCCTGGCCTGGCCATTTCGGTCGAGCGGACCGAGACCGAGGACTTGCTGGCGATGGTCGCCGACGTGAAACGCTATGTCGCGACGACCGAGTTGCCGCCTGGCTACCAGCTCGTGACCTGGGGTGACCAGTCGATCGAGGTGCGCGACCGACTCGACATGTTGCTCAAGAACGGAATTCAAGGGCTGTTGTTGGTCTTCCTGTTGTTGGCCGTGTTCCTCGAGTTGCGGTTGGCCTTCTGGGTGGCGCTGGGCATCCCCATCTCGATTCTGGGCACGTGCGCCGTGTTGTATCTTTCGGGCCACACGCTCAACATGCTTTCCAGTTTCGCTTTTCTGATGGTGCTGGGCATCCTCGTGGACGACGCCATCGTGGTTGGCGAAAACATCTATTCGCATCGGCAAGCCGGCAAAAGCTTCTTCCGCGCCGCGATTGACGGAACTGCCGAGGTGGTGCCCAGTATTTTCTCCGCCGTATTCACGACCGTGATTGCCTTCGTGCCGCTGGCATACGTAGCGGGTGTCATGGGCAAGTTCATCGGCGTGATGCCGCCCGCGGTGATTTCGGCGCTGCTCATTTCGCTCGCCGAGGCGACGCTCGTACTGCCGTGCCATCTTGGGCATCCGCCCGACACCGAGTCGCTGCTGGGCAAGACTCGGCGTTGGCGGGGGGTGATGTCGCCGGCGGTGTCGGCGACGTTCGGCAGCGTGATATTCGGACTGGCGTTCCTCTGGACCCATTTCAGCTATCCGTTGCGCCGCTTGGGAGATCTATTTGCCTGGATCAATGTGCAGTCGAACCGCGGACTTTCCAAGGTCATCAACGACTATTATCGTCCGGCCGTACGCTGGACGATCGACCACACCGCCATCACGATCTCGGTGGCCGTTGCCATTCTGTTCGTTTCGCTCGGTTTGGTGGCCTCGGGCAAGGTGCCATTCAACGTATTTCCATCGATCGACAGCAAGCAGATCATCGCCCGGATTGTTTATCCCGATGGCACTCCGGCCGCCGTGACCGATGCCGCCACGGCGCGGATCGAAAAGGCGATCATGGCGATCAACGACCAATACCAACAGTCGCATGGAACGCCGATCGTGCGCTATGTGCATCGCGTCGTCGGTCAGATTAGTGCGCCGGGAGCGATGGGACCTGACACCCGTTCCACCGGGAGCCACGTGGGCGGCGTCAATGTCGAACTGGTCGAAACCGACAAGCGCGACCTCCACAGCCGAGAGATTATTGCCCAATGGCGGAAAACATCCGGTGGCTTTCCCGGCGCCGAGAGCGTGACGTTCCAGATTCCGGACTTCGGCCCGGGCGGACGTCCCATCGAGTTTCGGCTGCTGGCGGATGCCGAGCACATGGAACATCTCGAAAGCGCCGTCGAGGAAACCAAGGCCCGTTTGTCGGACTACTCTTCGGTGTTTGACATTGCCGACGATTCGCGTCCCGGCAAATGGGAGTTTCAATTGAAGGTCAAACAAAACGCCATGGCCATGGGTATCCCCTTGGCCGATTTGGCCGAGACGGTGCGGGCATCGTATTACGGCGAAGAGGTGATGCGGCTGCAGCGCGGCCGCCACGAAGTGAAGCTGATGGTTCGCTATCCCCAGGAAGATCGCCGTTCGCTGGCCGACTTCGAGGAGATTCGCATTCGTACCGCCGGCGGCGGCGAACGGCCGATCACCGAGATGGCCGACGTCACCGTGGCCCGGGGCTATGCCGAAATCAATCGCATCGACCAGTTGCGGGCCATCGCCATCACGGCCGACATCGATGAAACGACCGGCAACGCCTACAACATCGTGCAGGACCTGCGCACGAGCTTCATGCCCGGGTTGCTGGAAAAGTATCCCGCGGTTCACGTGCTGTGGGAAGGACAGCAGGAACGCACCACCGAATCGATGGAGAGCTTGCGCATCGGGCTGATGATCGCCATGGTCGCCATGTTCGTGCTTTTGACGGTGGAGTTTCGCTCGTATCTGCAACCTATGTTGGTCATGGCCATCATTCCTTTCGGCATCATCGGCGCCATTTGGGGCCACTTTCTGATGGGCATGGAGCTCACCATGTTCAGTTTGTTCGGTTTGGTGGCGCTGACCGGCGTGGTGGTCAACGACTCGATCGTGTTGATCGACTTTATCAACCATCGCGTCTCCGACGGCCTGTCGATCAAAGATGCGCTGGTCGATGCCGGCGCAGCGGCTGCGGCCCGTGATGCTAACGAGCGTCACCACCGTGGCCGGTTTGCTGCCGATCTTGCTCGAACGGTCGTTCCAAGCGCAAATCGTCATCCCGATGGCCACCAGCCTCTGCTTCGGACTGCTGGCTTCGACCGTGCTGGTGTTGTTCCTCACGCCGACGATGTACTACGTCTACACGCTGATGACCGGCGGCGGAGCACATGCTCCGGAAGAAGACGTCGAGTGGGAATCTCCGGTGGAAACTCCCGTCGCAAGTGGTGCGGCCCAGGGCGGCTTGTCGTCGACCGCGGCCAAGTCGAACGGCGACAACGACAATTCCGCAGCCGAACGTCCCGTCCAGTCACCTCATGCCGACTGGACCTAGGGCCTGCGAGCCTGCGGCATGCCGCAACTATCGGCCCGGCGCGATGCCTTCGTACTTGGCGATAATGCCCAGCATGATCTCGTCGGCGCCGGCGCCAATCGACCACAAGCGCGAATCGCGGTAGTAGCGGGCCATTGGATACTCTTCCATGTAGCCCATGCCGCCGTGGAATTGCAGGCAGGTGTCGGCCACTTTCCGCGCCAGCCGTCCGGCCTTGAGCTTGGCCATCGAGGCTTCACGCGTGTAGTCCTGCCCCCGGTCCATCAACCGGCCGCAGTGATAACACATCTGCCGGAGAAACTCGACTTCGGAAATCAACTCGGTGAGCTTGAAGTAGATCCACTGATTCTCGATCAGCGGCTTGCCGAAGGTCTTGCGTCCGCGGCAGTACTCGATGGTCATTTTCAGGATCTTCTCGGCGGCCGCGGCTGCCCCCAGCGAGCTGACCAGGCGTTCGTTCTGGAACTGCTGCATCTGATAGATGAAGCCCATGCCTTCTTCGCCGATACAGTTGGATACCGGCACGCGCACGTTGTCGAAAACCAATTCGGCGGTATCACTGGCCCAGTTGCCCATCTTTTCCAGCTTCTTGGCGACCACGAATCCCTTCACGTCGGTAGGCACGACGATCAGCGACATGCCTTTATAGCCCGTGCCCGACGACGTCCGCGCGAGCAGGCAAATCCAATCGGCTTGCGCACCGTTGGTGATATAGAGCTTGCTGCCGTTGATGACGTATTCGCCGCCCTGTCGTTCGGCCTTGGTGCGAATGCCCGCGACGTCACTGCCGGCTTCGGGCTCAGTGACCGCCACGCTGCACACGGCGTCGCCGCGAATGGCCGGTTCGAGGAATTGTTTCTTGAGTTCGTGCGAGCCGTACGTATTCAGAGCCGGTGTGGCCATGTCGCACTGCACGCCCAAGGCCATCGGAATCGCGCCGCAACTGACGTGCGCCAACTCCTCGGAAAGCGCCATGTTGTACCAATAGTCCGCGCCGGCGCCGCCGTACTCTTCCGGGTAGGACAAGCCGAGCAAACCGAGATCGCCCGCCTTCTTGAAGACCTCGTGCGCGGGGAACATCTTATCGCGTTCCCATTCGTCGACGTAGGGATTGATTTCCTGGTCGATGAAGCGGCGCACCGACTCGCGAAAGAGCTGATGGGCTTTCGTGAATCCTGTGCCAGGAATCGTCCCATCGGCACCCGCTTCAACCAATTCCGTAGCCATCGCGCAAACTCCCCAGAAGGACGAACGGCGAACAATATCTAACGGAATTCTATTCCACCGTCCCAGGCGATACCAGCCGGACCGCACGGCGTGACGACGTGCATTTCAACCGACGCGAGGTTCGCCCGCGGATTCCAGCGGCTTCTGGGCGATTGCCAGATACGCCACTCCCAGCGGAGCTTTGATGTGCCATCGCGAGCCGGCCCATTCCAAGTAAGTAAGCTCCCGCAATGCCGCGTTGACCACGCCTGGCAGCGCCGGTCGTCGGACTTGTGGGCTTCGTACCTGCGCGGGCCGAGCAGGGACTGTCGGGCACGATGCGACAAGGCCAGCGCCAGGCGCGATCGGAAACGCCCAGCCCAGCAAGTGCGAGGCAAAATGTACTCGAAAACCAGCGCCTCTCAGCAGCGCGCGCATTTCGCGTGGACGGAAGCGTCGACCGGCTTCGACAAACTCGTCGTGCGTGCGCACCAGTATCGGATACACGCCTTCGTTCCAAATCAGCCAGCCGCCGGGCCGCAGCACGCGCCCGCGTTGGCCAGCGCCTCGCCCGGATCCGCGACGTTGCGGTGATAGAGCACGCCCATGATCGTGGCAAGGTCGAATTGCTCGGCAGCGAATAGTGACCCGAGGTCGGCCACCGCGCCGGGCACCACCTCGATGTCGGGATGACTCGCTTTCAGTAGTTCGATTGCCAGCGGCGAGGGTTCCAGACCGACGACCCGTCCAAACGGCCGCAGCGCGGCCGAAGTTCCGCCCGTGCCGCAGCCGACGTCGAGAATGTCAAGCTGACGGCCATTGGGGGCAACATATCGCTCGACCAGGCGTGTCAAACAGCGAGCCCTCGCCTGGTAGTACCAACCCACCTGCTCCATCGCCGCCAGCGAGGTGTATGCGTCCGGGTGCATTTTGCGTTGAGCGGGTCACTCATACGTTCGAAATGGAATTGGGCACGACTGAGAGAGTTTATCGAGGGGATTGGGCAATAGGTACGTGAAATCCGAACTTTGGCGGGAATCGCCGCCAGCGTGCGTGCGGGGCCGTTGCCGATCACGGGTCTTGACGGCCGTCGATTGTCAGATAATCTAGCAGGAGGTCCCCGCCTCGAAACCCTGCACGCATTTCGCAAACGATTCCACCGAGCTACCTATGCTGAAAACCGTCCAGAGAAGCAAGATTCGCGACGTCGTGGCCTCGCGGCTCAAGACGTTCATCCGCGATGAAAATCTGCAGCCCGGCGACCGCCTGCCCACCGAGACCGAGTTGGCCGCCCAGTTCGGAGTCAACCGGCTGAGTCTTCGCGAAGCCACGAAGGCCCTGGAGTTCTTGGGCATCGTGGAAGCCAGGCCGGGCCGTGGACTCACCGTCGGGCGGATGAATATGCAACGGGTCACCGAGCACTTGGGATTCCACCCGGCGCTCCACGACGTTTCCCCCACGGAGCTGATCGACTCGCGAATCGTGCTCGAAGTCGGCGTGCTGCCATTTGTTGCCGAACGCGTGCAACGGGACGCCTCGGTGTATGCCCGACTGATCAAGATCAACGAGGCGCTGAAGCAGGCGAAATCATTGCCAAAGTTCGTGCAACTGGACATTGAGTTTCATCGCGAATTGATCGCGGCCAGCGGATTGTCGCCGTTGATCGCGTTCGGAGACCTGCTCGTGGTTTTCTTCCAGCGATTCCGTGAAAGCGTGAAGAAAGCGGAATGGCAAGGAGGCCTGCGCGATCATCAGCAGATTGTCGATTTGCTTGCCGCCGGGGACGTAGCCTCGGCCAGTCAGTTACTCAAATCCCACATCAATAGCCACCGAGCACGATTGAACGTCGTTCGATAAACAAACGGTGCGGATTGCCAGGCCGTGCGTCCAATCCAACGTCCTCCCGCCACGCGACAAGACATTCCATCCATGCCTTGCCGGCGCGGGAGTCAAGCGAGGGGTCGTTCATGGCGAGACCGATGAATATGGCATTCGTGTGGCCAACAACCCGGTGTACGTCCACGACTTCCACGCCACGATCCTGCACCTGATGGGCTTGGACCACAAAAAACTGACATTCCGCCACAGCGGCCGCAACTACCGACTGACGGACGTGCATGGCAACGTCGTGCATGATATTCTGATATGAGATTCCCGCCACGATCCCACCCTACACTGTCCCGCCCAGATCGAGCCAATGTCATGCGCAAAATGTTTGCCGCTTCGCTTTTGTTGGCCTTGCCAGCCGGTGCCCAATGCCTGGCTGCCGACGCCGTGGACGACTCGTTTGCCCAGATCGAGCGCGACTATCGTGAGCAGACACTGCCGCTAGTGAAGCAGTTCTGTCTCGACTGTCATTCCACCGAGGCTCAGGAGGGGGAGCTCGACCTCGAACAATTTGCAAGTCTTGCCGAAGTGCGCCGTGGCACGAACACGTGGCTCAAGGTCGCGGAAATGCTCGACAACGGCGAGATGCCGCCGGACGACGCCGAGCAGCCTTCGGACGCCGAGCGCGGGAATCTACGTGGCTGGATCGATCGTTATTTGCACGCCGAAGCGGCCGCCAATGCCGGCGATCCCGGCCCGGTCGTGCTGCGGCGACTCAATAACGCGCAATATACGTACACGGTGCAGGACCTCACCGGTGTGCCGCTGCAGCCGGCGCGCGAGTTTCCGGCCGACAGCGCCGCCGGCGAAGGCTTCACGAACACCGGCGCGGCCATGGCGATGTCTCCCTCGCTGTTGACCAAGTATTTCGACGCCGACAAGGATCTGGCAGCGCATGCCGTGCTGCTGCCCGACGGTTTCCGCTTTTCGCCGAGCACTTCGCGGCGCGACTGGACCGACGCCATTTTGGCGCGCATTCGTCATGCGTACAGCCGCTACACCGACGAGCGCGGCTCCAGTTCTTTCGACTTGCAGGGTTTGCACTGGGAGTCGAACAAAGGTGGCCGGCTGCCGTTGCAAGCGTACCTTGCGGCGCTACTCACCGAGCGCGATGCGCTGGCCGCCGGAGACAAGGCGCCGGCGGACGTGGCCCGCGAACACGGACTGAGCGCGAAGTACGCGACCTCGCTGTGGCAAGTGCTCAACGATCCGCGGCCATCACAACTTATTGCCCGAGTGCAGCAGTCGTGGCGCGACGCACAGCCCGGCGAGGAGGCTGCGATCCAGGCGGAAGTTGCGCTGGCAAGAAGTGCTCACCAAATTTCAGGCCGTCGGTCACATGAAGGACTGGATGGCGCCGGTCAATCCGCTTGCCGCCGTGCAAGAAGTGCGCATGAAAATCCCCGCGCCGGCCAGCGGCAACGAAGTGACGCTCTATCTGGTGGCGGGCGAGGCCGGTGACGGCCCGACGGGCGACACCGTCCTCTGGCATCAGCCCCGCTTGGTAACGCCGGGACGCCCCGATCTTTTGCTGTGCGACGTGCGAGAGTTGGCGCGGCAACTCGTCGCGCACCGTGGCGATATCTTTGCAGCGACCGCCGCGTCGCTGGCTGCCGCCGATGAAGCCGCGCGTTCGACCGAGAGCATCAGCGTGGCCGCGCTGGCTGCAAAGCATGGCGTCGACGAGCCCACGCTCACCGCCTGGCTGGATTTTCTCGGCATCGGCAGCGTGGCGGATCCCAAGCTCGATCTGTTCACGCAAAAGCTCGAAGAAGCCGGCGGCCACGACTTTGTCAAAGGCTGGGGGACCACCGCCACTCCAAGCCTGTTTGCCAATTCGTCGGACGAGCACGTGCGGATTCCGGGCAACATGAAGCCGCACGGAGTGACGGTACACCCGTCGCCCACGCTTTCCGCCGCGGTTGGCTGGCGCAGTCCGATATCCGGCGTGGTGCGCGTCGAGGGCGCCGTGATGCGTGCCCATCCAGAGTGCGGCAATGGCGTGACGTGGGCGGTCGAGTTGCGCCGCGGCCCCACTCGGCAAATGATCGCGCGAGGTGAAGCCACCGGAGGGGCCGCCGTGCCGATTCCGCCGGTCGAGTCGCTCGCCGTGCAGCAAGGCGATTTGATTTCGCTGGTGATCGGTCCAAGGGAAGCAAATCATTCGTGCGACTTGACGGACATTGAGTTCACGATCACGGCTGCGGGCGACGGCGACAAGGCCTGGAGCCTGACTGCGGACGTCAGCCCGGATGTGCTGGCCGGCAACCCGCACGCCGATCGCTTTGGCAATGATGGCGTGTGGCATTTCTACACCGAGCCCGTGCAAGCCAACGATCGCGGGGCGACAATTCCCGCCGGATCGCTCTTGGCCCGCTGGCAAACGGCTGCCTCGGCCGACGAGCGAAAGCAACTGGCGCAGTCCCTGGAAGAACTGCTCACCGAGGGTCCGCCGGACACGCTGCCGGACTTCGACAAAGAGCTCTATCGCCAACTCACCTCGTTGAGCGGTCCCCTGTTCGCAACGTTTCGTCCGGCAACCGCAACGAACTCGGACGATGACGCGCCAAGCGACAATGCTGCACAAGAGGTCTGGGGCGTCGATCCAGCGCTGTTCGGCCACGATCCGGTCGGCGCGGCCGTCGACGCGGCCAGCTTGTGCGTCGCGGCGCCGTCGGTTGTCGAAGTCCGCCTGCCGGCCGACTTGGTGGTCGACGCCGAGTTCGTCACCACCGGCCGGCTCGATCCGCGCTCCGGCGCCGACGGCAGCGTGCAACTGGCCGTGCAAGCCGACAAGCCGCAGTCGCTCGTCGAATTGCGCACCGATTTGCAAGTTGTCGCCAACGACGGGAGTGCGGCCCACCGGCGTTTTCAACAAGCCTTCGACGACTTTCGCCGCTGGTTTCCCCGGGCATTGTGCTACATGCAAATCGTGCCGGTTGACGAGGTGATTACTCTGACGCTGTTCCATCGCGAGGATGAACCATTGCGTCGGTTGATGCTCGACGAAGCGGAAACGGCTCGGATCGACCGGCTGTGGGCCGAGTTGCACTTCGTCAGCCACGACGCGCTGGTGCTGGTGGACGCGTTCGCCCAACTGCTGGAGTACGCGTCGCAAGACAGCGACCCCGGCCTGTTCGAGCCGTATCGCAAGCCGATTCACGATGCGGCGGCGGCGCATCGGCAGGACTTGCTCGACGCCGAACCGCGCCAGCTCGACGCACTGCTCGAGTTCGCCGAGCGAGCGTATCGCCGGCCATTGACCGAAGCGGAGAGCGAGGAGCTGCGCGCCTTGTATCGGCAGTTGCGCGCCGAAGAGCTATCGCACGAAGAAGCGTTTCGCTTCACCTTGGCGCGCATCTTCGTCGCGCCGGCATTCTTGTATCGCGTTGAACAGGCGCCCCTGGCAGCGCGCCCGGCCCGGTATCCGATTGGGCCATGGCGAACCGTCTGAGCTACTTTCTCTGGTCGAGCGCGCCGATGAGCAGCTTCGCTCGATGGCGGCAACGGGCAAACTGCAAGATCCCCAGGTGCTCGTCGCGCAAGCTCGACGCATGCTCGGCGATGAGCGCATTCGCCGAATGGCGGTCCAGTTTGCCGCGCAATGGCTGCACATCTATGAGTTCGACACGCTGGACGAAAAGAGCGAAAGCCACTTTCCCGAGTTTGCCACGTTGCGCGCCGATATGTACGAAGAGTCGATCCGCTTTTTCACCGATCTGTTCCAACGCGATGCGTCGGTGCTCAGCGTACTCGACGCGGACCACGCGCTGCTCAACGAGCCGCTGGCCGCGTTCTACGGGATTCCCGGCGTGACTGGCCCCGAGTGGCGCCGGGTGGACGGAGTGAGCCAGTACGGCCGTGGCGGGATTCTTGGTCTGGCGGCGACCTTGGCCAAGCACTCCGGCGCGTCGCGCACCAGCCCCACGCTCCGCGGCAATTGGGTATCGGAAGTGCTGCTCGGCGAAAAATTGCCCAAGCCGCCCAAGGACGTGCCGACGCTGCCCGAGGACGAGACCGCGATCCAGGATCTCACGGTGCGGCAACTGGTGGAAAAACACGCCAGCGACGCCCGCTGTGCCGGTTGCCATGTCCGCATCGATCCCTTGGGCTTTTCGCTGGAAGCCTTCGACACGATCGGGCGTCACCGCGAGAAGGATCTGGCAGGCCGGCCGATCGACACGCATACGAAGCTCAACGACGGCACCGAACTGAACGGCATGTCGGGCTTGCGCGACTATCTGCTCACGCAGCGCCGCGATGCATTCCTCGATCAGTTCTGCCGCAAACTGCTCGGCTTTGCGCTGGGACGCGGCGTGCAACTTTCGGATCAGCCGCTGCTAAAGACGATGCGGCGCGAATTGGAAGCCAATGAATATCGGTTCTCGTCGGCGGTTGAATCGATCGTGCGCAGCCGACAATTCCGCGAGATTCGCGGAAGGGACGCCGAAGTCGCTCAAACCCACTAGCCCCCCACTCCGTATTTCCAACCACGCTCGGCGCGGACATAATGAACCGGACGGCACGAGCCAACAATCGCGAGGAAGACCGATGACGAACCATCACTTTTGCCGACGGACATTCTTACGCGGCGTGGGCGTGAGCATGGCGCTGCCGTGGCTCGAATCGCTGCCGGTTTGGGGCGACGAGACGACCGGCGATGACGCAGCCAGCCAGGCTCCGGTACGCTTCGCCGCGCTGTTTTCCGGCAACGGTTTCCACACGCGCGAGTGGTGGGCCAAGGGCCAGGGGCGCGACATGGAGCTGGGCAAAGTGCTGGCGCCGCTGAACGACTTTCGCGAGAAGTTGCTGGTCGTCCAGGGGCTGCACAACGCCGAGGCGCTCAAAGGCAACATCCACAGCTCGCAAACCGGCAACCTGCTGTCCGGCGCGCCGTTGGCCTCCGGCGGAGAGATTCGCTCTGGCACGAGCATCGATCAGGTGATCGCCCAACAGCGGGGCAAGTCCACGAAGGTGCCCAGCCTCGTGCTGGGTTGCGAAAAGTCGAATCCTTCGGTTCACAAGAACTATTCGATGCTCTACAGCTCGCACATTTCTTGGAGCTCGCCGACCACGCCCACGCCGCTCGAGTTGTATCCGGCGTTGGCATTCGACCGGTTGTTCAAGGATGAGGTGCAGCGCGGCGACCAAAGCGTGCTCGATGCGGTGCTGGACGACGCCCGGGACATCCGCGGCCAGATCAGCCAGTCCGACCAGCGCAAGCTGGACGAATATCTCGACTCGGTGCGCGAAGTGGAACAACGCATTGAACGTGCCGGCAAACGGGGCGAAATGCAGGGCTGGCGGCCTACCTTGTCCGCGCCCGACATGCCGCGTCCGGCCGACGGCATTCCGCAGGACATCGGCGAGCACATGCGGCTGATGTGCGATATCCTCGTGCTTGGTTTCCAGACCGACACCACGCGCGTCTGCACGCTGAAGTTGAACAACGATCACAGCTCGCTGCGTTTTCCCAACCTGGGCGTGGATTACATGATCCACCATTTGCTCTCGCACTCGGACACGGACGACTGGCTGAAAGTAAACCAGTTCTTCCTCGAGCAAGTCGGCTACATCGCCCGCAAGCTCGACGCGATCCAGGAAGGTGAGCGAACGGCGCTCGACAATTCGCTGCTCTTGTTCTGCTCGAGCATGCTCACGGGCAGCCACGACGCCACCAAACTGCCCGTGGTTGTCGTGGGTCGCGGCGGCGGAAGACTGGAAACGGGCCGCGTGCTCGACTATCGCGACCAGCCCAGCCGCAAGATGTGCAGCCTCTACCTGTCGTTGATGGACCACGCCGGCGTGCGGCTCAAATCGTTCGGCGACGCCGACGAACGATTGGCCGAGGTCTAGCAGGCCGTTCCCTTGAGGGCGGTACTATAATTCAGTAACCGTCACACGAACCACATCTTGACGCACCTGCTAGCCTGAGGTTTTCAATCCCCGACCTCGGGAGTGCGAGCGATGGTTAAGCGTCAACGTCGGAGCCGGGCCGAGTCTTCAGAGTACTGGCGACAGCAGATAGCCGACTGGAAGGAGAGCGGACAGAAGATACGGGCGTTCTGCAACGATCGAAACCTCACGGAATCGCAGTTTCATTTGTGGAAGCGAACGCTCGGCGTCAAGCCAACGAGGATCCCGGCACGGTCGGTGAAAGATCCGACGCCCGCGTTCGTACCAGTATCAGTCGCTAGCCTGAGGGGCTCGCCGATCACGCTGCAGATTCACGGCGCAACGCTCCGTATTGAGCCAGGCGTAGACGTTGAGCTACTTCGCGCCGTTCTGCACTCGCTGAAGGCAAGCTGATGCTCGCGCTCGCTCCTGGCACCATGGCGATCTACTTCTGCATCGGAGCTACCGACATGCGAAAGGGATTCGACGGCCTGATGCGACTCGCCGAGCAGCAGGCTGCGAGAGACGTGCTCCAGGGCGGGCTGTTCATCTTCGTCAATCGCCGCCGTGACCGAGTCAAGCTGCTCTGGTGGGACGAAGACGGTTTGGCGATTTGGTACAAACGGCTCGAAGTCGGCACTTTTGAGTTGCCGGTCGTCCATGAAGATGACAAGCACGTGTCGCTCACACCCACCGAACTGAGCTTGCT
This sequence comes from uncultured Planctomycetaceae bacterium, assembly GCA_963779015.1. GTDB lineage: Bacteria > Planctomycetota > Planctomycetia > Pirellulales > PALSA-1355 > JTS-RE94. The sequence goes on along the minus strand of CAVZWY010000029.1, from coordinate 80,271 downwards.
CTTGGGCGGCATCGAACTGGCGAGTGTGCGAAGGCGGAAAAGATTTCGACAAACGGCTTGAGATGTTTTTCCATTCAGAGCGAACCTTTTCAATGCTGGGCGCGTTCTATGGGTTATGAGCACGGATGCCACCTCACGCCCGAACGACCTGACGCTCTGTCATCAGATCATTGCCGAGCAGCAGTCGACGATTGGCGAGTTGCAGCGGGAGTTGCAACAAGTCAAGCATTACGTCGAACGGCTGCTGCGTGGCAAGTATGGCCCCCATGCCGAGCGCGTCGACCCGAATCAACTGCCACTGTTCCAGCCCGACGAGTTGCTCGACCATGTGGCGAATCACGAAGCAGTCGATGAATCCCCAGTCGTCGTTCAAGAACATCGCCGCCGTGGTGGCGGTCGTGGACCTCTTCCTACTCACCTCCCTCGCGAAGTTGTGGAACACGATCTTGCCGACGCTGAAAGGCTGTGCCCGTGCTGCCGAGAGACACGCCAGCGAATCGGCTGCGAAAGGAGCGAGCAATTGGAATTTGTGCCTGCCGTTCTGAAAGTCATCGAGCATCGACGCTGGAAGTACGCCTGCCGCCGCTGTCAAGAACAGGTGGCCATTGCTGCCGTCCCCAACAAGCCAATTGCCAAGGGACTCCCAGGACCCGGCTTGTTAAGCAGCGTCGTGGTCAGCAAGTACGCCGATCATCTCCCGCTATACCGACTTGAAGACGTGTTCTCCCGTAGTGGCGTGGAACTATCGCGAAGTACGCTGTGCCGCTGGGCGATGCAGACGGCGGCGGTGCTGGAACCCGTCTATCAGGCGATGGTCCAGCGGGTTCGCTCATCGGAGTCGATCCACACGGACGATACTCCGGTTCCCGTGCTCGACGCCAGCTTGCCCAAGACGCGAACGGCGCGATTCTGGGTCTACTGCGGCGACTGGCGGAATCCCTACACGGTTTACGATTACACGACGAGTCGTAGACGCGATGGGCCGGCGGAGTTCCTAGCGACGTTCGAGGGCTACCTCCATGCGGATGCCTTTGCCGGCTATGACGGGATCTATGCTGCCGGCATCGTAAAGCAGGTGCTCTGCTGGGCGCACGCCCGACGGAAGTTCTACGACGCGCGCACCGTGCAGCCCGAGGTCGCCCACACTGCGCTTGCTCACATTGCGCGGCTGTATCGCGTCGAACGCGACGCCAAGGAGTTGGTCGGTCCCGACGGACTCGAAAGCGAGCAAGCGTGGTTGGTCTGGCATCGCCAGAGATGGGCGTTGCGGCAACAACATTCGTGCCCCTTGCTCGCGGAGTTTCGGCAGTGGCTGGAAGCGACCGAGCAGACGGTGCTGCCCAAGAGCCCGGTCGGCCAAGCATTGCAGTACGTGCTGCCGCGTTGGGACGGCCTGGTCCGCTACTGCGAGAATGGATCGCTTAGCATCGACAACAACCTCAGCGAACGGATGGTCCGGCCCGTGGCGATTGGTCGCAAGAATTACTTGTTCCTGGGCAGCGACAATGGCGGCACCGCTGCGGCGGTTCTTTACAGCGTCCTGGCGAGCGCCAAGGCGAATCAGGTCGAGCCGTTTGCCTATGTGCGCGATCTGCTGGTCCAGTTGTCAGGACATTCGCCACCCGCGGCTGGGGCGCTACTCCCTGATGTTTGGCTGACGGCGCACCCCGAAGCTCGTCGGTCTTGGTCGAGGTAGCGTGCCTGCCAAATATTGCAGAATCAAGAGCCGCCGATTTGACGGCGATGCGGGACTTTGAATTACGAGATGAGTTCTCAGGGCTCGTTGCCCGAAGATTCGTCACTCTCGCGACTTGCGGCAACGACTGCCGGCAAACGAACGGTTTTCGACAACGTCGAACTTGTCGGCGTGCCGTAACGACCAAAACGCAATCGGTGTGTCGGACTGGCGCACCTTGGATCGCTTGATTCGTGGGCCAGCGACGATCAGAATACGGGCGCCGGTGTCGCCACAGTAAGCTGCAACTCGATTCGCAACCGCGCGTTCAATAATTCGACAATCGTTGGTGTCCGTTCGATGGTTGCACCATTTAGAGGGTCGATCAATGTTCGATCGACGATTGAGGTACGGCGGCGTGTACCTGTTGACGGCTGTCTGGGTTTCGGGGCTCGCATGGGCCATAGTCTGCGAGAACCGCCTTGATGCAAAGCCCGCGAACGGCGCGGTTCAGGCTCTGCAAGGGAATTGGAAATTCGACATCTACTACTCGGATTGGTGGCCGGAGCGGATCAGCAATCCACCGTTCAGCAAGTCGCAGTGGCGTTGGACGATTAAAGGGAACGAGATTCGATGGAGTGGAATGAAGATCGACGATGTGAAGCTCTCGTTCACGCTGGACCCTTCGAAATCGCCGAAGGAAATCGAGCTGACGTTTCTTGACGGCCCGCACAAAGGCAAAAAACTGCAAGGAATCTACAAGTTCAACCCCAAAGGCGTTTGGCAAATCTGCTTCGCCGATCCAGACGCGAAGGGGGATCGTCCCACCGACATTTCGTATTCCACGAATGAAGGTCGAACGATGGTCTCCCTTGAAAGAGTTGTCGTAAATCAACCCGCCGCAAAAACTACACCTGCTAACAGCGACGGTACACCCGAGAACTAATGGGTTAGCAGTCTGTTGAACTATTCCTCTTGGGAAGTGGGGCAGTTTGGGATTCCTGCGACACGACAGTTTAGGCGGGGCGATCGGTGGCGCAACTGCGCGATTTGACGTCGCAGCTCGTTGATCTCGGTCTGCATACGCGCCGCGGCAAAACCGACAAGAAAAAAGCAGAACGGTAAAAAGCAGAGAAACCCCGTAGCCCATCCTCCGGTATCCGTGTGGTTCACGACGGACAGCGCCAAGTTGGCAACGATCGTGACCAGCGATAAGAACACGCAGAAGCCCATCGGAGTCCAGGGCAGCATGGCCCGACGTTGTTCGGTCGAAAACATGGGGCAAGCTCCTTTAGATGGATTGTGAAACAGCGTATGCCCGAGAATAACGTCCTGATTATTGCGCACAAATTGAAGGGGCAGGCCTGGTACTGGTAGAAGTTTGTTTATGTTGAACGAACCTACCAGCACGAAAGGACTGCCCGATGGACAATGTAGCAGGATTGGCAAGTGACGGGAACTTGGATGGCGTAATTCGGATTGAGGAGGAGAAGATTCGCTCGCACGTGGGTGAAGTCGTGCGGCAGACGGTGAAGGATACGCTGAACGGGCTGTTGCAGGCCGAGGCCGCATGAACCAAGCACTGCGGCCGCGTGAGACCTCTGGAATGGGTCTCGCGGGCCGCTAACCTTACCAGACCAGGACCAACCCAAAATCAAATGTGCGCAACTTGACGGACGCTTCCTGCCTGGCCCGAGCTAACTGTGCGAGGACAATTCACTGTTCCGGCCGTGCACCTTTGGTCCTTCGACGAGTTGCTTGAAACGGTCCTGAATAAATGAATGAAGCCTCTAAACGTCGCTGGCTACACTTCACGACGCGGACGCTGTTCGTGGTGGTGACCGCAGCCGGGTGTCTCTTCGGCTGGCTGGGCTATCAGCTGAATTGGATTAAACAGCGGCGCGAACTGATTTCTCGTTCAGATGTTGAAGCACTTGTATGGGCGACATCGCCGCCGACGTATCCACCAGCACCAGGATGTCTCTGGCTATTCGGTGAAAAGGGTCGTCACCAAATCAAATTAGTCGTTGATCTGCCGCTTGCTCCTGAAGACATCGTGCCGCTCGAAAGGCAACGCACAGCGAACGAAGAAGCGCTTCTGGAACTGCGCCAAGTCCCTTTTTCCAGAGGCCGAAGTTACGGAAGTGTCGCACGCATACATGCGCGCCATAAAAAGGCGGCCCTGATTTCTAACCAACTCAGCGTTCATTGGCAGGGAGTCTCGCACTGCATGGGCCTTTCAGGGAAAAGCTAACGGCAATTGCAATCATCTGCGGGAAGACATCGGGGCTCTTGAATGTGAGAGAACTCCGCCCTTTAGTACGATGGATGAACATGAACATCTCAATGGCGATACGGCGACCGCATGGCTGCGGAGAAGGGAATTTTGACCAAGGGCAACTACGCCAGCGACGGCCCCGTGACAATGCCCGTTCCTGAAGAGGCCATCGTCACGTGGAGCAGGGACACCGGCGTCCATCGCTATCCGCCAGAGCATTCGCTGAAGGTGAAGCTGGCGGGCATCGTCCCCGAGCGTCCGCGCGACGTGAACATTTACTTCATCATCGGAATCGACGAGTCGGTGACGGTGAAAATGATCCCAGACGACGATCTACAGGGCAACTTGGCGGCCATGGCGCCGGTGGAGCAAGTTCGAAAGTCGCCAGGGACGATTGACGAGGTGCTATACGCGGCAACGCCGGTGCCCGATGCAGTCGGCCGATACGTCAAAGCCGGCGGTGTCGTTCAGGCGGACAGCAATTTCAACTCGCTGGTGGGGAACCTGCCCGTGAGGACCAATGCCGATGGATCGCAGTCGGCGACGCTCCCGGACGGGACGGCCGTCACTGTCTATGCACGGAAGCCGGGCGGCGGATTCGACACCGATCCGAACGCTATCATAATTCAGCAGGTTCTGCTGTTGGCCAATTCCCAATCGTGGCGATCGCGCGCCGACCGTCTTCGCCGCGGTGCTTGCTTGCTGCGTTCGACGCCACCGCGGTCCTTCTCCTGCCACTTCTGTCCTCAGCCCAATCTCGTCCGGGCGCTGTAGCCATGTGAGCTACCGCTTGCACGTCGACGATCGCGTCGTTCCGCGGGCTCTCGCGATTTGGCACGCAACGTGCAAGTAGGAATTAGCAAGAGAAATGGTGAGCGAGCGAGTCGTTCATTCAACGAAAGAGTGGAACGGATGTTGCCGCACGAAGATGAGGTGCGTCAGGTTGTCGCATGACGCCGTAACCCTGTGAAAGTCGTGTTTTCGCATCTTCCACGGCCGGAGGGGACGTTCGACCATCGTGGCTCGGATCGGTGACGCGGCAAAGCGCGGCAACTTCCGTCCCTTTTTCGTACGTTCGATCGTGTTTCCGCGCGTAGACAGGCGAGTCTAGGCGGAGCGAATGAGCGGTTCCCCCATCTCTTGACGTGACGTTCGGAACATCAAGTCTTTTCTTGTATTACAGGAGCACGCGATGAATTGGGATCAGATTCAAGGCAAATGGAAGGAAGTCAAAGGCCAGGCAAAGCAGAAGTGGGGCGATCTCACCGACGACGATCTCGACAAAGTCGAGGGCAAGCGCGATGAGCTGGTCGGCAAAGTGCAGCAGCGCTATGGCATCGCCAAAGAGGAGGCGGAGAAGCAGGTTGCCGAGTTTGAAGGCTCCTGCAAGAGTTGAGCCGTTCGTAGGAGGGAAAGCGGCCCGCGATTGTTCGCGGGTCGCGATGCAGCCGTTGTTTTCACCTGTCAGCAAATTATTGGAGCAACTGCCATGAGGCTTCATTCATTGACCGTCGTAACGTGCGCTCTGTTGCTGGCCGCCGCGCCGGGTTTCGCGAAGGATCCCACGAAGGACAGCGCGAGCGCCGATAGTGACCGCGTGAATGCCGCCAAGGTCGATTCCAAAACGACCGGCGGAACAGTCCGCGCGAGCCAGCTCATTGGCATGAACATTCAAGACGAGCAGGGCAAGAGTCTGGGCGAGATCAACGATTTCGTGCTCGATGCCAATAGCGGCAAGATTCGCTACGCGGCCGTTACCTATGGCGGCTTCCTGGGTGTCGGCGACAAAATGTTTGCCGTGCCGTGGGCGGCCTTCCACTGTCGCCAAAATCCTGACGACCGAGATGACTACGTGCTCGTGCTCAACGTCACGCAGCAACAACTCGAAGGGGCCCAAGGGTTTGATCAGGACCACTGGCCGAACTTCGCCGACCGCGAATTTACCGGGGACTTGCACCGTCGCTATCGCACCGAGCAGCAGCGTACGTCGGACCGTGATATCGGCGTTGACGTCGATCGCAAGGGCGTGAACGTCGACGTCGATCGTAACCCCGATTGAGATCGGGCGAAATGGATGGTTGGCGCGTCGCGGGCCGATGGCAACGTCGGTCCGCGACGCGTCGTTGTTTTATCGCCGGTCGGGTCCGCGTGGCGACTCTCAGTCGAGGAAGTGCCCTTCACCCGTGAAGAAGTAGTCGGGCGATTGCGTGTTGTCGAACTGAGCGGCCTGCTCGCTGCTCTCGTCGGCCTGGATGAGCGCCTGGTCGATGCCCTTGCTGGCCAAATGGGTCGCTTTCATTTCCTTTGAGAGGGCGTTGGTCATGGCGATCACATCCTTCGATTCAGTCGATTCGTGCTTCGACTGCGCCTCGAGCTGATCGACCAAGTCGTCTACCTTGCTCAGCCGCGAGTTGATCTCGGCAAGCTGCTTGCTGACGACCGGATTTTTCTTGGCCGCGGCGCTCAACCGGTCGTAGGACTCTTTGGCCAATTCGGTATTGGCACGAATGGCGGCCACGTGTTCCTTGATCACCGAGCCAGGCACCGGCTCATCCGAGGCCGCGGCGTACTTGCCCAGCAGCCGAGCATGATCATTGGCGTGCATGTTGTGAGTCTTGGCGGTGGCCAGATAATACTGATCGCCGCGCACGCTCGAAGCTGTCGTGTCGGCGGCAAGTGCAACGCCTGTCGTCGCGACCTGGGTCAGCAAGAAAATACCAGCAGTTGCAAGTTTCATCCGAGGCCTCCTAGTAATGGGGTTATGACGGAGATTCGCCATCCAAACGGCGGTCATAAGTTGTGATTCTTCTTGCGCATTGCGCGAACGATGGTCAGTGAGAATATAGGTTATTGATTGGGAGCCGTCGGACAATTTCACTACCTCCCTATTTTCACTCCCAATACGGCTCCAACTCCAGGAAATTGAACGTCTGCTCCTGCCCGAACGGACCGCCGGGGTTCTCGTCGTCGGTCCAATCGCTGACCGTGAGCTGGGCGCTTGTCCCTGCGGCCCGGAACACCTTCCAGTGGTATGTAATCCAGACGGGGATCTTGGGCTCCGGGCTCGAGGCGTACATCTCGCTGAAGGATTTTTCCGAATCGATTTCGACGTTGTCGATCGCAATGGCGCCCATGAACTTGTTGGATTCGGCTTGGTTTTTTTTCCGAGGGTTGACCAGGTCTTGATAGTCGCAGGTGAACATCTTCAGCGAATACAAGCGCCCGGGGGTGAGACCGCTGATCGTTTGGAAAAAAGAGTTCGGCCCTTGTGCGCTGCGTTTCATCCACAGAAATGTATCGCCGATGTGCTCGGGATCGGGCGGACGCCCTAGGCCCATGTAGCGGCCTTCGATGCGGCCGTAACGCGGAAAGCTCTTCGGTTGGATCGAGCCGGGCGTGGCGGGGTGCAACGTCCAGCCGCTGCTCCGCTCGGCAAAATCGGCGTTGGCCAGGTGGGCCAGGAACAGCGGATCGCGCGTGAACAGCTCGGTGTGGCCCTCGATGGCATAGTGGCGGTACAGTTTGCCGACGAACCGCACGGTTTCCTCGTCGGCCTGCAGCGAGGTCCACCATTCCAGGCCGGCGATCCCCGCCAGTGCGGGATCGTTGGCCACGACGTGCATCTGCTGGTCCATCCACACGTGATAGTCGACGCCGGGCAGCTTGTTGATGCCGCCCGGAGGCATCGAGAACAACCCGAAGGCGATGATCATCTGTGCCTTGGCGCTGGGTTGTTTGGTTTCCCAGTCCGCGATTCCGCGGACGAACTCGTCGAGCGCCTCGCGTGACGCCGTCTCGCTGGAGCGCTCGAAAAGATAACGCTCCAGCGCGATGCGGTTGCCGCAGTCGATCAGCGCGCGGACGAACGTGGGGCCGATCACTTCCTGATTGAGCGTGCGGCCGCTGCCGCCCACATAGGCATACAGCATTTTGTCACGATAGCGTTCGAGCGTGTGGAACCGTCGGATGGCGGCCTCGTAGGCGCGATAGCGGGCTTGCTCGTCCCGCAAGCGCTGCCGGCGTTCGGGACTGAGCGACTCGACGGAACGCTCGGACGGCGCGTTGACGATGAACTCGTTGATCAGAATGCCGTCGAGAAACGGGGCGGCGTCGAGAAAGTTGGTCCAATAGTCGCAATGTTCCACGGCGGTCGCGGCCTGGCCGTTGATGCCGACTTCGGCGACGAACTTCTTGCCACTGCGGTGCCAGTCTTCGACAACGTCTGCTGGCAGGTCGATGTTGTGGGGCGCGACCAGCGTGGTGACGTTGGGCAGAATGTCTCGCTGGAGAAACGCCAGGTCGTAGTGGCCGTAGCCCTTGATGGCCGGATCAAATCCGAGGCCGCAGTGCATCAGTTCGGGAATCGATCGGACAACGAGATGATCGACCCGCGCCGCGACGCCGCATTCGACCGTGAGCGTATGTTCGCCGGCGGAAACGAGCCGCATGGCTTCGCGCGGCTGCTGTTCGGCGCCGCGACTTGAATGGAGAGCGAGGTCAAGCTGGTCTTGGTCGAGCGTGATGCGGATTTCGCCCTGGCCCCGACACGTGGCCGATAGAAAAACCCAGCCGGAGGTCGGACGCGAGAATTCAAGTGTGTGGCCGGAGCCCGTGAGATCATCGGCCGCAAGCAGTTCGGAAACCAGGTTGTTGAGCCGGCACTCGGCCGCCGAGACGTGCAGCCTGTGGGCGACTGATGAGAAGCAAAGCGTGACGAGCAGCGTGAGAATCATTCGGCGAGCGTGCATGGCGAGCCTGCTGGTGGTTTGCCCTGGTGGGAGGTTTGGGTGAACGTATTGTAGCCGCCGAAACGCGAAGATCGGAAACATTTGGAGGCGGGCACGGTGAGGAGTAGGACGGCTCTCGGGCCGGCGGCCCTAAAGACAACAAGTCGTTTGGTTATCCAGCCGGGACGTAGCGCCACGCTTCTTGCGAGGTTTCGGCGGCTCCACGTTGCGACGCCGGTTTGCCGTGCTGCCGATAATCAGTAGGATGCTGGTGAGCAGCCGACCAATACGTCAGGGAACCGGTTTGATGTCACGCTCTGACAACGTGAGACGCACTCGATGGTCCGCGATGTTCGCCTGGGTGGGCAAGATCGAGCTGTTCCCGCTGGTGTTGTTGCTGTTGGTAGGCGCCGGCCTGTGGTCCTTTGTCGAGTTGGCCGATGAAGTGACCGAGGGAGAGACGGCCGCGCTCGATCGTGCCATCCTGCTGTCGCTGCGCAGTCCCGACGATCCCGGCGATCCGCTGGGGCCCCGCTGGGTGGAAGAATTGGGGCGCGATGTGACGGCGCTGGGCGGGGTCGGCGTGCTGCTGTTTGTCTCGGCGGCAACCGCCGGATTTTTGGCGCTGTACGGCAAGCGGCACGCGGCGGTGTTCGTGCTGGTGGCCGTGGTCGGTGGCCTGCTGATGTCGTCGCTGTTGAAGCGGGCCTACGAACGGCCGCGGCCTGAGCTGGTGCCGCACGGTTCGTACGTCTACACATCGAGCTTTCCCAGCGGACACTCGACGATGGCCACGGCCACGTATCTGACGCTCGGGGCGCTGTTGGCCCGCGTGAGCGCGCGGCGGGTGCTAAAGATCTACTTCCTGAGCCTGGCGATTTTCCTGTCGCTGGCCGTGGGGGTGAGTCGTGTCTATTTGGGCGTTCACTGGCCCACCGACGTTTTTGCCGGCTGGGCGTTGGGAGCGAGCTGGGCCCTGTTGTGTTGGACGGTCGCTCTCTTGCTGCAGTGCCAGGGGCAAGTCGAATCGGACGCGCCCGAGGTGCGTCAAACCGCATAGCAGCAACTCGGCGAATGGCGCACGAAAATCAAGCAAACAGAAAGCAACCGGCGACAACCATGCCTCACGTATTGATCATCGGTGGTGGCTTCGCAGGGCTCAACGCAGCCAAGGGACTGGGTGGAGCTCGCGACGTGCAGGTCACGCTGGTGGACCGCACGAACCACCATCTGTTTCAACCGCTGCTCTACCAGGTGGCGATGGCCGGCTTGAGCCCGGCCGACATCGCGGCGCCAATCCGCGGCGTGCTGCGCCACGACCGCAACATTCGCGTGCTGCAGGGCGTGGTCAAGTCGCTCGACTTGGATCGCAACGTGGCCATTGCGGATTTTGCCGAGTTGCCCTACGACTACCTGATCGTGGCTTGCGGTTCGCGAGACAGCTATTTCGGCCACGACGAGTGGGAGCCGTATGCGCCGGGCCTTAAGACCTTGGAGCAGGCCACGGAGATTCGCCGCCGAGTGCTGTACGCCTATGAAGAAGCGGAGCGCACCGATTCGCCACAACAGCGCTCGCGTTTTTTGACCTTTGCGATCGTGGGGGGCGGGCCCACTGGGGTCGAGCTGGCCGGCGCCATCGCGGAAATGAGCCGCTTCACGCTGGCGAAGGACTTCCGCAACGTCGATGTGACGCAGTCGCGCGTCATCCTGGTCGAGGCCGGCCCCACCATTCTCCCTTCGTTCAGCCCCGAGTTGTCGCAGCGCGCCGTGCAAGACCTCAAACGATTGGGCGTGGAAGTGTGGGTCAACAGCGCCGTGACGCGGATCGATGCCGATGGATTCAACGCCGGCGACAAACGGGTTGCCGCTGCCACCGTGTTGTGGGCCGCCGGCGTGCAAGCCACTTCGCTGGGGCAAGCGTCGGGCATGCCGGTCGACAAAAAGGGACGCGTCCTCGTTGAAGCGGATCTGAGCGTGCCGGGCCACCGCCACGTCTTCGTGGCCGGCGACCAGGCTTGCTTTCTGCATCAAACGGGCGAGCCGTTGCCCGGCACGGCGCCGGTGGCCATGCAGCAGGGGCGCTATCTGGCGCGGATCGTTCGCGACGACATGGCGGGCAAATCACGCCCACCGTTCCACTTCGTCGACAAGGGACAAATGGCCACCATTGGGCGAAGCCGTGCCGTGGCCGAAGTCGGCCGGCTGAAGATGGGGGGCTTCTTCGCCTGGGTGTTGTGGCTGGTCGTACACATCTATTACTTGACCGGATTCCGCAACCGGCTGCTGGTCGTGCTGCAATGGGCCTGGTTCTACATGACCTTTCACCGCGGCGCGCGGTTGATTCTGGAACGGCAATGGCGAATCGGACAGCCCGAGGCGGGCGACAAATCGGATAGCGCTGACGACGTCGCGGCATCACCCACGGCAGCGGACGACGACGCACAGGGAAACGCATAGGCATTGCTTTCCAGCCATCTCGCGGTGGCGGAGTTTGCTTGAAGCTCCGTTGCAACAGAGCGATAATCATTGCTGTCGGTCGCGCGCGCGTTCGGCGGTTGCTCCAACATCTCTTCGAGGTCTCATGGCCATTTCAGCGATTCAGGAGTCGCCCGCAGTTGCTCAGCGCGTTCGCCCGACGTGGCGCTACTGGGCGATCGGCACGGCCATTCTGATCGCCGCTGGCGCTTTGCGGATTGCCGGTGCGCACAACGATCCATGGCTGGACGAAATTTGGACGCTCGATCTCGCCAGCCAGCTTCAATCGCCGATCGAAATACTCACCGGACTGCATCATGACAACAATCACTATCTCAATACGCTTTGGTACTGGACGGTTGGGCCCGATGGCAATTGGTTCGAATACCGCGCGGCCGCGATCCTGGCGGGAATGGGCACCGTGGTCGTGGCGGGCTTGATCGGCGCACGCCGCGATGCGGCGACCGGTTTGTTGGCGATGCTGGTGTTCGCCGTGTCTTACGTGATGGTCCTCTATTCGTCCGAGGCGCGCGGGTACGCGACGGTCTGTTTCTTCGCGTTGCTGGGTTATCACAGCCTGGAGCGATTTTTCGTGCGCCCCGCTTGGACATCGGCACTGCTCTATGTCATCAGTGTCGTCTTGGGGCTCCTTTCGCAGCCCATCTTCATTGCGTTTCTGGCCGCGGGGATCGTTGCGTCGTTCTATTGGCTCATACACCCGAGGTTGGATCGTTTCGTCCGCGGGAGATTGGCGCCACCAGAGCACGCCGAAGCATCGTCGAACACTAACGCTTCGAAACTCGACCGCCAGCAATCCACCGAAGAGCGACCGACGCCGTCGATACTCGTGGCGCTGTCGCTCGTCGCGATGCAAGGCGTGCCGATGCTGGTGCTGGTGCTGCTCTATCTCGTCGACCTTCGGCAACTCGCGATCGGCGGGGGCGCCATCAGCAAGTCGCTGTTTCAAAACTATGCGTTCGCCTTGGCGTGGGCGCTGGGAACCCCTTTGACCGGGATACCATTGGCCATAGGGGCGCTAGCCGCCGCGGCGCTAGGCTACGCGGGCCTGCAACTCCTGTATCGCAAATCGCCCGAACAGGCGGTCTTCTTCGTCGGCGTTATCGTGTTTCCCGTGGGTTTGGCATTGATGGCCAGATCCAGCGTGCTGTACGTTCGATACTTCATTCTCAGCATGGAGTTCCTGCTCCTCTTGATGAGCTTCTGGCTGGGCGCGCTCTGGAACAGAAAGCCGCGCTGGCAACGCGCCGCCGTGGCCACGATCTTGCTTGCGTTTTGCGCTATCAACAGCATGCACTTGGCAACGCTGCTGCGACATGGGCGAGGCGACACCAGCGGCGCGTTGCGGTACATGGCGGCGCGGACCGAAGGACCGGTGATCGACGTTTCCGCGGACAACAGCTTTCGCATTGTGTATCCCGCGGACTACATCGCCCGCACGGCCATCCCTGGCAAGACGATCCACTTTTCTCGCCAAGGGCCTTGGACGGCGGATGGCCCTCAATGGTTTATCTGTCACAAGGAGTCCTACGAGCCCCCGGTGCCCTATTCGCAAGTAATGTTTGGCGATGCCGAACATCCCTACCGGCTTGTTGCTACGTATCCCACCGCTCCGCTGTCGGGTTTGCACTGGTTTATCTATCGTCGAGAATAGGCTCGGGCACGTGGCGGCCTCGACGACGATGTCCGGCATGAAGCGATTGCAATTCGGATCGCCTACATTGCCGCTGCTCACGGTTCTTGTATCGAGCGGACTTCGATCACGAGGTAGAGCTCGCTTCGCTCCGTGCCGGCTTGATTGTCAGGGAACGTCATGCCTCCCACCACGACCGGCTCATCGAGAGGAATCCGCAGGCTGGTGGCGAATTCCTGCGCGGCCATTTTTACGCGGTCGATCTGCGTGACGGGCCGTGTGGTACTCTCGGAGTTCAGTACAACGGGCGGTCCCGGCTCGTCCCACCGCGTGACGGCACTTTGCAGATCCAACAGAACCGCATTCTTTCCCGGCAACAGGGATGGCGTCACTTGCAGCAGGACGCCGACATGAGGCTTGAGTAGCACCGGTTGGTAGCCCACTTCGCTGCCGATGACCGGGATGCCGCCGGCGATGACCGTTTCAACTTGACCCGAGACGATGTGGACCGTTTGACGATTGAAGCACGTGATTTGGCCGGCATAGCGCACGACCTCGGCAGGCAGCGCGGCCAGTGCCTTGCGGTCGACGGACTGGATACCGGCGACTTGTGTGTCTTGGCCGGCACCAGCGGCCAGTTGTGTCACTTGTGCGCGATTGAGCGCAAGCCAACGCGCGTCGATCGTCACGGTACGGAGCGTTCCGCTGTCACGACGTAGCGCGTCGAGAAACTCCTGGACCTTGGAATGGACGGCGGCTGTCTGACGAATCGCAAGTGCCGCGCCGATCTCAGCAATCGATCCCGGGCCGCCGATTTCGTCCCAGGTGTCGGGTTCGACGGTGGTTGTGATCGTGTCGATCAAACGACCCATGTCGATCCGCATGGCAACCGGCTGCCAACGGGGACCGGCGGAAGCGGCTGGGACTCGGCCGCCTCCCGCGATGCCGCCCCCAGCCGCTGCCGGCGCGGACCGTTGGGCCAGTTGATCATCGACGTTGAACATTCCCCCACCCATTCCCCCACCCATTCCCCCACCCATTCCCCCACCCATTCCCCCACCCATGCCCCCACCCATGCCCCCACCCATGCCACCCGTTGCGCTCCGTCCGCCGCTGGGAGACGTAACGCGCGCGTCTTCAACTCCCGGCAGATACGTTCCTTCGTACGGGTAGTTCGGAGCAGGCAAAACGAGATCCACGACCGGATAGATCTTGGTGATCATTTCCGCTTTGGCCTCGCCACCGGCTCGCTGACCCAGAGCGCGGCTACCAATCGCCATGCCGGCGACCATGACCAACAAGACAACGATCCCACGTGAGGTGTCTTTCATCGCAGTTATCTCCGCTCGGGAACGGTTAAGGAACGAAGCTCTACTTCCGCGGCGCGCACCGCCGCCACCAGGTAGAGATTCCGGCGGGCTTGATCCAGCACACGCTCGGCCTCGGGGCTCGAACTCATCAACAGCGCCAGCAGTGCCTCTTGGCGGCCGAAGCCTTCCAGCACGGCGCCACTCAATTCATCGGCGATTCGTGGATCGGGCAGTCGAGCGAGCGAGCGGGCCGCGGCACGCCGCACCCATCTCCGCGGATTGTTGAGATAGCCCAGCAGCAGCTCGACCGGGGGATCCGCACAATGGTCCAAGGCGGCCAACGCATCGTTTTGAGATGCTGTCGCGTTCACGAACCTGAGATACCAGCCGACCGCTTCATCGTCGCGACGCTCGACCAGCGATTGCAACAGATTCCGCCGCAGTTCGGCATCGGGCTCGACACTTACCAACTGCGCCAGTTCGCCAGCGCTCGACAATCGCGCCACGGCCGGAAGCGCCGCATTGCGTGTGGCCGGGTCGTTCACCAGATCGACGAGCATCCCCAGCGATCGCGCCGTTGCGATTCGCGCGAGCAAACGTGCGGCTCCCAAACGGCGCGATGCGTCAGACTGCGAAATGACATCCCACAGGAAAGGCTCCAACTGCTGGCGTTCGAGATCCACGGCAGACAACCGATCGCCGAGGTCCGGGTCGGCATCATCGGCAAAGGCTGTAATTAGAGCTTCGATCGTTGCACGTGTCTGGGAGTTCTTCTCGGCGACGCGATTGGCGGATTGCGATTGAGTGAAAACGCCCGCCAGTAGCACCCGCTCGTAAAGATTGGGATCGCGCGGCGCAAGCGAATCGGCTGGAGCCTGCGAACGCGTGGGAATGGACTTCATCGTTGGCTCTGGCGCGGCTGGCGGCCGTTCGGATCGCCTGTCGATAGGTTCGTGCGCGGTAAGCGGCAGCGCGGGGTTATGTTCGGCAGCGGCGCGTTGTTTGCTGGCAACTCCCTGGGGGCGCGACGGCGCAATATGGCGCCACTGCAATGTCCCCACGATCACGAGGATCGCGGCGGCGGCGGCGGCCAGCGCCTCCGCAAGCGCGGCGTGCGCGGCGGCGACGAACGAGGCTCGACCAGCGCTTGCCGAGGCGCTCGACCTGCTCGGCCGAAGGATCGGCCCATCGCGCATTGGCGATCAATCGATCGAGCGAGTCATCGCCTGGATTCCAGTCGCGGAATGCCATGGTTTACTCTTTGTTGGGTCCGACGTAACGTGCCAAACGGTCTCTCAGTCGCGATCTTGCCGCGGACAGCGTGGAGTGAACGTTGCCGACGCTGATGCCGACGACCTTGGCGACCTCGCTGGATGACATGCCTTCGAAGACGATCAACACCAAGACCTCGCGTTGGCGGTGCGGCAAACGAGAAATCTCTTGCGCGACCAGCCGTTCAAGTTCCGCGGCCATGACCATCGCCGGCGGTTCCGGGTTGGACGTGTCGACGGTCTCCAACTCGGTTTCATCGATAGACAATGCTGGGAATGTCGATACGCGCAGCCGATCTCGAAATACATTGATCACGATGCGGAACAACCAGGTTCGGAACTCCGCTTCTCCGCGAAACGAAGCCCAGCGGCGCACCACGCGAAGCAGCGATTCCTGCACCAGGTCTTCGCCGCGGTCGGCGTCGCCGGTCAGCCGGGTCGCAAAACGCAATGCCGCGGGCAAATGATCGAGCACAAGCCGATCCAGTGAAGCCGGGTTGCCCACGGGCCGCCTCTCTGCTGCTCGTCTGATTATCGCGGCACTGGCTAATCTGTTAGACGAATGCGTGCTCATCTTCTCAAAAACAAAACCAGAATCTTTGCAATTGGGCGCCAAAGGCACTGTAGCTTCGCAGTTTCGCGGAGTCCACGGCCAATGAAAGCACAAAGTTGCCAGATACAACACCGAGTCGCGACACGGCTGGTTCTGTTTGGAGGTTCCCCCGGAGGGCGTTATCATTTGCACGGGTGTGTTCGTCCAGCAATTGGGAGTTTGTTCCATGAGTACCTTGCCCTACACTCAGCCCATGCTTCCGCCTGGCACATTCGCCGGCCGCACCATCATTGTCACCGGCGGCGGCACTGGCCTGGGACGCGCGATGGGCCAATACCTGCAAAGCCTGGGTGCGAATCTGGCGATTTGCGGACGCCGACGCGACGTGATCGAACAGGCCGCCAAAGAAATGGCGCAGCCCGACGGAGGGCAAGTGCTGGGCATGCCGTGCGACGTGCGAAAGCCAGAGGAAGTTGCCGGCTTCTTCGAGACCGCGCACGACCGGTTCGGCGCCATCCACGGTCTGATCAACAACGCCGCTGGCAACTTCGTCTGTCCCAGCGAGCGACTGAGCAACAACGCCATCAACACCGTGGTCGACATCGTGCTCAAGGGCACGTACAACTGCACGCTCGCGCTGGGCAAGCGCTGGATCGCCGACAAGACGCCCGGCGTCGTGCTCAACATCAGCACCACGTACGCCTGGACCGGGTCGGCCTTCGTGCTGCCGTCGAGCATCGCCAAGGCCGGCGCGCTCAACCTGGTGCAGTCGCTGGCCGTGGAATGGGGCAGATACGGCATCCGGCTCAATGCGATTGCGCCGGGCTCGTTTCCCACCGAAGGCGCGTGGTCGCGCCTGCGTCCGCCCGAGTTGGGCGACGACGATCCATTGAAGAGCGGCCGCATACCCTTGCGACGCTATGGCGAACACCAGGAGTTGGCCAATCTGGCCGCCTATTTGCTCTCGGACTACTCGGCCTATATCACGGGCACGTGCATCACCATCGACGGCGGCGCCTGGCTGCGCGGGGCCGGCATGTTCAGCGATTTGGAACGCGTCACCAGCGAACAGTGGGACACCCTGCAGGCAGCGGTCAAAGCCCGGAAAAAATAGGGCTGGCGCCTGCCAACGCCGTCGCCGTTTCGGGTATCATCGATAGATCACGTCTCGCTTGGCACGGTTCGGTACGCGTCGATGAAAACACATCCTTCGATCTGTATCCTGGGCGCCGGCATCAGCGGCATCACGATGATGAAGGCCCTGCGCGAGCGGGGCATTCCCTACACCACGTTCGAAAAGGGCGACCAGATCGGCGGCAACTGGGTCTTTCGAAACAAAAACGGCATGTCGAGCGCCTATCGCTCGCTGCACATCGACTCGTCGCGGTACTCGATCGAGTTCGACGACTTTCCCTTCCCCGCCGACTACCCCGACTTTCCGCACCACACGCAGATCCGGGCGTACTTCCAGGCTTACGCCGAACATTTCGGCATCACCGACTCGATCCGCTTCAACACCGGCGTCGAGCACGCCGAACGATTGCCCGACGGCGCCTGGCAGCTCACGCTAGACAACGGCGAGACGCACCAGTTCGACGTGTTGATCGTAGCCAACGGACACCACTGGGATCCGCGCTGGCCCGAGCCGGCGTTCCCCGGACACTTCGACGGTGTGCAACTGCACTCGCACCATTACATCGATTCATTCACGCCACACGACATGCACGGCAAGCGCGTGCTGGTGGTGGGCGTGGGCAATAGCGCCATGGACATCGCGTGCGAGTTGAGTCATCGGGGAGTCGCCGGGCGGCTCGTCGTCTCCACGCGTCGCGGGGCTCACATCATTCCCAAGTATCTGTATGGCCGCCCGCTCGATTCCATCATTCGCACGCGTCCGTGGCTGCCGATGTGGCCGCAGCGTCTGTTCGGATCGCTGTTGATTCGCCTGGCGATCGGCCGCATGGAAAACTACGGCCTGCCGCGCCCCCAACACTCCGTCTGGCAGACGCATCCCACGGTCTCCAACGAGTTTCTGATCCGCGTGGGCAGCGGCGATATTACCGTCAAGCCGAACATCGCGGAGTTGGCCGGCGACGGCGTCCGCTTCGAGGACGGCAGCAGCGAGCCATTCGACGCCATCGTCTATGCCACCGGCTACAAGATCACCTTTCCCTTCTTCGACCCCCAGTTCCTCGCGGCCGCGGACAACACGCTGCCGCTGTTCAAGCGAGCGTTTCGACCGGGTATCGACAACCTGATTTTTGTGGGCTTGGCGCAGGCCATCCCCAGCATCATCAAGTTCGTCGAATACCAGACGCGCTGGCTGGCGGCGTACCTCGACGGCGAGTACGCCTTGCCGCCGGTCGACGAAATGGAGCGCGTCATGGCCAGGGAGGAGCACGCGTCCAACGCCGGCTACATCGCCAGCAAGCGGCACACGATGGAAGTCGATACAGAGCTCTACCACCACGACTTGAAGAAAGAATGGAAGCGAGGCGCCCAGCGGGCAGCAGGCAAGGGCGCCAACCGCTACAAACGCGCGGCCGAGCGCGCTTCAATACGGTCGCGGCGGCGGGAGAGCGGGCGCTATGAACATCGTTGTGACCGGCGCGGCCAGCGGCATCGGATGCCGGCTGGTGACGCTGCTGGAGCGAGCCGGCCACGCGGTCATTGCCACCGACATCGACCTGGTCCGCTTGCGCGAAAAGGCCGCCGAGTTCTATTGGCCGGCCGAGACGGTGGTCACCGCGCAACAGGACGTGGCCAGCCCGCGCGCCTGGGCCGAGTTGGCCGCCTTCGCCCTCGAACGTTTTCAAAAGCTCGACGCGCTGGTGAACGTGGCCGGCGTGCTGCGCGTCGAGCCGGTGTATGAGCTGAAGGCGGAGAGCATCGCCTTGCAGATCGACGTCAACACCAAGGGCGTGATCCTGGGCACCCGCGCGGCGGCCGAGGTGATGGTCCGCCAGCGGCACGGTCATATCATCAACATAGCCTCGCTGGCGGCGCTGGCGCCCATTCCCGGTATCGCCGTCTATTCGGCCAGCAAGTTCGCGGTGCGCGGATTCTCACTCGCCGCGGCCCAAGAGCTGGAGCCGTTCGGCGTCCACGTGTCGATATTGTGTCCCGATGCGGTCGACACGCCGATGGTCGACTATCAATTGGATCACGCCGGCGCCGCATTGACGTTCTCCGGACCCAAGATCCTCTCGACCGACGATGTGGCCAAAGCCGTGCTCGGGTTGCTGGCAAAGCCGCGGACCGAGCTGGTCATTCCCTGGAGCCGCGGCTTCCTGGCACGCCTCAGCAGCGTCATGCCCCGCTTTCTGCACCGCCGCGTCGTGCAACGGCTGACCCGCAAGGGCCTGTCGCGCCAAGAAGACATCCGCCGCAAGCGCACCGCGGGTTGAGCGGCGCGTCTGTTCGCCAATGGTCAGCCCACGGCTCCGCCGGGGGACACCGATCCCAACGCCCCTCACTTCTCCAAGAACTTGAAGCACACCGGCGCGCCAACTCGAACTTCTGCCCGGTCGGCTCCAGCTTGCCGGTTTTCTGGTCGATGCGAAACACGACGAATGTGTCGGAGCCTTGATTGCCGGCGATCAAATACTGCCCGGTGGGGTCGATGCCGAAGCCGCGCGGGGTTTTGCCTTGCGTGGATTCGTTTTCCACGAACGTGAGCTTGCCGGTCTTGGGGTCGATGGCGAACACCGTGATGCTGTCGTGCCCGCGATTCGAACCATACAGGAACTTGCCCGAGGGATGCACCTGCACTTCCGCCGTGCTGTACTCCGGCTTGACCGATTCGCCGTTGGGCAACGTGGTGATCGTTTGCACTTCGGTGAGCAGTCCCAACTCGGGATCGTATTGGAACGCGGTCACGGTGCAGAGGATTTCGTTGATGACGTAGGCGAACTTGGCGCTGGGGTGAAAGGCGAAGTGCCGCGGACCGGAGCCGGGAGCGACCGAAACCGACGGCGGCAGGTGCGGCACGAGTTTGCCGGTGGCCGGGTCGAGCCGATAGACCAGCACCTTGTCCAAGCCCAGGTCGGCGGCCACGGCAAAACGATTGGCCGGATCCACATTGATCGAGTGAGCGTGCGGGCTCTCCTGCCGCGATTTGTTCACGCTGCTGCCTTGATGCTGGATGGCCGTGGCCGCCGGACTGAGCCGTCCTTCGCCATCGACGGGCAAGGCCGCCACGCTGCCGCTACCATAGTTGGCCACCAACACCGTCTGGCCCGACTTGTCGACAATCAGATGGCACGGTCCGGCGCCTTCGGACGATTGCTGGTTGATGAGCGTCAGCTTGCCGGCGTCCGGATCGATGGCAAAACCGCTGACGCCGCCAGTCCGCTTGCCGTTCAGATCGCTGATCTCGCTGACCGAGTAGAGATGCTTCTTGTCGGGATGCACGGCCAGGAACGAAGCGTTCTTCACCTCGACGGCCAACTCGGGCGGCGAGAGCTTGCCGGTAGCCAGGTCAAGTTCCGAGACGTAGATGCCCTTGCTCTTGGGGCCAGTGTATGTGCCGATATAAACCAGGCACTTGTCCCCCGCGCGAGCGCGTGAAGTATCGACCAACACGCCGGAAGCCAGAACGCAGAACATCATCAACAGGCCGATGCGAATCATGTGCGTGAAACCTTTGCCAGGAGGGAACAAACAGGAGGGCGTGCGTGCAAGGCCACGCAGCCGCCAGCATAAGCGGACAACCGCCCGCTGGCAAGGAATTGGCAACGTGCCGGACCAGAAAACCGGCGATCGGGAGAGCTGTCTGCTGCTAGGTATTCTGAGAAGCCACCGAGGTCACCGAGAACTCAGAGAGTTGGCCCAGCGTGAGGAAACATGTGCCGTTGTTCCCTCAGTGTACTTCGTGACCTTCGCGGAAATCAATCTTTGTCATGCCGTAGTGTCGTCGTGTCGTTGTGGTTCATTCAACGACCGACCAACAAGCCGCCAGCCGCAGATGTCTCCCTCTTCATCTGAGCCATCTGCGAAATCTGCGGACGCATTCTCTCCCCTCTGCGTCCTTTGCGGCCACTGCGGTTCGACAAAAGATACCGGCAGAAACCCCGCTATGCCGAGCGCCAGCTAGCTCACCTAGCAGTGTGTGTCCCAGGATTGCACTGCTTGACAAGCAAGCAGTGGCACCCAGCGTTTCTCCCCTCTGCGTCCTCACTTTGTGGTTCGCCCCAGATTCCTTCAGAAACCGGAACTACGCCGGCCACGGCACGCAGAAGCGGTACATCGCGTAGTAGTGACACGCGCCGGGTGCCACTGCTAGCTCGCCTAGCAGTGCCTGTCGTTGGGTTTGCACTGCTTGACAAGAAAGCAGTGGCACCCGATTCCTGTTCTGAAACAGGTTGTAAAAGACTCCCTCAGAAACTCCCCTACGCCGGCCACGGCACGCAGAAGCGGTACATCGCGTAGTAGTGACACGCGCTGCCGCCGATCACGAACACATGCCACACCGCGTGGAAGATCGGCACGCGGTTGTCGCGCATCAAGAAGTAGGTGCCGGCCGTGTAGAACAGCCCGCCGTAGAGCATCCACAAGAGCGCGCCAGAAGGCGCCGTTTCCACGATCGGCTTGATGGCCAGAATCGGCAGCCAGCCGTTGAGCACATAGGCCGACAGGGCCACGTTGTGCAGCTTGGTGTAGAAGATCTTCGCCAGGATGCCGAACAACGATACGGCCCACACCGAGATGAACAGCGCCCACCACCAGCCGTGGCGAAAATATGTCAGCGAGATCGGCGTGAACGTGCCGGCAATCAGCAAGAAGATGCAAACCTGGTCGATCGTGCGGAACGTGTGCCGCAGGCGCGGTTGCTCGAACGTGTGCGACAGCGTCGAGGCGGCGTAGACCGAAATCAACGTCGCGCCGTAGACACATACGCCGATGATCTGCAACGCGTCGCCGTAGCGGGCCATCTCATTGATCAGCACGCCCGTGCCGACAATGGCCAGCGCCAGCCCCAGACCATGCGTCAAGCGATTGGCGAATTCGACGGGCTCGGGCAACGGAGAGGGAAGCTCGGCGACGGTGCTCATGCGTGTTGGATCGTCCTTGACCAGCTCCGGGGAGGTGAGAGACTCAAGACGCAAATAGCCGGAAATGGAGAGCCGCTGCGCAACAAAGTCGCTTCGGGCAAGGCATCGCGGGCTCGACCTTGGCGCGACGTGCTCTAACTTCCATATTAGTATCGACCATCCCGCCACCCAATCGCCAGCGCGAACGCATCGATGGTTTTGTCGCCGGGCTGCTGACCGATTATTCCGAAAAAACCAGTCTCGCCCAGAGGTTACGTCATGCCGCATGCGACCCGCCGACGATTTCTCGCGGCCTGCGCGGCATGGGACTCTTGGGAAACTTTCCGCATCGGGTGAGCGCGGCAATCATGGATCCGGCAACATTTGAGGCAGATCACGCCCGTCGCCGCAAGGAATTGCGGGACTTGCTGGGCGAATCGCCACCCCGCGATCGCCCTCGTGGGTGGCACTGGCATCTTGCCAGTGCTTCGCCGCACTAACCCGAAAGCGCCAGCGAGGGAATGAATCAAGACAAACGGTTGCAGCACCCTCGCGCGCGCTTCGGGTTCGTGTAACGCATCAGCTTGTCCAGAAGTGCCATTACCAATGTAAACGCCGGTCGGCAAGCATCAACTGCCACCCGATACGCCTATCCCGCTACGACACGGAGGTCTGCCCCGTCATGACGATCGAACCCGATCTTACTGAATTGCCCGACGAACCGCCGCTCGACGAGTACGAACGCGACGCGCGCGAGTGGCTGGCGAATGTCTACCAGGGCGATTCCGTGCGGCAGCTTTCCGTGCGTTCAATCGTCACCGGCATGCTCATCGGCGGCATCATGTCGGTGTCGAACCTGTACGTGGGCTTGAAGACGGGTTGGGGCCTGGACGTGATGATCACCGCCTCGATCATCGCATTTGCCGTGTATCGTTCGCTGGAAATCGTGTCAGCCCGGATTCGCAACGATCCGTTCACGATCCTCGAAAACTACACGATGTCGAGTGCCTCGACCGCGGCGGCCTACATGGCCTCGGCGGGTCTGGTGTCGGCGATTCCGGCGTTGTATCTGGCCACGGGACTTGAGCTAAGCGCGTGGCAGATCATGACGTGGTTGGCGTCGCTGTCGGTGTTGGGCGTCTTCATGGCGATTCCGCTCAAGCGGCAGATGGTCAACGTCGACAAGTTGCCGTTTCCCAGTGGAATGGCCGCGGCCGAAACACTCAGGTCGATTCACACCACCGGCAAAGAAGCGCTGGACAAGGCCTACTCGCTGTTTGCCGGCGCGGTCGTGGGCGGTGTGGTCAAGATGTTCGTCGAGTTGGGGCTCGTGCTCGAGACAATCCCGCTGTGGCCCGGCGAACGTGGCAAGAAATGGTTGGACACCACGAGCTTCGGCTTCGAGGGCTCGCTGATCATGGTTGGCGTGGGCGCGCTGATGGGCATGCGAGTCTGCTGCTCGCTGCTGTTGGGCGCGGTGGTGTATTTTGGCATCATCGGACCAGAACTGATCGACCGCGGGATCGTCCAGCCCGAAGGCTACAGTCGCACAGGCGTGAACACCTGGACGCTGTGGCCCGCCACTGCGTTGATGGTGGCGGCCTCGCTCACTTCGTTTGCCATTCGCTGGCGCACTCTGTTGAGGGCATTCGGCAGCATGGCTTCCATCGTACACGGCCGCGCCGCCGACGATCCGCTCAAACGCATCGAAGTGCCCGGCTGGTGGTTTGCGGCGGGCACGCTCGTCGCCGGCACGTCGTGCGTCGTGCTGGGCGAGTTGTATTTCGGCATCTCCTGGTGGATGGGAGTGATCGCCGTGCTGTTCACCTTCGTGCTGTCGATCGTCGCCGCACGGGCCACCGGCGAGACGAACATCACGCCCATCGGCGCCATGGGCAAGATCACGCAGTTGCTCTACGGCTGGCTGGCGCCGACGAACCTGACCACCAACCTGATGACCGCCTCGATCACCTCGGGCGCGGCGGCCCACTCGGCCGACTTGCTGATGGACTTGAAGTGCGGCTATCTATTGGGCGGCAATCCGCGCAAGCAAACGATTTCGCAGTTGTTCGGCGTGCTGGCCGGAACGTTGGTGTGCGTGCCGGCATACATGCTGGTCGTGTCGGACCCGGAAAAGTTGGGCACCAAGGAATTGCCGGCGCCGGCCGCGCAAGTCTGGGCCGGTGTGGCGGAACTGCTGGCCGAGGGACTCAGCAACCTGCCCCGCGGGGCCGTGCCGGCCATGGCCGTGGGCGGGTTGATCGGCATATTGCTGGCGCTGGCCGAGGAGTTTTCGCCGCCGCGCTATCGCAAATGGATCCCCTCTTCCACCGCGCTGGGTATTGCGGGCGTAATTCCTGCGTACAATTCGGTATCCATGTTCATTGGCGCGCTGGCGGCCTGGCTGCTTGGCAAGTCGCAACCGCGGATCGACGCCAAGTACACCGTGCCGGTGTCGAGCGGGCTGATCGCCGGCGAGTCGCTGATGGGGGTGACCTTTATTTTCATCAATAATGGCCCGGGCATGTTCGAGGTCATTCGTCAGAGTTTGGGGGGATAGGAAAACACCATGACCGAGTCGCACGACAAGTCGCCTTGGATCCTCGACGCCGAGGAAGCCACGTTTCAACAAGAGGTCGTCGAGCGCTCGCGGCAGGTGCTGGTCGTGATCGACTTTTGGGCCGAGTGGTGCCAGCCCTGTCGGTTGCTGGGGCCGATTCTGGAAAAGCTCGCCAAAGACTACGACGGCAAGTTCCTGCTGGTGAAAGCCGAGACGGAAAAGCTGCCGAACATCGCCGCCGGCTTTGGCGTGCAATCGATTCCGGCCGTGTATGCCCTGCGTGACGGCAACCTGCTGGACTTCTTCGTGGGGCTGCGCGACGAGGGCCAGTTGCGGCAATGGATCGACCGGATGTTGCCTTCGCCGGCCGAGGCGCTGGGAATGGAAGCGCGGGCGTTAGCGGCCAGCGACGCCAAGGCCGCCGAGGCGAAGTATCGTGAAGCGGCCGCGTTGGATCCGAATCTGTTCGGCGCAAATCGGACTGGCCGAGTTGTTGTTGGATCAGGACCGCGCGGACGAAAGTCGCGCGATCATCGCCGAGTTGGAAGAGCGCGGCTTCCTGGAAGAAGAAGCCGAAAAGATCAAAGCCCGGCTGCACGTAATGGCCGCCGAGCACGCGCCGCGCGACTTGGAGGCGCTGCGTTCCAAAGTCGCGGCGAACGAGAAGGATCTCGGCGCCAAGATCGAGTTGGCCGAAGGCCTGGCCGCCGCGGGCGAGCAGCAGGAAGCCCTGGAGACAGCACTGGAAGTAGTGCAAGCGCACGACAAGGAAACGAAAGATCGCGCCCGAGAATTGATGGTCGACGTGTTCCGCCTGCTGCCCGACGATTCCCCGTTGGTAAGCGAATATCGCCGGCGACTGTCGACGGCGCTTTACTAATGCGGCAGTAGCGCGCGATCCAGCATCGTGTTCTCGAGTTCGCGGCGAGTGACAGTGCCAATCGAGGGCCAACGGCCCGACCTATACCAGACGGGGGCATCGCCCCTGGAATCGTCGGTATCCAGATTCGTCCAATCCCCATCGGGGCGGCACACAACAGCAACGCCGCGCACACGAGTCCATCGATCACCCCTTCAGGGCTCGCATCAGGCGCGACGTGCCCAAACCAGGCAATTGCCCCTGGCTGGTATGGTTTGGGCCTTCAGCCCAAGGTTCAATGGATTGGACCTTCAGTCCAAGACTATTCGACGCCGTCGATATAGCAAGCGTGGCACCGGCGGGATGCCGGTCTCCCCCCGCGTCAGTCCCCGTGCTTTTCCCGCAGCCGGGCGTCGGTGCGCAAAATAAGCTGCGCCCGCTCGAAGATGTCGAGCCATTCTTGCGTGACCGTGTTGATCAACTCTTGTTCGGGCGGGACCAGGCCCGTGGGGCAGGATGGCCCTAATTGATCGGCGGCCAGTTTGCGATAGTGCGCGAGCGTGCGGTCGCCGAAGCGGGTGACCTCGGCGTCGTCTTCACTGAGAACCACCACCACCGGCACGCGGGCGCCGCCGCACACCTTCAGCTCCGCTCCCAGGTCGGGATGCGTGTCGCGATCGAAATAGCGCACCGCGATCTTAGGGTTGGCCTGCGCGAAGTGCTCGAATATGGGGCACTGGTTCACGCAATCGCCGCACCACGCGCCGGCGAAGCAAAGGACTTTCATCTCGCGCTGAAAGGAAGCCAGCAGATCGCGCTGGGCAGCGGTGAGTTGCACGCGGTCGTACATGCCCTGCCAGCGACGGCGATGCTCGTCGGTGCCGTGCTGCTGCAGAAAGTCCTGATAAGCAAGTCCCGCGGAGAATGTGGCGCCAAAATCGATCATCGGATCGTGCTCCGTTCGTGAATGCGACCATTGCGTCAGGTGACGCGGCGGGGGGTATGAAACTTGCGGACGTCGATCGGCTCCATGCCGGCTCGCCGGGCCGCTTCAATGCCTGGGTCGGTATCTTCATAAACGCAGCAGCGCTTCGGATCGACGCCCAGGCGACGGGCCGCTTCCAGAAAAATGTCAGGCGCGGGCTTGTGGTGCTCGACGTCGTCGGCGCTCACGATGGCGTCGAACGCGTCGTGAAGTTCGATTTGCCGCAGAATGCGTTCGCAGATCGGACGCACGGCGCCGGTGGCCACGGCAATCGGCAGCTTGCCGCGGTGGGCTTGCACCACATCAAACACCGGCCCAATGGGCTGCACCAGGTGCACGAACTGCTCGAACAGCAATTCCTTTTCCTCGGCCAGTTGGTCGATGTCGATCGTGCGGCCGGCCTCGCACGCCAACAGTTCGGCCACTTTGCGCGTGGGCCAGCCCCCCAGCGCGTAAAAGCGGTCTTCCGTCATCGCCAGTTCATAGCGGGCGAGGATCGTCATCCAGGCTTCGTAGTGGCTGGGCATCGTGTCGGCCAACGTGCCGTCGCAATCGAAAATGATTCCGTGAAACTCGCTCATTGTGTCGCGCTTAAGCCTCTCCTCGCCATTCCAAGTGAAACCGATCGAGAAATTGCTGCACGAACGCATGCCGCTCGGCGGCCAGGCGTCGGCCGGTGGGCGTTTGCAGGCGATCCTTCAACAGCAGCAACTTCTCGTAAAAGTGATTGATCGTCGTGCTCTTGGCGCTCTTATACGCTGCGAACGAATCGTGCGGCCGCGGCGCCAGCGTCGGGTCGTGCATCGGCTGGCCGGCATGTCCGCCATAGGCAAACGTGCGGGCAATGCCGATCGCGCCCAGCGCGTCGAGCCGGTCAGCGTCTTGTACGGCGGCGCCCTCCAGCGTTTTCATCGGCGTGGCGACACCGGCCCCTTTGTATGACACCTGGGCGATAATCTCGGCCACCTGGTCGATCGTGGCCCGATCGACGCCCAATCCGGCCAGCCAATCGGCGGCTCGCCGCGGACCAACGGCAAGGTCGCCGTCGTGAAACTTCCAATCGGCAATGTCGTGCAACAGCGCCGCCAGTTCCACGACGTACAAATCGGCCTGTTCGCTCCGGCCGATGTGCAGCGCCAATTGCCTGACCCGGTCGATGTGCCACCAATCGTGGCCCGAGGCATCGTCGCTCAACAATCGGCGCACGTGGTCGGCCGTTTGCTGCAGTACCTGCGCTCGATCGGATACGCTGGCGGTCATGCTCCGGGTCCCTCCTGCTGATCGAAATCGCTCAGTACGCGAATGCCGGCAGCGGAAAGTCGCGCGAACACGCGTTCCATGTGTTGGCGGTCTTCCGTTTCAACCGTGCAGAGCACGTGGGCCAGCCCGACGTCGGGTCCGGCAAAAGCCCGATCGTGCAGGATGTCTTGAATGCTTGCGCCGGCGTCGGCGATGACTTGCGTCAAGCGGGCCAGTCCGCCCGGACGGTCGCTCACCACGGCGGTGAAGCGGCAGAGGCGGCCGTCGGCCACCCGCCCAATGTCAATCACGCGTCCCAGGACCGACGGATCCACGTTGCCGCCAGAGAGCACCAAGACGGTGCGCAGTGCGGCGATCTCGGGCAGCTTGCCAGCCATGCAGGCGGCCAGCGTGGTGGCGCCGGCGCCTTCGACGACGCTTTTTTCCAACTCGACCAGTCGCAGCATCGATAGCGCAATCGATTCCTCGTCGACGGTAACCACGCGCTCGACGCGCGGCGCGGCGAGCGAAAAGGCCAACTCGCCCACCTTGGACACCGCCAGTCCGTCGGCCAGCGTGGGTTCGACCGGCACGCGCACCGGATGACCGGCCGATTGCGCCGCGACGAAGCCGGGCGCGCGTTGTGCCTCGACGCCGAACAGTCGTACCTCGGGGCGCAGATGGTTCACGGCCAGCGCGATGCCCGCCAGCAGTCCGCCACCGCCCACCGGCACGACGATCGCTTCGACGTCGGGCACCTGCTCCAGAATCTCCAGCCCGACCGTTCCCTGGCCGGCAATGATCGCTGGGTCGTCGAAGCCGTGGATGTAGTGCAGTTGCCGCTCGCAAGCCAGTTCGTGGGCCCGGTCAAACGCCTCTTGGAATGTTTCGCCAAAGAGGATGACCTGCGCGCCGAAGCGGCGGCAGGTGCTTTGCTTGATGAGCGGCGCGTACTTGGGCATGACAACCGTGACGCCAATACTCAGCAGCTTGCCGTGATAGGCCAGGCCCAGGGCATGGTTGCCGGCCGACGCGGAAATGACTCCGCGCGATCGCTGCGCCGCGGGCAGCAGCAGCAAAGCATTGCGCGCGCCGCGCTCCTTGAAGCTGCCGGTCCGTTGCAGGTAGTCCAGCTTGCAAAAAACCTGGCAGCCGGCCAGCTCCGAGAGAGGAATCGACGCGGGGCACGGCGACTCGTAAATGCCACTGGCGATGCGCTGCTGCGCTTCGACAACGTCGTCATAAGTAAGCGGCATAGTCATTCCGTCATCACGCCGTCGGCCACGCGGTCCCCTTGGGGCCGGCGGCCATGACCGACGACGCTCAAGCGGCCAAAAGCCGCACTAGTTGCGCCATTTCACTCAGCGGAAATCCTGTCCACACAATCCCTTGGGCGGGGCGTGCGGCACGAATCGAGTGCGGACTGGGGATTGTAGCGTGCGAATCGTCGCCAAGGCAAACGGTGTTCAAAGCGCGCAAGCCAGCCGTATTGCGATGTCTGGCATTGTTGGGACGCATGCGAATCCTTGGTAGTTCACGCGAACAGAGAAATTCTTGACAGAGCCGTTGTGGCTGCAAACGCCGCCGGCCTGGCCTCGAATCCCACGATGCGTCCCAGCGTGCCTTCGTGAAGGTAGACGCAGTTGCGGCCGGCGCCTTTGGCCTTGGCCACCGCGCTTTCGGCCCGGTTGAACAGCGTGCCGCACGTGTCTCCATGGGCCGAAGCGGCCAGACCCGCGCTCACCGTCACCGGCAGCTTCGACTGGATGGCGCGGCGCATGGTTTCAACCAGGTCGGCTCCCACGGATAGATCGGTCTGGGGCATCACGATCACGAACTTTTCGCCGCCGTAGCGGGCCAGCAAATCGCAAGGGCGAATCTGCGTTCGCAACAGTTCGACCAGCGCCACCAGCACGCGGTCGCCCTGCAGCCTGCTGCGCGAGTCGTTGAGTTGCGTGAAGAAGTCGATGTCGACAAAGGCCAGCGTCGTGGGCGTCGAATGCCGCGAAAGTCCGGCGAGAATTTCGCCGAGCGCTTCGTCGAGCGCCTGCCGATTGGCCGCGCCGGTGAGCGGGTCGGCACGCAGCTCGGTGAAGGCGGAAAGTTGCGTCATCTGTTGCAGCAGACTGGCGTAGGCAAACGAGATTTCGCCCGTCAGCCGGTTGGCGTGTTTGAGCATTTCCTCGGCGCGGTCGCACAGATCGTGATGCGAGAAGTCCGGCGCGCTGCGCAGCGCGTCAGTCTGGACGTGAAGCGCCGCGTGGCGCCGCCATGCTGCGAGATTGCCTTGCGCAGCCGCGCGGCAATGCCATTCAAGTCTTCGATGACCGACAGCGCCCGTTGGATCTCGGTGCGCTGGCCGGAACGCTCGGCCCCTACGCGGCGAGACCGCGCGCGGCCAAACCGATATCCGAACACGGCGGCGGACGTCAGCAGCGTGATGCCGATAAGCAGCAGCCACCAAGACTCTGGCACAATCATCGCAAACCTGCGTCCCGGAAATCTGCAAACCGCGTCGCGAGTTCCCACGCAACTTGAACCATACGTCAACAACGCCCAGTTGGCGGATGGCACTTCGCAGAGCCGCGCAATGCGGGTGCACGCCCACAAGTCGTATCGAAATCAAAAAACCCCTCTCAAAATCGCGTGCTTTCGCGATTTGTTCGCCGTGCCACGGCCGAGAAAATTGTCCGCTGACGACCGGCGCAACGGCTACAACTGGACCGCTTTTCAACGGCTGAGCGAATTTGGCGGGGTTTCCCGGCACCGCGGTCAGCTACAGCAACCCATAGTGCCCCAGCGTCTTGCGGAGCTTGGCTTCGCTGGGGCCGTCCAGAGGCGTCATCGGCATGCGAAGCTCGCCCGTGTCGCGCCCCAGCATCTGCATGGCGGCTTTGACGGGAATGGGATTGGTGGCCAGCCCTAGCATATCCCGGCACAGCGGGAACAGCTTGCGATGCCAGTTGAGCGCGTCAGCCTGATTGCCGCTCTGAAAGGCGGTGACCAGCGCGATCATGTCCTGAGGAATGATGTTGCCCACCACCGAAATCACGCCGCGGGCGCCGATCGCCAGCAACGGCAGCGTGAGGCTGTCGTCGCCGGATAGCACGGTCAGATTCGACAGCGCCATCACTTGCGACGCCTGATCCATCGAGCCGGTGGCCTCCTTGACCATCGTGATGCTGGGCAACTCGCCCAGGCGGGCGATCGTCTCCGGCTCGATGTTCTTGCCCGTGCGCCCAGGGATGTTGTACACGCAAATAGGAATGTCGACCGTCTCGGCCAATGCGCGAAAGTGCTGGTAGAAGCCCTCTTGCGTGGGCTTGTTGTAATAAGGAGCGACCACCAACGCCGCATCGGCGCCAGCTTGCTTGGCGAACTTGGTCAGCCGCAACGCTTCGGACGTGCTGTTGGAGCCGGTGCCGGGCATTACTTTGACGCGGCCGGCGGCGAATTCCACCACCGAGGCGATCACCCGTTCGTGCTCGTCGTGCGACAGCGTCGGCGATTCACCGGTCGTGCCCACCGGACAGACGCAAACCGTGCCGGCGTCGACCTGGAAATCGACCTGCGCGCGCAGCGTATCGTAGTCGACGGCGCCGTCACGAAATGGAGTGACGAGCGCAACGCTCAAACCGGAAAACTCTTCGCCTTTGGTAGTCATGGCAACAAGCTCGATCGAATTGCACTGGGTACCGGGTCAGGCCGCATCATAGCGAAGTGCGCGGTGGGGTGGCAATCAGGGGTGGCAGGTCAATGTGCGCATGTCGCGGGCTAAATACGTGCGAATTCAGCTACGACACCAAACGTTTCATCTCGCGCACCGCCTGTTCGAAGCCAACCATCAGTGCTCGGGCAACGATGCTGTGGCCGATGTTCAGCTCGGTCATGGCGGGGATGGCCGCCACGGGTTTGACGTTGCGATAGGTGAGTCCGTGGCCCGCGTGCAGGATCAGCCCGGCGTCGCGGACTTGCTTGGCGGCAGCGGTCAGCTTGGCCAATTCGGCTGCCTGTTTTTCCTCGCCGACGGCCAGAGCATATTCGCCGGTGTGGAGTTCCACCGCTTCGGCGCCCAGTTCGGCGGCGGCGGTGATCTGACGTTCGTCGGGATCGAGAAACAGGCTGATCGAGATGCCAGCATCGCGCAGTTGCTCGATCGCATCGGCGACGCGCTGGCGATTGGCCAGCACGTCGAGCCCGCCCTCGGTGGTCACTTCCTCTCGCTTCTCCGGCACCAGCGTGGCCTGGTGCGGTTTGTACTGGCAGGCGATGGCCACGATCTCGGCGCGGAAGCCAGTTCGAGATTCAATTTCACGGTGACCGTTTCCCGCAGCACGCGCAGATCGCGGTCCTGGATGTGGCGGCGGTCTTCGCGGAGATGGATCGTGATGCCGTCGGCGCCGCCCAGTTCGGCCAGCGTGGCCGCCCAAACCGGATCGGGCTCGTTGGTGCGGCGGGCCTGACGCACCGTGGCCACGTGATCGATATTGACGCCCAGAAGTGCCATGATCGCCCGCGCACGCCAAGTGAAAAGACCTGCCAGTTGAAAAGGATCGTCGCTGTCGAATCGCACCAGTATGCCAAGCAAGGCGCTGGCTTACTAGCGGTGGAACGCCTGGCAGGAGCGCCTGCGGATAGTTAGAGTCGCCGGCAGCCGCCGAGGTTCGCGTCGGGGGGCGGCTGGTGATGCGGCTCGAAGAACCGGTCGAGCAAGTCCTGCCGCGCGGCAAAGTCGACGTACATCCGGCTGCCGATGGCCTGGTGCCGGTGGATCACGTCGAGCTCGTGACCGCTTTCCGCAACCGAGCGCTCGCTGGTCGTGTGCGGAGCGATGGTCCAGTGGGGATTGAGATACCCGCGCCAGTGCTGCGGCGACTGGCCCAGCCAGGTGTCGGCCAGCAGCGTCAGTTCGGTTGCTTCCGGCGGCGTCGGGGTGTCGTGATAGCAGGCCGTGACGTTCAACGCGCCGACCATCGGCCAGTGCGTGCCGTCGGGCATTTCGAGTTCGTGGGCCAGATAGGCCAGCCCGCCGCACTCGGCATAAATGCGCCGGCCCGAGCAGAGATGGCTCTTGAGCGAGAGCATCATGCAATCGTTGCCGGCCAGCGCTTCGGCGAACAACTCGGGATGGCCGCAACCGACGTACACGACGTCGGTGCCGGGCGGCAGGCGGTCGTCGCGCAACGGTGAGAAATCACAAACTCGCGCGCCGCGCGCCTCCAGAAGTTCCAGCGTATCGGGAAAGTAGCCGCCAAAAGCCTCGTCGCATGCCACGGCCACCTGCAACGGACGGTTGAGCGATTGGGTCCGACAGGCAGGCAAAGGACATTCGACCGAAGCTTCGGCTTTGCTTGGGCGGTTTACGGCAAAACGGCATAGTGCGTCCCATTTCAGCCTGCTCGCGAGCTGCTGTCCCAAAGCATGGCAAAGCTCCACGCACGGGTGTCGCCCCGGCGGCAGATGTTGGATCAACTCGCGAAGCTCTGCAACCGCGGGCAGCCAACCCAACACGGGCACGTTCCAATGGGCCTCGAAATGAGTTTGCCAGCGGCAGGCCTCGCTTACGTCGCGCACGCCGTCGAGCAACAGGCCTTCCACGCCGGCCGGTCGCTCGGGCAGGCAGCAGCCGCCTAGTAGCCGGACGTCGACGGTCGCCAGCCGCGGCAGGTCGAGCCAATCGCACAGCGTGGCCAGGCTGCCCCCTTTTTCGCCGGACGAGCCATGGAAGTCGAAACATCCCTCGACGATAGCCAGGTCGCACCAGCGCGTGCCGCGCAGAAACAGGCTGCGGCAGACTTCGGGACACATTAGCCAACTGTCCAAGTGGCGCGGCGATTGACCCGTAATCGCCGTGGCGCCGTCATGAAGTGGAAAACAGGCACGCGAAAGAAACTCTTGCACGCGGACGCCGTTGGTTTCCAACACGTCCATCAAGGCCCACAACAAAGCGGTCCCGTCGGCCTTGGCCTGCGTGGTTCCAATCGCGATGCGTGGTTGATCCGCCATCATGCTCGCAACTCTTCGAGAGACGCGTGTTGGCCACGGTGCCCATGCGCGGTTGCATGCGATACGTACATCGCCGCGAAATCGGCGAGGGAGGAGGTCGGCCCATGGGAATTGTTCGGGTACCGCGGGGCGCGGTCAAGTGTTCACTCGATCGAGGGGCAATTCCCTCTTTCGGCGCAAAAAAGGGGCGCCCGGTTCGACCGGACGCCCCTGGCCTTGCTACCAGACGCCGAGCATGCAACAAACCGCGGCGTTTTTGGCAACTCCTTGGGTGGCTTTTGTGCAGGCCGCTCTCCCAGGGCCGATGGCCCGTGAGAGGCTAATCCTTCAGCAACACGAAGTCGTTACCGTTGCGAGCGTGAACGTAGAGCAGGATACCCTGCTCGAGCGATTGGCCCTTTAGAGCGGCCTTGAACTCTTCCACGCTCTTGACGTCTTTCTTGCCGACTTTGAGGATGACCATCCCTTCGTGCAGGCCCCTCTCAAACGCCGGACTATCCGGACTCACCGCGGTAATCAGCACACCTTCGTTGGGCTTCAAGCCCGCGGCCGATGCCTTTTCGGCGGTCAGGTCGGAAACTTCCAATCCCAGGTCGTTGTCCTCGAAGGCCTCCGGCGTGATCGCCGTAGGCTCGTCGCGTGGGCTGCGCTGCGAGGCGAATACCAACTCGTCGGGCAGCGCCTTGGGAGCGACGGTGAGCGTCATGGTCTTGCCGTCACGCAACACTTCGACCGATTGCTTGCTGCCGATCGGCACACGCTCGACCAGACGTTGCAACTCGGCCGGATCGGCCACGTCGGTGCCCGAGAACTTCATCACGATGTCGCCAGGCTTGAAGCCCGCTTCCGCCGCCGGAGTGTTCTTGCCGACGTCGGTGACGAGCGCACCCGAACCGGGGTGAGCACCGAAGGCCTGAGCCATCTCGGGCGAGATCGGACGGATGCCGACACCCAGCCAGGCCCGTTCGACCTTGCCGGAGTTGATCAACTGGTTGGTGACCCACTTGGCGACGTTTACCGGAACGGCAAAGCCAATGCCCGAGTAGGTGCCCGTGTTGGTGGCAATCGCCGTGTTGATACCAATCACGTGTCCGTGCAAGTCGACGAGCGGACCGCCGGAGTTGCCCGGATTGATGGCCGCATCGGTTTGCAGGAAGCGAGTACGAACCTGGCGGGCGGAAGAAGGAAGCTCGCGCCCCTTGCCGCTGATGATGCCGGCGCTAACCGTCTGTTCGAGTTCGAACGGGTTGCCGATAGCCATCACCCAGTCGCCGATGCGCAGCTTGTCCGAATCGCCCAGTGTGGCGGCCGGCAGCGTACCCGCCCCCTTGATCTGCAAAACGGCCAGATCGGTCTGCGAGTCGGTTTTGATGTTCTCGGCTTCGAAATTGCGGCCATCGGCCAAATGGACGATGACCTCGTCGGCGCCTTCCACCACGTGGTTGTTGGTCAGCACGATGCCCGAGCGATCGATAATCACGCCGGAGCCCATTCCCTGGCGGGGATGGTTGGGCATTTGCTGGCCGAACTGTTCGAAGTCACGACCCTCGAAGAATTCCTCGAACGGCGTACCTTTGAAAGGATTGCGGCCGTTGCCCGGGTGTACGCCCGAGACCGGTTGCGATTTGGTCTTGCTATAGATGGTGACGACGCTGGGCATCGCCACTTCGGCGGCGTGATTGAACGCCTCGGACAACATATTGGCATGTTGAATCGCCGCGGGATTGGGCGCCATGGCCGGTTCTTGGCCAATGGCGCCGGTGCGCTCGAGCGCGGCCACCGAGCCGAGGGCAATCAACAGGGCCGCGGCCACCGCGATGCGGGGATGTTTTCGTAACGGGGCGACGGACATGGCAGTCCTCCTTGGAACGAGTTAGCTGACTTGCTGTTTCTGTGTAACGACCGCTGGAATGAGTGCAACTCTTAATCCCCTACGCAAACCATACATTTCGGGTTCATCGCAGGGAGGTTTCAGGCGGCAATATCGGGTCTGGCGGGGCCCCCACTATTCTTGGGAAGGGCCGGGCTCACGGCAATAGAATTCTAGCCGTTTCCAATGCCGAGGGGCGATCGGCCGAGATTGACAAAAGCCATTTGCTTGGTTAGGGTTACGTGAAATTGACGGCACCCACCCCCGTCAGGTTCCGAGGGACTCCGATTCATGTCCGATACGGCCCGTTTTGCTGCGCCGCTGGACGAGCAACTGCCGGAATTGGCCCGTTGTGAGCGTCGCATTGGCTATACGTTCCGGGACAAAACGCTACTGAGCGCCGCGCTGACCCATGCCTCGGGCGCCCAGCACCGGCTGGCCTCGAACGAGCGGCTGGAGTTCCTCGGCGACGCCATTCTGGGGGCCGTCGTCTGCGAACTCCTCTACGTCTCGTACCCCGAGTACCTGGAAGGGGACCTGACCAAG
The DNA here is from genome assembly GCA_963779015.1 of uncultured Planctomycetaceae bacterium. Classification (GTDB taxonomy): domain Bacteria; phylum Planctomycetota; class Planctomycetia; order Pirellulales; family PALSA-1355; genus JTS-RE94. Next base: position 44,234 of record CAVZWY010000029.1, on the reverse strand, counting down.
ATCAAAAGCGTGGTCGTCAGCCGCCAGACCTGCGCCAAGATCAGCGAAGCGCTTGGCATGCAGGAGTTCCTGATTCTGGGCAAGGGCATGACCATGCACCCCACGGTTCCGCCCTCGGTGCTGGCCGACGTGTTTGAATCGCTGGCCGCGGCCATCTATCTCGACGGCGGCGACCCGGCGGCCCGCGACTTTATCCAGCGGTTCATGGAGCCGGAAATCGAACTGGCCGCCGCGGGCGAGTTGGGCGGCAACTACAAATCGCTGTTGCAGCAAATGTCGCAGCGCGAAAACGGTTCGACGCCGGCCTACCTGCTGTTGGACGAAAAAGGACCGGACCACAGCAAGTGCTTCAAGATCGCGGCGCAGGTCGGTGATTTGCGCTTCGGCGCTGCCTGGGGACGCAACAAGAAAGAAGCCGAACAGCGTGCCGCCCGCAACGCACTGGCGCAGATGAACGACGAGCCAGTGCCGTTTCCCAGCGACTGAGCGTGAGGGAAAGAAATAGGCGCTCGAGTGCTCGGCGCGAATCTCTCCAGCGCAAAACGATAGGGGCACCCAAACTTTTTGGATGCCCCTTTCTCGTCGGGTTTCGTGGGTCAACTTCGCGGTGAATGATTTTCGCCGAGAAGTTCTACCGGCTGCGCTGCTACTTCTTCTTCTTGGCCTTCTTCTTGGGGGCCTTCTTCGCAGCCTTCTTTTTCTTCTTGGCCATGATACGTCCTCCTAACATGGTGTTACCTGCAACGGCATCCCTCGGAGCCGAGCTGGGGACGGCCGAACCGAGCTGCCATTGCGATGGAACCAAACCAACTCGTTTGGTTGAGGTATCAATGTACGAACCGCGCACGATATGACAAGTACAGTTGTGCAGTTTTCTTGACGGAGACCAAAATTTATTGTCCTTGCGATGGGTCTAAAACCCTCGCCTTCAGGCGAAACCTTTAGGTTCTTCGTTTGCTAGAATTTGGGGATGGAAAAGTACCGCACGAGTTCGCATAGCCGTTTCGACCTGAAGTACCATTTTGTGTGGATCACCAAGTATCGGAAGCCCATTTTGGCCGATGCGGTCGGAATGCGGCTGCGGGAACTGGTGCGAGAAGTGTGTAGAACCAACGAAATCGAGATTTTGGAGGGCTCGGTGTCTCGCGACCATGTGCATGTGCTGCTGTCCTGTCCGCCGAATCTGTCGCCAAGCAAGGCCATGCAGTACATCAAGGGCAAAAGCTCGCGGAAGTTGCTGATGGAGTTCAAGCATCTGCAAAAAGAGTTCTGGGGTCGGCATTTGTGGGCCCGCGGCTACTTTGTGGCATCCAGCGGCAACGTGACTGACGAGGTGATCCAAGAATATATCCGCCAACAACAAGGCACTGAGCCTGACGATGGCGGCGACAATTTCCGCATTACCAAATCGTGAGCGCAGGACTTCAGTCCGTAGCCACGATTCTCCTCGAACCTACCGGCTTCAGCCGGTAGTAGTTCAGTTCGTGGCGCGATCGAGCCGATTCAACGGCCTCGGCGCTTCACTGCAACTTCCGGACGCGCAACAAAAGACTGTTGCTGACGACCGACACGCTCGACAGCGCCATCGCGGCGGCGGCCGCCACGCCCGGCAAGCGAAAGCCGATGATCGGCATCAGCACGCCCGCGGCCACCGGGATCAACATCACGTTGTAGACAAAGGCCCACGCCAGGTTCTGCTTGATCGTGCGCAGCGTCGCCCGGGCCAATCCCACCGTGCGGGACGCTCCGCGTAAGTCGTTACCCACAATGACGATATCGGCGGTCTCCATGGCGATGTCCGAGCCCGAACCGATGGCGATTCCCAGGTCGGCCGCGGCCAGCGCCGGAGCGTCGTTGATGCCGTCGCCCACCATGGCGACCGTCTGTCCTTGCGCGGAGTTGGTTGATGACGTTTTGCTTTTCGCCGGGCAGCACTTCGGCGGTGACGGCGTCGATGCCGACTTCGCGCGCCACGCGTTCGGCGATCGCGCGGTGGTCGCCGGAGAGCAGTTGAACCCGCAACCCCAGCGCGTGGAGTTGCTCGATCGCGTCGCGGCTATGGGGCGCGATGGGATCCGCCACGGCAATCAGGCCGAGGTATTTCCGACCCGCGGCGACCAACAGCGGCGCCTGGCCTTCGGCGCGCAACTTGTTGATTTCGTCCCGGTGGACACTGAAATCAATGTGGCGGTCGTTCAATAGCCGCTCGTTGCCCACCAATACGTCGCCCTTGGGTCCGTGCGCCGTCACGCCTTGGCCGGGCACGACCTCGAGCGAATCGGCCGGCGGCAGTTTGAGCTTGCGCTGTTCGGCCGCCTGCACGATCGGCTTGCCCAACGGATGTTGACTGTGCTGTTCCGCCGCCGCGGCCGTGGCCAAAAGTTCGTCTTCGGAGACGCCGTCGGTGGGTAGAACGGCTGTGACTTGCGGCTTGCCGAGCGTCACGGTGCCCGTTTTGTCCAATACGACCGTGGTCACTCGCCCGGCAATCTCCAGCGCGTGGGCTTCCTTGATAAGAATGCCCTGCTCCGCTCCACGGCCGCTGGCCACGAGAATGGCGGTGGGAGTGGCCAGTCCCAAGGCACAAGGACACGCCACCACCAGCACGGCAACCGTGGCTGCCAGTCCGGTCAGCCAGGCGCCGGCTGCAAAGCCCCACACTAGAAACGTCACCGCGGCAATGCCCAGCACCGCGGGGACGAACCACGAAACAACCTGATCGGCCAGACGCTGCACCTCGGTCTTCGACTCCTGAGCACGCCGCACCAACTCGACCACTTGCGCTACGCGCCGTCTTGCCCACGGTTTGGGTCACACGCGCGGTGAGAGAACCCTGTCCGTTGATGGTGCCGGCCAGTACCTTGTCGCCGGGGCCTTTCTCGACCGGGATCGACTCGCCCGTCAGCCAGGATTCGTCCATGCTCGAGTTGCCCGAGAGCACTTCGGCATCGAGCGGCACCTTTTCGCCGGGCCGCACGACCATGGTCTCTCCGATTGCGACTTCGGCGGGCGGAATGGTGACCACGCGGCCGTCGCGCTCGACGTTCGCCGCGGGGGGCGCCAAGTCGAGCAACTTGCGAATCGCGGCCGAAGCCCGCCCTTTGGCCCGTGCCTCCAGGTATTTACCCAGCGTGATAAACGTCAGGATCATCCCGGCGTCCATCAGGCTCATCGTGTGGTCGGACGTGCTGGAGGCAGCGTGCTCCGGCGCAAACATTCCATAGATGCCGGCGCCATAGGCCGCCAACGTGCCAATGGCCACCAGCGTGTCCATGTTGGTGGAAAAGTGGATCGCCCGCCGCCATGCGCCGACATAGAACGGCCAGCCCACGTAAACCTGCAGCACCGTGGCGCAGGCCAGTTGCACCCAGCCGACCCATGCGCCTTGCAGCGCCTCGATGCCCAGCAGGCCCAGGAGGTGCGGCACGATCAGCGGCGTCAGCAGCACGGCGCCGGTGATCAACCGCCGCCGCCAGAGCATCAATTCGTGCTCGCCAACCATGGCCGAGTGGTGCGCATGTTCGTCCTCCGACGGCATGCTGGCCTTGTAACCGGCCCGCTTCACTGCCGAAACGAGGTGTTCCACGTGGGCATGGCCGTGTTCCACTTCGACCGCGGCCTGGTTGGTGGCCAGGTTGGCTCGCGCGGCTTTGACGCCGGGCACGCGCGCCAGCGCCGTTTCAATCCGCGAGACGCAACTGGCACAGCTCATGCCCTCGATGTCGAGCAGCAGCGTTTCGTCCTTCTCCGCGGCGTCACCCCCCTGCTCTGCCGCGGGCGCGCTGGAACCCTGATGTTCGCCGGGGTGTTGATGGCCGGTAGCGTGCTGGGCGGCGGGCATGCCGATTTGCACCGGCTCGGGCACGCGATAGCCGGCCTTTTGCACGGCAGCCGCCAGTTGGTCGCGGCTGGCCACTCCATCGTTCACGTCGACCGTGGCACGCTTTTCTTCGAGGCTCACTTCGGCGTGCTCGACGCCTGGCACCGCTTCCAGCGCCTCGGTGACGTGGCGGACGCAGTTGTTGCAGGTCATGCCCTCGACGGGCAGTTCGACGCGTGTCATCGATCGGCTCCCCCTTGTGACCAAAGTATAGCAGCCTCGGGCAAGGATCCCGACATGAACCTCACGACCGGCACAACACACGCCGCATCCGCGCCGGTAGCTGAACTCGCAAGAGTTCAGCCGCGTTGCCCATCGAGCGGCGGTGCTCGTGAGGATCGGGGCACGGGGATTGATTGGTGCTGATTTCTTGCAAGTTCAGCGAGCGGTTGGCGGTTGTTGGCGCCAATTGGCCTGCTTGCCGCGGCATGGCACAATGGCGGCCAAAGAACCGCAACTTCTTCTGGACACCTGCCATGCCCGATCTGATTGCCGAAGTGGTCTCGATTGGCGACGAACTGACCAGCGGTCAGCGCCTGGACACCAACAGCCAGTGGCTCAGCGAACGACTGGGCGAATTGGGCGTGCGCGTGATGTATCACACCACGGTGGCCGACGACCTGGCCGCCAACGCGGCTGTGTTTCGCACGGCGATCGACCGGGCCGACGTGGTGGTGGCCACCGGCGGTTTGGGACCGACAGCCGACGATCTAACGCGCGAGGCGCTGGCCGCGGTGGCCGGCGTGCCGTTGGAACTCGATCAGGCATCGCTCGACTACATTGCCGGACTGTTTGCGCGGTTCAAGCGCGACATGCCGGAGTCGAATCGCGTGCAGGCCATGTTTCCCGCGGGCAGCCGCATCATTTACAACAAGAACGGCACGGCGCCGGGCATCTGGATGGAGGTGCCGCGCACCGGCGGCGGCGTGTGCCACGTGTTTGCCTTGCCGGGCGTGCCGGCCGAAATGTTCGAGATGTTCGCCCATACGATCGTACCGGCCGTGACCTCGCTCTCCGGCGCCGCGCGGGTCATTCGCCACCGGAGGATCAAATGCTTTGGCGCGGGCGAAAGCCACCTGGAGCAGATGCTGCCCGACTTGATTCGTCGCGGGCGGCAGCCGTCGGTCGGCATCACGGTACACGCCGCCACGATCACGCTGCGCATCACGGCCATGGGCGCCACGCCCGAGGATTGCTTCCTCGGCATGGAGCCGACCGTGGCCACGATCCGCGAGTGCCTGGGCTCGCTGGTGTTTGGCGAGGAAGACGACGAGCTGGAAGACGCCGTGGTGCAGTTGTTGGAGCAAACGGGGCGTACCCTGGTCACCGCGGAAGTGGGCACCGCCGGCGCATTGGCAAAGTGGCTGAGCCGCGCCGCGGGCGGCAAACATCATTTCTTGGGCGGGCAGGTCCTGCACAGTCCTTCCATGCTCGTGCAATCTTTGGGTACGTCGCTCGACCTGGTTGGACAGTTTGGCCCGGCGTCGCGCGAAGTGGCCGAAGCGCTCGCCGCGCATGTGCGCGAGCAATCGGACGCCGACTATGCCTTGGTTGTCGGCCCGTTTCCCGAGGAGGTCGACGGCAAACGCGACCACGACGTGCCATTCCACTTCGCCCTGGCCGGGCCGGACAAAGTAACCGTCAAGGCAACGTCGCTGCTAGGGCATCCGTCGATCTGGGTGCCAAGAGCGGGCAAAGCAGCGCTGAATTTGCTGCGATTGACGCTCATGGGACAAGCGTGAGGCACGCCCGCACGTCTCCCCTGGCTCCGTGCGGGAGAGCGACAATCACCCACCGCTGGCCTGCGCGGTTTGCGGCTGGTTCTCTTCCGGCTTGGGCGCCGCCAGCGTGCGCAGCAGTTGGCCGTCGTCGACCAGCCATTCGAACAGTGAGCTTGCCTGGCCCCCGGAGATCAGGCGTTTACCGTCGGCGCTGACGCCGGTGGCGTACATGAAATCGGTGGGGCCGGCATAGTTGCGTTCGATCTTGCCGTTGTCCACGTTGACCAGGCGCACCGTGTTGTCGCCCGAGCTGGCCAGCACGCGCGGCGTCATGCCGACGAAGGCGATCGAGGTGATCTCCTTGCCGAAGCCGGGCACGGTGCGGCGCTGGTCGCCGGTGATGAAATCCCAGACTTTGATCACGTTGTCGGCGCCGCAACTGGCCAGCACCTTGCCATCCCACTGCCAGGCCACGCCCAACACGTGGTGCGTGTGGCCTTCGAACGATTTCTCGTGGGCCCCACGGGTTGCGTTGAACACCTTGACGAAGCGATCGGCCGCCGACGAGGCCAGGTGTTGGTCATCGGGCGAGAATGCCAGGCTGAAGATCGTGTCGCTGTGAGCGTCGGGTACTTCCAAAGCGAGTGCTCCGTCGGCCACGTTGAAGATCTTCAATTGGCCGCTGCGCGACGGCTCTCCGCCTCCGGCGGCCAGACGCGTGCCGTCGTGGCTGAAAGCGAGCGCCGTGACGCGGTCGACGAACGTGGAAGCGTCGCCGGCGCTTCCGATCGTGCGCTGCAGCGTCCACTGCGGGCCAGCATTCCACACAAAGACGGCGTTGTCGGCGCCGCCAGAGAGCACGGCCCCATCGGGCAGGAACGCGACGGCCAGCGCCGGGGATTGATGCCCAGCGAAGGTGTCGGCTGGTAAACCGTTGTCGCCGGCCCAGACGCGCACCAGTCCGTTGTCACTGGCACTGGCCAGTTGCGTGCCATCCGCCGAATAAGCCAAAGCGCGCACCGGTTTGTCTGCCGCGGCGTCAGTTTGTTTGGCAGTCTCCAGGTTGGTGTTTGCCTGGGCCAGCGCCGCTTCGGCGTTCTTCACGGACTGCTCGGCCCCTGGAACCGCGTTGACAGCGCCTTTGACGGAAGCCACTGCTGCCTGAGCGGCTTGCTCGGCGGCCGTGTTGCCCGACTCGGCCGTGGTGACTTCCTGGCTGGCCTTGGCCAGTGCCGCCGCCGCATCGGCAACCTTCTTTTCGATTTCTTTAACCTTGGCGTCCGCTGCTTGCGCTGCCTTGGCGGCTTCTTCGTTGGCCTTGGCCAGTTCCGCGTTGGCAGTGTCTTTTTCCGCGGCGGCTTTGGCTTTGGCCGCCGCGTCGTTGGCCGCGGTGAGCGCTTCTTTGATCGCGGCCAACTCCTTGTCGGCGGCTTCCTTGGCCGCCGTGGGCGCTTTGGCGGCCTCGCGCTTTTCGTTGAGCGCCTTGGCGGCCTCGGCCTGGGCGGACTGCGTGGCGGTGACTTTTTGCGAGGCGCTGATGATCGCCGCCTCGGCATCGGCCAGTGCTTTCTTGTCGTCGGCCAGCTTGGCGGTGGCCAGCGCCTGCGATTGCGTGAGCCGTGCCACTTGGAATTGCGCCTGCGCGTCGCCCTTCATGGGGGCGATGGGCTGCTTGTCCGACGCGGCCCACGGCTGGCCGTCGGCGGCGTTCCAAAGTTTGATCAAGTTGTCGGCCCCAGCCGAAGCGAGTTGCTTGCCGTCGGGTCGCACGGCAAGCGCCGTCACGGCCGCGCCGTGGTTGCTTTGGCGAAGTTCCTTGCCGTCGGCCAGGTTCCAGATGCGAATGGTGCCGTCTCCGCTACCCGAGATGAGCTGGCCTTTGTCGCTTGCAGAAGCAGTTAGCGCCGTGACGGGGCCGACATGGCCCAGAATGTCCTTGACCGCCGCAATGGCCGCGCCGGCCTCGGCGGGCAGCGACCACAAGCGAATGATGTTGTCGGCGCCGCCGGTGGCCACTTGGGTTCCGTCGGCAATGACGGCCAGGGCGTTGACCGCCGCGGGCGTTTCCAATTGTGTCACTGCAGCGCCATCGGCGACGTTCCACAAACGGACCGTCTTGTCCTGGGACGCGGAGACCAGCTTCAAGCCGTCGGGCAGAAACTCCAAATCGCTCACGGCGGCCGTATGTCCGGCCAGCGCTTTGGGATCCTTGAGCGTGGCCAGATCCCACAGCTTGATTTCGCCAGAGGCCTCACCCACGGCCGCCCACTTGCCATCGGGACTGACGGAAATCGCCTGCACGGCGGAGGCAGTGGCGGGCAAATCGGCGCGGCGGACGCCGTGCGGGCGGCGCCAGAGCTTTACCTCGCGATACCCGCCCGAGGCCAGCAAATCACCGTCGGGGCTGAAGGCCAGAGCTTGCACCAGGTCGAGGTGCGCAACACCTTGCTGCTTGTACAGACCCGACTCGACCAAGGCCGGATCGGTGAGTCGCGCCAGCAGCGCGCCGCTGGCCAGATTGTAAATGAAGATTTGATTGGCGCGGCTGCAGGCGGCGATTTGTCCGTCGGGACTCATGGCCACGGCGTAAATTGGGTTCATGCCGTGGGGCAACGACTGCCACGCGATCGACGCGGCGCCGCTGACTTCGCCGGTGGCGCCTTGATCGATCCATAGCTTGATCAGGCCGAGTTGGTCGCCGGTGAGGTTGACTGCTTCAACGCTGTTGTCGGCCGGCGGCATGTAGGGCTCTTCGAGATGCGCGGCGGCCTTCATCAGCAGGCTTTCGCCGCTGTTGCCCGGCACGACCGCCGGACCGGAGAAGCCGCCTTTGAGGATCGTCCGCGGCGTCTCCAGCACCAGGTCGCCTTCGGCGGCGCTGGCGTTGTGGCAGGCCGTGCAGTTCTTGGTGAAGATCGGCAGGACCTCTTTTTCGAAGTCGACCGGGCCTTCGTGCCGCACCGCGGCAATGGCAATCGGCTGCTCGTCGTCGGCGAGCAATGCGGAGGTGCCAATGGCCAGCCACAGGATGGCGGCCGGTAGACGCACAAGGTGCAATGGCGACGCATTCACGTGGGACACCTGCGGAGGGTCGTGGGCGGGTGGGTTGCCTGGGTTCGGCCGCGCCCGAAGGCGTGGCTTCGAGCGGCAAGGCGGCGAGCGCGACTTCTATCCTAGTTGGCGTTCTGGTCGGAGGGAATCAGGTGGGCGGGGAGGTTGGCAGCGCGTTCTTGGCGGCACTGGCAAGATGCCAGTGCCACCCAGCAAGTCCCTCTTGTCTATCGTTGGGACCTAGTGGTTGAACAAAAACTCCTTGGTGTTGACCAGCGCCCAGAGGATGTCTTCATAGGCGGCCTTTTCGTCTTTGGCTTTCGACAAATGCTCGATCGCCACCGAGGTTTCATCCGGTTGTGGCTCGCGGGAATAGACGCGCAGATAGATCTCACGAATCTTCAGCTCGCGGGCCCGATCTTTCTCGGCGGCCAGCTTCGCGGCGCGGCCATCGCCGGCCGAAAGCTTGCCTTGCACTTCCGATGAATTGAGCAGGTGCAGGCTCTGCGCCAGGTTGGCTTCGCTCGAACGCTCGCACTCGCAGGCGCTGGCCCCCTCAGGCTTGCCGAAGACGGTGAGGAAGTACGAGCTAAAACCGTCGTCGGGTAGCTGCACGGCCCGCACGCTATTCGGCACGGCGCCGAAACTGGTCTTCGCGCCGGTCACGGCGTCGAGCGCATCCAACAGCACCTCGGCCGGCAGCCGTTTGGGATAATAGCGCGAGTAATTCTGCTTGTCGTTGACGTTGTAGTCGTTGGGCAGCGACGTGAGTTGATACGTCCGCGAGTTGCAGATCGTGCGGATCAACTGCTTCAGGTCGTAGCCGTTGTCGATAAAGTGCTTCGCCAAGGCGTCGAGCAACGCCTCGTTCGTGGCCGGATTGGTGACGCGCATGTCGTCTTCCGGATCGACCAGGCCGCGGCTGAAAAAGTGCTTCCAATAGCGGTTGGCCAGTGCCCGGGCGAAGAACGGGTTGTCCTTGGCCGTCATCCAATCGACCAGCGCATGGCGCGGATCGTCTTCGGTGGAGATCTTGGCCGGCTCGGCGCCCAAGCCGGCCGGCGGCACGGGCTGGCCGGTCTTGATGTTGGTGGCCGAGGGAGTGCCGCGGTTGTAGACGATCCGCTCTTCGCTCACCTGCGCGCCCGGCTTCCGCTGGATACGAGAGAAGAACGCGGCAAACCCGTAGTAATCCTGCTGGCTCCACTTCTCGAACGGATGGTGGTGGCAGCGGGCGCATTGGATGCGCAAGCCAAGGAACAATTGCGCCGTGTCTTCCAATTGCTCGTTGATTTCGTTCACTTCGCGATACCAGGCGACCGGCGGATTGCGGCCGATTTCGCCGGTGGCCGTGAGCAACTGGCCGACGAACTGATCGTACGGCACGTTGGCGTGCAGGCTGTCGCGAATCCAATCGTGGAAGATGCGCGTGCCGCGGGCGTCGGCCGCGCTGCGCCGCTTGTTGCGCAGGATGGCGTTCCACTTGTTGGCGAAAAAGTCGGCATATTCGGTGCTGGCCAGCAGCGTGTCGACCCACGCCGCGCGCTTGTTGGGATCGCTGTCGGCCAGGAACGCTTCGGTTTCCTCCGGCGTTGGCAGGCGGCCGGCAATGTCGATCGCGGCGCGGCGGACGAATGTCGCGTCATCGCACACCGGCGAAGGCGGAACGCCCAGCGTCTTCAGCTTCTGGAATACCAACTCGTCGACGAAGTTCTTGGGCTCCGGCGTGGACTCGACCGGAGCACCCAGCGGAATGCTGGCGCGAAACACGCCCACCTGGCCTTGATAGCGGGCCATGATGGCCACGTCCCCGGAGAGGTCGAGCGTTTTGATCAGGCCCGTCACCGTCGACTCGGCCATCTCGGGGGCGTTGGGTTCGTACGTTGCCGTGCGCGTCACGTCCTCGGTGGCGCCGTTGGTGTAATGGGCGATCACCAACAACTGTTGCTGGCCATGGGTAGCCATGGTGCGCTGGGATGGAATGACTTCGATGCGGGCGACGGTCGGATCGTCGGCATTGCCATAGGGCATGCCTTGCACGATCCAGCGACGCATCAGCCGATAGGCGTGCGAATCGACCTCCAGCCGCGTGCCGCCGCCGTGCGGCGCGGCGCCAACCGGCTTGAGCAACAGCAGGCTGCGATCCGGCGCTGCGGGAAACAGCCGGCGGCCGCGCCCTTCCTTCACCAGGTGTTCGTAGTCTTCGGTCGGCTCGAAGCCGAGCAGCGACAGCTTGAAGCCGTTTTGTCCGCTGGCCTTGCCGTGGCAGCCGCCGCTGTTGCAGCCCAGCTTGGTGAAGATCGGCACGACTTGATTCGGAAAGTTCACGGGGGCTTCGTTGCCCAGGTTAACGACTTTGATTTCCGTCGAGCCGGCGACACCGGCGGCCGACGTGGCCGTGATCCTGGCGGCGCCATCGGCCAGCGGCGCGACGAACCCGGTGGAATCGACCGCGACAATCCCTTCCGGCGCGACCGAATAGGTGGCCGTGCCACTCAGGTCGCGAATCTGTCCGCTGTCGAACTTGCCATCGACGATGAGTTGTTGTCGGGCATCGCGGCCATCGAGCGTGCATGCGCCTTCGACCTGCCGGCCGGTTTGGATTTGAATTTCGAGCAGTTTGCCTGGATCCCCCAGTCCAATAGCTTTTGACACAGCCGGCGTAGTAGAGGCTGTGGCCGCATCGGCCGAGGCCGGCTCTTCTGCCAACGTGACGGCGGCGGCAAACCATGCCCCCCACATCACGAGTACCAGCCGGGCTGCAACGAGAGCGTTTCGACTCATCATGATGCGCTTCTCCCGTTTGTTGGAAGGCCCCGTTTGTTGGAAGGCCCGTTTGTTGGAAGGCCCGTTTGTTGGAAGGCCCGTTTGTTGGAAGGCCCGTTTGTTGGAAGGCCCGTTTGTTGGAAGGCCCGTTTGTTGGAAGGCCCGTTTGTTGGAAGGCCCGTTTGTTGGAAGGCCCGTTTGTTGGAAGGCCCGTTTGTTGGAAGGCCCGTTTGTTGGAAGGAGTTTGGGGGGCTGCGAACTAACTTCGGCGTGGAGGACGGCACGGCGGGCATTGGGGATGGCCTGCCGCCTTCGTCCCGGGCGGTCGCAACACCGCGTAGGGTTTGGTGTTTTGGCGGGAACGTATCAACCGCCGATTATCTCAGTCCCCCCGCCATTTTGCAAGCAGATTTATGCACGAACCTTGATGGATTACCGGTCTCGCGCGGACCGGTTTGGGGCCTTGCATCGACAGCGCAAGGAAAACCGCCGCAACGGTTAACAGCGATAGAAGCGCGCGGCGCGATGCGTTATGCTCAATCGCATGACAAGCACCAACCCGCTGACGCGAAGTCCCGAATTGATGACGCCCCAGGACACCGTCCTGCTGGTGGTCGACGTGCAAGAGAAATTGATGCCGCTGATTGCCGGCGCTCCCCGCATTTTGTGGAACCTGCGCCGCCTGCTCGACGGCGCGGCGGCCACCGGCGTGAACGCGTTGGCGACCGAGCAATATCCGCAGGGCCTGGGCCCCACGATGCCTGAACTGGTCGAGCGGCTGGGCAAGATTCCCAGCAAGGCGGCCTTCAGTTGCCGCGGGTGCGAGCCGTTCGTGCAAAGCCTGGAAGCTTCGTCGGCCACCAAGGTAATGGTCTCGGGCATCGAGGCGCACGTCTGCGTGCAGCAGACGGTGCTTGATTTGTTGGCTGGCGGCTACCGAGTGTTCGTGCCGGTCGACGCGGTCGGCTCCCGCTATGCCATCGACTACGAAACCGGCTTGCGACGAATGGAATCGGCCGGCGCCACATTGACCACGACCGAGTCCGCCTTGTTCGAGTGGTGCCAGGTTTCCGGCACGCCCACCTTCAAGAAAATCAGCGCCCTGATTCGCGAGCAGCCGCCCGCGGACGCCTAAGGAACTTTGAATCCATGCATACTGCCACTAGTGTTGCGCCCGTGCTCGACCCTCCCGTTCGAATTCTCATGGGGCCCGGGCCCAGCGATATTCATCCCCGCGTGTTGACCGCCATGAGCCGGCCGACCGTCGGCCACTTGGATCCCTATTACCTGTCGCTGATGGACGACATGCGGCGCATGCTGCAAGGACTGTTTCGCACCCAGAACGAAATGACCATGGCCGTCAGCGGCACCGGTTCCGCCGGCATGGAAGCCGCGGTGGTGAACCTGATCGAGCCGGGCGATTCGATGGTGGTGTGCGTCAACGGCGTGTTCGGCGGACGGATGGTCGACGTGGCCCAGCGTGCCGGCGCCAATGTGACCAAGGTGGAACGACCCTGGGGCGAAGTGTTTTCGACGGATGATCTGAAGTCAGCGCTGCAGTCGGCCAAACCGAAGGTGGTCGGCATCGTGATGGCCGAAACGTCAACCGGCGCGTGGCAGCCGATCGAAGAGATCTCCAAACTGGTGCATGACGCGGGCGCCATGCTGCTGGTCGACGCGGTTACTTCGCTGGGCGGCGTGCCGGTCGAAGTCGATCGCTGGGGCATCGACGCCATCTACTCCGGCACGCAAAAGTGCCTGAGTTGTCCGCCGGGCCTGGCGCCGGTGTCGTTCAACCGGCGCGCGATGGACGTCATCCTGTCGCGCAAAACGAAAGTGCAAAGCTGGTACTTGGACGTCACCATGCTGGCCAAGTATTGGGGCGCGGAGCGAGTCTACCATCACACCGCGCCCATCAACATGACCTACGGGCTGTACGAGGCCCTGCGGCTGATCCACGAGGAAGGTCTCGAAAGCTGTTTCGCCCGCCACCTGCGCAACCACCAGGCGCTTAAAGCCGGCCTGGCGGCGCTCGGCATGGAGTACACGGCGCAACAGGGGCATCAACTACCCATGCTCAACGCCGTGCGCATCCCCGAGGGCGTGGACGACGCGGCCATTCGCGGCGCCCTGCTCAACCGCTTCGGCATCGAGATCGGCGGCGGCTTGGGCGCGTTCAAAGGCAAGGTCTGGCGCATCGGCCTGATGGGCTACGGCGCGCGCGAAAACAACGTGCTCGTGCTGTTAGGCGCCCTTGAACAACTCCTGGCCGAACAAAAGCACAAGTTCGACCACGGAGCATCGATCGCCGCGGCAACGGGTGTGTACCTGGGAGCTTGATTGACTTCGCTGCTCTTCCGCAGGAGCCTTTATCATGTCTGACGAACAGGCGCGTCTTCTCCAAGAGATTCTCCAAGTTTCAAAAGAGCAACTAGCTACGGCCAGGGAACAGTACGTCCTTACGAAGAAACATCGCGAGGAAATATCTGTCCAGCAAGAGACGGCTCTCGCTGGTCAACGAAAGGCCCTTAGAATGGCCCGAATTGCGTTGGTGTTTCTGCTGGTGTTCGTAGCCGTCTTTTTTACAGCGTTGCTGTTCTTAACCTATAGGGCGAACCTCGATGTATTAGAACACGGCGTTACTATTGAAATTCCGCGAGACTGAACGGCGGCATGCGGTGGTGCCCTCGCCGCGTGCCACTTCCTTGCTTGTCAAGCAGTGCCTATCCCAGGAGTGGCCCTAATCCTGCGCGCCCCGTGACTGCCTATGAGGTGCCGGAGCCGAAGCGCAAGCGACGATAAAACCATGCAACGCAAACGAGCCTATCGCAAGAACGTTCGCACTTCCGAACAGACGGCGCGCGATCGCGCAATTCGCGAGAAGTATCAGTCCGAGCGGCCATCGCTGGAGAAACTATTCGCCAGTGGCGATTTTTCGCAGCCGTTGTCACAGGGAGAATACTTGTCGTTGATGGAGTTTGCCAGTGCTGTTCGAGCCATTCGCAATCAACTGGGAATGAGCCTTACCGACGTTGCCGAATTGACGGGGATCGACAAGGCGGCGCTCAGTCGGTTGGAGTCGGGGCAAGTCGACAATCCAACCCTTGCTACGCTCGAGCGAGTTGCCAACGCCTTGGGAAAGCGCTTGAAGCTGGCGCTGGAAGACGTCGGCACGTAGTCTCACGCGCCGCGTGCCACTGCTTGCTTGTCAAGCAGTGCTTGTCCCAGGCGCCGCCTACTCCCGCGCCGGCAGCGGCGCCACCGGCTCGCGGGGCATGGCGATCAACTTGCCGCTCTTGTCGAAGTGGATTTGTTGCGGCGTGGGGCCATCCAGCGTGCCGTGCTCGGCGAAGTACTGTCGCAGCGCACGCACTTTGAACTCGGCCGCCGGTTCGCTGGTCACCGTCGTGCCGGGGGCCAAGCCCCAATCGATGCGGGTGCCGTTGCGCGTGAACACGGCAAAGGTATACTCGACGCCGCCCCGGCCGGCAGGTCGGCGTCCCGCAGGCACGATGCGAAACAGATCGAACCGTTGCCAGTCGTTGGAGAGCGCCGCGGCGATCTGCGCGCCGCCCACCACGGCCGGATCACCCCACTCGGCGCCGCACAAGCCGGCCGGCGCGGTTTGCACTCCGCCAATTCGCGGATACTGGTCCGCCTCGCCCGGCTTGAAATCGGTAGTCGGCAGCACGACGCCGTCGACGTCGACCGGCAGCCCACCCTCGGGAAGCTCGACCATGGCTACCGGTCGGCGATAAACGACCTCCACGTCCAGGCCGCCGGGAAAGCGCTTGCTGACGCGTTCCACATGCGCGATCCAGGGGTGTTTGGCAAACGCGCCGGCCACGCGCGGCGTGAGGTGCGGCTCCAACAACGACAACGGGCCGGTCATGCTCGCCTCGCGCAGCACTTCCTCTTTCACCTGGCTGCGAATCCAAGGCGGGGCGGGCGTCACGTGCATCTGCTCGGGATCGACCGTGTACTGACTGCTCGCCAGCACGTGCGAACGCACTTGCCGCCAGACACCGTACGACACGCCGCCGGTGACCGCCACGATGCCGCCGGCGATCACGATCCACCGCGCGCTATGACCGAGCCACGGCCCGCGCAGCCGCGATTTCTTTGATTCACCTGATTCGGTAGTGCTGCGTTTAGCGCTCACGCAACCTCTGCCAGCAAAAGACACTGTCGCAAGAGTTCATCGCACAGGGCATCCATTGGCAAGCCGGCACGGGCGGCAGCCAAAGGAGCCAGGCTGCGCGGCGTCATGCCCGGAATGGTATTCACTTCCAACACCCACACGCAATCGTCCGCACCGACGATCAGATCGACGCGCACCAGCCCCCGCGTGTCGAGCGCCCGGGCAGCGCCGGTTGCCGCCTGCAACAATTGCACGCGCGTGGCCGTGGCCAGTTCGAAGTCGAACCGGTATTCGGTCAACGTACTGGCGTACTTGGCGTCGTACGAAAAGACGCCATCGGGCGAAACGATTTCCAGAATCGGCAATGTGCGCTCACTCAGCACCGCTACGGTAAACTCCCGCCCGCGTACTTGCGGTTCGGCGATGACAAGTCCGTCAAAGGCGCCTGCCGTTTGCACCGCGTCGCCGATAGGCTTCGGCCCGTCGACGACGACCACTCCCAGGCTCGACCCTTGCGCGTCGGGCTTGAGTACCAGTGGATAGCCGAGCGGCAGCAACACATTCCCAGGCATCGACCAACACGTCGTGCGCGTCGATCGTGGCCCAGGGAAGCGTGGGCACGTCGCATTCGATGAATCGCTGTTTGCTGGCCGACTTGCTCATCGCCAGCCGGCAGGCATCCGGACCGCTGCCCGTGTAAGGGACGCCCAGTTGTTCGAGTTGTTGCTGAACGCGGCCGTCCTCCCCCGCCCCGCCGTGCAGCGCCAGAAAGCAGGCGTCGAAGCGCGACCAGTCGAGATCGGCCAGATCGCGTCCGGCAGGATCGACGGCCGTGACTTCATGCCCGGCGGCAACCAGGGCCTGCGCCACGGCGCCGCCCGAGCGCAGGCTCACCTCTCGTTCGGGTGACTCGCTGCCGGCCAGCACCACCACGGAGAGTCGCTTGTTTTGATACGTTGGTTTCAAGAGTCCGTCCTCCGTGACGGCGCCACTGTTGTGTGATCCCTGTGACCGCTCGTCTTGGCGGTCACCAGATCTCGATTTCCGTCTCCAGTTCGATCCCCAATCGCTCGGAGACGCGCTGGCGAACGACCTCGATCAGTTGCAATACGTCTTCGCTGGTCGCGCCGGCCTCGGCCACGATGAAGTTGGCGTGCCGATCGCTGACCAACGCCTGTCCGTAGAGTGTGTTCTTCAAGCCGGCCTGGTCGATGAGCATACCGGCGCTCATTCCCCGCGGATTCTTGAAAATACAGCCGGCGCTTTGATGCCCCAGCGGCTGCGCGGCCTTTTTGATGATCCACTGCGTCTGCATGCGTTTGGTGAGTTGTTCCGGGTCGTCCGTTTCCAGTTCGAACTCCGCGCCGATGATGACCAGCTCATCGAGCGAACTTTCGCGATACGCGAACACCAACTCATCGCGCGCCCGCTCCAGGACTTCGCCGCGGCGCGTCATCACGGTCGCGCACGAAGTCCATTGGCCAATGTCGCCGCCGTGGCTGCCGGCATTGCCGTGCAACGCACCGCCGATCGAGCCGGGTATGCCCACCAGCGCTTCCAGTCCCGCCAGCCCTTCGCGGACCGACATCGAAATGGCATGCCCCAATTTGGCGCCGCCGCCGGCGGTGAGCGTCTGTTTGTCGATTTTGATTTCGTTGAAGGCGGGTGCGGACAAATGAATCACCACGCCGGACACTCCCTCGTCGCGCACCAGCACGTTCGACCCGCCGCCCAATAGGCGAACCGGCGTTTGAGATTCGTGGCAGCGGCGCACCAGCGCCTGCAACTGGTCGACCGTCTGCGGCTCGGCGAAATATTCGGCCGGGCCACCGAGGTGAAACCACGTATGCGGCGCCAGCGGCTCAGCCCGCTTGACGAACTGTGCAAAATCTTTGTCCAAGCTCATGGGCCATGGCCCCAAGGTCTCCGGCCGAAAGCGTGACGATCACATCGCCGCCGCGGACGGATGATTGCAATTGTTGGTAGACTTCCGCGGCGCTGCCCACGTGCGTCGCGTCGACGCCGATTTGTCGCGCCTGGCGGCAAAGATCCTCGGCGGTGACCGTGCACTTGGCCGGGTTTTCGCGGGCCCGACAAATGTCGGTCACCAGGATCTTATCCGCATTGTGCAAAGCGTGGGCAAAGTCGTCCAGCAAGCGGGCCGTGCGCGAGGCCTGATGGGGCTCGAAAAGGCACCACACCCGGCCGCTCGGATACATCTGCCGCACGGTGGTAAGCGTTGCCGAAACTTCCGTGGGATGGTGGGCATAGTCGCTCAACACGGCCACGGCGCCGTCGTCGGCCACGATCTCGAGCCGCCGGTGCAAACCGGCGAAGTTCCGCAGGCCGGTGCGAATCGCTGAACTGCTGGCCCCGCAATGGTTGGCGATCGCCGCGGCGGCCAGCGCATTGGCGACATTGTGTCGGCCGGACACCGCCAGTTTCACTTCGCAAACGAGACGCCGCCGGTAGCGGATTTCGAACGAATAGCAGCCCCGCCGTTCGCGCAGCGCCGTGGCCTGCCAGGTGGCGGTGGAAGCAAAACCGAACGTTTCAAGCGCACAGGCCGCCGCGGCCGTGGCACGCCGCGTCGCCGCGCATTCCTCGCGAACGACGGCCAGGCCCTCGGCCGGCACGCGCGAAACAAACCGGGCGTAGGCTTCCTCGACATCGGCCAGCGCGGCATAGCAATCGACGTGATCCAGTTCGATTCCCAAAACCGCGGCCATTTGCGGACGCAGGTGCCGGAAGTTTTCGCGAAATTCGCAGGCTTCGGCCAGCATCCAGTGGCTGTGGCCCAGGCGACTGGCGCTACGCCCTTCCAGCGGCGTGGCGCCATACAGCACCGTGGGATCGAGCCCGGCGGCGCTGAGGATGTCGCCTGCCATGGCGGTGGTCGTCGATTTGCCATGCGCGCCCGCGATGGCAATGCCGCGACGCGCGCTCATGAGTTGTCCCAGCACTTGGGGGAAACTCAGCACGGGCACGACCAATGCTCTGGCGCGACCAACTTCCGGATCATCGGGCGGCACAGCGTCGCTATGGACGACGAGGTCGAGATGCGGATCGATCATTTCGGTGCGATGGCCGCTGCCCATTTTGTAGGGCAGCTCGGCGAGCGCTTCGGCGCGGACGTCCGAACCGGTGATGGTCCAGCCGCCCTGGTGCAGAATGTCGGCCAGGGCACGCATGCCCGAGCCTGCAATGCCGACCAAATGGGCGCGGCCCACCTGCCGGTCGGCCGGCGCCATTGGATTACGAGGGCGAAGAACAATGGGAGCGGACAACGTCGTGCATCCTTGCATGAGCGTATCGGTGGGATGGAGGCGAGGCGGGGGATGATACGCGGGTTTGCCGGAGCATGTCAATCGAAGGCGACGCTAGCAGTCGGGGCGACAGCAAAAAAGAGGGTGAAAGGCCCGCGGATGGTCGCGAGCCTTTCACCCCGAAAACCCTTGCCCCGAGTTTTGCCGCGGATTAAACCGCCGCCGTCTCGTGTTGTTCGAGCACGTAGGTGATGGCATCGGCCACGATGCGCGTGGCATCGGGTCGGGCCAGACGGTGCATCGACTCGGCCTTTCGTGCGCACAACAGGTGGTCGGTCGCCAACCCCATGACCGCTCCGGCCAGGTGGTTGTCCAACCGGCCGCTCACTTCGCGCTCGTCGACCAATGTGGCGCCGCCGGCGGCGAAAAACACGTCGGCGTTCTTGCGCTGGTGGTCGTCGGTCGCCTTGGGAAGCGGCAACAACACGGCCGGCAATCCGCTGGCAGCCAGTTCGGCCAACGTCGTTCCGCCGGCGCGACTGACTGCCAGATGGCTGGAGCGCAACACCTCCGGCAGGTTCGCGATGAACGGCGCGACCGTGGCGCGAATTCCCAGCTTGCGATACAACAGCCCGACCGCCGCGGCGTTCCGCTCGCCCGACTGGTGAATGATCTGCCAATCGTGCAGCGCCGCGCCGGACTTGTAGAGCGCGAACGGCACTTGCGTATTGAGCGTATTCGATCCGCCGCTGCCACCGAGCACGACCAATCGCCGTGCGCGCCCGATGCGGCTGGGCAGCAAGTTGGCCGGAGTCGCTTTCTTGTTGAAAGCCGGCCGCAGGGGATTGCCTGTCACGCGCAGCCGGCAACCGGCGCACAGTTGCGTGTGCAAACCTTCCAACGCGGAGCAGACGAGCGCACAGCGCCGGCGCGAGCCAGCGCGTGGCGCGTCCGGGAACGGCGTTCTGTTCCAACAACACGTAGGGCACGCCCAGGCGCGCCGCGGCACGTGAAGCGGGCACGCTGGCATAGCCACCCAAGCCCACGACCAGCGAGACGCGCTCGTTGCGCAGCAGATGGCGCGCCGCGTAGTATCCGCTCACGTTGTCGGCAAGAAACCGCAACGTCTCGGTCGCCTTGCGCGGCAATGGCCGGCAGGGAATCGTCACGTACTTATAGCCCGCGCGGCTGACGTGTTCGGATTCGAACGTCTTGCCGCTGCCGGCAAAGGTGATGCGCAGAATGCGGCGCAGTGCGTTTGAGCTCGTCGGCCACGGCCAGACCGGGGAACAAATGCCCCCCGGTGCCGCCCCCTGCGAACAATATGTGACTGGTGTGAGCTTTCATGGCCGTCTATTGCTTTGGAACCTGCGCCCATGCGGGTTAGACGCAACGGTGCTGGGATTAGTTCGCAACGGTTCCTTAGTTCTTGGTAACCTTTGTCCGCGCTAACGCGTTAGTCGTTGCACGCTGGTAAGTTGCGGCGCCGACGGAGGGTCGGCCGAGTGCAACTTCAGGCCGACCAGTCCCAACACGGCGCACAGCGCGCCGGCAATCCAGAAGCGCACGACGATCTTGTCCTCTGGCCAGCCCCGCAGTTGAAAGTGATGGTGTACCGGTGCAGCGAAACACACGCCGCCCAGTGCCGCGAAACCACGCCACTTGCACGATCACGCTCAACGCCTCGGCGACAAACACGCCGCCGACCGCTATCAGCAACAGCTCCTGCCGGGAGATGACGGCCAACAGCCCCAACAATCCGCCCAACGGCAACGAACCCGTATCGCCCATGAAGACCGATGCCGGATGGCAATTGAACCACAGAAACGCCAGCAATCCGCCCATCGTGGCTGCGGCGACGACGGCCGTTTCGCCCGCGTGAGGAATATGGGCAATATTCAAATAATCTGCCCAGCCGGCGTGCCCGCTGGCGTACGTCACGGCGCCGATGGCACCGGTCGCGCAGACGAGACAACCTCCGGCCAGGCCATCGAGTCCATCGGTCAGATTGACCGCGTTCGACGAACCGACGATGACCAGCGCCGCCAACGGGACGAACCACCAGCCCAACGCGATCGAGCATTCGCTCCATGGCACGCGCAGATCGAGTCCACCAGCGACACTCTCGTGATAGCGATAGATCAACGTGGCGGCGGCCAGCGCGATCGCAAATTGAGCAATGAGCTTTACACGCGCGGTTATACCTCGGGCCGCGGTGCGGAGTTTCACCAGATCATCGACAGCGCCCAGCATCGCTAGCGCAATCACGGCAGCAATGACAACGGGAATGTAAGGATTGCGCCAATCGGCGAAGATCGTCGTGGCCAAGACGATGCCGGCCACGATGAACAGCCCGCCCATGGTGGGCGTTGCCGATTTGGCCTGGTGCAACTCGGCCACCGCGGGCGAGGCGCTTTTGATCGGCTCTCGATAACGCGCCTTGAGCCAGACGATGACGCGCGGCCCGCAGAGCATGGCCAACACGAAGCTGGAAATGCCCGCCAGTCCGGCGCGGGACGTGATCTTCGCCAGCGCGTCGAAGTCGAACACGCTGGGCCAGTGGGCCATCAGCCGATCGATGAACTCCAGCAGCATCGTTCGACTCGGTGCAAAAAGAAAACGGGGCGGCGGTGGACGACAGTGACGGTCACGCGAACAGAACGCATTCAGAAAGACTCACAGCCTGCGGCCAAAGCGCCGGGGACTGTCCCGATTTTTCGGCGGGCACCATCCGTAGGATGGTCGGGGAGAAAAATGGGACGGTCCCCCTCTCCGCAGGCCTTTTGTCCCCAGGCTCTTTGCGCGGCAATGGCCGCGGCACAACGCTACGCCTCGACGCTCTCGTTGCCTAGTGAGCCACCGCCGTGCGGCTCACCAGGGTCATCCCCCAGTGTTCCCTGAGACACCGGAGCGGCCAGTGCGGCCGCCCCGGTGCTCAGTCATTGAGCTCCATCGCGAAGCGCTTGCCGGAGGCGGTTGACCCAGAAACCGCGGATTCCGGCAAGATGTTGCTCCTACCCAGGAGGGAGGGTAGTGTCGAGTTCCCGCAAACCCTACACCGTCGATGGAGCTCACAATTGTTTCGTGTCGATCGTTCCTCGCTGTTTTCAGTGGCGCTAAACGGCACAGGCTTCCGGTTCCGGGGAGAGCGCGGCCACCAGCCGTTCCATGGCCATGGTGCGCGATCCTTTCACGAGCAGCACGTCGCCCGGCTCGAGCTCGACCGGAAAATCCGACAGTAAATCTTCAACGCGTCGACGTGCCACTGCTTTTGCCCGCGGCATGCCCGCCGCGCGGGCGCCGGCCACGACGAGATGGGCGTGGTCGCCGCAAGCCAACAACAAGTCAGCGCCGCAAACGGTCACGATCTCGTCGCCCAATTGTTCGTGCAGTTGTCCGGAGGCCGGGCCCAGTTCGCGCATGTCGCCGCACACGACGATGCGCCGGCCCGGCGCGTGAAAGTCGCGCAGCAGTTCGAGCGCGGCTGTCATGGCTGCCGGGCTGGCGTTGTACGTGTCGTCGATGATCGTGGCCCCGCCCACTTTGCGAATCTGGCAACGCATCGGCGGCGGCTGGAAGCGCGTCAGCCCGGCCGCGATCCGCGCGTCGTCGATGCCGAATAGCCGGCCCACGGCGACTGCTGCCAGGGCTCCGGTCAAATGGTGACGTCCCCAGACGTTCGCCGAGAATCGAGTGCCGTCGACGTCGAAGCCGAGCGTGCCTTGCTCGGAGCGGATGTTCGTGGCCACGACGTCGTTGCCAAGCGAACGGCCGACCCAGATGATCTTGGCTTCCGTGCGATTGGCCAGACGGCGCAGTTGTTCGTCGTCGCCGGCCAGGACGGCGTGGCCGTCGGGCGGCAACGCATCCAGCAATTCGCCTTTGGCCATCGCCAAGGCCTCGGGCGAACCGAAGCGGCCCAGGTGGGCGTCGCCGATCCGCGTGATCACGCCGATCCGCGGTTCGCACAACCGTGCCAAATGCGCGATTTCGCCGCCAGCGCTGGCCGCCAGTTCCAGCACGGCAAAGTCGTCGCCCGGTTCGATGGCCAGCATGCTCAACGGCAGGCCAACGTGATTGTTGAAATTGCGTGGGCTGGCGGTACCGCTGTAGCGGGTCGCCAGCACGGAATGGATCATTTGACGCGTCGTGGTCTTGCCCACGCTGCCCGTCACTGCCACCACCCGACCGGCCATGCGGCGTCGATTCCAATGCGACAAGCGATCGAGGGCTTGTTGCGCTTCGTCTACTTGCAAACTCCAGCAGCCGGGCCACGGCGATACATAGCGTCCCACCACGGCGCCGCGGCGCCGCGCGCGAAGGCCTCTTCGGCAAACGCCGCTCCGTCGAAACGCGTGCCCGCCAGGCCCCAGAACACGTTCCCTTTGCGCACCTGGCGGCTGTCGGTAACGATCTGGCGCACCAGCGCCGCTTCGCCGTGTCGCGGCGGCAGCGTGGCCAGCCGCAATCGGCCGCCGATGATCTCGTGCAGTTTAGTAACCGTCAAATCCCGCATCGAACGGCACACCTTCCTAGGAGTTGCTCACACTCTGCAGTCCGCCGTAGGGCGAGCTGGGAGCGAGGTTATACAAATAGCGTCGCACGACATCGCAATCGTCCAATGGCTTGCGATCGTCGCCGATCTGCTGAAACGGCTCGTGGCCGCGGCCGGCAACCAGCACGCAATCGTCCGGACCGGCAAGCCACAATGCGTAGTGAATGGCTTCCGTGCGATCGGCGATCCACCGCGCCTCACCGGGACGCTGGAAGCCGGCCACGATCTCGGCGCCGATTGCCTGCGGATCTTCGAAGCGAGGATTGTCCGTGGTCACCACCGCGATGTCGGCCAGCGACTCGACGGCGCGGCCCATCAGGGGCCGCTTGGCCGTATCGCGATTGCCGCCGGCGCCGAACACGCAGATAATCCGTCCTGGCGTCACCGGGCGCAGCGTCTCCAACGACACGCGCAGTGCATCGGGCGTGTGCGCGTAGTCGACAAAGACGCCGAACGGCTGGCCGCACTCGATACGTTCCAGTCGACCTGGCACGCGCGTCACCGATTCCAAACCTTGGACGATCGTGGCCGGATCGATGCCTTCGGCCAGTCCGATGGCGGTTGCCATCAGGCAGTTGGTGATGTGGTGGTCGCCAATCATGGCGGTGCGGACCGGCACACTGACGTTGCCTGCGCTGAGCAAGAAGGTTTGTTCGCTCTTCAGCCGCTCCAGCAACACGGCCGATACGTCGGCTGCCGAATTCATGCCGATCGTGAGCACGCGGCCGGGCAGCAGTGGAGCTTGCTTGACGCTCTCCGGATCGTCCGCATTGATAACGGCCACGCCGCCGGGTCGCAAATAGTTGACCAGGCCGATCTTCGCACGGTGATAATTGGCCAACGTCGTGTGGTAGTCGAGGTGGTCGCGGCGCAGATTCGTGATGCACACGTGGGCAAACTCGATGCCGGCGATGCGGCGCTGGGTCAACGCGTGGCTGGAAACTTCCATCGCCGCGTGCGAACAGTCGAGCGCGACCATCCGTTCGAGCCAGTGTGCCAGTTCCGGGGCGGGCGGCGTGGTCAGCTCGGCGGGCAACGCGTCGAAGCCGTCGCAATAGCCCAACGTGCCCAAGGTGCCCGTGCGATGGCCCGCGGCCGCCAACACGCTCGCGATAAGAGCCGTCGTGGTCGACTTGCCGTTGGTGCCCGTGATGCCGATAGCGTTGAGTCGTTGCGAAGGACGTCCGGCCAGCGCCTGGCAAATGCGGCCAAAAGCATCGGTCGAATCCAGCACCAGGCAAGTGGGCACCCCGACCGATACGGGACGATCGACAACCACGGCAGCGGCTCCATGGGCCGCGGCTTCGTGCACGAACGCGTGGCCGTCGGCGCGGCTGCCCGCCAGCGCGACGAACACATCGCCGGGCTGACAACTGAGCGAATCGCACGTGACGCTGCGTGCGCGGACGTCTCCGGCGCCGAGGAATTCGGCTTCCGGCAGAAGTTCGCGCAAGCTGAGCGAAAGCGTGGATGAGTACGACGGTAACATCGGCGCGTGGCCTCCCTGCCAGGCGTGTGCCGTCTGACTGGTGTTGAAAAAACGCCAGGCAAGCGGCGATTGGGCGACAAGTGCCGCCCGGTTTTCGCTCGAACGAGCAAAATGGTGGCGGGATTGTGGCGATTTGCCGGTGGGTGTCAAGACACGTTTCCATCGGCAATCGGCCGCCCCATCGGCCGCGTGGTCCGGCTGGACAAATCCTCCTTGCCGCGAAATGATTTAGGGGCGTTCACGAAGGGTGTTCCGGCTCCTGCTGTCTCGGAATTGCTATCAATGGCGGAAGACGACTTTGGCATCGAATCGCTCGCCGCGTATCTGCACGTCGATCCGGCGCAAGTGACGAAGTTGGTCGAGCGCGGCAAGTTGCCCGGCCGCCGAGTCGCCGGGCAGTGGCGCTTTGCGCAGGGAGAAATCCATCACTGGTTGGAAGAGCGGATGGGGCTCTCCAGCGACGAAGAACTCGAACAGATGGAAGGCGTATTGCGCAAAGCCGCCGGAGAAGCGGCCACGCACACGATCGACATCGCCGACATGCTGCCGGCGGAAGCGATCGCCGTGCCCCTGGAAGCTCGTACGCGCGGATCGGTAATTACCACGCTGGTCGATGTGGCAGCCAACACGGGCTGGTTGTGGGACACCGCGAAAATGGCCGAAGCCGTGCGAGCCCGCGAAGACATGGCGCCCACGGCCTTGGAAATTGGCGTGGCCGTGCTGCACCCACGACGACCGCTTCCGGCAATTCTCGATCGACCGTTTCTGGCGTTCGGGCGGACCAGTCGCCCGTTGCCCTTCGGAGCGCCGCGTGGCGGGCTGACCGATTTGTACTTTCTGATATGCTCCACCAACGATCGCGAGCATTTGCGAGTGCTGGCGCGGCTGAGCCGGCTGATCAGCGATCCGGAGTTGTTGGACGCGTTGCGTCATGCGCCGGATGCGCTGGCCGTGCACCAGGCGATCGCCGAACGTGAATCTCGACTTTGAATCGCGGCCAACTAGCGCTATCGCGGATACGATTCTCGGCTATACCGCAACAAGAGTGTGCCTGATGTCGCAACCAACGGTTCTGGTGGTGGGTGCTTCCGATCCAGGTTCGGGAGTTGACTGCGCGGTCGCGGTGGATTCACTTGCGACGCGGGCCATCGTGCAGCGTGTTGACGATGTGCGTGCCGCGGCGGAATACCTCGGGGACCGCACGACGCATTGCGACTTGATCGTGCTGTGCGAATCGCGGCGTGGGCAGCTTTCGACCGCGGCAATCGACGGATTGCGGCGGCTTGCACCACTCGCTCGCCTTTGGCGTTTGGTGGGGAGTTGGCACGAAGGGGAGCCGCGCAGCGGCCATCCGCCCGCGGGCTGCGTGACCATGTACTGGCACCAATGGCCGCCGCGCGTCGAGTGGGAGATCGAGCACGCAACCTCCTCGAATCTGCCGCCGACAGCGACACCGGAAGAGCGCTTGCTGGCTCAATCCAGCGAACCGATCGAGCAACACACCGGCACGGTCGTGATCTGTGCCGGGCGATTCGAATCTGCCATGGCGCTAGCCGACGTGTGCCGACTGGGTGGGTACGACGCCGTGATGGTGCGCGACGGCGATCATTTCGACGCCGCCGGCGCATTGGCAGTTGTGTGGGATACCACGCCCGAGCGATTGGACGATGACGGCGCCGTCACGCGATGGAAGCGCCTGACAGGGGCGCGCGCCATCGTGGCAGTGGTTGGTTTTCCCCGCGCCGACGACGTGCATCGCGCCCGACAAACGGGCATATCGGCCGTGGTCTCCAAACCGTATTTGGCGCGGGACCTGTTGTGGCAAGTGGAACAGGCTGTTGCGCCGACGGCGTCGAACACGACAGCATAGGCCAACGCTCTGTCAATTCTAAGGCTCAAACGCCTCGTCGCCCTCGGCGAACCACTCCGTGCGCAGAATCTCGCGTTGCCAGTCGGGTTCGTGCACGGGCCAGGCTTGGACTCGGCAGAGGTAATCTTCTTCGACCACCGCATTGGCCGTTTCGTGGGCCGTGCGCCAGGCGGTTCGTTCCAGCGGCACCAACGGCGGCATGCGGTTGCGCAGGTTGCCGCGGCGGAACGTGCGCCGCCCGTTGTCAAAGATGGTGATGCCGATCGACGGCGGAAAGTCGAGCATCCGCCGCGCGATCAGTTCGTGGCTGGCCGTGGCAAAGCACGCTTTGAGACCGAGTATGTCCCAACCGCACTCGGCGCCGGCTTCGCCGAACCATTCACGCGGCAACAACATGCGGCCGGCAAGCTGATTGGCCACCGTCTCGCGAGCGCCCGAGGGAGCCTCGCGCGGATCGACGCCCAAGGCGTCGAACACACGATTGGCAAACAATTCGCCAATTTCGTGCGCCACGGCCCACTGCAAGCGCTCGGGCCGCGGATCGGGGCGCAACAGGATCGAGCCACGCGACGCCGCGCCCGCGAACTCGCTCAACCGCACGATACGCCCGCGTCCGTTCTGCCGTTCGTCCCAAGCGACAGTCAAACGCAGCGCCTGCGCCAGCCGCAACGCGTCGACGGGCGGACCAACGCCTGCCAATGCCGCGATCGCCTCCGCGGCAATCGTGTCCAACGCCAGCGACAATTCTTCCTGGGTGAGTTCCGAAAGCATCCGGCGGCTCCTTGTAAGTGAACATACGTATAGTATACTAGCGGGGCCCGCCGGCACCTGCAAGCGTCGATCCGGCCGGTGTCTGGCAAGTATCTCTGGCACGTAGCTGAATTCCCAAGAATTCAGCCGATCCCGAACTGAAGTCTTGCGACTTCAGCGACCCCTGCCATAACTCGTTGCCACACACTCGGCCAGTCGCATCGAGGAAGCCGCGGGCTGCTCGCTCGCTTCACCACTCGTCACCTGCAAGCCGATCGGCTACGATGGGTTCGACGAGTTGCGCTCTCTCATCATGTTTCTCCAATCTGTTTGCCCACGCGGATTTCCACACTTGGCGACCCCCTCTGCCCCACCGACCGAAACGCCGCGGAATGCGGCCGAGCGGCCCTCGAAGGGCACCTATTCCTTTGTCAGCCTCGGCTGTCCGAAGAACCTGGTCGACAGCGAGCGAATGCTCGGCCTGTTGCAGTTGGACGGCTATCAATTGGTCAACGAGCCGGCCGGCGCCGATTTTGTGGTGGTCAACACCTGCGGGTTCATCGAGCGGGCACGCGAAGAGTCGTACGCCACGATCCACGAAATGCTCGACTTGAAGCGCAAAGGAGACATCCGCGGCGTCATCGTCTCGGGCTGCCTGGCCGAGCGCGAAAAGGAAAAACTGCTGGAGACGTTGCCGGAGATCGACCACCTGGTGGGCGTGTTTGGCCGCGAAATGGTGACCAAAGTGGCCGATCGATTGATCGGCGGCCTGGATGAGCAGCGGACCGTGTTTCAGCCCGCGCCGTCGCGCCCCTTGGATGACCGCAGTCGTCTGCGAATCACGCCGCGGCACTTTGCTTTTTTGAAGATCTCCGAGGGCTGCGACCGGTTATGCACCTTCTGCGCGATTCCCAAAATGCGCGGCAAGCACGCCACCAAGCCGATGGAAGACGTGATCGCCGAAGCAAGGGAACTAGCCGCCGACGGCGTGCGCGAGTTGATCATCGTGGCCCAGGACACGACCTACTACGGCCTCGATCTCTACGGCGAAACCCGGCTGGCCGCCTTGCTCAAGGAACTGGAGCAGGTCGAGGGCCTCGAATGGATTCGCCTGATGTACCTGTATCCGATGTACTTCGGCGACGACGTGATCGACGCGATCGCCGCCAGCAACAAGATCGTGCCGTATCTCGATCTGCCGCTGCAGCACATCAACGACACGATGCTGCGGCGCATGCAGCGACGCGTGGCCCGGGCCGAAACCGAGGAGCTGCTGGCCAAGCTGCGACAAAGGATAAACGGCCTCGTGATGCGAACCACGTTCATCACGGGCTTTCCGGGCGAGACGGACGAGCAATTTGCCGAATTGGTCGAATTCGTCCAGGCGCAGCGGTTCGAGCGGCTGGGAGTGTTCAGCTATTCGCTGGAGCCCGATACGCCGGCGGCCAGGCTGCCCGGGCACTTGCCCGAGGACGTCAAGCTACGCGCGGCGCGACGCCTTGATGGCGGCGCAACAGGAAATCGCATTCGAATGGAACGCGGAGCAAATCGGCCTGCAGGTCAACGTGCTGATCGATCGGGACGTGCCGGGCGAAAAAGACGCCTGGATCGGCCGCGGCTATGCCGACGCCCCCGACGTCGACGGCGTGATCTATGTTTCCGGTGGCCGCAAGCTGCGTCCCGGCAAAATAGTGCGCTGTGAAATCGTGGCCACTAGCGAGTATGATTTAGTAGGAGTCGCCGTCGGCAAGCCGCGCTAATCGAAGAGGCATCGATCATGTCGATCGCCGCGAAAGACCAGATCGCCAAGGAACGGGTGTTCAACGTTCCGAATCAGCTCACCGTGCTGCGCCTGTTGTTGTCGCTGGCGCTGTTCGTGCTGATCGCCTTGAAATATTATCTGACCGGCTTTTTCGTGTTCGCCGTGGCCGCCGGCACCGACTGGATGGACGGCTATTGGGCCCGCAAATATGGCCAGGTGACCACGCTGGGGCGGATTCTCGATCCGTTCGTCGACAAGATCATCGTTTGCGGCACGTTCATCTTCCTGGGCGCCGTGCCCGAGTCGGGCGTGGCCGCTTGGATGGCCGTGCTGATCGTGGGACGCGAGTTGCTGGTCACCGCGCTGCGCAGTTTCTTGGAGGGCGAAGGGGCCGATTTTTCGGCAGCCATGTCGGGCAAACTGAAGATGCTGCTGCAGTGCATCGCGGCCCTGCTGAGCCTGTATGCCCTGTACTACGGCGCTCCCTATCCGCCGGCGCTGGCCTGGGCGCTGGTCATCAGCGTGTGGGCGGCCGTGGCCATGACCGTTTATTCCGGGGCGGCCTATATTTACCGGGCCTACGTATTGCTGACGGGTTGAGCCCGAATGTAACCGTTCACAGGGGACTGTCCCAATTTTCGCGGCGCGCCAGCGGCGAGTGCGAAAGTAGCCATGATGCCGCGAAAATGGGACTGTCCCCCTCGCGCCGCGCTTACAGCCCGAATCAATGCCCGCCGAAACATCTTCCCTGGACAAGCACGCCACCGAATTCCGCGCCACTTTCGATTCGAACTGAGGGCGCTCTGCCGCGATGGAAGAGGACGGTAGTTATCTGATAGGCACGCTGCACTTGGCGCTCTTCGCCGGCAGCTTGCTGATTTGGGCCCGGCTGGCCGGACGAGTCGGCTCCGGCCGCGCGCCGCTCGACTACGAGCCGCGCCTGCCCGTGCCCTGGAACGGCATCGACGTGATCGTGCTGGGGGTCAGCGCGCTGTTGTTTCAAGAGCTGCTGGTCGCGGCGGTCAGCCGCGCCATCGGCATCGAGCCCACTACGAGATCGCCCGAGGTCATGGCGGCGATCGTCGCCTCACGCGCCGTTTGGATGCTGTTTGCCATCGGCTATCTGGTAATGCGCGCCGGCGCGTACGCCGACGACATGGGCTTTGACCTGCGCCGTTTGAAGTACGATCTGCGCGTGGCCGGCGTCACGTTCCTGGCCGCCATCGTGCCCGTCTATGGAACGCATCTCGTCATGCGCCTGGTGTTTGGTTTCGAGTCCGAGCATGCGCTGGTGCAGTTGTCGAAAGTGGCGCCGAATGTCGGCGTGCTGCTGTTGGTCACCGTGGCGGCCGTCGTCATGGCGCCGCTGGTCGAAGAGCTCATGGTCCGCGTGATCCTGCAAGGGTGGCTGGAAAAGAAGCAGCGCGAAATGCGCCTGCGCCGCGGCGACGCATCCGAGCGGCCAGCCGGCTTCGGCCCCATCGTGGTCTCCGGAGCCATCTTTGGCGCGTTGCACGGCTGGCCCGATGCGCTGGCGCTGTTCGTGCTGTCGCTCTTCCTGGGCTACGCCTATCAGCGCACCCATCGCATCGTCGCCCCGCTGGCCATCCACGTGCTGGTCAACTCGCTGGCCATGTTCGAACTGTGGTGGCTGTTCCTGGCCGACGTGCTTTAGATCTGAGCCAGACCTGGCATCGCCGCTGGCCCTTTCCGCTGTCGGAGGCCGAATGGGCCGGGTATCATCGCGGAAGAGGTGCTGTCCACTTTCCGTAACTTGCTTGATGACGCCATGCCCAACATTCCTGCCGATACGTTGACCGATTTTTCCACCCGCTTGCTCGTCGCCGGCGGTCTGGCCGAGGACGAAAGCGCGCTGGTTGCACGCAGCCTGGTGGGCGCCAATCTGCGCGGCCACGATTCGCACGGCGTGATGCGCGTGCCGAGCTATCTGGACACCTTCAAAAAAGGCGAAGTCGTTGCCGGCGCGCCGCTGACCACACTGCGCGATTCCCCTAGCATTTTCGTTGGCGACGGCAACTGGGGATTCGGCCAGCCGCAGGCGCAGCGCTTGACGCGCAAACTGATCGAGATGGCCCGCAAGACCGGGCTGGCCGCCGGCACGCTGGTGCGCACCAGTCATGTGGGCCGCCTGGGCGAGTATTGCGAAATGGCGGCCGACGCCGGGTTGGTCTCGATCATGATGGTCAACACCCACGGCAACGCCCGCCGCGTAGCCCCACCGGGCGGCAAAGCGCCGCGCCTGGGCACCAATCCCCTGGCCATCGGCGCGCCGGCTCCCAATGGAGCGCTCATCCTCGACTTCGGCACCAGCGCCACCGCCGAAGGCAAAGTGCGCGTCAAACGCATCGCCGGGCAGCTTTGCCCCGACGGTTGGCTGTTGGACAGCGAAGGCCAGCCCACCAACGATCCCAACTCGCTCTACGGCAACCCGCCCGGCACGATCCGCCCGATGGGTGGCGACCAGTCGTACAAAGGCTTCGGCCTGGGCCTGATGGTCGAGATCTTCGCCGGAGCGCTGTCCGGCGGCCCCTGCATCCGCGAAGTCCCCCTCACGCAAAACGGCAACTGCGTCTTCATGCAAGTCCTCGACCCCGCCCACATCGGCGGCGCCGAACATTTTGCCAACGAAGTCGCCGGTCTGTGCGACTTCGTCCGAAGCTGCCCCACCATCGAAGGCGTGAAAGAAATCCAACTCCCCGGCGACCCCGAACGAAGAGTGCTGACCGAACGCACCGCGACCGGCATCCCCCTAGACGCCGGCAACTGGGCAGCGCTAGTGAAGCTGGCGGACGAGTTGGGCGTGGCAGTGCCGAGCAGCGACGCATCAATCGCGTAGGTCAGGCACCCCGTGCCTGACATCTTCGTTGACGTTGCGCCGCTACTCGCCGAATTCGCCAGCGGCGCCCATCGCTTGGTTGCCACCCCAGTTGATCTGGTAGTGGCCGGCGCGGACCCAGCGATGGAAGCTTGACCACGGCCAGTCGCGCACGCGCCGCACCAATCCGTGCTTCACGGGATTGTAGTGGATGTAGTCGAAATGTTTCTCCAGGTCCGACTCGTCGCGAATCGTATGCTCCCAGAAGCGGCGTTGCCAAATTCCACGGCGCCGTTCACGTGTCTGCGACAGGCTCCGAGGCCCTTCCTCACCGTCCAGAGTGAGCCATGTGCGCGTGAACTCGCGCTTGATCCATCGCATCCGTTCGGAATATCGGTCGTCACCAGACGGCAACGCCCACAAGCAATGAAAATGATCGGGCAAGAGGACCAGCGCCACGACTTCACACGGACGGCGCGCAAGGCATCGCCGCGTCACGCTGCCCAGCAAACGCCGAGCCGGCGCTTGTGCAAATAGCGGCGCGCGGCGAGCGGTAACGACGGTGAGGAAGTAGGTGCCGCCGGGCACGAAGTATCGTCGGTAGTCGGACATGGAAACAGCGTAGCGGAGTTCGCGCTGGCCGGCAAAGAATCGGGGGCAGGCGTTTGTTCGGCGGGTCCATTGTCAGGCACGGGGTGCCTGACCTACGAAATACCCGCCATCGCACTGGCCTAGAAAATCGCCTTGAAATCGGCCACCTGTTTTGCAAGACTTGCGTGTAGCTTACTCGGACTGAGTTGGGCGTTCGACGTAGTCGATTCGTGGCCGTGTAAAGAGGGCGTGCGCGAGTTTCTTGCCTCGTCGCCTGCCCTCGAGCAAGAGCAGCACGGCCGAGCCTTGCTCTGCCGTAGGAACAACTTGTCAGGAACCCGTTGGGGGGCACCAGCCGTCGAGAATTTCTCGACAGGCTGGCAAAGCCGTCAGGAGCGCATCCCAAGGGAACCGAAGCGGTTTCGGCAGCCCGTTGAAGTAATTCAACCGACTGCCAGCCGTTGGTATGGATCTCCTACGGCTCGTGCCGACAACAGGCCCGCCCTGCACGTGCGCTCTGGTGGGAGGGCCACTGGAGCCAGAGAGTGTCGTACGTGCAACTTGCGGAGTGGTCCCGTGCGCCGACGGCCCAGGAAACGGCCGAGGCACTTTACGCGCGAGAGAGTTGAGTTTGTGTTAGCAAGAAGCCATGGCCGCCAGCCTGGCGTCGGCGCACGAATTTTTTCTTCCCAGGCGCCGCTGCGCGCTTTGTCCAACGCAAAATGTCCCCCACGGATGGACGGCCGATACTCAAGACTGTTTTGCGGACCGGCGGTTGGATTGGTCCCGTTTGGTTGCGAACCGCCGACGGCGGGACGTATCATGGGCGCAATCACCCGCCCTGCCCTTTCTCCCTTCGGGAGTGCCGATCATGTGCCGCGCCTCGACATTGCTTTCACTGGCGTTGTTCATTTTCACTGGCCTTACGAATGCCGTGGAGGCCGAGCCGCTGCCGCTGGTCACCAACGTCGAGATGCAGCCGCTGGCGGCCGGCGTGAAACGGGTGGCGCAAGCCCTCAAGTTTGCTGGATCGCCCTTGAGTGCCGAGCAGCAAGCCGCGCTCGATAAGGCGATCGCCAACAGCGAAGAAGCAGCGGCCGTGCAGCAGATTCAAGCCGTGCTCGATCCGTTGTGCCTGGTGGGCGTGAACATCAATCCGGAGAGCCGGGTGAAGGTGGCCGCCGGAGTGGTCCCGTCGTTGTTGCTACAACAAGGGCGGCGGCTCTTTCTCGTGAAGGTCCACAACGAGGCCGGCGTCACCGCGGCGCTGCGGGTTTCCAGTCCCAACTCGGAACCGCTCTACGAACGCTCGCACAACGGCCCGAGTCCCGAGGTCACCGTCAAGCCACAGGAAGTCGGCGATCGCTGGCTGGACGTGGCGATGATCGACGGCCAGCCGCTCAACAAGACGCTCTCCGGCTTGCCACTGGAGTACCGGCTGATCGAACTCTACAGCCGCGACGTCGGCCGCCGCGAGGCGAAGCTCGTGTTCGACGTGGGACAGGGAACGCAAGACCTTGGCTTTCGCAACGAGGTGAACATTCTGTTCAACTGCGAGCCGGCCGTGGAAGTGATTCTGGAGATTCTGGACACGGATGGTTCGCCGACCACCGGGCACTTCGTGTTCAAGGACACGCAGGGGCGCGTCTATCCGGCCATGTCGCGCCGCTTGGCGCCCGACTTCTTCTTCCACGAGCAGATCTATCGCCACGGCGGCGAGAGCGTGGTGCTGCCGCCGGGCACGTACACCGTGCAGTACGGCCGCGGGCCGGAGTACTACCTGCGCACCAAAGAGATCACCGTGCCCGATTCGGTCTCGCACAAGGAGAAGTTCCAGCTCGAGCGATGGATCAAGATGGCCGACTTCGGTTGGGTGTCGGGCGACCATCACATTCACGCGGCCGGATGCGCTCACTACGAATCGCCCACCGAAGGCGTGCAGCCGGTGGACATGATGCGGCACATCCTGGGCGAGGATCTCAACGTCGGCTGTGTGCTCTCGTGGGGACCGTGCTGGTACTTTCAAAAGCAGTATTTCGAGGGGAAAGTCCACAAGCTTTCGCAGCCGAACTACCTGATGCGCTACGACGTGGAAGTGTCCGGCTTCCCCAGCTCACACGCGGGGCACTTGTGCTTGTTGCGGCTGAGCGAAGACGACTATCCCGGCACGACGCAAATCGAACAGTGGCCCAGTTGGGACTTGCCGGTGCTCGAATGGGGCAAATCGCAAGGGGGCGTGGTCGGCTTCTCGCACAGCGGCTGGGGACTGCAAGTCGACGGCACGACACTGCCAACCTACCAGATGCCCAAGTTCGACGGCATCGGCGCCAACGAGTACATCGTCGACGTGGTACACGGCGCCTGCGATTTCATCTCGGCGGTCGACACGCCGGCCATCTGGGAACTGAACATCTGGTATCACACGCTCAACTGCGGTTACACCTGCCGGATCAGCGGCGAGACGGACTTCCCTTGCATCTATGGCGACAAGGTGGGACTGGGCAGGGCCTACGTGAAGCTCGAGGACGGCCCCCCGCTGGACTACGACAAGTGGGTGTTTCGTTTGCGCGACGGTCGCAGTTATTGCACCGATGGGCTGAGCCATCTGTTTGATTTCACGGTGAACGATCTGGGCGTCGGCGAACATGGAGACGGCGATCGGCCCAGCATGCTGGCAATCAAAAAAGGCCAGCCGCTGACAATGCGCGTGCGTGCCGCGGCGCTTCTGGAAGATAAGCCGCGGGAAGATATTCGCGGCAAGTCGTGGGACGACAAGCCGTACTGGCACGTCGAGCGCGCTCGCATCGACGACACCAACACCGTGCCGGTCGAACTCGTGGTCAATGGCCGGGTGGTGGCGACCAAGACCATCTCGGGGGACGGCGACGTTCACGATCTGGAATTCGACTATACACCCGAGCGATCGAGCTGGGTGGCGCTGCGGATCCTGCCCAGTTCGCACACGAATCCGGTGTTCGTGGAAGTGGACGGACAACCGATACGCGGCAGCCGCAAGAGCGCCCAATGGTGTCTGGACGCGGTGGACGTGTGTTGGCAGCAGAAAGTGAAGAAGATTCGCCCGGAAGAACAGGCCGTGGCGGCCGAGGCATTCGCCAAAGCGCGCAAGGCGTATGCTAAGATACTGGCAGAGTCGCAAGTCGACTGAACCTGAGCATCGTTGGTTTCTCTCATGGCAGCGACGGCAAACCGATCGAAACAGTTCGTGCGCTGCGTTGCCGCAACGGCGCTGATATCCGGCGCGCTGCTTGCGGCGCCGCCCGTCTTTGCGGCCCTCGACGGCGAGACGAACACCGACGGGCTGAATCCGGCGGCCGAGTTGTACGACATTGCCGAGGCAAAGCGGTTGCGGCAGGTCGGGCGGCAACTCGAGTTGAACCGTTTCATGACATGGTCGACCACCTACGGACCCAACAGCCTATGGGGACCGCGGCTGGGTGGTCCGCCCGTGCGTCAGCCCATCGGCTACGAGTCGAAAGAGGTGGCGCCGGAGCGTTGGATCTATCGCCCGCTCTATGGTGACGCGGAAGGGGCCGCCGAGCAGATCGGCACTCCGCCGGCATCCACCAGCGCCGGTGCGACGAACAAGTCGCCGGCCCCGCCTAAGTTGCCCGCTCCCAGCAATGCCCAACCGGGCGACCGCGTAAGCGAGCCGCCCGCGCCGAAACCTCGGCTTCCGATGCCAAGCGGGCCGCGCGATTTGTAGCGCGGCGGCCCTGCGTCACGGTTGGCTGTCGGGATCTCCAATCGGGAGCAAGGGTTTGGCTTCGTCCGGTTTTTCTTTCGGCAGTAGTTCGTCCGTTGCCGGTGTCTCGTCGGTGGTGGAAGGCATCTCGTCGGGGAGCTCGTCAACAGAATCGATCGCCGGCAATTGATTGATG
Source organism: uncultured Planctomycetaceae bacterium (assembly GCA_963779015.1). GTDB lineage: Bacteria > Planctomycetota > Planctomycetia > Pirellulales > PALSA-1355 > JTS-RE94. The sequence continues at coordinate 7,657 of CAVZWY010000029.1, read as the reverse complement.
GCCGAATAGCCGGCATAGATGGGCAAGTGACGATAGTAGACTTCAAGGTTGTAGATCGACAGGCAGGTGACGTACAGCCGTCCTCCTTCGCTTCCCCATTTGTCGCCGCCCGGGCTCCAACTACCGGTTTCGGGCCCCTTTTTGACTTGATGGCTAGGAACCTCGACGCGCATGTGGCTATTCCACTTTTCCCAGATCTCACCCTCCATGTGGTGCGCGGCCTGCGTCGCGTAGTACCAATAGTAGACGTCCTGCGTTGATCCGCTGTAGCTGACGGGTGCGTCGAGCAGGGCCGAGACGCCCTCGACCAGGCGGGGGTCGTCTCGAGGCCACCCCAGATACTGCCGGCAGAGCAGTCCCTCGGCGCACATGGCTGACGTGGAGTTTGCATCCAGCCAGTAACCGTAGCGACGGCCGTCCTCGATCGCGGCGCTGTCTAGATAGCGCATGACGTCGCGCAACGATCCGCCTGGCACGGTGAGATTTGCCATCCGCGCGCTTTGCAACGCCATCACGAACCAGCCGGTCACCGACGTGTCGGAATCGTTGCGGGGCTGGTAGCGCCAGCCGCCTTTTTCCTTGTCCTGGGCTCCCAGCGCGTATTTCACAGCCCGCCGCGCCGGTCCCGAGAATTGCCCATCGTTGGTCATGCCGTAGATTTCGCAAACGGCAATCGTCGCCTGGGCGTGCGTATAGAGCATTTGGATGGGTTGTCCCATGATTCCCGAAAAGATGCCGTCGTTTTTTTGCATGCTCAAAAGCGCTTTCCAGCCTTTGCCGACGGTCTTTTGGTAGCGGCCGTCACGGTGCGTGTCGCCATGGCCTTGAAATGCCAACAGCGCCATCGCCGTGGCGGAGGCCGTGTTTTCCGACCGGCCGCCATCGGAATAGGGGCCGACGAGACTCCACGAGCCGTCCTCCTTCTGCTGTTCAGCCAGCCATGCCAATCCCAGTTCGACGGCACTCTCGGTGCCTTTCGTGCCGCCATATTTCTTCAGCAATCCCTGCCGCGTGCCGGCGCTGCGGCCGGAGAGCGCCAAGTCGATGCCGGCGGCATGACTCGACCCGTTGGAGTCCACGGGTGCGATCTCCATCGGCGTCAACTGAATTCGTTCCAGCGTGGGCGGCGCAAAAACCGGCTCCTCGATCTTGGTGAGATCGCTGATCGTGGCCAAGGGCTCGTCGGCCAGGTCCTCCAATTGCGAGTCGGTGGCCAAGGCGTCCTCCAACTGGTCGCCCAGATCGTCGGCATAGCCGACTTCGACCTCCAGGTCGTCGGGGCGCCGACTCGAGCCGATGGCCAGCAGTCCCAGCACGATCAACAAGAGCATGTGAAAAACAGTGCTCACCAGCCAGGCGGGCGCGTTGCGGAGAATCTCGCGCAGATCCTGGGACTCGTCGTCGAAGTCGTCCTCCTCATCGTCTTCGTGCTCGACCGGAAACTCACCGCTGCGCGGTTTGAGCGGAACCGGACGGTTGGCGTGCGACGAAGAAAAATGCCCCCCAACCTGGCCGCCCAACCCGGCATTGGCCAATGGCCGGCCCTCGGGTGTTCCGGCGCCGGATGGGTTCAGATACGGTAGATCGGAGTCGTGGACCGCCATTGCGGATCTCTGTTGTCCCGCGTGCCGGCGAGGTGTTCACCACGGGACCGTGCTGTTCCAAGTCGGACTCTGCCCGAACGATATGACGACGCGTCGCGCGATGGGTGGCCCAACCCTGCAGTTTACCCCTGTGGTATGGCAGCGCCAAGCAAGAACAGCAGCAGCCACGTGGACTTGTGTCGATGGCGAAGGCAATGTGGGCGGGCACATATCGTGCGCCATTGTTGCGAAAAGGATGCAATTTGTTCGCGCTACCGACCGATATGAGAGCCCGGCCCTCGACGGTGGATGAGGCGGCCGTTAGAATAACTCGTGCGAGTCAGTTACCGCGTGTCTCCCCACGCCGCAACCGACCGCCCACCAGACACATCGCGGGGTGGAGCAGCCCGGTAGCTCGCGAGGCTCATAACCTCGAGGTCACAGGTTCGAATCCTGTCCCCGCCACTTGTTTTGACGGTAGCGAAAAGTCGCTACCGTCGGGTTATACGAAAGGCCAGCGCTCTTGGGCGCTGGCCTTTCTGCATTCTATCGCGAGTCCTCGCAATGACTTGGAGCAAGTCACCGCTTCTCGGTGTCTCGCATTCGGGCCGACGCGCGGTATTTGCTACTGGTAATTCTGGGGAACCTACGACCCTGCTTAGACCGAAAGTCTCGGTAGTCTCTCTATCTCGGTTCGCTTGGGTTAACGGCTGTTGCTTCCGCTCTGGTTCTGATTGTCCCGAATGTTGCGTTCCCCACACTGGGCGCAAAACTTCACTCCAGCGATCCTTGTATTCCAGTTAGCATTCTCCGTGAACTATGCATGCGAACACCTTGATGCGAACGCCGCCGCCACAGGTTTCGCAGGGTTCTTGGCGAAGTTCTGCGCCACGATCGATGCAGGCGAGGAACTGATCGAGCGGAATGCGCAAAAGCGCGTCGGGATGTGGACTGCGGCCGACAGAGCGGCAAGGTCGAACCCCGAGCCTGCCGGATTGGAGCCAAACAGGCCCGGGGTAGTTTGCCAGCGGTGCAGTGCCCCGTCAGACGCAAGGCCGGCTCAGGCGAGACGGCGGCGACTAGTATCGGAGGATGAAGTCCACGTAGAGCCGGTTGCGCAGTATGTCGCCGTTCTGGGCGAATGGGAACTCGTACCCGGTTCCAACCTCAACGTTGCCGCTCGGCTTCCACTTGACGCCGACCATGCCAGTGACGACGTCGGTCCCGGCCACGCCGCCGGCCGGCAAATTGATGAGGTCCAGGCCGGTGATCGGCCCGGTGAATCCTGTGTTGCTGCTGCGCATCCAATGGAACCAGTTGACTCCCATTAGGCCATACCAGTGGTTGACGACTTCGTAGTCCCACTGGTTTGACCAGTACCACATCTGAGTGCCCCAGTTGTTGTTTGTTGGGATGCGGAAACCGGTAGCGCTCAGCCAATGTCCACGACCGAAGATTTCTTTGCCGCCGGTGAGAAAGAAATGGAAATCGCCGCTGCCGGTGGAAGGAAGATTGCTCAGGTGCGGCGGAATGAAATATGTAATTCCGCCCGACACGAGCAATTGCCGGTCGACGTCGCGGAGAAAGTTGTACTTGAGGCCGACCGGAGCAGACGGGAATCCCACCGGTGCCCCGCCAGACTGGTTGACCTGAAGATATCCAACGCGCGGCGCAATCACGCTCAGGCGATCCGTGAGCCGTCCGCGAAACTGTGCGGCCCAGACTTGGAGATCTCCGCTGCCGATGGTGTTGGGTAGCCCGTTGTCGATGAAGATCCCCCGCACTTCGGTCAGTGAACGGGGATCTTCGAAAAAGAACGGATTCGATAGCGGACTGACGAATCGGTCGAAACAGTGATCGCTCGGCAGCATGCCGAGAATTCGTTGGCAGTCGCACCAACAGTCGCAGCACTCGCACGACTCGCTCGGACAACGACAGGCTTCTTCGCAAATCGACGACTGGTCGCAGCAGGGCGAGAACTCATCCAGGAACTCTTCCCCGCGTGCCGCGCCGCACAAGGCTATCGTGACCGAAGCGGCACTGGCAATGATTAGAAGCGTTCGCATCCGTACTCCTAGCAGAAAGCATCCTTGTGGCAGCCGCGTACAATGCTGAGTATCGACCTAGCAATTCAGGCGGGTGAGGCGTGCAGAGTCCGCCGTCACAATCAGACTCTTCGGCGTTGTTGCGGTGCTTTTGGACTACGATAGTTGCCTACATTCTCACCCAGTTTGCTGTTCCTGATCGCTCGATCCACCGGAGACGGCCCCGAAATGCGGCGTGGGCGGACGAGCGAGCGACACTACTCAAGGGGGGCGAGGAGCTGGGTCCGTCAGGACGGCACCATGTGTCGCCTCTGGCTTGGCACACTTCGATCACATCATTCCCGAATTCGTCGACTACTATCACGACTGCCGGCCGCATCAAGGAATTGGCAATCGGCTGATCGGCGAGGAGGATTCCGACGGGCCGCCACTGATTGAAAGCATCGAGCAGCTTGAGTGCGAGACTCGTCTCGGCGGGCCGCTTAAGACCTATCGCCGCTCCGCCTGACGGCAACCAAGTTCCGGTCAGCTACGAATCTATCGTACGCCGACGACGCGCGCCTGTTCCGCAAATTGGCAATTCTGAACCGGCAATTTGGCCGCACGCCGCCATGCTGCCGGCGCCACTCGCTCAAGAATCCCTGCACAACCATCCTCGACACGTGCCGATCTCGCTTTGGCAATCTATTTGTACATGACGGCCGAACAGCATGCGGCATTCTATTTGTACAGGGCCGGCGATTGTCGAGTGGCCGATCCTTCCACCGAATCACTCTTGACTCAGCACGTCTTGTAGACATTCCACAGTTCGCTGCAGGGTGTCTGCGGCCGGGGCGTGCTGGTCGCCGAATAAGCGTTGGTTCAGTTCCAGTTCAATGCCCAAGTAACGTGAAGGCAAGTTGCGGCCGCGCAGGGCTGTTGTCAGTCCGTCGGCGGTGCCACGGTAGGGGCGATTGCGATGGATTTTGAGAGGCGGCAATGATCGTCGCAGTCGTCGCTGCCATTCGATGCAAAAGGCAGTCTCATCCTTGCGGCGCGGGTCAAACAGAAGCCCAATGTCCGTCGTGCGTTGCTGACCATTCCAGACGGGAGTGAATGTATGCAATGAGATGTGGAGAACGGTTTCTCGCTTCGCATGGGCTGCTTCGATCGCAGATACAATTTTCTCGCGGTAGGGGTGGTAGTAGCGGTCAATCAACGTCTGTCGCTCTGCTTCAGCCAGTGAGGCGGACCATTCAGAAAACAACTGGGGATGATCGAGAGAGCGGTTCAACTCGATGAGCAGTCGTGACGTTGTGGAGGAAATGAGCGGGGCGGTGAGTGCCCTCTGGAAGCAACGAGCGAGGCGGAGCGACCCCGGATCCCAGCCGCGATGACCCTCCAATGCCGTGCGGGCTGATTCATCTCGAAACAGGTTCTGGTACCTAGCGGGAATCGTGTTCCCACCGTGCTCACAAGTCAGCAGGATTGAAAGGGGACGTTGTCGGAAATCCCTCATCGAAAGAGCGTCCCGCTCGCTAGGCATTGTGCGAGTTGACCGTACGTCATGCGAACTTCCTCAAGCGACGGATATGCAGGTAAGCGGCCGATGATGCGTCTTGCGAGCGGACCATCGCTGAGAATAACGTCGAGGGCTGGGTGCGTCCTGGAGAAACTGTGATCGACCTTCGTAATCGACTCGTACAGGTGTCTCCACAGTTCGTTGAGTGTGAGCGACGAACCGGACACCCCAAAGTGTTGTAACAGTTCGCACGAGTCAACGACCGCGCGATCGGCGTCTCGAATGGCTGCCAGAAAGAGCCGCTCCAGCGGATCGATCCCGACGGACTGTTGAGCGCCGGTGTCGGACCATGTCTGCTCGACCAGCAACTTCAGCACTCCGATCACCGCGGCAGCAATCGCGAGGTCGGCTGCCGGACACTCCTGAACGTCGATGACTCGGATCTCAATCGCACTCCGTGAGAAACGGGCGATGGCCCCCCGTGCGTTGAGAAACTCATTTCTCAATACGCCCCTGGGATCGAGGGGGGCAATCTCGGCGAACATCGGGTCGAAGATCACTTGATTGTAGGTCGCTTCGTCGAAGGCGGCTTCGGGGATGACTCGACCGGCGACACTGGGGATGCGCCGCGAATTGGTACGATAGACCTCCAGACGCGAGTCGAGCAGTCCGGTCTGCTTTGCTTCCATCAGAGGTGACGAAGCAGCGATGGCCGGCAACAGCGGAAGCAGCAGTCGCACGGCCGCGTGCAGCCGACCGAACTCATCATCCCCTGCGAATGGCAGGTTGATGTGCATGCTCTGGAGGTTGGCCCAGCCGTGTCCGCGACAGTCAAAGATCCGGTTGAATGTCTCGTAAACGTCACCATACTCGTGCGGCCAGAGAACCATTTCGGCGTCCGGGTTCATCCAGGGGTGCATGGCAGTGGGCAGCAAACACGCTCCCTGAGGCGCAAGCCTGCTATTGACCTCCTCGACATGCGTCTGAAACGTGGTCGCCAAGTTGTCAACGGATGCAGCCGGGCCATTCGTTTTCAATTCAATTACGTGTGCGACCAACTCGTTCGACCAGCCGAGATCTCCGTGTTCCACGTCGCTTACAATTGCTCCTGTTTCGTCGCGGAGAACAGCATCGGCGATCGGCCGGACATCGAGCGTTTCGGCATCAACGATCATGTACTCTAGTTCGATGCCAACTGCATCGAACAGATGCAGCCGCGGCAGAGATTCATCAAAGCTGGTCATCGTTGGTCCGGCGCGGCGGCCTTCCGGGATTCGATGCGGCGAAGGAACGACTCCATCACGCGGCGGTATAAATCGTCGCGAAGGACATTGTCTTCGCAACCTGCATCAAGATTCGGGTTGTCATTGACCTCGATCACATAGAAATGTCCGTCAGACTCCTTGACGTCGACGCCGTACAGGCCGTCGCCGATCAGTCCGGCTGCCTTCTGAGCCAGTTGGACGGCCTTCCGGGGAGCCAATTCGATCGGAATGGTCTCAGACTTGCCGTATCGTCCTCGGCCTTTTCGTTCCTGTTGAATGATCTGCCAGTGTCCGGGAGCCATATAGTATTTGCAGGCAAAGAACGGGCGGCTGTCGAGCAGGCCGATCCGCCAGTCGTACGTTGTTGGAAGGAACTCCTGGGCGACAAGCAACTCCGACTCCTCAAAGAATGCGGTCAGTTTCTCGTCCAACTCTTCGGCCGTCGTAACTTTCTCGACTCCCCTGGAGAAGGAGCTGTCCGGCTTCTTGAGCACACACGGCAGCCCCAGAGTGGGAATGATTTCCTCTGCGTTCGCCTTGTGCACGACGAGTGTCCGGGGCGTCGGGATCTTGTGCCGGGTGAGCAGCTCGGCCAGAAAGACCTTGTTGGTGCAGCGGGCGATGGAGGTGGGGTCGTCAATGACCGCCAGCCCTTCACGCTCGGCCCGCTGGGCAAACCGATAGGTAAAATGATTGACGAAAGTGGTGGCGCGAATGAACAGGGCGTCATACTCCATGAGCGAGCCGTATTCGTCTCGCGAGATCAACTCGGCCGCGATTCCGAGGTGACCGGCCGCCTTGATGAACTTTTTGAGGGCAGCAGGATCGGACGGGGAATTGTCGGCTTCCTCGGGGTCGTGGAGGATCGCCAGGTCATACCGCATCGTCGACCGCTTCCCCTTCGAGACGGCACGTCCGGAAAAGTGCCTGGAGGCCTGTTCGATAACAAACGGCCAATGATTTTCGGGCACGTCGTTGGTCGCGATCGCTTTCACGCTGCGCATCTGCCAATGGCCGTTCTTCACGAACTTGACCCGCAACAGCGGTGCCTGAAAGATGTTGAACAACTGTTGGGCCAGATGGTCGTACCGCTTGGCAAGGTTTCGGCCGAAGTAAATGCTAATGGTGAAGGAGTCCGACTGGAGTGATGCCAACGACTTCTGAATCAATTCCTCCAATTCTCCCGCGGCGTATCGAACCATTGCCGGAGATTTAGATCCTGCAAGGCGATGATGCCGGGCAGCGGTTTATGGCCCCGAGCTT
>CAVZWY010000028.1:0-143527 GCA_963779015.1 uncultured Planctomycetaceae bacterium | reverse complement strand
CGTGTTCTGTTGCTTCGACTCATCGTATTGCTGATAAGCTGTGCATCCCGCCTCGAGTCGTTGCAGCTGTTCGAAGGGAGTTCCACAGCCGCCCCTGCTTGCGCCAATCGGGCACGGCGGCGAGGGGTTGGAGATCACGCAGGTGGATAGGGTCGTGGCCGGATTCCGTGCGGGGGAGGAAGAGGATCGCCTCCTGGATGTCGGGGGCGAGTAGACGCAAATTCATGATCTGGGTAATGCGGGCTCGGGTGACGTGCCCCAGGTGGGCGACCTCCGCGTAGTCGGCGATCTCGCCAGAGCGGATTAGACGTTCAAAGCGGATTGCCAGCGCCATGAAGCGAGCGACTCGCGGGACGCGGCCGGGCAAACGCGGGGTTGGCATCGGCGCTTCGCCCTGGCAAATCTCCTTGCGGCCGCCACGACCTCGTTGGCGGAAGTGAATGGTGCGCTCGAGCGTCAGGGGTCTGGTCATGCTGCGTTCTCCGATTCACTGCTAGCCAGTTCGTCGGCCAGCGTCTTGATGCCGCTGGGATGAAAAACGATCGTTACCTTGCAAGTGGCCCCGTCGTAGTCGACGCGCTCGACTAGCAACTGAACGACTCGGGCTTGCTCGCGCGGCGTGAGCGCGTCCCACACCGGTTCGAAGATCGACATGGCCGTAGCGACCTCGCGTTGATCAACCAGGTCGCGACTCAACGCCAGCACCTGTTCGCGCACTTCAGTCGCACGTCGTTCCGCGCCGCGAATCCGCTCTTGCAGATCGGCCAAGCGAGCCGTGGCCGGCGTGTTGCCGTCACCCGGGGAAATATGTTCCAGTAACTTGCGAACCTCGGTGTTCCACCGCCCCAGTTCGCGTTCAAGGCTGCGCCCTTCGTTTTCCATTTCCGCCAAAATGGCTTGGCCTTGGCTGCGGGCTTGGGCGACGACATCGTGCAACAGCGCCGGGTCCTTACCAATGCATTTGATCTGTTCAACGACGAACCGTTCGATCTCGGGCGCTGGGATCGATTTCGACGGGCAGTTGTGCCAACCGCGTTTCTGGGCTGTGTTGCAGACGTAGTAGCGATACCGTTTGGTGCCATCGCGGGTGGCGTGGGTGGGCGACATGCCGCAGCCACACGGCACGCACCGCAGCAACCCCTTGAGCAACGCGCCGAACTTGTTGCGGACGGTCGCTCCGCCCGTGCGGCCGTTGCGACCAAGGAGGGATTGCACTCGCTGCCAGAGGTCGGCGTTCACCAAGGCCGCATGCTCGCCGTTGTGGACCTCGTCTTTGTACTTGATCTTGCCAGCGTATGTGACGTTAATGAGCAACTTGTGAAGGCTGGTCTTCGTAAACTGCTTGCCGCCGCGCTCGTGCCCCTTGCGGGTCGTCCACCGTTTATTCACCCACCCCCGCCGATCGAGTTCCTGGATCGTAACGATCAGTGACTGGTGCTCCAGGTACAACTCGAAAATGGCCCGCACGCGAGCGGCCTCGTCCTCGTTGACCAAAAGTTTCGAGCCTCGTGGGTCCACGTCGTAGCCGAGCAGTGGCATTCCACCCGACCATTTTCCCTTTCGCCGCGCCGCCGCAATCTTATCTCGCGTCCGCTCCGAAATGATCTCGCGCTCGAACTGGGCAAAGGAGAGGAGAACGTTGAGCATCAGCCGGCCCATCGATGTGGCTGTGTTGATGAGCTGCGTCACGCTGACGAACGAAATGTGGTGCCGGTCAAACGTCTCTACGATCTTGGCGAAATCGAGCAACGATCGGCTGAGCCGGTCAACCTTGTACACGATGACGCTGTCGATCTTGCCGGCCTCGATGTCGGCCATTAGGCGCTTCAACGCCGGTCGATCCATGTTTCCGCCCGTGAAACCACCGTCGTCGTAGCGGTCGGGAAGGCAGGTCCATCCTTCGTGTTGCTGGCTGGCAACATAGGCTTCGCCCGACTCCCGTTGGGCGTCGAGCGAATTGAATTCTCTGTCGAGACCCTCGTCGGTCGATTTTCGCGTGTAGATGGCACAACGGATCTGTTGGGCCGCTGGCGATTGAGTCCGAGGCTTGGTCTTCGTCATTTCGCACCTCCCAGTCCGCCGAGGCGGAAGAAATAGTAGCCGTTGCAATGCGTGCCTGTGATCTTCTTAGCCACCGCGCTGAGCGACTTGAGTACCTCGCCCTCGAACTCGAACCCCTTGGGCAGCACGCGGACCTCTAGCGTTCGGCCCTTGTACTGTCGCGTGATGATCGTGCCTGCCATGGGCAGGCGCTGGTCGGCCGCGACGCGAAGCGTGGTCGACGTGGTGTGCTGTGGCGGAGTCGAGGTGGGTTTGGCCGCCTTGGGGGCCGATGTTCGCAGGTCGGCGTCGTTGGCCAGTTCGGCGGCCCGCTGGCGGGCACGTTCCGACAGGTCGCCTTCAGCCTGGGCCTGCATCCGCCAGGCGATCCGGCGGACGAGCCACTGCTTGTGACGGGCGTTCGTTTCTTCACCGAACACGTCGGCGTACCTGGCCCGCAGTTCACCCACCGTCCTCCGCTTGAGCGCGGCGACTTCTTTCCCGACGTTCAGGTCCATGCATTTCTCCTTATCTTGAGGTCTCGAAAACCGTTAACCCGTGTGGACACTGAGCACGGTTTTCGCGCGAACCTCAAGGCATGTTGGCCAGGAATCTGGCGGACTTTCCGGGGCCGGATCATCGCCCGGAAGCGCCGCTCGGGCGCGAAGTCGCAGCACGCCTGCGGCTAGGATGCCAGCCACTTCGAAACGACGGTCATCAGGTGTCAAGAGAGATGGATCGTCAATTGGTCGCATGGGTTATCTCCTAGCGGAGTTGCCCACAACGACCTTCGCTTGGCGACGGGCGCGCTGTCTGGCGGACAAGGTGGTTAACACGCACTAGTTGTTAACCTACCCGGTCCGCGCATCAGATGACGATCCGACGCCCTCAGGGCATCGGTGGTCCATTTAGGCGAGTTCGTAGCATGGCGTGCTTCCGCTCTGTCATGACATCGAAGCGGTAAGCCAAGTGCCCTGCAAACAGCAGCGGATCATCCTTGCTGATTCCGACGAGCATTCGCAGCTCCCGCAAGTCGAGAACGTGCAACATTGCACCTGATTGCTTTGAGGCATCGATGAGTTGCGTTGCAATGTCCTCCCAATCCAAGGCGGGCAGCATTTCCGACACCATTACGACTCCTTGATGGACTCCCCCAACCGTGGACGGCAGTTCGATCGCTGAACAGTCTTTTCTTACGAGCGGAAACCCGTGCGCCACGTTTCGCATCGCACCCACTAGCTGGTCGATTCCTTTGTCTATCTGTTTTCGGACGCTCTTTGCACGCCGTTCAGAAGAGCGATCCAGGCTGGTGGTGAGCATTGCCGCAGCCTTCGATTCGAATAAACACATCCCGACTTCACAATGCGTCAGAATATCGGTCAGCTCGCGCAACTTGTTGGCTTCGCGCACATGGGGTGAATGAACGATGCATCCCTCGAACAAGTGTTCCAGCAGATGCCACGTTGATTGCTCCAGGCCCCGGCCTTCATCCGGATCGTCCAACTGGAAATCGAGCACATCCGTCATTCCGATTGTCGTCGATCGCTGGGTCTCGAATTCGGAGAGCGTCAACGGAACGGTAACGAATGTGGGAGTGTACTTCGCAGGCACAGCCAGCTGCGGATCGCCAAATCCCTGAACTTCATCGAGCACATCCGAGAGCATAGGAATCCACGGTCCCGCATACCGCGATCCAGCGGCGTCGACCATATCCGATGCCTCTTTGCATTCTGTTGCGCTGAACGTGCATGACGCGCGGGCGACTGGCCGGCTCAACTCGTCAAAAAAGACCATGAGCGTCCTCCCCGTGCGCAGAATGTGCTCAATGGCCCGCTGTTCCTCCGCATGTCGTAGTACGCCAGAGAGCATCAGTGCCGCACTGGGATCATCTTCTACCTTCAGCGTCGTCGCCAGCACGATACCTACGGGCGTCTCCACCCGCGCAATCGTGATCGACACCGGACACGATCGATACGCAGCCTTGATCGTGGAAGCGCCCATTTTCGTGACAAGCGCAAATTCCTCACCTTTGTTGATCGGCAGGGGCCAGCAACCCGCCGCTTCGTACTTCATCTCTTCCCAATTGCGTGACGAAGGTGTGAACATGCTTACGGCTTCCGTAGGCGGTCCCAGTCGGCGGCCGAGAGGGACCAAGTTGTTAACTCCAGAAGGTCTGTTAATCAGAGATTTCGAGAGTTTTTGACCGAGATACCGGGGTGCGGAGGGGACCTTCAAGGTCCCTTTCGAGGCGCGATTGCTCTCTCTCGAAACAGAGATGGCAAGCCCGGCGGTGAAGTTCGCGCAACTCAAGCGGGACTAAGGCCGTAGACGCAAAACGCCCGGCGGCCGATCTCTCGGGCCTGGGCGTTAACTGGCGTGGGGCGTCTGTACGCAGAAAATCAAAAAGCTCCCCGAATGGAACCCTCTTCGAAACAATACGCGCTTTTCGGGGATCACACAACTGATTATACAGCAGGCAGTTGGTGAGTTCGAGTCCCATTTGGTCCCCTTCGAACCAAAAAGAACCCATTTCGAACCCCGGGCTCTCTGGTTAACAGCGCGGTGGATCCAAAGTTTGAAGCACGAAGCCCTCAATGCCTTTGTCGTCTTTGGCTTGGCACATTTTGATCACATCGTGGGAGAGTTCGTCGACTACTACCACGACTGCCGGCCGCATCAAGGAATTGGCAATCGGCGGATCGGCGAGGACGATTCCGACGGGCCGCCACTGATTGAAAGCGTCGAGCAGCTTGAATGCGAGTCGCGCCTCGGCGGCCTGCTCAAGACCTATCGCCGCGCTGCTTGACGGCATCCAAGTTTCGACGTTTTCGATTCTGTCGTACGCTGAAGACGCTGCGCCGGTTCCGCAAATTGGCAATTCTGAACCGACAATTCGGTCGCTCGCTGCCATCCTGTCCGCGCCCCGGCTTCGAGAATCCCTGCACAACCACCCTCGACACGTGCCGATCTCGCTTTGGCAATCTATTTGTACATGACGGCTACAAGCCAAGTGATTATTGCTGCGCCGGAAACACAAATAATCGCAGCTACCACGACTATTGTGACTTGGAGCCACCCAGAAAACGGCGACCCGAACCTCTTTAAATCACCGAATGCAATCCACAGGAGGGCTATTGCACATAGCATCAAGAGCGGACTCGCTACAAGAATGACCAGCACCCGCAAAGATCGTGTGCGCGATTCCTGTCGAGTCATGGCAAATGTCCTGAAAGGCGAGCGATGCGCTTACGGTACCCTAATTCCCGTGCATGTATTGTTGTGGGGATTCGGATTCATGTGGGGAGGAAACTGGAAGATCGGTGAGGCACATCCTCCCTGATTCCAGTCCTTGTTGAGGCAACAATCAAGCCTACGGCGTTCGTTGGGAGTCAGAGGCGGACACTGCGCTTCGCAAAAGCGCTCGGCATCAATGTTGATCGGTGCGCCATTCGCGTGCGAACACATGATACAAGCTCGAATGCAATCGAGATTATAGCTGTCCCCCACACACTGGCAGACACATTGACTTTCCCAACACAGAGTAAGAAAGCACACGCGGCGGTTTGGATACCAGCATGCGCTCCCTGGCGTGGGACCGAGCACTGGCGGTGGTGTCGGCGTAAGATATGTGCATTTGGGATCGCACTTGTCCTGCCAGGCAGGTCGTAACCCACTTGGATCATTTAGATTGACCGGATTATTGCTCACGTAGGCGTAGAGGTTACGCATTATGGCCAGCCGCTCGGGCGAGAGCACGCCAATCTTGCCACCATGGCCCACCCATTCTACCATGTTTGCCAGCGGATCTGGATTGACCCATCTGGCAATACCGGGTTGGTAGAACCGAGCCCGCACATAGAGGGGGAGCCTTGTGGTTGGAAAGCCCTTGTCCAAATCGTCGTCATCGCAATAGTAGCCCACCCGTCCCTGGAACATGAATGGATTTCGCGCCGTATTGATGTCGTCAGCTGTCACAAATCCCCACGGAGTATAGGTATACATGTCGGTCGCGTCACCGCTTGCGTCCGACAATAATGCGGTGGAGCCCCGTTCGTCGTACTGGTACCAACGGCCCGATGTGCCGGCAGAAACCAGGTTGCCGTACAAACGCGGCTCGTAGGCGTAATAGTCGTTGGAGGTGCTGTCGGTCTTGATGTGCAGGTTTTGGCCGTCCCAAACAAAGTTGGCATCTTCCTGAACGCCGTCTATTTTTCCCTGACGACGTACCCGGAGGCCGTCGGCATTGTACACGTTTGTGTAGGGCCCGCCCTCCAGAAAGATATTGGTAGTGGCAAGGCGATTCTCTGCGTCCCAAGTGAAAGTGGAAAAGGCGCTGGTACCGATCTGAGTTCGTTTCAGATTGCCGGCGTCGTCATAGGTATAGGTGGTGGGAGGAAAGAAGGCTTGCCTGATCAACTGGTTTGCCGCGTCGTAGGTGGAGTTGGCGAGACCGCTGACCATGTTGCCGGCGCCGTCGTAGGTGTAAGTGGTTAGAGGGCCGTTGTCCTGGTGCGAAGATTGGAGCTGATTGGCCTGATCGTAGGTATAGGTGGTCAGCGCATTGGTTGAAGCGGAATTGGCTACTTGCAGGATGTTTCCCACTTTGTCAAAGCGAACGTCGATTTCCATCAGCGACGTGTATGACGGCAGTTTGAAGTTGTCGTACTGGGTGATCCGTCCTGCCGCGTCGTACGTGTAGGTCACCGCCGTGCTGTTGCCGTTGTACTTGGCAAGCGTCTGCCCTGCCGCGTCGTAGACCCATGTGGTGAGTGGGTTCGAGAGTCCTACGCTTTGGCCGACGGCGTCCCAGGTATAGGTAAAGCGCCCGGCCGATGAGGTCATGGATCGTTGCTGACCCACGGCGTCGTACGTATAAGTCAAGGGTTGCGGGGTATATGTGCCGACTTTCGCAACCACGCTTGTTCGACGCGAAAGCGCATCATAGGTATAGGTGGTCAATCCGCTGCTGTCGCCCATTAGAAGGCGGTTGCCTAATGCGCTCCCCGTACACAACCCTCTTCGAAACAATACGCGCGAGAGCGATTTCGAGAAGTGGTTTAGCGGCAACGACTTGCTGAGTTCGAGTCTCTTTCGGTCCCCCTCAAACCGGAAGCAACCCTTGCGAACTCGGCGCACTCGGGTTAACAGCGATGTGAAGCTGGGCTGTTGAACGAAGCCGCTGCGCGGCAGTATTTGTAGAGCCTGGGCCGACTTTGGACATTGGGGGCTGTTTCGATTTACGCTGATCTTTTTGGCCTGTTGGTACTTTCAGCCAAGGAGATTTGTGATGGGACAGCTGCGCGATCGGATGGAGGAGGATTTGAAGCTGCGGGGCTTGAGCCCTGCGACCCGCCGGAACTATCTGCTCTACTGCCGGAAGTTCGTGGCCCACTACGGCCGCCCGCCCGAGGAACTGGGAGAGACCGAGATTCGGCAGTTCTTGCTGCACTTGATTCAGGTCGAGAAGGTTTCCTACCCAACCTATCGACAAATCCTGGCCGCGGTGAAGTTCCTCTATACCGTGACTCTCTCGCGGCCATGGGAGTTCGAGCGGATTCCGTTTCCACGGCATCGTCAGCATCGGCAGCGAGACGTGCTCACCCAGGACCAGTTGGTCCGGCTCTTCGCTGCTTTTCGCCGCCCTCGGTTTCGGACCTTCTTCATGACCTCGTACGCCGCCGGCTTGCGGATCAGCGAGACCTGCCAGCTGCGGGTCGACGACATCGAATCTCACCGGATGGTCATTCGCATCCGACATGGCAAGGGGTCCAAGCAGCGCTACACGGTCCTCTCGACGCAACTGCTGACGGTGTTGCGCGAGTATTGGAAGCTGGAACGCCCGACCACCTGGCTATTTCCCGGCCCGGGTAAGCTAGAGCCGGTTCAACCTGAGTCGATGCGCCAGGGCTTTCGTCGGGCACGCCAGGAAGCCGGTTTGGGCGCCGGCTGCACACCCCATTCGCTACGGCATAGCTTTGCCACACATCTGCTGGAGAGCGGCACCGAACTCGTCGTGATCCAACAACTGCTAGGGCACGCCACCATCAAGACCACGTCGACCTATACGCACGTCCGCACCGATCACATCGGACGTGTCACCAGCCCGTTCGATTTACTGCCAGCCCCTGTCCGCAGTGCACCCTAAGCCATGATCTGCTCAGTCACCCGGGCTCGACCCGAGGTGGCCGACATCCTGCGGGCTCACGGTGACACCTACCGCGATTCCCATCCGGTCTCTCCGGAACAGGGGGCGGTCCTGCGGCATCTGACCGCTTGCCGGACCGCGGCGCTTGGTGGACACGTCGATTCGTGCGGTGCCTGCGGATTCGTCCGCCTCTCGTACAACTCCTGCCGCGATCGCCACTGCCCGAAGTGCCAAGGCACGCGGCAGAGTGAGTGGCTCCAAGCGCGTTTGGCACGCCTGCTCCCCGTGGAGTATTTCCACGTAGTCTTCACGCTGCCCCAACCGCTGCGGCCACTCGCCTTAAAAAACCGTCGCTTCATCTATAACTTGATCTTCCAGGCCGCCAGCGAGACACTACTCGCCGTCGCCGCCGATCCTCAACGACTAGGCGGGCAGATTGGCTTTACAGCCATTCTCCACACCTGGAGTCAGAACCTCGGCTTCCATCCGCACCTGCACTGCGTGGTCACCGGCGGCGGGCTATCACGCGACGGCACGCGCTGGGTGGCAGCTCGCGAGGGCTATTTCCTGCCGGTTAAGGTGCTGGCCAAGCTGTTTCGCGGTAAGTTCCTGGCCGCTCTCAGGAATGCCTGCGAGCAAGGCCAGTTAATACTGTCAGGCAGTTCCGCGCCTTTGGTCGAATCCCGACGGTTCCAGCGATTCCTCACGCAACTCTACCGCCAGGATTGGATCGTGTATGCCAAGCCTTCCTTCGGCACTGCCGAACACGTGTATCGTTACCTCGGTCGCTACACCCATCGCGTGGCAATCTCCAACGGTCGGCTGGTCAGTCTCCAAGAAGATCGCGTCTGCTTCCGCTACAAGGATTATGCCGACGGCAGCCGCATCAAACAGATGACACTGACCGCCGAACAGTTCATTGGCCGCTTCCTGTTGCACGTACTGCCCAAACGGTTCGTCCGCATCCGCCACTACGGTTTGCTGGCCGGCCGCAATGTCACCACCAAGTTCGCCATCTGCCAGAGATTGCTCCACTGCCATCCTTCAACAGCAGAGCCAACTCCCAACGAGCCACCGTCGGATGCGATCCCTGCAGCCGACACCCTGCACCAGCTCCATTGCCCACGCTGCCAGGCAATCCTGACACGCCGACCGATCAACCTCCCGAACAGTCCCTGGTGGCAAGACGCGCCGATTGCCTCCATCACCGTCAATGACTCCTCATAACCGGCATGAATCGCTTTCTGGCACCTGGAACCACAACGCCCTCGCGCTCGACGTGCCGCCACGTCGCCAACCATGCCGGTCCAACCGCCGTTTTCGGCGACCTCTGCGACTACCGATCCGTGCCGTCTCACCTCGGCCACATCCCTTCTTGTCCGGCACTGCTGATCCGCTCGGACGATCCATGCACCAAGACCGCATGACAAGTCCATAGCCAAGCGTCCTTCGCCGCTCGGGCTTGTTCAACACGCAGTTACGGGCATGCTCGCTGCGCTCGATGCCCGTAAACCGCTAATGTGTTAACCAGAAGTCTCTTTTTCCGTGCTCCCAAAACTGACGCGATCTGGTTAACAGCCGTGCACATGCCGAGGCTCGTCATCCCGCGTATCTTGCCGAATCGGCGTGAGCCGTCGCGAAAGCCAAACGCGAACCTCCGAAAGTTGAAACCGGCGCGCCTATGGCGGCCACCGTCGGTGTACAAAAAGGTTGCCAACTCGCCATTCTGCTTCGGTAAACGCGGGGTTTTGTCATCGCGGCAAGCTGCTACCAGGCCTTGCTGCTTTTGATCGCTCGCCCGAGCGCCGCCGACCTCCAGGCTCTCGTCACTCCTCTTCGGTTTCAATGGTTCCCCCGACGACATCCATCGTCACGCTGCAGAATTCCGCGTCGAACCAAGCCTTGAACATCGCCAAATCACGTTTCTGAGGCCAGACCGCCGGGTCACGCATCCAGGACCAGAGTTCATGCTCAAAAACTTCCTTGAAAATGGTCTCCAGAATCTCGTCCTGGTGATCGCTATCTTCCACTAGCGGGACCAAGAGAGCCGTGCAATCTTCTCGCAAGTCGTCGAGCGTGACCTTCTTGCCTTCGTCGTCCAGAGAGTGGACCCAGTCCAGGTACGGATGTCGCGGCCGGACGATCAGGACGGATCGGTTGACGGACCACATGGACGGCACCCTGCAAGCCAAATGAGGGTTTTGAAGTTAAAATGCGTCCGCGTACCCCGCTTGCAGCGGGCGTGCATAAAGCTGTCACATCGCGAATTCGTCCGGTGCACAGGAGCATCTTATCAGGATGGGAACCATCTTCCACCCGTTGCTGTTTCTCTTGGCTCGATCCACTGCCGACGACCTCCAGAAGCAGGTCGAGTTCCTCAAGGCTGAGAACGAAATGCTGCGGAGGCGTGTTCCCAAGAAGCGAATCTTCCTGAAGGCGGAGGAACGGGCGATACTGCTGAAGCTTGGCAAGGGCCTCGGTCCGGCGATTCGGCACTTGATCACGATCGTCGACTACTCGACCTTCCGCCGCTGGGTTCGTAAAGAAGAGCCGCAGAACGTGAAGCATAGGAAGGGGCGGCCGCGAATCTCGGTCGTAATCCGCGAAGTGATCCTGCAAATTGCCAGGGACACCGGCTGGGGCTACAGCCGGATCTTGGGTGAGTTGCGGAAGCTCGGCCTGGGCAAGGTATGCCGCCAGTCGGTGAAGAACATCCTGGTCGAAAACGGGTTCGATCCGGGCCCGAAGCGCGGCAAGGGATCCTGGAGCCAATTCCTCAAGATCCATGCCGAGACGCTGTGGCAGGTCGATTTCTTCAGCAAGAACGTCTGGACGCTCACGGGTCCACGCCAAGTATTCGCGATGGCGTTTATTCACGTAGCAACGCGCCGCGTGTTTGTCACGCCGGCGACGTTTCAGCCGGACTCCACCTGGATGACAGCGCAGGCGCACGCGTTCCTGGCACACGCTGAACAACAGAACTTGGGTTGCGAAACCATCATTCGTGACCACGATGGCAAGTACACTTCCGACTTTGACCGGGCCTTCCAGAAGCGCGGCATCAAAGCGAAGCCGGTCGGTCCACGGGCGCCGAACTTGAACGCCTTCGTCGAGCGGTGGATTCAAAGCCTGAAGCACGAGGCCCTCAACCACTTCATCGTGTTTGGTTTGGCACACTTCGATCACATCGTAGGCGAATTCGTCGACTACTACCACGACTGCCGACCGCATCAAGGAATTGGCAATCGGCTGATCGGCGAGGAGGATTCCGACGGGCCGCCACTGATTGAGAGCATCGAGCAGCTTGAGTGCGAGTCGCGCCTTGGCGGGCTGCTCAAGACCTATCGCCGCGCGGCCTGACGGCAGCCAAGTTTCGACGTTTTCGATTCTGTCGTACGCTGACGACGCGCGCCGGTTCCGCAAATTAGCAATTCTGAACCGACAATTCGGTCGCTCCCTGGCGTCCCGTCCGCGCCTGGGCTTCGAGAATCCCTGCACAACCATCCTCGACACGTGCCGATCTCGCTTTGGCAATCTATTTGTACATGACGACCGAATGTCATTGCGCCGCCAAGTGCATTGGTGCGTGAAGAATTTGACAGGCGCCTTGCCACGTGGAACCAGCTTAAAGATCTTGGAGGGCCACAGGGGGTAGCGCCAAGTGTTCTTCGTGAACTTGGCATCTACGGCGGTGCTCAAGGCATTTGGGTAGACAAGGAACGAACCAAAGTTTTGACCGATGGAGGCGATGGGGTCACCGTCGCGGTCCTGCACACAGGCAAGTCATATGCGGATGATCTGTCAAGTGACGGAGTTCTGTACCACTACCCAAAGACCGGGCCTGTAAGGAATCTTGTGTCAGCTAGCAGGAATGGGTAGTTTTTGTCACCCTTTCCTGATGAGGAGATTGACACATGGATGATTCTTTACGCACGCGGGCGGAGCAGCTAGCAAGCGAGATTGCGGGTCAGGCCAGGACGGCCGAGGACCTCAATGGTTTGATGCGACTGATGATGAAGTCGGCGTTGGAGCGGATGCTCGACAGCGAGATGGATGTTCATTTGGGGCGCAAGGCGGTGTCCCCTGGCGGCGAACCGCGGGCGGTGCCGTCGAACGGGGCCGAGCCGCCGCTGGCGAGCTTGGCCAAGCGATCCAAGCCCAACCGTCGCAATGGGCGTTCGCAAAAAACGGTGCAAGGCGACGTGGGCGAGCTGACCATCGCCACGCCCCGCGATCGTGACGGGACTTTCGAGCCGCAATTGATCGGCAAGCACCAGCGACGCGTGCCGGGCTTCGACGAAAAGATCCTCGCGTTGTATGCCAAGGGAATGACCACGCGTGACATTCAAGAGATCGTCCGCGAACTGTACGACGTGGAAGTCTCGGCCACGCTGATCTCGGAGATCACCACCGACCTCGACGCCGAAGTGACTGCTTGGCGCACGCGGCCGCTCGACGCGCTGTGGCCGATCGTGTACTTCGACGGCATCGTCGTGCACGTGCGCGGCGCGAATGGTCGCGTCTCGCAGCACACGATTTACGTGGCTTTGGGCGTGAATCTTGAAGGACACAAGGAGTTGCTGGGACTGTGGCTCGGCCAGAGCGAAGGGGCCAAGTTCTGGCTCGCTTGCCTGACCGATCTGAAGAACCGCGGCCTCGTCGATATCTTCGTGGCCTGCATCGACGGCCTCTCGGGTTTTGCCGAAGCGATTCACGCGGCCTATCCTCAAACCCAGGTGCAGCTGTGCATCGTGCATCTGGTGCGCGCGGCGCTTCGTTACGTGAGCACCCAGGACAGCAAGGCGGTGATTGCCGACCTGAAGAGAATCTACCAGGCCGCGACCCTTCTCGAAGCCGAGTCCGCTCTCGACGCTTTTGCTCAAGCCTGGGACGCAAAGTATCCGACCATCACGAAGATGTGGCGCGCTAAATGGACCGACATCGTCACGCTGTTTGACTTCCCCGCGCCGATCCGTCGAGCGATCTACACCACCAACGCGATCGAATCCGTCAACAGCGTGATTCGCAAGTTCACGCGAAACCGCAAGATTTATCCCAACGAGGAGTCCGCCTTGAAGATTGTCTACATGGCGATTCACGAAGCCTCGAAAAAGTGGACCATGCCAATCCATCATTGGAAAGCGGCCCTCAACCACTTCGCCATCCTCTACGAGGGCCGCATGCCCGGCATAGCAAGCAAATGACGTTCCCTGCTCGCCTGACACAAAAAGAATTACAGGCCCAAAGACCAAACGGCCGGCGACTCGAGATCAGACTGAGGTTGATGCGACCAAATCCGCAGCCACCCTTGGGCTTCCGGTTTTTGTCGTTACGCACCCTTCGCCAAATTCAACTCGCCGCGACGTTGCACTCGGGTGGATCGAAGGCTGGGACGATGCCAGTGCGATTTTTCTCATCACATTTGGCGATCGACCTCAGGCTCTCCTTGCAAAGCCCGTGGAGGAAGAAGTGCCATTCGTTTTGACCGATGAGAGTCCGCGGATACACCGCACGTCGGTCGCACGCGTTGGCCAACAACGATTCAAGTTTCGCGTCATTCAACGGTATGGTCCATCGTGTGCGGTATGTGGCCTCTCGGTTCTCGAACTTCTTGATGCTGCCCACATCTGCCCCAAAAGGGATCGAGGAGGTGACGACCCACGAAACGGCATCGTTCTCTGTGCCTCACATCATCGGGCCTTTGATGCCGACATGTTCATGATCGAGCCGGGCAGCCTTGCAGTTCGGTATCGCACTGGCGGCCCGACTGCCGAGGAACTCAAGATTACTGTCGATGACCTTCGGCATCTGGCGAGTCCACCCCATGAGCAAGCACTTGCCTGGCGATGGGAGAAGCGGCCTCAATAGCGCCCGGGGCAGCGTTCGGTCGGTGGTTCGTGTCGGGGTCGGAAACCAACCGGGTTGTTAACCCAGAGGGGGCTTTAGACCGAGAGCGCGAGAGTTTGGCGCGAGATCGCGTGGCGGGGGAGCCGGGTGCCACTCGACACCCAAGGGCAGAGAACTCTCGCCACGCAAGGCGAGCGTCGCAAGTCCTTTCGTGACACGCGGAAAAACGAAAACGCCGAGAACGGAAACTCTCGGCGTTGTGCGTTAACCCTTCGGTCGGCGGCAATTCCGCAAACCGAAAAAGCTCCCCCGGTAGGACTCGAACCTACGACAAGCCGGTTAACAGCCGGCTGCTCTACCAACTGAGCTACAGGGGATTGCGAAGCGGTTTATCCTAATTTCTGAGGGCCAAACTGGCAAGTCAAGCGTGGGCCGCTCGCGCCGGGCTGCCCGGAAATGCGGTGCAATCGTCGCTGGGCTGTGGGCCGCCACGGTGGTGTGGGAGCGGGCCGCGCGCGGCGGTTCCGGTTGTGGCGGTTGTGCGGCGGCTCGGACGATGGGGGTTGCCACGTTGCAGAAACATGGCGCGAGCGATGCGGTGCAGCGCGAGTTGCTGGGGTGTCGTCATCGTTGGCCGGTTGCGCTGGAGTTGGCTCGCGCGATTCGTTGACGCGGATGCGTGGTTCACTTGGACAGGTTGTGAATTGCGTGCTACGATTGCGGAGAATTTGCCGTTTCGGCAGAGTCTCCCGCCCGCCTTCTGCTCCTGCCGCCGCCTTGCGACGCAACGGCGTCGTGGACCACGTTTTCGCCGTCGTGGTCCGACGCTGTTGGCTCGGGCTGCCGCTCCAAAAGGATTTGATATGCCAGTCTCGCAGCCGACCGACGGACGCCGCCGAGTCGCCATCGAAAACGTCCAGCCCTCGGTCGACGACGGCCGCTTTGCGTGCAAGCGCGTCGTTGGCGATCCGTTTGTCGTCACGGCCGACGTGTTTGCCGATGGGCACGAGATGGTGTCTGCCCGGCTGCTCAGCCGCAAGCAAGGCGCCGGTACGTGGACCGAGACACCGATGACGGCGCTGGGCAACGACGCCTGGCAGGCCTCGTTCGCGTTGGCCGAAATCGGCGCCTACGAATTCACGGTGGTCGGCTGGATCGACGCCTTTGACACGTGGGTTCACGACCTGGCAAAGCGGCTGGAAGCCGGCCAGGACGTGGGCGTCGATCTGCAGATCGGAGCGCAGATTGTCGTGAAGGCGGTGGAACGGGCCGGCGGCGAGGATGGGGCACGGCTGCGCCATTGGCACGCTGCCTTGGCCTCGGGCTCGGCAGGTTTACAAGAATATCGCGCCGGTTGGGAGGAGCTGGTCGAGCTCATGGCGGCGCTATCCCGACCGCTCGCTGGCCACCGAATGTGGACAGATCCATGGCGTGACGGTCGATGCCCCCAAGGCCCGCTTTAGCACGTGGTATGAAATGTTTCCCCGCTCGTGTTCGCCCGAGCCGGGCAAGCACGGCACGTTGGCCGATTGCATCGCCTGGCTGCCGCGGTTGGAGGAGATGGGCTTCGACGTGCTCTATCTGCCGCCCATCCATCCCATCGGCACGACCTTTCGCAAAGGCAAGAACAACCAGCCCGCGGCGGAGCCGGGCGACGTGGGTTCGCCCTGGGCCATCGGCGCGGCGGAGGGCGGACACAAGGCGATTCTCCCGCAACTGGGCACGGTGGACGACCTCAAACGATTGGTCGAGGCGGCAAACTCTCGCGGCATCGACGTGGCGCTTGACATCGCCTTCCAATGCTCGCCGGACCACCCGTATGTCAAGCAGCATCCGCAGTGGTTTCGCCAGCGTCCCGACGGCACGGTGCAATATGCCGAAAACCCGCCGAAGAAGTACCAGGACATCTACCCGTTCGATTTCGAAACGTCCGACTGGCAGGCCCTGTGGCGCGAGCTTACGGATGTGTTCTTGTACTGGGCGCAGTACGGCGTGCGCGTGTTTCGCGTCGACAACCCGCACACCAAGCCGTTTGGCTTTTGGGAATTCTTGATCGGCGAAGTGAAGGCACAATATCCCGAAGCGATCTTCCTGGCCGAGGCGTTCACGCGTCCGAAGATCATGTATCGATTGGCGAAGGTCGGGTTCACGCAGTCGTACACGTATTTCACGTGGCGCAACACGCAGGCGGAGTTCGTCGAGTACTTCACCGAGCTGGCGCAAACGAACGTGCGCGAGTTCTTTCGCCCCAATTTGTGGCCCAACACGCCGGACATCCTGCCCGAGCACTTGCAGACGCTGGGCCGGCCGTCGTTTATTGCCCGGCTGGTGCTGGCGGCGACCTTGGGCTCGAACTACGGCATCTATGGCCCGGCGTTCGAGACGCTGGAGCACGAGCCGCGCGAGCCCGGCAGCGAAGAGTATTCAAACTCGGAGAAGTACCAGTTGCGGCACTGGGACTTCGACCGGCCCGACGCGTTGCGCGGCATGATTACCACGGTGAATCACATCCGCCGCGAGAATCCCGCGCTGCAGTCGAACGGCAGCCTGCGGTTTCATCCCACCGACAACGAACGGCTGCTTTGCTATAGTAAACGAGACACCAAGAGCGGCAACCGGATCGTCACGGTGGTGAATCTGGGGCTGCCGAACATCGAACTGGGGTTTGTTTATCTGCAGCTCGCGGAGCTGGGCGTCGACGCGGCTCGGCCCTATCAGATGCACGACATGCTGAGCGGGGCGTCGTTCACCTGGCAGGGATCGCGAAACTTCGTGAAGCTCGAGCCGCGCACCTGGCCGGCCCACGTCTTTCGCCTCGAGCAGGCGTGAGAGTGTCGGCCGACGCAGCACGCTCTTGGGCAGCGACAAAACGAATCTCAAGGACGGACCATGGAGGAGCATCGTCAATCGCACGGCGCCAGCCAGCCGCCGGTGCTGAACTTGCACACGGCCGATTGGCAAGGGCCCGATTCGCTCGCCGAGCTCGAGCGGCTGCTGGCCGAGCAGATTGCGTCGCGGCGCTGGTTTGGCTCCAAAGCGCGCCAGGTCAATAGCACGTGCGTGCTCGACAGCTTTGCCATCTCGGGCGACGATCGCCTGGCGCTGGTCGAGGTGCGGTTCGAGGAAGGTCCGGTCGAGGTCTATCAACTCAGTCTGGCGCTGGCCACGGGCGCTCGCGCCGAGCAACTGCTGGCAGAGCACGCCGCATCCGTTTGGGCGCGTATCCAGTTGGCCCACGAGCCGGGCGCCGCAGTACTGTACGAGCCGTTGGTCGACGAGTCGTTCTGCGACGAACTGTTGCGATTGATCGAGACGCAGCGGCCCCTTGCGGGTCAGCGCGGCGAGCTGGCGAGCTGGCAAACGGCGGCATTCGGACCAGCCCGGGGCGAGAGCAATCGGAAGCTGACGCCGCGCGTATCGCGTGCCGAGCAGAGCAACACCTCGATCGTGTATGGCGAGCGGCTCATTTTGAAGCTGTTTCGCCGGCTCGAGATGGGCACGAACCCTGATTTGGAGCTCGGCGCGCATCTCACGCGGCGCGGCTTTCGGCACGCGCCGCCGGTGGCCGGAGCCATCGAATATCGGCACGGCGACGACGAGCCGTGGGCGCTGGCGGCACTGCAGCAGTTCGTGCCGAACCAGGGCGATGCCTGGGAATATACGTTGCGGGCGCTGGCGCCGGAGCTGGATGCCGCTGCGGTTGCCAAGCCGCTTGATGCGCAATTGACCGCGCGCGGCAACTTGCGGATGGTCGCCGCGGCCAATGCGCCGCAACCGGCCGGAGTGGAGGAAGTCTTGGGTACGTATCTGGCCGACGCCGAGCGACTGGGGTTGCGCACCGCCGAGATGCACCTGGCATTGGCCGAGCATGGCGACGATCCGGATTTCGTGCCAGAGCCGCTGTCGCTGGGGGTGCAGCAACAGTTTGCCGATCGCACGCGGGCGCTGGTCAACGAAACGTTCGACCTGCTCCGCCGACAAGCTGCCACGATGTCGGGCGAGACGTTGCGGCTGGCCGACGAATTGGTAGACCGCCGCCCACGCGCATTGGCGGAGATCAAGCGATTCGCCAGCGGCCCGATCAAGGTCGAGCAGATACGCTGCCATGGCGACTATCACCTGGGTCAAGTGCTGGTGGCTGATGGGAACTTCATGATCATCGACTTCGAAGGCGAGCCGGCGCGGTCGCTGGCCGAACGACGCCAGAAGCAACTGGCGCTGCGCGACGTGGGGGGCATGATCCGCTCATTTCACTACGCCAGTTGCACGGCGGCCACGCAGGCACGGCGATTGCAGCAGCCGGGCGACGCACGGGCGATCGCGACCAAGGCCGCGGCCTGGTACTTTTGGACGAGCGTCACGTTTCTGCGAGCCTATCGCCAAGCCGTGCAAGGCGCGCCGTTCGTGCCCAAAGCCGACGAGCAGTTCGAACAACTGCTAGACGCGTGCCTGTTGGAAAAGGCGGTGTACGAATTGCGTTATGAACTGAACAATCGCCCGGACTGGGTTTATCTGCCGCTGACGGCGCTGGGCGATTTACTGGCATGAGGAAGCGACCTGCGATCGAAGCAATATGGCTGAAATGAAAAGGGTGTAACTCGCATTCCTCGCATGGTAGCAGGTGGATTCACAAGGAGTTGCGGCAAGTGCTAGCGTGAAGGTGAAGAAGAGGGCCTCCGCGGGTAGAACGGATTGTGATTGCAGTCCTTCCCACCCATCCAGGAGGCCCGGCCATGATCGTCGCACGGGAGCAAGCGTTTCTCAAGGCGCAACGGCAATTCCAGGCGTTGGAAATGTACGTCGAACGCGCGGCCGACGGCGGCCAGCGGATCGATCAAGTGGAACGTGAACTGTTCGGCCGGCTGCTGGCGCTGGGACACACGCTGCTGTCGGCCTTCGTGGCCGCCGCGGGGGATGGCGACGCGGGCGCGACACTGGAAACCACCCAAGGCCGCACGGTCCGCCGTTTGCAAGGCCGGCACGTGCGCCGCTACCTGTCGATCTTCGGCGAACTGTTGATCGGCCGCTACGTCTACGCGGCGCGGGAAGGGCAGAAAGTCGAGCGGGCGCCCTTGGACGAGCGGCTGGGGCTGCCGGCCGGCGAGTTCTCCTACGTCCTGGAAGACTGGCTCGAGCGGCTGTGCGTCAAGGAGTCGTTTCACGAAGCGGTGTCCGATCTGCACGCGTGGTTGGGTGTCGCGCCGAGTGAACGGGCGGCCGAGCAGATGAACCAGCAGATGGCCCAGCACGTCGAAGCCTTCCAGTTCGAGCGCGCCGCGCCGCCGGCCGACGAAGAGGCCGAGATCCTGGTAGCCACGGCCGACGGCAAAGGGGTGCCGATGCGCCGCCCGCTGGAAGAGCGGGTCCGCCGCGGACCGCGTCGCGGCAAAGGCGAAAAAGCGAACAAGAAACAGATGGCCTACGTGGGCGCGGTGTATACGATCGACCCCTTTCGCCGCACGGCCGACGACGTGCTCGACGAACTGGACCGGAAAGAACGCGCTGCCGAGCGGCCCGCGCCGCAACACAAGCAGGTTTGGGCCGAGATGACCCGCGTGCGGGAAGGAGAATCGTGTACGGGACGCGAACGTCTGTTTGTCGAGATGGCGGTGGCCTGTCACGAGCGCGACCCACAGTGCGCGAAGACACTGGTCTGCCTGATGGACGGCGAGAAGGCGCTGTGGGAGGTGCAGCGCGAGTGGCTGCCGCGGGCGGTCTGCATCCTGGACTTGTTCCACGTGCTGGAGCGGTTGTGGCAGGTGGCCCACGTGTTCCACCGCGAAGGCAGCCGTGAGGCGGCTCAGTTTGTCACGCGGCACTTGCGGCTGTTGCTGGAAGGCAAGGTGGGTTATGTCATCGGTCGCTTCAAACGACTCCGCGACGAACACGCGCTACATGGCTCGCGGCGGCGCGTCGTCTCGGCGGCCATCGGCTACTACGCAAACAACCGCCGGCACATGCGCTACGACGAGTACCTGGCGGCCGGCTACCCCATCGGCAGCGGCGTGGCCGAAGGCGCTTGCCGCCACGTGGTCAAGGATCGCCTGGAACAAACCGGCATGCGCTGGACGGTCGCCGCGCGCAAGCGATGCTCCACCTGTGCGCCACCTACCTCAACGGACAATGGAACGACTTCCTGAACTACCGCATTGAAACTGAACAAACCAAGCTATACCGGCGCTCCGCGGCATAGAGATCTGCGAGTTACACCCAAAACAAATTGACTCTTTCTCGGTGTTCTCGGTGGCTTGGTCTTCTTCGATGAGCCACAGAGGCCACCGAGGGCGCCCTGGAAAACAGAATTACCACGACGACACGAAGGGCACGACGAAGGCAGAGAGTTGACGACGAAGGACACGAAGGCCGAATCGACTTGATTCTTTCTCGGTGTTCTCGGTGGCTCGATTTGTCTTCTTATGGCCACGGAGATCGCCGAGGCCCCGGAGGGTCGGATAGGGACCTGGCAATTGCTGCGATCCGTTTGAAGATCTTTTCTTTACTTCGTGTCGTTGTGGTTCGTGCATTCGCGAGCGGCGGCTAGTAGTCGATGCCGGCCCGCAACATGATGGTGTCGCTGGGGTAGAAGTTGGGCGTGCCGCTGCGATAGAGAATCTGGCGATTGAAGGCGTAGGCGACTTCGAAGTAGCCGTGCATGCCGCGATAGCCGAACGTTTCCAGTCCGCCGCCGAAGCGAATATCGTTGTAGTCGAACTGGTCGTTGACACCGGTGCTGCGCTGGATCGTCCAGGAGCCGCCGCCGTACTCTCCCCATCCGTAGATCCACAAGTCGGTGTTGCCGATGGTGGTCATGCGTCGCGAGAGCTTGGGATTGGGGAACAAGAACTCGTATTTCGCGTCGGGATTGGGCGTCCAGATGACGCCGCCGGCCGGAAACATCTTGATGAGCAAACGGTCGATATACACGATGCCCGCCGCGATCTGCAGCGTGGGAGTGAGGCTCACGACGCCCAAGCCGCGGCCCATGTAACGAATGCTGTTCGTGCTGAAGGTGTTGAAGTCGGTGTAGGCGCCGACACGAAAGCCGATTTGGGCATCAACCAGGGCGTGATCGTCGGATACCAGGCCGAATCGAGATAGGCGTCGTAGGTGCGCGCCGGCAAATCGGCGAAGGTCGGCGACTGGGTCACCGGGCCTTGCCAGAATTGCATGCCAAAGCCCGGCGTGATCACCAGCGGACTGGAGGTTTTGAAGAACGGCAAGGCGAACGATGCGCCGGTCTGGAGGTCGTTGACGCCCAGCGAATCGGAGCCCATCGGCGCCAGCCAGGTCCAACGCAAGCGCAGGTCTTGCAGGAACCGCAGCGGTTGGCCGAACGTCGTGCCTTGCGGCATGATGGGCATCGGCTCGAGGCCCTGCGGATAGAGAGCTCCCGGCGCGCGGCATAGGGGTCGACATAGGGGGCCGTGTAAGGCGCCGTCGGGGCCGGGGCGTAAGGCGAGGGCGCGTAGGGTGAATAGGGCGCAGGCGCCGGAGACGATAGCGGCGCCGCATAGGGATCGAACGTCGGCGGGGTCGCCGCGGCAGGCGCGGCGGCCGGTGTTCCAAAAGTCTGCGGCGTGGTCCATCCCGGCGCTGCGGTTGTCGGCGCCGGACACGGCGCCTTGTTCGACCATCGTCGGAAACTGCACGCGCTGCGCCAGCGCCAACGACGGAGCCAACAGGCAACCGACGACCACGAGGCCGCGCAACGCGCCAACGATGGACAGCGTGAAAGGCTTCAAGCTCGGAACCGAGTGCTAAAGATGGGATTTCCGCCGCCGCGGAGATTTTGAGCGGGCCTTGAATATCGCGCGGCAGATTTTGGGTCAAGTCCAACTCGATTTTTTGCCGAAGAACTTCGATTCGTCCTGGCGTACAAAATCCCGTGGCTGCCAGCAGGGGCGTCTGCTAGCATGTGCCTAAATGGGATCACGCGAAATTGAGCCACTCAACGTCGACCGACTGCGCGCCGCGGGGATTGCCGCGCACGTCGAACACTTCGAGACGCTGGGCAGTACGCACGACCGTGCCCACGAAGTGGCGCGCTCTGCCGCGGCCGGTTCCCTGCCCTTGCTGGTCGTGGCCGAGCAACAGACGGCCGGCCGCGGCCGCGGCGCCAACCGATGGTGGACCGGCCGCGGCAGTCTGGCGTTTAGCTTGCTGTTCGATCCGGCGGACTGGGTGCTTTCGAATCAGCCGTCGCCCGAGCGGTCGCTGGCCGTCGGCAGTGCGATCGTCGATACGGTGCGACCACTGTTGCCGGGACGCGACGTGGGGCTGCATTGGCCCAACGACGTGTTCGTCGCGGGGAAAAAGCTGGCTGGAATCCTTATCGACGTCCTTGCCGGCGGCCGGCACGTGCTGGGCATTGGTCTGAATGTGAACAATCGCCTGGCAGATGCACCGCAGGACGTGCGTGGGCGTGCTACCAGCCTGTGCGAGCTAGTCGGCGGCACGCTCGATCGCACCGAATTGTTGATCTCGCTGGTGCGCAACATCGAACTGGCCGTGCGCGACAGCGCCGCCGACCCCCAAGCCTTTGGCCGCCGCTTTCAGGATCTGTGCCTGCAGGTCGGCGCCGATCTAGCGATCGAGGTGGGCGGGCGCCTGGCGACGGGACGCTGCGTGGGCATCGCGCCCGACGGCGCGCTGCTGCTCGAGGCGGAAGGCCGCTATGAGCGGTTCTACTCGGGCGTATTACGCTAGAAGCTGCCTCAAAGCCGAATCGGGGTGCCACTGCTAGCTCGTCTAGCAGTGTGAACGCCAGGACAGAGACTGCTTGACAAGCAAGCAGTGGCACCCGCGCGGTGACTTTTGCCGCGCGCTATCGTCCGCGTTTTTTCTTGCTGGGCTTCGACCGTTTTGCGGCTCGAGGGGCACGTCATTTCTTGTTGGGCGATCGCAGGGCAGCCACGCCGATCTCTTGCCGGTGATGCGCCAGTTGGCGGGCGCGAACATTGCCGTACCCCCAGCCGCGAATCCGGTCGAGATACTCGGGCACGGCGTCGGCCATTTTCCAATCGAGCAATTTGAGCGTCAGCAGCAAGCCGCGCACGTTGACCGACTCGTGCGTGACGATCGCTTCGACGGATTCGAGCGTGGTGTCGGGCGCCACGTTCATGTCGGCAGCCAGCCAGGGAATGCCGCGAAACTCGCGCCGGCGCACGTCGGCCGCCCGCTTTTGCACGTGCGTGAAGTTGGGATCGGCCAGCAATTGCGGATCGACTTGAGCCGGATCGACGCCCATGACGAGCAGCCCATGTTCGAGCAATGCCTGGCTGGCGCCGCCGGGCGCGCAACCCAGTTCGACCACGCGCTGGCCACGCTCGATCGGCAGATGGGCCCAGGCGAGCATCTGGTGCATCTTCAGATAGGCGCGCGAGATGGCGTGTTCGGGTTGGGCCAGATGGATCACGCCGCCCGGATAGCACGAGGGGACATCACTCGCAAGGTGCCAGCCGATCCACCACTGATCCGGCTCGACCAGGATGCAATCCAGCACGCGCATGCCCGGCTGAGCGACGCGCGCATGGGGAGCCGTTTCGACACCCTCGCCGGGCGGCCAATGCTCGCGCACGGCGGCCTCGGCTTGCAGCGCTGCGGGCGTCACGTGCGGCTCGAAGCCATGCCAGCCTGGCCGCGCAACGTTGCGCTGCCATATGTGCAATGCCTCGCACGGCAGGTCCCTCGCGAGTTGCCAGAGGTGGGCCGCGCGCTCCGCGAGCGTCGCCGCGGAAACCTTCCCGAGGCAATACCCCCATGTGTGCGCGAAGACGCAATCCAGCACGAACGCGTCGTCGAGCGTTGCGCCCGGTGGCAGTTTGAACGTGAGGAAGCCGGGCGCGAAAACGCGAAGCGAAACGCAGGCCAGCGCCGCTGCATTTCGTTTTTGAGTGCCGGTTCGGCTCCGACCTGGCAGGTGACAAATAGGAAACCGGAGGAGCGCGGGCCGGTTCCGTCGAGATCAGTCACTATTTGCCCCCGACAAGCTGCGCCTGCGCGGCCGAGCCGGGCACGTCCGCCAGCTCCAGCCGCAGCGGCTCATCATCGCCGCTGGCCAGCAGCGTGATCGTGTGCGTTCCGGACGACATGTCGATGGTTGCCGCGTCGTCCAACTTCACCGGATTGTCGTCGAACCACAATCGCTCAACCGGACCGGAAGGCCTCAAGGCAATCTTGCCGGCGGTTGACACTTCGCACTGGCACCGTACCACGCGCCACGCGCCAAGTTTTTCCGCGGCGAGCGGCGGAACGGTTGCCAGCGGCAGATCGCCCGACACCTCGCTGTAGACGCTGTTCCACCGCAAGCCCGGGGCATCGCCGGGGACTTCATCCGGCGGGCTGTTTTCGAAAAGCGCCGCGGCGGCGGGCGAGGGCGCGAGCGCTTCCCAACGTCGCACGATGGGGGCGCTGCTGGCGGCATAGGGTCCGACCTTGCCCAACTCGGACAGGAACCGCACGAGGTCAACCAGTTCGCCGCGCGTCAGCGTGTCGGCCAGGCCGACGGGCATCAGCGAATCGCCGTCCTTCTTGAGTTCGATGGCGTCCAGCGGAATGGCGACTTCGCGATCTTCGACGTTGCGCAGCACCAGCTCCTGATCGGTCTCGCGGACACGGATGCCACTGGTGATGCGGCCGTCGGCCACGACGACCAGGGAATGGTAGTTTTCCTTGATTTTTGCATTCGGCTGCAAAATGGATTCGACCAGATAGTCGACCTGCGCGCTGGCGCCGATGCTCACCAGATCGGGACCGACGCGGCCGCCGGCGCCCGAGATGGCGTGACACTTCAAGCAGGCTTGCTCGGCGCGGCGAAACACGGCTTCGCCACGCCGGGCGTCGCCGCGCGAGATAACGTCGTGGACGATGGCCGCCAACTCGCTCTGCGATAATACGGGCACGCCTCCCGTGATGCCGCCGGCAGCGCTGAGCGCAGCCACGAGGGCCGGTTCTTGTCGAGCGACCGAGCGCACGGCGCGCACGGCAAGTTTGGTGGCGTCGGCAGGAATCTTTTGTCCGTTGAGGGCGTCGGTGAGCGCCGCGGCTCCGCCACTGCGATCCATCAAGGCGACGACCGCGATGGTCGGATCGGCCGAGGGCTCTTGTCGCAGCAGGCTGACCAGTTCGGCCGCGGCCGATTGGACGTCGAGAGCCGTCAGCGCTTCGATCGCCGCCACACGCAGTTGCTTGATGTTGTCCGCTTTGCACAACGCCAAGATGACCGACGTGCTGTCGCTTCCCATGGCGGCCACGGCAGCCAGCGCGGCGCGACGCTCGGCATCGCCGGTGGCCCCGGCCGTCGCTCGTTCGATCAGTCGATCGCGCAGCCCGGCGAGTTGCCAGAGACCGGCCGCATCGATGGCGGACAGGCGGAGCGATTCGTCCTCGACATCCAGCAACTCGCCGATCGCGTCAAGATCGCCGGCCGGCCGCACCTTGCGCATGCGAGCCGCCTTGACCAAGGCCGACAGGAGTTCCGCGCACGGCCGTGGCGGCTTCGGGCGCCATCGCCATGTCGAAGACCGTTCGCAGGTGGTCCTCGCCGCCCAGGGCCGCCACCAGCACCAGCACGCTCTCTTGCCGATCGGGCGGCAGTTGCCCCGAGGCCAGCAGTTGCATCAGCGGCTCGACCACCGCGGGCGAGCCGGCCGACTGCAGCAGGTAGGTCAGGTGCTTGGCGTTGCCATCGCAATCGAGTCGCCCGGCCTGTAGAGCCGGCAGCCAGCTATCCGTCAGATCGCGCGCCGTCAGCCACAAGGCATGATCCAGAAAACGATCGACGGGGCGATCCAATGCCCGCATGGCGAGTTCGGCCGCCTGGGCTGTGTGCAGTTCCGCCAAGGCGCGGACGGCTTCGAGCCGCACGCGGCCGTGCTCGTCGTCGACTTGTGCGGCCAGCAGACCGGCAACGTGGGGAATGTCGTCGCGCCAGGCGCACAGCACGCGGGTCGCGGCGGCGCGGACTTCGTGTTCCGGCGAGCGGAGCAGCGCTTCCAACAACTTTGGTTCGACCACGTCCAGCGCCTGATAGGTCCACAAAGCTTCGAGCCGGGCATAGTCATATTGCTCAAGGGTATCGTCGAGCCCTGCGACCCAGGCCGCCAACTGCGGAACAACCTTCTTTGCGCCGTGCGCTTTGAGTTGCAACTTCGCGTGCAACCGCGTGAAATCTTCCGGGGCGAGCAGAGCGTCGAGCAAATCCGCAATAGGCGCTTCGACGAGCCGCGGTCGCTCGACCAGCGGCCGGTCTTTGACAGTCACGCGCCAGATGCGACCGTGCGTATGGTCGCGCCGTTCATCGCGGAAGTCGACTTCGCCGTGCTGGATGATCGGGTTGTACCAATCGGCAATGTAGAGCGCGCCGTCGGGGCCCATCTTGACGTCGATCGGCCGAAACGCCGCGTGGGTCGTTTTGATGATCTCTGGCTGTTCACGCGAGGTGTAGCCCGCGCCACTCTCGGTGACGACGAAACGACACACCCGATGCGCGCGAAAATCGTTGGTGATCAGGCTGCCTTGCCAGTCCTCGGGGAAATGTCGGCCACTGATCACTTCCAGCCCGCAATGCTTTGGACTGCCGGGGTTGAGCCCGTGCGAGATCTTCTTGGCGCCGGCGTAGGTGAACATGGTGACGCCGGGGAACACGTAGTTGATGCCTTCGCCGCCGGCGCCGTCGGTGGCGAACGACTGGCCCGAGCGATTGAAAACGTGGCCCCAGGGATTACAGAGCCCGCAGGCGAAGACTTCCAGTTCCATCGTTTCGGGCCGGAACCGCCAGATGCCTCCGCTGTTGAGGCGGCGCACGCCGTAGGGCGTTTCAATATGGCTGTGAATGTAGATCGACTGATTGAAGTACATCATTCCGTCGGGACCCCAACGGAAGGTGTGGATGATGTGGTGCGTGTCCTCGGTGCCAAAGCCGGAGAGCATGACGCGGCGCTTGTCGGCACGTCCGTCGCCATCAGTGTCGGCCAGGTGCAACAGCTCGGTGCTGTTGGCCACGTAGGCGCCGCCATCGCCGGGTTCGACGGCCGTGGGAATCAGCAGCCCCTCGGCGAAGATGGAAGTCTTTTCGGCCGTTCCGTCACCGTCGGCGTCCTCGATCACCAGGATCTTGTCGTTGGCCGCCTGGCCCGGTTTGACGTGCGGATAGATTTCGCTGGTGGCCACCCACAATCGTCCCTGGGCGTCGAAATTCATCTGGATCGGTTTGGCCAGCATCGGATCGGCGGCGTAGAGATTGACCTCTAGCCCCTCGGCCAATTGAAAACTCTGGCGCTCGAGCTCGGGATCCGGATCGGGGATCACTTTCAGTTCGCGCTGCGCGCGGCTGGTCGACGGCGCGAGCCACAGCAGCGCAAGCGCCGCCAGCCACGTGCCGATTGCCATCGGATGGCCCGACTTTGATTTGCGAAGCAACAGCAAACTCTGCATCATGATGCATCCACCTTGAGGATCTGATAGCGATGGGGCACGGGCCGTGCCAACGATTGAATCTCGTCTTCCTTCTCTTCCACCAGCGGATCAAACTGCGGAATCTCCACGGCATTGTTGCCTTGCTCGTGTTTGCGGAAGCCAAACAGATACGTCACGTTCTGCGGTCGCCAGCGATGAAAGTACAGCTCGTTCTTGGCGATGATCGTTTGCCGCAGTTTTTCGACCTGGTCGTAGTCCGGGCCATTGGCAACTCCTATGCCGGCGGACCAGGCCGCGGCCGCGGCGACTCCCAGTTGCAACCCGTCGACCCGCAGGGCATAGTTGCCCGGCGGCAATCCGAACACGCGCACGATGCGCTGCGGCACGACGCGCAGGCTTTCGGGCGGCGAGCCCGCGGGTGGCAGCGGCAGCGGCAACTCGCGATCGACGGCCTGAAAGCGGATGACGTCGTTGGCGAAGTCGGCGTTGCTGATGGTCGTGCCGCGCGCCGTGATGTTGTTGTGGCGCGCGTCGATGTCGACAAACCACGGACGCGGCGGCAGGTTAAGCCCCTGCTCGATGGCCGGCACGGCGCGCCAGTTGCCATAGGCCGTGAAGTGCAGGCCGTCGTCGGTCAGCGGCATTTGGGAGGGCGGCTGCACTTTCTTGCCCAGCAGTTCGAACAGGTTGACGAAGGGCTCGTTCCGCCCGGCGGCGACCTTGGCGATCGCGGCCGTATAGATATTGAGCTGCGCGTTGTGTTTGGTCGGATCCGGCAGCGGGCGGCCCAGGTCTTCGTGCGGCGTGGGCGAGAGGAACACGATCCGCGCCTGGGTTTCATCGAGCGTCTGGAGCAGTGTGTCGAGCCCCTCGATAAATGTTGGCAATCCATCGCGACCGGCGAACGATTCGTTGGCGCCGTAGTCGAGCAGAATGACCGTCGGCTGCAGCTCGAGCACGTGTTGCTTGAGATGGGCAAAGCCGTCGGCCGCGGTTCCAAAACCGGCCCGCGCCTCGCCGAACACCGTGTCACCGCTCCAACCGAGATTGCGAAACTCGATGCGGGCTGGAGCGAATCGCGCCGTCAGGGCGGCCTCCAGATAGCCGTAGGATTGTTGTCGCTCGATCATCGTGCCGCCGAGCAGCACGACGCGGTCGCCGTCGGTCAATGAAAAGTCCTTTGGCGCCCGCTCGGCACAACGCGCGGACCATGGGGCGGAGGCAACCGCAATCCAGGCCGCGATGGATGTCAGCAAGAAGAAGCGCAGGGATCGCTGGGGCTGAATAGGCACGCGCGGGGAACTCCTTCGAGG
This sequence comes from uncultured Planctomycetaceae bacterium, assembly GCA_963779015.1. Lineage (GTDB taxonomy): Bacteria > Planctomycetota > Planctomycetia > Pirellulales > PALSA-1355 > JTS-RE94. Next base: position 114,766 of record CAVZWY010000028.1, on the reverse strand, counting down.
CGGGGATCGACCCGGATGGTTAGTGGCGCGACCGGCCGGGCTTGTCAGACTTCGAGTGTACTTGGGCGGCGAACACGATACCAGCGCGAGCCCGCATTTCACGTGCCGCCGGTCGCGAGAACGGCGGCAACCGGCGGCGCTGGGCCTCATTGCCGTGGTGCGGGCGGCGCGTCTTGTGCCCGCTCAGTTGTCTCCGCCGAAATCCACGTCGCTATCGATCGCGCCATCCGTGGAAGAGTGCAATTCGTCATCGTCGTCGAGCTCTTCCTCGAAGTCGTCGTCGAAATCGTCGTCGAAGTCGTCATCGTCGAAGTCGTCGACGGTCTCGATCGGCTGATGGATTTCGGTTTCGATATCGTCCTCGTCGTCCGACAGTTCGTCTTTGTCGTCGGCATCATCCGCGTCGGCGTCCTCGTCCTCGGCACGCACCGTGGGGACCGGGGGCAACGGATCGGGTCGCAACAGCGTGCGCCAGGGGACATCGGGCGAGAGCAACATGAACGCAATCCTCGGAGGTCGAACTATCTCTGGCAGGCCAGCATGCCTCAAGTGGCGGGCGACGCTGGGACCGTCAAATATAACTGGAAGATCGGCGCTGGCTACCGGTCCGTTGAAAAATGCCATCGTGGTATTTTTCATCCTCGCCAGGCGCGAAGCAAAGTCGTGCGATTTACCAGCCCGCCGAATTCTTCAACGGGCTGGCTGGGGCGTCGGCTACGGACGCTCCGTGGCCAGTGTCCGCGAGCGCCGCGCGGCCATGTACTCGTCGTAGAAGTCGCATTCCGGCTTGAGCAGGTGCTGGCCGGGGTGGACCGCATCGCCGAAATCGAGATAGGGTTCCGCGGATGGTTCGTAGGCAGACCACGTGGGCAGATCGCCGCCGTTGGGGTCGCCGGCTGCCGCGAAACGCACCCAGGCGCCGGAGATCGCCTTGGCCAAATCATGGTCCGACGCGCTCAGATCCCAGGGCGCCAGGTGCAAGTTGTCGAACACGTAGGGGATCTCGGCGGCGTGATAGGCCCCCAATTGTTCGCGGTCGGGTCGCGGGGGCACGTGGGTGAAGGAATACAAATAAGCCTTTTGACCCGCTTGCTGCGCGCGGCGAGCCCAGGTGCGCATTTGCCAGGTAAACCATTCATCGCGCATGCCGTGCAGGAAGGCATCGCGCACGTCGCTGTCGCTGGCCACCGGATAGACCTTCAGAAATGCGTCGGCCAGATCGCCAAACTTGTGCTGCGTGGCATGGAGGAACGCGTCTTGCGTGGCGGGCACCGCGCCTCCGACCAGACTGGTGCCTTCGTCCGCATTGGAGCCCACGATCACCGGCACGGGCGCTTGTCTTGCGGCCGCAAAGATGTCAGCGATTTCCTCGGGAAAGACCCAACCATCGACGCAGGCCGCGGTGCGGGCGCCGGCGGGCTCCTCGGCCACGGCGGCCAGGATTTCTTCGGCCGATTTTTCGCGCATGGCCCCCAGCGGGTCGGCGGCCTGATCGCACTCCAGTAGCTTGGCCAACTGTTCGCCGCGCGCTTCGGCGGGGGGTTGGCCGAAACGCTCTTCTTTCAATGCGGGCATCAGTCCGAAACAACCGCCGCTTTGGCCGATCGCCCGGTGAAACAGGCCCTTGGCCAGCGGCGTGGCCAACAGCGAGCACACGCTCCACGAGCCGGCCGACTCGCCGAAGATGGTAACTCGCGAAGGATCTCCGCCAAAGGCTGCGATATTGCGCTGCACCCACTCGAGCGCCGCGATTTGATCGAGCACGCCGTAGTTGCCGCTGGAGCCTTGGGGCGATTCTTTGCTGAGCAGTGGGTGGCTGAGATAGCCGAACGGCCCCAAGCGATAGTTGACCGTCACCAGCACCACGCCCTGTTTGGCCAGCGACGTGCCGTCATAGATGGGCAACGAACCCGAGCCGCGCGTTAACGCGCCGCCGTGAATCCACACCATGACGGGCCGCTTTTCGTCGGCCCGCTTGGCGGCGGTCCACACGTTCAGGTAGAGGCAATCTTCGCTTTGCGGTTGGGGGTCGTGAAAATACACGGAGCTTTTCGCATAGGGCGCTTGCGGGCAAACGGGGCTGAACTGCGTGCAGGCGCGCACGCCATCCCAGGCGGCCGGGCTTTGCGGCGGGCGCGGCGCAAGGCGCCGACGGGAGGCGCGGCGAAGGGAATGCCCTTGTAAACGCGCACGCTGGCGTCGTCTTTGGCGCCGCCGCCGGATATCAAACCCGTGTCAATCTTGAGTGGCTGGTCGTCGGCCAACGCTGCAATAGGCCGCGCCGCGGCGGTCAGGAAGCAAATCCCCAAGAACGATACGGCTGCGAGTGTCCGGCGAATTGCCATCGAAGTGGACTCCAGAAAAGCTGGGAATGGGCGTATTCACTCGCGAGAACCAACGGTGATCGCGGTCCAACGTACCGCGGCGCAGTGCGCGATGCAAACTTTCTCGACGGAGCGGGCCGGCTTGCACCGGCGGCCGCGGCAGTTATTCTGGGCGTGTTACTCTCATCGGAATGCATCGATTGATTTCCATCGATCCGGGGCACGCAAACATGCGCACTGGCTGCTATTTTCCTCTGGTTCTCATTGGCGCGGTGATGGGGCTCTCGGGCTTGCCCACGGTGGACGCGGCCGAAAGGGCGAAATTCTCGGCGATCGAGGATGTCGTCTACGGCCACAAGGATGGCATGGCCCTGACGCTCGACGTGCTGACGCCCGTGGAGGGCGCCAAGGGCATCGGAGTGATTCTGGTCTCGAGCGGCGGCTGGCGGTCGGCCAAGTCGGACGTGCCCGCGCCGACGACGGACGGCGCAATCGCGAGCATTGGGTGCAAGGCTTGCTGCACGGGGGTTACACCCTGTTCGTGGCGCGGCATGGCAGCGCCCCACGGTATTTCGTGCCCGAAATGGTGGAGGATATTCGCCGAAGTGTGCGGTTCGTGCGGTGCAACGCCGAGCGGTTTGGCGTCGATGCGGACCATTTGGGAATCACCAGCGGCTCGTCGGGCGGGCACTTGTCGCTGATGGTGGCCACCACCGGCGACGACGGCGACCCCGACGCCAAAGATCCGGTGTTGCGTGCCAGCAGCCGGGTGCAGGCCTGCGTGGCCTGGTTTCCGCCGACCGATCTGGTGAATTGGGGAAAGCCGCAAGGTTATCAGGAGATCGAGCAGGGCCGTCCCGGTTTCTTCGAGGATATTTTCGGCAAGGTCAGCGATCTGGAGTCGCAATTGAGGTCGATTTCACCCATCGACCAGGTGACAGCCGACGATCCGCCGCTGCTGTTGATGCATGGCGACAAGGACAAGACCGTGCCGCTGCAACAGTCCGAGGTGATGCAGGCGAAGTATCAAGAGGCGGAACTACCCGTCGAACTGATCGTGCAACCCGGCGGCGGACATTCCTGGTGGCCGGGCATCATGGACGACTATGTGTCGGTGATCGCTTGGTTCGATCGCTACCTGAAACCCGAGCAGGCCACCGAGTAGGGCATCGCCGAGCGGCCCACGTTGCTCCGTGGCGGGGCAAAAAGGCGGCCCGAACCGGCGCCGGCACCTGCCACTTGTGCCGGCGGCCGCGGCGGGCCGCGCTTGGTTAGTACTTCGGCTCGGACGGCGAACCCCGATGAGGGCGGATTGGCAAATTGCGGGTTGTCGCAAGAACGAGGCCGTCCAAGCCGTGGGTGGTCTCGATCGATGATCGAAGGGACCGCCGAAATCACAAACTTCGGCTGCAAATTGCATCTGTTTCGAGCATGCTGGGCAGCCACCTCGTTCAGGTTATAATGGGCGGTCGTGGCGTCCGCGTATCGAACGAATTAATTCTTGCTGCGTTCTCGACACCCGAGACGGCAGCCAGCATCCGGTAACCTGCACTAACTACGGGGGAGACTTGCCGTGCAACGTCTTACATGGAGTCTTGTTTGTCTGGCATGCGCCGTGACCTTGGCGGCCGGCTGCGCGAAGCAAGCGGCCAAGACCGAGGGCGAAGCCAACGTCATCAAAATCGAAGCCGGGCCCGACGCTCACAAGCAGGCCCAGGCGGCGTTGATCAACGCCAAAAGCGGCGACACGATCGAATTCGGATCCGGCAAGTTCGAGTTCACCTCGACGCTGTCGTGTGACGTCAGCGACGTGGTCGTGCGCGGCCAGGGCAGCGATGAGACCGTCCTGGCCTTCGACCAGCAAGGCCAGGGCACCGGCGGCGAAGGATTGCTGATCACCAGCAAGCAGAACTTCACGATCGAAGACCTGGCCGTCGAAGACGCCAAAGGCGATGCCATCAAAGTGAACGGCTGCGACGGAATCACTTTCCGCAAGGTGCGCGTCAGTTGGACCGGCGGGCCCAAGGAGACCAACGGCGCTTATGGTCTCTATCCCGTGTTGTCGAAGAACGTCCTGATCGAGGACTGCGTGGCGCTGGACGCCTCGGACGCCGGCATCTACGTCGGACAGTCGGAGAACATCATCGTGCGACGCAATCGGGCTGAAAACAACGTGGCCGGTATCGAGATCGAAAACTCGGTCAATGCCGACGTCTATGAGAACATTGCCACCAACAACACGGGCGGCATCCTGGTGTTCTCGCTGCCGGATCTGCCGAAGAAAATCGGCCACCACTGCCGCGTGTACGACAATCAGATCATCGACAACAACCATGAAAACTTCGCGCCGGCCGGCACCGCCGTGGCCGGAGTGCCGGCGGGCACGGGCGTGATGATCATGGCCAATCGCCACGTGGAAGTGTTCAAGAACACGATCGAGAACAACCAGACGGCCAATCTTTCGATCATCAGCTATCTGGCCAGCGGCAAGCCCTATCACCAGGACCCGATGTACGATCCGTTCTGCGAGGCGATCTACGTGCACGACAATACGTTCGTCGGCGGCGGCGACAAACCGAGCGGCCGGCTGGGCGAATTGCTGATGGCGGTCAACGGCGGCAAGGGCTTGCCCGACATCGTGTACGACGGCGTCATCAATCCGGAGAAGGCGGTCGACGGCAAGTTGCCGCCGGAGCTGGCGATTCGCATTCAGAACAACGGTGATGCGGACTTCATCAATTGCGACTTGGCCAACATCAACATGGAGGATCCGTCGGCCAGTGAGAAAGCCAACATCACCCGCGACCTGAAGCCCTATGAGGGCGATTTTCCCAAGCTCGATCCCGTGTCCATCGCGGGCGTGAAATAACAGTCTCATGGTGCGGCAGCGGCACATTCGTGCCCTTGAATTCCGTTCGAATGCACAGCGTCTGGCGTTGCTGGGGGCTTTCGTGCTCTGGCTGGGCGTGGTGGCGGGCTGCGCGCGGCCGGCCTCGGAGTCGGTGGACACTCGGCCGCGGAAGCTGAGCGAATATGGTCTGTTCGAGGGCAACGGCAGCACGCAACAGCCGGTCGCCGGGGTGATTCCCTACGACTTGAATTCGCCGCTGTTTACCGACTATGCTGAGAAGTTTCGGTTCGTGAAGCTGCCGGCAGGCGAAAGCGCCAAGTACGAAGCCACCGAGGCGTTCGACTTTCCGGTCGGCACGGTGATTGCCAAGACGTTTGGCTATCCGGTCGACGCGCCGCGATCCGAAGCGGGGACGCCGATTGCTGGAAACGCGCATCCTCAAGCACGAGCCCGACGGCTGGGTGGGCTTGCCGTATATCTGGAACGCCGAACAGACCGAGGCCACGCTGGAAGTTGCCGGCGAGTTCGTGGACGTGGCTTGGATCGATGCCGAGGGCACGGAGCGGACCAACAACTACATCATTCCCAACGCCAACCAGTGCAAGGGTTGCCACAAGCAGGGGGACTCGATGCAGCCGCTGGGGCCCAAGGCGCGGCATCTGAATCGTGATTTTGCTTACAAGGATGGCGCAAAATCAGTTGAGCTATTGGACCAGGCACAAGGCCCTCACGGGCGCACCGGCTCCCGCGGAGGCGCCGCGCTTGGCCGTGTGGGACGATCCTTCGACGGGCAGCCTCGACGAGCGGGCGCGTGCCTGGTTGGAAATCAATTGCGCCCATTGCCACAATCCGGCGGGTCCGGCGCGCAACTCGGGGCTGGAGTTGTTCGCCTCGGAGCAGAACCCGGCGAAGTGGGGCGTTTTCAAAACGCCCGTGGCGGCCGGCCGCGGCACTGGCGGGCATCAGTTCGACATCGTGCCGGGGCATCCGGACGACTCGATCCTGATGTTTCGCATCCTCTCGCAGGAAACGGGCATCATGATGCCCGAATTGGGCAAGCGGATGATCCATACCGAGGGCGTGCAACTGGTGCGCGAATGGATCGCTGCCATGCCGGAGAATCAAGCGTCGGCCGCCGTTCCCTGAGCGTGCCTTCCAAGCACAGGCCATACTGAGTCGGACGCGGCACGCGCTGCGAATGGCTGCCCGTTCGGCGCACGACGCACCGGGTTGTCGTGTCGCGGCCATCTTGTCCCCAGCGAGAACCCAGCGTGCGTACGACGGTCGGCGAAGCCCTGCAACAAGCGCGTACTTTGGCGTCCGGCGGCAAGCTGGCGGAAGCCGAAGAGATTCTTCGCCGCCTGACGGAGCTGTTGCCCGACGCGGGCGAGCTGTGGGGTGAGTTGGGTATCTTCTACCTGCACCACAAGCGGCCCGACGCCGCGGTTGCGCCGCTCGAGCGGGCTACGGCGCTACAGCCGTGGAATGGCGGCTTTCAGGGAGCGTTGGGAGCCTCGTACCGGCTCGTCAATCGGCACGAAGAGTCGGTCGCCGCGTTTGGCCGCGCGTTGGAGATCGGCCCGGTTACGCCCGACTTGGTCAACAACCTGGCGCTGGCGCAGGTCAAGGCGGGGCGCGGTCCGGACGCCTTGGCCAGCTTTGATCGGGCGTTGGCGCTGGCAGCCGGACTACCAGGTTGGACACTTCAATCGCGGCATGTCGCTGTTGTCCATGAACCGTCCCGCCGAGGCCGCCGCCAGCTTCGAGCGCGCGGTGCAGCTCAAGCCCGACGATGCCGGCGCGCAGTGCGGCTTGGGGATGGCGTATTTCGAGTTGCGCGCTGGGACGAGGCGCTGAGCGGCATACGAGCGCGCGCTGGCCTTGCATCCCGGCTATCGCGAGGTGCGCCGCAATCAAGCGCTGATCTGGTTTGCGCGGGGCGAGTATCGCAAAGCCTGGCCGGCGTTCGCGGCCCGTTTGGAGTGCAACGACTACGTCCGGCGCGAGGTGGCCGCGCCGCTTTGGGACGGTGCGCCGCTGGCCGGCAGGACGTTGTTCGTGCATGCGGAGCAAGGCCTCGGCGACACATTGCACTTCGTGCGCTATCTGCCGCTGGCGGCCCGAACTGCGGCACGTGTCTGGTTCGATCCGCAGTCGGCGTTGCGGCCGCTGTTGGCGCAATCGGGATTTGCCGACTTCCTGGTGCCCGAGGGCGGACCGTTGCCACCTTTCGACGTTCACGCGCCGCTGTTGAGCCTGGCTGCGCATCTGCCCGATGATCGCGGCGAGCCGTATTGGCCGGGAGCCTACCTGAGTGCCGACCGGCGGCTGGTCGAACATTGGCGAGCGCGCCTGCAACGGGCACCGGGCTGCAAGATCGGCATTGCCTGGTCCGACAACGCCGCCTATGGCTATGACCATTATCGCTCGACGCGGTTGGCGAACTTTGCTCCCTTGGCCGCGATTCCCGGCGTGCAGTTGATCAGCCTGCAGCGGGGCGCCGGACACGAACAACTGGCCGAAGCCGGCGGGCAGATGAATTTGCTCGACCTCGGCGCGCAACTCGACGTCCACCGGGGCGCATTCATGGACACCGCCGCCGTGATGGAGTCGCTCGACCTGGTGATCTCGGTCGATACGTCGATCGGCCACCTGGCCGGCGCGTTGGACAAGCCCGTGTGGCTGGCGCTGCCGTTCGTGGCCGACTGGCGTTGGCTGGCCACCGGCGATACGACCGCCTGGTACCCAGCGACGCGGATGTTCCGCCAAGAGTCATTCAACGCTTGGTCGCCGGTGTTCGCGGACATGGCGAAAGCACTGCGAGAGCGGTTGAATGGTTTACCGTCACCAGCGTAGGGTCCGAGACAACAAAGGGGAGGCACGCTATTCGCCAAGGGAAAGTGTTTGCGCCCGTGTTTTGTGTCACCGAGCGACAGACTTTCGTCTACGACGGCGAGAATGTGGTGCTCGATTTTCACCAGCCGGCCGGCGGCGATTGGGAGCTCGATCATCGCTATCTGTATGGCCTGCAGCCCGACCAGTTGTTGGCACAAGAAAACAACACCGCGTTGCTCACGCACGCCGATCGCGTCTACTGGACGTTCGCCGACAATCTCGGTACCGTGCGCGACCTGGTCGACAACACGGACGCCTTGGTCGAGCACTACACGTACAGCGCCTTCGGCCAGCTCCTCACGGGCGATACCAGCTTGACCCGCTACCTCTATACGGACCGAGAGTTCGACGCCGACACGGGTCTGCAATACAATAGAGCCAGGTGGTTCGACTCAGGCACGGGAAGATGGCTAAGCGAGGATCCAATCGGGTTTGCGCGAGATCCATCGAATCCGGCACGGCAATAGGCAACGGAGCGACTGCAACAGATCCGAATGCGCGTGGAGTTGTAAATGAAAGGGTCACGATAAAAGACTCCCGACCGGCTCTGTAGAGAACTCTACCAGGGTGCTATGTTCGAACCGGTCGAAAGCACGTCGTTGAACTCGAAAATCGCGTGGCTTCTGACTGGACTGTTTGCCGGTTTCGACGTGTGAGCGAGTGTTTTCTACAGAGCCACTCCCGACCCCTTTTGTGCGTCCACCGGATCAAGATCGAACTATGAGCCAACACGCGTGGTTGAGCTCACACGCCATGGCGGTTCCACGATGACAGAAGTCCTCATAGGCGCGACTATCACGATTTGCATCGTTGCGATGCTCGGTCTCACCGTGCGCTGTGTATATGCTATGTACAAGGCGGCCACCCACACAAAACCCGGCTATGGATTTTGGACGGGGTTCAACGTTACCTACGTACTCTTCAGAGATGCCCCGTTCACCGAGGAAGGCCGGAAATGGTGTGCAATATTTCAGCGTTGCTTTCTCGGCTGGATATTGGCATGGCTGGTAGCGGCGATTACATCCTGGTTCGGTCGTAGCTCAGGGCCGGCGCACACTAAGTTGGCACTCCGAAAAGAACTTCTGACAGGAATGTCGTGCTCCAGCCGGCGAGGCGTCGTTTCATCACCAGGCTTTTCTTGGTATCGGGATGTTGCTTGAGCAGCGAGAGCGTGAAACGCCGCAGCCACGCCAGGCTCTCGGCCAAGCGGCGATTGCGGACGCGGCTTTCGTCTTCGCGGAAGGTCATGTCCAAGCTCCAATGGCAACTGTTCTCGATGCTCCAATGACCTCGCGACGCGCGGGCGAACTGCTTCGCGTTGCGCTTCATGCTGCTGATGTAGCACTGCACTTCGCCCGTCTCTTGGCCCGCGATTTCACGGGTCCTGATGGCAATTCCCAGGGTGCGAAGTCCAGCCCACTCCTGGCGGCCAGCGAGCGCGAGCGGCACGTTGACTTGCAGGTACGTGCGACGTTCGATGCGGCCGTGCCGTTTCTCTTCGGTCTCGAAGCGGCTCACTTTGACTCGCGCGAAGTCGTCTTCCAGATGCTCGTCGAAGAATGCCTCGACGGCTTGTTCGAGATTCCCTTGATTACCTTTGACGGGCACGACGTAGTCGCCGCCTCGCTCGATAATCTTCTCGGCGATCGCCTTCTGACAGCCCATCGCGTCGATGGTCACGATCGCGCCCTTCACGTCGACCAGGTCCAACACCGCGGGAATCGCCGTGATTTCGTTCGATTTTTCCTCGGTGGCGACTTGGCCCAACGTCAGGCCTTGTTCGCTGGCCCACACGCTGACCAGGTGCAACGGACCCAGCCCGCGTTTGCGATCGTGCGACCGACGCAACGTCTTACCGTCGATGTTCAGCAGCCGCGCCCCTTCGGAATCGGGAATCAGCAGCGACTCGATCCAGGCGGTAAACGAGCGCTGAAACGCTTGCGGATCGACGCGTTCCAAGAACCGCCGGAGCGTGTCGTGCGATGGTATGCCATGCGGCAGTTTCAGATGTCGTCGCAGCCAGTTGCGATTCGCCTTCGCCCAGACTTCAATCGCCACCGGGCCATCGGCGCCGGCCAACACGCCGCACAGCGAAATCACCACCACGTCGACCAGCAGATGCCGACGATTGATCGTAGAACGCGGATCACGAAGCTCCGCAAAATGATGCTTGATGCTCCTGATATCCGGTCTTACTTGCACAGCCATGAGTGACCTCCGTGAACGAACTGCAAACCGCGGCCTTGCCGCCCATACTCACGGACTCTGGTCTAGCAAATCAACGTTTGCCGCGCCAGCCTAAATCCCCCAAAGTGCCGCGCCGGCCCTACACGCGGACCCGCCAAGAACCAAAAAATTGATACGTCGTCGAACCGAACTCTCAACCATTGTTGGAACAGACAATTGCGCTGGCGCGTCAGCTAGCAGCCCGTTGAAAAAGGCTGGTTGACGTTGTGGGGCGGGCGGCGACAATTCGGCAAGTTGGACAGCCACACTTGCTGTGAAAGGACGCACGCATGGCTCTGGGTAAGCGGAAGCAGGAACAGCAGGAGGCGTGGGTTGCTACCACCGCCTTGCCGAAGTCGCCGGGCCACCCGTTCTATCGCAAGCTGAATCAACTGCTGGCCGAAGCCGGCTTCGATGCCTGGCTGGAAGCGCGCTGTCGCCCTTATTACGCCCAGCAGAAGGGCCGGCCCTCGATCCCGCCTGGGACCTACTTCCGCATGATTCTGGTGGGCTACTTCGAGGGCATCGCCAGCCAGCGCGGCATTGCCTGGCGGTGCTGCGATAGCCGTTCGCTGGCCGAGTTTTTGGGCTGCGGTCCGACCGAGGAAACGCCCGACCACTCCAGCCTGACGTGGATTCACCAGCGGCTGCCGCAGGAAGTTCACGAGGCGATGTTCAATTTCGTGCTGGCGCTGGCCGCCGAGAAGAAGCTGCTCGACGGCCGCTCGGTGGCCGTCGATTCGACCGTGCTGGAAGCCAACGCGGCGATGAAGAGCATCGAGCGCAAGGACACGGGCGAGGCGAAGCGGACGACGGTGTCAAACCGAATGTCTACGTAGGAATCAAAGGGAAGTTCACATTTGGAGCGATACAAGTGCCCCCTGACGTGGTAGAGGTGGGCAAGGTTGTCGGCAGCACGCTTCTGTATGACTTTTATCCCACTCAGCCGAAGGGCTGATGGCCCGACACTATGGATGTACCGGTTTATGGACTGCATGGGGCGGGCTTTCAGCCCTCGCCTGGTTTTTTTCGTTGCTCGATATCCAGGCCGTTAGCCTGCCCCTGGTATGGGGCGCACCTTCGGTGCTTGACGCTTTGCGCTTGGACGCCTTCGCACTCTAGGTTTGTTCAACCTGGCGCATTGGGCCTGGTCAGATCGGCGCTTGGAACTGCCGCGGCGTCTGTCGCGGCCGGTATTGTGTTTTTCGCCGGGCGACGGGCATAATCGCTCTCGGCGCCGCGCGCTGCGGCGCTTCACCGCGAGCAAACTGGATGGGCCGATGTTTTCCAATCTCATTTATGCGCGTTGGGTGTATACGATTGCCGCTCTTTGGGGCCTGCTGATCCTGGTGCCGATGTTTTTCATGGAGGATTTCATCAGCCGCAACGATCCGCCGGCCATCGCGCATCCGGAATACTTCTATGGCTTTGTTGGCGTGGCCGTGGCGTGGCAGCTTGCGTTTTTGGTGATCGCGAGCGACCCGGTGCGGTTTCGGCCGGTGATGCTGGCGACGATCGTCGAAAAGTTCTCGTACGGGATCGCCGTGCTGGTTTTGATGAACCAAGGACGCATCGCGGGCGGCCCGGCTTTCGGCGGTGTGGTCGATCTGGTGCTCGGCGTGTTCTTCATCGCCGTGTACGTCATGTTGCGCCGCAACGCCAAGTACTATGCTTAGAGCCTGGGAGAAAACGCCTGCGGCGGAGAGGGGGACAGTCCCATTTTTCTCCCAGGGCACCGAAAAATCGGGACAGTCCCCATTATCGGGACGGTCCCCGGCGTTTTACGCATTGCGGGATGAAGCGTTTGGGGACATTCACATGCACTTTTGCCGTCGCGTGTTCTTTTGGGCGAGTGTATACGGCTTCGTGGTGATCGTGCCGCTGTATTTCGCCGAAGGACTGGTGGGGCGGTTGGATCCGCCCGCGATCGCGCATCCGGCATATTTCCATGGGTTTGCAGGCGGCGCGTTGGCGTGGCAGGTCGTTTACTTGCTGGTGGCGATCGAGCCGCTGAGGTTGCGGCCGTTCATCCCGCTCTCGGCGCTAGCCAAACTGGGGCCGGTGGTCACCGTTGCCGTACTGTTGGCGGCGGGTCGAACGTCGTGGCTGTTCGCGGCGCCGGTATTGGGCGACCTGGTCTTCGGCGTGCTGTTCCTGGTCGCAACCCGACGCGTATGGCACGCCGAGGCGTGAGACGGCTATTTGCCGGGCGCGATCAGTTCGGGGTGCAGATTGCGCACGTTGCAGGCTCGGGGCACGGCGTGCGATTGGATGTAGACGTTGTAGAAATTGCGCCGTGCAAAATCCTGGTGTACCAACTCGGCCGGAAAGAATTCGCCCAACGGCTCCAACTTCGTGACGATGCGCCGGCGATAAACCCGCTTCTTGGTGAGGTCGTCGATCTTGGCTTGAGCCTGTTTCTTTTGTTCCTCGTCGGCGAAAAAGATGGCCGAGCGATAGTGCTTGCCGACGTCGTCGGCGCCCTGGCGGTTGAACTGCGTTGGATCGTGGGAGGAAAAGAACACGTCGAGCAGTTGGTCGTAGGAAATGACGTCGGGATCGTACGTGACGCGGATGGCTTCGGCGTGGCCGGTCGTGCCGCGATGGACGTGATGATAGTCGGCCGTGCGGGCGGTGCCGCCGCAGTAACCGCTCTCCACGTCGATGACGCCCTTGATCTGCTCGAAGGCCAGTTCGGTACACCAGAAACATCCGCCGGCGAAGACAGCCGTCTCGGGGGAGGCCGCTTCGTCCGCGGCCGCTGTCTGGCATTGCAGCGCCGCGATGGCTGGGGCAACCAGCGCAAAGGCGGCCAACGTTCGTAGACTTCGCATTGGCGGCATGGTCGGCATCACCTCGCGCGGCATGGCGGAAGTGGCTTTTTGCGCGAGCAATACGTCTCGCGCAGCGGGCGGAATCATTCAGCGCCTTCGTCCGGCCGTTTGATCGCGCCTTCCACCGGGCTGTTGGCGCCTTCAGTATACTTGGCGCCGATCATGGCATACGTTTTTTCGGCGCGGGCCTGCAAATTTTTCAAAGCGTCCGCGAAATTCGATTCTTCGTACGTCTCGTCGCAGAACGTGCAGCAGCTTTCCCACGTGTAGCCCAATCGCTTCCATTGGGTCATGCCGCCGGGGGTGACTTCGTCGGTCACGGGGCACCAGATCGTGCTCATGGCCTGCATGAAGTTGTTGACGAATCGCTGCTTCTCGGCCGCTTTGACGTACTTGTCCGGCTCTTTGAGAAACTTTTCCTTGGCGTCGGGCTTGCTGCCGCGATACGTCACGCCTTCGTATTCCCAAGTGGGCAGGCTCGGCTCGGACGGCACGAGATACACCGGGCACAGATCCACCGGCTTTTGCTTCTCGGGAATCTTCACCTTGTCGAGCATCACGGCGTCGGCCGGCAGTTGCGCGGTGGCCGGTACGCAGATTGCCACGAGCAGGGCCAGCCACAGCGGCAGGTGTCGAACGGTCATGATCCAAGGTTTCCTTATGTCGTGATCGTTGAAGGTTCAGGCGCCGTCGTCGGGCAGGCTGAGCGCCACCATCTTGCCGTCATTCGTGGCCAGTACGATAAACTGTTTGCCGTCGACGGCATAGGTCATCGGCGTTCCGCTGGGGGCTGCTGGCAACTCGATGGCGGCCACGACTTCTCCGGTGGCCTTGTCGAACGCGCGCAGCACGTTAGCGCCGCCGCCTCCGCGTGCTCCGCGTCCGCCGGCCCCCTGTCCTACGAATAATAGGGTCTTGGTCAACAGCGGACCACCGCCGCCGCTGCCCAGCGGCCCGACGTCGTGGCCGACCAACTCGCTAACCAGCTCGCGCGGGCCGTCGCCGTGCGGCACCATCCAGGCGTGATCGCCGGTTTTCAGGTCGATGGCCGTGATCCGTCCCCAAGGCGGCTTGAACAGCGGCAGGCCCTTGGGTCCCGGCACGGCGCCGGCAAATGCGGGACCGCCGCGGACGTAGGTGAGGTTCGAGCGCGCGGGGTCCGGCTTGTTCAACTTCACCACGATGTTCATGCTGATCGACGGGACGTAGAACAGTTGCGTCTCGGGATCGAAGGCGGCGCCCCACCAGTTCGCTCCGCCGGCCCAGCCGGGCAAGTTGACCGTGCCGCGCTCGGAGGGCGGCGTGAACAGCGGGCCGTGGTCGTATTCGTCGAGGATCTTCACCGCTTCGGCGCGTAGCTCGGGCGTGAAGTCGATCAGGTTTTCTTCGGTCGAGCCTTGCAATTCATAGGGCGCCGGCTTGGTGGGAAACGGCTGGGTCGGAGACGTGCGCTCGCCGGGAACCGTCGATTGCGGCACGGGCCGTTCTTCAATGGGCCAGACGGGCTTGCCGTTCTCGCGGTCGAACACGAAGGTGAAGCCCGTCTTCGTGATTTGCGCCACCGCCTTGATCGGTTTGCCGTCCACGTTGATGTTGCAGAGCACCGGAGCGCCGGGCAGGTCGTAGTCCCACAGGCCGTGATGCACGGTTTGGAAGTGCCATACGCGCTGACCGGTTTCGGCTTTGACGCACACGAGAGATTCGGCGAACAGGTTGTTGCCCAGCCGTTGTCCGCCGTACCAGTCGTTGGTCGGCGTGCTGAACGGCAGATAGATATATCCCAGGTCTTCGTCCGCGCTCATCAGCGTCCAGACGTTGGCATTGCCGGTGTATTCCCAAGAGCCGTCCTCCCAGGTCTCATTGCCGAACTCGCCTTTTTGCGGGATGACATGAAACAGCCAGGCCGGCTTGCCGGTGCGCACGTCGAAGGCTTGCACGTCGCCGCGCGGAGCTTCCTTGAACTGGGGCCCATCGGAGATCGACGCGCCGACGGCCACCACGTCGCGACAAATCACCGGCGGTGAGGTACACGTGTAGTTGCGCGTTTCTGAGCGCGGGGGATGGCCTTGGTTAGATCGATTTGTCCGCCATCGCCAAACTCGCTGACGGCCGTGCCGGTCTTGGCGTCGATGCACCACAGGCTGGCGTTGTGCGCGGCGAGGTAGAGACGCTCTTGGGCGCCGTCGGTCCAGTAGGCGATGCCCCGGTGGACGAAGCCCAGATTGGTCGGCCGTCCTTCCTCGTAGGTCTTCGGGTTGAAGACCCACTTGTTCTCTCCGGTTTTGGCGTCGATGGCCACGACTTGCGCCAGCGAAGTGCTCGTGTAGAGCGTGTCGCCCACTTGGATCGGCGTGATCTCGTGCGCGAATGACATCAGTCGCCGGTTCTCCGTGCGGATCGGTGTGTCGGGCGAATCCCAGATCCAGACCGGCTTGAGCTGCGCGACATTGAGTTTGTTGATCAGGTCGAGCGGCGAATACTTCGAGCTTCCCAGATCGCCGCCGTAGTGACGCCACTGGTCGTCACCTTCCGCGCCCGGCGCCGCTGCCATGCTGAAGAAGAGATTCACCGCCAAAAACGCCACCGCCGGCAGTCGCATTCGGGCAATCATGAGCAGATCCATTTTCCTGGTTCGAGCGTGGCCGCCACCACGTCGCCGCCTGCGGGAGCGCACGCCCCGCACCCAACGACGACGCCTGTAAAGAAAAAATTATGACCGCGCCGGCGACCGGGTTCAATCAGATTCGGGCAAATTGATGGCCCAGCGGGGAAGATTCGTCCGCGTCATGCCCGCGGTGCCCATTCAATTGTGATCGCCGGTGGTGTAAGATGGCAGCGGCAACCGGGCATGTTCCGAGCAGGTGGCGGGTCCACTGCGCCATGTCTCACCAGTCCGGGCAGGAACACGAGAACGGCATGCTCCGGCGGCACTTGAGGCTGCAATCCCAGGCTGCAATCTCAGGCCGGGGGGCGCGCCCAACAGACAGGGGGCTCGACGATGGATCTTCGCTGCGGCGGACAGCGCGCGCCGCTGGCAACCATGTTGTTGCTGGCAGGAGGTTGCGCGATCGGTGGTTTTGCGGAACGTTGCCGGGCGGACGATGCGCCGGCTCGCAATGTCACCTACACCAAGGACATTGCTCCGATTCTCAACGAGCACTGCGCCGCCTGCCATCGGCCCGGCGAGATCGGGCCTTTCTCATTGCTGACGTACGCCGACGCCAGCAAGCGGGCCGACTTTATCGCCGAGATCACGTCCGATCGGCGGATGCCTCCTTGGAAGGCCGATCCGGGCGTGGTGCACTTCCGTGGTGAACGACGGCTGGCCGCCGACGAGATTCAGTTGATCGCCGAATGGGCGGCAGCCGGCGCACCCGAGGGCGATGCCGCCGCGGCGCCCACGCCTCCGGAATTTTCCGATGGTTGGCAACTCGGCGAACCGGACATGGTGTTGAAGATGCCCAAGCCATTCGAGATTTCCGAAGGGGGCAACGACGTCTATCGCTGCTTCGTCGTGCCGATCCCGATCGAGGAAGATCGCATGGTTAGCGCCGTGGAGTTTCGCGCGGGCAACGCGCGCGTGGTGCACCATGCCATCATGTTTCTCGACTCCAACGGGCAGGGGCGCAAGCTCGACGGCAAAGACGGACAGCCCGGCTTTCCCTGCTTCGGCGGACCGGGAATCGTTCCCACCGGAGGTTTGGGAGCCTGGGCGCCCGGAGCGATGCCGCATCCGTTGCCGGAGGGGTTGGCGAAATATATTCGCAAGGGGAGCGATCTGGTGATGCAGGTTCACTATCATCCCACCGGCAAACCCGAGACCGATCAATCCGTGGTCGGTTTGCACTTTGCCAAAGCGCCGACGGAGCGCGTCGTGACGGGCGTGGCCATCTTGCAAACGGATCTGAAGATTCCCGCCGGCGCGGCGCACTGTCACGTGCGCGCGTCGAGCCAGCGGCTGCCGGCCGATGTGCATGTGATGGGCATTTCGCCGCATATGCACAACCTGGGCAAGCAGATTCGCGTCGTGGCGGTCGATCCGACTGGCCGGCGCGTGGCGCCGCTCATTACGATCAAGGATTGGGACTTCAACTGGCAGGGGGCTTACGAATTCGAGCGGCCGATCCGACTGCCCAAGGGCTCGAGGTTCCGGGTCGAGGCGGTATACGACAATTCGGCCGAGAATCCCAACAACCCCAACGATCCGCCCAAGGAAGTGAAGTGGGGCGAGGGGACGAACGACGAGATGTGCTTGGTGACCGTGCAGGTCTTTACCGATACGGTGGAGGACTTGCAACAGATCGCGAAGATGCCGGCGTATGAACTGGCTGCCGGCATCGAGGGCGGAGTTCCTGGCGCCGATTTCGATCGCGAGAACGTGCCGAAGCCCGAAGGCGCCGAAGTCGCGACGACCGATGCGGCTGATGGTGCACCTGCCGAGGAAGCGCCCGCCGCCGAGCCTGCGGCCAAGAAGACCGCTGCCAAGAAACCCGCGGCCAAACCGACAGCGACTGGTTTGGACGCAATTCCCGAAGGCGGAGTAGCGATTCCCGCGCAGATTGCCCAAATAGCAGGCGGGTGGGACAAAAACCAGGATGGCAAGCTGACGCGCGCCGAGCTCGAAGCCCTGCCCAAGGACACGCGGGATTTCATTGTCCAGTATTTGGTGCAGTCGACCCAAGAAGAGCAACCATAGAAGTTGTCGCTGGGTTATCGAAATCGCGATCTGGTTTCGGTTCTGGTGATGTTTCGGCCCCGTATGCCAGAGCCCTGCCGCGAAACTGCAACTTTATACTGCTGCCAGTCATCCTGCTGCCAGTGGCGTGCTTGAGCGCGGCGGCCGGCGGCGTCGGTGATGAAATTCACGAACAGTTGGCGGCCATTGCACTCGTGGGACGCCAGCGCTGGCGGCTTACGGCGCCTTCCAGCCCCAGGCGCTTGCGACTTGCTCGAGCCCTTCGCGATAGGTGGGATACCGCGGGCTCCAGCCGAATTCGTTGCGAAAGCGGGCGTTGCTGGTTTGCGTCGAGCGGATGAGGAAGTCGACGGCATTGCCGCCGGCCAGCCATCGAGCGAGCCAGACGGGCACGCGGCGCGGCGGTTTGGCTCCGACTTGCTCGGCGAATGTCGTCAGCAGGTCGCGCAGCGTGACTGGCTCGTTGTCGACGACGTGCCACAGACCCGGCTGGCCGGCTTCGGCCGCCGCGACGAACGCGCTGGCGGCGTCGTGGATGTGCAGCGGATGCCAGTAGTTCTTGCCTGAGCCAACGATCGGCATTTGCCGCCACGCAAGTGCCTGGGCCATGCCGCGTGTGTGGGCCGATTCGGGGCCATAGAATGCGCCGCAGCGCAGCACCGCCGCTTCGAAGCCGTGCAGTTCGGCCATCTCTTGGGCGATGCCTTCGCCGTCGAGCGCCGAGCGCGTGATGTCGTCGGGATAGGTCGGCGATTGCTCGTCGAAGGGAGAACCGTCGGGCGGATTGGCGACCCACACGATGCTCTGGAATAGAAACGCGCGGGCGCCGACCTGGCCGGCGCAGCGTGCCAAGGCTTCGGTGCCTTCGCGGCGGATGCGGTCGTTCAGCTTCCAGTCGTCAAGCGTGGTGCGCGACTTGGTGGGAATGGCCGTAGCGGCATGGATCACCACGTCGGCTCCTTTGGCGGCGTGGATCAGGTTGTTGGCGTCGAACAGATCGGCGTAGCGCGCCTGGGCGCCGAGCGCCGTCACGGTGCGCTCTCCCTCGCGACTGCGCACCAACGCTAGCACGACATGGTCTCGAGCGACCAGTTGCGCAATCATGCCGCGGCCCAGCACTCCCGTGGCTCCCGCCAAGAAGACATTCATTGTCACCTCGCTGCCGAACTCGTTTTGGGAAAGCGCGACGACTCGAATGTTCGTGGCTTGAACCCCTCGCCGGCGCGCACGATGAATGCCGCGGCGGCGGGAGTGGCTTCGACAAATTCGAGGCCGGCCGTTGGCCCCATCACGCTGACCGCCGTGGCCATGCTGTCGGCGGTCGTGCAATCCGGGGCAATGACGGTCACGCCGCTCTGATCGGTCAGTCCCAGGCCGGTGCGCGGGTCGACGATGTGGGAGTAGCGCGTGCCGTCGATCGTTACGTGTTGGAACGCGTCGCCGGAAGTCGTGACCGCGGCATTGGCCAGCACGATCTCGCGACTGGGTGTGCCTGCGGCCGAAAGCGGAACGACGCCGATCGTCCAGCCGTCCTTGCCCGGCGGTGGATCGCTGACGCCGATGTCGCCGCTGGCGTCGACCAGCGCCCGAGTGATGCCGCGGTCGCGCAACACCTTGAGCGCTTCGTCCACCGCATAGCCCATGGCGATGCCGCCGAGGTCGAGCCGCATGTTGGCGCGAGCAGTTGCACGGCCTGGTGCTGGTCGTCGAGGCACATTTTCTCGTTGCCCACCGCGGCGCGGGCTTCGGCCAGCCGCCGGGGTGAGGGCAGTTCTTTCTGCCGTTTGGAGCGCCGCCACAGCCGAACGTAGGGGCCCATGGTGACGTCGAAGGCGCCCCCGGTGCGGGCAGACAGCGATTGCGCGGCCTGGAGCACACGCCACAGGTCGTCGCTGACGGGCACGGGGCTGGAGGTCGGAGCGGCCCGGCTGAGGCGACTGAGTTCGCTATCGGGATCGTAATCGCTGAGGACTTCGTTGAGCTTTGCGATGCGGGCAAAAGCGGCCGCAAAGGCCCCGTTTGCGGTCGTTTCGTCGGCTGCGTACAATATGATCGTAAACGGAACGCCCATCTGGGGTTGAGTGGACTCGAATCGCGCCAGCGACGAATCGGCCGCCCGGGCCGTTGCCACGCCCACCAACCCGAGAGCCCCCAGACCGAGAGCCACGGTCCACCAGCAGAGTCCAAGAAATAGGTTTCTCATGGCGGAGCGTGGCCTTGGCAGTGAAGCTCTCGCAAAAGTGTCGCGGCGCAATCGACCTCAATGCCAGACGCCATGCAGAGCGTTTAACCGAACTATCGAGCCGTAAGGATTCTCTATGCATAGCCTACTTGCGCCAACGGCGCGTGTGCAATCCAGGGCCGTGATCGCGACTATTCTGCTGGCCGTTGCGGCGGCCTTTCCGCTGGTGGCGCGTGGTGCTGAAACGGCGGTCAAATCGCCTGCCGAGGTGCAAAACGCCGATGCCACGACCGCAGCGGAGATGAAGCCTTATACGGAAGTGATCGCCAACGCCGACGTCAGCTTCGAGATGGTGCCCATCCCCGGCGGCAAGTTCTTGATGGGCAGCCCCGAGTCCGAAGCGGATCGCAACGACGACGAGGGCCCGCAACACGAGGTCGAAATTGCGCCGTTCTGGATGGGCAAGTGCGAGGTCACGTGGGACGAATACGAGGTCTGGATGTTCAACCTCGACATCCAGCGTCGCGAGCTATTCAAGGGCGAGAAGACGGAGCTGGAAGCCCACGCGGACGCCGTGACCCGACCCACCAAGCCCTATACCGACATGACCTTTGGCATGGGGAAAGAGGGCTATCCTGCCATATGCATGACACAGCTTGCGGCGCGCACGTATTGCGAATGGCTTAGCGCCAAGACAGGCCGCTATTATCGGCTGCCGACCGAGGCCGAGTGGGAATATGCCTGCCGCGCCGGCACGACCACGGCGTACTCGTTTGGCGACGACCCGGGAGAACTGGACGACTACGCCTGGCACTACGAGAACTGCGAGGACTCCTATCACCCGGTGGGCGAGAAGAAACCCAATCCCTGGGGCCTGTACGATATCCACGGCAATGTGGCCGAATGGGTGCTGGACCAGTATATTCCAGACTACTATCAGCAATTTGCCGGCAAGGTGAGCAACAACCCCTGGCCGGTTCCGACGAAGATTTATCCGTTGGCAGTGCGGGGCGGTTCGTGGGATGATGACCCGCCGGCCCTGCGCAGCGCAGCGCGGCGCGGCTCGGAAAAAGACTGGAAACAACAAGACCCGCAACTACCGCAAAGCATTTGGTATTTCACCGACGCGCTGTTCGCGGGATTCCGCGTGGTGCGTCCGCTGGAAGTGCCGTCGGCCGAAGACCAGGCCAAAGTGTGGAACGCTGGAATCAAGGAATAGTCATCAACCGTCGCCGCCCGAGCGGGCGGTGAAACAACCCAGGAGGGCGAGGCTTCTGCAGAGCCTTGCACCGATAAGAGCTTCAAAACCTCGGAGAACCGATCATGTCCGACACGAACCCTGCCGCCGGTGGCCCCAAGTCTTCTGCTTCTCGGCGCGACTTTCTGAAGAGCTCCACCGCGGCCATCGTAGGCGGCGCGCTGGCCGGAAACCTGTCGCTGGCGAAGAGCGCCTATGCGGCCGGTGACGACGAGATCAAGATCGCGCTGATCGGTTGCGGCGGACGCGGCAGCGGCGCGGCCGAGCAGGCGTTGCGAACCGATGGCAAGGTCAAGTTGATCGCCATGGCCGACGTGTTCGAAGATCGCTTGGCCAACAGCCTGGCGCAGCTTCACAAACAAGAGGGATTGAAAGACCGCATCGACGTTCCCCAGGAGCGGCAGTTCACCGGCTTCAATGCGTATGAACAGGCGCTGGCCGCGGGCGCCGACCTGGTGATTCTGGCCACGCCGCCCGGTTTCCGCCCGATCCATTTCGAAGCGGCCGTCAAAGCCGGCAAGCACGTGTTCATGGAGAAGCCCGTGGCCACCGACGGCCCGGGAGTGCGCCGCGTGCTGGCCGCCGCGGAAGAATCGAAGAAGAAGAATCTGGCGGTGGGCGTCGGATTGCAGCGGCATCACCAGCGCGTCTACCAGGAAACGATCCAGCGGTTGCAGGACGGCGCGATTGGCGACATCGTGGCCACGCGCGTCTATTGGAACGGCTCGACGCCCTGGGTACACACGCGGGAAGAACTGGAAAAGAAGTACGGTCGCAAGCTGAGCGAAATGGAGTATCAACTGCGCAACTGGTACTACTTCACTTGGATTTGCGGCGATCACATCGTCGAGCAGCACATCCACAATATGGACGTGAGCAACTGGCTCAAGGGCGGCCCTCCGGTGAAAGCCAACGGCATGGGCGGCTGCCAGGTGCGCAAGGGCAAGGACTACGGCGAAACGTTCGATCACCACGCCGTGGAATTCGAATACGCCGACGGATCGCGTATGTTCAGCCAGTGCCGACACATCCCCGGTTGCTGGAACAGCGTTTCGGAACACGCGCACGGCAGCAAAGGCACGGCCAATATTGGTCGCGGCCAGATCGAAGGCGACTCGAAATGGCGCTATCGCGGTGAAAACCCCAATCCCTACCAGGTGGAGCACGATGATCTGTTTGCCAGCATCCGCGCCGGCAATCCCATCAACGAAGCCGAGTATGGCGCCACCAGCTCGATGACGGCGATTCTCGGGCGGATGTGCACGTACTCCGGCAAGGAGATCACCTGGGATCAGGCGCTCAATTCCGAGGTCAACTTGCTGCCCGACGAATTCTCGTTCGACGCCACGCCCAAGTCGGTTCCCGGTCCCGATGGGCTGTATGCCCTGGCGGTGCCCGGCATTACGAAAGTCGTGTAGCGCGACACGGCAAAATCTTTCTGAATCCCGCGCAAGCCCGCGCGTCGGCAAATGCCCGGCGCGCGGGCTTTTTTCGGTTCCGGCCGTCTCGAGCGGAAAGTCGCGATAGGGTTGCACCGTCCGTGCCGACAGGGCCATCCGACATGTACGGTCCGTGCGGATTGTGCAGCAGGTGGGGACCAAGAATCACGAACGGCCTGGCCAAGTTTGACGAGGAACGGAGGAGTTTTCGAGATAGGCTTTTCATATCAGGCAGGATAGGGGCGCCGTTCCCAGAGCGCTCGGGAGACAACGTCGCCGCTCCCGCGCGACTAGTCGCTTTTTTTTGGCGGATTCGTCCCATGAGCCGATTCAAACAACGCGTCGATCGAGGTGGCGTGGTCGCCGTCGAGGCGGCGGTCGTGCTGCCGGTGTTGCTCATTCTGATGTTCGGGGTCTGGGAAGTCGGGCGCCTGGTGCAGGTCAGCCAGATCTTGAACAACGCGGCCCGCGAAGGCGCCCGGCTGGGTGCGGGCGGCTACGTCAATGGCACCGCGGTCACCTCGACAATGATCACCACGGCGGTGCGCGACTATCTGGCGGCGGCCGGCTTGCCCGCGGCGGCATCCACTGGAGCGCAGGTATCGTTGGCGTGCAACGCGTCACCGAGTTGGACCGATCCATCCGCGGCGCTGCCCTTGGACAACTTTCAGGTGACGGTCACGATTCCGGCCGGCGCGGCCTTCAACAGCACGCGCTGGACGCTGTTGACGCCGCTAACGACGGCCAACCAGATGTCGGCTACCGTGTCGTGGCGATCTTTGAACAACACGGAAATCGTCGTCGATACGGCGTTGCCACAGTGAACCCGTTGACACGAGTGTTTCCATCATGAGCACATTTCGAAACTCACGACGTACGAATACGAAATCTCGCCGAGGCGCAGCAACGGTCGAAGCCGCGATGGTCTTGCCGCTCGTGCTGATGTTCCTTTTCGGAATCTTCGAGTACGGACGCTACGTGATGACGTTGCAACTGCTTACCAACGCCGCCCGCGAGGGAGCTCGCTATGCCCAGATTCACACACAGCCCGTGACCGTCGCCGGCGCCACGTTGGGCAATGCCACGAGCGACGTCACCACCGTGGTCAACAAGGCCTTGGCCGGGCATACACTCACCGGACAGTCCGTGGCGATCTTTGCCTCGACCTCAACCGGAACCAACGCGGGGACCTGGACCAACGCGCAGGCCGGCCAGTCGGTGTGTGTGGAAATCACGGGCAACTATTCGGTTATTTCTTCCAAGTTCTTGAACATGCCACTGACGATCCCGGTAACCGCCCGCGCCGTCATGCGAAGTGAAAGCAACTGATCGCACGGCGGCGGAAACGGACGTGTGCGAGTCGATAACGAGTTTGAGGCACCTCATGAGACACCAACGACGAAACAACCGGCGCGGGGCGGCATTGGTCCTGGTCGCCGTCAGCATGATCGCGCTGTTGACGTTTGTGGCACTGGCAGTCGACTTGGGCATGATTGCCGTGGCCCGCACGCAGTGCCAGGACGCGGCCGACTCGTCGGCCATGGCCGGCGCCCGCACGCTCAATGGCGTGTCCGCCAACAACAACAACTATTCGTCCGCTTCGCCGAACGCCATCCAGGTGGCCACGAAGAACACGATTCTGTCGCGAGCCGTTCAAAGCGGCGACGTCGCCATCGACGTGGGGCGATACGTCTACGTGCAAGGCAACGAGCGCTTCGAAGGCCAGTTTCCCGGACCGTCCAGTGAAAACTGGAGCATGGTCAAGGCGACGGTCAACGCCAATCTCAGCAACAGCCTGGCGTTTTCGAAGGTCTTCAGTTTCGCCGGCGGCAACGTGCAAGCTTCGGCCATTGCCGCCCACCGCCCGCGCGACGTGGCCGTGATTCTCGACTATTCCGGTTCGATGCGGTTTGCAAGTCTGACCAGTACTCCTTTTACGGGCAACCGCACGTCGAACAATCCGGACGCCGCGGTGCCGCAATTCGGCCACTATTCGGCCACTTCGTCAGCGGACTTGACCGCCACGAGTTTCACTTCGCCCTACGACCCAGCCAACATTACGACCACGACGAGCGACGGACGCGGCGCGATCGTTGCGGATTTCTATTCCGACACCTCCGGAGCTCCCGCGTTCGCCTCGGCGCCGTCCGGCTATGCGACAACGCCGGGGGGCGACAACTTTCCAAGAAAGCAGAACAACTCGGCCGGGCAGGGATATGCCGCCACGGTGAACGAGTTGCTGTCGCTAACCAACACGAACAACAGCCACCCGAAGAATACGACGTTCGAGTCCAACGGATACGACGGCGTCCCCAACGCGTCTCCCTTCAACGGCTATACGCTGGGGCCGGCCTATTGGGGCAAGACGTTCTTCATTTGGCCGCCCGATCCGCGGCCCAGCAAGGATTGGCGGGCAATTTACTTTGGCACGACGGATAACTCTCGTCTGTGGAGTACCAGCAACAGCAAATACAACTGGCGTTCGCCGTCGGGTAGCTCCTACACGATCAACTACTCGGCGATCCTGAACTTCATCAAGAACGTGGGACCGAATCCGTTCCCATCGCAATTGCGCTCGGGGCGCATTCTGTACTACGACTCGATTCCAAGTTCGATCAGCGGCACCACACCCAGCGATTTGAACGAGCGATTCTGGAAGGACTACATTGACTATTGCCTGGGTCTGGTGCAAACCGGCAGCAACAGTTGGATGGTCGTAACCGACAGCGACACGGGCATGGCCGGCTATGGCATGGACTATACCTGGGGAACAAAGAAAATCACGGCGCTGTCCAGCCTGACGGCCAATCCCAAACCGTACATGCACTACGCGGACAACCCGCCGCGGCCTCGCGATCATTTTTGGTTCGGGCCGGCCTCGATGGTCGATTTTCTGGGCAACTACAACCTGTGGTACCAGATCAGTCCCAGTTGCTCGCGCTTCTGCTGGTGGCCCGGCACGTGTCACGAGTCGCCGATGTATGCCTGCAAGCTCGGGATTCGGGCGGCGCTGTCCGACGTTTCAACCAACCATCCGAACGACCTGGTTGCGTTGGCGATGTTCGCCGTGCCGCGGGCCAATACCAATGACGACGGACGTTTCAATCGCGTGCGCGTTGGCTTGAGCCGCAACTACACGCGCATGCAGGACTCACTGTGGTATCCGCCCGAGACCATTGGTGATTCCAGCGCCTCGGTGCGCCCTACGACTCGGACAATATGGACGTGCCCCGAGCCGTGGGCGGCACGTGCTACGCCATGGGCTTGATGAACGCGTACAATCAATTCAGCGCCAATACCAGCCTGCGGACCTACAATCCGGCGGAACCAGAAGGCGACGCGGGGGGCATGGGCCGCAAGGGCGCGCAGAAGATCATCATCTTCGAAACGGACGGCCAGCCGACTACCACCGCCAGTGCCGGTTTCACCAATGGCGGGCAGTACAACAGCTACTACCAGGTTCGCTACAACAGCGCGAGTCCGTCCGGCAGCGAGTTTCCCTATGGCATCAACAACTATGGCGGTCCCTCATCGGCCGTGACGACGCAGATCTACGACCTGTGCAACCGGATCTGCGCTTTGGATACCGCGAGTCCGCCGGGCTATTCCACGCCTTCCAAACCCGTGCTGATTCACTGCATTGGTTTTGGGCCGGTGTTTGCGACCGGTAGTTCGGATCGCGCCACGTCGCTGTCGATTCTCAACCAGATGCAAACCATCGGCGGCGTGACCGACGGCATGCCCAGTTACAAAATCATCTACGGCCCCGAATCGACTGTCGTCAACTCGTTGCAACATGCGTTTACCCAGATCTTGCAAAGTGGCGTTCAGATTTCGCTGATCGACTAGGAGCTTGAGAATATGGAGGTTCAATTGAACGCCCGCGCGGCGGCCGTCTTATACCGCGTATCCAAGGTCTACGATGGAACGTGGAACCGCCGCCGCGTCGTTGCGCTGGATGATGTCAGCCTGGAAATTCCCTGGGGGGAAGTGTTTGGCATTGTCGGTCCCAACCGGGCCGGCAAGACAACGCTGGTCAAGATTCTGCTGACGATCTGCCGCCCGACGGACGGTCGCATCATGCGATTGGAGTGTCCGTATTCCGATCGCCGCACGTTGGCTCAAGTCGGCTATGTACATGAGAACTTGTCGTTCCCGCGTTACCTGACCGCCTGGCAAGTCGTCGAAGGCTACGGCCGGTTGTCCGGCGTCGCGGGCAAGACGCTTCGCCAGCGCACCGGCGAACTCTTGGAGCAAGTCGGCCTGGCCGACCGCTGCCACGAGCGAATCGCGCACTACAGCAAAGGCATGACGCAGCGTTTGGCGCTGGCGCAGCGCTGGTCAACGATCCACGACTGCTGGTTCTCGACGAGCCATCGGAAGGAATGGACCTCGGGGCGCGGCGATTGTTGCGCGAGGTGATCCGCGAGCGACGCGCGGCCGGCGCGAGCGTGGTGCTGATATCACATGCGCTAGACGACGTGGAACAATTGTGCGATTCCGTGGCGGTCCTGTGCAACGGGCACTTGAGCTTCGTGGGGCGAATCGGCGAGTTGGCGCGCCCGCAAACCGACGACGGTCCGCGACAGGCGGCCCAAGTCTCGACCGATCGTCCGCCCACGCCCGTGGTCGCCGGAACATTGGAGTCGGCCGTGGCGCCGCTTTACGAAGGAGCACACGCATGACGCGTCATGATACGCCGCGGCTGACCGCAGTCTGTTGGTTGGTGCGCGATACGTTTCGCCAGTCGATCGCCCATGGCATCTTTACGGTGCTGCTGGCCGTTAGCGCCGTGTCGATCGCGACCTGCCTGACATTGAGCGTGGCCGGACGTCCCACGCTGTGGCAAGGCGACGAAAATCCCGACTTCCTGTCGCGCAACGACATCGACGCCGACGACGCCGCGAAGCTGAAGAGCTCGGGCGTGATCGTTGCGGATGGGCAACTGACTCTGGCTTTTGGCGCGATCGAAGTGCCCTGGGCGCGCGATACGGCCTCGGCCGTGCATTTCGTCGAACTGGTGTTGGCCGGCGGCGTGGCCGATACGCTGGGGTTGTTGCTAACGCTGATCTGGACCGCGGGTTTCTTGCCAAGTTTTCTGGAAGGCCGGAACCTCAGCGTGCTGTTGGCCAAACCCGCGCCGCGCTGGGTGCTGCTCTCGGGCAAGTATCTCGGCGTGCTGGCTTTCGTGCTGTTTCAGTCCGTGGTCTTCGTGGGTGGCACGTGGTTGGCCATTGGCGTGCGGACGGGATTCTGGGATCCGACCTATTTGCTGGCGATACCGCTGCTGCTGTTGCAGTTTTCGATCTTCTTCGCGTTTTCGGTGCTGCTGGCCGTGTGGACGCA
The DNA here is from genome assembly GCA_963779015.1 of uncultured Planctomycetaceae bacterium. Taxonomy (GTDB): domain Bacteria; phylum Planctomycetota; class Planctomycetia; order Pirellulales; family PALSA-1355; genus JTS-RE94. The sequence goes on along the minus strand of CAVZWY010000028.1, from coordinate 86,715 downwards.
CAATGCCGTGGTCTGCGTGTTCGGTTCGATTGTTTTTTGGTGCGTGGCCTGGAGCCTGAACTTCGGCCGCCACATCTTGATGACGGCCGGCGACATGGTGTCGACCAGCGTCCGCTCGACGTACCTGAGCAGCGTCATCGATTTCGGCTATTGGATCCTGCCCAAGCCGGCTGACATGGGACTGTTGCTCTACAACGCGCTGGACGCCGGCAAGGACTTTGGCAGCGTGTTGGACGCCGGCGCGCTAGAGGCTCAAGGCTTTTCCATGCTGCTGAGCGTGCTGAGCTCGGCGGCTTTCGGCCTGTTCGTGCTGGTGGCCTCGGCACGGATGTTTCAGGCGACCGACTACTAGTCGATCGGCACGAGCCGCGCGTCACCCGCGACCGGACGCACTTTGCCGTTCGCCTCGCCGGTTTGTGGCAAGTATCTCTGGCACGTAGCTGAATTCCCAAGAATTCAGCCGATCCCAAACTGAAGTCTTGCGACTCCAGCTACCACTGCGATGACACTTTGCCACACACGCTCGCCGTTAGCAGCCCGTTTAGATATTCCTTTCTGCCGCGAGGGCGCTAAACTTATGCCGGGGTCGGTTTCGACGGATCGATCGTTGGAGGGACACGGATGGCGATGGGCAAACGGAGGCAGCGGCAGGAGTCGCTGTTCATTACCGCCGAGGACTTGCCGCGTTCAGACGGCCACCCATTTTATGGGAAGCTCAATGGGCTGTTGGCCGAAGCCGGCTTCGATCGCTGGATCGAGCGGCGCTGCCGGCGGTACTACGAACAGGAAGAGAAACGCGGCAAGCCGTCGATTCCGCCGGGCGTGTACTTTCGCATGCTGCTGATCGGCTACTTCGAGGGGATCGACAGCCAGCGCGGCATCGCCTGGCGATGCGCCGACAGCCTGAGCCTGCGAACGTTCTTGGGGGTGCCGCTGGGCGAGGTCACGCCCGACCATTCGACGATGTCGGTCACGCGTAAGCGGCTCGGCGCGGAGGTGTTCGACGAGGTGTTTCGCTTTGTTCTGCGGATTGCCGACGAAAAACGGTTGCTCTCCGGCAAGGCGGTGGGGGTCGACAGCACGACACTCGAAGCCAACGCGGCCATGAAGAGCATCGTGCGGCGCGACACGGGCGAAGACTGGAAGCAATACGTCACGCGACTGATGCACGAGGACGGCGCGATCGACGCGGATACGGAACCGAGCGACGAAGAAATTCGCCGCTACGACAAGAAGCGGAAGAAGACGGCCTCGAACGAGGATTGGGTCTCGAAGACCGATCCCGACGCGCGGATCACCAAGCTGAAAGACGGCCGCACGCACTTGGCGTACAAGGCCGAGCACGTGGTCGATTTGGAGAGTGAAATCCTGCTGGCTGCTGAGATTCTGCCGGCCGATCACGCCGATCAGCAGACGCTCGTCGACAGCGTGATCGAAGCCCGCGTCAACTTGGAAGCGGCGGAGAGTGAAGTCGCGGTGCAGGAGGTGGCCGCCGACAAGGGCTATCACGCGGACGCGACGCTGGAACTGGCCGCCGATCTCGACATGCGAACGTACATTCCCGAGCCGAAGCGGAAAGACGATCGCGTTTGGACGGACAAGCCGGACGAAGTCCGACGCGCGGTTCAGAACAACCGCCGCCGCATGTCGCGCGCGAAAGGGAAGCGGCTGGGGCGGCTGCGGAGCGAACGCGTGGAGCGCAGCTTCGCGCACGTGTGCGACACGGGCGGCTCGCGTCGCACGTGGATCCGCAAACTGGAAGAAGTGACCAAACGCTACCGAATTGCGGCTGCGGCGCACAACCTGGCGCGGATCATGTTCAAGTTGTTCGGGATCGGCAAACCAAGAGCGCTGCAAGCCCCCGCCGACCTTGTTTGGCTTGTGCAATTTATCCTGAGTGCGCTATGGACCGTGGGATCGTTGAGACGCGCGCCGCGCGCGCGGCACGCGCCGCCCTCGCGCGCACCGCCCGCCAACCCCGCCCGCACCATCAATCGCCTTAAATAAACGGGCTGTTAGCGGTTTCGCTCTGGCCGGCTCACTCGTATACTGGGCGGCAATTCCTTTGCCTGGCGTCTAGCGCGTCGGCATCCGACGCCGTCCCGAGTGGATAGTTACCGCTTCCACGAAGTGCCCATGTCCGAATCGCAGGCCGATGCGTCGGCACACCCTTCACCCAGCGCCGACGTCCAGCAGCCTGAATTGGCGCGGGGTATCGGGCTGGTGCAAGCCACGAGCTTGAACGTGGCGAACATGGTGGGCGTGGGGCCATTCATTACGATCCCGCTGTTCGTGGCGGCAATGGGCGGCCCGCAAGCGCTGGTGGGCTGGATCGTGGCGGCCGTGCTAGTCTTGTGCGATGGCCTGGTGTGGAGCGAGCTGGCGCGGCGCTGCCGGGCAGTGGCGGCACCTATCACTTCCTGCGCGAGATCTATGGGCGCTATCGCGGCGGGCGCCTTGTGGCGTTTCTTTTTATTTGGCAATTCCTGATTAGCGGCACGCTGGAACTTGCCAGCGGATACATTGGCGCCGCTGGCTATCTGGCATACGCCGTGCCCCAACTCGAGTCGCATCTGGCAGTATGGGGTGGCATGAGTGTCGTGGCCGCGCTGGCTGCCGTGGCCGTGAGCATTTCGCTCTGCCGCCATATTCGCTCGCTGGCGTGGTTGGCCGTGGTCTTGTGTGCCGGCACCCTGATTACCACGTTCATCGTCATTATTGCAGGGCTGATCAACTTCGACGCCTCGTTGTTGACGTTTCCAGACGATGCGTTCCGTCTCGACTTCGCGGGCTTGGGCGCCGCCATGTTGATCGCCATCTACGACTACTTGGGATACTACAATGTTTGCCACATGGGCGACGAAGTGATTGAGCCCGGCAAGAACATTCCGCGGGCGGTGATGCTCTCGGTGCTGATCGTGGCGGCGATCTACATGACCATGAACATCGCGATCATGGGCGTCGTGCCCTGGCAGCAGGTGATGGAGTCGAAAAACATCGCGGCCGACTTCATGGAGATCCTGTATGGGCGGAACGTGGCGGTCGGATTCTCGTTCTTCATTATTTGGGCGGCGCTGGCCTCGGTGTTCGTGATGACACTGGGCTATTCGCGCATTCTGTATGCCGCGGCCCGCAACGGCGACTTCTTTCGCGTTTTTGGATATTTGAATCCGCGCGGGAAGTACCCGACGGTGGCGCTGCTGTCGCTGGGATTGCTGACTGGCGCATTCTGTTTCGTGTCGCTGGAAGTGGTGATCAGCGCCGCCGTGGTCGTGCGGATCTTCGTACAGTTCCTGGGACAGATCTTCGCGTTGCACCTCTTGAGGACCACGCGCGGCGACGTCGTGATGCCGTTTCGCATGTGGCTTTATCCGCTACCGAGCCTCATCGCCGCGGTTGGCTGGATATTCGTGCTGATCGCGCAATATCAACTATTGCCGGTGGCATTGGGTGTCATTGCCAGCGGCGTAGTGGTCTATCCGATTTGGCGACGGTTCGTGGCGGCGGCCGATCGGGCGGGAATCTAGCCATCTAGCAGCATCCCACACGAATCGCGCGATTCGCTGAATTCGCAAGAAGTCAGCGATCCGCGGTTGAGGTCTTGCTATTCCAACTTTGGGCCAGAGCTGTCAAACATGCCAAAAACGTAGCTCGGAAGGGGGCAGATTTGGAGCAGGGCGCGAAGGATTAAAAGACTGGTGTGTTGGGGCGGGGGATTTTTAATCGTGCGTCTATTGGGCCCGTAGAGCTTGGACACTTTGTGTTGTGACGGAAGAGTGTCGCAGTTGAGATTGTTGCCCCCATCATCAATCAGAGAGCGGCGACCTCAACTCAATAGGTCAAGGTAGACTTTTCGCGCCACACAACAGGGAGACTTTTCTTTCTTGCGATACGAGCCATGCGGCGATTGAGCTATCAGAGACCGCGCGCCGAAGACCTAAAGAGGCCAAGAACAGGCCGTCAGCGCTGCAAGATTGACCTCTGCCGCGCCGCATTAAAACGAACGGGGATTGAGAGGTCGATTTTTAATCGCGCGGTTAGAGAGGATGCTAGGCGTTGGATACTTTTCAGTGCTTGGGATAGGCCTGTAAGGAATCTTGTGTCAGCTAGCAGGAATGGGTAGTTTTTGTCACCCTTTCCTGATGAGGAGATTGACACATGGATGATTCTTTACGCACGCGGGCGGAGCAGCTAGCAAGCGAGATTGCGGGTCAGGCCAGGACGGCCGAGGACCTCAATGGTTTGATGCGACTGATGATGAAGTCGGCGTTGGAGCGGATGCTCGACAGCGAGATGGATGTTCATTTGGGGCGCAAGGCGGTGTCCCCTGGCGGCGAACCGCGGGCGGTGCCGTCGAACGGGGCCGAGCCGCCGCTGGCGAGCTTGGCCAAGCGATCCAAGCCCAACCGTCGCAATGGGCGTTCGCAAAAAACGGTGCAAGGCGACGTGGGCGAGCTGACCATCGCCACGCCCCGCGATCGTGACGGGACTTTCGAGCCGCAATTGATCGGCAAGCACCAGCGACGCGTGCCGGGCTTCGACGAAAAGATCCTCGCGTTGTATGCCAAGGGAATGACCACGCGTGACATTCAAGAGATCGTCCGCGAACTGTACGACGTGGAAGTCTCGGCCACGCTGATCTCGGAGATCACCACCGACCTCGACGCCGAAGTGACTGCTTGGCGCACGCGGCCGCTCGACGCGCTGTGGCCGATCGTGTACTTCGACGGCATCGTCGTGCACGTGCGCGGCGCGAATGGTCGCGTCTCGCAGCACACGATTTACGTGGCTTTGGGCGTGAATCTTGAAGGACACAAGGAGTTGCTGGGACTGTGGCTCGGCCAGAGCGAAGGGGCCAAGTTCTGGCTCGCTTGCCTGACCGATCTGAAGAACCGCGGCCTCGTCGATATCTTCGTGGCCTGCATCGACGGCCTCTCGGGTTTTGCCGAAGCGATTCACGCGGCCTATCCTCAAACCCAGGTGCAGCTGTGCATCGTGCATCTGGTGCGCGCGGCGCTTCGTTACGTGAGCACCCAGGACAGCAAGGCGGTGATTGCCGACCTGAAGAGAATCTACCAGGCCGCGACCCTTCTCGAAGCCGAGTCCGCTCTCGACGCTTTTGCTCAAGCCTGGGACGCAAAGTATCCGACCATCACGAAGATGTGGCGCGCTAAATGGACCGACATCGTCACGCTGTTTGACTTCCCCGCGCCGATCCGTCGAGCGATCTACACCACCAACGCGATCGAATCCGTCAACAGCGTGATTCGCAAGTTCACGCGAAACCGCAAGATTTATCCCAACGAGGAGTCCGCCTTGAAGATTGTCTACATGGCGATTCACGAAGCCTCGAAAAAGTGGACCATGCCAATCCATCATTGGAAAGCGGCCCTCAACCACTTCGCCATCCTCTACGAGGGCCGCATGCCCGGCATAGCAAGCAAATGACGTTCCCTGCTCGCCTGACACAAAAAGAATTACAGGCCCCTTGGGATGGATGCGCCGTCCCTTGCGACCCAAGTAGGGCATCATCTGCCCCTTTATCCCATTGTCGTATTTCTTGGCGAACTCGCCTTTTCCATCCAACACTGAAGGGAACCCAATTATCTCAAGGTCATCGTACCAACTGTACCCACAAGACACCGTCGAAGTCAGCTTCATTGTTTGGCGGAGATAGTTGCCGCACTTCCACGGAGAGATTGGCGTGATGCCTTTGCGGCGACACCATACGTTGTAAGCTGAGTGAACTGCTCCGGCCTGCACCTTGCTCCCTCTCTTTGCCTTCAAGTGGCTTGCCGCGAACGAATCAAAACTGTTTTCGGCGTCTTCGAGAGGGGGCATTTTGTTAAAAACGCGGGTTAAGTATCGCTGAACCACACGATAGGTGATGGGTTCTCCCTTCTCCGTTTTGTATCCATGCTGATTCGCCTTAAGAACGGCGTCTTTGATGCCGCGCCCCGACTCAATCTCCCGCCTCACGAACTCCAAAGCATCCGCCGTCAGCACCTTCCGCTTTCGTTCCGCCGCCTTTCGACTCTGAATCCGGTTGCAGATGACCTGAACGAACTCAGTCAGCTCCATCATCGCCGCCTTCATCTCGTCCGGTTCCAACTCCTCGCGGTCCAAACACAACAACTCAACACCGTTTTTCTTGCACAAGTGCTCAACTAATCGCGTCAGCGCAGGCACCCTCGACAACCGGTCCTGATTCTCCACGTAGATTTTGGAGACTTTTCCCGCAATAACATCATCAATCAGACTGTTCAAGCTCACCCTATCCCCGAACGACGAAGCCACATCCTTGTAGACCCCAATTGACTCCCTCTCGATGCCTTCACGCTCCGACACATTTTCCAGCATTCTCTCCAATTGCCGGTCCAGACTCCCTTGATTGGCTTGGCTTGTCGAAGACACGAGTTATTGTCAAAAGTTGTGGACGGGAGATTCAGGCGGCGGCTTCTTGGGGTTTGATTCCGTCGATAAATGGAGTTCCTTGAATCACATCGGGTAGCAGCTCGGAGCCGTTGAGCAGCCGCCAACGTTTTTGGGCGGATTGCATCAGCTTGAAGACCATGGTGAGGCACGCTTGTCGCGTGCCATTTCCTTTGGTGCGGCGATGCCGCAGGCGGACTGTGGCGAACGTGCTCTCGATGGGGTTGGTCGTGCGCAGGTGACGCCAGTGCTCGGCCGGGAAGTCATAGAACGAGAGCAGCACGTCGCGATCCTTCGACAGACAAGCGGTGGCTTTATCGTACTTGGCCTGGTAGGTGGCCACGAACAGATCGAATGCCGCCTCGGCGTCTGCTTTGGTCGACGCCATCCAAATCGCGTGCAACTTCTCCTTGGCCTCGGCCTGCAAGCGTTTGGGCAGCTTGTCGAGCACATTGGCCGTCTTGTGCACCCAGCAGCGTTGCTCGCGCGTCGTGGGGTAGACCTGCGGCAAGGCCTTCCAAAAGCCCAAGGCGCCGTCGCCGATCGCCAGCTTCGGATCGATCGCTAGGCCGCGCGCCTTCACGTCCAACAGCAGCGCCTTCCACGACTGCTCGCTCTCGCGATAGCCATCGGCCACGGCGATCAGTTCCTTGCGCCCATCCGCGGTCGCACCCATTAAAACCAGGATGCACTGGCGATCTTCCTCCAGGCGGATGTTGAAGTGCACGCCGTCGACCCACAGGTACACGTACTGCTTGCCCTCCAAGGATCGTTTCGTCCACTCTTCGAATTCATCCTGCCAGACCGCTTTGAGACGCGTGATCGTGGTGGCCGACAGGCCCGCGGCCGATGGACCCACCAGCGCAGACAATGCCTCGCTGAAGTCGCCCGTGCTGATGCCCTTGAGGTATAGCCAGGGAATCAGTTCCTCTAGGCTCTTGGTCTTGCGCAAATACGGCGGAAGAATCCGGGAGGAGAAGGGTTCCGCTTCGTTCTTGGATCGCCGGTCGAGCATGCGCGGCTGCTCGACTTCGATCGGGCCGACGCCGGAGAGGATCGTGCGTTTGGGCAGGCGGCCATTGCGGACCACTTGGCGATGGCCGGCGGCGTCGCGCAGCTCGCGATGCGCTTCGATCCACTCGGCGACTTCGACGTCAATGGCCTGGGCCAGCATCCGCTGCGCACCTTCGCGAAGAATGCCCGTCAACACGTCCTGAGAACTTGTGGCTGGCAAAGCCAGCGTCGAATCGTTACGCTCTCGCATGGTGGCGTACTCCTGGGAGAATTGGGTCGCTGAATAACCAAATTCAAACCCAAGTACGCCGCCCTTTTCAACTCACCTCATCCACAACTTTCGGTTATAGCTCTTTCTTTAGATGGTCAGCGGCTCACACACTCTCAAGCACGCTGCCAAAACTTGCCCACACATGCTGGTAATTGTATTGATTCGATGCAGGGTTGCAGCGCAGATCCACCTGCCGCTTTGCCGTTCGCATCAACTTTGCTAGATTGGTGACGTCCTGCCCTGCCGCCCTGCGAGGTCGATGCCATGGCGCTACTCCCCTGCTCCGGACCGGTCCATCGCCGCGAGTTTCTGCGGATCGGAGCCATGGCTTTGGGCGGGTTGTCGCTGCCCGAGTTGTTGCAATTGCGGGCGGCAAGCGCTGCGACCTCGGGCGCCTCGCCTCCGGATACGTCGGTCATCCTGTTCTGGATGTGGGGCGGTCCCAGCCAGCTCGAAACGTGGGACTGCAAGCCCGAGGCGCCCAGTGAATATCGTGGCCCGCTGCGGCCCATCCACACGACCGTTCCGGGACTCGACGTGTGTGAGGTGTTTCCACTGCAGGCCAAACTGGGCCATCGCATTTCGCTGGTGCGGTCGCTGCACCACGGCATGTCCTCGCACAACGACGGATCGATCGAGGTGCTGACCGGCAAGACGCCCGTCAAGGAAGATCCGACTTCGACCGCCAAGAGCGACCATCCTGATTTCGGCATGATCGCCAGCAAGTTGCGCGGGGGCAGACCGGGCGGACTGCCGGCATACGTGGGACTGCCGCGCGTGCCGTTCATGGTTCAGCCAAACTACCTGGGCATGACGCATGCCGGATTTTCCGCGGGCAACCCCGCCGTGCCGGGTTTCAAGCCGCGGAATCTGACGCTCAACGCCGGCGTCAACGGTGCGCGCTTGGATGATCGCAAGTCGCTGGTGGCACAATTGGATCGCTATCGACGTGCGCGCGATTTGCACGGCGCCGTGCAAGCCACCGACGACTTTCGACAACAAGCGTTCGAACTGCTAACCAGCACCAGCGTGGCGGACGCGTTTGACTTGGAGCAGGAGCGGCTGGCGACGCGCGATCGATATGGCCGGCATCTATGGGGGCAAAGCTGCTTGCTCGCGCGGCGATTGGCCGAAGCCGGCACCAGCGTGATTACCATCGACGCGCTGTCGCCCGACTCGACCAACCCGATCTACTTCAGTTGGGACGATCACGCCAATCCTGCCACGGGCTGGAACCTGGAGGGCGCCATGCGGTGGCGCGGCCCGTTCATGGATCAGGCGCTTTCGGCGTTGATCGACGACGTCCACCAGCGAGGTCTCGACCGCAAGATTCTCGTCGTAGCGCTCGGAGAGTTCGGCCGCACGCCGCGATTGGCAAATCCGCAGGGCGTTTTGGGGCGAGATCACTGGCCCACGCCACAAGCGGCGTTGGTTTCGGGGGGCGGACTGCGCATGGGCCAGGCGATCGGAGCGACCACGTCCAAGGCCGAATATCCTGTCGAGCGACCGCTGACGCCGCAGGATCTGCTGGCAACGGTCTATCGGCACTTGGGCATCGATCCGCAGGCGACGATCGACGACTTCTCTGGCCGACCTGTCGCGATTCTCCCCAGTGGTCGGCCGATCCGAGACCTCATCTAGTTCGCGCTGTCGACACACCGCGTTTGACTCGGCGTACATCGCAGCCGGAGATCGGTTTGTGCGGTACACGCGCATGCCGATCGGAGTCTTCCCAAGCCCCCTATTCAATCCCCCCTAACAGTGGCTGCGTCTGCTCTGATTTCTGCTCGCCGGGCGGCCCAAGAGGCTTCCTGACCTGGGAAGTGGACATTTCCTCGGCAAAAGCTCCAAAAAAACTTGACGCCGGCTGCTGCGCGTATGTATCATTTCGAGACACACGCACGGTGGATGGGCCGCAGGGTCCGCAGCCATCCGCCGCACCATTTCCACCTTCGATGGACCTTGGCGAGCCGCTAACGAGTTGAAGTTCTTGTCTGCCAGGACTTACGATCGCTCAATAGTCGCTGCCGGTATCTCACGGTCTGAACTGTTTGCCGAATACTCGGTGACGCTTCTTGCGCGGTCTTTGGGTCGAAGCTGACCCTTACTTCCTATTTCCATCCAACCATGTTGGCCGGCGCCTCCGTCGACCCGTGGGCGTCGCGCGATTGCGCGCGACCACGGTTTGCGAGGGCTGTCGGCGATACCCAAACAGGAATGCACAAATGAACGCGCAACAAATCCGACGTAACGCTGGCGACCGCAAATGTTCCCAAGTGCCCCTGAAAGGCGCCGCACTGTTTGTTCTGGCCACCTGGTGCGTCGTCTGCGCGCAACGCCGGCCAAGGCCGCCTCGCTCTTTTCCGAAAACTTCGAAGGCTATACCAGCTTTCCAGGCGCAGATTCCGGCTGGAGATCCGGTGAATCCCGGCTTGCCCGTATGGTGGGAGGGCGCTCAAGAAACCTGGTACGGCGCGCGTTTCGACTGGCCGGACGACAGCACGTCGATCGATGACGATCTGGCTGTGCAGAAGTTTGGCGGCGGCAGCAACAATACGCACACGGGTCGCGTTTCGGACAGCGCCGGCATGCTGTTCCACATTAGCACGGTGGGCTATGACTCGGTCACCATGAGCTACGACTGGCGCACGTTCCTGGCGTCGGGAAATTCGGATATCAAAGTGGGTTACTACGTCGGAGATTTGACGGGGCATCTGGAAGTCGGGCTGATTCCGGACTTCGCCAACTTCCACACGGAGTTTGGCGTCAATTGGTGGAACGACGCCTGGGTGCAGACCACGAGCGGTCAAAGCGACAATTGGCACAACGTGAGCGTCGACCTGCCGGCCGGCCAGACCGACGTGTGGGTCGCTTTCTGGATGGATGGCAGCAACTGTGAGTACGGCAAGTTCGACAACGTCTGTGTGAACGGCACGCAGAACGTGCCCGAGCCTTCCAGTATCTTCATCGCGCTGATCGGCGGCGCCCTGTGCGCATGCGTGGCGATTCGACGCCGCTCGGCCGCCCAGCAGAGTGGCACTGCGCCTGTGCCTAGGGTCTTAGGGGACCACTGCGCGCGTAGTTCCCGCCGGCGCCAGCTTGATGGAGCGGTTAGCTCGGGCCGGAATTCCGCGACAGGTTCACTCGTCGCGCCCCGCCGCGTTGCACTGCCGGCAATGTTTCGCGCTCCCCACGCGGGCCCATTTCTTTGTCATGGCCCCCCTGCTGGCAACCACGTGTAAGCTGCAGCAGGCCCACGCGCAGGGTGGTAGTGGCGACCAATTGACTTCACTGCAATCAGGATGATCGATTGGTGCTCGACTTTGCGCGCTTTGACGATTGAATCCGTCGCGTGGGCGACAATGGCTAGCGTCGAGATCCCACCGCGATGGGTTAACGGCGAACCCATCGCACGGTGTCGTTGCAGGCGCATTGCCATTGCGCGCGGCGCGGCGGACGAGGGAAAAAAATAACGAACCCGTCACGAAATGCGTTGTTCCCGCTGAGATCGCGGTTATAGTGAACGGCGCCACTGCGGAGTGTCGCTCGTCTTTGGCAAGCATCCTTTCTGCCATGCGAGCGCGAGGCAAGCTCCGCCTAGATACGCAGGGACTTGCGTTTTCTATCAGCACCTCGTTGCGCTAGTGCCGCGTCCGGCGGTCGGAACTCCGCGCGACGAGCCCATTTCTCACTCGAGGAGGCATCCCATGATTCTGCTGCGCACATCGTGTAACCCCGTTTCCAAATCGGTTTTCGTGCGCAGGGCAGCGCCGCGAACCATCGCCCGCAGGCGCCATGGCGTGGTCATCGAACCGTTGGAAGCTCGTCACTTGATGGCGGCTGATTTGCGGACATTCGATGGCACGCTCAACAATTTGTCCCAGCCCGAATGGGGCAGCGCCGGCGAAGACCTGTTGCGTGTTGCCCCGGCCGACTATGGCGACGGCATTTCGACCCCGGCGGGAGCCGATCGTCCTAGTGCGCGCGAAATATCGAACGCAATGGCCGCGGAAACCGACGAGGTCCTGAGCGATCGCAATTTGTCCGCGCTGGCATACGCGTGGGGACAGTTTGTCGATCACGACATTGACCTGACTTCGGGCTCCGCGGCCTACGAAGCGATGCCAATCGCGGTGCCGAGCGGCGATCCGTATTTCGATCCGACAGGCCAGGGCGACGTCACGATTCCGATGAGTCGTTCGAACTATGACCCCACCACCGGCATCGATACGCCGCGCCAGCAGATCAACGACATCACGGCGTTTCTCGACGGTTCGGTGATCTACGGATCGAGTCTCGACCGCGACTTGGCGCTGCGGACGCTCTCGGGCGGTCGGCTCAAGACCAGCGCAGGCAACCTGTTGCCGTACAACACGATGGGGCTGGCCAACGACAACCAGCTTGGCGCGGACCCACAGAGCCTGTTTGCTTCGGGCGACGTGCGCGCCAACGAGAACATCGAGCTGACGGCAATGCACACGCTGTTCGTGCGCGAACACAACCGCCTAGCCGACCTGTACGCGGCGGCCAATCCCAACTGGTCGGACGAGCAAGTGTTCGAGCAGGCACGCCGCATCGTCGTCGGTGAGATTCAAAATATCACCTACAACGAATTCCTGCCGGCGCTGCTGGGCAACGGAGTGTTGACGCGCTATCGCGGCTACGATTCGAGCGTCAATCCTGGAATTGCCAACGAGTTTTCCACGGCCGCGTTCCGATTCGGTCACAGTATGCTCGGCTCCGACGTCGAATTCCTGGACAACGACGCGGAAGAGACGCACGACGAAGTGGAACTGCGCGACGCCTTCTTCAACCCATCGCTGTTGGCCGAAACCGGCATCGATTCCATCGTGAAGTATCTGGCGTCCGATCCGTCGCGCGAGATCGATAACGGCGTGGTCGACGAAGTGCGTAATTTCCTGTTCGGCCAGCCGGGCGCGGGCGGCTTCGACCTGGCGTCGCTCAACGTGCAACGCGGCCGCGATCACGGCCTGGCCGATTACAACGCGACGCGCGTAGCGTACGGACTGCCTGCGGTGACGAGCTTCCAGCAGATCACCAAGGATGCCGACGTTCAGGCCGCGCTGGAGAAGATGTACGGCGACGTCAACAATATCGACCTGTGGGTCGGCGGTCTGGCGGAGGACCACGTTCGCGGCGGCAGCCTCGGGCCACTGTTCACGACGATCGTCGTGGATCAGTTCCAGCGGCTGCGAGACGGCGATCGGTTCTGGTACGAACGCGATTTGAATCGTCGCGATTTGGCGCAGGTCCGCTCGACGAGTCTGGCCGACGTGATCAGCCGGAACACGTCGATCGACAACTTGCAGGACGACGTGTTCTTCTTTCACACGTCGATCTCCGGAGCGGTGACGATGACCGTGGATGGTGGCCGGCGACGCGGGCCGAGCGAGGTCGGAGTGCCGGGCCTGACCGTCGAACTGGTGGATCTCGACGGAAATCTGGTGGCCAGCGCGATCACCGGACGCGACGGGAGCTACACGTTCGAGGACGTCGACTTCGGCACGTATCGAGTGCAAGTTGCGCTTCCTCGTTCGTTGCGGCAGGTATCACGAGACCCGGCGCCGATCGACATCACTCGCAGTGAGGATGTCGCGAACGTCGATTTCCGGCTGGATGTGGCCTCGTCGCGCGGCCCGCACGGCGGCGGACCGACACGGACCGCATCGCAGCCGAGCGGCGGCATGATGTCGTCCCTCGATACGTCTTTCCACCGACGTTTGAATCGGTAGCGATTGCCGAGCCTCTCCCTACGGCAATCGCGAAATGGGCGTCGAGCGCGGGAAGGAGCCTGCGTTCGGCGCAACCTTCGAAATCATGAGGAAGCACTTGGGACAAGTGTGAGATCGGGGCAGGGAACTTTTTGTGAGGAACAGCGAAATGAGAAAGTTGAAAATGGAGGCATTGGAAGGCAGGCACCTGATGGCGGCGGTGGTCACGAGCGGCGGCGCGCTCTTGGCGACTGAGCCCAGCGCATTGGTCGGGTCATTGGCCACTGCCGCGACACGGGATCCTGCGCAATGGCCGTTTGCGGCGGATTCGCCTTGGAACATTGGCGTCGGCTCGGGCGCGCAACTGGCAACGATCAGCGGGGGCATGCAAACCAGCGGCTCGGACCTGGCCAACCTCAACGTCAATTCATGGTCGATTCCGATTTACCATGCCAAGAGCACCGACCCGCTGGTCTCGGTCTATGACGAGGGCCATCTGCTCGGCAGCTTCCTTGTGCCTTCGTCGGCCACGCCCGACCCGGCAGGCGATGGGCACATGGCGGTCATCGACCCGGCCGGCGCCAACGTGCTGGAACTGCTCGGCACCCAGCGCAGCGGTTCATCGCGCATCGACGCCGACGTGGCCGTTTCCAACTCGCTCACCGATTCAGGCGTTTATAGCAGCTACCACGGCGCCAGAGCCTATGGCGGTTCGGCGATCGCTGGATTGATCCGCATTGACGAGCTCTCGGCGGCCTACATCCCGCACGCTTTGGCGGTGGCGGTCGATCCGTCGAGCCTCAATCGCAACGCACCCGGCGGCGAGCCTTACGTCTGGCCCGCCAATAGCGCCGACGGCGGCGACGGTGGGAGCTATGGCACGGACGGAAACCTGTACATGGGCTCGTTGCTGACAATCCCCCGCAGCGTCAACGTCGATGCGCTGGGGCTCTCGACACAAGCCCGAGCCGTTGCGCATGCCCTGCAGGATTACGGCGCGTACGTGGTCGACCAGGGCGGCGGAAACATCATCTACTACGCCGAGCCGGGCTCGAACGTGACGACCTCGGCCAACGAGCTCGGCAAGTTGACGCAGTACCTGCAGGTAGTCACCAACAACTCGGCCAGCAACGTCGGGGGTGGCGGTTCGCGTTATGTCGATCCCGCTCCGCCCCTCACCGGCGAAGCGCCGGCGCCTACGCCGGACCCAACGCCTACGCCGGATCCGACTCCCGATCCGACACCCGTGCCGCCTGTTGCCGATGAACCCGCGCAGCGCCGATAGCCGATCCGCCACCTGCGGTCCAGGCGTGGGACATTGCAGGAAAGTTGACGGACCGCAATAGTCGTGCGCTTGCGAACGTGCCGGTTTATTTGTTCGTGTCCGGCACGGACCAGTTAGCCCAAATGGTCGTCACGGACGCCAGCGGCAAGTTCATGTTCACCGAAGTCGGAGCTGGCACCTATGCGGTCGCCAGCGACGGTGGCTATGGCGCGTCGCGGTGGACCGACAGGCAGGTGACAGTCAGCGACGGCGACGTGCTTGATGTTTCGCTGATGATCAACATTACTTCCTCGGGGTCTTCCGGTCGGAGGCGACGTTAAGCGGAGGAATGCGGCCGGAGAGTTGACATGTGGGCGGATTGCGGCGAAGCTCGGAGCACCGGTTGAGGGGCGCGTGAGCGCCCCCGCCCTGCCCGTGGTCCTGGGAGTCTCGTGCTATGCTGCGGCAAATCGCATCCCTAACGACGATGTCGCTCGCTGTGCTGTTCGCGGGCGCGCCTGCGCGGCGCCGGCGGCGGATACGCTCGAGGCCGGCTTTGGCGTGGTCGATATCACGCCAAAGCTGGGGGGCGATCAGGCGATTTGGCTGGCCGGCTTGGAGAATAATCGTGATGCCAAGGAAATTCACGATCCGCTTTTCGCTCGGGCCGTGGTGCTGCGCGACGGTGCATGGAAGGTGGCGCTCGTGTCCGTGGACTCGATCGGCCTTCCGCGTCCGGCGATCGAGCGGGCGGTGCGCCGAGTTGAGCGGCTTTAGCTATGTGCTCGTGGCCAGCACGCATTCGCACGCCAGTCCGGACGTGGTTGGCATCTGGGGACCTTCGCCAGGTGTTTCCGGTGTGAACCCGCAGTATCTGCGTCAGGTCGAGCAAGGCATCGTGCAGGCCGTGCGCAAGGCCGATGCCGCTGCCGCGCCGGCTCGGGCCGAGTACGCCACGGCCGAAGATGAAAGCCTGTTGGGCGACTTCCGCCTGCCGAAGGTCTACGACGGCGTGATGCGATTGCTGCGGATTCGGCGGACCAGCGACGGAAGTCCCTTGGGGATCGTCGTGCAGTGGAACAGCCACGGCGTCGAGCCCCGCGCCGATCACAAGGTGACGCGCGACTTCATGGGCGTGGTGGTCGACACGTTGGAAAAGCGGCATCAATGTCCGGCCATTTACTTTCAAGGGGCCATCGGCGGTTTGATGGGCACGCCCGACGCCAAGTTCACGACCGCCGCCGACGGCAAGCCCATCGAAAACGCGTTTCAGATGATCCAAGTCGCCGGCGAGGCCGTGGCCGATTTGGCCGATCGGGCGCTGGAGTCCGCCGAGCCCATCACGCTGGCGCCGTTGGAAGTGTATACCAAGCCGATCTTACTGCCGTTGGCCAATGAAGGTTTTCGCGGCGCTGGCGGCCGGAGTGCTCGAGCGGACCGCCTACGTCTGGACGGGCAATCGCGACGAGCGCGGTGAGCGCGGTGAGCGGATTCCCGCTGGAGAGTCTGATTCCAACGAAGCGCTGGAAACCGAAGTGGCTTATCTTCGCTTGGGTGAGCTCGAAGTGGCGGCGATTCCCGGCGAGCTCTATCCGGAGCTCGTCTATGGCAAGTTTCAAGATCCGGTCGATCCGGGCGCCGATTTTCCGGATGCGCCGCTGGAAACTCCCATCAAACAGATTCTGGCCGGCAAGAAGATCATGATCCTGGGTCTGGCGAATGATGAAGTCGGCTACATCGTGCCCAAGCGCCAATGGGACGTCGAGCCGCCGTTTTGCTACGGCCGGACCAGTTCGCAGTACGGTGAAGTCAACAGCGTGGGGCCGGACACGGCTCGGCATCTGATGGAAGCGCTGGCCGACCGCGTCAACGAAGCACCGAAGCGCTAGCGTGCCGCATGGGCGCAGCGCAGAGCAAACGGCACGCGACGATCCGGTCGGGCGATACCACTTGGACAATGCCAGTTGGGCAGTGCCAGTTGGGCAGTGCCAGTTGGGCAGTGCCAGTTGGGCAGTGCCAGTTGGGCAGTGCCAGTTGGGCAGTGCCAGATTGTCGCGTGCCGTGCTGCGTGCGTTGCCGAACGGCTACGTCGCGTCGTCGGTGGTTTGTTTGGCCTTCTTCTTGCCCTTGCCTTTGGCCATGGGATTCTCGACGCCGAGGTGCTGCATGAGCTTGTTGTGCTCCATCTTCGCGTCGCGGAGCGAGCGGATGGCGTTGGCCGAATGCTTCTTGATGGTCTTGGGTTCGGCATCACCGCTGCTGGCGGCGGCATCGAGTTTGTCGACGGCCGCGGTGGCCTTGGCGTGATGCTCATCGAGCGTCGCCAGGTGATCGCTCACGGCCTTGTCGTCGGGGTGCTTCGCTGCCAGGCCGGCGTACGACTTCTTGGCGGCGTCCAGATTACTACGGATGGCTGTGGCGTGCCGCTGAACGATCTCCTGCGGCACCGGCTGGTCATAGCTGGAATAGTTTTGCAAGACGCGCGAGTGATCCAGCGCGTGGTCGAAATAAACGCCGCTGGACCACATATCGTAGGCTGTGCCCAGCATCTTGGTGCTGGCGGCGCGTTGCCCCAGTGCGGCTGTAGCGCTCAGCGTCACCAGCGCCAGCGTGAGAATGACAGTCTTGGACTTCATGGCATGGACTCCTTAAGTGATATCTTGAAATAGCCCGACCAGCCGCCGCCATCGACCGATCATGGCAGTGTACGATATTCGGCGGTGTGTCGACTACGTCCCGGTTGCCAGCCGTTTGCCGGCCGGGCTTTTCGGGTGCATGTCAGGGGCTTGCCGGCTGCGGCGCGGCCTTGCGTCCCGGACCCCAGACGGCGCGGCCTGGTGTCGCTCCGGTGTGTTGGCCGTCTTCGAGCACTTGCGATCCGTTGACGAATACGTGCACCATGCCGGTGGCGTATTGGTGGGGCTCGGCAAACGTGGCGTGGTCTTGAATCTTGGCCGGATCAAAGATGGCCAGGTCGGCGAAGTAGCCCGGCGCCAGGCGCCCCCGATCCTTGAGCCCCAGGTTTTCGGCCGGCAGCGCGCTCAGCTTGCGCACGGCTTCTTCCAAAGGTATGAGCTGCTCGTCACGGACGTACTTACCCAGCAGGCGAGCGAAATTGCCGTACGTGCGCGGATGCGGTTGCGAAAGCAGAAACGAACCCTCGGGCGCTACCGACGCGGCATCCGATCCGTAGCTGACCCAGGGCAACGCGACGTTTTTGCGCACGTCGTCTTCCTGCATCATGAAATACACGGTGTCCACGCGGCTGCCGTCCTCGATGACCAGGTCCATGGCCGCTTCCTCGGGGGACGTGCCGCGACGCCTGGCAACTTCGGCGAGCGTCTTGCCGGTAAGATGCTTGAGCGCTTTGTTCTTGAAGCCCACCAGCAAGACGTTGTCGGGCGTGCCGGCGCCCAGCAACAGGTTCTCCCATTCGTCGGTGGGCGTGCGCATTTCCTGGGCAACGCGCTGCCGCGTGGCGGGGTCGCGCAAACGATCGATCCACTTGTGCAATCCGCCCTCCTGCACCCAGGGAGGCATCGCTCCGTTTAGGCCGGTTGAGCCCGCCGTGTACAGGTACATGTCCGCCGTGATGCGCAAACCACCGGCGCGGGCGGCCTCGACCAACTCGACGACGCGGTCGCGCTTGGGCCAGTTTTCCTTGCCGGCGGCCTTGAGATGATAGATCTCGGCCGGCAGCTTGGCCTCGCGGGCAATCTTGATCAGTTCCTCGACCGCCTCGACCAGTTGATTGCCTTCGCTGCGCATGTGCGAGATGTACATGCCCTGATGCTGGCCGGCTACTTCCGCCAGGGCGATCAATTCGTCGGTGTCGGCGTAAAAGGCCGGCGCATAGATGAGGGACGAACCGACCCCCAGCGCCCCTTCTTCCATGGCCGTGCGCACGAGTTGTCGCATTTCGGCCAACTCGCCGGCAGAAGGCTTGCGATCCTCGTAGCCCAGCACATGGATCCGCACGGTGGTGGCCCCGACGAACGAGGCGACGTTGCACGAGACCCCTCGATCTTCTAAGTGCTGCAAGTATTCTCCGAGCGTGGTCCAGGGCACTTCATATTTGAGGTCGGCCTGCTGATCGAGCATGTCTTTCTTCATGCGCGGATTCAGCGGCCCCATCGACCATCCTTCGCCAAACACTTCGAGCGTGACGCCCTGGCGAATGTCGCTTTGCGAGCGACCATCGGCCAAGAGGGACGTGGTGGCCCAACTCAGCATGTTGATAAAGCCTGGCGCAACCGCCAGACCGCGTGCGTCGATTTCGCGTTTGGCCCGGGAATCCCCCAAATCGCCCACCGCCACGATGCGGTCGCCGCGAATAGCCACGTCGGCCGACGCGGGCTTCTCGCCGGAGCCGTCATAGACCGTTCCGCCCCGAATGATCACGTCGTAGGACGGATCTCCGCCAGCACCGGCGGTGCCAGCAATCGGTTCAGCCGCCCAGCCAGCGGCGGCCGCCATGAACCATCCCAATACGCAACAGGCTACACGCAGCATCGAAGTGCTCTCCGGAGTAGGGTCATTGAAGATATGACGGTGGTCGCTCCTGCTCGCTTCGGGCCTACTATAACACAGGCTCGAACGCCGTACCTGCCGCGGCTGTGAATTCTCCAAGTTGCCGAAACACCTGCGCCAATGGCCGTTTGTCAATTGTTCCTTAGGCGGATTGCCGTGCGGAGCGGCACGGCTGCGAATCGAGATTGCCCTGGCGCGACGATCTGCGATAGAACGGGCTCGAACGGAGTCCGCTGGAACCGCCATTCAACTAACCGCGGAGTGTGACCATGGATCGGTCGATCGTGTTGTGCGCAATTCTGGCGGCCGCTTTCGCGCTGGCGTCGCCTGCTCCGGCTCGAGCGGTCAACCCGGACCTGACGGTGCGCGAGGCCGACCAGGTGATGCACGAGATCATGGCCATCCCGGGCCGTTCAATTCCCGAATCGTTGCTGTCCGACGCGCACGGCATTGCCATCATTCCCAACGTGCTGAAGATCGGATTCATCGCCGGCATTCGCCGCGGCCATGGCGTGGTGATGGTTCGCGAACCCAACGGCGCATGGAGCCTGCCGCAGTTCATGATCCTCACCGGCGGCAGCGTCGGCTGGCAAGCGGGCGTGCAAGATACCGACGTGGTGCTGGTATTCATGACGCAAAAGAGCGTGGACGGCCTGCTGGGCGGCAAGTTCACGATCGGCGCCGACGTGGCCGCCGCCGCCGGCCCCGTGGGGCGCAACGCCTCGGCGGCGACCGACGCCAAGCTCAAGGCCGAAGTGCTGTCGTACTCCCGCAGCCGCGGATTGTTTGCCGGCGCGACGCTGGACGGCACGATGCTGCACATCGATCCAGTCAGTCAAACCACGTACTACGGCTCCGGCCCTGGGCAGCCGCCGGTGCAAGTGCCCGAGTCGGCGACCCAACTCGTCTCGGACGTGTCGATGATGTCGGGCGTTCAGGCGGCGGCCAACGGCGTACCGACTCCAGCGCTTGCTCCGCCTGCGGAGCCGATGATGCCGGCCTTGGCGGCCCCGAGCGCTTCGGTGCGCGAATCGTTGGCGGGTGAAGCAGCCCAGTTGCAGTCGATCGTCGACGATGGCTGGCAGAAGTATCTGGCGTTGCCGGCACAGGTGTTCGACGGTTCGCAGCCGCCCGAGGCTACGGCTTTGCAGGCCTCGCTCAAGAAGTACGAGCAAGTGGCACGCGATCCGCGATATGCCGCCCTGGCCAACCGGCCCGAGTTCCAGGACACGTTGCGTTTGCTGAGCCAATACGTGCAACAACTGGCAGGCGCCGCGCCGCGGATCCAGTTGCCTCCGCCGCCGGCGCAATAATCCACGTGCGGTCCGCGAGCCGAAGGCAACCGGTTGACCATCGGCGTTGACGCCCAGCTTGGGGGCAGCCGCGGGCAGCCGCACTTCTGAACGTCCGCCGGTGACCGGCGTTTCCAGGCCATCGACGCGAGTTGCCGCGAACACGGCGTCAGCGGCCGGAACCCGAGCAAATCGATGATCTTAACGAGATGTAACAACCTGCCGTGCGATTCGCTGCGTAAAGAAGAAGGGCAGCCGTTTTCACATGGGAGATGGAGGAGCTGAATCATGCCAGACGGAAGGAGAAAACGCCGGCACAGTCCGAACAAGCAACGCCGGGCCTGGTATGCGTGGCACAGGTCGTGCCGCTTCCAGCGCCGCTTTGGACTGGTTGCAATTGAGACGATCTGAAACCGTGGTGAAATGCGGGTGATCGTGCAGCAGGTGAAAAGTCTCGTCGGACTGGCGCGCCGGTCCGAGTGATACCACGGCGCTAGCAGCCGCCAGCAGCAGGCGAGCGGCTGGCGGTAGCGGAGACCTCGGCCATCATCGCCAATAGCTCGCTTTGGTCGGCCGGTTTGGTGACATGCCGATCGAACCCCGCCTCGGCGGCTCGCCGGCGGTCTTCTTCCTGTCCCAGGCCGGTCACGGCGACCAGGTAGCTGTATTTGGTTTTCTCATCGGCGCAAAGCACGCGCTACTCCATAGCCGTCGATGCCGCCCCCCAGTCCGATATCGCAAAACACGATATGGGGTTGAAACCGCCGGGCGAGGTCGACACCGCTGGCTCCGTCGCGGGCGACGACAATTTCGTGTCCTTTGAGCTCCAGCAAGCGGCGCAACGCGCCGGCCACGTCGTCGTCGTCCTCTATGATCAGCCCACGGCACGTAGCAGTCGCCTCGGATACTGCCGGTGGAACATCCGCCGGCGCATGCGGCGCGTTCCGCAGTGCAAGCCGGATGGTGAACGTGGAACCCGTTCCGGGGCCATTGCTGTCTGCCTCGATCGTGCCGCCGTGCAGCCCGACGAGCCCCTTGGCCAGCGACAACCCCAGCCCCAGGCCGGTGGGGCTGCGCGATAGCGTCTCTTCGGCCTGCGAGAAGGGTTCGAAGAGTGTCTCGCGGGATTCAGCAGAGAGTCCCGCCCCGGTGTCGCGCATCGCCAGAATGGCCTGTTCCCGCGCGGCATCCGCGTACACTCGGATTCTCGATCTGCCCGCCGGAATCAGAGAATTTGACCGCATTGTCGAACAGATTGTCGACGACTTGCGCAACCGGGCCGGATCGCCGTCGACCCACAAGGACTCGTCCGGCAGATCGACGAGCAATTCGATGCCTTTTTCTTTGAGACGCCGCTGTTGATCCGACACGATTTGGTCCGCGAGGGCAACCAGGTCGAGTGGCTCGGTGCGGAGGGCAATCTTGCCGCTGGCAATGCGCGACACGTCCAACAGATCGCCGATCAGCCGCGTCATTTGCGCCGCCTGGCGCTTCATGATCTCTCGAATCTCGATGACGTCGTCCGGCAGCGTGCCAACCAAATCGAGCACTTGCAGTCCGCTGGCGATTCCTGCCAAGGGGTTGCGCAATTCGTGACCGAGCACGGCCAGGAAGTTGTCCTTGCGGCGGTCCGCGTCGCGCAACATATCCTCGGCCCGTTTGCGGTCGGTAATGTCGCGGGCGATTTTCGACGCGCCGATGACGCGGCCGTCGGAGTCGCGAATCGGCGAGATGCTCAACGAAACGGGGATCTGCGTGCCGTCTTTGGCCCGGCGCAACGTGTCGAAGTGCACGACGCTCTCGTCGCGCTCGATTTTGGCCAAGTATTCAGCCTGATCATGCGCATATTCCGGCGGAATCAGCTTCGAAATAGGTTGCCCGATCATTTCATCGGGCGTGTAGCCGTAAAGAGACTCAGCGCCCTGGTTCCAACTGGTGATTCGTCCTTCCAGGTCGATGCTAAGGATGGCGTCTTCGGAGGAGTTTACGATCGACGCCAGCTTTCGTTGCTCGTTTTCGGCCAGCCGGCGCTCGGTGGTGTCCCGAAAATAGATCACCATGCCGCCCCGCGATCCGGGCGCGGCCTTGACCTCGAACCAGGTTTTCCAGGGGACGTAAAAGTGTTCGAACTCGACCGGCGCCCGCTGCTGTTCCACCTGGCGAAAACTGTCCGCGGCGATTTCGCCGGACGTCGGTGGGAACTCGTGCCAGGCTGGCGGGCCGAGCGAATCTGGCTGGTGGCGCTTGTGAAGTTGTTGTGCCACGGGATTCAGGTACGTGAAGCGTCGCAGGTCGTCCAGCGCCACGAAGCCGTCGGGCATGCTATCGAGAATCGAGGCGATCTGTCGGGCGCTGACCATGGCCTGGCGAACCGCCTGCTTCATCGCCTCGCTGAACACGCCGATTGCCAGGCAGACAAAGAAATAGGCAAAAACAGTTCCATTGAACATAAATTGGTCGCGCGGCTGAAGGAAGAACCAGTTCGCGGCCAGATAGCTCAGCAGCGTGGCCAAGACGCACGGACCCAACCCTCCGTACCAGGAAGCGAACGTGACGGCGCCAAAATACAGGGCAAACAACAAGCCCGTCGATTGGGAGTCTTGGTAGACAAAGCCGCTGGCGAACGTCGCCGCCATGACAGCCACCACGGCGACTGCATAGGGCAACCACAAGGGGCGCTCAGGAGACCGCATAAGGTTTACCAATGCCATGGTCGAAATCGATGGCGGCGCGCGCCGCCGCGAGGGCCCGCCCAGACAATCCCTCTATTCTACACGACAACGCCAAGAGCGGGAATTTGACTGGTGGTAAGCGTGTGCGGCAACGTTTTGCGCAGCGGTAGCCCGGGTCGCAAGACTTCAGTTCGGGATCGGCTGAATTCGTGAGAATTCAGCTACATGCCGGAGATACTTGCCACACGTGGCGGTGTGTTGAGTGAATCATTGTTTGAGACGGCAGAAATGGCCGAGCGGCCATGAGCGGTCTATCCCGCGGCCTGTCGCGCCAGCGCGGCAATTCTTTGGCGGTGGGGCGCTTCGCCCTGATCACGCAGCATACCGAAGCGGCTGGTTTGCCAAAGCTGGCGGGTGCGAACATCGATGGCGGTCAACCAGCCGTGCCGCCAACAGGCCGTGTCGATGCAGACGACAAAACCCAGATCGCAGATTTCGGAGTTGGCTTGCTCGGTATGACCCACGAAGACGGGCTTGCCCGAGATGTGCGGCCGGGCTTCCGCCGGTTCGAACAGCGCCCATCGCAGTTGGTGGTCGGGTTGCAACGGCATGGGCACGTCGGGCAGATAGTTCGCGTGAGTGAAAATGTGATCGTCAGTTTCGTGGAAATCGCGGCCTTCGGCCAACAACGCCCAATGGTCTTCCGGCATGGCGCTGAGCTTGGCGCCATAGCGATACGAATTGAGCGTGGCAAAGCCGCCGCACACCTCCCAGTAGCGCAGCGCCTTTCGTTCTCGCGCGCCGCGAACATCATTTCTTCGTGGTTGCCGCGGATGAGCACGACGCTGCACCGGCGCTTCAGCGCGAGCAGCCGGTCGAGTACGTCGCGGCTGTCGCGCCCCTGGTCGATCAGATCGCCCAGCAACACGAGTTCGTCTTTGCTGGTGGGCGCGATGGCCTCCAACAGCGCGTCAAGCGCATGGGCGCAGCCGTGGACGTCGCCCACGGCGATCAAGCGACCCGCATCGTTCGGCATGAGTGGACAGCCCGTGCGATAAGGTCGGAAGTGAATTGCAGGCTCAACCATACCCTGCAAGCAACATCCATGACAAGCGATTCGACGGGTGGATCAGGCGGCTTCGCGAGGCCACCAGTGCTTGCGGGCGTGGGCACGAATCTTGCTGGCCGATTTGCCCACTTGCCAGGCCGTGCCGCGCATCAGGGCGCAGCATGCTTTCGGCAGGGCGCGAAGCGGGCGCTGCACGTCGGGCAATGGCCTGGTAGTGGTCGAGCAACTCGGGCCAGGTCCATTCCAACAAGGGCCGCTGCGAATGGAAGGCGAAGTGCACGAAAAGCGCCGTGGCGCAGACGGCCGTAGGTCGACCGAGCCGCGTGGGAAGAATGGCTGTGAGAAACGGCTCTTCGTCGATGTCGTCTTCCTGCAATTCGGAAATGTTGCGCAGGTCGTCACCCAGCCAGGAAATGACGTTGATGGAGAAACGCCGCGTGCCATCGATGGGCAGCGCGACTTGCTTCCAACGTTCCAAGCGATCGTAGTGCAGTTCGTGCAGCACCAGGCGGTGCAACCGCTGCGCAAACTCACCCCGCCACCAGCCTACGTGGTCCATGCACTGGTTCTCGACATGTCCCCAGTGCGCTGGCACCAGACCGGCCTGTTGATGAAAGTGCGTGCAGACAGCATTATTGATGATGTTGCCCAGCACCAACAATGGCTCGCGATGCACCAGCCGATGGTTTACAAGGCGCTCCACCGCGTCGGCCGACATGTAG
The DNA here is from genome assembly GCA_963779015.1 of uncultured Planctomycetaceae bacterium. Classification (GTDB taxonomy): domain Bacteria; phylum Planctomycetota; class Planctomycetia; order Pirellulales; family PALSA-1355; genus JTS-RE94. The sequence goes on along the minus strand of CAVZWY010000028.1, from coordinate 61,717 downwards.
ACGATGTCGTCGTCGAAGCGGACATAAAGCGTGTCGGGCTCGGCGTAGTCGCGAAAAAACCTCCAAATGCTCGGTCCCAGGTCGAGATCCGAACGCGGCCTTTTGCGGCAGATCTTGAAGAAGTCTGGATGTTCCGCCGTGACTTGCTGGATATAGCCAATGTCTTTCGAGTCCGTGGTATTGAGCCACCAGTGATGTTCGTCGATCACGTGCCGCTGACGCAGCAGATGCGGCACCAACGCTGCCAGATAGCGACGGCGACCGGCGGGAGTGACGCTGATCACGCGCATGGTAGCGCTCCCGAATGCAGAATGTCTGACCTGCGAGAGAGACGATGCGAGCGGCTGGAACCAGCGTGCTCGAGCGGCGTGCCAACAAGGCAATTCCTACACGGCCTTGATTACCTATCGGCCTCGGTCACCCGGCCGGGTGAGTTCGATTCGCTCGTGCGAGCCATCCCGAACCGATGCGCGCTCGTGCAACTGCGTGGTTGCTAGCACGGGGCGATGTGGGAGCACTCGATCGTTGGTGCGTTCCGCAATCCGGGCTTTATGGAAACGCGTTTCGCCATCCTAGAACATCACCGCCAAATCCAGCAGATCGAAGCCTTTTCGAAGCAACGAACTGCGAGAGCCGGGAGTCGAACCCGGACGGGTTTCCCCACTGGATCCTAAGTCCAGCGCGTCTGCCAATTCCGCCACTCTCGCTAACAGCCTGGAGACAAAACGCCTGCGGAGAGGGGGACCGTCCGATTTTTCTCCCGGGGCACCTAAAAATCGTCACTGTCCCTGGCGTTTTGTCTCCTGGCTCTGATCCTTGCGGCCACTGAAGTTTCCGCGGGCGGGGGCCAAGCGTCAAGCCCGGACGGTTGGGCTGGCAGGTGCGCCGTTGGCACGTCATGTGGTCCGGACCCGAACTGGGCGAGGATATTCTCAGCAACATTTCGTGGGCGATGGCTCACGTGGTTCGTAGAATCACACGGCGAGGGCGAGTGACGAAACCTACAACGTCTACAACCGTCTGATCTACAACTAGCTGCGACAACCAACAGGAGCATCTGCCGTGAATTCTTATCGTGCCATCATGGTGTCGGGACTGTTGTTCGCGGGCTGGGCCGCTGGTTGGGCTGTGCACCTGGTTGGGCAGGCCACGCGGGCTCAAGCGGCTGCGCCGACCGCCGTGCCCTCGATCGAGTCGGATGTGCAGCAGCTCAAGGACAAAGCCACGGACCAGGCCCACGTCATGACCAGCGTGGCTTATCACTTCAACAACCTGTGGTTTGCCGCCGAGGCGAAGAATTGGTCGCTCGCGCAGTTCTATTGGAATGAGACGCGGTCGCACTTGCGTCGGGCGGTGCGCGTGATCTCGGTGCGCAAGGACAACGCCGGCGCGGAGATCAAGCTGGCCGATATCCTCGAGGCCATGGAGAACACGCCGCTTGCGCAACTGCAGGCGTCGATCGAGCGCCAGGACTACACGGATTTCGTGGCGGCGTACAAGTTCTCGCTGGAAACGTGCTATGCGTGCCACAAGGCGGCCGACAAGCCCTACCTGCGACCGCGGATCCCCGAGCATCCCGCCGAGCCGACCATCAATTTCGACCCGCAAGCGGATTGGCCGAAGTAAGCGTGGCGACCTGGGCACAGCACAAAAATCGCCGACGTTTCTCGGAAGCGTGCCCACCTCCAAGCCATTGCGGTAACCCCAGTCCAGCGTTTAATGCGGGTGAAGAGGCTGCGAACGCACGATATTGTCCCGGCCGTGGGCACCATGAATAATGGAGTCAGCGATTGCCGTGCCGTGGCTATCGCTTTTTTGAACCGGCGGGAATGCTATTCGGAGCATGCATTCATGTTCGCTCGCTTGCTGCACTACATGCAACACCGTGCCGCGCCTGCCATGGCGCTGGCGTTGGTCGTCTTGTCGCTGCCGCCGCCTGCCTCCGCGCAGCTTCTCACGGCGCCAACGCCGACCAAGGACTTTGAACTGCCCGGCACTTGGTTGAATGCCGTGCCGCCGACTAAGGAGGGATTGGCTGGCAAGGCGGTGTTGCTCTACTTTTTCGAAGAGACCTGCCCTCGGTGCAAGGCGCAGTGGCCGGCACTAATGGAAATTGCCGAGCGGCACCGTGACGATCCGATCGCTTTCGTGGCGGTGAATTCCGGTACGCCGGCGGCGGCGATTCAAGACTATGCGCAGCGTGCACCTGACCTGGCCGATCATGCTCGATCTCGACCGCTCGTTCGAGCGCGAGGCCGGCATCCTGGAGATCAGTTTGCAGAACATCGTGCAGGTTTGCTATATCACGCCTGACGGCGTGCTGAAGCCTGGGCGGTGGAGCGATCTGGAGGACACGATCTCCCGCGCGCTGGAGGGCGCCCGTTGGAAAGTCGACCCGGCCGAGATCCCCGCTGAGCTGCGCGGCTTGGCGCAACATCGAGTTTGGCAACTATGCGGCCGCGGCCGGCGCCGTGCACAAGGCACTCGGCTCGCGCAAGATCGACATCAAGACAGCGGCGGAGAAGCTGGTGAATGTCGTCGACGAGCAAGCCGCTGCGGATATGGCGGCCGCGAAGTCCGAGGCGGACAAGAGCAAATACCGGGCGTACGAGCGGTATGGCGCGATCGCTGAGCAGTACGCCGGATTTCCGGTGGTGGCCGAAGCGACAGCGGCACGCCGCGAACTGGGAGGCGACTCGGAGTTGCGCCAGGAAATCGTGGCGATCAAGGCCGTTGAACGACAGCGCCCGTTGATGGGTTCCGACAAGCCGGTGGTGCGCCAGCGGGCGATTGCCGCGATCCAAAAGATCATCGAGCAAGATCCCGACAGTGAAGCGGCGCGAATTGGCCGCGAGGTCTTGCAGCAGTAGCCGGCGCCACGGCATCATGGTTGGCACGGCATCCGTTGCCAGGGCGCGAAGTGCCGCCTTTCGCTGGCCCGCGCAGTCGTACTAGGAACTTGTCGCTTCTCCCCTAGAGGATCCTGCCCCATCATGCAACGACGCTATCTGCTGCTGTTCGTCGCAACGCTCACATGTACCGCGACGGTAGCCGAAGAACCCATTGTCGACACTTGGCGATACACGGTCTCGCGCCCGGCCGATGCCTGGCACAAAGTCGGCTACAACGATCGAGCGTGGACGGAATCGCACGGTGGCTTTGGCACGCCGGATACTCCGGCGGCGCGCGTGGGCACGAATTGGCAAACCGACGACATCTGGCTGCGCAAGCGGTTCACGCTGCAGGCGATTCCCGCAGAGCCGGCGCTGCTGGTCCATCACGACGAGGACGCCGAGGTTTATCTCAACGGACGACAAGTGGCGAAGCTGGCGGGCTACACGACCAAATACGATGTCGTGCCGCTGGGCGAAAAGCAGGCGGCCAGGCTCAAAGTCGGCGAGAACGTGCTGGGCGTCCATTGCCATCAGACCACGGGCGGACAGTTTATCGACGTGCACGTCATCGACGCGGATAGCGTGCCCTCGCTGCCCGCCCCCCAGCGCAACACGCAGCCATTCAAGAGCGAGCTGATCACCGAATGGGGCGCCGAAGTGACGCCCGACAACGCTTGGACCGAATATCCGCGGCCACAGATGGCCCGCGACGAGTGGACCTGTTTGAACGGCCTGTGGGACTATTCCATTGCGCCCGTCGAAGCGAAGGAAGAGCCTGGCGAGTGGGCGGGCAAGATCCTGGTTCCTTTTGCGCTCGAATCTCGCTTGAGCGGCGTGCAACGACTGCTGGATGGCAGCGAAGCACTCTGGTATCGCCGTCCATTTCAGGCGATGCCGAACGAGGGCCGCAGGGCTTTGCTGAATTTCGAAGCCGTCGACTACCGCTGCGACGTGTACGTGAACGGCCAACTCGTTGGCAGCCATCAAGGCGGCAACACGCCGTTTGCGTTTGATGTGACCGACGCGCTGCGCCGCGGCGACAACAATCTGGTCGTGCGGGTGGAAGATGAAACTGAGGGCTGGCAGTTGCGCGGCAAGCAAGTGCTCAACCCACGCGGCATCTGGTACACGCAGATGTCGGGCATCTGGCAAACGGTGTGGCTCGAAGAGGTCGCAGCCACGCACATCTCGGATCTGACGATCGCAACGGATGCCGCGACCGGCACGATCACTGTTCGACCGGAAGTCTCCGGGGACGCCACCGGCAACAAGCTGCGCGTCGTCGTCAAGGACAACGACCGGAAAATGAAAGAATCGACCGGCGAAGTCGCGGAGACGTCGATTTCGATCGATAACGCCAGGCTTTGGTCACCGCAATCGCCACACCTCTACGATCTGGAGATCACACTGCTGGACGCCGATGGCCGTGTCGTCGACGCAGTGCGTTCGTATGCCGGTATCCGCTCGTTAGGCACGATGCGTGACGCCGAAGGCAATCCGCGCTTCACTCTCAATGGCAAGCCGATCTTTCACTTGGGAACTCTCGACCAGGGCTGGTGGCCCGACGGCCTGCTCACTCCGCCGTCGGACGAGGCGATGCTCTTCGACATCGAATTTCTCAAGTCGGCCGGCTTCAACATGATTCGCAAGCACATCAAGGTCGAACCGCGACGCTACTATTGTCATTGCGACCGGCTGGGCATGATGGTGTGGCAAGACCAGGTGAGTGGCGGCCAGAATCCCGCCTGGACCTGGTTCAAGCCGGATCCCACGGATGCCGACTGGCCCAGCGCGCAGGCACCGCGCAGTACATGCTCGAGTTGGAGCGGATGATCGACGACCTGGAGAATCATCCTTGCATCGTGGTCTGGGTGCCATTCAACGAGGCATGGGGGCAACATCGCACGGTCGAAGTCGGCAAGTGGCTGGCTCAACGCGACCCGTCGCGGGCAGTGGACGTCGCCAGCGGCGGCAACTTCTGGCCGGTGGGCGACATTGCAGACTTTCACAGCTACCCGCACCCCTCGTTTCCCTTCGACAGCAAACGTTTCGCCGACTTCGTCAAGGTCGTCGGCGAGTTCGGCGGTCATGGGCTGCCGGTTGGCGGCCACTTGTGGGATCCGAATCGACGCAACTGGGGCTACGGCAATCTGCCCAAGACGCCCGAGGAATATCAAAGCCGCTACCGCGAATCGCTGGCTCGGCTCGACGCGCTGCGCAAACAAGGGATCGCCGCCGGCGTGTACACGCAAACCACGGATGTCGAAGGCGAGGTGAATGGCCTGATGACGTACGACCGCAAAGTGGTGAAGTTTCCGGCAGAAGAACTGGCGAAGGTGAACGCGGTGCTGTTCGTCGATGATTCAGGCGAGCAGTCCGAGTCTCCCTCAGGCGAAGTTAAATCTCGCTGAGCTTCCACGCAAGTTGGTCGGTGGGCGGCCGATATGCGGGCAACTTCCTGCTTCTATCTTCCCGCCGGCAAATTGCTTGCGACGCGAACTTGTCGCGACCGCCGCTTTTTTTCTTGATATCGCCAACCGGCCGATGTTAGTATCAATCGGGTGGTTTCAGGCCACTCGGTCGCCCCTTCGTTCCTTTCCAATGGGAGCTTGCAATGCCTTGCTCTGAGAAGCAACCGAACCGCTTGGGGTGCGCTGTCCGCCGTGGAGCGCTGGTTGCATCGCTGCTGCTTGGGATCTCGTTTGGTGCGCGCGATGATGTCCACGCCGGCACGTTGATCGACAGCTTCGACGCCACGCAAGCGATGTCGCTTACCGGCGGCGAAATACCAAGCCAAGTATCAGGCGGCATCGCGACCGGCGGCACCAGCATCGGCGGCGCACGCTACGCCGCGCTCAGCACGGCCAGTTCGCCGGCGGGCAATCATTCCCTCTCGATCAACGACAACAACAACGGCCTACTGATCTTGAGTTCCGACCCGAGAGATCAGGCGACCGTCGTCCTCAACTACACGGGCGACACCAGCGGCAACCTTTCCTACCCGGGGTTGGCCGCCAATTTCAATCTTGAGCCGACAATCAGCATCGTGGCTCGATCGGATCAGGCGTCGATGGGCCGGTTGTTTGTGTATTTCAATTCGTCGAACTGGTCGGAATACCACTTCTTGTATCCGGGCAATGGGCTCGGCGCGTTCGAGACCATCACCGTCGACCTTACGGCGCCCTACTTCAACAATGGCTTCGGCGCCATTTTGACCAATGTGGCGGGCGTAAGCGTTTCGATCGAGAACATACTGACTCCCGGCGCCACGGTGCAGATCGGCGAGATTTACGCCGGCGCCGTGCCCGAGCCATCGACGGCGCTGTTGGCGTGCCTGGGCTGCGCGTGCTGCTGCAGCGGCGGGGCTAATGCGCCGCCGACTGTAAGAACGCTCGACGCTGGCTGCAATTCGGTTTGCGGCGCGGACTGTCGGCCTTGATCCCGCCGGGCTCGTGGCGCTATATTCCCTGCTGGAATGCGCTCCGCAGGATATCGCACGATGCCCGCGATGAGCGCTAGCGCCGCCGCGCTCTGCCTGGGTGTCGTGCTTGCTGCGTGGATACCAAAGCGCGATAGCGGCCGACGAGCCCGGCTTGTCCGGACCGGGTGCGCCGCCTCTCGTGCTGCCGACACGCCATGCTGCAACGCGCAGCCGATGGCATTTCCTGTTTCGGCGTCGAGGCAAGTCGGGCAAACCTTCTCGGTGATCAGGATTGCACCGGCAGCGACACGCCAACTGAGGCACCGCGCGGCCGTAGGTCGATCATGAAGTTGAATGATTGGGCGAGAGCCGACGGTCGTGCCTCGCGAGACGATGGTGCGACTTAATCTCATCGCTATTGACGAGGTAGCATTCATTGATGTCACTGCTTGCACGTGTTTCCCTGGTCGCCGCGGTCGTAGTGCTTGCCAGCGCGGCGACGGTGGCGCAGGAACCCGCCGTTTCGGGGTTTGCCCGTCGTGCTTCATTCCTGCAGCTTTCGGACATTCCAACCAACGAGCAAACAGGTCCGGCGCCGGCTGGCACATCACTTCCAGCCGCTTCAAGCCCCAGCCCCAGCTACTGGAACGTCGATCCGCGGCCGCTGTGGGACGTGTACTTGGGAACGGTCGTGCTGACGCGCGCAACGCCGCACCGCAGCCGCGTATTGGAAGATGCGCCTTCAGGCACCACGCTGCTCAACGCCAACAGCTACAAATTCAACTGGTTGGCCGGGGCCGATATCTTCGCGCTTCACCGAGTTGACGGCGATCATATCGATGCGTACGACATTCGGTATTTCGGCGTGCAGAGTCTGGCGGCTCCTTCTTCGGTCACGGCCATCAATCCATGGCATCTGCCGAACGATTCCGTCGTCTCGTCGGCTGCCGCGATCGACACGGTGTTTCACTCGCAATTCCATAGCGCTGAGTTCAATGCTCGGCACTACTCGACCCCTGCCCTGGCTTTTCTGGCAGGCATGCGCTGGCTACAGCTTAACGATCAAATCGTCGGCCGCGCGTCCACCGGTGTCCTGACGGAATTTCGCGAGTCGACTCAGAACAATCTGTACGGCGCGCAAGTCGGTTTTGTCTGGAGCAGGCCGCCCGCGGACGGGCCTTTCTCGGTCATCTGGACGTCGAAAGCCGGCATCTTTGGCAATGCCTCCAGCAACTATCTGCATGCCAATTGCGGTTGCCATTCGAACGATTCCCAAGGGCAGTTGGCGTTCGTCGGCGACATCAACGTTGTGGGGGTATACTCGCTGGGCGACCACGTCGCGCTGCAGGGTGGCTATCAGTTATTGTGGATCGACGGAGTGGCCGTGGGCAGCGACCAATTCGCGGTCATGCATCCCAGTACAACCCACAACGGCATCAACAGCGGCGGCGGCGTCTTTCTGCATGGCGCCATGGCCAGCGTGAACGTTAGCTGGTAACGCTATCGGCCGATTCGGCGCCGTCTGTCTTTGCATCGGCGCTGGGTGTCGCCGCTTTCTCGCCTAACAGCGCTTCTTCGGAGTGCTGCACTGGTTGACGAGCAAGAACTGGCACCCGACGGACGTTCCGTGGAGTTTCGCGGCTACCTCTCCTCGAGCGTGTCCACTTGTCGACGTCCAAGCTGGCAACAGTCGGCGCCTTCGTAGACTGGGCAGACATTGACGGTTGGCGCGATCGCTCCGGCTGAATGGGTTGAACTGGGGCATTGCCGGCTGTCCGGACGATCATCCAATTGGGAGGGTGGGCGAGAGCAACGGGTTGTACGATTCGACCCGGTTGTGCCAGTTGCTCTTGCGACCGACACCCAGGAGGATTCTGGCGATGATGCGGCTCGTTCGAATTTGGGTGACTGCGCCGGTGCTAGTGCTACTCGTTGCAACCGCGGCAGCGATCGAGCCAGCGAGCGATTTGAAGCAATTTCAGGATACGTACTTTCAACTATCTCCGCCCGAGCCGGAGCAAGTCAGCGCCGCGTTCGTCGATGACTCATGTTGCGAGAACAACTGCGCAAATTGCTGCGAGGGGTGCGGCTGCTGCGACTGCTGCTGCTGGGATCATTGCTGTCGCCCGCTGTGGTCGGTCAGGGCAGGCGCCATTTTTCTCACGCGTTCGTCGCCGAACAGCAGCCCCATCGTGCGTGACGGCACCGATTCGGTCACGCTGTTGAATTCCAGGTCGTATGGCTTCGATTGGGTTGCTGGACCTGACATCGAACTGACCCGGCGCGTCGACAGCACTTACGCGCTGGACGGAATCAACGCCCGCTACTTCGGCGTCGCGAACCTGGCGGCCGACAAATCGGTCAACACGGTCGGAACGTGGCGCTTTCCCAACAGCACCGGAACCGAACCCGCGGCCGTAATCAATTCACTCTATCGGTCGCAGCTCTACAGTTTCGAGCTGAACGCCACGCACAACATTGATTGCACCGGGCTGACGTTCCTGGCCGGCTTTCGCTGGGTGCAGGTCAACGACCAGTTGCACAACGCGGCCATCGGCACTACCACCGTCAATTACAATGCCACCACGCAGAACAACATGTACGGGCGCAGATCGGGCTGATCGTCAACAGTCCGCCCGACGCGGGGCCGTTTTCGCTTCGCTGGACGTCAAAAGCGGGAGTCTACGGCAATGCGGCCCGCAACTATTGGACGGCCGACTCGGCGTTTTTGTCGGGCGACAGCCAAGGGCAACTGGCTTTCGTGGGCGACGTCAATGTGCTGGGAGTCTGGCGGCTCACCGACCACATTTCGCTGCAGGGCGGCTATCAGCTACTGTGGGTCGAAGACATAGCCGTTGCCGGCGACCAGTTCGCCGTCATGCAACAAGACACCACCCACACCGGCATCAAGACCACCGGCGGCGCCTTCTTCAACGGCGCCCTGGCCAGTGTGAACATCCACTGGTAGCGCGGCCCACGGACGCGTGGCGCCCCCTTCTTGCCCCGACCATCGCGCCACATGCTTGCTTCGCGCGGATTCCGGGTAACGATGGTGGTGGAAAATCCGCGTCGCCGATGCGTGGCGAGCAGCGTCGCGGCTTTTCACGTCGAATCGTCCGGCCATGGCTCGTCCGCCGATCCCAACACCGTGCTCGAACGCCGCGTGGCCCGCAATGCAACGTCAAGAACCGGAGCCCAGCCCTGTCGCGGCACAAAGCGTGGTGGTGCGCGCCGTCGATTGGCTGATCCGGCTGCGCGTGCCCCTGCTGTTGGGCTGCATCGTGGCCGGGGCGCTGGCGTACGGCCCGGCGAGCCATTTGGAGTTCGAACGCAGCATCGAGGGACTGTTCCACAAGGACGATCCGCGGCTGGTCAACTATCTCGACGACAAACGCATTTTCGGTGGCGCCGAAACCACGCTCGTGGCCTATGCCGACTCCGAGCTGCTCACCGTGCCGGGGCTGGAGCGCGTGGAGCAGCTCGACGCCCAACTCCATGCGATTCCCGGCGTGCAGTCGGTTATCAGTCTCGCCCAGCGGCGCTTGCCGGGCTCACCGCTCAGCTCTAAATCACTGCGCGAACATCTGGTCGATGCGAGCATCGCGCCCGACGAACTGCGCCGCACGCTGTTGGAAAGCGAGCTCTACCGCGGGCGGCTTCTGTCGACCGACGGCAATACCACCCTCTTTCTGGTCAGCCTGTGCGCCGGTCGGGCCGGACACGCCGCCGCGGATCGAGACGATCGACACGCTGCTGGACGTGTGCGCCGCGCACGATCCGCCCGCGGTGGCGGCGGGCGGGCCCGTGCTCATCGAGGAAGTGTACGGCCAGCTCGAAAAAGACGGGAAAACGCTGGGGCTGGCTTCCAGCGTTGTGTTGGCCGCGGTGATCGCGCTGTTGTTTCGGAACTTGCGGTGGATCTTGTTGCCGTTGGCCGTGGTGCAGTTGGCCGTGCTGTGGACCAAGGCGCTGCTGGTGGCCGGCGGAGGCAAGCTGAGCATGGTCAGCTCGCCGTTGGTGGCGCTAGTGACCGTGATCGGCGTGGCGACCGTGGTACACCTGACCATTCGCTTTCGCGAAGAGCGCGACCGCCATGCGCCGCGCGAAGCGCTGCGGCAAACGATGATCTATCTGGGGCCGGCGATCTTCTGGACGTGCCTGACCACGGCGGCCGGCTTTGCCTCGCTGTTGGCCAGCCGCATCGTGCCCGTGGGCGAGTTCGGCACGATGATGGCGCTGGGGTCGATGCTGGTGTTCGTGGCGGTGGCGTTTTTGTTGCCCGGCGGCGTGCTGTTGGGGCGCTACCACGTCGACCCGGCCCACGCGCCGGGCGAAGCCAGGTTGTCGTCCGGGCTCAACGGCATCGTGGCCCTGGTCGAGCGGCATCCGCGGCTGGTCACCGTTGGCGGGCTAGCGTTTCTGGCATTCACGGCCGCCGGCATCTTGCGGCTGCAGGTGGCCACCGACTTCGACGAGAACTTTCGCGAGTCGAGCCGCATCGTGCGCTCCTATCGCTTCGTTTCGGAACGCATCGGCACGATCTCGATGTTCGACGTGCTGGTCGACGCGCCCGATGCGACCGATCAGGAGGCGTTCAACGCCTTTCTGGTGCAACTCAGCGCGCTGCAACTTGACCTGGAAGATCTCGACGGCGTGACCGGCACGATGGGGCTTTCGGACATTCTCGATTTCGTCTCCACCACCGACGAAGAGCGGGCCGGACCGATGGAGTGGGTCACGGCCAACGTGCTCCAGCGAATGACGCCCGTGCAACGTCTCACGGCGGTGCAGGCATTGCAGCCGGCGGTGGTGGGCGCGTTTTGGAATCCCCAGCAGGGTGCGGTGCGGATGATCGTGCAAACGAGGCAACTGCGCGGGGCGGACGCCAAGCGCGAGCTGATCGAGACGATCGAAGCCACGGCCCGCGAGCGGTTTCCCACGGCACGCACGGCCGGGGTGGAGATCTTGCTGACCTACATGGTGCAAAGCCTGTTGAGCGACCAGTGGAAGACGTTCGGGCTGGCCGTGGCGGCAATCGTGGTGATGATGACGGTGGCCTTTCGTGATTGGCGGCTGGGGCTGATCGCGCTGGTGCCCAACGCCGCGCCCATTCTGATCGTCGTGGGGGTGATGGGCTGGGTGGGCCTGAAAGTGAACATGGCCACCGCCATGCTGGCCAGCGTGTCGATGGGGCTGACGGTCGACTTCAGCATCCACTATCTCTACCGTTACCGCCGCGAGCGCGAAGCCGGCAAAACCACCGGCGAAGCGCTGCGCGACGCCCACGGCAGCGTCGGCCTGGCCATGGTGCTAGCCAACATCGCGCTGGTCGCCGGGTTTGCCACGCTAACGCTCTCGGCGTTCGTGCCGACCGTACACTTTGGGATCCTGGTCAGCGTGGCGATGCTCGGCGGACTGCTGGGGAATTTGACCACGCTGCCGTTGTTGCTGCGGGCAATCGATGGGTGAGGCGGCAACGCGTGCGCCAGTACTCGTCTCCAAAAGCCGGCCCGGCGCCGCAACCGACGCGAAGCGAATGATGGTTGCATCGCACGGGCGGCGCGCCACAATTGGGCTTTTGAGAATCGGCGCTTTGCGCGGCTCTTGGCGCCAGGGGCAAAAGGCCCGCGGAGAGGGGGACAGTCCCCGGCGTTTTGTCCCCAGACTCTTAGGAGAAACTCGCTTATGTGTCGTTGGCTTGCTTACGCCGGACCCCCGCTGCGATTGAGTGCCCTGTTGACGCGTCCGGATCATTCGCTGATCGATCAAAGCCGGCATGCGCGGCAGAACGTCGAAACCACCAATGGCGACGGTTTTGGAGTCGGCTGGTACGGAGCGGAACCGACGCCAGGGCTCTATCGCGAGACGCACCCGGCGTGGAACGACGTCAATTTTCAGTGTCTGGCCGACCACATCCATTCTCGGCTCTTTCTGTCTCACGTGCGGGCGGCCACCGGAACGCCCGTGCAAAAGACGAACTGCCATCCGTTCGCCTTCAAGAATTGGATGTTTCAACACAACGGCTGCCTGCCGCGGTTCCGCCGGCTTAAGCGGCAACTGATGTTCGACGTCGATCCGCCCCTGTTTCCCTATCTGCAAGGTTCCACCGATTCCGAAACGCTCTTCTATCTGGCGCTAACGTTTGGGCTGGAAGACGATCCCGCCACGGCGCTAGCAAAAACCATAGGGCACGTGGAGCGCACCAAAGAGGCCGCCGGCATCGGAGAACCGATCTACTTCAGCGCCTGCGCGACCGACGGCCAGCGGTTGTGGGCGGTGCGCTACTCCAGCAACCACCAGTCGCCAACCCTGTATCACAGCCGCCACGCCAACGCGCTGCACGACCTTGACGGGTCTTACTCGCCCCTGCCAAGCGGCGCGGTGATCGTGTTGTCCGAGCCGTTGGATGAAATGACCGACCACTGGGATGAAGTGCCGGAGTCGATGCTGCTGGCGGTGGACGGGGCGGAGACGACGCTGAGGCCGTTTGAGCCAGTGTAGGCGCAGGGCGGACGACGCCTTCTGGGATTCTGGTCAGCATGGTGAGTGACCGTTCACGGCCCGGGGTAAGAACTGGTCTTCGCGCGGCGGGCGATTTCGGCGACACCAGGGGGGCATGTCGCCGTTGCCGATGACGCCCGAGCAGTTGTCTGCCTTGCCGCCTGAGTTTCGGCGCATGCGGCGAGCAGCTCCGCGGCAGCGACCCGGCGCCGCTGCGGCATCAGGTTTGGGAACTGCCCGAAATCAAGCCGCTGGTCAGCGAATATCAGCTTCACCGCTTGAGTTGTCGCTCGTGCGGTGAATCGACCTGCGGGCAGCTTCCGCCGGGCGTGCCGCGGAGCCAGGCCGGACCGCGATTGGTCGCCCTGACGGCGTTGTTGATGGGCTGCTTCAAACAGAGCAAACGACGGGTGGCCTTGTTCTTGGAACAAGTTTTGAATCAACCCTGCTCGCCGGGTTGGGTGGTCAAGCTGCAAGCCCAGGCCACCGCCGCGCTGCGGCCGGCTTACGAAGAACTCGCCGGGCAACTACCCAGCGAATCGGTGTTGGGCATCGACGAATCGCCGACCAAAGAAGCCCGGCAGAAATCCTGGCTATGGACCTTCGTCGCCCGTACGCATACGGTCTTTGCGCTGCGGACCACGCGGGCCGCTACCGTGTTGGAAGAGTTGCTCACCGACGCCTTCGACGGCGTGGTGAACTGCGACCGGGCCAAGATGTACTGGAACGTCGGCCGACCGCAGTGGTGCTGGGCGCATCTGAAGCGGGATTTTCAGGCTCTGGTCGATCATGCGGACCAGCAGGTGAAACGCCTAGGACGCGATCTGATGCGCCCACGAAGAAATTGTTTCACCACGCGGCACGCTGCCGCGACGGAACCATCACCCGTCGCGGGTTCGAGCGTTTGATGCAACCGATCCGAAAAGAGATCGACGGCTTGCTGTTGCGTGGAGCGTTCAGCGGCAATCGGAAGCTGGCCGGAATGTGCCGGCCACTGTACGATCATCGCGACTGGTTATGGACGTTCCTGGATATCGAAGGGGTTGAGCCGACCAACAACGCCAGCGAGCGCGCCTTGCGGCCGGCGGTCATCTGGCGAAAGTTGTCGTTCGGCACCGGGAGGCGCGGACGGCAGCCGCTTCGTGGAGACCATCCTGACGGCCGTGGAAACCTGTCACCGACAATCTCGCAACAGCTTCGCTTACCTCACCACCGCACTCCAGGCCCACTTCGCCGGTCAACCAGCACCATCACTCCTCCCCAGGGCGTGAACGGTTACAACTACAACTTCGCCGTCGGCGACCTGACGCCGGCCGGCGCGTACACAGGGGCCAGCAGCCCCTACGGCACGTACGACCAGGGCGGCAACGTGTGGGAATGGAACGAGTCGTTGGTCAGCGGCGTGTTCCGCGGCATTCGCGGCGGCTCGTGGCACGACACTCAAGCGTACCTATCGTCGTCAACCAACGGCTACTTCGGTCCCACCGACGACAGCAGCAGTGTCGGCTTCCGCATCGCAACCATCCCCGAACCATCCACTCTAGCCCTGTCCGCCGCCAGCCTCGCCGCCCTAGCCGCCTGCGCCCGGCGCCGCCGATCCCGCCGGACGGTCCCCTGCCAGTAATTCCGCTCCCAAGCGAAGCTCCCCTCCCGGAGCCAAACAGCAAACGACGTCGCTGAAGTGTGAAGTCGCCCGACAGACGAACCAGCAGCACACCCTACGTCCCCGCGGCCCAGAAAAGGCTTACGTCCGGCTCTGTAGAGAACTCTACCAGGGTGCTATGTTCAAACCGGTCGAAAGCACGTCGTTGAACTCGAAAATCGCGTGGCTTCTGACTGGACTGTTTGCCGGTTTCGACGTGTGAGCGAGTGTTTTCTACAGAGCCCTTACGTCCCCTTTTATTCTCCGTCCAGCAATGCCTAGCGTCGAACGCTTTGCAGTGCTTGATTCACAAACACTTCGAATCGAATGTCAACGTGCGTCAGACGCGGAGAGACGGTGTAGCGATGGCTGCTCTGGGCCGCCTGCGGAACCGTGTAGCCCTGTTGCTGCACCAGGGCCACCGCCGATATCTTAAACTCTCGCGAAAACCTCCTGCGTCCCATCGGCATCTCCTTTCGACGGCATTATGCCATCTCTCAGGATCGCCCAAAAAACGTGGGGAAGGCCAGTCCTCCTCGCGCTGCACGGGCGATTTCTCTTGCTTCGCCAAGGCGAAAATCTCGCTGCGGTAAAGTTAGTCAAAATATTCATTCTTCATTCATTCTTATTCCCGGCGAGGAATGATCGGACATGTTTGGCAACTGCATCGGGCTCGATGAGGAACAGAAAGTGGGGGACGCGACGCATTTCGACGACGGTGGCATTGGGCTGCTGCGCGACGAAGGCGGCCCGGCGGTCGGCCAGCGACGCCTTGGCCGCCTTGTATGCCGCTTCGGCGGTCTTCCATTGCGGCGAATCCTTGGTTACCCAGGGAAACACGTCACTCGCACTTTCGGGCACCGTGTAGATGGCCAGTACGGGCACACTAGGCGGGCGTAAGGCGGATGCTCTTTCGTAGCACCCACGGCGAAAGCAGCGGCAATGGCCGGTGGAGTCTTGGATCGCTCGTACTTTCCGCTCGCATCGAATACGCTCGTCGCTCGGATATCGGCTACGGGAAAACTGGCTACCCCATTCAGCCAGCCGACGTAGCCGGCGAAACCCGCCGGCGAGGCGAGTTGTTCGGCCGTGGGCTGGGGATTGGTGGGAGGCATGGCCGGCGGTGCCTTATCGGCCGGCAGCACCCAGTCATAAGCGGCATCGAGATAGACGAGCCTGGTCACGCGCTGAGGATACTCCACCGCAAAGCGCGTCATCTCGGCGCCGGCCAACGAATGACCGATGATCGCAGCCCGCTCGATGTGCAGCGCGTCAAAAACGCACTCGATGTCGTCGGCAAGGGTTTTCACGTCGTAGCCTTCGGCCGGCTGGCTCGACTCGCCAAAGCCGCGACGTGTTAGCGCCACGACATGAAAAGCATCATTGAAACGCCGCGCGAAGTCTTCGAAGACATAGGCGCTATTTCCTCCGCCCGCCAGGAAGACCAAGTGCTCGCCGTCTCCGCCAAAATCCAAATAGTGCAAGCGAACACCCGCAGCCACACTGACAAATCCACTCGAAGCCGCGGTCGCCTCTTCGGCCACCAAAGTGTTACTCCCGCAAAACAGTGTCAATGCCGCCGCCAGCACACAGCATGTCCCGAGATATACCTGTTGCGATCGTTTCATCTCATTTAGATTCCAGCACGCAGAATTGTAACCGTTCACGGCCCGGGGTAAGGAACTGGTCTTCGCGCGGTGGGCGATTTCGGCGACACCAGGGGGCATGTCGCGGTTACCGATCACGCCCGAGCAGTTGTCTGCCTTGCCGCCTGAGTTTCGGGCGCTGCTGCAAGCGGTCATCGAGCATTATGAGCGGGAGTTGGCGGTTTTGAAAGCGCGGGTTGCCGAGTTGGAACAGCAACTCGGCCGCTCGCCGCAGAACTCCTCGCTGCCGCCCAGCACCCAGCATCCGCACGCCAAGCCGGCGGCGGAGAAGCCGAAGTCCAAGAAGCGGCGTGGTGGTCAGCCGGGACACAAGAAGCACGAGCGTCCGCTGCTGCCGACCGACAAGTGCGATGAAGTCCACAAGCTGAAGCCCGCCGAATGCCGGCGTTGCGGCGAGTCGCTCCGCGGCAGCGACCCGGCGCCGCTGCGGCATCAGGTTTGGGAACTGCCCGAAATCAAGCCGCTGGGGCACAACAGGGGTCGGGAGTCTTTGATTGTTTCACCGTTCGGAAACGACCGCTGGACGGCGCGAACGGCGGTGCGACTGGGCCTGGAGTCCAGCCTGCGGCCGCGATGCCGGCCCCCGCAAGCTGGAACCAGAACAATGCGGCACTATAAAAGACTCCCGACCGGCTCTGTAGAAAACCCGTGGGTACCTGAGAATCATGATGTTGTGGGTTGAGTGCCATCAGGTGAAGATCGCGGCGTTGACTGTGATGGGTGCGTGCGCGGACGTGCGCTCCTTGCCGGCGTTTGATCATTGACATCACGGTTTCCACTTGCGTGCGGTGCCGATACGCCTTTCGATCGAAACGGGTTTTCATCAGTCGCCGGTAATAGCCGCTGGGCAGCTTCGCCGTCGGTCGGCCATGTTTGGCGGGAATGATGGTCCGGACACCGTGATCCTCGCGCGCGGCGCGATGATTCGGCTCGGAGTCGTAGCCCGCGTCGGCCGCGAGCCGCGAGATGCGAACCGTGCGGAGTGCTTCACCCAGCAGCGGTCGAAACTCATCCACGTCGGGCCGCGGTCCGCGACCGGCACTGAAGGCGAGCACGAAGTGGTCGTCGGTATCGCAGACGATGCCCAACTTGGGAAAGTGGTGATAAACCACGGTTTTCCAGGGCTCCGCGGCCCGCGTCCGGCGGCGGACGAAATAGCCGCTGGCGGCGCTGCACTCCAAGCCGGTCGAGTCCATCGCCGAACGCGCCACGCGTTTTCTCCGTTTCATGTGCAGCCGCACCGTCGCGCTCAGCAGGCGACGCGCCGTCGGAAGCCCGAGCAATCGCTTCGCGGCCTTTTGCAACGTGGTATAGTGCGGCACGCACGTGAGGTTCATCGCCTCGACCAGCGTCGGGCTGTCCGTCAGCAGTGCCGTCACGCCGCGATAGTCAAGCTGCAGAGAATTCTTCAGCACCAGACAGGCAAAGAGTTGATGCTGCGTGAACTTTTTAGGGCTACAGCGATGCCGATACGCCGCCAAAACCACCTTCCTCGGAGACCTGCTGGTAACCGACATACCAACAATACGCAACGCGATCAGCTAGCGGACTAGCTGGCATGCGATACGTTTTCTACAGAGCCGGCTCGATTTCTTTACCGCGCGAAACACTGAGCGAGTAAAGCGGCAGAAAAGTGCACCGATCACCGTAGTAATTGGCAATCCGCCCTACAACGTCGGGCAGATTAACGAGAATGACAATAACAAGAACCGGACGTATCCTGTGATCGACGAGCGGGTCCGGAACACATATATCGCGGATTCCTCCGCGACTAACGTTAGCAAGGTGTCTGACGCTTACGTCAAATTCTTTCGCTGGGCCACGGATCGCTTGGGGAACAGGCCCGGCATCGTCTGCATGGTCAGCAACAACGGCTTTGTGAAAAAACATTCATTCGATGGAGTGCGGCATCATCTCGCACGACTTTTCCCTTATTTACCACGTCGACCTGAAAGGCGATGCGCGGACGGCGGGGGAGCAACGTCGGCGAGAGGGGGGAAATATCTTCAATGACCAGATTCGTGCTGGGGTCGGAATCAGCATCTTCGTGCGTCTCCCTGACCGCGCAGGAATCAACAGTTCGCTACTTCGCGGTCGGCGACTACTGGTCGGCGGAGAAGAAACGTGAGACGTTGCTGACGTTACCTAGCGTCAACGCGGTCGGCTGGTCCGAGCTTCGCCCCCGCGCTGGCGATTGGTTGGCAACGGAGCACTCAGACGAATTCGCGACTTATACTCCGCTTGGCACCAAACAGGGGAAGTCAGCTAGGCACGCAAATCCCGAGACGATCTTCAAGTACTACTGCCTCGGTGTTCTGACGAATCGGAATGACGTCGTATACGGCGATGACAAGCGCGCACTTTTGGATCGCGTTAAGCAATTCATAGAAGATTACAACGCAGAAGTGTTTCGGTATCAGCAGAGCGACGGCGAGACGGAGGTCGACGCATTTGTACGATATGACAAGATAAAGTGGAGCCGCGATCTAAAGCGCGATCTAAAGAATGGGCGATTCGCCAAATTCGCTGCGGAGCGCATTCGAGAGAGCCTGTACCGGGTTTACTACCGCCGATGGTTTTACTTCGATCCGATCCTAAACCAAGACCTTGTTCGATGGCCATACTTCTTGCCCAATGCAGCGGCGGAGAGTGAGAACCGAGTTGTTTGCGTCGCTGGGGTCGGAAACCGCAAGGGCTTCGGGTGCATCGCAACTAACCGAATCGCGAACCTCGATTTGGCATTCGAGAAAGTTCAGTGCTTCCCGTTCTATGTCTACGACAAAGACGGCACCAATCGACGAGAGAATGTCACCGATTGGGCACTTAAACAGTTTCGCGACCACTACCAGGACAACAAGATTGACAAGGAAGCGATCTTCCACTACGTCTATGGCCTGCTGCACCACAAAGGCTACCGAGAGAAGTTCGCCGACAACCTTAAACGCGAGCTGCCTCGGATTCCGTTCGCTCCGGATTTTCGAGCCTTTGCCAAGGCGGGCAGAAAGCTGGCCGCCCTACATCTGGATTACGAGCAGGCCGAGCCCTGGGATTTGGAATTCGTCGAAGCGCCGGGTGTGCCACTTTCCTACCGCGTCGAAAACAAGATGCGCCTCTCCAAGGACAAACTCCGCCTGACGATAAACCCCTCACTGACGTTGGTCGGCATTCCGTCCGCTTGTCTGGAATACCGACTAGGTAATCGCTCGGCCCTGGAATGGGTGATCGATCAATATCGGGTCTCCACCGGCAAGCGCAGCGGCATCACTTCCGACCCAAACAGCGACGACGATCCCGAATCCATTGTCCGCCTGATCGGCCAGGTCATTCGTGTCAGCATCGAAACCGTGGCAATCGTCAAATCACTTCCTGCGTTTTCCACAGACGCAACGTGAGTCTACCTATAGCTCTTCTGCTTACTGTAGAAAGGGTTCCCATGATCCGATATGCCATTCTGACATCAACGGCTGCGAGCATCCTTGCTCTTTGCGTGCTGACGTGTTGTGTTGTTGCTGCCGAACCGGGGTCGCCTGAGAGTGGACTCAAGGGAATGCTGGCGGACATCTGCCGCAAGCACAACGTTCCCTCACTCAGCATTGCAGTCGTTCGATCCGACGGAATTGTAACAACACAGTGTAACGGTGTTCGCAAGCGTGGGACTGACGAGGCCGTTGAGTTGTCGGATCGCCACCCGCTCGGCTCATGCACCAAATCGATGACGGCTACTCTGGCGGCAGTGGTTGTTGAGGCTGGCAAGATCGAATGGGATACGACGATCAGCCAAGTGTGGCCACGCGCCGACGAGAAACACCTTCATCCTTCACTTCGCGACGTGACGCTTGACGAGCTCCTGTCGCATCAAAGCGGCCTGGCGACGGACTTGAAAGACTTGAAGGACTTGAAAGGGGACGATTGGCTTTCGTTCTTTGAGGAGAAGGCCAGTCCTCAGCTTGAGCGTCGACGAATGCTGAATTTGATTCTGCCATTCAAGCCTGAACATCCACGCGGTGAATATCACTACTCCAACCTCGGCTACGTCGTAGCGGCCGCCATGTTGGAAACAAGAGGTGGCGGCAGCTTCGAGAGCATGATGCGTCGCCAGGTGTTTGGGCCGCTCAAAATGAACACCGCTGACTTTCGCACCATGGCGCTCGCCAGAAAGCTGAAGGCACCGCTGCTCTGGGGACATCGTTCAGACGGAATTCCGATCGACCCTCGGATCGCCGGCGCCGAGAATCCTTCGGTATATGCTCCCTGCGGAACAGTCAACCTTTCGATTGCCGACTACGCGCGGTACGCCCAGTGGCATTTGAGTCATGTGCCCGGCCCACTGTTGTCCGCGCAGAAGACGGTGGATCACCTGCATGCTGGACAGGTTGACGCTCCTTCCATCGGTGGAAAATACGGCTGCGGATGGATTGTTCTCGACACGGGCCTCGGACGCGCGTTGACGCATGGCGGGACAAATACGAATTCGCATGCGTTGATCTGGATTCTCCCCGATAAGGACTTCGCCGCCGCCGCCTGTACCAATACCGGTGAGACTTCAGGTTTTCTAGCGTGCGACGAAGCAATACAGGAATTGATGAAGCGATATGCCCGGTTGCCCGGCAAGGAGTAGAGGCAGTCGCCTCGTGTGGCACGTGGCGTAGCGCAAAAGCAGCCACGGCCGCCACACCAGCGCAACGCGGCTGCCGTCCGCTGACCGATCACGACGGCAACTGGCTCTGCGTCCAGCTTGCGCCGTTCATCACTTCCTGACCTTCGACGCGGACGGTGGCCCCAGGGGTGAAGCCACGGCCGGGCCGCGATTCAGGTACTTCGCGATCGGAATGTCATGGATCGCTCCGCCCGAGGGCTGGCGCTTGCCGTCGACCGTGAGCGTGATGAGCCGAATCTTGGCGCGGTCGACGTGTTGCTTGGGTAACTGCACCTGACCCACGCGGCGGCCGTCTTCGGTCTTGTGCAACTTGATGGGCTCCATCACGTCGTACGCGCGGCCCCCCTCCCGGTCCGTCTGCTTGCTGAACGCCACCAGGTCGATCGAGTACAACGGCTTCAGCCGCCCTTCGTCGGAGAGCGTGAACACGACATTCAACATGCCGTTGCCGGCGTCTTCGACCGACACGTCGTACTTCAAGCCGTACTCGTCCCGAGAGGGAGGCAGGGGATAGCGAATCGCCCAACAGCGGTCCGCCATCAACACGATCGCCGCCACAGCCAACATGCCCGTCGCCCAGCGTGACCATCGAATGTTCATTGCGCAATCACCTATTCTGAGAATGCCCCGGCGCTGAAGCCGACCCAAGCGTCAGCACCTCGGCGGGTGCCCATTTAGCGGACATTCAAGCCACATGCATCAATTCGGGCAAGATCAATCCGCGAGCCGAGCTGCTGGCTTCGCGGCCCCCATCCCATTCGAGCGCTAGCACGGCAGGACTGAACTACTTGCCTCGGGGCTGAAAGACAGGCACGGCAGCTACGCTGCCGCAACGATGCTACTGCCGATCAGCGGCTGCGATGTAGACCACCTTCCCGTGTGTCGTGGTCTTGAGGCCCGGTGAATCCAGTGGCGAGTGCGATTTTTCGCGACTGACTACCACGTACGCCAATGTGTCGCGTGCTGGCTATGGATTGTCTGCGATTTCAAACGCGGCTGAAGGGGTTTGTTTCCGATTCGCCCGACCTAGTCCAGCCAAGCCTTCGCTTGTCCTCTATTGCGACAGTAAGGATCGGTTTCATCGACCAGCCATTCGTTGAAAGTGAAATATCCTTCCGCTTCGTGGCAGGTCGATTGGCGTTCCGCGGTAGCGATAAGTTGCGACGATCCATTTTCCGTCGGACGTCAAGTCAACGCGGACTTTCTCCCAAGACGGAGCGGAGAAATTCGACTGGATTTCGCTCAATCGCGCGATACTCTGTGAAACGCCTCGTGTCCAAATGACCGTCGCCCCAGGGTTGCACATCGCTGCGATACCATGAACCAGCAGCACTCTTTCATGGGCTGGCACATGTCCCCAAACGCCGCACACAAGAACAATATCGGCAGGCGCGATGTCCTTGTACGTCGCATAAAGCGTGGCATCTTCAGCTAGGAAATGAACCGAACCGTCCAATCCAGCATTACTCGCATTGCGGGCACCGGCAGCAACGGATTGACCATTTTGTTCAACCAACCAGGCGACAACATTTTTTTGGCGATTGTGCGACCGAACTACACCGACGAGAGCTATAACCGAAAGTTGTGGATGAGGTGAGTTGAAAAGGGCGGCGTACTTGGGTTTGAATTTGGTTATTCAGCGACCCAATTCTCCCAGGAGTACGCCACCATGCGAGAGCGTAACGATTCGACGCTGGCTTTGCCAGCCACAAGTTCTCAGGACGTGTTGACGGGCATTCTTCGCGAAGGTGCGCAGCGGATGCTGGCCCAGGCCATTGACGTCGAAGTCGCCGAGTGGATCGAAGCGCATCGCGAGCTGCGCGACGCCGCCGGCCATCGCCAAGTGGTCCGCAATGGCCGCCTGCCCAAACGCACGATCCTCTCCGGCGTCGGCCCGATCGAAGTCGAGCAGCCGCGCGTGCTCGACCGGCGATCCAAGAACGAAGCGGAACCCTTCTCCTCCCGGATTCTTCCGCCGTATCTGCGCAAGACCAAGAGCCTAGAGGAACTGATTCCCTGGCTATACCTCAAGGGCATCAGCACGGGCGACTTCAGCGAGGCATTGTCTGCGCTGGTGGGTCCATCGGCCGCGGGCCTGTCGGCCACCACGATCACGCGTCTCAAAGCGGTCTGGCAGGATGAATTCGAAGAGTGGACGAAACGATCCTTGGAGGGCAAGCAGTACGTGTACCTGTGGGTCGACGGCGTGCACTTCAACATCCGCCTGGAGGAAGATCGCCAGTGCATCCTGGTTTTAATGGGTGCGACCGCGGATGGGCGCAAGGAACTGATCGCCGTGGCCGATGGCTATCGCGAGAGCGAGCAGTCGTGGAAGGCGCTGCTGTTGGACGTGAAGGTGCGCGGCCTAGCGATCGATCCGAAGCTGGCGATCGGCGACGGCGCCTTGGGCTTTTGGAAGGCCTTGCCGCAGGTCTACCCCACGACGCGCGAGCAACGCTGCTGGGTGCACAAGACGGCCAATGTGCTCGACAAGCTGCCCAAACGCTTGCAGGCCGAGGCCAAGGAGAAGTTGCACGCGATTTGGATGGCGTCGACCAAAGCAGACGCCGAGGCGGCATTCGATCTGTTCGTGGCCACCTACCAGGCCAAGTACGATAAAGCCACCGCTTGTCTGTCGAAGGATCGCGACGTGCTGCTCTCGTTCTATGACTTCCCGGCCGAGCACTGGCGTCACCTGCGCACGACCAACCCCATCGAGAGCACGTTCGCCACAGTCCGCCTGCGGCATCGCCGCACCAAAGGAAATGGCACGCGACAAGCGTGCCTCACCATGGTCTTCAAGCTGATGCAATCCGCCCAAAAACGTTGGCGGCTGCTCAACGGCTCCGAGCTGCTACCCGATGTGATTCAAGGAACTCCATTTATCGACGGAATCAAACCCCAAGAAGCCGCCGCCTGAATCTCCCGTCCACAACTTTTGACAATAACTCCCACATCTTGTTTAGCGGGGTCAAGTCGTTGGCCCGCGGCGTGGCCAGGTACAGTCCTTCGAGGCGCTTCAAGCAAGACAGCGGCGCCAGGTCGGTTACCTGTCCCGCGGTCAGCTCCAAGTGCGTCAACTTCGACAACGTCGCCAGCGGCGAGATGTCGGCGATTTTGCGACCCTTGAGGTGCAAGTTTTCGAGGCCTGCAGCCCAGCCAACTCGGACACATCGGCCTGTTCCGTCTCGACGGTAGCCCTGGTCACTGTGGCGAAGTAGTCGATTCCCAATAGTTCGACCAGCCAGTTGGGAGCCGATGGCTGGGGATTAGGGCTAGGAAACTGCAGTCGCTCATAGTCGTAGGCGACGCTGCCATCCGGCTGCTGTCGAATCCACGCCACGGCCGCGCGTTGTTTCCGCGCCCACCCGACTTGCCAGCCCAGCACTACGCAGAGCACGAGCACCAGCAGCAGCAAACTGCGCAGGCTGAACCGCAGCCAGCGGCGTTTTGGTTTGATGGGGGCGGTATCGGTCATGGTGACTCGCCGGTCATTTCTTCACCACACATTGCGGTAGCGCGGCTTGGATTGCTTGCAGGGATTTCATGTCGACAGGCGTGCGCGCGACCGACAACGCTTTGAGCGTCTTGACGTTGGCCAGTGGCGCAACATTAACAACTCGCGTGCGGTCGAGCGAGAGGGCCTCCAGGCTTTTCGACGAAGCCAACGGCGATAGATCGGACAAAGGCGTTTGCTGCAAATCCAGCCGTTGTAGCCTGGCCAGGTCCGCCAGCGGACGTACGTCCGAGACATCGGTGCCCTGCAGGTCAACTCTTACCAGATTGGACAGTGCAGCTAGTGAAGATAAGTCGTGCAGGCTTCTACCCGTGAGCTTCAATTCCTTCAGATTTGCCAACCCGGCCAACGGCGCTATGTCGCTGATATTGTCGCATTGCAATTCCAACCGCTTCAGGCTGGAAAGCTTGGCCAACGGCGACACGTCCTTGATGCGACTGCTGGCGACGATCAAATGGGCAAGCCGCGGCAAGTCGGCCAACGGCGACAAGTCGCTGATGGGCGCGGTGATATACAGCGTCTTCAGTGTCCTCAGTCCGGCCAGCGGCGAGATGTCTTCGAGCGGCGGATTGTCGATCTGCAGAACTTCGAGGTTCTCGAGTCCAGCCAACGGGCTGAAATCTTGCGCTGCCGTATCATGCACAACCAAATGCGATAGTGATTTCAGATCGGCCAAGAAAGACAGATCGTCGATTTCCGGTCCCCCGACAACTAGCAGACCAAGGCGCGGCATGCCTGCCAGTCGGTCGGTCGGTGTGAAGCGAGTGCTGTGCAGGGACAGGGTGTGGAGTTGGGGAAACTCTCGCAAATCAGACACGTGCTGCGCTTGTGGCACATTCAGGCGCAGGTCAGTTAGCCGCTTGAGCCGGGCAATGGGCGAGACGTCACGGACCTTGTCCGCGGTCAAGCTAAGCGATGTCAGATGGGGCAATCGTGCAAGTGGCGTGATGTCGACGGCCTGGCCAACGTAAAGGTCCAATCCCCTAAGGCCTGTTAGCCCCGCCAACAGCGCGATATCGAGTTCGTCGGTCACCAGGTTTGCCCACGTGACGCGAGCAAAGTAGTCGACCCCCAATAAATCAACCAGCCACGCAGGCGCATGAGGACGGGCATTGGCAATGGGGCGGAACTGTGCGTCGCGCTCGTAGTCGTACGTAACGCTGCATTTGCGATGCGTTCGAATCCACGCCACGGCCTCGCGTTGTTTTCGTGCCCGTTCGACTTGCCAACCCAGCACCACGCAGAGCACGAGCACCAGCAGCAGCAAACTGCGCAGGCTGAATCGCAACCAGCGCCTGCCCGGCTTGGAAGGTTTTTGTTCTACCACGGTAGCGCGCTATTGGTGATTCGGAGAAATGTCAAGCTACATCAAGTATCTGCCACGCGGAGCGGCATGCAAGCATGCTTAGCCTGCTTTTTTACGCCGCGCCAACTTCTGACTGTTCTACGCCGTGCCGGCTGGCGCCGCCGGACCGGGCACGAATGTCCAGAAGCGGGTTGCCGACGCGTTGACCTTGGGCATGAGCATCATGACGACGATGAACAAGCCCAAGGCGGCGATCGTCAACAGCACGCCTTGCGCGGCGGTCCAGATGGCGGCGGCCAGCGCGAGCGTCATGATGGCGGCTGCCGGCAGCGTTACGCCGAGCAAGCCGCGCCAGAAGCCGAGCAACGTGATCGCCCTTGCCGCAATGATGGCAACGGCGACACTGGCCGAGCCGATTACGGCGAGCCCCAGTGCGATGTACTCTTGCGCAAAGTACATCAGCGGATAGGCGCTGGCGAACGTGCCCACCGTGAGCAGCAGCATCCAGACGTCGAAACGCGCGGCGGCCAGGGCCTGCACCACCAGTCCCACGAGCAGGCCAAAGGCAATCACGCTCAAGGGGCCGAGCCAGGTGAGCTCTCCCAGGCGATCGATCGGGGCGATGCCCAGCACGTCGACCCGCACCGGACGACCGAACAGCAGGTGGTCGTAGTTCCAACGATAGGTACTGGCGCCGCTCGACCAATCCGTGCTGGTGGGCTGAAGCGAGAGTTCCAGCATTCGCACGTCGGATCCTTCGGCTACGACCGCGACGTCGTATTTGTCGAGAATGCCGCCGGGCGCCAGGTTGAGTTCGTACAAGCCTTTGCCCACGGCGCTGTATTCGATGTCGATCGGCGTCGACTCGCCGGGCAGTTCGCCCTGCCACACGAGTTGGCCGTCGCGCAACGATACGTCGTCGCGAGACTGGCCGTCGACCGTGATCGAAAGATCGGCGAGCGAGATGATTTGCGGCGGCAAGGGAAGTCTGATTTCGCACTTGCCCGCCTCGGTGCCGGGACATGCCGCGCGCAGCTTGCCGACAAAGCGCGCCTCATAGATCGACTCGGCCGCGGCCGTGCCCACGCTGAGTCGCGGGGTCAATGTCACTTCGGCCTGAAAGGCCTGCATCCGGGCGTCCGGCAGCCGTGCCGGCATTCGCGCCGATGGTGCCAACTGCTCCTCCGCCGGTTCGCCGGAGTAGTCATACTTCATGCTCGAACGACGCGCCGCCTCGCGGGCTGATTGCACGGCCGGCAACAGCAGCGCAATGCCGATGGCGATGATGATGACCACGACCAGCAACTCGACGACGGTAAATCCACGACGATGTGAGACTCTCATGGCTCTGCTCCTGAAATCTGGGAGAACGACTGCCGAACCAATCAGCGAGCGGATATCGGCCGGAAGAAGTGAATCGGGATATCGCGCCGCGTCACACGCCATGTTGATGCGAGCCGCGAGGAACGGTTGCCCTCTCTGCTGGAATCAGCCGGCTCTACCCGGAATGTAACCGAAAGCGCGCATTCAGTGGGCGAGAAAAATTTGCGAGAACGTGGCAACGAGTGACGACGGGACGACGAGTGTTGCTCGTTTGTTCAAAAGTATTTTACGGCAGGGCATACGCATGCACTGCCGCGGTCGGTTGACCTGCGCGGCGCCGCCCAATAGCATCAGGGCGAAGTGGACCGCTGTTTTTGCGGATGGTTTGGAACGAGAAACCGACGGCGTGAGCGAGCCTATATGTTCGTGCTGAAGAACGAAGCTGCACTGGGCAATGCCGGCGTTCGCCAACACGACTCGCCTGCCAGGTCCTTGTTCAACGCGATGCGCCTGCCAACGCTCCTCGTGATCTGCCTGTTCGCGCCATGCGCGGTGATGGCCGACTCAGGTCCGCCCAACATCCTTTTCATCCTGGCCGATGATGTGGGCGCGAGGTGCTGGGTTGCTACGGCGGCGAATCGTACGAGACACCGCACCTTGATGCACTGGCCGTCGGCGGCAAGCGGTTCACGCACTGCTACAGCATGCCGGTGTGTCATCCCTCGCGGACATGTCTGTTGACCGGGCGATATCCGTCCGTGCTGGGCAACCCTGCGTGGGGAACGTTTCCAGCCGGGGAAGAAGGCCGCACGTTTGCCGCGGTGCTGCGGCGAGCCGGCTATGCCACGGCGATCGCCGGCAAATGGCAGTTGACCCTGCTAAAAGACGATCCTCAACAGCCGGCGCGGATGGGCTTTGACGCGTGGTCGCTGTTCGGCTGGCACGAAGGTCCGCGGTATTTCGATCCGTTGATCTATCAAAATGGAACGTTGCGAACCGACACGGCGGGCAAGTACGGTCCCGATCTGTACGTGGACTTTCTGATCGATTTCATTCGCCGCAACAAGAACGGACCGTTCTTTGCTTACTACTCGATGGCATTGTGCCACGACGTGGCCAACGATATCGGCAAGCCCGTGCCCTACGGCCCGCGGGGGCGCTGGATGAACTACCAGGAGATGGCAGAGGACATGGATCGGCAAGTCGGCCGACTCGTTGCCGCGCTCGACGAAAATGGTCTGCGAGAAAACACGCTGATACTGTTCACGGGTGACAACGGCACGGCGTCTGCGTCGTTCCTGAGGTATGAGAACGGCAAGTTCGTGCGCCCAGATGTCTTTTCGAAGATCGACGGCAAACTAGTCCAAGGCGGCAAGGGCCAACTCACCGACTGGGGAACGCGTGTTCCGTTGATTGCCAATTGGAAGGGCCATGTCGCCGCCAACACGGTCTGCAACGACCTGGTCGACTTCAGCGACTTTTTGCCCACCTTTGCCGAACTGGCCGGGGCCAGGCTGCCGAAGAGCCCCACGACAAACGGCCATAGCTTCGTCGGATCGATCACCGGCGCCGGAGAAACGTCTCGCAACTGGGCCTATTCGCAAAGCCGCTCCGATCGTTGTTTCGTGCGCACGCAGCGCTACAAGCTGTATTCCAGCGGCGAGTTCTACGACGTGCAAGACGATCCGGATGAGCAGACGCCAGTGGCCGAAGCGACGCTCACCAAACCGGCCCGGCAAGTAGAGAAGATGCTGCAAAGCGCGCTGGACTCGCTGCCGGCGACCAGGTGAAGGACGCGCGCGTTGCGACGCGGCTGTGTGATCGTTGGGTCGGCATGCTCACGCACACGTGAGCATGGCACCCGGCAATTCAGCGATCCGGCCCGTCGGTTTCAACGAACCGGAGCAACAGTGGGCGGCCGAAAACGGCGACGATCACTAGTATGCCGAGGAAGACGAGCGAGAGAGGATCGGTTTGAACCAGGCGAGTGACCAACGCAACCGATGCCGCAGCGCCGGCCAGCGCACCCGGCCCGGTGATGATTCGCCGTCCGACGCGTAGGTAGAAGGCAAGCCCGCACACGACGGAAAACGTGAACAAAAACGCCAGGCTCGCGGCTTCGACGAGAATACTGAACGTTCCGACGACGGCCAACAGGGCGGCCAAGAGTCCCAGCGCGACAACGGCGCGATCGGGGATACCGATGCGGTTCTTGTGACCCAGCGCGGCCGGCAGTTCGCCGGCTTTGGCAACGTCGTGCGCCAGCCGTGCCGTGGCGAACAACGTCGAGTTGATGGCCGACCCGGTGGAGAACGCCGCGCCGATGGTGACGATAACAAGTCCGGCCGTGCCCAGCGCCCGCTGGCCGGCAATCGCCAGGGCGACTTCGCCGTGTTGCATGACGGTGTCCGCGCCGATCAACATGGCCGTGCCCAGGGCAACCGCGACATAGACGGCAATGACGACGACGATTGCCGATAGCAGGGCGCGTGGCATTGTCGTCCGTGGCGACTCGATGTCTTCGTAGTCGTAGGTGACGAGTTGAAATCCTTCGTATGCCATGAACACCGATGCCGCGCCAAATAGCGCCGCGCCAAGACCGCTTTCTGGTATTCCCCGCGAAAGCATCCGCGGATCCCATTGCGCCAGGCCAAAGGTCGCCAGGCCCACCAGCACGATCAACTTGAACCACACGAGAAAGACTTCCACCCCGCCGGCTTCGCCGACGCCGCGCAGATTCAATCCGATAAAGAGCACCATGATGCCCACGGCGGCAGCGCGGGGAAACCAGGGGCCCAGATCGACCACGTTGCCAAGATACTGGCCGAAGGTGCAGGCATAGACCGAGTTGGTCAGCACGTATCCGACGGTGAGCACCCACGACAGGCTGCCGGCGAATCCGTCGGCATCGACCTCGCGCAGAAAGGTGAAAACGCCGCCCCCTTCACCGAATCGCACGGCGAGTTTGACGTAGCTATATCCGGCGGCCAGGGCGATCAACCCCGCGGCCGCGAAGCTGAGCCATGCCCAGGCGCCGGCAATGGCAATGACCACGCCGAGCGTGGAGAAGATGCCCCCGCCGACCATCCCGCCCACCGCCATTGCCCACGTGCCGTTGAAGCCCAGCTTGGATTGGGACTCGCCCACCTGAAGTGGTCTCCAGCGGGTTGCCGACTCGTCGAAACAACACAGTTGGACGCGCTAGCCTGCGGCCGGCACTGCCAGAGTTGATCATACCGGCGGCCCTGGCAGTTTTGAATTGCAGTTGCGGCTCGAACTCGACGTGGAATTCAAGCCCGACTATCGGAGGCGCCGTCGGCCCAGCAGCAAATAGGTAAACACGCCGATGGACGCCAGAGCCCACGTGGATGGTTCCGGTACCGCGACCGGAGACTGGCGAAGGGTGAACTCAGTGATGCCATCGGGCACGTCGATGTGGAATTCGAAATAGCCCGCAAAAGTTCCAGTGGGCATCACGCCGCCGCTGGCGTAGATGTCGTCTTCAGTGACGACGGCAGTCGGAAAGATACCGGGGGACGGATTGAAGTCCACGGGGGAGTCGAAGTCGGGCGAGTCAAAATCCAATCCGTCGATCGAGGTCGACTTTACAAAGTCGCCAGCGATGCCATACCCGAGTTCCAGATGGTAGCTGCCCCAGTCCAATCCCGTGCTATTCGCAACGCCCTCGACGAAGTCGTACTCCGTGGTTCCGCCAGTGTCCGACACGCCGAATACGAGGTCGACGGGTCCGATGCCCACGTAGTTCTTCTGGGTCAAGAAGAAGAGATTGGGTGAAGTGCCGGCCACATTGTCGTTGTTGGGGTCGGTCGGCGGATTGACCGTGGTGCCTGCCACCGAGGCGACGCCCGAGTACCAAGAGAAACTGGTCATCTGTCCCGCATAGGAATCGTTCGCGACGAGCAACATAGCGAAAGCAACAACGCAGGTGGTGAGAGTTCGAGTGATGGTCATGAGCGTCCCCCCTACAGAAATCAGAATTGCAGTGGAACCGCGCACTGATGAGAGCCCGCCCTGGGGATTCTGCGCGGCATGAACGGATCGAATTCCGCACACCAAGTATCGCCCGATGCGCACGGCGAAGCAACCGTGCAATTCCCCAACCCGCTCAGCGACGAATCCGCTGCAATCGGACGGAGAGGCTATTGGGCGTCACGTGTTGCCGGTTTCAGGAACTTGCGCCATTTGACGGGCACGTCGTTTTCCTGCGTGGGGCCCGGCGTGCTGCGGCCTCGGGCAACGAGTTGTTGCAATAGGGCGGTCATCTGTTGCGCGATCTGGGGTTCTTCGGCGTACAGGTTTTGCGACTCCGCCAAATCGTCCGCCAGATTGTAGAGCTGTGCCGGATGACCATCGGGTGGCGTGGCTGAAAGGTCACTCCAGCCGCCGCCGCCTCCGGGACCGAAGATCATCTTCCACGCGCCCCGGCGCAGCGCGAACAAACCCTGGCGCCTTGGCTAATGGCATGCTCGCGCACGGCCTCATGGCCGCCTTTCAAGAGTGGTAGCAGGCTGAAGCTGTCGACGCCGGCGCTCTCGGACAATGTGACATTCACGATCTCCGCCACGGTGGAGATCACGTCGGCATGATGGACAAGTTCATCGCGGACGGCGCCCGGCTCGACGACACCGGGCCAGCGCACGACGAACGCCACGCGATGTCCGCCTTCCCAGGCGTCTCCCTTGTAGCCGCGCAATGGGCCGCTGGGATAGTGTCCGCGCTGCTCCAGGTGCTTGGCGCCGACGTAGGGCGCGAAGCCATTGTCGCTGGTGAAGATGACGAGCGTGTTGTCAGCAACGCCGCTCGTATGCAGCGCGGACAACACATTTCCGACGGCGTCATCGGTTTGCATGATCAGATCGGCCACGGCGCTGTCGAGCCCGCTCTTGCCGCGCCAGGCTTCGCTCACGGCCAGCGGAGTGTGAGGTGAGGTAAGCGGCAAGTAGAGGAAGAACGGCTGTTTCGCGTTCGCGCTTGTGGCGATGTATTCGCTCGCCCGGGCGGCCAATTTGGGCAAGACGTCTTCGAGCTTCCAGTCTTCGAGTGCCGGCCCTGGCAAACTGGCCAGGTGATCTCGCAACAGTGCCGGCGGTAGAAACTCGGTGGGGATACCCAGCGTGCGATCGTTCTCGATGAAGCAATACGGCGGCCAGTTGGGGACGTCGGTGCCGAAGTAGGCATCGAAGCCGCGCGTTGTCGGTCCGCCGTCAATGGGCTGAGCGTATCGCGCGGCCCATGCTTTGCGGTGACGATCGCTGGCCGGCTGGACGTTTCCACGCTCGGCGCGAACAGCTCGCGCTCGTCCGGTGAAATGCTCCAATCCCAGCCCAGATGCCACTTGCCGATGCACGCGGTGTCATAGCCCTGTGATTTCAGCAAGCCCGCGATCGTCAACCGCTCGGGGGTGATCAACGGCTCTTCCAAATACCGAACGATGCCCGACTGCAGCCGCGATCGCCAATGATAGCGACCCGTGAGCAACGCGTAGCGCGACGGCGAGCAGACGCCCGAGCTCGAATGCGCATCGGTGAAGCGCATGCCCTGGGCCGCCAGGCGATCGAAATGCGGCGTGGGTATCTTGCCGCGGTCGGGGTTGTAGCAATGGACATCGCCGTAGCCGAGATCATCGGCGAGGATGATGACGACGTTGGGATGGTGGGCAGCATCGGCCGCGTGGGCGCCGGTCAAGCAGCAATGAACTAGCGTTGCCGTCATGCACAACCGTGGCAATCGCATCGAATCGTCTCGATTTCAAGCGGCGTGAATTCCAGGGAGGCGGTCGTCGACCGACGACATCATACCAGAAACGCCGGCGGGTTGGCGGGCAGAATATGGAGTGTTTTACTTGAAACAAACGTGCAACAGGGCGATAATTCGGCTCGAGCGTCGGGAGTGCTTGCGTGCTTGGTTTGGAACCACTCGGCGGCGCTGACTATGTTGCAGGACTTGCCCAAACGTTCTGTCGGATTTTCAAACGCCAGATTCAGTCGGAACCGTGGACTATGCCGTCGCGCTTGTACTGTGCACCATCATGAAAGGAACCAGGTCATGACGAAGCTTGCTTTTCGCGCTCTTGCGGTTGCCGTTGCTTGTGCTAGTTGCCTGTTTGCCATTACGGCTGTGGCTGCCGAGTCGGCGGATGTGGCCGGCGAATGGGCCGCGGAGGTTGACATTGCCGGCAACACCGGCACGCCCACCTTTGTCATCAAGCAGGATGGCGATAAGCTGACCGGCACGTACAAGGGCCAATTTGGCGAAGCCGATCTCAAAGGCAACGTGATGGGAAATGAAATCGAGTTCTCCTTTGAAATCCAGGCCGGCGCCGAAGCCGTGTACAAGGGAAAGCTGGAAGATGGCAAGCTGAAGGGCACCTGCGACTACGCCGGACAAGCCGACGGCACCTGGACTGCCGAGCGAAAAAAGTAGACGCTGGCGTCGATTGCCAGTAGAAATGCGTTTGATTCGACGCATGGGCCGCGTGGCGCCGTGCCGTTCTTGAAATTGCATATACGGGGTGTGCGCGATCATGAAGAGCCGTCTTGTTGCACTAGCGACCGTGGCTATGCTGTTGGCTATTATGTTCGAGCCCATGGACAGCGCGCTACCCTCGGCCCGCGCGGCCGGCTACGATCGGCCCACCGACAATCCCAGTCAAAGTCGTTCGGTGGTGGTCGCCAAACACGGCATCGTGGCGGCCAGCGTGCCGTTGGCGGCCGAGGTTGGGCTCGACATTCTCAAGCGGGGCGGCAATGCGGTCGATGCCGCCATTGCCGCCAATGCGATGAACGGGCTGGTCGAGCCGATGAGCAACGGCATCGGCGGCGACTTGTTCGTCATCTATTGGGACAACAAGACGCAAAAGCTGTACGGGCTCAATGCCAGCGGCCGCAGCCCCTACGCGCTGTCGCGCGAGGTGTTCAAGGAAAAAGGATTGGACGAGATTCCCGGCAACGGCCCGTTGTCGTGGAGCGTGCCGGGTTGCGTGCAAGGCTGGGAAGACCTGCGCGCCCGTTTCGGCACGATGCCGCTGGCGGAGATCCTGCAGCCGGCGATCGATTATGCCGAGAACGGCTTTCCCGTGAGTGAGATCGTGTCGGTCTATTGGAGCCACACGACCGGCGGATTGAAAAAGTATCCCGACACGGCCAAGACATTTCTGCTCGACGGCCGGCCACCGGGCAACGGCGAGGTGTTTCGCAATCCGAACCTGGCTGCCAGCCTGCGGGCTATCGCGGCTGAAGGCCCCAGCGCCTACTATCGTGGCGCCATCGCCCAGCAGATCGTGGCGGCCAGCGAGAAGCTGGGCGGATATATGTCGCTGCGTGACCTGGCCGATCATCATTCCGATTGGGTCGAGCCGGTATCGACCAACTATCGCGGCTACGACGTGTGGGAGCTGCCTCCCAATGGCCAGGGCATTGCCGCCCTGCAGATCCTGAATCTCATCGAACCGTACGATATTCGGGGCATGGGACGCGGCAGCGCCGATTGGTTTCACCTGTTCGTCGAGGCGAAAAAGCTGGCGTACGCCGACCGCGCGAAGTTCTATGCTGATCCGGCCTTCGAGGAGGCGCCGATTGCCGAGCTGATTTCCAAGCCGTATGCCGACCGTCGCCGCCAGCGGATCGACATGCAACACGCGGCGACGAACGTGCCGGCCGGCGATCCGAAGTTGGCCAAGGGCGACACCATCTATCTAACGGCGGTCGATAAAGACCGAAACTGCTGTTCGTTGATTCAAAGCAACTTCGGCGCCTGGGGCTCGTTCGTGGTGCCGGGCAATGTCGGCTTCGTGATCCAAAATCGCGGCGCGCTGTTTGCCCTCGATGAGAAACATCTCAACCGGCTGGAACCGCACAAGCGGCCGTTCCACACCATTATTCCCGCGATGGTCACCAAGGCCGGCAAGCCCTGGTTCTCGTTCGGCGTGATGGGGGGCGACATGCAGCCGCAAGGACACGTGCAGATTCTGGTCGACCTCATCGACTTTGACATGAACGTGCAGCAAGCCGGCGACGAACTGCGCGTGCGCCACGACGGCAGCGCCGAGCCAACCGGCCAGCCGGAAGCGCCACATGGCGGTAGCCTGGTGCTGGAACCCTCGGCCAGCAAGGATCTGGTCGCTGAGTTGGAGAAGCGTGGACACCAGGTCAGTCTGGGGCGTGGTGTCGGTTTCGGCGGCTATCAAGGCATACTCCTCGACTGGGACAATGGCGTGTTGCGCGGCGCCACCGAGCCGCGCAAAGACGGCTGCGCTGCCGGCTACTGAGCCGAAAATAAGTTTGCGCACCAGCGCACTTACACGTCATTCTGCTATCTCTCGGCGAGATATCGCACGTCGGTGCGCGTTCGATTCCGCAGCCAAGTTGGCTTGCAATTCGGTCATCTTCCGGCGGATTCACGCAAAAAACCCGTGATACGGACGGGGCTTTGCGCCACGCGTGAGTCGGCCCCTTGAACAATCGCGCTACTGCTAACTATTCTGGAGTCTTCTGCCTCCCCGCGTAGCGCTAGCAGTTCAATTGCTCAGCCCCTTGGCAGCGCGGGCAGGTGTTGGTTATTTTGTCTCCGACGACATGGGCGGCGGTCGCAGCAGGGAATTTGCTTCGAGAACGTGGTAGAGAGGGCTGAGCATGTTGCGGTTGCTATTGCTGGTGTTGGGACTGTGGCTTGCGGACCCTGCCCCCCAACACGAAACCGCGACGACCACCGCGGTATCGACCGTCTCGTACGATCAGGCCGGAGCGCGGATGGCCGCGGCTCGCGTGAAGAACTGGGCCAGCGGCTACATGGTCGACGGGCCCGCGGTCAGCGGCAGCGGGACATTGACCTCGGTCTTTGGAGATCAGGGCCTGGTGATCACTGCCGGCCATCTGTTTGAAGGCAAGATTGGCCCGATCACCGTCGAATTCAACGACGGTCAGCGCAGCGGCGCGCGACTGTTGGCGGTCGACAAGGATCTGGATATCGCGGCGCTGTGGATTTTTGCGCCGAAGAGAATCCACCCGCTGCCGATCGCCGAGACCGATCCGCATCTGGGTGAGAACGTGGAAATTTGGGGCTATGGCCCCAAGCGGTTCCGTTCGTTCCTGGCGCGTGGCACGGCCGATTCCGATGCACGGAGACATTCCGCACACGTTGGTTGCGGCGCAAGGGGTGGTCGACAACCAGGTGACCATTCCCGGCGACAGCGGCGGCGCCATGGTTCGTGATGGCCGTATCGTGGGTGTCCACTGGGGCTATCGCGGCAGCGAAGAAGATCCGCGCCGCTGCGTGCATGCCCTCGGCTGCCGCACGCTCAACGAGTGGCTGCAAAGCGAACTCGACCCCACGCTCTACCGGCACGTGGCGTTTAACCGGAACTGATGCGGACACAAGTTACGCGTCGCCGGTGCTTGCACACCGGACTCCGCGGGTTCTTCTAGCTGGCGACCGCCAGTCCGCGGGCCGTTGCGGCCCCATTCGCTCACGCCACACTCCAAGTAGTGTGCGCACGCCGCCGAGTACGCTAGTCTATGGAAGGCTGGCGGCAGCGCTGCTGGTTCGCACCCGTCGATGGTTCGACAATTGGAAACCGCCCGCGAGACTCAAACATGAACTTAGCCCGTTGCATTATCGTCACCCTTGGCCTGAGCTGCGTTGTCATGACGAATATCTTTGAATCACCTGCCTTTGCCGCGAACAAGGCGGCGCCCGCCAACCCGGATCAGGCTGCCCGCGACTTCGTGGCCCGGCACGAGTCGCAGGTTCGTCCGCTCGAAGTGACGCTCAACCTTGCCTGGTGGAAGGCCAACACGACGGGCAAGGACGGGGACTTTGCCGCCAAGGTGGAAGCGGAAAACAAGTACGACGAGGCTCTGTCGAATCGCGAGCGATTCGCCCAACTCAAAGCGCTTCACGACGCGACGATCAAGGATCCGATCGTGGCGCGTGAGATCGACGTGTTGTACCGCACGTATCTGGAAAAGCAGCTCGATCCGGAGTTGCTCAAGCGCATTACTTCCAAGGCCAACGAAATCGAGCAGGCCTTCAACGTCTATCGCGCGAAACTGAACGGCAAGGAAATCACCGACAGCGAGGTGCGCCGCGTGCTCAAGGAGTCGAAGGACTCGGCCGAGCGCCAGGCGGTGTGGGAATCGAGCAAGGGCGTGGGCGCCGTGGTGGCCGACGACCTGCGACAGCTCGTGCTGTTGCGCAATGAGGCCGCCACGCGGCTGGGCTTCCAGGACTTTCACGCCATGCGGCTGTTCCTGGCCGAGCAGGATCAGGCCCAAGTGCTCAAGCTGTTCGACCAACTCGACGAGTTGACCCGCGAGCCGTTTGCCCAGGCCAAGGCCGAGATCGATGTGGCGCTGGCCGACTACTGCGGCGTGCCGATCAACGAGCTGCAGCCCTGGCACTATCAGGATCCGTTCTTCCAGGAAGCGCCCGCCGTGTCGGACGTGAGCTTGGACAAGGTGTTTGCCAACGCCGATATCCAAGGCATTTGCCGCAAGTTTTACGCGGACATTGGTCTGCCGATCGAAGACGTGCTGAAGCGCAGCAGCCTGTACGAGCAGCCCGGCAAGAGCCCGCACGCTTTCTGCACCGACATCGACCGCGAGGGGGACGTGCGCGTGCTGGCCAACATCGTCCCCAACGAATACTGGATGGGCACGATGCTGCACGAGCTGGGGCACTCGGTCTATAGCAGCAAGAACATACCGCGCAGCCTGCCCTATGTCTTGCGCACCGACGCGCACATCCTCTGCACCGAGGGCGTGGCCATGATGTTCGAGCGCTTCAGCAAGAGCGGTCAGTGGCTGGAAGCCATGGGCGTGCCGGTTTCCGATCCGAAGGCTTATAGCGCCGCCGGCGCCAGATGCGCCGCAACCAACTGCTCATCTTCTCACGCTGGTGCCAGGTGATGCTCCGTTTCGAGCAGCAGATGTACGCCCAGCCGGGCCAAGACTTGAACGCGCTGTGGTGGCAACTGGTCGAGAAGTATCAACTCATCAAGAAGCCCGCGGGACGCAACGCGCCGGACTACGCGGCCAAGATTCATGTCGTATCGGCTCCTTGCTACTACCACAACTACATGATGGGTCAGTTGTTCGCCTGTCAGGTACACGCCACGATTGCTCGTGACGTGCTGGGTGCTAGCGACATTCCCAACGCTTTCTACACCGACGACAAGAAAGTGGGCGACTACATGAAGGCGAAAGTCTTCGAGCCCGGCGCCACGCTGAGTTGGAATGAACTGACGAAGCACGCGACCGGCGCGGAATTGAACGCCAAAGCGTTTGCCGCGGAGTTTATCGCCCGGTAACCGCTGCAGGCCGCGTGCTGTCGCGGGTAACCAACGCAAACAGTCGCCGGAGGATGCACGATGCCCCACGACATCAGCGATAGCGACCGGGAACAGATCATTGATGCGCTGGTTGCTGGCCGCAAGATCGACGCGATCAAGACTTACCGCCAGGCGACGGACTCCGGACTTGCCGAAGCCAAGGAGTTCATCGAGCGGCTGGAGTCGCGGCTGCGGGAAGAAACGCCCGAGAAGTTCACAGCGACGTCGCGACAAGGCTGCGGCACGTCCGTGCTGATCGTCATCGTTGCGGCTCTATTGGGCGGCGGTTTTGCTGCCTTCACCGCGCTGGACTGGCAGCGTCAACCCGTGCCGCCGGCGCCTGTTGCCTTCGACGTAGGCTTGGACAATCCAGCAGTTCGGGGTTAGGCGAATCTTTCGGGCCCAGCGACGGCACCTGATTGGGCGCGAACTATTTGGGATCCACGCTGACAAGAGCCGATCCGTGAATGGAGTCGAGCGTTACTCGCCCAGCGTCAGCCCGAACATCTCGTTGATGATGTTGTCAGGGTCGGCCACGAACATGATCTTCACGGGCAATCCGCCAATGGGAGTCGGCGGCATGTCGATCTTCGCGCCGCGCGATTTCACGAACTCGTGGGCCTTGTCGATGTCGCGGACAAAATACTGAATGTAGCGATAGCCGTATTCGTCCATATGTCGTCCGGCGCGGTTGGGTAAGTCCGGGCCAAAGGACCAGAACTTGATCAGCGTCGGCCCGCACTGAAAGAAGTATACCTTGCGCGACGCGTCGAGCGGCAGCGGCATCGGCGGCAGCTCGGGCAGCCCCAGCACTTCGCCATAGAACGTGCGCGTCGCTTCTATGTCGGCCACGGTCAGCGCCAAGTGCAGGCTCTCCTGCCAGCCCTTCGGCCCATCGCCGTCATAGGTAAAGAACTCCACCTGGTTGCCGTCGGGATCTTCGAGCAATCCGAACCGATAATTCGAGTTCGGCAGCTTGTGAATCTCCGGCTCGGGATAGCCGTGGTTGGCAAGCCGCTTCTTGAACGCTTCGATGTCGGCCATTGGGAAGTTCACCATCCGCAATCCGATACCGTTGGCGCCGCCGCCGGGATGTTTTTTCGTCATCGCGACGCCGGGAAGTAGTTTGATCTCGTCGGCACCCACTCGAAATCGCTCCATCGTCATGCCGTCGGATGCCAGTTCGCCGGTCGACGCGGCGGCAAAGTGAATGGGCGACATTGGCGCCAGTCCCAGCACGTCGGCATAAAACTTCTGGGCCGCCGCCATGTCGGATACGGTGATCACGACGTTCAACGACGGCTTGGCCAGGAGATTCTCAATCGACTCGTTCGCGCTGCCGCTTGCCGCGGGAATCATCATGGCCAGGAATCCTAAGAAGTGGTGCCGCCAGGAATGCGGCTGCCGCGGCGTGCGCTCTAGTAATTCTGTAGTCATCGATCCGCCCCGTGATTTGTACTGCTGTCAGTTCCGCGCCCATTCTACGTGGTGCGACGACCTGAAAACCAGATATAATCTCCGGCATGGCCGATCGAAGTGTCGTCGTCCATCGCCCGTTAAAGCAATCGGGAGCTCGGCCCGTTCGATTGGAAGGCGTCACCCGATGACCAAAATCCACCACATCAATTGCGGCTCGATTCAAAAGCCGCCCAATCCGCGGGCCATCTGTCATGCGCTGTTGCTGGAAGACAAGGACAGCCTGGCGCTGGTCGACACCGGCGTGGGGCTGTTGGACGTGAAGCACCCGGTCGAGCGGCTTGGCCAGCCGCTGGTGGACATGATCGGCTTTTTGTTCGACGAAGAAGAAACGGCCGTGCGGCAAATCGAAAAGCTTGGCTTCGAACCCGCCGACGTCCGCCACGCCGTGCTGACACACGCCGATTGCGATCATACGGGCGGGCTGGCCGACATGCCGCACTTGCAAGTACACATTTCCGAGGAGGAGTTGGCCAGTGTCAAAAGCGGATATTGGCGGTACGTGCAAAGCCATTTCGCCCACGGACCGCATTGGCAGCCGCACGCCACGAGCGATCGCACCTGGTTTGGGCTCGAGGCGAGAAACGTACCGCTGGGCTTCGAGTCGGAAGTGCTGCTCATTCCCCTGTTCGGCCACACGCTGGGGCACTGCGGCATCGCCATCGAACAAGGGGACCATTGGGTGCTGCACGTGGGCGACGCGTACTATCTGCGTATCGAGCTCGATAGCGACCGACACCCTGTCTCGCGGCTGGCGGCCGAGCGGGCCGACGATGACGAAGGCCGCCGCGCCAGCATCGCGCAACTCCGCCGCCTGGCCAGCGATCACGGCCATCAGGTGGAAATGTTCTGCTACCACGACCCCAGCGAATTCCCGCGCGGAGTGCTGCCGTGACCGACTGGGACGAGGAAGACTGGGAGGAAGACGACGACGACGATGAAATCGATAGCGATTTCGACGACGATGACGACGAGCCCACGGTCCCGTGTCCTTACTGCCATCGGACGATCCACGAGGATGCCCAGCGCTGTCCGTATTGCGAGCAATACATTTCCAAGGAAGACAGCCCTCAATCGCCCAAGCCGTGGTGGTTGGTGGCGGGCGTGGCGGTTTGTCTGTTGCTCGTGTTGTGGTGGATCGTGAGGTGAGCGCTGCGCTGGCGACGGGCCGCCACCGGCTCGGAGGGCTCATTGGCCATCTGCTTGACGATCGCGAGAGGAAGGCGTCAGGCCACGGCCTGAACTAACGGACTTGCCGAGCCCCGACGGCTAAAGGGTGCGGGAAAGCAAGGAATCCCAATGCTAGGGACGGGTAGCCCAAGAACGAGAAATTAATATCCAAACCACGCATGTTTTCCAGATTTGGTGGCTGTCACGTGGCTGTCACCTTTGTTTCCCCCATGGAACGACGGGGAAAGTAGACCCGATAGGTTGGGAGTCTTGTCGGACTGAGATAGATTTCTCTTGTGAATTGGTGACCCCGACAACAAGTTGAGGGGCCACCCGCGCGAGTGGTTCGTGGACCGCGGAGTGACCAAGAATTCTCCTAGTGGCCTAATTCCGCGCACTGCGATCTTGCGTCATTTATGTAAAATGTGCGACATCAGACTCGTGTGCGCGGCGTCGTAGAAACTTTACGTCCGTTCACACCCGGGTTCCATAGCGGGGCTTGCCGAGAAAAGCAGGTATCCAAAGGGCCCGTTGCTTCGAGCGCGCGAAAGCACGCCATAAGCAACGGGCCTTTTTTTGTTGGTCCGCGTCATTTCGCAGGAGGATTCGCGATGAACATGGAAGACGAACGGGACGATCAACAGGAGAGAGTCAACGCCAACCCAGAGATGGAGTCGGACATCCGCGCAGACGCGCAAGACTCGGGCGAGTTGGGCGACTTTGATGTCGTCGACGTTCAGCTTGCTCCCGAAGCATTTGCGGCAACGTCAACATCGGCAACCGATTCGCGGACGATCTCGAATGAGACCGGTGACTTCGTGAACGACGATAAATCGCTCTCCGCCGATCCATCACCCGAGCCGTTGGAACCGCCGCCCGCTACGCTGCCGGTTCTCGACAACGATGGCAACGTGCCCAAGTTCACGAACACGCTCACCGCGGCTTTGAAGCTGTGGGAAGAAGCCGCCGCGGAAGTGCCGGGCGACCCCCTTTTCACACCGCAGCCCACGGACAAGCCGCGCGAGCAACTATCGGTTTATCGGCGTTCCCCCTGGGGTAAGGACGTTTGGTTCGACCGCGAAACGATGACGCCGGTGCTGTATGACGAACCGCCGGCGAATTGTCGCTTCCACCATCCAAGCCCGTGGAAGGGTTTCCCGCCGCCAACCCGGCTCAGGACGCCGCCGACGCGCAGCGCGATCTGGGCACGTCGCGCACGCCGCTCATCGTGACGATCGCGCGGGCCTATATTCTATCGAACGGAGAACAGTGCCTAGAAAGATACCGACACACAATCCATTTCCCTCGATATTCGAGCAGTCAGCGGAGAGAAAAGCAGATAAAGCATTCTATAAGTCGCCGTTGTGGCGCCACAACAGAGAGTTGTTCCTGCAGGAGAATCCGTTTTGCGTTCGATGCTTCGAGGAAGATGGTCGCTATATCACGGCAACGGTTGTTGACCACGTAATCCCGAGGAAGCAGTACGTCGTTTCTGGCGGCGATCCGTTTGATTGGGATGATTTGCAATCGATGTGTCGGCACCATCACTCGATTAAAACTGTAGAAGAACAAAAGCAACAGAAAGGAACGAATGAGTAATTACTGGTTAGATGAGCCGTACGTTGTGATGGAGAATGAACTGTGGATAATCGTTGCTGTGCCCGTACGATTGCGAGACAAGTATCGAGACTACTTGTCGGAGTGTGGTCTTACGTTATGGGAGGAACATCCTGATATGCGACCAGGATACATAGAGTTTGGGTACGAGCCGATTGGACTGAACGTCACGGCGATTGATGTTTCTCGCAGTGACGAATTCTGCTGTGGCAAATGTCGGCGACGAGTTGAGAAACTTAATCGCAAGGCACGAAAGCGAAACGCCTTCGTCGAACCTGTCGGCATCGGCTATCTGATGCAGCGAGACAAATGCATGTGTCAATTGTGTTTGAAGCCAGTTGATGCAACAAAGCAATCACCACATTCGTTGAGGGGCCTGTAAGGAATCTTGTGTCAGCTAGCAGGAATGGGTAGTTTTTGTCACCCTTTCCTGATGAGGAGATTGACACATGGATGATTCTTTACGCACGCGGGCGGAGCAGCTAGCAAGCGAGATTGCGGGTCAGGCCAGGACGGCCGAGGACCTCAATGGTTTGATGCGACTGATGATGAAGTCGGCGTTGGAGCGGATGCTCGACAGCGAGATGGATGTTCATTTGGGGCGCAAGGCGGTGTCCCCTGGCGGCGAACCGCGGGCGGTGCCGTCGAACGGGGCCGAGCCGCCGCTGGCGAGCTTGGCCAAGCGATCCAAGCCCAACCGTCGCAATGGGCGTTCGCAAAAAACGGTGCAAGGCGACGTGGGCGAGCTGACCATCGCCACGCCCCGCGATCGTGACGGGACTTTCGAGCCGCAATTGATCGGCAAGCACCAGCGACGCGTGCCGGGCTTCGACGAAAAGATCCTCGCGTTGTATGCCAAGGGAATGACCACGCGTGACATTCAAGAGATCGTCCGCGAACTGTACGACGTGGAAGTCTCGGCCACGCTGATCTCGGAGATCACCACCGACCTCGACGCCGAAGTGACTGCTTGGCGCACGCGGCCGCTCGACGCGCTGTGGCCGATCGTGTACTTCGACGGCATCGTCGTGCACGTGCGCGGCGCGAATGGTCGCGTCTCGCAGCACACGATTTACGTGGCTTTGGGCGTGAATCTTGAAGGACACAAGGAGTTGCTGGGACTGTGGCTCGGCCAGAGCGAAGGGGCCAAGTTCTGGCTCGCTTGCCTGACCGATCTGAAGAACCGCGGCCTCGTCGATATCTTCGTGGCCTGCATCGACGGCCTCTCGGGTTTTGCCGAAGCGATTCACGCGGCCTATCGACTACAACGCCGACCTCGATCAGATCGTCATATCGTCGCGCGAGTTCAGCGAGTTCTGGATCATCGATCACAGCACCACGACAGCCGAGGCAGCCGGCCATAGCGGCGGCAACTCCGGCAAGGGGGGCGATTTGCTGTACCGCTGGGGAAATCCCCAAGCCTATGATCGAGGGACCGCGGGTGATCGCATGTTGTATTTCCAGCACGATCCCAAGTGGGTTGAGGACGGTCTGCCTGGGGCGGGCGACATCACCGTGTTCAACAACGGTTTCGGTCGTCCCGGCACGGACTACAGCACCACGGAAGAGATCGCGCCGCCGGTCGATATCAACGGCAACTATACACTCGCGGCCGGCCAACCGTACGGCCCCGCCGGCACGGTCTGGACTTACACCGCCGCGGCCGCCGATTTCTCGGCGATCATCTCGGGCATTCAGCGTCTTCCCAATGGCGACTCCCTGATCACGTACGGCGTTGACGGAACGTTCTCTGAAGTAACCTCCGATGGAACCGAGGTCTGGAGATACGTGAATCCCTACGTCGCAGGAGGTCAGCTCGGCATGGAACAAACGATTCCCAACTTGGGACTGACCGATCCGGGACTCGATACGCTGTTAGTCAATTTCACTTTCCGTGCGATCGAATATCCAACGGCATACGTACCGCAATTGACCTCCACCGTGGCCGGGCGTCATATCTTTTAC
Source organism: uncultured Planctomycetaceae bacterium (assembly GCA_963779015.1). Taxonomy (GTDB): domain Bacteria; phylum Planctomycetota; class Planctomycetia; order Pirellulales; family PALSA-1355; genus JTS-RE94. Next base: position 17,214 of record CAVZWY010000028.1, on the reverse strand, counting down.
AACAACTCGTTCTACGGCGGCAATAGCACGGCGATCAACGCCAATGACGATGCGGCCATCGATCCCAGCAAGTCGGCGTACATTCCGGGGGTGACGGGTCTGGCCACGTTCGCCAACGTGACCGGTTTCACCAAGGGCCTCAACGGCATCATGATCGACCTGTCGACTGGCGTCGATCACTCGGGCCTGAACGGTTTGGGCAACGTGGCCAACAACTTCGTGTTCAAGATTGGCAACAACAATACGCCCAGTGGCTGGGCGGTTGCTCCGACGCCCAGTGACGTGCAGGTACGCAACGTCAGCGGCGTGGATCGGGTGACCATCACCTGGGCCGACAATGCCATTCCGAACACCAAATGGCTGGAAGTGGCCGTGCTGCCGACGGCTCAAACCGGTCTGGCCGCTTCGGCCTTGACGGTCGATCCGGACGGCCCCGGTGCAGCCGGGGCGGTGGCCGCCGGCGACGTGTTCTTCTTCGGCAACGCGATTGGCGACTCGGGTGACGGGGATACGGGGGCTGGCTTCGCCGTTTCTAGTGCTGCGGATGAAATCGGGGCACGCAACAACCCTCACACGTTTCTGAACCCGGTGGCCGTGGATTACCAGTACGACTACAACAAGGACCACTTGGTCAGTGCGGCCGGTGACGAGAATGCCGCTCGCAACAACGGCACCAACTTCCTCAACTGGCTGATCAAGATCAACATCACGCCGCCGCAAATCACCGCAGCGCTTGCGAATGACACTGGGCCTAGCGGAATTCCCAACAATGATGGAATTACCCAGGATCCTCAAGTCGCTGGAACCCTAACAGCCCGTTTAGATATTCCTTTCTGCCGCGAGGGCGCTAAACTTATGCCGGGGTCGGTTTCGACGGATCGATCGTTGGAGGGACACGGATGGCGATGGGCAAACGGAGGCAGCGGCAGGAGTCGCTGTTCATTACCGCCGAGGACTTGCCGCGTTCAGACGGCCACCCATTTTATGGGAAGCTCAATGGGCTGTTGGCCGAAGCCGGCTTCGATCGCTGGATCGAGCGGCGCTGCCGGCGGTACTACGAACAGGAAGAGAAACGCGGCAAGCCGTCGATTCCGCCGGGCGTGTACTTTCGCATGCTGCTGATCGGCTACTTCGAGGGGATCGACAGCCAGCGCGGCATCGCCTGGCGATGCGCCGACAGCCTGAGCCTGCGAACGTTCTTGGGGGTGCCGCTGGGCGAGGTCACGCCCGACCATTCGACGATGTCGGTCACGCGTAAGCGGCTCGGCGCGGAGGTGTTCGACGAGGTGTTTCGCTTTGTTCTGCGGATTGCCGACGAAAAACGGTTGCTCTCCGGCAAGGCGGTGGGGGTCGACAGCACGACACTCGAAGCCAACGCGGCCATGAAGAGCATCGTGCGGCGCGACACGGGCGAAGACTGGAAGCAATACGTCACGCGACTGATGCACGAGGACGGCGCGATCGACGCGGATACGGAACCGAGCGACGAAGAAATTCGCCGCTACGACAAGAAGCGGAAGAAGACGGCCTCGAACGAGGATTGGGTCTCGAAGACCGATCCCGACGCGCGGATCACCAAGCTGAAAGACGGCCGCACGCACTTGGCGTACAAGGCCGAGCACGTGGTCGATTTGGAGAGTGAAATCCTGCTGGCTGCTGAGATTCTGCCGGCCGATCACGCCGATCAGCAGACGCTCGTCGACAGCGTGATCGAAGCCCGCGTCAACTTGGAAGCGGCGGAGAGTGAAGTCGCGGTGCAGGAGGTGGCCGCCGACAAGGGCTATCACGCGGACGCGACGCTGGAACTGGCCGCCGATCTCGACATGCGAACGTACATTCCCGAGCCGAAGCGGAAAGACGATCGCGTTTGGACGGACAAGCCGGACGAAGTCCGACGCGCGGTTCAGAACAACCGCCGCCGCATGTCGCGCGCGAAAGGGAAGCGGCTGGGGCGGCTGCGGAGCGAACGCGTGGAGCGCAGCTTCGCGCACGTGTGCGACACGGGCGGCTCGCGTCGCACGTGGATCCGCAAACTGGAAGAAGTGACCAAACGCTACCGAATTGCGGCTGCGGCGCACAACCTGGCGCGGATCATGTTCAAGTTGTTCGGGATCGGCAAACCAAGAGCGCTGCAAGCCCCCGCCGACCTTGTTTGGCTTGTGCAATTTATCCTGAGTGCGCTATGGACCGTGGGATCGTTGAGACGCGCGCCGGCACGCGCCGCCCTCGCGCGCACCGCCCGCCAACCCCGCCCGCACCATCAATCGCCTTAAATAAACGGGCTGCTAACAAGCGTTCAGCCGATCACGAGTTTTCTCGGAGGGCTCAACGCGGGACCCGTGGCGACGAACCTCTTGCCTTTGGTGCAGCCGGGAGGGAGTTTTACGATCGATCAAGCGCAGTTGGAAACAATGTATGGTGGGACATTGCCGGACGGACCCTATACGTTCCATTTGTCTGCGGAGGACTCTTTTGGCCAGACAAGCGTGTTTGACGTTCCGTTCACTCTCAAGCGATCCATCGCAACCCCTGCACTGCCCGATCTCACCGATGGCAGCGATTCGGGCGCCAGTGACACGGACAACATTACCAACGACGACACGCCCACGATCGAGGTCACGGCTGAATTGGGTTCGACCGTCACACTCTTCGTCGATGGCTCGCCCGTTGGACAGCAAACGGCTGGCCCTGTGGCTCAGTTCACGTTGGGCAGTTTGAATGACGGAACCCATTCTATCACTGCCAGCGCGGTCGACGGCGCCGGCAACGTGAGCAGCCTGTCGAACGCGCTGACCCTTACGATTCAAACGGTGGCTCCCACGGTCGATGTCGCGACGTTGGTCACTTTTAGCGATGACCTGACGCCGCACGTGACCGTTACGGCATCCGGGGGTCTGGGTTTGGCCAACGGCACGCAAGTGATCCTGGATGTGGACATCAACAACGACGGCGATTTTAACGACGCGGGCGAACTGGGGCGCACGCTTTCGACGCTCTACAACGGCGGATCGTATTTCGAGCTTACTCCGGCGCTGCCGGCCACCGACCCGATCGATGGGCCCTACCTGGTGCAACTGCGAGCGCGCGTGACCGACATCGCCGGCAACCAGGGCACGAGCGATCTATCGTCGCTGTTGATCGACACGATCGGCAGCAACGCGCTATACGACTATGTGAATACTTTTGATTCGTCGTACACCTGGTCGCTGTCGTACACAGGTGTCGGAGCGGGCTATACCTATTACGCGTTGAACATGACAAGCCAGACTTGGCACTCCGGCGACGTGAATGACCCTGCTTGGGACCATTGGGTAAAGATCGTCGTGCCGACTGGCGCCATCTCAAGTTCGGCGCTGCTTTTTATCGACGGGGGCAGCAACACCGAATCACTGCCCACTTCGCCGGATCCCGGATTGCTCAGCCTGGCGCTGACTACCCACGCCGTTACCGTGCAGTTGCGCGGCGTGCCCGACGAGTCGGTCTACTTCTTCGACGAAATGCCGATAGATTATCGCAGCGAGGACGAAATCATCTCCTACACGTTCAATCAGTTCGTCACCCACCTGGGCGATCCCGGGAACGAAACCTGGCCGCTATTGCTGCCCATGGTCAAGAGCGCCGTGCGGGCCATGGACACGGCACAAGCGTTCATTCCCACCGTTACTGGCGGCTCGACGATCGACGATTTCGTGGTCACCGGCTACTCCAAGCGCGGCTGGACCACCTGGCTCACTGGCGCCGTTGACACGCGCGTCAAGGCGATCATCCCCGGCGTGATCGATCTGTTGAACATGGACGAATCGTTCGTCCACCACTACGGCTTCTACGGATTCTTCTCCCCTGCCGTTGGCGACTATCAGGATTTCGATTTGATTCAGAACGTGCTCGAGCCAGCCAATCAGGACCTGGGCCGCATCGTCGATCCTTACAGCTACTTGTTCAACAGCAACTTGACCAACATTCCGAAACTGCTGATCGATTCCACCGGCGATGAGTTCTTCGTGCCCGACTCCGGGCAGTTCTATATGCACGACGTGCCCGGGCCGCTCTATGTTCGCTACATACCCAACACAGGCCACGGCTTGGACTCGTGCGCCAGCGACAGCACTTTGACGTTCTTCGATGCCTATTTGAACAATCGCACGCTGCCTCAGTATTCCTGGACTGACGAACAGGACGGTTCGCTGCGCGTCGAGACGACCAGTTCGCCGACTCAGGTTTTGCTCTGGTATGCCACCAATCCGAACGAGCGCGATTTCCGCCACGGATACCACCCCGAGATCGTGTGGCAGAGCACTGTGTTGAGCGACCAGGGAGGCGGTGTCTATGTGGGCGATATGCCTGTGCCCGCCTCGGGCGCCACGGCCTTCATGATCGAGCTAACGTTCCCCAGCGCCATTCCCGGCGTGCCCTATGTTTTTACCACCGAGGTGCGCGTCAAGAGTCCCGATCCGCTGGTCGCTTGGCCGTATTTCATGCCGTCCAATCCCGGACCTTTGGTGGTAACAGCGGCGGCCGCACCCACGATGCTGGTAGACGACGAGAATGCCGTTGTCACGGCGCGTAGCATCCAAGCCAACCACGCCAATCACAACGCTCGACGAGGAGCCGCTCGCGACCGCCCCGAGCGGCAACGACACGCCATCCGGTCAACTCGACGACAAAACCGCGGAACTTTTGTTCGACGACGTTTCCTGGCTCGATGAAGAACGAGACGACAGTGCCGACGCCAGCGACGTCACCCTGCTCGACGACGCGCTGGCCGGACTCAACGATGTCCTGGCCGATTGAAGGCCAGACCTCGTTCTCATTCCAGCACGTTGATTTGCACGTGCGAGCTCTCCGTCGGCGAGTGGTAGACCCGTTGCGTTGCCTTCTGAAAGTCGTCCGCCTTGGCGTGGGCGATGTTCATGAAGCGTTGCGGATTGCGATCGACCAGCGGAAACCACGAGCTCTGCACGTGCACCATGATCCGATGACCGCGTCGGAACGTGTGGTAGGCGTCGGGCATCACGTATTGCACTTTGGTCACCGTGCCGGGCTCGAAGGGCTTGGGCGTTTCGAAGCTGTCGCGAAACTTGCCCCGCATCAACTCACCCCGCACCAGTTGTTGATAACCACCCATCTGCACGCCCGCGGGATTCGGGTCGGGGTTGGGGAAATCGCCTGAGTAAACGTCGATGAGCTTGACGACCCAGTCGGAATCCGTGCCGGTGGTCGAAACGAACAGACTGGGCGTGATGGGGCCGGCGATCGTCACGTCCTCGGTCAGCGGCTCGGTCGCGTAGACCAATACATCGGTGCGCGAGGACGCGAAGCGCTGGTCGTCGAGCATGTGCTCGCGCGTCATGCCGATGGCGATGTTGGGAATAAACGGCACCGGTTTGACCGGATCGCTCACATACTCGTCGAACGCCTGGTCGCCTTGAGTCGGCGGTTCGAAGCTCAATCGCCCGTTGGATTGAAAGTACAACGTCTTGGGCGAAACACTCTTCGGCGGCCACTGGTCGTATTTGCGCCATTGGTTCGTGCCGGTCTCGAAGACATAGGCCTCGGGCAATTGCGGGTCGTCTGCATCTTTGAGGTAGTGCTTCAAAAAGGGCAGCTCGATTTCATCGCGATAGAACACGGATGACTTCTGGTCGAACGAGACGTTGCCCAGCGACGCTCCGTCGCCGGAATGCCAGCCACCGTGGGCCCAGGGCCCCATCACCAGCATGTTGGTCGCGCCAGGCGACTGCTCTTCGGTAGAGTGGTAGACGTTCAGCGGTCCGTACAAATCCTCCGCATCGAACCAGCCGCCCACGGTCATTACGGCCGGCCGGATATTCTTTAGATGGGGCAGGATGGTGCGGGCTTTCCAGAACGCGTCGTACGTGTCGTGCTCGAGCAATTCATCCCAGAAGATGATTCCTTTCTCGAAGTGCTTCTGCTCGACCTCATCTAGCGGCCCCAGGTTCAAATAGAACTCATAGCCATTCGGCGTCTCGTAGTCGAATGGCATCGGCAACTGGCGCGTGGGTTTCTTTAGTGGCTGCCCGAAGAACGATAGAAAGCGAAACGAGTGTGCCAGGTAGAGCGCGCCGTTGTGGCGAAAATCGTCGCCGATGAACCAATCGGTAACCGGCGCCTGCGGTGAAACGCATTTCAGGGCAGGATGCGCGTCGATCATGCCGGCGGCCGAATAGAAGCCGGGATACGAGATGCCCAGCAATCCGACGCGGCCATTGTTCAAGGGAACGTGTTGCACCACAAACTCGATCGTGTCGTACGTATCGGTGCTCTCGTCGAAGTCTTTGGGGCCCTTCTCGGCCTGGTGCGGACGCACGTGCACGAACTCGCCTTCCGAGGCGTTTCGCCCACGCACGTCCTGATACGCGAAGATGAACCGTTCCTTGGCATAGTACTTCAGCGGCCCGCGGGGCGACTCGGGGAAATTGCCTTCGCCATAGGGCCGCAGTCCATACGGCGTGCGCGTGAGCAGTATCGGATACGTCCGCGAATCGTCCTTGGGCACGTAGACGGCGGTGAACAGCTTCACGCCGTCGCGCATAGGAATTCGGTACTCGTACTTGGTGTAGTGTTCCCTGATATATGCCTGGTCCGCAGCAAACGGCTCGTCCGACGCCGCTAGTTCGCCGCGAGCGACACTCGCCGCCAGCAGGACCATGACCAGCGCGCCCATTGGGAATTGAATTCGCAAACGGTGATTCCTCCGGCAAAAGTTCCAGCGCGGCATGGCACATCTCCCAGCAGCTATTCGATGGTGTTCGTCAGTCTCGTAGTCGAATTCGCCAGACAGTTCTGTAGCTGAATCCGCCAGAAGTCAGACCCAGTATAGCCACGCCGCGCGGTAGAAGGCGAGCAACAGCCAACGGCGGCGCGGGACTCGCGCCCACGAAATGAGAATCACGGCGGATTACGACGCCGATTCGCGCCGCCGGACCGGGTGCGTGCGGTGGCCGATTGCGATGCGGTTCCAGGCATTCATGGTCGAAATGATCAACGTCAAGTCCACGATCCGCACGTCCGAATAGTGCTCGGCAAGCGCGGCGTACACTTCGTCCGGTGCGTGCGTTTGGGAAACGTGCGTCAGCGCCTCGGCCCAGCGGAAGGCGGCGCACTCGGCCGCGTCGAAGAAGTCGCATTCCCACCACACGGCCAGGCAATCGAGCCGCTGCTGCGTCTCGCCCGCGGTGCGTGCCTGGTTGGCGTGCAAGTCGACGCTATAGGCGCAGCCGTTGATTTGCGAGACACGCAATTCCAACAGTGCGCCAGCTTGGCGTCGATGCTATTGACGTGCTTGTTCACTCCAGCCAGAGCATCGATCGCCGGCCGGTTCAGGTGATAATAGTTGGCACGCGCGGGCATGGATGGACCTCCGCAATATGCAGGCAACAGTAGAAAGCAGCCCCACCGTGGCGCCGCGAGCCGGGTATTCTTCCCGTGGTTGGCACATCGGTCAACGCGCCGCGCGGAGAGCGTGCGGGCGCGGCGCGTGAAGAGCGCTTGCAGCATCAATACTTTCGCACCACGCAATTTGGCAGCGCCTTCTGAATTCGCTGGATGCCACCTGCGGTGACTTGCGTGTCATGCAGGCCAATTCTCGTCAGGTTCTCGAATCGCTGCAATTGTTCGAGCCTGGCGTCGGTGAAGGGCGTATGTTCGAAGTAGAGAGCGCGCAGCTTGGGCATGGACCGCAAACCGGCGAGGCCTTCGTCGGTCACGCGGGTATCGTTGAAGACGATTGATTCCAACGCGTTCAGCCGGGCCAGGTGCGGAATCCATGCATCGTCCACTTTGGAACCCGAGCAGCGCAGGAACACCAGGTTCGGCAACTCCTGCAAGTGATCGATGCTGGCTGGAGTGATCTGCTTCGACCACAGGCTCAGGCTCATTAAATTCCTCTGGCGAGCTAGGATCGCTACACCCTGATCGGTGATCCGGTCCGAACGCACGCTAAGCAGTTGCAATTCCGGCAGACTCGCCAGTTTTGCCAGCAAGTCGTCCGTCACTCCCGAATCCGTCACGATGATGTGTACGACGTCGGCAAAAAAATCATCGCCCAGAAAGCGCCGCATCCACGCGGGCCCGGGGGGTTGGCCCGTGTTGGAAGCGGGCCAGCGCTGGTAATCGTAGTTGATCAGACCGCCCAGCCTTTCAATATCCCTCACGACCGCCCGCTGATGCCGCACCCGGTTGACCTTCCAAGCCAGCGGAACGGCAATCAGGACCACGAGCAGCATGAGGAAGCGCAGACTGAACCGCAGCCAACAGCGTCGCGTCGCGGGAGGTGAATTAGCAACTTGTGCGGACTCAGACATTGAAGATTACAGAGCAAGTGCCACTGACTGTCCTTTGGGGCAAGAATTGTGCAAGTCGAGCTACTATTCATGTATTCATGCGGCGGAGCACATTCATGAATTGACCTGCGAAGCCGACTCAGCCGGCTATACCGCGCACAGCCGTCACATCGAATGGACCCGTGCCGCAACAACGCGCTCATCATCTCCGGCTTTGTCACGTCCGGATCGGCTTGCCGCTTGTTGGGCGTCAAGCGGATAGACGAGGTGCGCTGGTGAACTATCCGGGGTTACGTTGCTTGTGCTGCCTCTACTCGCAGCGCGCCGGCATGCCGGATGGAATCAGCAAGAAAGCATCGCCGCTACAAGGTTCGAATCCTTCCGGCCAGCACGCACGAATGCGGCATAAGACGCGGTTTTGCAGCGGTGCCTCGCCATTGACTCGCTCGACGAAGAGTTCAATGAAATCGCCATCGCAACCGCTCAACAACTTGCACACGTCGTGCGCGAAATACCGTGGAATATATCCAATCTTCACGCCGTCCTGCGTATGAACTCCGACGGCACTTGGGTCGGCCAAGTTTTCGGCGTCGGGTTCGACGACGAGCGCCTCCTCCGGCTGCAATTCGCCGATGCGAACGATGGCTTCCGCGCCCATCCACCGAATTCCGTGCAGGAAGAATTTGTTCAAATAGCATGCATTCGCGTCGGGCACCGGACACGGAAAAACCTCAATCGCGTCCGTTTGTCGAATTCCCTCGGTGACTCCAAGAATGGCGATGGGATCTGGTGGATTGGTCGGATCGAATCCCCCCCACCGGAGAAAGTCGTCATATTCTCGCCGCGCCTTGGAGAGCAATCGGTTCGCAAATAGAGGAAACAGTTCTTCCGATTCATACACTTGTTCAAGATCGTTCATTCCTGGGAACGGACGAAATTGGGACAACGTACGCGCGCCACGGACATAGCAGAAACGGTATAGCTTGCCGTCGAAGTCGAGTCGTCCGACGGGTCCCCATCCTGCGTCGTCATCCGAACGCCATGCTACGAACAGCGCTTTCATAGCTTTCATAGTTTGGTGGATTCTTGCAGGAGTCGTTTGTGATTCGTCATCAGCAATTCCAGCGTAAACTGTTTGGTGGGCTCAGTCATCCGTTCGGCAGGAATTTCATCAAGAATACCGCTAATCGCTGGGCGATCGATCCCGCTGAGGCAACCTAACCAGATCTTGGCCGCATTCATGGCCAAACCTGCGAACTCCTGAAACGCCTCAACCGTTCCAAGCGGTTTTGCGGCGGGAATACCCGAATAGAAGGCTGACCGAGCTCGACGAGCATAAGCCGGGATTTGATAATTTGTGTCCTTGCTTGTTAAGCGTTCACGCCGTTCGTCATCGCTCAAATTCCGAGCCAACGACGCGCCATGGTCGAATGTCGGGGCTAGCCGCAGGTCGTCATCACTCAATGCGCCCCAATTCTCATGATGTCGATCTTGGTTGGCGACCCAGGCATCCAGCATGACGTATCCGATGAAAACCTCGAAGGCCGATTCCACTCCAGTCGGCAGCGCTCGCGACCACTCGCTGCTTGGCGGCAAGAGGTGACCAATCGCCTCGGCAACCGCGGCCACTGTATGTTGTCGCACCTTGTACTTGCGGTCTTCATCTCTTGGGTACGCTGGATCCCGGTCAAACAAAAGCTGGTTGCCAAGAATCAAATACGGCGGCTGCGGTGCGCACGTCTCACACACGACGCCCGGCCAAATGCGCTTGGCTCCTTCATACTCCGCGGCCAACTCGTAGTGCACATGCGGCAGGCCCAAGAGCTCGCAGAGATGGCAAGTCACTTTCTCGGCCCAATCCTCACCTGTTCCTCGATCATCCGCCTTGAACAAAAATCGCGTATCGTGCTCGAAAAACCAAAACTTGGGCTTGCTTCCCAACGGTTCGCCAGCGGCTCGTAGATTCCGGTCAATCCGTTTGATTTCGTACATTGTCCACGTCGATATTGCGGCGTACCATTTTCGTCATCGACCTCAACCCAGCAACTCCCTCACCACCTCTGCCTGTGTGACGTCGGGATCGGTCAGCGCTGTTGGTCTGCCATCGTGTGGAAAGACTAGCCGGCGGTGGTCGAGGCCGAGCGCGGCCAAGAGCGTGGCGTGCAGATCGTGCACCGTGACGATGTCTTGCACCGCTTCGTAGCCGAACTCGTCGGTGGCTCCGTGGACGTAGCCCGGCTTGAAACCGCCGCCGGCGATCCACAGCGAGAAGCCGCGGCGGTTGTGGTCGCGGCCGTCGGCGCCTTGCGAGATGGGCAGCCGGCCGAATTCGCCCGTCCAGAGCACGATCGTTTCTTCGAGCAAGCCGCGGCGCTCGAGGTCTTCGACCAGCGCGGCGCTGGGCCGGTCGGTCATGTCGCACAGTCCTGCGCAGACTTTCGGCGTTGCGGCTGTGAGTGTCCCAAGGCTGGCTCTTCAAGAGGATTTGCACGAAGCGCACGCCGTGTTCGACCAGCCGCCGCGCCAGCAAGCAGCGCGTGCCGTACTCGCGCGTGGCGTCGCGATCGAGCCCATAGAGCTGCCGTGTTTCCTCGGTCTCGCCCGAGATGTCCAATACGTCAGGCACGGCCGTTTGCATGCGCGCGGCCGTCTCGAAATTAGCCAGTCGCGCTTGCAGCTCGCTGTTGCGCGGATGACGCTCTAGGTGCTGCTGGTTGAGCTGGGCGAGAAAGTCGAGCTGGTTGCGCCGGGCCGCGGGCGTGACACCCTCGGGCGTGTGCAGGTTCAGCACCGGCGACTTGCCCGAGCGAAACGTGGTGCCCTGATAAACGGCCGGCAGCCATCCGGCGGTCCAATTGCGTTCACCGTCGACCGGCAGCCCGCCAGGATCCGACAGCACGACGTAGGCTGGCAGGTTTTCATTTTCTGTTCCCAGCGCGTAGGTGACCCACGCACCCCAGGTGGGCATGCCGGCCAGGAACTTGCCCGTGTGAATCAGCCGCAGCGCGCTTTCGTGATCGACGCTTTCGGTGTTCATCGACCGCACGAGCGTGAGCCGGTCGGCGATGCGCCCGGTGTGCGGCAGCAGTTCGCACAGTTCGATGCCGGAACTGCCGTGCTTTTGGAACTTGAACGGCGAGCCGAGCACGTTGCCCTGTTGCTTGTCGAAGTGCACTTCGAGGTTGCCGCCGGGATAGGGCTGGCCGTGATATTTGTTCAAGGCCGGCTTGGGATCGAACAGATCCATCTGGCTCGGGCCGCCGTGCTGAAACAGGCAGATGACGTTCTTCGCTTTGGGCCGCGGCATCGGACCGGCTTGTTCCGGCGCGCGGCCGTCGGAAGCCTGCGCGGCGGAGCCCGCCAGATGCGCCAGCGCCAAAGCTCCTAGTGAGCCGGCGTAGTGTCCCAGGAACATGCGCCGCGATAGTTGCGTGGCGAGCAAGGACGACGAAGCTGTGCGAGCACGGTCGGTCATGGCGTTATTGTCCTTGCGATGGGTCTAAAACCCTCGCCTTCAGGCGAAACCTTTAGGTTCTTCGTTTGCTAGAATTTGGGGATGGAAAAGTACCGCACGAGTTCGCATAGCCGTTTCGACCTGAAGTACCATTTTGTGTGGATCACCAAGTATCGGAAGCCCATTTTGGCCGATGCGGTCGGAATGCGGCTGCGGGAACTGGTGCGAGAAGTGTGTAGAACCAACGAAATCGAGATTTTGGAGGGCTCGGTGTCTCGCGACCATGTGCATGTGCTGCTGTCCTGTCCGCCGAATCTGTCGCCAAGCAAGGTCATGCAGTACATCAAGGGCAAAAGCTCGCGGAAGTTGCTGATGGAGTTCAAGCATCTGCAAAAAGAGTTCTGGGGTCGGCATTTGTGGGCCCGCGGCTACTTTGTGGCATCCAGCGGCAACGTGACTGACGAGGTGATCCAAGAATATATCCGCCAACAACAAGGCACTGAGCCTGACGATGGCGGCGACAATTTCCGCATTACCAAATCGTGAGCGCAGGACTTCAGTCCGTAGCCACGATTCTCCTCGAACCTACCGGCTTCAGCCGGTAGTAGTTCAGTCCACATACAAGAACGCGTTGCTGGCTAACAGCATCTGACAGAAGTCGGCCCAGGATTTTTCGTTCGCGGCCTTGGCTTCATTGTCGGCCGCGTACTGCTGGCGCTGCGTCGCCAGGAATGCGACCGACGCCACTTGCTCTTGGGGAGTTGGCGCACGTGCCACCGCCAGCAGAAACGCCCTGTCAATGCGAGCCGCTTCGTCCGTGCCGGCTTCGGTAGCGATGCGCTTGGCGAAGGTTGCCGCACGGTCGACGGCGAACCGGGAGTTCAGCAGGCTGAGCGACTGCGTGGGAATGGTCGACACGGGGCGCGCGACGCAATTGAACACGATGCTCGGCGAGTCGAACACGTTGAGAAAGCTGAGCATTTGCGTGCGGCGCTGTTGCAAGTAAAGCGAGCGCCGCTTTGCGTCTGGGGCGCCCCGTCTTGCGACAACTTCGCCTTGGTCGTTGCGTTCTGTCGGAACATAGTGTCCACCGAAGCGCGCATCGAGCTCGCCACCGACGGCGAGCATTGCGTCGCGCAACGCTTCGGCATCGAGCCGGCGCAATGAGAACCGCCACAGCAGCCGATTGTCGGGGTCGGCGGCAAAAGCGTCTTCGCGCCAGGCGCTGGATTGTCGATACGCCGCTGAAGCGAGAATCTCGCGGTGCAGCGCCTTGGTGCTCCAGCCGGAAGCGACAAAGCGGGCGGCCAGGTATTCGAGCAACCGCGGATGCGAAGGGACCGCGCCGCTGGCGCCGAGGTTCTCGGCCGTGGCGACGATGCCCGTGCCGAAATGATGCTGCCAGATGCGGTTGACTTGCACCCGCGCCATGAGCGCCGCCGGACGCCCGCCGGGCTGTGTCAGCCACTGAGCCCAGGCCAGGCGGCGGCCGCTGGAGGTGGCGCCGGGAAACGGCGCGGCAATATCAAATGCCTCATTGTCATCGGCCAGCGCGGCCAAGGGCGCCGGTTCGACTTTCTCGCCGGGCGTGCGATAGTCGCCCCGAGCGAGCAGGAACACGTCGGGCGGAGTGGCCGAACGCTCGAACACGCAGGCGATCTCGCCGGGCCGTTCACCCCGCTTGCGCTCGGCGACTTGCACGGCCGCGCTCAGCTCGTGCCGCTTGGCGCGGATGGTTTCCAAAAGATCGCGGCCTTGCTCGTCCTGAGCGGCGCCGGGCGCGCTGCGTTCGACGATGACGTTGTCGACGATGAAGCTACGGCCGCAGCAGTATTCGAACCCAAACCCGCCGTCCGGCAAATCGGTTGCGGCCAACTCGATCGTTTTGTCGTCGGGCAGTCCGTCGTAGAGGTGTTCGAGGCGAAACTTGTCTTCGCCGACCTTCGTGATGCGCACACCGTAGCTGTGGCCCGGCTGGTAGCTGGCGTCGCCCAGCTCACCGGCGCGCTTCGAGTCGCTGCCCGGATAGTCGAGATCGACGACCGCTCCGCCGGCCGGATTGCCGTCGAAGAGCACGTTACCGCCGCGCTGCGGGTCGTTGTCGTTGTAGTCCGTCAGCGCAACGAAATAGGCGATGCGCTGGGCGCCGCTGTTGCCCGGCTCCAGTCGATCCGCCACCAGGTCGAACGTCACCTGGATCCACTCGTCCTGCCCGTCTGGCGTCCAATCGAACGACTCTCGGGTCGATAGCCAGCGATCGCCTTGCGAGCCGCTTTCGACGATCGCCAGGGCGTTGGACTTGCGCAGGGCGCTCGGCGCGGCGAGCGCGTCGAGTTCGACCGGCGGAGTGCCGCCCGGCGTGTCATCGCCCGGGGCCGTGTTGGTCCAGTTTTCGCTGAGCGCGGGTCCGGCTTCGGAAAACTCATCGTGAAAGATGACGGTGCTCGGCAAGCGGTGTTCGCGGGCCCAATCGGCGAATTCGCTTCTCAACGTGGCGATTTGCCGGTCGATCCGCCGGCTGCGCTGTTCCCAGCGTTCGAGCACGCCTGGCAGGTTGACGACGAGTTGACGCTCTTTGGGCTTCAGCCAGTTGTCGACGTTCATTGCCGGGTAGAACACCGCCTGCAGTTGATAATAGTCTCGCTGAGAAATCGGCTCGAACTTGTGATCGTGGCACTTGGCGCATTGCAATGTCAGTCCCAGCAACGAAGAGCTGACGATTTGCATCGTGGATTCGAGCGCTGCGTAGCGATCGACGCGCAGTTCGTCGGGATTGCCGTCGCTTGAGTCGGTCCCGTCCTGGCCATTGCGCAAGAAGTGGGTGGCTTCCAGGAGCGAGATCATCTCGGCCGTGGCGAGCGCGTTGGGCGTGTAGCCGGATAATTCGTCACCGGCCAATTGCTCGAGGACGAAGCGATCGAACGGCTTGTCTTCGTTGAACGTGCGCACCACATAGTCGCGATAGCGATAGGCCAGCGGCCGGTCGGTGTCGGCGCTGAAGTAGCCGTTGGAGTCCGCATAGCCGGCGGCGTCGAGCCAGTACTTGCCCCAGCGCTCGCCGTAGTGAGGCGAAGCCAGATAGCGCTCGACCATGCGCTCGTACGCGCCGGGCGCGGCATCGGCGAGAAACGTCTGAATCTCGGCAGGCGAGGGTGGAAGTCCGATCAGATCGAAGGCCACGCGGCGAATCAATGGGGCGCGGTCGGCCTCGGAATTGTGAGTTAGTCCAGCGGCTGCCAGCTTCGCGTTGACGAAGCGGTCGATCGGCTGAAGCGAGGACGCGGCGTCGCCAACTTCCGGTGGCTCTGGAAAGTGCAACGGTTCGAACGCCCAGTGTTCGCGGCCGGAGGAGCTTTCGGCGTCCGGCAGACCCGCGGCGCCGGCGGCAATCCATTGGCGGAGCGTTTCTTTCTGATCGTCGGACAACGGCTCGTCGGGGGGCATTTCATCGCCGTCGACGCGCCGCCAGAGCAGGCTTAGATCGATATCGCCTGGCTCGACGATCGCGCCGTTTTCGCCGCCCCGCGCCAAAGCCGCGGCCGTGTGCAGCGCGAGCCCGGCTTCCTGCTTGGCCGGACCGTGACACTTCACGCAGCGGTTTTTCAGAACCGGCATCACGTCGTGCGCCAACTCGGGCTCGGCCGCCGGTGCCGCGGCCACGACCGATTGCGAGATGACCGAGGCGAGCAAGATGGCCAGGACAATGGTGCGCATCGTGGCCGACCTCAACGAGCTAACAGGGATGGTTCGGCGGACGCCGTGGGTAGCAATCGCGAGAGCGCGGCGGGACGTGCAAGCATCGAATATCTCGAGGAGAGAGGATCGGCGGGCGGGGCCGGGCGCAAACCGCGGCCCTTGGACACCATCATACCAGCAGTGCGGGCCGTCTCGAAGCGGCCGACGGCGGCTATTTCGAGTAGCCAGCCGGGCAGCCTCAACGTATGCTTCCCTCAGGAGTCCGCCCACGCGGCGTCCCAACCACACGCAATTTTTCAGCCGGAGCCTTTCGCGATGCACATGCAACACATTCTGTTAAGTCTTCTGTCGGTGGCCATTTTCGGCATGATGGTCAATTCGTCGTCGTCGGCCGAGCCCGGGCCGGTCGACAAAGACGCGCCCAAGGAGTTCACCACGACCCCCTCGGGCTTGAAGTATCGAATTCTGCGCAACACGAACGACGACAAACCCGGCAAGGGCAACAGCGTGACGGTGCACTACAAGGGCTGGCTCGACGACGGCACCGAATTCGACAGCTCGTACAAGCGCAACGAAACGATCAGCTTTCCGCTCAATCGCGTGATTCCGGGTTGGACCGAAGGCATGCAACTGGTGCCCAAGGGCGGCATGATCGAATTGGAAATCCCGCCGGCGCTGGGCTATGGCGCCCGCGGCGTGCCGGGCACCATTCCAGGCAACGCCAGGCTGCACTTCCTGGTCGAACTGTTCGATATCAAATAGGGCAAGCGGCGTCTCAGCCGAACAGCGCATGCAGCGGCTTGCCCTCGCACACGCGCATCGGCCGGTTGATGCGGTTTTTCACGGTCGTATCGGGCGCGATCCCCAGGGCGTGGTAGATCGTGGCTGCGTAGTCCAACGGCGAGACAGGTGACTCCTCCGGATGCGCGGCGTGCTTGTCGCTGCGCCCATAAATCGCTCCGCCGTGAATGCCGCCGCCGGCCAGCAGGCCGCTATAGCAAAACGGCCAGTGCGCGCGGCCGCCGTCGTTGGCGTTACCGTTGTCGATCCGCGGCCGCCGGCCGAATTCGCCGACCCAGGCGATGATCGTCTCGTCGAGCAGACCGCGTTGATCGAGATCTTCGATCAACGCGGAGAGCGCCTGATCGGCCGGCGGAATCAGTTCTTTTTTGAGGCGTGAGAAATTCGCGCCGTGCGTATCCCAGAAGTTGTGACCGTCATTGTGCCAGTTGACGCTCACCAGCGGCACGCCGTATTCGACCAAACGCCGGGCCAGCAATACGCACTGGCCGTGAATGTTGCGGCCGTAACGATCGGAATTCCAGTTTCTCGTTGACAGCTTCCTGTTTAAGCTGCCATGGTGTCAAACGGTTTTTGCAAGCTGCTGTCCCACACATTCTTGATCATACGGTATACACATCAGCAACAGATGCAACAAATGTCTAAATGTCATCAGTACAACTGTTAAGACTGCATGATCTATTAAAAGCACAGAAGAAGCTGGCATGGGGAAGCCTGTTCCACACAGCTGCAACAGCTGCAGTTTGTGTCTTCTAACCACACATGTGGCTGATCCATGTGACCGAAGATCTGGTGAAGAAGTACCGCATGATCACGCCCTTGCTGCGCAAAATAGAGGAGGCTGTGATCGGCACCAACACCGGCAAGGCGCCCCCTGCTGCTGCCCTACTATGCGCACTGGGGAGCTCGCGGTGTTTCCTGCGGTCAACTCCCTAGCGCTCAACGCCCTGCACGCCCTGG
>CAVZWY010000027.1:0-120380 GCA_963779015.1 uncultured Planctomycetaceae bacterium | reverse complement strand
CATCTGACGCAGCCGGATGTAGTACAGCGTCTTGATTCCCTTGCGCCAGGCGTAGATCTGGGCCTTGTTGACGTCGCGGGTGGTGGCGGTGTCCTTGAAGAACAGCGTCAGACTCAAGCCCTGGTCGACGTGTTGGGTCGCCGCGGCGTAGGTGTCGATGATCTTCTCGTAACCGATCTCGTACGCGTCCTGGTAGTACTCCAGGTTGTCGTTGGTCATGTAGGGCGCCGGGTAGTAGACGCGGCCGATCTTGCCTTCCTTGCGGATCTCGACCTTGCGGGCGATCGGGTGGATCGAGCTGGTCGAGTGGTTGATGTAGGAGATCGACCCGGTCGGCGGAACGGCCTGCAGGTTCTGGTTGTAGATGCCGTGCTTGCACCGAGTCCTTCAGCCGCAGCCAGTCGTCCTGGTTGGGGATGCGGATGCCGGCGTCCGCGAACAGCTTGCGGACCTTCTCGGTCTCCGGCTCCCACACCTGCTCGGTGTACTTGTCGAAGAACTCGCCGGTGGCGTACTTCGACTTCTCGAAGCCCTTGAACGTCGCGCCGCGCTCGATGGCGAGCTTGTTCGACGCCCGGATGGCGTGGAAGAGCACCGTGTAGAAGTACATGTTGGTGAAGTCGATGCCCTCTTCCGAACCGTAGAAGATCCGTTCGCGGGCAAGGTATCCGTGCAGGTTCATCTGGCCCAGGCCGATGGCGTGCGCCTCGTTGTTGCCCTGCTCGATGGACGGCACCGACGTGATGTGGGTCTGGTCGCTGACGGCGGTCAGCCCGCGGATGGCCACCTCGATGGTCTGGCCGAAGTCCGGCGAGTCCATCGCCTTGGCGATGTTCAGTGAACCGAGGTTGCAGGAGATGTCCTTGCCGACCTTGCTGTAGGACAAGTCGTCGTTGAACTCCGAGGGCGTGGAGACCTGCAGGATCTCCGAGCACAGGTTCGAGTGGGTGATCTTGCCCTCGATGGGGTTGGCCCGGTTCACGGTGTCCTCGTACATGATGTACGGGTAGCCCGACTCGAACTGCAGCTCGGCCAGCGTCTGGAAGAACTCGCGCGCCTTGATCTTGGTCTTGCGGATCCGCGCGTCGTCGACCATCTCGTAGTACTTCTCGGTGACGGAGATGTCGGCGAACGGCATGCCGTAGACGCGCTCGACGTCATAGGGCGAGAACAGGTACATGTCCTCGTTGTTCTTGGCCAGCTCGAAGGTGATGTCGGGGATCACCACACCGAGAGACAGCGTCTTGATGCGGATCTTCTCGTCGGCGTTCTCCCGCTTGGTGTCCAGGAACCGGTAGATGTCGGGGTGATGGGCGTGCAGGTACACCGCGCCGGCACCCTGGCGCGCACCGAGCTGGTTGGCGTAGGAGAACGAGTCCTCCAGCAGCTTCATGATCGGGATGACGCCCGAGCTCTGGTTCTCGATGTTCTTGATCGGTGCGCCGTGCTCGCGAATGTTGGTCAGCAGCAACGCAACTCCGCCGCCACGCTTGGACAGCTGCAGCGCCGAGTTGATCGAGCGGCCGATCGACTCCATGTTGTCCTCGATTCGCAGCAGGAAACAAGACACTGGCTCGCCGCGCTGCTTCTTGCCCGAGTTGAGGAACGTCGGGGTGGCCGGCTGGAACCGGCCGTCGATGATCTCGTCGACGAGCTGCTCGGCCAGCGTGGTGTCGCCGGCGGCCAGCGTCAGCGCCACCATCACCACCCGGTCCTCGAAACGCTCGAGGTAGCGCTTCCCGTCGAAGGTCTTCAGCGTGTAGGACGTGTAGTACTTGAACGCGCCGAGGAAGGTCGGGAAGCGGAACTTCTTGGCGTAGGCGCGGTCCAGCAGCGACTTGACGAAGTTGCGCGAGTACTGGTCGAGAACCTCACGCTCGTAATAGTTCTCGCGGACCAGGTAGTCGAGCTTCTCGTCCTGGTTGTGGAAGAAGACCGTGTTCTGGTTGACGTGTTCCAGGAAGTACTGGCGCGCCGCGAGGACGTCTTTGTCGAACTGAATGTGGCCGTTCGCGTCGTACAGATTCAGCATCGCGTTGAGCGCGTGGTAGTCAGTCTCCCCCGGCAACGCGTGCGTCGACGTTACAGGCTCAGCAGCTGTGACCGTTGGTGGCACGTGTCCTCGTCCTTCCAGAATTCAGCCAGTTCCGCACGGACGGCTTCCACGTCCTCTGCGGTTCCCATCATTTCGAAGCGATATAGAAGTGGCACCCTGCATTTGTGCGAGACCAGCGTCCCGGCAAAGCAGTACTCGGCACCGAATTGGGTGTTCCCGGCTCCGATCACGCCACGGATCAGAGAGCGGTTGTGCGGGTTGTTCAAAAATGCGATGACCTGCTTGGGCACGTAGCCCTTGGCGTCCAGAGTCGGGCTGTCACCCCGGCCCTTGCCGTAGGTGGGCAGCAGCAGGACATACGGTTCGTCTACCTCGATGCGCTCGTGCAGCGGAATGCGGATGGCGGGCAGGCCCAGCTTCTGCACGAAGCGGTGGGTGTTCTCCGAGACGCTGGAGAAGTACACCAGCTCGGGCGCCCTCCATCCGGATTCATCACGTCCTCCCGTGGCGCCCGGATCGCTAGGCGCTGACTGCGCGGCGCCGGCGAGGGCCTTGATGCGGTCGGGCCGGAAGCCGGACCAGTGGTCGCCGCCGGCGACCACGACGGGCGCCTGCAGGTAACCCAGCGCCATCACGTAGTCGCGTGCCTCGGCACCTCGGTGATGTCGACGATGTCGTAGGTAAGGCCCTGCTTGTCCAGCGCCTTGTAGGTGGCATTGCACTGCACGCACGCGGGCTTGGTGTAGACGGTGATGGTCATCTGTCGGTATGGCTCCTCAGCGAAACATGAGAGAAAGACGGTCACGGGACGGGCGGTGCGCAGGCACTCACGAAGCTTTCAGCGAGCTTTCGGACCTGAAATTCCAAGCCGGCGGAGCCGTCTGGATCGGCTCTGGCGAGCCGATTTCGGCGTTCCGGCGGACCTGTGACTCTTGTGGTCTGTCGGCCTGTCAGACACTACACCTAGTGGGCGACATCGAGAAGAGATACAACATGTTCTGAATAACAATTGTGAAATTCCCTGGTCGTAACCACTTCACCACCGTCCGCCGCGGCGTGTCGCACGTCACAACACGCCGACCGAATCCCGCACTGCGACAGGTCTACCAGCAGGCACCGACAAGGCCATCGCGCCGCGGCGCGCGCACCCGCGGACAGCAAAGCCGCCGGCGGGATCGGCAGGCGACCCGGCCGGCGGCTGCCGGTAACAACTGCGCTCAGCTCACCTCGGCGGCGAGCTTCCCGAGGGCCTCACGCACCGCCTGCGGCGACCTCGGCGCTCTCCCGCGGGTGCTTGCCGTCGAGGGTCGTGGCGGGCACCGACAGCTTGATGGACTCGACGACGCGCGGTCCGGCGATCCCGAACGACTTGCGCGTCTCGTCGTGCGCCCACACCCCGCCGTACTGGCCCAGCGCCGCCCCGATGACCGCCAGCGGCTTGTCCTTCAGCGCCCCGTTGCCCCATGGCCGCGACAGCCAGTCGATGGCGTTCTTCAGCACACCGGGGATGCTGCCGTTGTATTCCGGGGTGACCACCAGCGCGGCGTCGGCTTCGGCCGCCGCGGCACGCAGCGCCGCCACGGCCGGCGGGCGCGTCCTCGGTGTCGATGTCCTCGTTGTAGAAGGGCAACTCCCCCAGGCCCTCGTAGATCGTCACGCTGATGCCCTCGGGCGCCGATTCCGCCGCCAGCTCGGCCAGCTGGCGATTGATCGACGCCGCCCGCAGGCTGCCCACCAGCGTCAAGACCTTGATATCTGCCATGTCCGAAGTTCCTTCCGTTGCGTCCCGGATCATCGCACGACATAACCGGACCGCAGTCCGATTTATTTCCAGCTGAGCTAGAGTGGAGAAGGTGACGGCCGTGGACGGGGTGGGTGAGCTGCCGGTGGCAGCGCCACACGAGCGTGGCGACGCCGCACGCAACCGGTTGCGGCTGCTGGACGCGGCCCGCGCGCTGATCGCCGAGCGGGGCACCGACGCTGTCTCCATGGACGACATCGCGACCGCCGCCGGAGTCGGCAAGGGCACGGTGTTCCGCAGGTTCGGCAGCCGCGCCGGTCTGATGATGGTGCTCCTGGACGAGGACGAGCGCGCCCTGCAGCATGCGGTCCTGTTCGGGCCGCCGCCGCTGGGCCCGGACGACGCTCCCCTGCAACGCCTGCTGGCCTTCGGCCGCGAACGGCTGCGCTTCGTCGACACTCACCGCGAGCTGCTCTCGGAGGCCAACCGCGATCCCAGACGCCCGCTACAACGCGCCGTTCGCCGTGATGCACACCCACGTTCGGGTCCTGCTCGAGGCGGCGGGCAGCACCGGTGACCTCGACGCCCAGGCCGATGCGCTGTTGGCGCTTCTCGACGCCGACTACGTCACCCGCCAGCTGGTCGACCGCGGCCGGACCCTCGACGCGCTGGGCGACGCCTGGGAGAGCGTCGCCCGCAAGCTGTGCGGGAAGTGAGCGCGGCCGAGTCTCGCGCTTGGGTCCTGCACGTGGACCTCGATCAGTTCCTCGCCTCCGTCGAGCTGCGCCGCCACCCCGAACTCGTCGGCCTGCCCGTCGATCGTCGGCGGCAGCGGTGACCCGACCGAGCCGCGCAAGGTGGTGACGTGCGCCTCCTACGAAGCGCGCGAGTTCGGTGTGCACGCCGGAATGCCGTTGCGCAGCGCGGCGCGCCGATGCCCGGATGCGACGTTTCTGCCCTCCGACCCCGCCGCCTACGACGAGGCCTCCGATCAGGTGATGGGTGTGCTGCGCGATCTCGGTCATCCCGTGGAGGTCTGGGGCTGGGACGAGGCCTACGTCGGTGCCCGCGTGGTTGACCCGGTGGCGCTGGCCCAGACGATCCGCGCCGAGATCGCCGAAGAGACCGGGCTGGCTTGTTCGGTCGGCATCAGCGACAACAAGCAGCGCGCCAAGGTCGCCACCGGCTTCGGCAAACCCGACGGCATCTACACCCTCACTGATGCCAACTGGATGGACGTCATGGGCCAGCGGCCCGTCGACGCACTGTGGGGCGTCGGGCCGAAGACCGCCAAAAAGCTTGCCAGCCTGGGCATTACAACGGTCTGGCAATTGGCGCACACCGACGCCGAGCAGCTCACCGCGACGTTCGGCCCGCGAACCGGCCTGTGGCTGCTGCTGTTGGCCAAGGGCGGCGGCGACTCCACGGTCAGTGCCGAACCATGGATTCCCACGTTCGCGCAGCCACGTGGTCACCTTCCCGCGCGACCTGACCGAGCGCACCGAGATGGACTGCGCGGTAGTCGATCTGGCCCGCCAGGCCCTGGCCGACGTCGTGGCGCAGTCGCGTATCGTCACCCGCGTGGCGGTCACCGTGCGCACCAACACCTTCTACACCCGTACCAAGATCCGCAAGCTCGATCAGCCGAGCACCGACGAAGAAGTGATCACCGCGGCCGCCCTGCGCGTACTCGACCTGTTCGACCTCGACCGGCCGGTCCGCCTGCTCGGGGTGCGGCTGGAACTCGCACCTCCGCAATGACATTCGGTGCCCGACTGTGGGGGTTACGCATCCAGAATCGGCAATTCGGCTGCGGGAGGCCCACAGTCGACCGGACGTAATCAGGCCGGCGGCAGCGACGGCGCGCCGCGGGGCCGCAGCGCCCGGGTGAACACCACGTTCACGCGGGTCATCACGGCGCTGTAGGGCCGCCATGCCAGCCGTTTGAACGCATACAGCGCGCGAATGTCGGCCGAGGTGAAGATCAGGAAGCGGTTCTTGGCGATCCCGGCGAGAATCCGGTCGGCGACCTTCTCGGGTGACACCGCGTGTCCGCTGAACAGGCCGACCAGTCGCTGCACCTTCGGGTGCTCGCGGTCCACACCGGCGATGTGCACGGTGTCCACCAGTGGTGTGTTGACCGCGCCGGGCACCACCACCGAGACACCGATGTCGTGGCGGGCGAGGTCGAACCGCAGCACCTCCGACAGGCCACGCAGCCCGAACTTGCTGGCGCTGTAGGCGGCGTGCCAAGGCAGGGCCACCAGGCCGGCGGCCGACGAGACGTTGACCAGCTGACCGCCGCGGCCGGCGGCGACCATCGGCGGCAGGAAGGTCTCGGTGACGTGGATGGGGCCCATCAGGTTGACGTCGATCATCGACTGCCAGTGCTGATGGGTCAGGTGCTCGACGGTGCCCCATGCCGAGATGCCGGCGATGTTCATCACGATGTCCATCGCCGGGTGGTGGGTGTGGATGTCGGCGGCGAACCGCGCTACCGCGTCGTGATCGGAGATGTCCAGCGCCCGGTGTTCGGGCACGGCGGCGCCCAGCGCGCGGGCGTCGGCGACGGTCTGTTGCAGCCCGTCGGGGTTGACGTCGGTGAGGTAGAGCTCGGCGCCCTCACGGGCCAGGCGCAGAGCGGTGGCCCGGCCGATGCCGCTGGCCGCGCCGGTGATGAACACCCTCTTGCCCGCGAAGCTGCTGCCGGTCATCTGCTCAGCCGCCGACCCGTCCGCCCCACAGCGCACGCAGCCACAACTTCTCCAGGATCCGCACCGCCGCGTCCATGTCGTGGTCGGGGCCCAGAAATGCCGACTCACCGGACAGCGTGAAGGCGGTGGTCGCCGCCAGAGTCCGGACGAGCCCATAGATGTCGTCGGTGATCGGGTCGGCCGTTCCGTTACGGATCTCGGCCTCGACGATCGGCACGATCTGGGCGACGACGGCCTCGTTGAAGCCGTCGAGAATCTCACGGATCTCGGCGTCGGTGTGCCGGGCGGCGTTACAGGCCGACATCACCGGGTCGTTGTGCGCGTACACCGCTGCCGCGCTGCGCACCATCCGCTCGGCGAAGGCCGTCGGGGTCTCCTCCGGGCCGCGGGGGGCGAACGACTGGGTGAGTTCCTCGAGTTCCTGGTTGGCTTCCCCGATGAGGTGGGCCAGCACGGCGTACTTGGAGTCGAAGTAGAAGTAGAAGCCCGAACGGGCCACTCCGGCGCGGTCGCTGATCATGCTGACCGACAGCTCGGAGAACGGTTTCTCCTCGAGCAATTCACGGACGGCCTGCACGATCGCATGCCGCTGCTTGTCCCCGCGGCGGCGGGGCGCCTCGACGGAGTCCTGTTGCGCGGTCACCCGTTCACCTTGCACCACGCCCGGGCCGAAATGAAACTTGACACGCGTCAACACTCATAGTGATGATGGTGATACCCGCGGTACCACCCGTCCTCTTCCCAGGAGCGTTGATGGCCACGATCAGTACCCCCCAATACCTGCTCGATCAGGCTCGCCGACGGTTCACCCCGACGATGAACACGATCCCCGGGATGGGAGCACTCGACAAACGGCTGCGCGAGCGGGAGTGGCCGCAGGTCGTCATGGCCGACCCGCCGTCCGGCAGCGGCCTCAAGCCGGTGATGGGCGACGCCGGACTGCCGGTGGTGGGCCACCTGATCGAGACGTTCCGCAACGGTCCGGACTTCCTTTTGGAGGTGTACCGCAAGTACGGCCCGCTGCACTACGCCAAGACACCGGCGCTCGACGCCGTCGCCGCGCTGGGACCCGACGCCACCCAGGCGGTGTTCGCCAACAAGAACAAGGACTACTGCCAGAAGGGCTGGCACCCGGTCATCGGCCCGTTCTTCAACCGCGGCCTGATGTTGCTCGACTTCGACGAGCACATGTATCACCGCCGGATCATGCAGGAGGCCTTCACCCGCAGCCGGCTGTCCGGCTACGTCGAGCACATCGACCGGGTCGCCTCCAAGGTCGTCGCCAACGACTGGGCCACCAACGACGCGCGCTTCCTGTTCCACCCGGCCGTCAAGGAACTGACACTCGACATCGCCTCGGTGGTCTTCATGGGTCATGAACCCGGCACTGACCGCGACCTGGTGACCCGGATCAACCAGGCGTTCACCACCACCACCCGATCCGGCGGCGCGATCATCCGCACCGCGGTCCCGCCGTTCAAGTGGTGGCGCGGGCTGCAGGCCCGCAAGGTGCTCGAGGACTACTTCACCGAGCGGGTCAAAGAGCGCCGCGAGTCGGGCGGCACCGACATGTTGACGGTGCTGTGTCACACTACCGACGAGGACGGCAACAGCTTCACCGACGACGACGTCGTCAACCACATGATCTTCCTGATGATGGCGGCCCACGACACGTCGACCTCGACGCTGACGACCATGGCCAATCAGCTTGCGGCCAACCAGGATTGGCAGGACCGCTGCCGCGAGGAGTCGGCGCGGCTGGGTGACGGACCGCTGGACATCGACGCGCTGGAGAAGCTCGAGACACTCGACCTGGTGATCAACGAGTCACTGCGCCTGGTTACGCCGCTGCCGTTCAACGTGCGCCAGGCCGTCCGCGACACTGAGCTGCTGGGCTACTTCATTCCGGCCGGCACCAACATCAACCTCTGGCCCGGCCTCAATCACCGGCTGCCGGAACTGTGGACCGACCCGGAGAAGTTCGACCCGGACCGCTTCGCCGAGCCGCGCACGGAGCACAAGCGGCACCGCTACGCCTTCGCCCCGTTCGGCGGCGGCGCGCACAAGTGCATCGGAATGGTGTTCGGACAGCTGGAGGTCAAGACAGTGATGCACCGGCTGCTGCGCCAGTACCGGCTCGAGCTGCCGCATCCGGACTACCGGGCGCGCTACGACTATGCCGGCATGCCGGTGCCGATCGACGGTATGCCGATCGTGTTGCGCCCGCTGCGCTGATCAGTTCGATGCGCTGAGCAGCAAGCGATTGGCGCAGGCGATGACTGCGAACAGCGCCGACTCGGTGGCGTCCTGCGCCCAGCCCATCGCCCATTGGTCGCGGTGGCCGTCGCCACCGCGGACGAACGTCGCGGTGTGGTCGCCTGAGCGCAGTTGGTGAAAGCCCGTCATCTCCACGCCGATGCCGCGGTCGTGCAGCATCGCGGTCAGCGCGGCCACCGGTCCACTGGCCTGCGCGGTCACGGTTTCGATCCGGTCGCCCAGCGCCAGCGTCGCGCGAAAACTGCGGGCCTGAGCGCCGAGCCGGGTGGCCGGACGGTGCGCGTCGTCGGATGCCCAGGCGCCGAGCCGAAGCGGTCCCCCGCTGGGGCTGTACCTGGCGATGAACGCGCTCCACGACATCGACTGGGCATCGTCGCGCAGGCCTCGGGGCAGCGGCGCGCAGAACCGCGGTGAGGCGTCGGGCTGATCGGTGAGGTGCTGGTTCATGGTGCGGTCTTTTCGGAGGGCGAAGGTGACCGACGGCGTAGAGATCGACCCACAGCGGGGTGTCGGTTCTGATCAGACCCCGCTGTGGGCTGCTACTACGAGGCGAACGTGAGGCACGGAGGCGATGGTAGTCCCCGGCTCAGAAGCGGTGCAAATGAGTTCACGACCGCTGCGCGGCGGCGACGAAGGCGTCGAACAGCCGCATCCGATCGGAATCCGGGCCGTCGTCGTCCTCGGGATGCCACTGGACTCCGAGATAGAAGCTGTCGGGGTCTTCGACGCCCTCGACGATCCCGTCCAGGGCGCGGGCGGCAACCACCAGTCCCCGGCCGACCTCGTCGACGGCCTGGTGATGGCCGGATCTGCCGATCACCCGGTCGGTGCCCAGAATCGACGACAGCCGGGTTCCGGGGACGATGTCGATCGGTTCGTCGACGAACTCCGGCGCGCCGGGCGCTCCGTGGTGCAGTGCGTAGTCGACGATGTCGGGGATGACGGTGCCCCCGCGCGCCACGTTGACCAATTGAGATCCGCGGCAGATCCCGAAGATCGGGCGACCGGCAGCCTCTGCCGCCGCGATGGCGGCCAACGCATCCCGGTCCGCACGAGCGTCGACACCGTAGGCGGTCGGGTTCGCAGTGGTCAGGCCGTAGCAGCTGCCGTCGATGTCACCGCCGCCGAGCAACAGCAGACCGTCGAACCCGGCTGCACCGGATGGATTTTCGAGCGCGGCCCCG
The DNA here is from genome assembly GCA_963779015.1 of uncultured Planctomycetaceae bacterium. Taxonomy (GTDB): domain Bacteria; phylum Planctomycetota; class Planctomycetia; order Pirellulales; family PALSA-1355; genus JTS-RE94. The sequence goes on along the minus strand of CAVZWY010000027.1, from coordinate 110,408 downwards.
GTGTCCCAGAGCTCGTAGGAGGCGCCGAGTTCGACCAGTGTGGTCAAGGCGACAGTGGTGAACCTTCGGATGAGTTCGACGTCCGCGGAGCTGATGTCGGGGTAGTTCAGCGAACCCAGTACGCAGATGTGCGCCCGGGGAGTCTGCGGTATCGGCAGATCCGGAATGACCTCGTCGCGTAGCACCCGGCGCTCGATGCTCATCTTCCCTGCTTTCGCTTGGCGGCCCGGTCGACGAGATCGGCGAACAGCGCGGCGTCGGTCTGCGAAGTGGCATGTCGGTCCTCGGGGTGCCACTGGACGCCGATGATGTCGGCGCGGCGATGCTCGACGGCCTCGACAACGCCGTCCGCCGCCACCGCGGAGACCATCAGGTCGGCGCCCAGGCGATCGAGCGCCTGGTGGTGGTAGGACGAGACGTCGATGTCGCGGGCGCCTGTCAGGGCATGCAACCGGGAGCCTACGACCACATCGACCCGGTGGACCGAATCATGATGGGCGGTATGGGTTTCGCGCACATGCCGCAGGAGCGTGCCGCCAAGTGCGACGTTCAGTACCTGCATGCCGCGGCAGATCGCCAGAGTCGGGAGGTCGATGTCGATCGCGGCAAGGGTGACACCGATGTCGAGCTCGTCCTGAAACTCGACCGCATCTCGGATGTCCGGCGACGAGTCGGCGCCGTAACGGTGCGGCTCGATGTCGGCGCCGCCGGGCAGGACAAGACCGTCGAGTCCGGCCAGACGGTGCGGTAGTTCGGCGAGCGGATCCGCAGTCGGCCCGTGCATGATCAACGGCTCACCGCCGGCGGCCCACACCGCTTCGCAGATCGCTTCTGCGGCAAGGGTTGCCGAGAAGCGCAGGATCGGCACTTGCGCGGCCCGACGGCCGAGCACGGCCACCAGCGGTCGGGGCATCCTCACTTCGGAAACGGGTAGTCGAGGGTCGGAAGCCACCTGTTCCACACCTCACGCAAAGCGCCGGTCTCGATGAGTCGACCGAGTGCGGCGTCGATCTCTGCCAGGACGGCGGGGCGGTCCTTGGACACCGCGATCCCCCACTTGTTCGCGGTCTGCACCGTGAAGGCGAGTTCGTAGTCGGGGTGAGTGGCACCCAGCGGGACGAAGACCACGTCGTCGTCGACGACGGCATCGACCTCGCCTTCGAGCAGGGCGGCCAGCATGTCGGCGTACACGTCGTCGGAGCCCGCTCCGAAAGCTACCGGGATCGCGCCGTGAACGTCTGCGCCAACGTCATGTTGGTGCTGTTCTCGATGGCGGCCACCTTGCGGCCGACGAGGTCCTTCGCGGAATGGATTCCGGCACCGCGCCGGACGAGCACTCCTTCGTGGAATATCGCGTAGGGCCGGGTGAAGTCGACCTGGGCACGGCGCTCCGCGGTGATGCCTTGACCACACAGCACCGCATCGGCGTCGCCCCGTTGACGCCGGGATCATGTCCACCCAGGGCACGCGCACCCACTCGACGGGCCGGCCGAGTTCCGCGCCGAGCGCCTCGGCGACACCGGGCTCATAGCCGTTGCGGCCGTGTTGCGGCGTCCACAAGGAGAACAGCGGCGGGGCTTCGGCGTCCAGGCAGGCGAGCCGCAAGGGGGCCGTCACGGCGTGTCATCCCAGTACATCTCGCGTTCCCAGTCGGTGACGTAGCCGCAGAACCGGGCCCACTCGTCGGCATGGAAATCGATGAGCAATTCCGATAGCGCCGGTCCGAAGGTCGAGGTCAGAAGGTCGTCGGCGCGGAAGGCCTCGATCGCCTCGCCAAGTGTGAGCGGCAGCGCCGGGAACCGCTCGTCCTGCGGGGTGTAATAGGACGAACCCTGCTTCGGGGCCCCCGGATCGATGGCGTTCTTCATGCCGTCTTCGCATGCGGCGAGGATGACCGCATGCGACAAGTAGGGGTTCACCGCGGCATCGGGCAGCTTGTACTCCAGACGTCGACGGTCGACAGGCGCACCGTACAGGTCTTGTTGTCCAGGCCCCAGTTGATTCGTGACGGGGCGAATTGCCCTGCATCCCAATACCGTTTGTAGGAGTTCACCGTCGACGCGTTGATCAGCATGGCACCGGAGGTGTGCGTCACAGGCCGCCGAGCGCATGACGTCGATCTCGGACAGATGCAGTTCGCGCACTCCGGCTCGGCCAGCACGTTGACGTCGTCGCGCCAGAGGCTGAAGTTGTGGTGGCAGCCGTTGCCCATCATTCCGGAGCGCGATTTGGGCATGAAGCTGGCCTGGATCCCGAGCTCGCGCGCGACCTGCTTGCAGATCTGCCGGTAGGTGGTGAGCCGGTCGGCGGTGAGGTCGGCGCGATCGAACATGAAACCCGAGTTCCACCTGGAACTCGTCTTCGTAATCGCCTTCGACCATGTCCAGACCCAGCGCCTGGGCGTACTCGATGACCTTCTTGACGATCGGCCGGTTTCGCTCCAGATGCTCGATGTGATAAGCCGGGCTCGACCCCGACGGAAATGCGCTCCAGCCCCTCGCCCTGCCACGTCATCTCCGGCTCGCACCCGGTGCGCAGCTCCAGACCGGTTCGGTCGGTGAAGCCGGCGTGCAGCCGCCGCAGCAATCCTCGCGTATCGGCGGCAATTCGGTGCCGGCCCCGTCGGCGAGATGGTCCGGTTCGTAAAGCCGGCAGAACACTCGGGCGAAGCTGGTGTCCCACGGCAGCACCGCGAATGTGTCCAGGTCGGGCAGCGCGGTGTACTCGGGGGCGTTCACCCCGCACGCATCGAAAGTGCAAGCGACGGAAACTGGACCGTGCTTTCGTTGGTCGACTTCGCTTGCGCTTTGCGCGTAGTGTGAACAAACTATTGCATTCCACGGCCGGAGCATCGCGCACAACATCATGGAACTCTCCTTCGATCCCGATGAAGCGGTATCGGTGCTGCAACGGGCTGATCGCAAACTGGCCCGCGTCATCGAAAAGGCCGGCCCCTTCACCCATCGGCCGCAAAAATTGCAGAGTCCGTTTCATGCGCTGTTGCGTGCCATCGTTTTCCAACAACTGGCCGGCAAGGCCGCGGCCACGATCCACGGACGCGTGGTCGATCTATTTTCCGGCAAACGTGGGCTAACGGCCGCTGCCTTGGTGGCCATGCCGGAAGAGAGACTGCGCGGCGCCGGCCTGTCGCGGAACAAGATGCTGGCCGTGAAGGATTTGGCGGCCAAGACGCTGGATGGCACGGTGCCGACGCTGGCGAAGCTGCGGAAGATGCCCGATGACGAGATCGTTGCCCGGCTGACGGAAGTGCGGGGCATTGGCCCTTGGACGGTGGAAATGCTGTTGATCTTTCGCCTGGGCCGTCCGGACGTGTTGCCAACGAGCGACTACGGCGTGCGTCAGGGATTCAAACACACCTATCGCAAAGACGAATTGCCCAGTCCCAAGGAATTGCTGGCCCACGGCGAGCGCTGGCGGCCGTATCGCTCGGTGGCCAGTTGGTACATGTGGCGCACCGCGGACTTGCGGAAGGAAAAAACTTGACACCCGCTACGCCGGCGGTACACTCCTCATTTGCAGCATACTGTCGGTGTCGTACCGGCGGTTGAAATTCGTGCCGAGAGGCAGGCGGCCCCTTGATTTAGGTCGGTGCTCGTGATCTGAACCTGGATATCGTCTCCTATGTCACGCGGAACCCATCCGTGCTGGCTGTCGCGGCAAACACTCACCGTCTTCGGTGCGGTGCCGCTTGATTTGTTGCTTTCCGCAACGAGCACTTTCTTTGGCGCTTCGCCCCTCTTTGCGTACCGCCGACGACGCGATTCTGCCCTGCGGCATGTTGCGCGCGTCGACGAGTTTGTACGACGTCTCCAGCGGCTCAGAGCCAGCTCCACGGTTGAGAGGGTCGCGCCGCACGATGAAATCGGGCTAGACCACTAGACCAATTGACTGAACCGAGTGTTTCCTGCGAAAGGAGGGATGTGCAATGAGAAGGCTCCACGGTTCGATGACGGGCTTGCTTGTGCTAATAACCGTTGCGTCTGCTGCTCCCAACACGTGTCTTGGAATCGCAATTTCGATCGGCTCGAACTCCACGGCAGGGTTGGGCAACACGGCCAATTCCATTGTGCGCGTTTCGGCCGGAGGATTCGTCGGCTCGGGCACCATTCTGAAGATTCAACAAGTTAGCGGCGGCCAAGATTTGCTCGTGTTGACGGCCGACCATGTTGTTCGCGACGCCGGCGGAGGAGGATCCAGTCTCTACGATCCCAGTCAGATTAGCATTTCGTTTGGAAACTTGGGCGGTGGCGGCACTACTTTCGCTTCGGAAGCTGTCGCCACACTGTTCGACCTGCCGAACGACGGCAGTAGCGCGGTCGATTTGGCGATGCTTGACGTGTTTGTCCCCATGGCTCAGGTAAACACGCTGCCGGCCAACCTGGCGGCCGTCAGTTTGCCGAATGCCTCACCCGCTGCCAACGCTGCCATTGCGCAGGCAGGATACGGCTTGCAGGCGTCGGTCGTGACTGTCGGCGCCGATCTGGCCTATTCGTATTCCCCCGTCTTCGGCGACGGCGCTGCATACGGCACGCTCGCCGCGGGCCCCAATACCCTCAGCGCCGCCGGCGTCACTAATCTCGTTGGCGCGGTCTCCGATTATGCCGGACAGAACTATCAATACGATGGATTCTCCAACGGCGCGCTAATCAACGGCGCTGCTCCAAATTACAACGGCAGCACGTCCTATATCTTTTCCGGCGATTCCGGCGGCCCCAGTTTGATGGGCAATACGATCGTGGGCGTTCACTCCAGCTCGGTGACAGGCAAGTTGACCGGGGACAACAACAGCGAAATTGCCTTTGGCACTGCGACAGACCCCGCCTACATTTGGAAGGACCTCAGCGTCTTTGCCTATTCGGACTGGATCAACGACCAATTGATCAATCTATCGCCGGTACCAGAGCCGTCGTCATGGATAATTCTGATATCGGGCACGATGATGGCTCTGGCGTGGGCCCGACGCCGTTCGCTGGCCGAATGAACATTCGAAACGAGGGAAACGCCTGCAAGCGGGGGGGCGGACGGCGTCGTCTGGCGCGCGCCCCTTGCGGGCCGCCGATTGCATACTTCCCCAACTTCCGCGCCGGACCGCCTGGGACGCCCCCTGGTTGAGCGAGTGCGGCACGGAGCGAACTCGCCGCGGGTAGCAAATCACCGGCAGGAACATAAGAGGACCCGCAGCCAATAGAAGAATTAAGTCGATTCGGCCTTCGTGTCCTTCGTCGTCAACTCTCTGTCTTCGTCGTGCCCGTCGTGCCGTGGTGGTAATTCTGTTTTCCAGGGCGCCCTCGGTGGCCTCTGTGGCTCATCGAAGAAGACCAAGCCACCGAGAACACCGAGAAAGAGTCAATTTGTTTTGGCCGTGTCTTTCGTCGTCAAATCTCTTTTCTCTTTCAGGGGCGTGCCGTCGTGGTAATCCCTCTTCGTCCCGATCCCCTAACAGCCCGTTTATTGTCCTTGCGATGGGTCTAAAACCCTCGCCTTCAGGCGAAACCTTTAGGTTCTTCGTTTGCTAGAATTTGGGGATGGAAAAGTACCGCACGAGTTCGCATAGCCGTTTCGACCTGAAGTACCATTTTGTGTGGATCACCAAGTATCGGAAGCCCATTTTGGCCGATGCGGTCGGAATGCGGCTGCGGGAACTGGTGCGAGAAGTGTGTAGAACCAACGAAATCGAGATTTTGGAGGGCTCGGTGTCTCGCGACCATGTGCATGTGCTGCTGTCCTGTCCGCCGAATCTGTCGCCAAGCAAGGCCATGCAGTACATCAAGGGCAAAAGCTCGCGGAAGTTGCTGATGGAGTTCAAGCATCTGCAAAAAGAGTTCTGGGGTCGGCATTTGTGGGCCCGCGGCTACTTTGTGGCATCCAGCGGCAACGTGACTGACGAGGTGATCCAAGAATATATCCGCCAACAACAAGGCACTGAGCCTGACGATGGCGGCGACAATTTCCGCATTACCAAATCGTGAGCGCAGGACTTCAGTCCGTAGCCACGATTCTCCTCGAACCTACCGGCTTCAGCCGGTAGTAGTTCAGTTTGACTGGTTCGGCAATGCGCCCGATGCGGCAGTACCCGCCGATTTCTTTGCGGTGGTGGCAACCGCCGATGTTGAACTCGACCAAGGCGAGTACATCGTCCAGACGTTTGCAGATGACGGCATCCGCGTTTCGGTGGATGAACAAGTTGTCATCGACAATTGGAAACTTCATGGAGCAACCCTGGATACGGCGACCGTTGATCTGGCCGCCGGGCGACACAACCTCCGAATCGAATTCTTCGAACTCACGGGCACAGCCGTGTTGAAGTTTTCGATGCGACGCCGGAATGGCGACGAGCGCTGAACTCACCAGGGCGATTGCACGTTATCGCCTTGTACAAAAGGAATGCCAACGCGACGTCATGTACAAAAAGAATGCCAATGCGAGTTCGACCCTTGTTGAGCACATTCGTGCCGCGATTCTCGGGCGGTTGGCACTGACAGAGTGGCAACGTGCGGCCGAATTCGCGCGTTAGAATTGCCAATTCGAGAAATCGGTGCGCATCACCAGCCGGTCGAGTCGTAAGCGATCGAAACTCGACCGACTTCAGGCGGCGCGACGATGGGTCTTCAGCAGCCCCCCGAGGCGCGATTCGCGCTCAAGCTGCTCGATGCTCTCGATCAGCGGCGGTCCGTCGGAATCTTTTGCGCCGATTCGGCAAGATACGCGGGATGACGAGCCTCGGCATGCGCGCTGCTGTTAACCAGATCGCGGCAGTTTTTGGAGCACGGAAAAAGAGACAACCAGTTAACACATTAGCGGTTTACGGGCATCGAGCGCAGCGAGCATGCCCGTAACTGCGTGTTGAACAAGCCCGAGCGGCGAAGGACGCTTGAACACATTAGCGGTTTACGGGCATCGAGCGCAGCGAGCATGCCCGTAACTGCGTGTTGAACAAGCCCGAGCGGCGAAGGACGCTTGGCTATGGACTTGTCATGCGGTCTTGGTGCATGGATCGTCCGAGCGGATCAGCAGTGCCGGACAAGAAGGGATGTGGCCGAGGTGAGACGGCACGGATCGGTAGTCGCAGAGGTCGCCGAAAACGGCGGTTGGACCGGCATGGTTGGCGACGTGCTGCGCACGTCGAGCGCGAGGGCGTTGTGGTTCCAGGTGCCAGAAAGCGATTCATGCCGGTTATGAGGAGTCATTGACGGTGATGGAGGCAATCGGCGCGTCTTGCCACCAGGGACTGTTCGGGAGGTTGATCGGTCGGCGTGTCAGGATTGCCTGGCAGCGTGGGCAATGGAGCTGGTGCAGGGTGTCGGCTGCAGGGATCGCATCCGACGGTGGCTCGTTGGGAGTTGGCTCTGCTGTTGAAGGATGGCAGTGGAGCAATCTCTGGCAGATGGCGAACTTGGTGGTGACATTGCGGCCGGCCAGCAAACCGTAGTGGCGGATGCGGACGAACCGTTTGGGCAGTACGTGCAACAGGAAGCGGCCAATGAACTGTTCGGCGGTCAGTGTCATCTGTTTGATGCGGCTGCCGTCGGCATAATCCTTGTAGCGGAAGCAGACGCGATCTTCTTGGAGACTGACCAGCCGACCGTTGGAGATTGCCACGCGATGGGTGTAGCGACCGAGGTAACGATACACGTGTTCGGCAGTGCCGAAGGAAGGCTTGGCATACACGATCCAATCCTGGCGGTAGAGTTGCGTGAGGAATCGCTGGAACCGTCGGGATTCGACCAAAGGCGCGGAACTGCCTGACAGTATTAACTGGCCTTGCTCGCAGGCATTCCTGAGAGCGGCCAGGAACTTACCGCGAAACAGCTTGGCCAGCACCTTAACCGGCAGGAAATAGCCCTCGCGAGCTGCCACCCAGCGCGTGCCGTCGCGTGATAGCCCGCCGCCGGTGACCACGCAGTGCAGGTGCGGATGGAAGCCGAGGTTCTGACTCCAGGTGTGGAGAATGGCTGTAAAGCCAATCTGCCCGCCTAGTCGTTGAGGATCGGCGGCGACGGCGAGTAGTGTCTCGCTGGCGGCCTGGAAGATCAAGTTATAGATGAAGCGACGGTTTTTTAAGGCGAGTGGCCGCAGCGGTTGGGGCAGCGTGAAGACTACGTGGAAATACTCCACGGGGAGCAGGCGTGCCAAACGCGCTTGGAGCCACTCACTCTGCCGCGTGCCTTGGCACTTCGGGCAGTGGCGATCGCGGCAGGAGTTGTACGAGAGGCGGACGAATCCGCAGGCACCGCACGAATCGACGTGTCCACCAAGCGCCGCGGTCCGGCAAGCGGTCAGATGCCGCAGGACCGCCCCCTGTTCCGGAGAGACCGGATGGGAATCGCGGTAGGTGTCACCGTGAGCCCGCAGGATGTCGGCCACCTCGGGTCGAGCCCGGGTGACTGAGCAGATCATGGCTTAGGGTGCACTGCGGACAGGGGCTGGCAGTAAATCGAACGGGCTGGTGACACGTCCGATGTGATCGGTGCGGACGTGCGTATAGGTCGACGTGGTCTTGATGGTGGCGTGCCCTAGCAGTTGTTGGATCACGACGAGTTCGGTGCCGCTCTCCAGCAGATGTGTGGCAAAGCTATGCCGTAGCGAATGGGGTGTGCAGCCGGCGCCCAAACCGGCTTCCTGGCGTGCCCGACGAAAGCCCTGGCGCATCGACTCAGGTTGAACCGGCTCTAGCTTACCCGGGCCGGGAAATAGCCAGGTGGTCGGGCGTTCCAGCTTCCAATACTCGCGCAACACCGTCAGCAGTTGCGTCGAGAGGACCGTGTAGCGCTGCTTGGACCCCTTGCCATGTCGGATGCGAATGACCATCCGGTGAGATTCGATGTCGTCGACCCGCAGCTGGCAGGTCTCGCTGATCCGCAAGCCGGCGGCGTACGAGGTCATGAAGAAGGTCCGAAACCGAGGGCGGCGAAAAGCAGCGAAGAGCCGGACCAACTGGTCCTGGGTGAGCACGTCTCGCTGCCGATGCTGACGATGCCGTGGAAACGGAATCCGCTCGAACTCCCATGGCCGCGAGAGAGTCACGGTATAGAGGAACTTCACCGCGGCCAGGATTTGTCGATAGGTTGGGTAGGAAACCTTCTCGACCTGAATCAAGTGCAGCAAGAACTGCCGAATCTCGGTCTCTCCCAGTTCCTCGGGCGGGCGGCCGTAGTGGGCCACGAACTTCCGGCAGTAGAGCAGATAGTTCCGGCGGGTCGCAGGGCTCAAGCCCCGCAGCTTCAAATCCTCCTCCATCCGATCGCGCAGCTGTCCCATCACAAATCTCCTTGGCTGAAAGTACCAACAGGCCAAAAAGATCAGCGTAAATCGAAACAGCCCCCAATGTCCAAAGTCGGCCCAGGCTCTACAAATACTGCCGCGCAGCGGCTTCGTTCAACAGCCCAGCTGCACATCGCTGTTAACCCGAGGGAGCGAAGTTCGAAAGGGTTGCATTCGGTTTGAGGGGGACCGAAAGGGACTCGAACTCAGCAAGTCTTTGGCAGCAAACCACTTCTCGAAAACAAACGCTGCGCGTATTGTTTCGAAGAGGGTTCCTTTCGGGGAGGCCTTTTTTCATGAAATACCAGTTACCGACGATTTCTCAGAAAGTGCAGAAGGACAATAACGGGGACGAAAACTTCCCGCGAAGCTTGGCCGTGCGCAAACGTCGAAGATCAAACGCCGGCCGTCACCGAGCTTCAGCGTTTCTTGAGCGCCCGCTGCAACGCCGTGCCCATGTCGGCGGGGCTTTCGGCTATTTCGATGCCGGCGTCTTCCAGCGCGGCGACCTTTTCCTTGGCCGTGCCTTTGCCGCCGGAGATGATGGCGCCGGCGTGACCCATGCGCTTGCCTGGGGGCGCGGTGCGGCCGGCGATGAAGGCGGCGACCGGCTTGCTGACGTGCTGCTTGACGTAGGCGGCGGCCCCTTCTTCGGCCGTGCCGCCGATCTCGCCCATCATCATGATGGCCTCGGTGGCCGGGTCCGCTTCGTACAGCTTGAGCAGATCGATGAACGACGTGCCGACGATCGGATCGCCTCCCAAACCGACGCAGGTCGATTGTCCCAGGCCCAAGCCGGTAAGCTGCCAAACGGCCTCGTAGGTGAGCGTGCCGCTACGGCTCATCACGCCGACCGGGCCTTTCTTGTGGATGTAGCCCGGCATGATGCCGATCTTGCACTCCTCGGGCGTGATCACGCCGGGGCAATTCGGACCGACCAGCGTCGAGTCGCTGCGGCGCACGATCTCGTACACGCGAACCATGTCGATCACCGGCACGCCCTCGGTAATGGCGATCACGACCTTGATGCCCGCGTCGACCGCTTCCAGGATCGCATCGGCGGTGAAGGCCGGCGGCACGAAGATCACCGTGGCGTCGGCGCCGGTCTGCTTGACAGCTTCCATCACCGTGTCGAACACCGGCACGCCGTCGACTTTCTCGCCCCCTTTGCCGGGCGTCACGCCGGCCACGATCCGTGTGCCGTAGTCGGCGCAGCCCTTGGCATGAAACTGGCCCACCTTGCCGGTGATGCCTTGAACGAGAACGCGCGTCTGCTTGTTGATCAGAATGCTCATGCCAGTGACTTACTTTGACGTTTGATTGGTCAGCCCCCGGCTCTGCCGGGGGATCGAGTTTCTGTTCTGCGCTATCGCTACGCAGCCTTGATCGCCGCGACGACTTTCTTCGCGGCGTCGGTCAGGCCGTTGGCGCTGATGATATCGAGCTTGCTTTCGGACAACAGCTTGCGGGCTTGTTCAACTTCGGTGCCTTCCAACCGCACGACCAACGGCACGTTGAAGCCCACCGACTGATACGCTTCGAGCACGGCCGTGGCGATGGTGGTACACTTCATGATGCCGCCGAAGATGTTCACCAGCACGGCCTTCACGTTCTTGTCCGAAAGCAGGATGCGGAAGGCCTCGGTCACCTGTTCGACGTTGGCGCCGCCCCCCACGTCGAGAAAGTTGGCCGGTTCGCCGCCGTGCAGTTTGATCAGATCCATCGTGCTCATGGCCAACCCAGCGCCATTGACCAGGCAGCCGATGTTGCCTTCGAGCTTCACATAGCTGAGCCCCGCCTGGCCGGCGCGGACCTCGGCCGGCTCCTCTTCCGAAATATCGCGCAGCTCGGCCAGGTGTTTGTGCCGAAACATGGCGTTGTCGTCAAAGTTCATCTTGGCATCCAGGGCCAATAGCTCGCCGTCGCCGGTCACTACCAGCGGATTGATCTCGGCCAAGCTGCAATCGCACTCCACGAACACCCGGCACAGCGCCTGCATGAACTTCTCGGCCGAGCGCACGCTCTTGCCCTTCAGGCCGAGCAGCGCCGCCAGCTTGCGCGCCTGGAAGCTGAACAAGCCCGCGTCGGGATCGAAGTGCTCGCGGTAGATCAATTCGGGCGTCTTGGCGGCCACTTCTTCGATATTCATGCCCCCTTCGCTGGACACCATCAAGGCCGGCAAGCCCGCGGCGCGGTCGATGACGATGCCCAGGTACAACTCGCGGGCAATGTCGCAGCCCTCTTCGACCAGCACCTGTCGCACGACCTGGCCTTCCTCGCCCGTCTGAATCGTAACGAGATGATTGTTGAGCAACGCGGCAGCAACGTCGGCGGCCTGCTCGCGGCTTTTGACCAACTGCACGCCGTGCTGCTGGGGATTCTCTTTGACCGTGCCTTTGCCGCGACCGCCGGCGTGAATTTGGGCCTTGACCACCGCGATCGATCCGCCCAATTCCTTGAAGGCGGCTTCGGCTTCCGCCGGCGAGCGGGCGACAATGCCGCGCGGCACGGGCACGCCAGCCTCGCGGAGGATTTGTTTCGCTTGAAATTCGTGGATTTTCATCGCAAAGCCATCACGTCAGAGAACGCCCGCGCCGGTGCCGACGGAGCCAATACGAGGTAAGTCCGCGATTATAGGAATCGTCTCGCCAGAGGGTCAAGCGACACTCGCTTGCTTGACCGTAAGGGGGCGTCCGCGCTATAGTTGGCCATGATGACACATCGCGATGCGCGCCTAGGCGCTCCAGTAATCCGCTCGACTCGGCGACCGAAACGTTCGTGCGCCAGTCGTTGGAAGAAGCAGGCTGCCGCTACACACGGCAACGGGCCGAGGTGTTCGCATTCCTGCAAGGTGTGGAGTCGCATCCGACCGTCGAAGAGGTCTATCGCGCCGTGCGGCGCCGCATCCCGCGAATCAGCCTGGCCACGGTCTACAATGCACTAGAGGCCCTGGTCTCTGCCGATCTGGCTGCCAAGCTCACCAGCGACGACGGCCGCAGCCGCTACGATTGCCGCAGCGACCAGCACTATCATCTGCGCGACGTCGAAACCGGCGAGATTCGCGATCTGCCGGTGGACTTCGACCCGCAACTGCTGGCCAAGCTCGACCCGCAGCTCGTGGACCGTCTGGCCGGCTCCGGCTTCGAAGTGACCGGCTATCGCCTGGAAGTCCTAGGCCGGTTCGGCAAGTGATGCGATTTTCGATTTTGGATTGTGGATTGTGGGTGGACACGGGCCAGTAGCAATCGTTGACGCAGCGACGAGCGTGACGCCAGCTCAGCGGCCATCGATAGCGCGAGCGCTTCAATCCAAAATCGAAAATCCAAAATCCCATCCTTTCACCTACGTCCCTTGCCGATCAGAGCCTGCAATTTGTCCAAGCTGCGCGTATTGACGACGTCGCGCTTGGTCAACCCGCCGCGCCGGGCTTGCAGGATGCCGTAACGCAGCACGCCGAGTCCTTCGGTGCTGTGGGCGTCGCTGGAAATGACGATCGGAATGCCGTGCCGCCTGGCCGCCGCGCAGGCCACGTCGTCCAGATCAAGCCGTCGTGGGTTGGCGTTGAGCTCCATGAACTTGTGATTGGCCTTTGCCGCCTTGAACACCGCTTCCAGGTCAATCTCGTACGCCTTGCGCTTATTGATCAGCCGTCCGGTCGGATGGGCGATGGCGCACACGTACGGGTTCTCCAATGCCTCGATCACGCGCTTGGTAATCTGCTCGCGCGACTGGTTCTGACCATAGTGCACGCTGGCCACCACCCAGTCGGTTTCGGCTAGCACCTCGTCGGGCAGATCGAGCCCGCCGCGCTCCAGAATGTCGACCTCGACGCCTTTGAGCACCTTGAACCCGCGCAGCGTTTTGTTGAGCTTGTCGATCTCTTTCCACTGGCGCCTCAGCTTCGCTCCGTCCAGCCCGTTGGCCATGGTCACCCGCTTGGAATGATCGGTGATGGCGATGTACTCGTGCCCGCGGGCACGCGCCGCTGCCACCATTTCCTCGAGCGTGGCTTTGCCGTCGGTGGAGGTGGTGTGCATGTGCAGGTCGCCCACCAGGTCGTCCAACTCGATCAACTTGGGAAGCTTGCCCTCGGCGGCCCAGGCAAATTCCTCGCGGGCCTCGCGCATCTCCGGTGGAAACCAAGGCAACTCGAGCGTGTCGTAAACTTCCTTCTCGGTCTTGCCAACGACAAACGTTTCTTTGTCCCCTTTGACGCGGAACACACCGTACTCATTGATCTTCAGTCCGCGGTCCTTGGCCATGCCGCGCAAGACGATGTTGTGCTGTTTCGAGCCGGTAAAGTAAAGCAGCGCGGCGCCAAAGCTCTTGGCCGGCACGACGCGCATGTCGATTTGCAGCCCATCTGCCAGGCGAATCGACATCTTGGTCGGACCGCGGCCCACGATCGAGTCGAGATCGGGAAACTCGCCCAACCGATCCATCACTTCGTCGGCATCATCGGAGACGACCAGAATATCGAGGTCGCCGACCGTTTCGCGCCCCCGGCGATAGCTGCCCGCCAATTCCAACTGCTTGACGCCTTTGCAGGCTTCAAGATGTTCTCGCAGCGATCGGGCGATCTGGTCGGCACTGGCCCACAGCATGCGGTCGCCGGCCGTCTGCGCCAGTGTCATCCCAGCCAGAATGGCTTCCTCGGTCTTGGCGCCGAATCCCTTGAGCTCGCGCACCGCGTGCGCTTCGCACGCCGCCTTCAACTGGTCGAGCGTCGAGATCTTCAACTCGCGGTACAGCGCTGCAGCCTTCTTGGGCCCGAGTCCGGGAATGCGCAAGATCGCCAGCACGCTGGCCGGCACCTGCGCTTGCAATTCCTCGAGCATCGGCAAGCTGCCAGTCTGGCAAAGTGTTACAACTTTTTCCGCCAGGTCCTTGCCCACGCCCGAGATATCGGTGAGCTCTTGCTTCTCATCCTTGAGCAGGTCTTCCATCTGCCGCGGATAGTCGCGAATGGTGCGGGCGCCGTTGCGATACGCGCGCACTCGAAACGGATTGGCGTCCTGGAATTCCAGAATGTCGGCAATCAAATCGAAGACTTCCGCAATCCGCACGTTGTTCATCACCGCACCTCGCGCCCGGGCTATTCTCCAGCGACACATTCTAGAGATGGACGCGACCGGACCCAAGGCGCAACAAAAAGACCCGTCGTTCGCCCCAAAGCGAAGACGGGTCGGCGTGGGTCACTCTGATGCCGTTCAGAGTCACGTCTTGTGCGAATTGCAGGAGCTTATTTGCTGCCGGCCTGCCAGGCGTCGTCACCGTACTGCGCGACAGGGTTCGCGTCGGAAACCAGTCGCACGTTCATGGCCTGGCGAAGCGGACGTGCCGTGATCCGATCGGAACTTTCCGGGTCCAGCGCCCGCGGCTCGCCGAGCGATGTCGACGGATTCAACTCGAGTGGCTGCATCGAAGGCGGCATCACCCGCGACTCGGGCTGCGGATCGGATAGCGGCTTTTCGAACGTTTGCGGCGTGCCCGTCGACGGCGTTTCCGGCGCCGAGGAAAACGGGCTAGGCGCCGGCGACAGACTCGGCGTCGTAGTAGTCGGAGCCGGCGCCAGACTCGTGATCGTCGAACCCACCGCGCCGGCCGGAGCCGCGCTATAGGTCGTGGTGGCCGGGCTGTAGGTCGTCGTGGCCGGGCTGGCGCCACAGCACGCGCCAGCGGCAGGCGCGGCTTGCACGGCGTAACCGGCAGTCACCGGCATCGCCGGATAGGCCACGGTTCGCGCCGCTCCGCAACCACCCGTCGGACAACCCGAAGCGACTACCGGAGTGCCACAGCCCGTATTGCACGCCGGAGCATAGTTCGTGGTCACCACCGGACGATACGAAGTGTACGGCACCAGGCGCGTTTGATTCACATAGGACGTCACGGGACTCATCACCGTGCGCGGGCAACCCGTGCAAGGATCGCAAGCCGTCGTCGGCCGATATGCCACGACCGGCACTTGCTGAATGACCGTGCGATAACAGGTCTGCGGCATATAGCTCACGGTCTGTTGCGGACAGCAGGTGGGCTGCGGGCAACAGGTGGGCGCCGCAACAGGTGTGTAGTACGTCGTCGTCTTCGGCGCACAGCCGAAACAACGACGCAGGAATTCACAAGCGTCGGCTTGCGATGCGGGCAATGTCAAACACGTCAGAACGATCACCGCGCCTCGCGCTTTTTGAGCGAGCATGCTCTACTCCCTGTTGAAGTAAGGGCCCTCAAATCTCGTTAGACCGGCGATGGCACCTAACGTCAAGGTTGCGTTCGAGCCGCGCGATCATTTGGTCGAGTTTTACGATTGCGAAAACTCAAACCGCTACGTCGATCGTACGGACTCGGGACACCGAAGTATCACCGTGCGTCGGTCCAAACGCGCCGTGGAGAACTCCGCGCAGCGACAAACTGCTTGCAAAACTTTAGATCAAGAATTGCGCAGGCGAAAAAATTCCCGGAAATAGTCGGCCATCGTGCGATTGCTGGCATGCAACTGCCGGCGCCGCTTTCCGACGATGCCCCAGCCGTGCAATCGTTGCGACCGTCACAGCCGGACACTTGGTCGGTTCCGCGCCAGCCGCTCGCAGTCGTCGTAGAGCGCGAACAGCGTTTCGCGCACATTGCCGCCGCAAGCGGCGAACCGCTCGGCGACGCGCGCGCTCGAAATGGCGCCGCGGCGCTCCCCGAGCAATCGATCCACGACAACCTGCACGGTGGCAAGCGCAGGCGCAAGTTGCGCCAAAACTGGCAGGCCCACGTCCTCGTGCGACGTGACCAACAGTCCCCATCCCTCCCTGCGGCAGAGAGTCCCCAGCCGCCAACGATGCCAGCGATTCAACTGCTCATATCCATCGACCACGATGACGCCGGCCCGAAGGCGCAGGGCCCCTGCTTGCCAATCGTGCGGCAGACTCCGCTGGCCGTCTCGCAACGCTATCCAATACGCCGGCATTCCCGCGGCCGCCAACTCCGGCAGCAAAGCCGCCAACAGCGTCGACTTGCCCACGCCATGCGGCCCGACGATCTGTGCGCGGCGATCGAGCGCCGCGAAGCGCGCGACCATCGCCTCGGCGTTGACATGCGCCCCGAAGACAAACGGCAAAGCGCCGGGCCGAATGAACCGCGTCGAAAATGGGTTCACTGCTGTTGGGATGACAATACTCTCAGGCGTCACGTCAGCACCTCGTGCGGATGTGGCACGTTGCCCAGATGAAACGCCACTTCGTCCGACAGCTCTTTGCCCCGAGTTACAAACACGCGCACCCGCACCCGCCAGCCGATCTTGACGATCAGGCCGTCGTAGCTAAGCGGACTGTTGGGCAGTTCGGTGCTGAAATGTCGCGGGTGGTGCAGGTCGATCGGCGCTCCGTCCCGCGGTTCGATGCGCTCGAAATAGTGGATCGACATGTCCTCGTCCCCCTTGCCATCCGTTTGCCAGAGGACCGACACCTCGACCGCGCGCACCTCGTTCGGCGGAACGCTCTCGACGCTGAAGCGGCCCCTCAGCATGTCGCCCGGCTGATAAGCACGCGGCTTGTCGTCGATCTGGAGTCGCAGGCGGGGCGCGTTCATGGCTGCGAGTGTCCGTTGACGGGGGGATTGACGACGATTTGAAACACGCGCTCGTAATCGGGCCAGCCTTCCACGCTGCCTTTGACCACCAGCTTCCAGTTCACTTCATTGTGATTGGCTTGAAACGAATGCATCGCCGTGGCCGGCACGGCAATCTCGCAATGACTTTCGAACGGCAACGAGCGATCGATCTCCAGCGCCTCGCGCACGAAGCAACGCTCCTGGTAGACGCGGCGCGCTTCGGTGCGTGTGTCCGTGCCCTGGCGAAACGTGGCCTTCTCGTCGCACGCCAGCCACAACTCCAGCGAGTTCAGCTTCATGCGTCCCGCTTGTGAGATCAGCGCGTCCACGGTTCGGCCCGGCGCCAGCGGGTGTTCGGAAATCTCGATCCACGTCGGCCCCACGCCCTTGGCCATCCAAGCCAGGCGAATCAAATAGGCCACTAGCGCAATTCCCAGGGCCACGAACGGCACGATCACGGCCGCCAAAATCCAATCGGGCTCGCCCCGCGCAAAGCTTCCCAGCGCCATCACGACGAATATCGCCACGATGCCGTTCCACAACAAACAGGCCATGCCCACGGCCACCAAGGTCAAACTCGTGGTTGGCGCCGCCGGCAAGCGATAGCGCAGCTTCGTGCCCGGACTGTTGGTGACGTTGGTGTCGACCGGTACGGTCGGAAACGTCCGATTGCCCGACTGAGGGTCGAAAAGATCCATTTGCGCAGCGCGCTGCGCCGCAGCGCGCCGCTCGATCGAAGCATTCCACTGCACCAGCGTAAACAGCAACCCGCCGCCGCCGATGATCACGAACGAAATCGGCACCAGCAGCAGCAGGTACAACCAGCCGCTATATCCCCGCACCAGCACGGCCGACTTCGGGTCGATGGGGTCGTACCAGCAGACGTAGCGCTTGCCAACTTCGAATTGATCGAGAATCTCCCGCACGGCATCGCGATCCGGCGAATACGTGCGCGTGACGTCGTACGTCTTGGCGTCGTATAGGGTCCCGTCGGCCAGGTAGCGGATTTCGAATTCCGGCAAGTATTTCGCGGGCTCGCTCTCGGTGGCCGGTTTTTCCTCCACGCGCTTGTCGAGCACGATGCAGGTCGTCTCGGCAAACTGGCGATTCGCCCGCCACTCGGGCCATACCAGCACCGACACGATGACCGCCAGGGCGATGCAGCCGATGGCGAAGAAACTGCCGAAAAAGAGCGCTTCGCCAAGATCGCCCGCCGCCCGCGAGCCGGTGCGGCGATCCCCTCGTTTTTTCTCGTAAAGTCGAAGCCAGCGAGCCACGCACGGATCTCCCGGGGTGAACAGCCGCCGCGCCATTCTGCCGACAAGCGTGTCGCGCCCCGATCAAGAGCGACAACCCGAGGTGCCGCGAAAAGCGCTATCGCACTATAATCACTGCCACACTGCACGGCCTTGCCCCGCGAGCAACCGCTCACCACCACCTATTCTGGACTTTCCAACTTGAAAGGACAACGGGATGACCTGTCCTGCGCAACTCGATCGACCGGGAGGCCCGTGGCGCGGATTTCGAATCCGCCTGGGCCTGTGCCTCTTGTTGGGCTTTGCTTGTATCGACAGCCCGCTCCGTGCGGGGGATTGGCCGCAGATCCTGGGGCCGCATCGTAACGGTCTGGCCGACGGCGAGCGGCTGGCCACCAAGTGGCCCAGTGCAGGGCCGACGTTGCAGTGGCAGCGCGAAGTCGGTGAAGGGCTGGCGGGTCTGGCCGTGCGCAAGGATGACGCCGTGCTGTTTCACCGCCTGGCCGACGAATTGGTTGCCGAGTGTCTCGATCCGGCCACGGGAAAGCCGCGCTGGAAGATCTCATTCCCCACGCGCTACGTCAGCACAATTTCGCCCGACAGCGGCCCGCGTTGCGTGCCGCTGATCGACCAGGACCGCGTCTTCCTGCTCGGTCCTGCCGGCGAGTTGCAATGCGCGGAGATGTCCACCGGCAAGAAGCTCTGGTTTCGCAACGTGTTCGAAGAGTTCGACGCGCCAGAGGGCTACTTCGGCGCCGGCAGCAGCCCGATCGTTGAGGGTGGAAAGCTGTTGCTCAACGTGGGCGGCAGCGGTGGCGCGGGAGTCGTCGCTTTCTCGCTGAGCGACGGAAAGACCGTCTGGAAAGCCACGGACGATGCCGCCAGCTATTCCTCCCCTACGGCCGCGACGCTCGACGGCGTGCGACACGTCGTGTTCGTCACGCGACTGAACGTCGTTTCGCTCGATCCGGCCGACGGCGTCGTACACTTCAGTTTTCCGTTTGGTTTGCGCGGACCCACCGTCAACGCGGCCAATCCACTAATCCTGGGCAATCACCTGTTCGTTTCCGCCAGCTACGGCGTCGGCGAGCGCTGGGTCGAGTTCTCGGCCAGCAAGGCGAACGTCGAGTGGCAGAGCGACAAAGTCATGTCGAGCCAGTACACGACCTGCATCCAGCACGACGGCAATCTCTACGGCCTCGATGGCCGGCAGGATGTCGGCGTGGCGCGGCTACGCTGCTTCGATCCCCAAACCGGCAAGATCGCCTGGACGCGTGAAGGTTTCGGCACCGGCAACTTGATCCTGGCCGATGGCAAGTTGCTGATCATGAAAACCGACGGCGAGCTCGTATTGGCCGAGCCCTCGCCGAACGCGTTCGAGCCGCTGGCCGGCGCGAAACTGTTCGACACGACCGTCCAAGCGCTGCCCGCCCTGTCCGCCGGCCGGTTGTTCGTCCGCGATACCAAGACACTCAAGTGCCTTGAAGTGGGCGGAACCGTCGATCAATAGCCGATATGCGATGGCTCTGAGCGCAAAAAGCAAGCCAGGACAGCCCTCGGCCCGCCGGGCTGTCCTGGCCATGGATCAAACACGTGCTAGGCGCGGCGGCCTCATACCGCGACGGCTTCCCGCTTCAAACGGCGAAAGAAACCGACCCCTTCCAACGCCTTGTACACCTCTTCCAACGTCTTCTCGCCGAAATTCGAAATGCTCAACAGATCCTCGCGGGTGCAGTGGAGCAAGTCGTTCACGGTGAAGATGCCTCGCTCCTCGAGGCAATTGGTGGTGCGGACCGACAGACCGATCTCAGCCGTGCTCATCTCCAACCGCGTGGTCAGATCGTCAGCCTGGCTCTCGGTCGAACGCAACTTAATGCGCGTCATTGGGTTCCCTCCCGTTAAGAGTTGTTGTGCATGGCAGGCAGTGCGCATCAGAGTTTCTGCCAAACCAGCGGCCGGTCCATGTTGGCCGCATGACGGGCGATACTATACCAACTTTTTTGGAAATTGGTACCGGTTAGGCAAACTTTTTCGGCCGCCCGTGCTAGCACCACGCGTGCTGCATTTCGCGCTGTCCGCTCTCTGACAAAACGCACCACCGCGCAGCTCCGTTTCGAAAAACGCAGCGTCCAAATCGTGCCGCCGCCCCGCGCATTCGACGGCCCCCCTCGTCGTCGGTCGCCCGCGTATACTATAAAGTGGGCATCTCTGGGCAACTTTGCGGCAATATCAAGATCCAGGGACCAACCGCGCGTGTGGAGTGATCTCATCAATTCCCTGACGCCAGCGCAGCGCGAAGCGGTGGAGCATCAGGCCGGGCCGCTCTTGATTCTGGCCGGGCCGGGCAGCGGAAAAACCCGGGTCATCACGCATCGCGTGGCCAACCTGCTACGGCATGGCGTTCCCGCGCGTCAAATCGTGGCCCTGACCTTCACCAACAAAGCCGCCGACGAGATGCGGCAGCGCATCGAGCAGCTTGCCCCCGGCCAGGCCGTGACGATGAGCACGTTCCACCGCTTTTGCTCGCGCCTGCTGCGGCACTACGCGCCGGCGGTGGGTTTGGCCGAAAACTTCACGATCTACGACACGGCCGACAGCCGCCAGGTGCTCCGCCGCACGCTCGATCAGCTCGACATCGACGCCATGCTTTACACGCCCGAGCGGATCGCCTCGGCCATCAGTTGGGCCAAGAACAAGCTGATCACGGCCGAACAGTACGAGCCCCGGTCGGGCCACCCGCTGGGCCACGTCGTAGCCCGCGTGTATCCCGCGTATCAGGCCCGGCTATTGGCCTCCAGCGCCGTCGACTTCGACGATCTGCTGCTGCACGTGGCGACGCTGTTGCGCGAGAATCCGGAAACTCGGGCCACGCTCGACGAGCGTTATCGCTATATCCTGGTCGACGAGTATCAGGACACCAACCTGGCGCAGTACACCATCGTCCGGGCGCTTTCGATCGACCATCCGAACCTGGCCGTCACAGGCGACCCAGACCAGTCGATCTATGGCTGGCGGGGCGCGAACTTGAGCAATATTCTCGATTTCGAGGACGACTATCCCGATGTGCGCGTCGTGAAGCTCGAACAGAACTATCGCAGCACGAAAAGCATCGTCCGCGTGGCCGACACGCTCATCGGCTACAATCAGCGCCGCAAGCAGAAAGGCCTGTTCACCGAGAACGACGAAGGGCAGGGCGTCCGGCTAACGGCGTATACCACGCAGAAGGGCGAAGCGGAAACGATCGCCGCCTACATCGCCGAGGAAGTGCGCTGCGGGCGGCGACGCCCACGCGACTTCGCCATCTTCTACCGAGTGAACGCGCTGTCGCGCAGTCTCGAGTTCGCGCTGCGCGACCAAGGCGTGCCGTATCAAATGGTCAACGGCCTGGAGTTCTATCAGCGCAAAGAGATCAAGGACGTGCTGGCCTACCTGCACCTCATCAATAATCCGCGCGACGACAATGCCTTTCTGCGCGTGATCAACACGCCGCCGCGCGGCATCGGGCGCACGACCATCCAGCGGCTTTCGGAGCATGCGGCCCGCCATGGCCACTCGCTGTTGGACGCGGCCCGCGAGTCGGGACTGATCGAGTCGCTCAATAAACGGGCTGCCGTGGCGGTGGCGAAGTTCGTGGCCGTGTACGATCAACTGTCGGTTCATGCCGCTGATCCGGTCGAAGCCATTCTAGGGCACGTGCTGTCGCACTCCGGCTATCAGCAATTCCTGGCGGACTCGGAAGACGAAGAAGACCAGGAGCGCCTGGCGAATATCGAAGAGTTGTTGACCGCCGCCCGCGAGTTCGACGAGCACAACCCGAGCGACGCGCCGCTGGAGTCGTTTCTCGAGGACGCTTGCCTGGTCAACGACACCGACGCCTGGGCGGCCGACGACGACCAGGTCACGCTGATGACGCTACACGCTTCCAAGGGCCTGGAGTTTCCGGTCGTGTTCATCGTGGCATTGGAAGAGGGTTTGTTGCCGCACGAGCGCAGCCGCGAGAACATCGATCTTTTGGAAGAGGAGCGGCGATTGCTGTTCGTGGGCATCACCCGGCGCGCGAAGAGTTGCATCTGAGCCTGGCCACGTATCGCGAATTCCGCGGGCAGCATCGGCGCACCGTGCCGAGCCAGTTCCTGATGGAGCTCCCCCGCGGCGAGATGCAAGTCAGCGAGCCCAGCAATGCGTTTGTCGATACGGCATGGGAAGGTCTCGAGAGCCAGCAACCCGAACACGCGTCAAGCTGGAATCAAGATCAGGGCGAAGGCGACATCGACTTCGATCCGTCCCAGTTCGAACAGCAATCTCCGACACCGCCGGAAACGCCTCCCGGCGATGCGACATCACCCATCGTCACGGCGCCGCTCACCACGGCCGCCGAGTTGCAACGATCTCAAACGGTCGAGCGCCGCGCGTCCCGCCCGAGGCCTTTCACCAAGGGATGGCGGTGCGCCATCCGCAATACGGCCTGGGAAAGATCGTGGCGCTCAGTGGCAGCGGCGACCGCCGCACCGGCACCGTGGCCTTTGCATCGACCGCCGGCGAAAGAAAGTTCATGCTCGCCAAGAGTCCCTTGCGTCCGGCCAAGACGTCGTAGTTTCTGCACCGGCGAGCGATCCCGCGTATGTCGACTTCTTACCCCAAGATCGCCCAACTCAAGAGCATTGAGCAACTGCGCCAGCGGCTGGCGGCATTGGGCGTTTCGCTGCCGATCGATGACGAGATTCTCACGGCCGAGGCGGGCTCGCCGTTGGCGGCGCCGATCGAGATTGCCGGGTTTCGCGTGGGCAATCGCT
This sequence comes from uncultured Planctomycetaceae bacterium, assembly GCA_963779015.1. Lineage (GTDB taxonomy): Bacteria > Planctomycetota > Planctomycetia > Pirellulales > PALSA-1355 > JTS-RE94. Next base: position 87,484 of record CAVZWY010000027.1, on the reverse strand, counting down.
GGTGCATTCATCCGATGGAAGGCTGGGACGCGCATCGCGACGGATCGCCTTCCGAGCATACGCTCCGCCGTTGGCGAAACTTCGGCGCCAGCGGCGCGAAAATGATCTGGGGCGGCGAAGCGGCTGCCGTCGTGCCCGAGGGCCGTGCCAACCCAAACCAAACGCTCGCAACGGCCGGCAATCGCGCAGGCCTGGCCGCGCTGCTCGGCGAGCTCAAACAAGCGCACGCAGCATCGTTCGGCGATACATCGGACCTGTGGATCGGCCTGCAACTGACGCACTCCGGCCGGTTCTGTCGACCGAACGGACCCGCAACGCCGCGCATCGCGTATCACCATCCGCTGCTCGACCCGAAGTTTGACATCGATCCGCAAGATGACTCGGTCGTCATATCGGACGACGAGGTGGAACGCTTGATCGATGCCTACGGCGCCGCCGCGAGGCAGGCCCACGAGCTGGGCTTCCACTTCGTCGACGTGAAATCGTGTCACGGTTACTTGCTGCACGAGTTTCTGAGCGCGCGCACGCGTCCCGGCAAGTTTGGTGGCGACTTCGCCGGCCGTACGCGCCTGCTCACGACCATTGTCGATCGCATTCGAAGCGAAGTGCCAGAGTTGGCCATCGGCGTGCGACTGAGCGTATTCGACACGGTCCCCTATCGGACCAGCCGTGAGATTGGCCGGCCGTACCCTTACCAAGACATGTTGCCGTATGAGTTCGGTTTCGGCGTTGATGCCAATGATCCGCTATCGATCGATCTGACCGAGCCGATCGCTTTGCTCAAGCACCTCCATCAGATAGGCGTGGCGGTGTTGAACGTCTCGTGTGGCAGTCCGTACTATTGCCCCCACGTGCAGCGCCCGGCCATCTTTCCGCCCAGCGACGGTTATCAGCCGCCGGAGGATCCTCTGGTTGGCGTTTGGCGCCAGATCGAGACCGCGCGACAGTGCAAGCTCGCCGTTCCCGAAATGCCGATGGTCGGCACCGGTTACACGTACCTGCAAGACTACCTGCCACACGTCGCACAAGCGGTCGTGCGCGAAGGCTGGATCGACGTCGTAGGGCTGGGCCGCATGGTTCTGTCGTATCCCGAGCTTCCTGCCGACACGCTTGCGCAGGGTAAGCTCGCCCGCAAACGCGTCTGCCGCACCTTCAGCGATTGCACGACCGCCCCGCGGCAAGGTCTTGTGTCGGGTTGCTACCCGCTGGACCCGTATTACAAGGATTTGCCGGAAAACGCCCAGCTCAAGTCGCTGAAGCACGACGCGGGAATTTGACGACATGTCGCGGCGTATCGGCGCGTGGGTACGGTGATCGCGTGCCAATGTGCCCACCGAGCGACCTTTTCGCCGCGCCGGTGTCCGACTAGAATTCCCCGCACAAACACATGGCCGAGGCACAAAGTGTCCTAACCGCATCCGACCGTTTGCACGAACTGGTCGGACGCCTGGAGGCGCAGGAAGGCTTCGCCGAGGTGCTGGCTAGCTTAAAGGCTGGCCATGCCTCCACGCTGGGCGGAGTCTGGGGCTCGAGCTGCGCGCTCGTGGCAGCTTCGTTGGTGCGGCACGCGCCAGGACCCATCGTCGCCATTTGGCCCCACATCGACGACCTCGATGATTTCTGCGCCGACCTCGCACTCTTCAGCAATGTCCAGCCCGAGACATTCCCAGCCTGGGAGGGCGACCAGGGTGAAACCGTCGTCTACGACGAAATCTATGGCGAGCGCCTGCGACTGCTGAAAATGCTCTCCGCCGGTACTCCGGAAAAACTCGGTGGTACTCCGCCCAAACTATCCGGTGGTACTCCGCCCAATTTACTCGTCACCAGCATCCAGAGCCTGCTGCAGCCGGTGCCCAGCCGCGAAAAGCTGGCCCAACAAACGAGGCGATTGCGCCGCGGCGAATCGCTCGACCTGCCCGAGCTGTTGCATTGGCTGGTGGCCAACGGCTTTCACAACACCAGCGCCGTGGAGCTGCCCGGCGAGTTCTCTCCGCGCGGCGGCATCGTCGACATCTTTGCACCAGACTGGTACGACCCGGTGCGGATCGAGTTCTTCGGCGACGAGATCGACTCGATCCGCCGCTTCGAAGTGGCCACGCAACGCAGCCTGGAGACGCTCGACGAGATCGACATCACTTTGCTGACGGAGCGGACCGGCGATCGCGAACACTTTGCCGGCTATCTCCCTGAAAACACATGGTTCTATATCGTGGAGCCGGGCGACATCGAGGAAGAAGGCCGCCGCTATCTCGAACGACTCGATCGTCCGCAAGACTTTCACGGCGTTTCCAGCACGCTACGCCAAATCACGCGTTTCCCCTCGGTCACGGCCGCCGGCGTGCCAACCGGTTCCCTGGAAACCACGTGTCACCTGGGCATCGAGTCGGTCGAGCGGTTCAGCGGCGAAATCTCCAAAGTTCGCGACGAGTTGGACGCGTCGATGGGCGCGGGCCATATCGGCGAGCAGGATGTGTTCGTCGTTTGCCAAACCGACGCCGAATCGCAGCGCCTGCAGGAAATCTTCGCGCCCACGCGGCTGGCGGCAGCCGGGCGGCTGCACTATCCGCTGGGCCGCCTGAAGTCGGGATTTCGCCTGGTGTCGGAGCGTGTTGCCCTGGTCAGCGGCAGCGAATTGTTTCACCGCACCGATCTGAACCGACCGACGCGCCGCCGACTCGGCCGCGTGATCGATAGCTTCCTCGAGTTGCGCGAAGGCGACTACGTCGTCCACTTGTCGCACGGCATCGGGCGCTACCGCGGACTACAACTGCTTGAGAAAGCCCATCAGGCCGAAGAGCACCTGGTCATCGAGTTCCACGGCGACACGAAGGTATTCGTGCCCGCCTCGAAGATCGAGCTGGTGCAGAAATACGTCGGCGGCAGCAAGAAATCGCGGCCCACCTTGGCGCACATCGGCGGGCGCATGTGGACCAAGCAGAAGGAAGCGGCCAAAGCCGCAGTGACCGATCTGGCCGCTGAAATGCTGGAGCTGCAAGCGGCACGCGCCATGCGTCCCGGCATCCGCTTTCCCGGCGACACACCCTGGCAACGCGAATTCGACGCGTCGTTTCCCTATCTGGAAACGCCAGACCAACTGGTCTCGGTCGCCGCGATCAAGGCGGACATGGAAGTGCCGCGCCCGATGGACCGCCTGCTGTGCGGCGACGTCGGCTTTGGCAAGACCGAGCTGGCCATGCGGGCCGCCTTCAAAGTGGTCGACCACGGCTTTCAAGTGGCCGTGCTCGTGCCGACCACCATCCTGGCAGAGCAACATCTTCGCACCTTCCGCGAACGCATGGCCGAGTTTCCGCTCTCCATCGTCGCGTTGTCGCGCTTCTGCACGCCCAAGCAAACGCGCGAGATCTTGGCTGGATTGGCCGATGGCTCGATCGACATCGTGATCGGCACGCACCGACTGGCGCAGCACGACGTGACGTTCGAAAACCTGGGGCTGGTCATCATCGACGAAGAGCAGCGGTTTGGCGTGGAGGTGAAGGAACGGCTCAAGGCGCTGCGCCAGACGGTCGACGTATTGACCATGACCGCGACGCCCATTCCGCGCACGTTGCACCTCTCGCTATTGGGCGTGCGCGACATTTCGAATCTCGAAACGCCGCCCAGCGATAGGCTCGCGATCGAAACGCGCGTGACCCGCTTCGATCCGCAACTCGTCCGCCATGCGGTCATGCGGGAATTGAACCGTGGCGGCCAGATCTTCTTCGTGCACAATCGCGTCCACGATATCCAGAAAGTGGCCAAGCGGTTGCAAGACATCGTGCCCGAGGCTCGTATCGCGATCGGCCACGGGCAAATGGCCGAGGGCGAGTTGGAGCAAGTCATGCTCGACTTTGTCGACCATCGCTTCGATCTGCTGCTGGCCACGACGATTGTCGAAAGCGGGCTGGACATCCCCAACGCCAACACGATGTTCATCGACGAGGCCGACCGCTACGGCCTGGCCGACCTGCACCAGTTGCGGGGCAGGGTAGGGCGATACAAACACCGCGCCTATTGCTATCTGCTGATCGACCAGCACAAGCACCTCTCGACCACGGCCGCGCGGCGGCTGCGAGCGATCGAAGAGTTCAGCCAGATGGGCGCCGGCTTCGCCATTGCCATGCGCGATCTCGAACTGCGCGGCGCCGGCAACATCCTCGGCACGCAGCAGAGCGGGCACATCGCCACGGTCGGCTATGAGCTGTATTGCGAGTTGCTCGAGCAGGCCGTGCGCAAACTAAAGGAGCTGCCGCCCAAGGTGCAGGTCGACGTCAGCGTCGATCTGCCTTGCGAAGCCTACATTCCGCGCGGCTACGTGCCCGACATGCGGTTGAAAATCGATCTGTATCGTCGCGTGGCGCGGCTCGCAACCGAACAGGAGTGGGAAGAGCTGGCTGCGGAGTTGATCGACCGCTTTGGTCCACGGCCGCCGGAAGTCGATCGCATGCTATTGGTCGCCAGGTTGCGCATCCTGTCACATCGTTGGCAAATCGCCTCGATTCATGTCGAGGATGACTTCGTGGTCTTTGGCTATGGCAGTCGCCCGCAGATTGAGGTGCTGTCAAAGAGCCATCCGGGGCGTCTGCGGATCGTCGACGACCGCAGCGCATATCTGCCAGTTAACAAAGACGTTATCGAAAGCGGGCAAGTCCTGGAAGTGTTGGAATCGCTGTTGCAGCCGGCGTGAGTGCTTCCTATAATCCCGCCGCGCTGCGCAGGGGCCGAAGCAGGTCCCCACGCGGCCGAGGCCTGTCGCACGTTGGGATTTCTCCCAAGTTGCCATTGAATCCGTGGCCATACGCAAATTCTGGGACTCCAGCGGTTAAATCGTGGCGCGAAATGCAATTCGCATCCTGATCGGGCTTTCGTTGGCAATTGCCTGCGAACATGCGCGCCCCGGCGCGTTGACCGTCCTATCGCTCTGGCGGCATTCGTCCGCGATGGCCCAAGCCCCCGGAAACTACTATCCGCCCGGCTACGATCCCAGTCTTCCGCAGGGCTACGGCAATCCGAACGTCGCCGGTGGCTACGGCCCGAACGGTTTTTCGATCAACAACTATGGTCCCAGCGCCCCGATGGCGCCTACCAATCCCACGCGTCCATCTTCCTGGCCTGGCGCGGCGGCCAACGCGGACGCGCAACTGCCGGGCGGGATCGTGCCTCCGCCGCCAGCCGACACGAGTGCTGGCTATGCCCCCAGTCCGCCGAAGGATCCGACGGAACCGCCGGTGGAGCCGGCAGCGATTCTGGCACACGTCGGCTCCGAGGTGATCCAGGCAGCGGACATCCTGCCAATGGCCAACCAAATGCTGAACTCGCACCTGGAGAGGGTCCACGACCAACTCGACAGTGCGCCGGAGGAATTCAAGAAAAAACAGATCGCGATGTGGCGACGCGAAGTCGTGCAACATGTCCTCAAGGACACGATCAACATCAAGTTGTTGATGGCCGACGTCAAGGCGGCGGCCCCCAAGGCAGGCGTGCAAAAGAACATCGATCACATGCGCAAGCTCTTCAACGAGAGCGAGATCAAACGGCTGAGAGAAACGTACAAGGCCACGAGCGTTGCAGATTTGGATAACAAACTGCGGGCCGAAGGCGGTTCGCTCGAATCGCAGCGCATGGCCTTCGTCGAGCGAAACATGGCGATCGGCTGGGCAATGAGCCAGGTGAAGGAAAAGAAAGAACCCTCCCATGAGCAGATGGTCAGCTACTATCGCGAGCACCTCGACGACTGGGAACACCCGGCCCGGGCCCGTTGGGAACAAATCACGGCCAAGTTCGACGAGTACAATTCCAAGTCCGAAGCTTGGCACGACATTGCCTCGTGGGGCACGCAAATCCAAAATGGCGCCCCGTTTGCCGAGGTCGCCAAAGCCCATTCGCACGGTTTCGCCGCCGAAGAGGGCGGCCTCAACGATTGGACCACGCACGGCAGTTTGCGCTCTCTCGTGATCGAAGAAGCAATCTTCAACTTGCCGGTCAACGTGCTGAGCCAGATTCTCGCCGACGAAGAGGGGTTTCACATCGTTCGCGTGGTGGAACGCGAGGAGCAACACGTGACGCCGTTCATCGAAGTCCAGCCTGAAATCAAGAAAAAACTCCACGAGGGCGGGAAGCTGGAAGCCGTCAATCGGTACGTCGAGGAATTACGCGAGCGCATGCCGGTTTACACCATTTACGACGAAAACTCGCCGCTCGCCAGCCGCCCCGCCAACCCCACCCGCTAATCCGCTCCACCCGCGCAAGCGCAGGCGACCAGACTCTCGGCACGTCCTGCTGTGCGTGTCCAAGGCACGTTGGGCTCTTTTCCCAAGGCTTTGCCCGCACCCTTTCCCCGCGACACCGTTCCCCCAGGACGATTGCAAAGTCGTTAATCCAAGGCTCCTACGAGTTTCAGGGCGTGGAGGGGATTGGCGCAGAGATCATCGGCTCGGGCTCGAAGCGGTTGTTTGGATTTTTGGGTCGTTAGTCGCAACACGCTCAGGGCTACGTTGGTGAGGCTTGCCAGGCGTTCGGCCAATCCTGGCCGACGACTCCAGTGCCGGTCTTCGTCCCACCAACGATCTTTGACGAAGTGCAAGCTGTTTTCCACTTGCCAATGAGCGCGTACGTACTTCAACAATTGCTTGGGCGTAGTCGTGGCCGGGTCGAGGCTGGTGACGAAGTACCGCGTTTCGCGCGTGGTTTTGCCGTTTCGGTCTTTCGTCTCGCGGTCGACTCGCAAGAGCATGCGGCAACCGGCAAGCCCCAGCCGCTGGCAGACATATTCGGCGTCGGCCAGGTCGATCCAAAGAAAACGAGTCTCCCTACGGCCCCCTTTTTTTCCCGCGTCTGAGCGGCCGCCGCGCTGTCTTGGGCCTGCGCAAAGCAGGTCTGCGCCGCATCCAGGATGTCGGGCTGGTTGGCTTTGATTTGGAACAAGTAGTCATGGCCCGAAGTCAGAATCAGTTCGGCCAGATTGCGCTGAGCATAGAGGGCATCGCCCGTGATCAAACGCAACGCCGGATACTTCTCGAACAGTTCGCTCAGGTGCGCTTTGAGCACTTCCGGCTCGGTGCTTTTGTCGCCCGACAGGGGCCATTGCCCAAGACACGCTTTCAAATCCTGGACAAAAACGTTCAGCATCTGAATCGGATCGCCCTGCGGATCGAAGCCTTGCTTCGACGTCTTGCCATCCACCGCCGCGACCAGAGCCTCCTGATCCGCCATTACCTCTTGCAACCACTGGGAAAACGCAGCTTGAAACTCCTCCAACGAGAACTTCGCCAGCGTCCGACTTAACGTGGTAGGATGCGGCGGCTTGCGACGCGTAAAGCCCAAAGGTCTGCGCAGCAGATGCCAGTTCCGGGCTGCCCACCGCTGCAAGCTGGCAAAATCGTTCAAGCGGCAGACCAGCCCCACGAGCGTCAGTCCCAAAATCCCCGAAAACGGATGACGAACACCACGCCGCTGACGTGGATCGGCCACCTCCGAAAAGGCCACCATCAAAGACGGAAAATACGATGGTAGTTGCATGGCTAGCTCCTTCTCCTAAAGCCAACCCGCATCACCCGGTTAGGATCGCACCTGCATTATACAAAACTCAACTTTGCAATCGTCCTGACCGTTCCCCCGCGACAATTGTGTACCCACGAGGCAGCGGATAAACTCAACTGCGGCGGTGGTCCAGGCATGCTTCGGGCCGAGGGTTCGGAGCGAAGGCATTTGCAACGAGTGGCACCGTGCGAGAAAGGACCGGCTTAATGACTGAGGTAGCGAAGCTCCGAATCGGAGACAAGGATGTCGACCTGCCCGAGGTTGTGGGCACGGAAAACGAACGCGCGTTGGATATTTCCAAGCTGCGCGCCGAAACCGGATACATCACCCTCGACGAGGGATATGTCAACACCGGCTCAACAACCAGCTCGATCACGTATCTGGACGGCGAAAATGGCGTGTTGCGCTATCGCGGCTATCCCGTGGAAGTCATCGCCCAGCAGTGCGATTTTGTCGAGACCAGCTATTTGCTAATCTATGGCGAACTGCCCACTCCCCAGCAACTGCACGCGTTCCGCATGTCGTTGCGTCGCCACACGATGATTCACGAGGAAATGCGGTCGTTCTACGACGGATTTCCGCGCGACGCCCACCCGATGGCGATCCTGAGCTCGGTGGTCGGCGCGCTGTCGACTTTCTACCAGGACTCGCTGAACCCGCGCGATCCGCGACAGGTCGAGATTTCGGTCCACCGCCTGATCGCCAAGTTGCCCACGATCGCGGCATACGCGTACAAGAAGTCGATTGGCCAGCCGTTCGTCTACCCACAAAACGATTTGAACTACTGCGCCAATTTCCTGCGGATGATGTTTGCCGTGCCCAGCGAGCCGTACGCTATCGATCCGGACTTTGTCGAGGCGTTGAACCTGCTGTTGATCGTGCACGCCGACCACGAGCAGAACTGCAGCACGTCCACGGTACGAATGGTCGGCTCCAGCGACGCCAACTTGTTCGCTTCGGTGTCGGCCGGCATCTGCGCCTTGTGGGGACCGTTGCACGGCGGGGCGAACGAAGCCTGCGTCAACATGCTGGAAAAGATGCTGGCTGATGGCGGCGACGTCGACAAGTACGTGGCCATGGCCAAGGACAAGAACAGCGATTTCCGCTTGATGGGATTCGGCCACCGCGTCTATAAGAACTTCGATCCCCGCGCCACGATCATCAAGCACACCTGTGACAAACTGCTGGCCAAGCGTCACATCGACGACCCCATCTTCGATATCGCGCAGAAGCTGGAAAAGGCCGCGCTTTCCGACCCCTACTTCATCGAACGCAAGCTCTATCCGAATGTCGATTTCTACTCCGGCGTGATTTATCGCGCCATCGGCATTCCAATGCAGATGTTCACGCCCATGTTTGCCATCGGCCGCCTGCCGGGCTGGATCGCCCATTGGATGGAGATGCATACGTCGCCGACCAAGCGGATCTGCCGACCGCGTCAAATCTACACCGGACCGCACGAACGCGATTTCGTGCCGTTGGACCAGCGGAAGTAGTGCGCACATCCGCAATGCGTCCATCTAGTAGCGGTGCCGAAAACTCGCTTCGTGCAGGTTGCCAGCACTCCTGTTGGGAACTGTTCCCGCACGTGGCGGGGGCCAGCATGCTTTCCTCTCTTACCTGACCGATACAACCGCGCCGCGCCCAAAGTGCTGCGGGGGTTGCGCTTCGGCTCTCTCGACGTTTCAGCCGATACAAGATTCCGTGATCGTGTCGCGCGGCAGCGCGCGCCAAGGTCGCTCGGAAAACAGAGCCGACCGCGATGGATCGCAATGGCCGGCGACGGATCGACAGAACAGGGAAGCGACACCATGCGTCAATACCTCTGCGCCGTGGGCAGTTTCGCCTGCGCGCTCGGCCTTGTGTGCGGTTGGGCGTTTGCCGACGATGCAGCCGTCGTGCAACCCCAGCAAGTCATCGAGCACGAGTCCCGCACGGCCCAGGACAGGCCGCCGGTGATTACCGCCGTGGCGGTGCCTCCAGGCGGTGGATTGGTTGCCACCGCCGGCGACGACCACATCGTACGTCTGTGGAGCACGACCACGGCCAAGGTGGTTCACACGCTGGAAACACACGGCGACTGGCTGCGCACGCTGGCTTTCAGCCCCGATGGGCAAACGCTGGCCTCCGGTGGCGACGACCGGCAGATCGTCTTGTGGGATACGTCGACCGGCAAGGAAAGGCTCCGCTTGCCGCTCCACCACCGCGCGGTGTATTCGCTGGCCTTCAGCCCCGACGGATCGCGACTTGCCGCCGTGGGGTTCGAACACCTGGTGCGGCTCTACGACACGTCCACCGGCCAACTCGTTCAGCAGTTGGAAGGGCCGGGCGTCGACTTGCGGTCCGTCATCTTCTCGCCGGACGGCACGCAATTGGCCGCGGCCGGACGAAACGGACAGGTTCGTGTGTGGCGAATGCCGGCGGCCACTATCGCGTTGGAGATCGCCGCCGCCCAGAGCCGCATTCGCACCCTGGCGTATCTGCCGCACGGCGATGTGTTGGTTTCGGCGGGCGAGGGTCGCGTTATATCCCTTTGGGACGCACAGTCGGGTGAACTGCGCGGTGAGCTCAAACCGCGCTCCGGAAAAGTTCTGTCAATGGTCGCATGTGGCGAGGACCTGATCGCCACCGGCGGCAGCGACAACGTGGTGCGTGTCTGGAATTGGCATTCGCAGCAGGAAGTCGACAAGCTGCAAGGTCACACCGGCTCGGTGGCGACTTTGGCCTACGACCCAAGCAGTGCCACGATGATTTCCGGCAGCTTCGACACCACGGTGCGTGTTTGGAAGTTGGGGGCCGAAGTATCGGCCGCAAAGGCCAATGAGCCGACGCCCCCCGAGGCGCTGGTGCGCTAGCGGCTCGGACGCCCGCCTATTGCGCTGAATGAATACGTTTGCTCGACGACAGGGAGGTTACGAGTGGGCCTGCTACAAAAACTACTAGGGCTCGGCCGTCACGAGTCGGCAACACTGCGCTTCGACCCGCCGCACAAGAAAGTGCGTCGCAACCGCACCTGCCGCTTCGAACAGTTCGAGCCGCGCATCGCCATGGCCGCCGACCTGCACGTCGGCTCGGTCTATTACGAGCAGGCCGGCGGCGACGATGCCTTGCCCAATGTCATCGAGTTCACATTCGAAGGCGGCGCTGCCGGCACGCAACTGACCCAAATCGTTATCGACGGCGACAAGGACGGCAAAGGCCTGTCGTCGGGCGACGTCTTCTTCGACACTGCCCCGGGGGGACTCGGTTCGTTCAACTCGAACCCGCTGAAAATAGTATCTCACGACGGCTTCCAGGTCCTCGGTTCGCAAGTCGTCGACGGCGGCACGCGGATGGTGATCAATCTCTCCGGATTCGACGCCGGCGAAAAGCTGGTTATCAGTGTCGACGTTGACGAGGCTCAGTACGTCGACGGAAGCACGATCGACACCAACGCCGTGGTCGAAGGCGGCGAGTTTCAGCGTTCGCACTTCCTGGCCACGTTCAAGGCGCCCCACTACTACGATGTCGACACGGCCGTCCAGTATTGGGACGATTACAACGGCAACTTTGCCGACGTCGAATCGAGTACGAAGACCCACCTCGATTTGCCGCCCGACCGCTACAGCACAACGACGGATCTCTCCGACTTTACCGCCGGCGCCGTGGCCCAGGCCCCGCAAGTGCCGCTTCCCAACAGCCTCTCCGGCGTGGTGTTCGTCGACCAGAACCTCAACAACAGCCAGGACACCGGGGAGAACGGCCTCGGTGGAGTGTCGCTCACCCTGCTCGTGCTAAACGGCGCCAACTACGTTTCGACCGGCAAGAACACGGTCACCAACGGCCAAGGTCAGTACCACTTCGACGATCTGCCGCCGGGCACCTACCGCGTCGTGGAAACGCAGCCCAGCGGCTACTTCAGCGTCGGCGCCAAGCCGGGCACCGTCAACGGCAGCGTCCGCGGAACCGTGGCCACTGTCGACATCCTCACCGGCATCCAGTTGCTCGGCGGCGAGGACAGCATCCAGAACGACTTTGCCGAAGCGCTGCCCAACTCGATCAGCGGCTATGTCCATTCCGATCTCGACGGCGACTGCGTCTTCGACGCGAACGAGCCTCCCATCGCTGGCGTCGTCATGCATCTGCTCAACGCCCAGGGCCAAACGATTGCCACCACGACGACCAACGCGCAGGGCTTCTACGAGTTCAAGAACCTCGGTCCCGGAACTTACGGCGTGTTCGAGGAACAGCCCGCCGGCTACATGAACGGAGACAATCACGTCGGCTCGGCAGGCGGCAAGGTGTCGGCCATCGACACCGTGACGCAAATCGTCCTCACCTCCGGTATCCACGGCGTGCACTACGACTATTGCGAAATCGAGCCGGTGAGCATCGGCGGACGCGTGCACGTCAACACCACCGGCGATTGCGCCGACCCGGCCAACCCGCCGCTGGCGGGCGTCACCATCGAATTGCTCAACAACACCGGCGTCGTGATCGCCACCACGCAAACCGGAACCGACGGCTACTACAAATTCGACGCGTTGCCGCCCGGCACCTACACCGTTCACGAGATTCAGCCCGCGGGCTACTACAACGGCGCTACGTTCGTCGGCTCGGAAGGGGGCACCAAAGGCGTGGACGTCGTGTCCAACGTCGTGCTCAACGCGGGCGTCGACGCGGTCGGCTACGATTTCTGCGAGTTACTGCCGGTAAGCATCGGCGGCAGGGTACACGTCAACACCACCGGCGACTGCGCCGACCCAGCCAATCCGCCGCTGGAGGGCGTGACCATCCAACTGCTCAACCCGGACGGCGCGGTCATCGACACCACGGTCACCGGCGCCGACGGCACGTACTTGTTCGACCACCTGGCGCCGGGCACCTACTCGGTGCACGAGATTCAGCCCGCCGGCTACTTCAGCGGCGCCACGTATGTCGGCTCTGCCGGCGGTGTGAAGAGCAACGACCTGGTGACCGAGATCGTGCTCACTTCCGGCACGAATGCCGTCCACTACGACTTCTGCGAAATTCCACCGGCCAAACTCTGTGGCTGGGTCTACGTCGATACCAACAACAACGGCGTGCGCGACGCGGGCGAAGTGGGCATCAGCGGCGTCACCCTCACGCTCAAGGACGCCGACGGCAATCCCACGGGCATTACCGCCATCACCGATACCGATGGACACTATTGCTTCACCGGCCTGCACCCGGGCACTTACACGGTCGGCGAAATCCAGCCCGTCGGATATCTCGATGGTCTGGACACTCCGGGCACCGAAGGCGGCGTCGCCCAGAACCCGGGCGATATGATCATGAACATCACGCTGAAGCCGGGCGTACATGCCGAGGATTACAACTTCGGCGAATTGCTGCCGGCGTCGATCAGCGGACGTGTCCACGTGAACACCAACGGCGACTGCGCCGACCCGGCCAACCCGCCGCTGTCCGGCGTTACCGTCGAACTGCTGAACGAGTCGGGCGAGGTCCTCGCCACGCGCATCACCGACGCCAACGGCATGTATCACTTCAACGATTTGTCGCCAGGCACCTATTCGGTCCGCGAGATTCAGCCCACCGGATATTTCAACGGCGCAACGTTTGTCGGCAGCGAAGGCGGCATCAAGGGCACCGACCTGGTGACCGAGATCACGCTGACGGCCGGCGACAATGGCGTCAACTACGACTTCTGCGAGCTGCCACCGGGCGCCATTTCCGGCTATGTATTCCAGGACGGTCCGCCCATTTCGCTGACCGATCCAAACGCGCCGCTTTACGTGCCCGACTACCGCGATGGCGTGCTGACGCCCGATGACACACGCATCCCCGGCGTGGTGTTGATGCTTCGCGACGGAACTACCGGCGCTCCGATACTCGGCTCCGTCGCGTTGGCGGGAACTTACGTCGCCGACCAACCGATCACGACCACCACCAACGCGAACGGCTACTACGAGTTCAGCGGGCTTCCGCCCGGCAGCTATGCGGTCTACGAAATCGCTCCCGGCGGATACATTCGCGGCATCGACACGGCCGGCTCGTTGGGCGGCGTGGTGATCAGCGAGTGGACCGTCGTCGACCAGTCGATCCTCGATCAACTACAACAACCGTTGCCCTCCGACGCCGTCCTGCGGATCGTGATGCCGTCTGGCACAAGTTCGATCGAAAATAACTTCAGCGTGGTGGTCACGGCGCCGGAACTCCAGGTGTTCGTGTTCCCCTCTTCGATCGAGCCGCCGCAGCCGATCGCGCTGCCGTTCATTCCTCCGGTCACCCCGCTTTACGCGTTGCCGCCGACCGTTCCGCCGTTTTTGTACTTGCCGGCGCTAACGCGCGCCGGTGGGCAACTTTATACATGGCACTTGAGCGTCGTCGACGCGGGCATGCCCCGCGCAACCGGCGCCGGCGGCGCCCAGTTCGAACTCACCTCCGCCAGCAACGCCGAGCAAATCGCCTGGCGTCGCACCGACATGGGCGACGCCGAGTGGACTATCATGACCGACGTCAACGATCCCGACTCCGTGCGCAAAATGCGCTTCGGCATGCGGGGCGGCACGCCGGTCACGGGCGATTTCAACGGCGACGGCACCTTCGAAGTGGCCATCTTCAAGGATGGCCGCTGGTTCATCGACCTGAACGACAACGGCGAGTGGGACGAAGGCGACCTGTGGGCCAAGCTGGGCCACCGCTACGATACGCCCGTCACCGGCGACTGGGATGGCGACGGCAAAACCGACATCGGCATCTATGGCCCCGCCTGGCTGCGCGACCCGCGCGCCATCGCCAACGAGCCTGGTATGCCCGACCCGGACAACGAGAACTCGGACGTCCACAAGAACGTGCCGCCCACGCCGGAGCGCACGACTTCGGGTCGTCGCGAGATGAAACGCACGGCCCAGGGCAAGCGGCGCGAGGACGTGATCGACCACGTGTTTTTGTATGGCTTGCCCGGCGATCACCCAGTGGTGGGCGATTGGAACGGCGACGGCATCGACACGATTGCGGTGTTCCGCGACGGGCGCTGGCACCGCGACATCGACGGCGACGGCAAGTGGACCAACTCCGACGTGCACGACGGCTTCGGCCAGAAAGGCGACAAGCCGGTCGTCGGCGACTTCAACGGCGACGGCATCGACGAACTGGGCGTCTTCCGCGACGGCCTGTGGTATATCGACACCAACGGCAACGGCAAAATCGACGCCGAAGACACCGTGATCGAACTGGGTCGCGCCGGCGACACGCCCGTTGTCGGCGATTGGGACGGAAACGGCACGTCCGATCCCGGCGTGTTCCACGATCCCGGCCCGGCGGTTCGCACGGTGCGCAAATAGCACCGCAACTCGAGCGGCGCCGATTATTTCAACTTCTCGAGTTCGGCCTCGGCAGCCGCGATGTCCCTTTCCAGCCGCTCGACTTCCTCCGGATCGTCCATCTGCTTCCGCGCCGGAAAGTTGCTGATGCAGTTTCTGAAGCCGCTGGCGGAGCACGTCGATCTTCTTCTTGACTTTCTTATCCATCGGTTGCGTCAATCGAGTTCGGGCCTGGGAAGTGTCCGCACGATGCCTGCGCGTTTCGCGTAAAGAAACTGAGCTGCGGCGCCGGCATTCGATATTATGACGCGTGGCCCGCATCGGTGCCACGGCGCTTGAGCGCCCGAACGATCGGCAGCGTCTCGAACGGTTCCGACTCGAAACACTCGGCCACCAGCGAGGCCACCGAATGTTCGCCGATATGCTCGATCCGCACGGCCAGACCGATGAGCCGCTGCACCAGATCGGGATGCCGAGCAATCTGCCGGGCAAAGGCCGCCGCCCAGCGTCGTGCGCGACTCGGCTTCATGTCGAAATTCTCTGAGATCAATCGCGCGGCTGCGGCGATGTCATTGGACTCCGCCGACGACGCAAGTTGGCAAAACACGTCGACCAACTGATCGTCCCGCTCCTCGTTGCACGCCGGGGCAGGCAGCGCCAACACGGTGGGCGGCGAGGTGCCATCCAGCTCGAACCCGGTCGGATAGGCCGATGCCAGGTCGGCATAGATGATTTCGGTGGCCGTGGCATCGGCCGCGGACTGTTCGCCCGCCGGAGCCGGCGGCAAGTTCGCCAACATGCCGTTGACGTGCGCCAGCCGGCTGCCCAGTTGGTCGTAGATCGCCTCGATCTCGCTCAGGTACGAGCCGCCGTCGGCATCGGCTTCGATTTCCTCGCGTGCCTCGACGATGCGCTGCGTGAGCCGCTCGCTAAGCAGGTCCCGAGCGTTTTGCAAAATGTGAATGGCCAGAGATCGGTTGTTCATGGTGCCAGTATTTGGAGGGGTGCTCAATTCCGTGAGCGGCATGCCGCGGGATCGTCGCACGGTTTCACGGTTCGCGGATGGTCGCGGCTCTGTTTGTCCGCCAGGATCCAGCCTAATTACCGGCGGCGCCAATGCCAAACGGCGGGCCAAAAAGCCTGCTCAATCGCCAGTCTGCGGCGCCGGATTGACGGCGTCCGTTTGCGCTGGCGGCTCGTCGGCCTCCGCCTTGGGTATCTTGTCGGCTGTCCGCAAGATGCCCGAGAGGCACACCACCAGCACGGCCAGCACGATGTTCACGTTAAGCCAAAACCGCAGATTTCGGCGCAGGTTGTCGGCGGCCGGCGTCTTGCCCGATAGCAGGCTGGCCAGGGCGAAAATCACGAACGCCAGCAGAAACTTCACGCCAAACACAGGGTGATACCACGGCGGCAACTGATATTCGATCGAGATATAAGCGATGTTGTACAGCCCGCTGATCAACAGAAATCCAATCGAGGCGGCGACGATTTTCGACCAGCGCAGGCGCATGGCGGCGTGCAATGCGGCGCGCTCCTCCGGCGGCACAGGTTCCAAACTGGGTACCACCACGAAGCGGGCAAAGATCGTGCCCCCCACGGCCGTAATCGCCGCCAGAATGTGTAGCCAACGGGAAACGAGGTTTACGAGTTCAATCGGTTCCATGGGCGGCTTTCGGTTCGATGCTATTAGGGGTTGTCATTGTCTTTGAGGATTTCGTCAACCAGTCGCAGTGCTTCAGCTTTCGTCGCAACCTTTTTTTCCAATTGTGCGTCGCGTACCGCCACGAGCAACCGTTGGTATTGCTTGCCGCGCGGCACGCCGTGGCGGATCAGGTCATCGCCGGTGATCAAAGGGGGCGGATCCAATTCGTCGGGGGGAAGTTGCAGGCGCCGGCGGCAATACTCAATGTGCGCGGTGTCTCGGCCGGTGGCGGCCGCTTCGGCCGCGTGCATGGCCAACAGCTCGTCGACTCCGTCGGTCGTCAGGATCCGCTGCAACTTCGGCCAGGCCGCATGTTGCGCATCCACCAGAACATTCTGCTGGGCCACCAACCACCGTGTGCGGTCCGCATCGCGATTCGAGAGCTTCCACCGTCGACAAATAGCCGCCGCGCCGACCGGGTCGACGAAAGCGTGCAGCAGCACGGCCAGCGCCAGCGAAAACGAAGGCTCCTGGAGCACGGTCAGCATTTCCAGCGTGGTGACCCAAGCATCGAGAGCGTTGCAACCGGTGGCGGTCAGCGCCTCGGGCGCATCAATCGCATTCAGCTCCGGCAGTACGGCCGCCAGCAGGGCCGTTTCGTGCAGCAAGTGCACGGCGCGCACGCGGCCCGGATGAACGAGCATCAGGCGCATTTCGGCCGCAATCCGCTCGATGCTGACCACGGTCACTTGAGATGCCATCGCTTCCAGCGCGTCTCGCGTGACGGGATCGATCGCGAAATCGAAGGCGGCCGCGAACCGCGCCGCGCGCAACAATCGCAACTTGTCCTCGGAGAATCGAGCCTGGGGATTTCCGATCGCGCGAATCACGCGCCGCACCAGGTCGTCCTGCCCTCCGACAAAGTCGATCACGCGGTCTTCCAGCGGATCGAAGAACATCCCGTTGATCGTGAAGTCGCGTCGTTCGGCATCGGCCTGCGGCGTGCTGAACTGCACGCTATCGGGATGCCGCCCGTCGCTATAGGCCGCGTCCTGGCGAAAGGTCGCCACTTCGACTTGGCCCGCCGTCCGCGGCCCCACGACGCATACCACGCCAAAAGCCTCGCCCACGGCCACGGTGCGGCCGCGTCCGAAAACGGCGCGCACGTCGTCGGGCCGCGCCGCGGTGGCCACGTCGTAGTCCTTGGGCGTATGCCCCAGCAGTTGGTCGCGCACGCAGCCGCCGGCCCAATAGGCTTCGAACGTGTGTTCGCGCAGCTTGCGCACCACGTCGACTGCAAAAGCACGTTGTTTGTGGGGATCTACCGACGGCACGGCATGCTTCTGTCAAAAGAGCGGGCGACAATGCGATGGCCCGATTATAGCGCTCTCGGAGCCAAGCGATAAGTGCCGCACGCCGTCACGCGCCCTTCGCAACGTCGATTGCGCGAGCAATGGCCGCGTTGACCAACTCGATAGCCCGCTCACGGGCCGCATCGTTCCAATCGAACGTGTATTCGAGACCGCCGCGGAGGAAATGCAGCACCAGGCTCCGCGGCGCCGCCCCCAGACTCTGTTCAGCGGCCACAGCGTACACGAGCATTTGCATCTCATAGCCTGCGGCATTGTTCGCCAGACTCTCGCGCGCGACGCGATTCGTCTTGAAATCCACCACGTGCCAGCCGCCAGCGGCGTCCTGGTAGAGCCGATCGATATAGCCCGTCAGCATATTGCGGGGAGCTTCGCTACCCGTGGGCGGCCAGGCAAGCAGGAACTCGGCCTCCGCCAGAGAACGCTTGGCGGCGGCCAATTGTGCCGAGCGTGGTGATTCCAGGAACGACGCGACCAGCCGCCCGGCCTCCTCGGCCTCTGGCGAGCCGGCGCCCAGCAACTGCCGCTCGGCATGGATCTCGACCAACTCCTGCCACCGGCCAGGTTGCACGAAGTCAATCTCGGCCAGCACCGCATGCACCAGGGTTCCTAGCCCCAGCGGATCGATCGATTCCGACGTGCCCGCGTCGAAGTCGCTCTCAGCTCGATCGTCGCGGTGCAAATGCCCGCTCAAACGCGAGAACGAATACGTGCGCCGTGCCCCCGGATCAACAGCCACCGGCTCGATCGCCGGAAGCGAAATCGCGGGCGTCGCCACGGCACGCTGCATTTCCGCTGTCAGCTTTTCCAGGTCGACTCGCGCGCGGCGCGCGACCGCGCCTTGGTGATCGGGCGGCGGCTCGATCGTTATCCGAACGCGTGGGCGCGGCTCATCGGCAGGCAACTCGCCAACCAGCGCGCCGGAGAGCAAGTCAAATCGCCGGGCCAGCAACTGCATCCAGTTTCCCCGCGGCTCGCCGGGATGCGTGCCCCCGTGCGATAGCACCAGATAGTCCGCAGCGCGCGTCGTCGCCACGTAGAACAGCCGGTATGCCTCGGCCAGGTCTTCCTGCTGCTCCAGAAATCGCCACAACTCGTAGCCACTCACCGAACGTTTTCCATCGGCTTCGCTCGACGATTGCACCAGTGGCCCCAGCTCCGCGTCGAAGCATACGCGGTCAGCGCGGGAATCCGACGCACGCCCCAGGTCGGGCACAAACACAATGGGAAACTCCAGTCCCTTGGCCTGATGAATCGTCATCAGCCGCACCACGTCGGTGTCCTCCGAGAACGTGGCGGCCAACGGCTCCTTGGGTTGTCGAGCCACGAACTCGGTTAGCTCGGCGATGAAATCCGCCAGATCGAACGCGCCGTCACGCTCGAAGCGCCGCGATTGTTCGATCACTTTGTTCAAGTTCGCCAGTTTGCGTTCGCCCAGAAACTCAGCCAGCAGCGTGGCGTCGTAGCCGGTTAGCGACATCGCCAGTTCGATGAGCTCGCAAATGCGCACGCGATCCTTGGCGTCGCGCAGCGTGCGCAGTGTCTCCACGGCACGCCGAACCCGCTCTTGCTGTTGGCTGTCGATTTGCGGCGGACACGCGGCCGCGAACAACCCGCCTGCGATACCATCCGAATGCTGCGCCAGCCAGAAAAGCGTTTCATCTTCGAGCGAGAAAAACGCGCCTCGCAACACGCCGGCCAGACTTACGCCGTCGCTCGGACTCGTGACGGCCCGTAGCAGGTTCAGCAAATCAAATATCTCCTGCTGGGCATAGAACGCATGTCCGCCCACCAGGTAGTAGTCGATGTCGTGCCGGCGCAGCGCGTCTTCATACAGCTCGACGTCCGAAAGCGCGCGAAACAAGATGGCCATGTCGCCCAGTCTGGCCGCACGGGCACGCTCCTGTCCCGGATGGTCCGGATCCTCCTCGCCCACCAGCGGCGCGTTGCCGTCGAGCATCTCGCGAATCCGCCGGGCGATCCAATCGGCTTCGCGTCGACGCATCGCGCGAACGTCCTCGCGGGGCGGATTGTCGTCGGCGTGCGCCCACAAGAATTCCACGGCCGGCCGCGGCGTCGATTGCGTTCGATGCGCGCGCAAGGCTTCGTACCCCTCTCCCAGATCGTGCCAGAACAGCGCGTTGGCGAACTCCAGAATGGCCGGCTGGCTGCGGAAGTTCCTGGTCAGCGACAATTGGCCCGACGAGGGCGTCTCCTCGCGCAGCCGGCGGAAGACATCCGGATCGGCGCCACGGAAGCGATAGATCGATTGTTTGATATCGCCGACGAAAAACAGCTTGCCGCTCGACACGGCCTCACCGCACAAAGCCCGCACCAACTCCACCTGCACGCGGTCGGTATCCTGGAACTCGTCGACCAGCAGCAACTGAATTTGCGTCGACATGCGCTTGCGGAGTTCTCGGTTGGAGGAATCGACCACCAACGTCCTGGCTTGCGCCAGCAAATCGTCGAAGTCGAGCACGGCCATCTCGCGCTTCCGGCTCGCATAGTGTTGCCGCGCGCCGGCGGCGATGTGCAACAGTTGCAAGCCGGTTGTCGCGGCCCACTCCGCCTCCGTGGCATCGAATGCCAGCAGCGGCAACGCGGCGTCTATTTCCTTGCGGAGCTTTTCGGCCGACTTCTTGAAGGCGTGATACGTCTGGGAGTTGTCCCAATGCCGCGCCGTGCCGCCACCTTGCACCTTGGCATGGTCGCGAATGATGTGCAGTTGGGCCGCGAGTTGCTCCGGCTGGTTGACCTGGGCCAGTGTCGGCAGAATGTCCAGCAGAACCGCGCGGCGCGCTTGCATTTGCGGATGGTCCGGCACGTTTTCCCGGAGCAACTGCACTACTTGCACGGCGGAAGCCGAACCGCCCACGGACAGCGCAACCGCCGGCACGACGCGATCCGCGAACAGCTTCTCCCATCGCTCGACCTGCTGCCGCGGCGACATTTGCAGCCAGGCGGCCAGTACTTCGTCGGGCGCTTCGATCACCAGCGTTCGCAGGAAGTCCTTCAGCGCGTGCAAATCGAACCGCGCGGCGAGCTCGATCGTCGTCTCGTCTCGCTCGGCGACCAGCCGGCGCAACTCATCGTCGATCACTTCCGAGAGCAGCGTTTCCGCCTGCGCTTGTTCGAGCACCTCGAACTGCGGGTCGAGCCCCGCCTCGACGGCGTGCGAACGCAGCAGCGCCGAGCAGAAAGCGTGAATCGTGCTGATTCGCGCACTGTCCAGGCTGCGGACCATCGCGGACCAATACTCGGCCGAGGCCGCGTCGTGCGCACCAGTTCGTCGTAGCACGCCTGGCGAATCCGATCGCGCATCTCGCCGCGCTGCGCGCTCAGTGAACGTGATCGCCACCAGATGGTGCAAGTCTTCCGGCTTTAGCGCCGACGGATCGTGTGGGCCGAAGTACGCAAGGTAGCGTTTCGTCAATACAAACGTCTTGCCGCAGCCGGCTCCGGCCGATAGCGATACGGACACATCGCGCGTTTCAATCGCTCGCCGCTGCTCGATCGTCCAGTTCGTAGCGGCGGAAGCGGAAGCAGACGTCATGACGCCTCCTCCCCCGGCGGTTGCCAGGTCGCGTCCTTCCCCAACGAGCGAACCTGATTCACGCGGCACACGGTGTGATACGCGCAGCGACCGGTGCACTTCGGATCGGCGCTGGCCATGGGAAACTGCCCCTGCCGAACGCCGCGCACCAGCGACAACAAGCGAGCGGGCAACTCGGCCAGCAGCGTTTGCCAGGCGGCGCGAGCCGCAATTGCCCTTCTTCGATTGCAGAAAGGGGCAGCGCCTCTTTGCAGCCTTTGCCGGCCACGTGCCAATAGCCGATGTGGAGGGGCACCGCGTCCGAGTCCGCCAAGAGCCGTTGCGCGGCAAGGGCATAGAGCGGCAACTGCAGCGCGGTCCCATCCAGAATCGCGCCGATCTTCGCGCTTTCCGAGCGGCCGCTTTTGTAGTCGATGATCGAGAACACCATCCGCCCGGCAACTTGCCCCACGTCGATGCGGTCGATGCGCCCGGCAAAGCGAATCGTCTGACCGTCATGCGCCAGCTCGAAGGGCAGCTCGTCGCACAGCGAATCCGAGACGTCCGCCGCCGCGCCGCTTTCGCCCTGAGCGCTGCTGCGCTGCGGTCCGAACGGCACCTCGAAGTGCGCGGGCCGTAGCGGCGTGTCGAGGTCGGTGTACAGCCGATCGTACGCGGCATGCTGACGGTAGTATTCGACGAGATCGGCCGCCATGCGTCGCACGTCGATCTCCAACAAACCGTCCGCCAACGGACGATCCCCCGAGCGGCGCGCCAGCGCCGCCGCTACGAATTGCCGCAGCAACGCGTCGAAGGCGTCTTCCGCCAGTTCGCCGGGCGACATGGGCCGGCCCGCCGTCTCGTTCAATTGCCGGTGCAGTGTCGCGAGCAATCGATGCAGCATCTGTCCTCGGCCGGCATAGTCCACTGCCAGGGCCGGATCCTCGCACGGTTCGACACCCAACACCCGCTCCAGAAAAAACTGGTGAGGGCATTGGGCATATTGTTCCAATTGGCTGGCGCTCCAACAGTGGTCCGCGCTGAACTTACGCGAAAGCAAAGCCCGCGCCTGCTCCGAATGGAGCATGCCTTCATACGGTCCAAAGCTCTTGCCTTCGCGCGATGCGATGACCTCCAAGCCCGCCACGATGGCACGCGCCGTCGCCGCCGTTTGCGGATGCGAGGCCAGCCGGGCCAATAGCGACCCATCGCCCTCCAACGCTCCAGCAGTGGCCCGCACGCGCAATTCGCGCGGCGAATACACCACGTCCGACGCCGGCACGACGCTCAGGCTGGGCCGCGCTGCCGGCGGAATCGGTCGCGCCGAAAAGACTCGCTCGACCTCGCTCAGATACGGACTCGGCGAAAGTGGTTGTGCCGCCTCGTCCAGCGCCGGATAGCTCAACACGAGCTGTCGCTCGGCCCGGGTCAC
This sequence comes from uncultured Planctomycetaceae bacterium, assembly GCA_963779015.1. Taxonomy (GTDB): domain Bacteria; phylum Planctomycetota; class Planctomycetia; order Pirellulales; family PALSA-1355; genus JTS-RE94. The sequence goes on along the minus strand of CAVZWY010000027.1, from coordinate 64,680 downwards.
CACCTGGTAGAACAACAGCATCTCGTGCCAGTGCCTTTGGGCGCGTGGCGTCAGCGGCAACCCGGCGGCCAATAGCTCGCGGGTCTCCGCTTCGCCGTACAGGCAACTTTCGTGTTCGGCCGGCGGAAACGACCGTTCGGAAAGTCCCGCGACAAAAACGATCGGCGCCGAGACGTGGCGTGCGCTTTCCGCCGAAAGAACCCGCACCCGGCCGGACTCGTCGGCGTCCGCGGGCAACGGCTGCGAGCGCAAAACTTCTTGCAACTGTTCTGCAAACTCGCGCCGCGACAATTCGCCTCGCTGACCCAGCCAATGCGACACGCGGGCCAATTCTTGCAGCCCGTCGAGCAACGCCTCCCAGCTTCGTCGACCTTCTGCCGCGGCGGGCGGCGGCGACGCCGCGGTAGCTCGCAAAAGTCCCGAGTCGTCGGCCAGTTGTTTCAGCGCGGCGGTCCATGCGCTCGGCGTGGCGCGTTGGGGCAGTGCAGCGAGCATGCGCGCTACGCGACCCAGCAACGGCCCGGCAAGCAGCGCCTCGCGATGGCGCGCCGACCGTCGCGCTGATTCGGCGCTATTGGTCGACGCCGCTTCGGCCAACCGTTCCACTTGCGCCAGCAATGCCGCGCGCCCCGAGGGAATCCGCAGCCGCCGCACCAGCGACTCGGCGGCCCACGCCGCGCGACCCTCTTGCCACTCGGGCCAGTCCGGCCGAAACCCGTCATGCACCAACAATGTCAGCAGTTGGCGATACGGCCAATCGTCCGTATCGAGTTGCAGCCACGCCGCCAACGCGCGCGCCAACGGTGCGCTGCCCAGCGTCGGCCGACTTTCTAGTGCCACGGGGATGCCATACTCGGCGAACACCTGCCGCACCAGGCCCGTCGTTTCCTTGGTAACCGTGCGAAACACCACCAGCAAGTCGGCAGGCAGCACGGGCGACGGAAATCTTGGATCGCCGTCGACCAACAACGACTTGATGCGACGCGCCAGCCACTCGATCTCCGCGGTCGCGCCGGCAGTTGGTACGATCTCGATGCCCACCGGCTCCGGCGGCGGTCCGACGTCGCGCGGATTGGCAAAGAGGAATTGCTCCACATGCGCAAGCGCCGGAAAATCAGCGCCGTCGCGCTGCGGCATTTGTTGCACGACGAGTTCGGGATGCCTCTTTTGCAACTCGACCAGCGTGGCGTTTGATTTGGCAAACAGCGCCGTTCGACTGGATCCAATTTCCAACGGCAAGCTGATGGCGAGCGACTCGACGCGGCCGGCCAGAAGTTGCAACATCTCGTGCTCGGTCCGCGTGAAGTCGACGAACCCGTCGACGAACACGTGCCGCACCGTGGCAAACGGCCCCCAATGTCCGTTGCGCATTTCGGCCCGGGCCGACCAGAACCGCCCCTGCACGTCGTACAGATCGTGTTCGTTGAGAACACGCTGATACTCGTCGTACAAATGAAACAGCTCGAGGTCTTTCAGATTGGTCCGCCCGCCGCGCGCGTCGCGCAGCTCCGCGGGCCAGATCTCCAGTCGTTTCAGTTCCTGCACCAAGCTCAGCACCAGGTCCAAAAAGCCGTCGGTCTCGGCGATGGGCGCGAAGTAGCGCAGTGCCCCAGCCCGCAGCGCCTCGCCAATGCCCTGTCTGAGAATCTGCCGCTGCCCGACCAAACCCACGGGGCGCAAGCGCAGACGTGAAGAGTCCAACACTCTGCGAGCAAATTGATGAAACGTCAGACAGTAGGGATTCAGCCGCGCATCGCTTGGGCGTTCCAAGAGTTGCTCGCGCACTTGCGTGGCGGCACGTTGGGTGGGCGAAAGCCACAGCGCCGCGCCGGGTGGTCCGGCGGCCAAAACCTTGCGATACCGGTCCAACAGCCAGCCGGTTTTTCCCGCCCGGGCTCCCCCAGCAACAACGGTCGTCACGTGCATGTTGCGCGTCCTCGGCCCGGCCACAATGCTCCCCGGCACAATGCTCGCTAGGTGCGCTTCCTCAAGGCGCCGAATCCGGCCGGCGGCGCTCCCGCGGTGGACAAATGGCTACTATAGGTCTCCCATTCGTCCTGGCATACCCCTGGCCCGGTCAGTGGTCCGTCACTCCGGCTGGAAGCCGATGTCGCAAGACGTCACGGCGGGATCATTGGAATCCTGGCAACGTCAGCGTCACGGCGCCCCGGGCGAACTCTTGCGCCGTTGGCTAGCCGCTGCGCGTGCGCCCTGGCCCGGGCCAAAAGCCCAAAACTGAGGACTTCCTGTTTGACAGCCGTTTCGCCACCCGTTAAATTACACGCATCTAATCTGGGGTGTTGCATCTGCAACGTTCCCCCCCCCAGGAAGAGGCGTGCATCATTTTTTTCATCCGTTTCCCTGTTTCAAGGAGGTGGCGCATGGTCACCAAATCGAGACCACGGGGGTTCACCCTCGTCGAACTGCTGGTGGTGATTGCCATCATCGGCGTGTTGGTAGCTCTCTTGCTACCGGCAATTCAGGCGGCGCGCGAAGCGGCCCGCCGCAACTCTTGCACGAACAAGCTGAAACAGCTCGGCTTGGCGCTGCAGAACCACCACGACACGTTCAAGCGCTTTCCATTGTTGACGTGGTGCAATCCGAGTTTGAACAACAGCGTTCCTGGCACTCCCGGCCCCAACTACAACACCGTCATTCCCGGCGGCAGACCACCCAACGTTCACAGCACGATACCCGGCAGCCCCACGGTATCGGGCAGTAACGACCCAGCAGGATACGGCTGGATGGTGCGGTTGTTGCCGTTTATGGAAGAGGTCGTGATGTACCAAAACATGTCATCGATCTCCAACAAGTTCTCTTTCCCCGCGTTTGCGATGCGGGGCGGCGTTGGAGCGGGCACGAGCAACGGCCCCGGCCTTTGTTATTCCGCGGGCGGCACGAACGCCGCGATGCCCTGGTGGCGTCATTTCTCCACGGTTGATCTCGACCAGGTTCGCTGTCCTAGCTTTGCCGGCGATCCGAATTCGACCTACAACCAATACGTTCAGTATCTCTCCAGTTCGACACAGGTTAACTCGCCGAATCCTCCGCCGTCGCAGCCCTGGTCGACCGTCATCACCAATTACAAAGCGCTGGCGGCCACGCACTTGGCATGCATGCAAAATCCGCTCGTTTTCAACCCCAGTCAAAACGCCGAGTACCCCAACGGCGTGATTATTCCGGCAAACGACATGAACCAGTTGAAGCAGGGTGGCGTCGCGATTCGCTCGGTCGTGGACGGCACCTCCAAGACGCTGGTGCTTGCTGAATCCAAAGAGCAGATCTTCTCCTCCTGGTACGACGGAACGACGTCCTGGGTAACAGCGATTCCACTTGGTAGAAACGGCTCCCTGTACGGCACTACCTACTCCAACGTCTCGGCTCCCCAGCCGCAGAAGCTCCAGGTGCAGATGCAGGGCACCGGCATCGTCACCAACTTCTGGCAGTTTCCGTTGGGCGTGACGGGCATTAGCGCCTTGAACTATGGCCCGAAAATTGACCCCAACCAGACTTACAATTCGTACGGCCAGACTTGGTCGACCACATCGCAGACCGTTTGGATTCAAACTCCAAACAACTGGGAGTGGGGCCCCAGCAGCGATCACAGCGGCGGCATCGTGCTGCACGCCTGGGGCGATGCCCACGTCTCCGGCATCTCCGAGCAGACCGACCCGACCCTGTATATGTGGCTGACCACCCGGGCCGGCCGCGAGTCCGCCAGCGATCCGAGCGCGGGCGGCTAGCGTGTCCCAGACCTGAATCAACTCGCGAGTTCCATACAGGCTGCTCCGGTACTTGCCGGAGCAGCCTGTTTCGTTACCATTTGCAGGTCCCCACCAGTCACCAATCGTCCCGAGCCCCACCGATGATGCACGAACTGCCCCTGGAAATCACTTGCGAAACGGTACACGCCCGATTGGCCGCGGCCGACGGCCTGGTGCTGATCGACTGCCGCGAAACCGACGAGCACGCCACGGCGCGCATCGCCGCGGCGCAGTTGGTTCCCATGAGCCAGCTCGAACAGCTTGTCGGCGAGCTAGAGCACCTGCGCGACTGCGAGATCGCAGTCCATTGCCACCACGGCGGCCGCAGCCTGCGCGTTGCCCGCTGGCTGCGCGAGCAAGGTTTCCCCAGAACCCAAAGCATGGCCGGCGGCATCGACCGCTGGAGCCAGGCCATCGACCCCAGCGTGCCCCGCTACTGAGTTGGCAACCGCCTGGGCGTTCCGGTCCGCGACGCCGCTTGGTTTTGCGTCGTAACTTTTCACCTCGAACCCTTCGCGTGTGGGTTGACGGTGATCTTGGCGTTGATTTCCTTTTTTAGCCGCTCGAGCACGGATTGCTTGTCGGTGGCTGCGAGGATGCGCTTGACGATGGTCTTGGGCGAGTCGGTTCCCCAACTAGCGCCGTGCTCGAAGTAGTACTTGGCCGCCTGGCCGACGATGTACGAGCCGTAGCCGGCGGCCGCCCCTTGCGGCAACGCCGTCAGCGCCGTGCTCGCGCCCAGCGTGAGCCCCTTGAACAGCCCGGCCGCCGCGTGCGTGGCCATTTCAAACAGCATCACCCAGCCCGCGGCCTTCAAGATCGACTCGATCAGCTTGCGGGCGTTCATCCAGGTGAGCGACATGCCGTACACGTGCGCCAGCGTGACCACCATGGTGACGTCGACGGCGCTGCCGCCCAGCACGTCGGCCGCCGGCACCGGGTTGAGCGCCACGCCAATCGACTTCATCGCGGCGTAGCTCCAGATGATGGCGTTGGCCCGCTCGTCGCGCATCCGTACCTTGAGCGAAGCGATGCGGTCGCTCTTGTCGGCGGCGTACATGGCGGCGTTGAGCGCCAGCAGCGCCTTGCCGTCGCGGTCGAGCACTTCCAGGATGCGAGCCTTGAGATCTTCGACCTGCGGGGGCGGCTTGCGAATCTCGCGGCGTCGCTGCCGTCGGCCGCCACGACGATATATTCGCGGGGCAGGGGGTCGGCCGCTGTGAACACCACGTCCTCCGGCTCGATGAAACCCCGCATGCGGCTGTCGCACAGCGCCTGCTTGAGCTGCTCGCGCTGGGCGGGCGTGTAGTTGTCGATCTTGTTGAGCACCAGGATGATCGGCTTGTGGCTTTCGGCCAGCCAGGCCAGCGCCGTATGCTCGGTCTGGTTCAAGTCGGAGTCGGTGACGAACAGGATCAAATCGGCGCGGCTGGCCGCCTCGTGGGCCATGTCCGCCCGGGACTGGCCGTCCACCTCGTTGATGCCCGGCGTGTCCAGCAGCACGACTTCCGATTGCATGAAGCCGGGCACCACATAGCCGGAGCCATCCCAGGTGGCGCTCCACACTTCCTTGGTCCAGCCGCCCCGCACGTCCACTTCGGCCACGGTTTGCCCCACCAGGGCGTTGATCAGCGCGCTCTTGCCGGTATCGATTTCGCCAAACAGGACGATCTCGACACGGCCCTCTTCGAGTTTTCGCGACATCGACTCGAGCTTGCCCAGCTCGCTCACCAGCGCCGCCTTTTCCTGGTCGCTGCAGCCCTCGAACGCCTCGATCGCATGGCGCACGCTGGCCAGCGCATCGCCGTATTGCGCGGCGTGCGGGTCGTAGCCAGCGTTCGGCTCGAACGAGAAGTCGTCGCGCGCTTCGGTCATTCCTTGGCTCCCAGTCGCGCCAATCCGGTCGTCACCAGCCGGGTCAGTTCTTCGGGCCGCGTGACTTGCTTCCACTGCTGCCGGGCCAGGCTGGCCCAGTCGGTGGCCGAGTCCTGCAACTCTCGCTTGAAATATTCGATGAAAACGCCGCCGATCCAGCGCATGACCAGCACTTGCACCAGCCCTTGCAGCACGCCGCCGGTGATCGTGCCCACGCCCGGCACGCTTTTGAGCATCGAAGCGATGGCCGTACCCGCGGCCGGCGCAGCCACGTTCGCGCCGGCCACGCTCAACAGTTGCTTGCCCATCTCCGACAGCAGGCGGCCCACCGTGTCGAGATCGACCTTTTGCTTGTAGACGCGGGCCAGTTGCAGCACCATGTTCGACGTGATGCCGGCGCCAGCGACCACGTCGACCACGGGCAAGGGGCTCAGCGCCGCCGCCGCGCCGGCCTGCCACATCGAGCGATCGACGATTTCTCGGGCTTGTTTGTCCAATTCGGTTTGCAATTGGGCCTTGGCTTCGGCCACCAGCCCACGCGATTGCAACAACAAGTTGGCCAGCAGCAGGTCGCGCCCGTCGCGTTTGACGATGGCCCGCATGCGGTCGGCCAGCGCGCGGATATCAGCCTCGACTTCGACCGATTCGTCGGCCTGCGTCCCATCGGGCAGCACCCGCGTGCGAATGCGGGCGACCGGCTGGGCTCGCAGCGCCACGATGTTTTCCGCCGGCACCAGCCCGTTCAAGTGGCCGGCGATCTGCTCGAGCAACCGATCGCGGTCCGCCGGCTGGAACCAGTCTTCCTTGTTCAGACAGACCAGCACTGGTTTTTCCATCGTCACCAGATGCTCGATGAACCGGTGCTCGAACTGCTTGAGCGGTCCGTCGGTGACAAACAGCACCAGGTCGGCGTCTCGCGCCGCGCGTTTGGCCAACTCTTCCCGATCGGCGCCGTTGATTTCGGCCAATCCCGGCGTATCGACCAGAATCACCTGGTCCGCCCCCGGCCAGGGAATCTCGTTGCGGGAAATGGTCGTGCCGCCGCGCACTTCGCTCTTGAACACTTCGCGGCCAGCCAGCGCGTTGAGCAGGGCCGACTTACCGCTGGAAACCGTGCCAAAGGCCACGATTTCGAGCCGCTGCTTGTCGAGCTTGGTCTTGAGCTGTTCGAGCGAGCGGTGAATCGGCTCGCGCATTTCGGCGGGTAGCTCGGCGTCGTCCGCCAGCGCCCGGCTTTCGTCGAACTGCGATTCGATTTCCTCGCGCCGTTGTTTGGCCGTCATTTGGCCGGGCGTGAGTTTGGCCGTCTCGCGACGGCGATCCTTCGAGCGAGTGTTCGAAATGAGCGCCGAAAAAGCCCACGCGATCAGTGTGGCGAAGGCCAGCCCACTGACGGCAACCACGCCCAGATATACATATCCCCAAGCTGGATGAAAGCTGGCCGCCTGCTCGTATTCAGTGAGCACATTGGGCACGAACGAACGGAGCAGATAGCCGGCCGACGCCAGGGCGACCAGCAGCACCAGCGCCGTGATTTTTCGATTCCCTGCCATGAAACCCCTGCGGCTGCCCGCATCAAGTCCACTGTTCCACTCGGCACACCATTCTACCGGCACGGGGCATTGCGGCACTAGAACGACTTGCCCGCCGCCCGAGAAACCAAAATCGCCAGAACTCGGCCCTCTACAAACATACGCTTGCCGACTCTTGCAGCCCCTAAGAGTTTTCGTAGAACTAGGTCACCTCTTGGCCAACAATCCGCACGACCCTCGAAACCCCGCATGAAAATCACGAAAATCGAAACCCACGTCTGCCATGCCCGGATGCGCAACTGGATCTTCGTCAAGGTGCTCACCGACCGGCCAGGCCTGTGGGGCTGGGGCGAAGCCACGCTGGAATGGCACACGCGCGCCATTCTCGGCGCGATCGAAGACCTGGCCACACTGGTGGTCGGCGAAGATCCCACGCGCATCGAACACCTCTGGCAGATGATGTACCGCCAGCATTTCTGGCACGCTAGCGGCATCGTGCGCGGCACCGCAATCAGCGGCATCGACATCGCGCTGTGGGACATCGCCGGCAAGGTTCACGGCGTGCCGTGTCACGAACTCTGGGGCGGACCGGTGCGCGACTATGTCCGCACGTATTGCCACCTGGGCGGCGGCCGGATGGAAGACTTTTACACCGTCAGCCCGGCCGACGCCAAGCGATTTGCCGAACTTGCTCAAAAGGCCGTGGCCGATGGATTCACCGCGTTCAAGTCGATGGCGGTGCCGTCGACCATGCCGCTGGAAGGCATGCGCCGCTGCGCTATGCCGAAGCCTGCGTCGGCGCCATGCGCGAAGCCGTCGGCGAGGGCGTCGATATCCTGGTCGATTGTCATGCCCGTCCGTCGCCGCGCATGGGATTGCTCATGGCCAAGGCGCTCGAGCCGCTGGGGCTCTACTGGTTCGAAGAGCCATGCTGGCCCGAGAACGTCGCCGGCCTGGCCGAAATCCAACGCGCGGTCGTCACGCCGATTGCCACCGGCGAGCGCTTGGTCGCGCGCGGGCGTTTCACGACCTGCTGTCGGCCGGCGGAGCCAGCGTGATTCAGCCCGACATCACGCACTGCGGCGGATTGAGCGAAGCGCGCCGCATTGCAGCGCTGGCCGAAGTGCACCGCGTGGCCATGGCGCCGCACAATCCCCAAGGCCCGGTGAGCACGGCCGCGTCGCTCGAATTCGGCTTTGCCACGCCCAGCTATGTGATTTGCGAAGCGGTACACCTGGACGTCCCCTGGCGACAGGACGTGGTGAGCGAAGGCTTCACGGTCGAGCCCAAGGGGCGCATTGTACGCCCCAATACGCGTCCCGGGCTGGGCATTGAAATCAACGAAGCCGAAGTGAAGAAGCACCCCTTCCAGCAGGAAACCGTGCTCCGCGAGTTCTATGCCGACGGCGCCGTCGGCGACTGGTAACGCCGCACGAGAATCGCGCCGTCACTTGGCCGCGACTTCGGCGTTGTACCCCGGCGCCGCGATGAACGAAACGACGGGCGATCCGTCCTCGGCATTCCAGATGCACACTTCGCCGGCGAAGCTGCCGGCCGCCACGCGTCCGCTGGCCGGATGAAAGGCGATCGCATAAACCGCGTCGGCCATCCCGTCGTACTTCTTGAATTCCTTGAAGCCTTCGACCCGATGCTGCCGCACGGTCTTGTCGGCCGAGCCGGTGAAAATCTTGTCGGTCGAAGTCGCCAAGGCCAGCACTTCGCGGCCGTAGCCGCCCCACTCGCCCTTCTTGGCGGCGTCCTCGGGATTCCAGACGTGTACCTTCTTATCGGCGCCGGCCGAAAACACCAGCGCTCCGTCACCGGAGAAACCAACGCCGAACACCTGGTCGCCGTGCCCCGAGTACGTCACCAGCGACTCGCCGTTGGCCGCGTTGAACAGCTTCGACGTCTTGTCGCGGCTGGCCGAAGCCAGCTTCGCGCCGTCAGGGCTCCAGGCCAACGCCACGACCCAGTCGGCGTGATCCTCGATGAGCACTTCCTCCTTGCCGCTGGCCACGTCGAAGATGCGAATCGCGCGGTCCGCTCCGCCGGTGGCCAGCTTGCTGCCCGCCGGATTGAATACGGCGCAATACACGACGTCGGCCGTCCCCGGAAGTTCCTTCACCAGCGAGCCATCGGCCGGATTGAACAGCTTCACCTCGCCCGCCTGTCCTGGCACGCCGCCGGCAACCGCCAGCAACGATCCGTCGGGGTTGTACGCCACGGAATAGACGCGTTCTGCCACGTTCTTGATGCGCCGCGCCAGCTTGCCTTCCGCCACGTTCCAGATCGTCACTTCGTGATAGCCGCTGGCGGCAACTTCACTGCCGTCCTGGTTGAAGGTCACCGCGGTGATCGGCACTGGCCGGCGGTAGGCTTCCGGCGGATCGGGCTGCGTCGTGGTGGGCACGATCGACGCCAACGAGGCGTTCGGATCCTCGCCGTCGTACTTCGCCCCCTCGGCAATCCACCGCTTGACGAGCGCCACTTGCTCTGGGGGTAGCGGATCCGCCTCCTTCGGCATCCGCAGGTCGGCATCGTCCATCGAGATCAAGTTGTACACTTCGCTCTCATCGGGCGAACCGGCCGTGATCGACGGCGACTCCGACTCGCCCGGCTTCATCAGCAGGTTGTAGTTGACCACCTGAAAGCCGCCATTCACTTCCGGCGGTCCGTGGCAAGCGGCGCAATTCTTCAAGAAGATCGGCGCGACATCTTTCGTGAAACTGACCGGCGCCGCGGCTTCCCCCCCCCGCGCCAGCATCCGCCAGCAGCAAAAGGCTTCCTATAATCGTCGCAAGCGCGCGTAAGGTTCTCACGAAACTCGCTCCGGTTTGGGCGGACGAAAGCTTACACAATTAGTGTTGGAACAAAAACTCGTTGGCATTGAGCAGCGCCCAACACACGTCCTCCAAGCCGCGCATGCGATCGCCCGCATTGGCGATGTGCGCGGTGGCGGTGGCCATCTCGGCGTCGCTGGCGTGGCGGCACAAGGCGGCCAGATACAACTCGTCGACGATTTGCTCGTCGGTTTTTTCAGCCGCCACTTCGGTCCGCAAACGGTTATGCTCGTCGCGCACCTTGCCATGCACCAGCGGCCCATTGATCATCTGCAGCGCCTGCGACAAGTTCGAATCGCTCGACCGCTCGCACGCACAAGCCGTCTCGCGCCGGCTGGCCGAACACCTTCAAGAACTCGATGTCCACGTCGGGGCTGGGCAACTGCGTGGCCCGCGTGCCCGAGGGCAGTCCCGCAAACTTCTCGGCCACATCGGTCACGCGGCAGATCGCATCGAGCAATTGCTCGGCCGACAGCAGCCGGGTGTTGGCGTGCGAAAAATACTTCACGTCGTCGGCGTTGAACTCGTTCTTGCGCGAACTGAGCTGATAGGTGCGGCTGTTGAGGATCGTGCGGACCACGCGGCGACGATCGTAGCCGTTGTTCGCAAAGTCGTCGGCCAACGCCGAGATCAACGCCGCGCTGGATGGCGGATTCGAATCACGGAAGTCATCCACGGGCTCGACGATGCCGCGGCCGAACAGGTGCCCCCAAATGCGGTTCACCTCGACTTTGGCAAAGAACGGGTTGTCCGGCTTGACCAGCCAATCGACGAATGCCCGGCGGCGGTCTCCTTCGCCCGATAGTTCGGCCGTGCCCGTCAGCGGCAACCAAGGCTGCATCTGCTGGCCCGTGCGAGGTTGTGTCACTTCACCCGCACGCGCCACCCAGATCACCTGTTCTTCGGGATTCACACCCGGCTTGCGTTGCACGCGGTTGAAAAACGCGCCGATGCCGTAGTAGTTGTCCTGCGACCAGCGCTCGAACGGATGGTTGTGGCACTTGGCACATTGAATGCGAATGCCCAGGAACAGTTGCGATGTGGTCTCGGTGCAGTCGTTCGTTTCCGTGGCCGTGCGATAGTAGTTTGCCGGCGGGTTTTCGAACGTGCTGCCGGTGGCGGTCAGCAGTTCTCGGGCAAATTGGTCGTAGGGCATGTTGTCGCGGAACGCCGCCACCAGCCACCGCTGGAACTTGTGCACGCCGCCGACGCTGACCTTGGCGTTGCGAATCCGCAGCAGATCGCCCCACTTCAACGCCCAGAACTGCGCAAACTCCGGCCGCTCCAATAGCGCATCGATCACCTTCGCCCGCTTGTCCGGATCGGTGTCCGTCAAAAACGCCGCCGTTTCGGCCGGCTGCGGCAGAATGCCAATCACGTCCAGATACACGCGGCGGATAAACTCTTCATCCGTACACGAGTCGCTCGGCAGGATCTGCAACTGTTCGAGCTTCTTGAACGCGTGATGGTCTACAAAGTTGTTCTCCGGCGGATTGCTCCAGTGAAAACCGGGAATCTGCTTCAAGAACATCATTGACGACGTTTCGATCTTGTCGAGAAATCGCACCAGAATGGCCGCCTCGCCCCGGTCGAGCCCTGTCACCAGCCCGTTTCCGTCTACCGTGGCTACGGCTTCGTCGGAACTCGAGAAGCACGCCAGCGATGTCACGTCGCGGATCGAGCCATCGGAAAAATGCGCCAGCGCCACAACCTGCTGCGTGTGGGCCGGCCGCATCAGGATCCGCTCGGTTGGATAGACCTGCAGCTTGGTGCACGTGGGCGCATCGGCCGGCTCGGCCTGGCACCCCTGGGCAATCCAATCGCGCAGCACCGCATAGCCAGGGTCGCTCTTCTTCAACCGGCGTCCGCCGCCGTGGGCCACTTCCATCAGCGGCTTGCGCAACAACAAACTGGCCTCGGGTTCATAGAGGTTCGTGCGGCGATTGAACGCCTCGCGCACCAGCGTCTCGATGTCGAGCGCCGGATCGTACGCCCGCAGCGACATGCGGAATCCGCCCTTGCCACTCGGCGAACCGTGGCAGGCGCCCATGTTGCAGCCCTGTTTCGACAAAACGGCCAGCGTACCGTATTGGAACGACACCGGCTCGGGCGACTCGAAATTACTCACTTCCACCGCCACGGCCTGGGAGTGCCCGCCGGCGCTGACCGCCAGTTGCGTGGCGCCGTTTCCGGCCGGATGAACGACCGCCCCGTCGACCACGGCGACCTTGTCATCCTTGGAAACCACTTGCGCCACGCTGGTCAGATCCTGCATGCTGCCGTCGGCATAGTGGCCGGTGACAACCAGGTGCATCTCGCGGCCGGGAGCAGCCAGTTTGAACTCGGTGGGAAACACTTCGAGTCGCGCCGGCGTGCCGACCACGATGGCATCTGCCGCGGGCGCATTGTCCGTCGCGTTGGCCTGGGCCGCGCGAAATACGCCAGCGATGAGCGTGATGGCCAGTCCGGCGTGTTGTTTCCATGCGTGCCAGTTCATCGAGTCACTCCCTAAGGTTCGAGCCACCATGGCTGGGAACGAGTTTACGGTTTGTTGACTTCGAGCGCCGCGGGGGGCGACTCGGCGGTAAAGTCGCCGCCGGCCACTTTGGTAGTGCCCGCCACGACGATGTTTTCCACTTTGCCCGCCGCAACCGACTCCGCCGCCGACAACTCAACGGTCGCTTTGTCCTGGGCGTCGACGAGCACAAGTTCTCCGGGAGCGTTCAGTCCCGCGGGCAGGTTCTTCCAGGCCAGTTTGACCAGCCGCTTGTGCGCCGGAGCGATGCTGGTGGCAAATTGCCCTTCGATCTCGTCCAGCCGCCAATAGGCCAGCGGCTGATCTTGCAGAATCACATCGCGCGCCGGCGCGGCTGCCTTGGCTGCACTAAAATGCGCTTGCACCTTTTCGGGCGCCAGCGCCGAATCGAACACCACGACCTCGTCCAACCGCCCCTGAAACGGAGCGTAACCGTCGTGTCGCGTGCCCAACGTGATCTGATGGGAAGCAAAATTCTTGGCGGCCGTCGTTTTGATTTCGGGGTTGGCCACGTCGCCGTCGAGATAAACAGTCAACTGGTCGCCGGCCCGCACCAACGCCACGTGATGCCAGGAGTTGATGGCCAGGGGCGTGCGCCCCGCCACCAGCGTCTCGCCGTTGTAGAAGAACAATTTGTCGCGCGGCGAGCTCTCCACGCCGCCAATGCCCAGATGATCGCCCGGCTGCGCGTTGGCAGCGCTGGGCGTGCCGGCGCGGCTGAACACATAGCCCGAGATGGCCGGCGAGTTGGCCAGCGTCAAATCGCGCGCGTTGTATAGCCACAGTTCGAGCGTGTAATCTCCTGCGGCCGCCATCGGCAACGAGGCCGTCAAGCGATCGTCGCCGGGGCCTTTGTCCAATCCCGAGAAACTGGCCGCCTTGTTGTCGCCTTCAAAGCCGGGCAACTCCGGCGCGCGAGGCCCGTCCGACCCCCGCGTGACGCCGCTCTCGTATGTCGCCGCGGGCGCCACCGGCGCCAACGCACCGGCAAACGACAACGTGCCCGTTTGTTTGCCGCCCGCCGCGAGTGCTCCTGCCGGTGCAAAGGCAATCGCGATTGGCGGGCCTTCCAGCGCCACCTGGTCGACCACGAATCGCTGCGGCTGATTCTGAAACGACGCGGAGCCCACCAGCTTGATCGGGTGCTTGCCAGGCGAGATCGCCGCGGTGCTGGCTAGTTCCAGCGCGACTTCGGTTTGTCCCTTGGCGATGGCCGCCGGCTTGGCCGTGACGCCCGCCGGCAGTCCGTCGACGGAAACGTTCACGGCTTCCTCGAAACCGTTGGAGCGGGTGACTTGTACTTTCACATTGCCCGCCGCGCCCGCGCCAAGCAGCGGCACGACCGGCGTGGCCGACGCCAACTGAAAGAACTGCGGAAACACGGGCCCCACGCCCAGTGCCAGTTGCCCATCGAGCACAGCCGGCGGGAAGGGCAAGCCGTTCAGGGCGCCGCGCATCGCCACCAAAGTGCTGGCCGTCGTGCGAAAATCGGCCTCGCCCACTTTGGCCTGGCCCACGATGCGACACGTAGCCATCTGCCCTTGCTCCAGCGACGTGCCGAGCGTGACGTGCATCATCGTTTCGGGCTTGCCCTCGGGAATGACATTGTTCGAAACCTTGCATCCATCGCCCGCGCCTTCGACTCCCAACGTGATCGGTCCGTTGTAATCGCGCCGCGCGGCAGTCACTTTGACCACGAACACGCCGTTTTGCGGCGCGTCGACTTTTTCGGCTTCCGCAGCCAGCGTGAAGCCCGGCTCATACGGCTCGACAACCACGCGATACACGCGGTCGATCCCGCCACGACGGTTCGTGTCTTCCACGGCCAATCGATAAGTGCCATCGGCCGGAAACGTGTAGTTGATCGAGCCTTCTTCAGCGCCGTTGTCCTCTACTTCGGCCAGCACGCCGCCGTCGGCGTTGTGCAATCGCATGAACAAATCGCCGGGCGAGCCCAGGCTGCGCGTTTGTCCGCGGAACACCCAGCGCTGCCCCTTGGTGGCCGTAAAGGCAAAGAAGTCGCGGTCGGCTTCCGCCTCGAAGCGGCCTTCCACCGCGCCGGGCAGTTTGACTTCCGTGCTCGTTTCGGCCGTGTCGTTCGGCTCTTGCTCCAATTGATCGGGCGCGTCAGTGGCCAGCAGCGTGACCCACGACGAGCCTTTGCCGGGCGCATAACCGGCCACGACGTTTAGCCTATCGCCGGGAACTTCCGGCGGCATGGTCACAGCCAACGGGCTGGGCAATTGCACGCTCTGGCCGGTCACTTGCACGTCGGCGGCCGAACCTTTCGCGGCAGCCAGCGGATAGGGCACCGACGGCAACGGAAAGTCGCCTATCCGCAGGCGATAATGATGGCTGCCGCCCTGGTAGCGAATGTCGCGAATGGCCAGAAAGTACTCGCCCGCTTCGGCAAACGTATGGCTCAAGCGGCAATCGGCGCCCGTCGAAGGATCATCGTCACTGAAAGCCAGTTCTTGTCCCGCGGCGGTCAAAACTTGAATCATCGGGTCCAACGGTGAACCCAAACGGCGGGCAAACACCTCGAACGAAACGCGTTGTCCGGCCGCCACGGTGAACTTATAGAAGTCGGTCGACTCGGCGTCGCAAGCGCCGTCCACCGCCACCGGCAACGTCAGCGATTGCGCCTTGTCGATCGACTTGTTGTCGCCGGCCTTGCGCACCGTGGGCAGATCGTCCACCAGCAGCAGTCGCAGATTCGAGACGCCTTCGCCCGTGCTCAACCGAATGGCCGCCACGCCCAGCGGCGTCTCTGCCGGCACGGTGAGTCGATACGAAACCGACGCGGGGTTTTCGCCGTTCTTTTCCACTCCCGGCGTCAACTCGGCCGGGCAGGAAAAACTGGTCCAGACGCCCGTCGGGCCGGCCAAGTCGCCGCCGTGGAATACAACGTCGGTCGCTTTGCCCGGCTCGACTCCCAACGGAGCCGTGAAACTTACCGTGGGCGGTTTGCTCCACGCCAAGCTAGCTGGCAGAAGACCAACGATCAGGGCCGCGATGATCGGTCGCTTCATGGTAGGCCGGTTTTCGGAGGGCGGGGGGATGCTGTTGGAGCACCCGGTAGGATGCCCCTCATCGTAATCTCTACGTGGGCTCGATACAACGAGCCGGCGGGGTTTTATCCGACTGTTTTTCGCAGCCGAAGTTATTCAGAGCACGGGGCTTAGGCATGCAAGGCAACGCGGGTGACTCCTCGCTCCAGGCACTCCTTGCGCGAGGTCCGCCAGTTCAAGCCAACGCTTCGGAAATCACTTCTCCGTCCACCAGCGGCAACGGACGATTCAGCCGGTCGTGAATCACCATCTGATGATCGATGCCCAGCAGGTGGTACATCGTCGCCAACAGATCCTTGGGGCTGATCGGCCGGTCGAGTACGTCGCCCCCTTGTTTGTCCGAGGCCCCCACCACGCAACCGCGCTTCGTGCCACCGCCGGCCAGCAGCGACGTATACACGCGCGACCAGTGATCGCGCCCGCCTCCCTGGCCCGGCGTGATCTTGGGCGTCCGCCCATGCTCGCTGGTACACACCACCAACGTGTCGTCGAGCAAGCCGCGCTGGTCCAGGTCGGTGATCAATCCATACCAACCTTGGTCCAAGCCGGGGCACAGTTCTTTCTTCATGCGCTCGTAATGGTTGAAGTGCGTGTCCCAGCCGGTGCCGGCCAGGCCGTACTCGTCCCAGAAGACGCTCACCACGCGGCTGCCGGCTTCCACCAGGCGCCGCGCCGCCAGGCACGACTGCCCAAATAGCGTGGGACCGTATAGCTCGCGAATGGACGGTGATTCCTTGCGCAAATCGAGCGCGCTGCGCAGCGTGTCGGACTGGAGCAATTCGTAGGTCATCTCACGATAGCGATCCAACTGCCGGCCGCGCCGCTCTGGGCCAGATCGCGCCGCGACGTATCGAGCTGTTCTACCAGCGACTTGCGGCGATTGAGCCGATCGAGCGTGACGTCGTTTTGCAGGTTGGTCGCCGCAGGCACGTAAAAATAGCTGTCGGGCGCCAGGCCGATGTACGGGTCGTTGTCGTCGAATCGCTTGTCGGCCAGCGTCTTGACGATGCCCTTGGTGGCCTCGCCCACGTAATCGGTCCACACCGGATCGAACTCGGCGCCCAGAAACGTGGCGTATGGGCCGGCCCTCGGCACTTCGCCCACCCGGCGGCTGCTGAAGCGGAAGGGCAGGGCCATGTTGGTTGGCACGCTGCGCTTGGGCGATTGGCCTTTGCGCACGCGCTGCGACTCGACGTAGTCGACCACGGATCCGAAAAACGGCCAGTTGCGCGGATCGTTCGGGTTCAACTCCGCCGGCAGGTCCAGCGTCGGCACGCCGGTCAGCGCGTACGCCACGCCGTGCAGCGGATAGGGATGCGTCATCGATCGCAACACGGTCGTGCGGTCGAGCACCTTGCCAAAGTTTGGCAACAGCTCGCACACGTCGCAGCCGGGCAAGCTCGACGGGATGGAGCCCAACTCCCCCCGAATCTCCACCGGCGCCTCGGGCTTGGGGTCGCACCATTCGATCTGGCTGGGCGAACCGTACAGATGCACCAGGATGATCGCCTTGGCGCGACCGAACGAAGCGGGCCGGGCCACGTCGCTGGCGGCGCTGGCCGCCTGCCAATCGGCCAGTTCGGCCAGCGTCATGCCGGCCAAACCCAATCCGCCAATCCGCAGCAGATCGCGCCGCGTCATGCCGCCGCAAAGTTTTCGATCCGATCCCAGGATTCGTAGCATGATCGACCTGCCCAAGACACGCAGCGCGAAGCATAAACTCGCGCCAATATGTTAGCAGACAATGGCGGCGCGATCCAGCGCCTTGGGTGATCGGTAGTGGGTCAGTCTAATCTGGATTTTTTGGATCGGGGGTCGGCCTTCGCCGTCGCTCCATTCGGTAAACAATGCCACAGATCGTTACCGCAACGGCAAATAGCGTAAGGGCACAAACCTGCCAAAATACGGGGTCATCAACTGCGTATCTCCAGCCAAAGCGATAGGCGACGTAGCCAATGATGGCAAAGATCGGCAGGAAAAAACCCACATATGCACCTAACCTGGCGCGAGCGAAGGGCTCAAGAATCCCGGCCCCAATCAAGGGACCGGCAGCAAGAAATTGAACACCGGGCCAAACCGCCTTGGCGATACCTAGCCAATCGGCGTAGTCGTGCCGCGGCTGCCAGTTCCAAACGGCCATGTAGCAGCCAACACCGGCGCCGATAGTTGTCGCCGAAAACAGGAGGGACTTAAGCGTGACTTGGAGTCGTGGCTGGCCCTCGTTCATTGGGGCCAGTATAGCCAATTGGCGGCGCTCACGAGTTGCGCCCATTTCGCAAGCGGCCATTGCGAGACCGAGGTAGTCGGCTAGACTGACCCGCTACCGGTCGATCGGCATTCAAGACAACCTCACGCCCATCGATAGAAATGGCTCGCATAGACAAATGGTCGTGAGCAATCGAACATAAAATCCATGGGAATGTACGCAGTCTTCTTATCGGCCAAAGAGCGCAAATAGTAGGATGATTACGATTACTGTAGCGACACCCAAAAAACATCCGATCATGGACCGCCTGTTGTCCCTGACCTGTGCATCCCATCGCTCCCTATATTCGGCCCACTGAGCATCGACCAGTTTGTTCTGTTCCAGAAGGATATCCCGAATTTCCTTCAGCAGTTCGGAGTTCGCGTCCGGGTTGTCTCCGCAATTGTCGCTCATGCGGCCAGTATACACGTGCGGAATTCTCCCGACACACAAAACACGCCAGCTTTTGGACGCAAAACTGGGCACTGCATGGTTGAAAATTCGCACCCGGCTCGGCACGGCGCCCTATCCCCCCAACTGCCACTGCCGGATTGCGTCGATCGGATAGATCAGCATGATGACGTTCAGCGTCAGGTTGTCGCGTGCCAGGTAGAGCAGCCATAGCTCGAAGCCGATGTACAGCGCGACCGACGCCTTCCAGCCAAAGCGCGACGCAAATACGAAGCCAGCCACTGCCGAGGCCGTGTCGCCCAGCGAGTTGAGGATGCTGTCGCCGTTGTAATCCAGCGACGAGGTGTTCTGTCGATAGCGCTCGATAACCCAGGGCGAGTTCTCCACCAGCTCCCAGCCCATCTCCAGCAGCATCGCCGCGATCAATTGCCAGTAGAGCGGCAATCGCCAGTTGGCAGGCGCCGCGCGTTGAACAATTGGAGCGCCCAGAAAAAGATCACGCCGTGCAGCACGTGCGACAGCGAATACGGATCGATAAACTGCTGGGACGTGCAATGCGTGTTCACGTCGCTCCACAGCGCCAACCCATACTTGCACCACGGCGGCCGCCCCTGAAAATGCAACACGGCCGCGAACACAACGAGCAATGCCAGGGCCGCGAAGATCGTGCGTCGAGTAAGCAGCGGGGGTGCGTCGTTGAGCATGGCGGTATTCGATGATTCCATGGCTGCCAACCATCGTACCCGATCGCCGGAGCGGCGACCGCCGAATTGCTCCGGCCGATCTCACCGGTTCCGCCCTCAAAACTCCAAGGGCGGCTCCCCTCGGCGGGCGCGCAGGTGGTTGACCAGCCGTAGCACGCTGTCGCGCTGGATCAGCTTGCGCTCCACGGCGCGTTTGCCGGGTATGTCTACTAGCGACAACCCGAGCAGAATCGACAGCACGCCTTGGCCGGGTGTGAAAAGCATGACCAATCCCAACAGCACCAACAGCCCGCCCAGCAGGTTCTTGCCGATCAAGACCGTCCAGCGCAGCGCCGGGTGCGAATCGCGCCAGCGGTCGAATCGCTTGCGATCGTGCTGAAAATAGTCGGGCGGAATCGTCACCAGAAACCGATGCACGGCCCACAGGCTGACGATCACGAAGGCGATCGAGCCAATCACCACCAGCGAGCTGAGCGCGGCGTGCTGTTCCAGCCAGTCGACCGCTTCGTGCAAGGCTTGCATGGCGTGGACTCGGTTTCCTGCGCGCCTCACGGCGCTACTCGTCGAGCATCTTCAGGCGGGCCACGTGCCGGCCGCCTTCGAACGGCGTGTCGAGCCACACCTTCAC
Organism: uncultured Planctomycetaceae bacterium; assembly: GCA_963779015.1. Taxonomy (GTDB): domain Bacteria; phylum Planctomycetota; class Planctomycetia; order Pirellulales; family PALSA-1355; genus JTS-RE94. The sequence goes on along the minus strand of CAVZWY010000027.1, from coordinate 45,074 downwards.
GATCTCAAGCGCCAAGTCGAGCGGGATCAGCCGCTCGCCCAGCGACAGCACGTTGGCGTCGTTGTGCTGGCGTCCCAGATGCGCCGATTCCAGGCTCCAACACAAGGCGAGGCGCACGCCCTTCACGCGATTGGCGCACATGGCCTCGCCATTGCCAGAACCACCCAAAACGATACCCCGTTCGACCGTGCCGGCAGCCACGGCGTCGGCCACGGGTCGGATGAACCGTGGATAGTCGACCGTCTCCGTGGAGTGCGTGCCAAAGTCTTCGACCGTATGGCCCAGGCCCTCCAGCAACTTGATGATTTCGCCCTTGTAGGCAAAGCCCGCGTGATCCGATCCAATGCCGATCTTCATGGCAGCACACCTCGCGACAATCTCTCAAAGGGTTATTCGCCGGAATCCGCGCTGGATTCTAGCGGCGCCACGCTCACCTCGACGAGCCCGTAATTCGCTGTTAGCGGGGGGCATGCCGATCGCCGAGTACACCACGGCCACGCCAATCGCGTCGAATGCCCAGCCGATCGTGCAATGCGCCATGAGCGCGGCTGCTTGGCGGGGCTGAATTCTGGCGAATCGGAGCTACATCGGATTTGGCGCTTGGTGGTAGCTGGAGTCTTCGATGCACGTCAAAACAACAGAGTACACAGCTTAGCTCTTCGAATCGCAGGGGGAAAGCACGGCCCAAGAGCCACGTGCCCAAGAGCCACGGCCTAGGAGCCATTGTCTTCGGAGCAACCGCGGCTGAATGCCGGCGAATTCAGTTGCGTTGGACTGGGCTCTTGCCGGCGCCCGACGCCTTGCGACCTCGGCACGAACCACCATAGCGGGCGGCAACGGGCGCGACGGTTTCCCTGACCGGCGCTTCGCGTTAACATCGTGCATCGCAGACACGATCTGGACCAACGAGCCAAGCACGATCGCCATGAGCATTCAACCCGTCCTGATCGCCGGAGAGTGGCGCCCCGCGGAGGCGGCCGGCGCCTTCCAGGCCGACAATCCCGCCACCGCGCAACCGCTGGAGCCGGTCTTTCCGGTCAGCTCCTGGGCCGATGTGGATCGCGCGCTCGATGCAGCGTCCGCGGCCGCCGCTGCGCTGCGCGTGACGCCGCCGGAGCAAATTGCCGATTTTCTGGATCGCTACGCCGCACTCATCGAAGAGCGTCGCGAGCCGCTGGTGGCCATGGCACACGCCGAAACGGCGCTGCCGGTGAAACCGCGGCTCAACGACGTCGAGTTGCCGCGGACCAGCGGTCAACTGCGCGAAGCGGCCAGCGCGGCGCGCAGCGGCAGTTGGCTCTTGCCCACCATCGACACGAAACTCAACATTCGCTCGTGCCACGAGCCGTTGGGACCGGTGTGGGTTTTCGGTCCAAACAATTTTCCGTTTGCGTTCAACAGCATTGCCGGCGGAGATTTTGCCGCCGCCATTGCCACCGGCAACCCGGTGATCGCCAAGGCCAACTCGTCGCATCCGGAGACCACGCGCTTGCTGGCCACGGCGGCGCACGAAGCGGCGCAGGCGGCCGGCCTGCCCACGGCCAGCGTGCAACTCATCTATCGCACCAGCCACTCCGACGGAGAACGCGCCGTGGCCGATGTGCGCACGGCGGCCACCGGCTATACCGGTAGCCGCTGGGCAGGTCTGGCGCTCAAGTCCGCCGCCGAGCGCTCGGGCAAGCCCATCTATTTGGAGCTTTCCAGCATCAACCCGGTGGTCATGCTGCCAGGTGCGTTACGCACGCGCGCCGCCGACATCGCCGCCGAGTTTTGCACCAGTTGCCTGATGGGCACCGGACAATTCTGCACCAATCCCGGGCTGCTCATCTTCTTGGCGGGCCCCGAAACCGACGCATTTCTGGCCGACGTCGCCGAGCGGTTCCGCGCCGCGCCGGTGGGCACGCTGTTGTCGCGATCGGTGGCCGACTCGCTGGCCGACAGCGTGGCCCGGCTGGTTGCCGCCGGAGCACGCGCCGTGGCTGGATCCTCGCCCGCAAGCGGCACGGGCTACGGTTTTTCCAACACGCTGCTGACGGTGGACGGCGCCCGGTTTCTCGCCGACACCGAGACATTTCAGACCGAAGCGTTCGGCAACGCATCGTTGGCCGTCATTGCAACCTACGCCGATCAAGTCGAGCGCATCCTAGCGGCGCTCGAAGGCAACCTTACCGGCACGATCTACTCGGACACCTCCGGCAGCGACGACGCACTTTACGGGCGGCTCGCGCCTCGTTTGCGCCAGGGTTGGCCGTCTGCTGAACGACAAGATGCCAACCGGCGTGGCTGTCAGCCCCGCCATGAACCACGGTGGCCCCTACCCAGCCACGGGACATCCTGGTTTTACCGCGGTGGGCATTCCCGCGGCGCTGCGCCGCTTTACGGCGCTGGCCTGCTACGACAACGTCCGCGCCGATCGGCTGCCGCCGGCGCTACGGAATAAGAATCCAACCGGCGCCGTATGGCGGTTGGTCGATGGAGAGTGGACGCAAGCGGATGTTGACGGCCAATAGCGCGGCTGCAGGGACGGCCAAGCTACTTGGCAACGTTCGCTTGATCCGCCGCCTGTTGCGCTTTGCGCGCTGCCGCTCGAGCCTCGCGAGCAGCTTTTTTCTTCTCCGCGGCGGCTTTCAACGCCTCGATGCGCTTCTCCTTCGCGGCCTGCTTTGCGGCATCACGGTCGGATTGTTGCGCCGCCGCCGGATCGATGCCGCCGAACTGTTGTGCCTGGTAAGGCTGCATCGAGTTTCCACCGTAGCCAAACGGGATGAATTGCGGCACGCCCCGCTGCACCCGGCCGCTGCCGCGCGACTGCACGCGCACGATAAACCATGATCGACTGCAGTTGCTGCGGCGTCAGATTCTGCCCGCCGGGCAAGTTCGCACCGGGCAGCATGATCGAATTGCCGTTCGGAAGTGTGAGCCCGTTGGACGTGCCGTTGGACGCGCCGGAGTTCGAGAGCGGATTGGCAAATGCTTGTGCGGCTGCCGTGGCCGGCGCCACCGCTACAAGAGCCATGGCGGCCAATCCCAAAAGCCAGCGAGCAAAACCGATGCGGTCAGTCATCATTGAAAGAATCTCCTCGGATCGCGAGGAACATAAACTCATCCCACACGCGCCATTTTACCACGACGCATTCTACCTGTCCTAGCCACACTATGCAAAATTACGCGAGATTCCCGACAAAAAGCCCTTCAAAGTGGCTCAATTTGCCGCGCTCTCGGCCGCTCCTGCTGGACCGGACGCTCGCGGCCCCATGGAAGGAACGGGCACGCTCACCAAAATCGCCGATCCTTTGCCTGGAGAACTGTTGATCGAAAGCTCTCCGTTGAGCAACCGCACCCGCTCGGCAATGCCGCGCAATCCAAAATGTCCGCTGCCGACATTGTCGGGGTCGAATCCGACGCCGAAGTCGCAAATCTCGAGTTCCAGCCGCTGTCCGACCTGCCGGAGTTTCACGTCGGCCAAGGTGGTGCCGCTGTGTCGTTGCACGTTGGTCAAAGCCTCTTGCACGATGCGGAACACGGACGCTTCGAACACGGGCGACAGCCGCTGCACGCGCAAGTCGTGGTCCAGCCATATTTGCATTCCCTCGGTGTTCAACTCGCTCACCAGATACTCGATCGCCGCCACCACACCCTGTTCGTCGATGATCGGCGGCCTTAAACCGCTGATCATGCGCCGCGCGCTTTGCACGGCCTCGCGCAACAGCGATTGGGCTTTTTCCAATTGCGACAAATCGAGGTCCGCGGCGCTTGCACGATTGTCTCGATACAGGTCGAGATACATCAGCGCGCCGATCACGTCCTGCACGAACGTGTCATGAATCTCGTAGGCGACCAACTGCCGGTAGCGTTCGTGCGTATCGAGCAATTGTTCCAGTGTGATTTGCTTCTCCTGCAGTTGGACTTCGGTGTCGCGCCGCACGGCGATTTCCATTTCCAGTTCCGTATTCTTGCCAACCAGTTCGGCGGTGCGGGCTTTGACGTGGTCTTCCAGTTCGGACTTGTGCTGGCGCAGGGCGATCTCGGCCTTTTTTCGCTCGGTAATGTCCTGGGCCATGCCGATCAAGGTGCCGTCGGAAAGGCGAATGATCGCGGCCAGGATGTCCAGCTTGTGGCCGTCGCGCACCATGATCTCCGAATCGATCCAGCCCGGCTTCCCCTCCGCGACGTACTGCGCGACACGGTCCCGGGCCTCGGCGTCCGGGTAGCAGTGCTCGATCAGTTCCGCCAGCGTGAGTTCGGTTCCCCATCCGATCACTCGGCGCCACTCTCGGTTGCACAACTTGATGCGGCCCGAAGGCGCGAACACGGCCACCAACAGCGGGATATGATCGAAGAACGTTTGCAGGATCTCGCGCTGCCGGCGTACGCGACGCTGGGCGCGGTGGCGCTCGGTGACGTTGCGAAAGATCGCCTGAATGCTGGGTTTGCCTTCGTAAACGCACGGCATGCCGGTCACTTCCACGCGGATGCGGCGGCCGTCGCGGCGCAGGTGAACCTGGCACATCAGCGGCGCCGTGGCGCCCTGTTCGATCGCCTGAATCCGTTGTTGGGCCGAGTCGCGATAGCGCGGATGAACCAGATCGAGCATCGAGTGGCCGACAAAGTCCGCCAGGCTCTCGCCGCCCCACAGGGCAACGCCCGCGTCGTTGATGTATTGAATCACGCCGTCGCGATGAATCACGATCGCATCGGGCGACTCCTCCACCAGGCGGCGATAGCGCTCGTCGCTATGCCGCAGCGATTGCTCGGTGCGCCTCAGTTCCGTGATATCCACGAAGGTGGCGATCGCGCCATTGATTTGGGCCGACCCGTCGAACGTGGGCACGACCGACGCGGTGGCCCACTGTGTGCCTCCGTGCTCGCGCTGAAATCCCACCGTCAGCGGGCCTTGCGGTTTGCCGGTGCGAAGACACACGATGGCCGGATATTCCTCGACGCGAATATTGCTGCCATCGGGCCAGATCAAGCGAGGATGGATGTCGGCATGAACCAGATCACCAACGCTTTTATCGACCGCCTGCAGCATGCCCCGGGCATACGCATTGGCATACACCACCCGGCCGTCCACGGAGAACTGCATCACGCCCACGACGAACGAGTCCAGGATTCCGGCTATATTCGCAGAGTTGGGCAAAGGTGCCGTCGGCACGGAAGTGGTGGCGTGTGATGGCATGGTCAGGGCGTTCTCAAAGGAAGGCTTGGCACGCGGCGGAGAGTGACCGGGAAGATCGTCGTGCATGAACTGACGTGGGCGAGAGGCTAAGGCAAGCGGGTCGCCGCGCGCGCGCGACTCTCTCGATTATACCCGCCAGTAGTGCTGTGAGTCTTGTCGCAACCTGACGCGCTGGGGGTCGATGTCCGCGGGCAACAGGCGGCCGACGTTCTCCGCCGCGGCGGCCATTCCCAGGCAAATCGCCTCGAGCGGTTCCATTCCCTGTCGCAATCCCCACGCCAAACCTGCCATCAGGCAATCCCCCGATCCAATCGGATTGAGGACTTCCGTGGGCGATGCCGCCACTTGGTATAGTTTCCCTCGCGAGCTTGCCCAGGCGGGTGCTGCTCCGCTGGTAACGACGATCCATTCGGCGCCCCGTTCGTTGATCTCATGCATGGCGCGATGCAGTTCGGCATCATTCGTCAGATCCGAGCCCAGAGTATGTCCCAACTCTTCGCGATTCGGTTTCACGACCAATGGCTTGCACGCCAGCGCCGCCAGCAACTCCGGCCCGCGAACATCCAACAGGACGGGACAGGGGCGCCGGCCGCAAGGTCTCGAAAGAACGTTGCCGGCGCGCCTTTTGCCAACGAGCCCGTGATAATCGCCAGGCGGGCGTCCGCTACGAGTTCGACAAAGGCTGCTGCAAACGCCTTCAACTCGGCAGCAGACAGCGGGCCGGCGTTCTCCACCAGTTCGGTTGTCTGCTTCGACGACACGTCGAGAATCGTGGTGCACACGCGCGTCGGGCAGGCGACGTCGATCCAGCGTCTCGCAGCGCCCAATGCCGCGAATTCTCGCTCCGTTGGCTGTAGGGCGGGTCCCCCCAGCGGCGCCAACGTCGTACAACTCGCGCCCAATCGCGCCAACGCCAGCCCCACGTTCAGCACCTTGCCCGAGGGACACCAATGCACTTCGCTGGCTCGATTCACTTCGCCCGGGCGAAAGTTCTCGAAGCGCAGGATCTGTTGCCAGGCAGGCGTGAGTCCAGCGGCCAGGATCACAAGTGCGCCTCCAGAATCTCCAACAACTCCGCCTCCGACAGTTCCCGCGGATTGCCGCTCATGCTGTTCCCGCGCGAATCGCGCGCCAAGGCAGGCAACTGCTCGGACGTCACCCCCAATTCGCTGAGTCGCCGCGGAATCTGCAATCGGGTGCAAATCCGTTCAATTCGCGCACGGAATCGATCGGCCGCTTGAGCGTCGGGACAATCCGCGGGAGCAATGCCCGTCACACGCGCCAACTGCGCAAGCTGCCCGGTGCAAACCGCCGCGTTGACCGCCAGCGCAACGGGCAACATTACCGCGCATGCCAGTCCGTGCGCAACTCGCAAGTGCATGCCCAGTGCCGCGGCCACGCCGTGTGCCATTCCCAAACCCGAGTTGGCCAGTGCCAGCCCGGAAAGTAGCGCGGCCTGGGACATGGCCTCGCGCGGCGCGCGACGTGCCATGCTCCACGGCTTGCTCGATCGCCGGCAGCGCCAGCCGCAAGCCATCGACGGCCAGCGCCCGCGGCATTGGTTTGGCGCGGCGTGAGATGAAGCTTTCGATCAGTTGCGTGATGGCGTCCATGCCGGTATGGGCCGTCGCACGTGGCGGCAACGACACGGTCAGCTCGGGATCGACCAAGACCACGCGCGGCACCATCTGGTCCGAGCGAAGACTCTTTTTGAAGGGCGGGTCATAGCACGAGATGACTGCATTCTTGGTCGCTTCGCTGCCGGTGCCGGCCGTGGTGGGCACGGCAATCATCGGCAATGGCGGCGCGGTAATCTTCAGTCCCGCGCCAACGCCTTCGAGATAGTCGCGCACCGACGAGCCCATTGTATTGGTGGCCAGCGCGGCCACGGCCTTGGCCAGATCGATCGCGGATCCGCCTCCCACGCCAATCACGAGATCGCCTGCGCCTGCATGGCGGCACCGCAATTGTCCGGCCAGTTGATCGACGTCGTCGACTTCCGGCTCGTGCGAAATCGTGGCCAGTTCCACCGACTCCACGCCGTCGGCGCGCAGCAGCTCGCTAATCCGCTGTGACAGCCCGGCGTCCGCCAATGTCTTCGAACCGAAAACGACAAACGCCCGTCGACCCAATCCGGCCGCCAGCGGCCCAAGCTCCGGCAATCGCCCCCAGCCGAACACGATCCGCCCAGGCGCGGCAAAATCATAGCTACCGACGGCAGGTATTTCCATCAAATCCAGGGGGCTCCAGTCGAAGGTCGTATGGTGCTCGCAACAGGCCTGTCTGCGTCGTGGCGCGCTGTATTATCCGTCCCCAGCGGATACTGGCAACGGCCCTTTGGCGGTCTGTGGCGCCATGGTTGCCCGCGATCGTGGCCCAGGCTTTTGCAAAGCGTTTCCCTTAGCTAACATGGAACGCATGAGCATCGAAGGCGCCCGCCGCGTGATGGAAACCACCTGTCACGAAACGGCCAATCAATATTTGCGGTTCGGATGGAGCCTGATCAATCAGTACGTGGTCGAGGCGGCCGACGGGCAGCCGCGCATGGTCAAATACGTACTGGCGTCCGTGCGCCGCCTGGAAGACACCCGGCAAATCATCACGCTGCGCGATGCCGACGAGGTCAACGATTATTTGCGGCTGGGCTGGAAACTGATCGACAAGCATGTGACCGTGGCGGGCCCTGATGCGGTGCGCAACGAAGCCATGCAATTCGTGCTGGCCTGGCAAAGCGACGAACGGCCGGTTCATCCCGGAGTGCCTGAGGAGTACTCCACGTCGTATGAGCCGATGCAGGACTTCGATGAACCGCTGTAAGGCTTGCAGCCGTGGCAAATCACAGGGCTGGGACGCTGGCCGTCAGCAGCACCACCTTTGACGCCACGCTCGACGTCCGAACCTTCACCGCCTCGATCTCCAACCCCGTTAGCACCCCATGCCCACACGACGTGAAATGCTCGGACACACGCTTAGCGCCGCCGGCGCGGTGTCACTCTTGGCCACCACCGACACGGCCGGCGCGGCCGAAGCGCCCGCGGACGAATCGTTCGGTATCGCCTTGAACACCAGTACCATCCGCGGTCAGAAGCTGCCGATCACCGCCGAGATCGACATCGTCGCCCGCGCCGGCTATCAAGGCATCGAGCCCTGGGTCAACGAAATCGACGCGCACGAACAAGCCGGTGGCACGCGCGCCGATCTGCGCAAACGCATCGCGGACCAGGGGCTATCGACCGTGGGACTGATCGGCTTCGCCGAGTGGATCGTCGACGACGACGCCCGCCGCACTAAAGGTTTGGAGGAAGCCCGTCGGATCATGGACATGGCCGCCGAAATCGGCGCCACGTGCCTGGCGGCGCCGCCTGCCGGCTACTCGGAACGCGACAGCGCAACTCTCGATACCATCGCCCAGCGCTACCGCGCATTGCTCGAACTGGGCGACAAGCATGGCATCGTGCCGGTGCTCGAGCTGTGGGGCTTTGCCCGCGTGCTCAACAAACTGAGCGATGTGGCCTATGTCGCCGTCGCCGCCGGCCACCCGCAGGCGTCGATCCTGGCCGACAGCTACCATCTGTACAAAGGCGGCTCAAGCTATGACAGCGTGCGCATGATATCCGGAGTCGGCTACGGCGGCTTTCACATCAACGACTATCCGGCTGAACCGTCGCGCGACAAAATCACCGACGCCCATCGCGTTTTCCCTGGCGACGGCGTAGCGCCGCTCGACGTGCTCTTCCGCGGCCTGCGCGACTCTGGCTATCGCGGCATGCTCTCGTTGGAAGTCTTCAACCGCGAATACTGGAACCAGGACGCGCTCTACATCGCCCGCAGTGGCCTGGAAAAAACCCGCGAAGCGGTCCACAAGGCCCTGAGCTAATACCGGCACGCCACACGGATGGCCGACATGCGCGACGAAGCCACGTACATCTGCGACTCCTGCGGCGAAGAGATCGTGATTCCCATCGATCCCTCCGGCGGACCGCACCAGCAATACGTGGAGGACTGCCCGGTCTGCTGCCATCCCAACGTGCTGTCGATCGAATTCGACGAGTCGGGCGAAGCCCACATCCGTAGCGAGCACGAGTAGGCCGAATCGCGGCGACGAGCGGCGGATTGCTTCGAGCAGCCGTCGACAGGGTTGTTCGGGCACGATTCCGCCACTTTAATGAAACCCCAGCTCACGACCACTGCACTTCACCGCGGAGATCTTCAATGCTTGCTTCCCCGATTCGCGCTACCGGCGTCCTTGCACTTTCGACATTACTCTTGCTGTCGCCCTGTATCCCCGCGTGGGCAATTGACGACAACCCCGTGCTCGTCAACGAGTTCATCTACGAGGAAGCGAGCTTTCCGTCGTGTCATGCCTCGACGATCGCACATACTCCTGGCGGCCTGGTAGCTGCCTGGTTTGGCGGCACCGATGAGGGCAACCCGGACGTCGGCATTTGGGTGGCGCGGCACGACGGCGACAAGTGGAGCGCGCCGGTGGAAGTAGCCAACGGCTTCGAATCGCCGACGAAGCGCTATCCGTGTTGGAACCCCGTATTGTTTCAAATGCCCGCTGGGCCGTTGATGCTATTCTACAAGGTCGGTCCGAATCCGCGGCGTGGTGGGGCATGCTCATCACGTCCGACGACGGCGGCGAGACCTGGTCCGAACCGCGCCGACTTCCCGATGGGATTCTGGGGCCCATCAAGAACAAGCCGATTCTCCATGAAGGTCGCTTGCTCTCGCCGTCGAGCACCGAACACGACGGCTGGCGCGTGCATCTGGAATCGAGCGCCGACGGCGGCAAGACCTGGTCCAAGACCGATTCGCTCGAAGACCACACCAAGTTCGGCGTTATTCAGCCCACCATCCTCGTGCATCCCGGCGGCAAACTCCAGATTCTATGTCGCAGTCGACAGCGACAAATCGTCGAGTCCTGGTCAACCGACGGTGGCCGCAGGTGGAGCGAGCTGGCGGCAACCGAACTGCCCAATCCCAACAGCGGCATCGACGCCGCCAACATGCCCGACGGGCGTTTCGTGCTGATCTACAACCACACCGAGCGCGGCCGCAGCCCCATCAATCTGGCCATCTCGCCGGACGGCAAATCGTGGCAAGCCGGGCTGGTGCTCGAAAGCGAGCCGGGCGAGTATTCCTATCCCGCGGTCATCGTCACGCCCGACGGCAAGATCCACACCACCTACACCTGGAAGCGCAAGCGCATCAAACACGTGGTCGTCGATCCGCGGAAGCTAAGCCTGAAAGATATGCCCCAAGGCCAGTGGCCGAAGTGACGAACACGACGTCAAATGGCACAAGGAGATCCGCAGATTTCTCAGATTACTCAGATGCCGAGAAAGTTGAGAGTCGATTGTCGCAGAGTTCAAAGCGATCATATTGTGTTTCGTGAGGTGGGGGCCGATACATGCCAACGGACAAACGCGATCCGAAGACGTATGCGATTATCGGCGCTGCAATGGAAGTGCATCGCGAACTTGGATGTGGGTTTCTCGAAGCCGTCTATCAGCAGGCCCTCGCGGCTGAGCTGATTGCGCGGGGCGTTCCCTTTCAACGCGAAGTCGGATTGACGGTTCACTACAAAGGCGAGCTACTGGACACCTGCTATCGCGCCGATTTCATGTGTTTCGACGACGTCATCGTCGAAGTCAAAGCGCTGCAGCGAATCTCTTCCGTTGAAGATGCCCAGCTTCTCAACTATCTCAAAGCCACCGACCTCGGAGTGGGCCTCCTATTGAACTTCGGCGCGCCCTCATTGGAAACCAAGCGTCTCGTACATGCAGCGCACTGGTCCTCTCGGAAAGATCCCTCATCTGAGAAATCTGCGTAATCTGCGGATCGTACTCACTAAAGATGGGGCCCATCGCCGGGTAGAAGCGGGTAGAAGTAGTGCCGTCCCTACCCTAGCGCTCCGGTCGGCGTGTGGGCTTCGAGCAGGCCGTCGCGCATGCGGAGCGTGCGATGGGCTCGGGCCGCGATATCCTGTTCGTGGGTGACCATGATGATGGTCTTGCCGGCTGCGTTGAGCGCTTCGAGCATCTGCATGATCTCTTCGCCGGTAGCGGAGTCCAGGTTACCGGTCGGCTCGTCCGCCAGAATGACGTGCGGATTGTTGACCAAGGCCCTGGCGATGGCCACGCGCTGCTGCTGACCGCCGGAAAGTTGAAACGGCCGGTGGTCCAGGCGATCGCCCAGGCCCACCATCTTGGCCAGTTCGACGCAGCGCGCCTTGGCTTTTGGGGAATTGTCGCCCTGATAGTACAACGGCAGTTCGATATTCTCGACGACCGTCAACTGGGGAATCAGGTTGTACGACTGAAAGATAAAGCCCAGGTAGCGGCAACGAATCCCGGAAAGCTCATCGTCGTCGAGCTTCGAGACGTCCTGGCCGCCCAGGACGTACGCGCCTTGGCTGGCGCGGTCCAGGCAGCCGAGCAGGTTCAGCAGCGTACTTTTGCCCGAGCCGGAGTGCCCCATGATGGCGACAAAGTCGCCCTCGGGAAAGTCGATCGACACGCCGCGCAAGGCGCACACCACGATGCCCCCTTTGAGGACATAGTCCTTGTGAACGTCGATCACTCGGGCGGCCAGTTTCACGTGGGAAAAGATCCTTGCGGGATTGCCGGTCTGCTACTCATGGCGCAACGCTTCGATGGGATCCATTTTAGCCGCCCGGCGGGCCGGATAGAGTCCGAACAACACGCCCACGGCCACCGAAATCAAAAACGCGGCGATCACCGACCAGGCCGCGATGCGTGGCTCCAAATCGCGGATATTGTCGGGAATGGCCGCCAGGATGTCGGGAAACAGGCTGCCAAAGATGTACCGCGTGGCGCTAATCACCGGATTCACCAGAAAGCCAAAAAACACACCCAATGCCCCGCCCGTGGCCGACAGCACCACGGTCTCACTCAGGAACTGCGACACGATGTCGGACTGCTTCGCTCCCAGCGCGCGGCGGATGCCGATCTCCCGCGTGCGCTCCGTCACCGTAGCCAACATGATGTTCATGATGCCGATGCCGCCCACCAACAACGCGATCCCGGCGATCAGGATCAACAGCACGTTGAACATCATCTGCAGAATCTCGGCTTGGCGCAGCAATTCCTTGGGCACCACGATGGCGTAGTCCTTGTTCGGATGGACTTTGGTCAACAGAGATTCGATGATGTCGGCCGTCTGGTCCACCTGTTCGATATCGCGCACCGTGACCGTGATCTGGCTCAACTCGACCTGCTCGCCTTCGCGGCTGCCCGAGCGGGCCGTGATCACCATGTCGCCGATTCGCCAGCGCAGCGTGGTCAGGGGAATGTAGACGTCGCCATTGAAATCCTGGGCCGAAAAGCTGCCGCCGATGCCGGCCGAGGGAGTCTTCGACGCCGTCTGGCCGACGATGGTATAGAACTGGTCTTCGATCTGCAGAAACTTGCCACGCGGATCTTCATAGGGAAATAGCACGGCGGCCGCTTGGTGGCCGATCACGGCGACATTGCTGGCCTCTTCCAAATCCTTATCGCTCAGAAAGCGCCCACGCTCCACCTTGAGGTTGTTGATGTCTTTGTATTTCGCCGTGCAGCCCACGACGCGCGCGTCGCTCACTTTGTCCATGTAGCGGAGCTCTTTGGAGATCTCGCGCATCGGTACGGCCTGCAGCAACGTGGGCACATTGGAGACGATCCGATCGTAGTCATCGCGCAAAAGTCCGTAGGCGATCACGAAGCCCCCACCGCGGGTCACGTCGGCCGGTGGTTTGGCGCTGCGGATAATGATGTTGTTGGCGCCCGAATCCTTGATCTGCTGCTGGGCCTGGTAGCTGACGCCCTCGCCCATGGCCACCAGCCAGATCACCGCGGTGACGCCGATGAAGATACCGAGAATGGCCAGCCCCGAGCGAAGCTTGTGCAGCAACAAGCTCTTCAGACCCAGCCTGAGCGTTTGCCAGAATCTCGTTCCCACGACCAAGCGCCTCTTACGACTCGACGGTGATGACAGTACGCGCAGCCTGCTCGCTTGGCAAGCGCGCGAACAACGACAAGCAACACACGGCGATCACGGGCCGCCGCGGCCGGGGCCGCCCTGTGGTCCGCCGGCACCGCCCCGTTGTCTCATCTTGCGGGTAACCTCGGCTAACTCCTTGGCGCTGATCGCTCCGTCCCCGTCCGTGTCGATCTGATCGAAGGCGGCCTTCATCGGCTCGGGCGCTTCCTCACGGCTGATTTTGCCGTCCTTGTCGGTGTCCAGGGTCGACATGCTTGGTCCTGCGCCGCCCCGGGCACCGCCTCCTTTGCCGCCGCCTTTTGGCGAGCCGCCGATGTCCGGCATATCCTTGGCCTTTTCGCCGCCAAATTTCGCTTTCACGTCAACCGACTGCTCGGACTTGCTCTCTTCGCGCGCTTCCGCCACGACGGCGCGCGGATTCAACAGCACGCGTTCCCCTTCGGCCAACCCGTCCTTGATCTCGATGCGCGTGTTGTTCGCCAGACCAAGCGCCACGGGGCGCGTCTCAATACCCTGCGGCGTTTGCACCCAGCAATAGAACTTGCCGCCTTTCTCCACGACCGCTTGGACCGGCACGCTGAGCACATTGGAAAGGTTAGCGATGAGCACTTCCACCGCGGCAGTCATACCGGGACGCAAACCCACCGGGTCGCTATCGATGCTGACCACCGCGGCGTATTCCTTGACGGTGCCGGAAAACCAATTGGAAGGTTCCGCCTGCGTGGCGACCGACGTCACGGTGCCTTGATAGTCGCGGTCCTGAATCCTAATCCGCGCCAGCATACCGCGCTTCAGGCTGTCGACCTTCGACTCGTGTACCGTGGTTTTGACTTGCATTTGCGACAGGTCGGGCAATCGCAACATCGTTTGCCGTTCGCGCACCAGCGCGCCTTCTTCGATGACGGTTTGCGATTCGCGCCGGCCGCCCGAATCGTTGGCATAGACCACCATGCCGTCGTCCGGAGCGGCGATCACGCACTTCTCCAGTTGGGTTTGCAATCGCTCCAGCCGCGCTTGCTCCAGTTCGAACGCGGCCTTTTCCGAGGCCATCTTCGCCTTGGACGAATCGCGCGTGCTCTCCAGCCCGACCAACGTCTTGGCCCGCGTAAACTTCTCGAGCACGTCCTTGGCCGTTTCAGCCACTTGCAGATCCAATTCCGAGCGTTGCACGGCAAAAGCCTGCGCGTCGCGCTGCAGGTCGGTGACGTAGCCCTTGCGGTGCATCTTGATCGTATGTTGCAGCGAGTTGCGCGCGCTTTCCAGGTTTTCCTTGGCAACCGTGACGTTGGCCTCCAGTTGTTGCAGCGTTTGCAGGTAGATGCCCTCTTTATACTCCTGCACGGAAATCTCGGCTGCCTCGTAGAGCTTTTCGGCGTCGATCATGGCCGCGCGGGCCTTCTCGTAGAGAATCTTCTGGGCGTTCACCTGGTCTTCGATGGTGGATGAGTCGAGGCGCACCAACTCATCGCCTTTCTTCACGTGTGTGCCGTCGACGAGGATCCACAGGATGGTACTGCCACCTTGCACTTCGCACTTGATATCCACGTTGTGCGAACTCTCGACCGTGCCGTCTTCGGTGATCGACACGACAAGGTCCCCGCGTCGTACTTCTTCGGTCAACACCTGGCTGGTCGTGGCGGCGGGCAACAGCATGTCGCGGTTGATGAAGGCCGCGGCTCCGGCCCCGCCCATGATCGCCAAGACCAGTCCCAGTTTGAGCCAGCGCGGAACGCGCCACTTGCGCGGAGGCGGCGCGCCGGGCATTTCGTCGATGCCTTGCAGGGCCGCCGGGAATTTGGACGGGCGGGTAACTTCTTCCGCGGAGGGAATCGCCATAGCTTGAGCCCCAGTGGCTTGCGGTCGGACGGTCGGCGGGAGTCGAAAGGCGGGAAGTGCAAGCGCGCGTTGCGTTTCCACCTCCCCATTCTCACCACTTGCGAGCTCGAATTCAAGGTGGACTTGCCGGTTCTGTTGCCGAAGTGGGGGCTAGCGGCGCAATTTGGGCCCGCTGCTCGGCGGCAATGCGGGACCGCGCAATGCCGGTCCCCGCGTCGATTCCAGCACTTCCTCGTCATCGTGGGTTTCCGGCGGCAGCGGAATCTCGCGCTGTTGGCGGCGTGCAAGTCCCGCTTCGTCCCCCGACCGCCGGCGGCCCTGCGGCAACATCTCCGGCGGCTCAGCTTCCTCCGCTTCACGCGAGAAGTCGTGCAGGGGCAGCAAGCCCAACAGCCGACCCGAGGATCCCTTCGACGGGCCGTCGGCGGCATCGGACGGCCTTTTTTCGTCTTCACCCTGCGGCAATGTCATTAAATCCACGTCGGCCGGGTCAAGGTCGCCTTGCTCCGCCATCCGGGCCGCGTAAGATTCGACGTCCGCGCCGCTCACGTCGGCGTCGTCGAGCCACCCTTGCGGCACCGCCGGAGGCGCCGGGCACTGGTCCTCGGAGAGCCAGTCCGATTCCGAAATGGGTTTGTCGATCCAGATGCCGCAATCGTCAAGCTCCATGATGCCCAAATCGCGGTACAGTAGCATGCGGTTCTGGTAGTGGTTGAAGATCACGCTCATGAACACGTTCTGCGCGGCCAGCAAGTCGTTGAGCGCGAAAATCAGGTTCTGGGCCACCGTCGGTCCCAGCAGTTGCACCGGCTCGCCCGGCAAAGTCGGCGCCGGCGGCTCGTTCAAGTCCTCGCGCGTCTTGTCGACGCGGCGGATGGCAATGACCATGGCCCGCCGCTGGATTTCGAGGTTCACTTCCAACTGGTTAAGGACGCGCAGCAGGCTCCGCAAGCCGAAATTCACGCCGTCCTGATATTGATACAACTGGCGACGCCCTATTTGGTACTGAATGAGAACCGAGCGATAGTTGTTTCGCTCCAAACGCCGGGTAAACGGCGCGTCGAACCGCATGCCAACCTGCATGCTGCCGTTTTTGCCGCTAAAGGCAAAACCGTTGTCCCCCACGTTGCCGATGCCGCCGTTGACAAACACGTCGAGTCCCGCCTTCAGGGCGTTGGCGTTGTAGACAATCAAGCGCCACTGGTCGACCAACGCCGCCCGGTTGTTCATCCAGTCCAGGCGATTGGCGCGGGCGATATCCAGCGCGCGCACCCCGTCGAGCTTCACGTGCGGCACCGTGATCGATTCCAAGCGGGCCCGCGCCTTGACCAGGATCAACTCCTGTGTCAGACCTGAGAGGCCCGTGGCCAGCGCCACCAAATCGTCGGTAGCCTGCGACGCGGAGTCCGTGTGCAAGCGGTCTTGCAGGCTTTGCAATACCGGGCCGGTTTGCTTGAAGCGGTTTTCGACGTCCTCCAGGCTCTGCGCCAGCTTTGCCAGCTCCTCGTCGAACGTGGCGATCTGCGCCGGCTTCATGGCCGATTTCCGCTCGGGCACCTTGGCGTCCAGCGCGGCCAGATCGGCATGGCCCGAGGCAAATTCCGCGGCAACCTGCTCGCGCAACTCAGTGATCACGCTCATGGCATTGGTCAGATCGGCCATGGCGGGCTCGGTGGGCAGCTCGCCCAGGACATCGACGAAGTCTTCTATCAGCCGCTGCACCGTGATCGTCTTGCGGTCGACGAACTCAAACTGCCGCAGCATCATGTCATCGATTTCGATCTTCACGTCCGGCGGAAACGCCAACAGCGACGTCTTGAACAAATCCAACCGCGTTTGGAACGCGACCTGCTGGCTGAGCAAGTTGGCGCGGCCCGACTCGATGTTTTGCCGAAATTGGTCGACTTGCACGATGTCGATCAGTCCGGCGTCGAGATTGGCCTCGAGCAATCCCAGCGTGCGCAACTGCGAGTCGAGATTCGCCTGCGCGTTGCGCACCTGCTGCAACTGCTGCAGCAGGCCCATGAACCCGCCGACCGTCCCGGCGCCACCGGCCACGAAACCCGTGCCAGCCCCACCGGTACCGCCGCCGCCAAAGCCGCCGCCTCCGATGCCGAACGTCGATGCACCGACACCGCCCTGACCGCCGGCGCCCTGGCCGCTAAAGCCCGTCAATCCCGTGCCGCCGAAGAAACCACCGCGGCGTGTCGGTCCCTGCACTCCGTCGCCGACGGCGATATTCGTGTAGAAGCCCTGCCGATAGCGCTCGAACGCCCGCAGGTTCGCCAACAAGGCCCGTTCCACGATCGTCAACTGCTCCAAGATCAGCGCGCGTCCGCCGCCGCGCAGCAGCGGCTGGATGAAGCTGAAATTCAACAGCGACGTTGTGACGTTGGTATCCGGACCGGCAAACTGCCACACGATGTTGTTGGCAAAGCCGACGATCAGTTCACCGCCCGCGGAAAACTGTTTCTCCAATCGCAACGTGGTTGCCGGTGCGCCCGTGCCGAAGGCCAGCGAGTTGCTCTCGGCGCCGCCGTTTCGCAACGGCCCCAAGTGAGAGAAGACCAGGTCCGAGTTGCCGAAAAATTGCACGTCAAAACGGAACCGTTCCGTGCTGACGTCGAGCGCCGACAAATAAAGCACTTCCACGGCCTGGCGGTAGTCGGCCGAGTGTACTTGTCCCAGGCAGACCGCGCCGTTGAGGTTGAGTTTGAGCGATCCATCTTCGGTCATTTCGTTGTAGCGGCTCAGCAGTTGCTTCCAGCGCGGATTCTGCAACGCAAACCAGTTGCCGCCCATGTGATAGCAGGGCCAGGCCTTCTTGCCCGCCACGCAGTGCATGTAGCGGTGCGACGCCGGATCGTCGTACGGCATCGGCGGATTGTCCGGATCCGTTGGGTCGAAATATCGGCTGCGCGGATCCATGCCGATCGTGTAACGCGGATAGTCCCAGCGGGGATCGTTCGATTTCTGCGCCACCAGGTAGCGCACTTCCTTGTCGGCGGCCAGGCGATAGCGGAGCCGGGTGCATCCCGAGAGCAGGCAAATCGCCGCCGCCGAAACGACCATCGCCACGCACACGCGCCGGGAAATGAATCTATCGTATTGCACGGCGTTCAATCGGATGGGTTAATTGAAAAGGCCCCCCTGATGCGCCGAGCGAAGCGGCGCGCAGGCCGGTCGATGTCCTCGTTTGATAGCTTCGGACTAACGGTTGCGGCGACTTTAACGATTGCGGAGCGTTTGCCGGTTGACGAAACCATTCCGCCGCCCTGGCAGTTACCCGCGACCCAATACCTTGTGCAGGCATGCCCACGATTCGCGTCGAATCGCCCGACGATTCACGGCTTGAGCCGTATCGCAACCTGAAAGCTAGCAATGCCGCCCACCGGGCGAATCGCTTCGTGGTCGAAGGCCGCCTGCTGGTGCGGCGGCTGCTAGCAAGCGATTTCGAGATTCTCTCGCTGCTAGTCGACGAGAAATCGCTGGCGGAACTCGACGAGTCCGCCGGCCGGCGATCCGACGTGCTGGTCGTCCCGCACGAGTGGATTGAAGAACTCGTGGGCTTCAACTTTCACCGCGGCATGCTGGCCTGTGCCCGGCGCAAGCCGAATCCCAACCTGCCAGCCATCTGCCGCCAGTGCTCCGGCCCGCTGACCCTGGCCGTGTGCCCCGATGTGCAAGACCCGGAGAATCTTGGCAGTATTCTGCGACTTGCCAGCGCCTTTGGCATGCAGGCCGTCGTGTTGGGCTCGGCCTGCGCCGACCCTTTTTCCCGCCGCGCCATGCGCGTTTCGATGGGCGCCTCTTTGCGGGTGCCCGTTGTGGTGACCGACAACCTCGCAGCCGAGCTGAATTCCTTGCGCAACAACGCACAATTCGAGCTGTGGGCGACCGTCATCGACGCCGACGCGACGCCCTTCGACCAACCGACGCGTCCGCCGCGCGTGGCCATCCTGTTTGGTAGCGAAGGACATGGACTGGCGCCGCAGTGGCGTGGTCTTTGCGACCGGCTCATCACCGTGCCCATGCGCCCGGGCATCGACTCGCTCAACGTCTCCGTGGCCGCCGGCATCGTGCTGTATCAGTTGACCCGGAAATGAGGCGAACGGCAGTGCGAATTCTCCACGTTTTCGGGGGGGCAAACGGGCCGTCGCGGCACGTGCCAGCGGGGCGAATTCGCTTGCCACGATATACGGGGCAAATTATCCTAGTTATTAGCCACGTCGCGGTTTACGACACATTCTGGCCGTCAGGATTCGTGACGCGAATCGAAACGACGCGCCTGTCCGCTCATGCCCTTGGCATTGTCTCATCTCCAGGACCAGAGAAGGTTCGGTTATGCCACGCTCTCATTGGCTTCGCCAGTTACACCGTTCGCTGGCGTTGGTTGCCCTGGCCGCGGTGATTTCGCTCTCCTTGCGGACGACCGCGCGGGCACAGTTCGTGACGCAGCAGGTCGGCGGTGTTTCCATCGACGCCAACGGCATCGTCCAGAAAGTGCGCCTGGACGAACTAGGCGAGTTGTTGAAGGTGCGCAAAGCCGCCTTCCAACCGGTGCCAGACGACCTGAGCAAGTCGGGCCTCCGCAAGGTTTCGCTGCGCCAGTTGGAAGCCGCGATCGCCGAGCACCGCAAGAACGGCACGCCGCTTACTGACGACATGCTGTACCTGGCCGGCTTGCAGCGCATTCAGTACGTGTTCGTATATCCCGAGCAGAACGACATCGTGTTGGCCGGTCCCGGCGAAGGCTGGAAGGTCAGCACCGACGGTGAAATCATCGGCGCAACCACGAATCGCCCGGTGCTGCTGCTGGACGACCTGCTCGTGGCGCTCCGCTCGACCGAAGCGCTGCGTCAAACCGGCATCAGTTGCTCGATCGATCCCACGCCCGAGGGTCTCGCCCGCTTTCAAGAGCTGTTCAAGAACATCAGCCGCTCGCCCGACGACCCCGAACCGCTAATGGCGGCGGTCGAGCAGGCGATGGGTCCGCAAATCATCACGATCAAGGGCGTGCCCGAGGCGTGTCACTTTGCCCGCGTGTTGGTGGCGGCCGACTATCGCATGAAGCGGCTGGCCATGGCGTTTGACAAGCCACCCATCGCTGGAATGCCGAACTATCTGCAGATGATGAAGTCCGGCCGCGGCGCCGGCAATGCCATGCCTCGCTGGTGGCTGGCTCCCGATTACGACGCGCTGGTGACCGACGGCAACGGCCTGGCCTGGGAATTCCAGAAGGCCGGCGTAAAGTGCATGACCGAAGACAGCCTGTTGGGCAATTCGGGAAAATTCCAACGCACCAAGCAAAAGAACCCGCTGGCGCAGCAATGGGCCGACAATATGACCAGCCACTACGAAGAGCTCTCGGAGAAAGAGTCGATTTTCGGTCAGCTTCGCAACTGCATGGACCTGGCCGTGCTGGCAGCGCTCATCTCGCATCACGATCTGCCAGGCAAGTGCGGTTGGGACATGGCCGTGTTTCTCGATCCCGACTTCAAGGCCAAGCGCTACAACGCTCCGCGCACCGTGCACACATTGGCCAGCTACGTGCAGAAACGTAGCGGACTGGTGATCAGCGCCTCGGGCGGCGTCGCGATCAATCCCTGGCCGATGCTCGAAGCGCCCCAGGAAAAGCCCGAGTTGGACGCAACGCGCCAGCAAGCCGCCGCCCACACGACCAACTGGTGGTGGGACTAAAACTGGCGGTGAGTCCGGGCCGTTATCGCAGGAACTCGCGATAGAAGTAATAGCCGGCCAGCACGAATCCTAGCGTCACCACGACGCGGCGCACCAGCGTCTTGTTCACCCGTCGCGCCGTATGCGCGCCGACGTATCCGCCCACCGCGGCCGCCAGGCCCATCACCACGGCAAACGGCCAATCCACCTTTCCGCTGGCCACGAAGACGACGACCGACGTGCCGTTGATCACGGCGCCCAACAGTGACTTCACCGCGTTCATGCCGTGGATGTCGTTCATGCCCAGCATCGCCAGTGCTGCCAGCATCAGGATGCCCATGCCGGCGCCAAAGTAGCCGCCATAGATGGCCACGAGCAGTTGAAACGCCACGATCGCAATGGCCGTACGTCCGCTGGGCGCCTCGTGCGGCTTGCCGATGCCCGTCCAACTGGCCATCTTCGGCTGTAGCGCAAACAACACCGCCGCGCCAAAGATCAACCACGGCACCGCCACATTGAACCAGTCCGCCGGCAGCTTGACGACCAACAGAGAGCCAATCAATCCGCCCAGCAGGCTCGGCCCAACGAGCAAGTTCACCCAGCGCCGCTCTTGCGCCAGCTCGCGTCGATAGCCGGCCAGTGCGGCGATCGCCGCGGGCACCAGCGCCACGGTGTTCGTGGCGTTGGCCACCACGGCGGCCTCGGCCGTGCCGCCCAGCGCCGCGAACAGCACGGGAAACGTCAGCAACGTGCCGCCCCCGGCGATCGAGTTGACCGCTCCGGCCAACACCGCTACCAGGCTCAGAATCAGATAGTGCTCGGGCATGCATCCCCCGGAGTGGTAAGTGTTCACGGTCCGGGGACTGGCTCATTTTTCGGCCAAACCGCGCAAGCCTGCGCTTTTGGTGACATCCGAAACATGTGCCTGTCCCCTTCCGCGGCGCGAGGGGGGACAGTCCCATTTTCGTGGCGTCATGGCTACTTTCGCACCCACCGCTGGCGCGCCGCGAAAATTGGGACAGTCCCCTGTGAACGGTTACCCCGGAGTGCGAATTGGGAGAGTATATCCGCCCCGCACGCTACGGTGAAAGCTCAAGCACCCATTGTTGGAAGTCGCGATCGAGATCTTCCCACGACTGGCCGCCCACGGCGCGAACGACCGCCGCGGTGCCCGCCGGGTCGTCCGCGCGGCACTCGCGAAAATCGTCAAAGAACTCGGCCAGCTTGCCTCGCTGCTGCAAGTACATACAGAAATACCGCGCCTGCGCGTAGTTGGTGCCCACCAGCGGACCGCGAAAATCGCGCTCTTCCACCAAATCGAGCAACGAGCGCAAGCGCCCTTGGCGGATCACGGTTTGCAGTCCTTCCAGCCGCCAATTCACAAGGCCTTCGATCCAGGGCCCGTCCGCATCGGCGCGAAACCGGCATTGCTCGTGCAACGATGCCAGCCCTTCGTTGAGCCACACCGGGGGCTTGTCCATCTCGAAGTCGAATAGCGCGTGCGTCAGTTCGTGCAGCAGCGTGCCGTTGCCCGTGGCATGATTCACCAATAGCGTGCGTTCGTTGGGCTTGTAATAGCCGTAGACGGAAATCCCGCTATCGCCGTACCACTCGCGCGAATAGCGGTTGTAGCTGGCTTCCGCCGCGAACAGCAGCACCGTGATCGGCTCGAACGGACGCGAGCGAAAGTAATGCCGTTGCATGGCCTCAACCGCCGGAGCGATCGTGTCGGCATGGCAATGCGCCAGTTCATCCTCGCTCAGATCGCCGCCAATCACAAATGGCGGTCTGGCAATCACACGCAAGGCGGGCCCGGCCCTGTCTGCCAATCGATCGCCCGCGCGGCGGCACGCCTGCCGCAGGTCGTCACTGGCCGTCGCGATTGCCGGAGTCGACTGGCGCACCGCGATGGCATGCCGCGGCTGAGCCGGCGCGTCGAGAATTCCATCGTTGCGCACCGCCACGGCGCGTGGTTCCGAACGAAACCACGACGACACGGCCCAGGACAATGCCACGATCGGCAACGGCCCGAGAATCAAAATCAACCACCGCAGACGCGACACGTTTGCTTGCTTTCAAAAGCTCGACGGTACGATCAACGAAGACAAACTTCCAACTTAGTCGAGCCCAGCACGAGCGACAAGCAAATTGGCGGCAGCGAAATGGCCGCGTGCAGGCAAGCTTTTCACAACCGGCATAGCTTGCCAACCGGCGGCAGCGAGAGCATGCTCAGCCGCCACCGATGGCCGGCAAGAAGTGGACTTCGCTGTCCGGTGGCACTCGTGCCAACAGTCCGCGCGAAGTGACCACGCCATCGATCGATGCGGCCAGTCCCGGCATGATTGCGTCGTCGTCCACGGCCCGCGCGGCAATGCCGGGAAAGCGTGCCTCGAGCGCCGCGACAATCTCGCGCAGCGTGGCGCCGTTGAGTTCCGCTTCAGCGACCCCGTCCGTCAGGTCACGCCACTGAGCCGGAATGAAAACGCGTGCCATGGCCCCATACCGTACTGCGCGAAATTGGCCCCCGGTCAACGACGGGGCAAAATGAATCGCTGAAACAATGCAAACACCATCGCGCCGCGACTACTTCTTCGCCATCGCCGCCCACAGCTTTGGCGGCGACATCGGCAACTCCGTCATCCGCACGTTGGTGGCGCGATAGATTGCGTTGGCAATGGCCGCCGGCGGCGCCACGATCGGCGTTTCGCCCACGCCCCGCACCCCGAAAGGATGATCGGGGTTCGGCACCTCCACGATGATCGTGTCGATCATCGGCACGTCGAGCGCCGTGGGCATGCGATAATCCAAGTAGCTGGCATTCTGCATCCGCCCCTGGCCGTCAAAGAAGTATTCTTCGTTGAGCGCCCAGCCGATTCCCTGCACGGCGCCCCCTTGCATTTGCCCCTCGACGTAGCTGGGATGAATGGCCGTGCCCACGTCTTGAATGGCCGTGTAACGCAGAATGGTCACCTTGGCCGTGTCGGGGTCGACCTCCACGTCGACGATGTGCGTGCCAAAGCCGTTGGTCGAGCCCTCGGGATTGACGGTCGCCCGTCCGACGACGGGGCCGCCGGTTTGCGGCAATTTGGCGGCCAACTCGGCAAAGGTGATGCTCTTGCCGTTGGATTGGTACGTGCCCTCGACGCATTCGACCTTGGCGGCGTCGCAATCCCACAGCAGGGCGGCCCGCTCGGCCATTTGCCGCTGGATGTCGAGCCCCACTTTGTGCGCTGCCAAGCCCGTGGCAAAGGTGACACGGCTGCCGCCGGTGACGTCGGTATAGCCCACGTGGTCGGTGTCGGCCACGCGCGGATGCACGGCTTCGGCCGCGATGCCCAAGGTCTCGGCCAGTTGCATGGCGATGCTGGCCCGGGTGCCGCCGATGTCGGTCGAACCTTCGATCAGGCTCACGGTCCCGTCGGGATTGACGTTGGCTGCGGCGCTCGACTTCAGCCCGATGTTGAACCAATAGCCACTGGCGATGCCGCGCCCGCGATAAGGTCCCTCCAGCGGAGTCTTCCAGTGGTCGCTGTTCCTGGCGGCTTCGAGCGTCTCGACAAAGCCGATGCGCGGATAGGTCGGACCATCCACGCGCCGCGTTCCCTCCTGGGCGGCGTTCTTCAGGCGGAACTCGATTCCGTCGATGCCCAGCTTTTCCGCTAGCTCGTCGACGACGCTCTCACAGGCGAACGCCGCTTGCGTCGCGCCCGGCGCGCGATAGGCCTGCGTCTTGGGCTTGTTGTCGAGCACGTCATAACCGTCCACGCGCGCGTTGGGAATTTCGTAACAACTGAACACGCACATGCAGCCCGGGCCGATCATGCCGCCGGGAAATGCGCCGGCGTCGTAGGCCAGCCACGCTTCACCGGCCACCAGCTTGCCGTCCTTGGTGGCGCCCAGCTTCACGCGCATGGCCGAGCCCGGCGTGGGGCCCGTGCCTTCGAACACCTCGTCGCGGTTCATCACCATCTTCACCGGCTTGCCGCACTTGCGGCTCAGCATGGCGGCGACCGGCTCGAGATACACCGCGATCTTGCCGCCAAACCCGCCGCCGATTTCGCACGGCACCACGGTCACCTGAGAGACCGGAATCTGCAGCAACTCGGCCGTCTGCTGCCGGGCGGTGAACGAGCCTTGCGTCGAAGTCCAAATCGTCAAGTGCCCGTCCTGGTTCCACAGTGCCGTGGCAACGTGCGGCTCGATATAGCCCTGATGCACGCTGGCTGTTTTGAACTCGCGCTCGACCACCGCGTCCGCCTTGGCAAAGGCTGCATCGACTTTGCCGGTCTCGAAATGGATGTGCGTGGCAATGTTGCTGGGCTTATCCGACTTCTTGCCCATCGAATTGGTGTGGACATCGTCGTGCAACAACGGCGCGTTGTCGCGCATGGCGTCCAACACATCGGTCACGACCGGCAGCGGCTCGTAGTCAACCTTGATCAGCGCGAGCGCCTCGTCGGCCACGTGCGCGCTGGTTGCCGCCACGGCCGCCACGGCATGCCCCTTGTACAGCGCCTTGCCATGCGCCAGCACATTGGCGCCCAGGTGCGCCAGGTTGACCGATCCCTCGCCCAGGTTGGCGATCTTGTCCTGCAAATTCGGAAAGTCGGCCGCCGTGGCCACCGCCACCACGCCCGGCAGCCTCTCCGCCGCCGAAGTGTCGATCGATTTGATCCTTGCATGGGCGTGCGGGCTGCGCAGGATGCGGCCATACACCGTGCCGTTCAGTCGCACGTCGGCCCCGTACACCGCCCGTCCGGTCACCTTGTCGGCCCCGTCGTGCCGAATGGGTCGCGTGCCGATGACTTTGTACTTCTTGGCCTTCGAGGGGGACGAGCTCATGCGTGCTCTCCAAAAAAACGTTGGTGTTCCACCGACGTGGAAATGACGTCGTTACTATTTCGATTGCGAGACGGCTGCCGCCAGCGGGCTGCCGTTGGTCGAGGAACCCTTGCTTGCCGTTTTGCCGCCACCGGCCGCCATCCGTCTGGCCGAATCCTGCACGGCCCGCACGATCTTGTCGTAGCCGGTACAACGGCACAGGTTGCCCGACAATTGAAAACGAATCTCGTGCTCGCTGGGATTGGGATTGCGGTCCAACAGCGCCTTGGCGGTCATGATGAAGCCCGGCGTGCAGATGCCGCATTGCAGCGCCGCGTCTTCCAGGAAGCACTGCTGAATGGGGTGCAGGGTCGATTCGTTGGCCACGCCTTCGATCGTGGTGATCTCGGCGCCATCGGCTTCCACGCCCAACACCAGGCAACTATCCACCGGCAGCCCGTTGAGCAGCACGGTGCATGCGCCGCAGTTGCCGTTGTTGCAGCCTTCCTTGGCGCCGGTCAGTTGCAAAACGTCGCGCAGCACTTCCAACAGGCTTTGCCGCGCTTCGCACAAAAACTCCACCGGATGTCCGTTCACCGAGGCGGCGACGTGCGTCTTTTTGGCCATGTTCGTACTCTACCGAATGATGAAGATAACTAGTTTCGATTGCCAGGCACGGCAAGGACTAATGCGCTGCCGCGGGCTTGCCGTTGGCCCGATCGACCGCAATGGCCAACGTGCGCAAAACGAGCACGCCCGCCAGATGGCGCCGGTATTCGCTGGTGCCGCGCTTGTCGGCGATCGGCCGGGCGGCTTGCCGGGCTTGTTCGGCGGCTGCCGCAAATGTATCGGCCGTGGCCGGCTTGCCGCGCAGCCACTCGCTCAGATCGTTGACGAACAAGGGCGTCGGAGCGACCGCGGCCAATGCCACCCGCGCTGCCTCGATGGTGTCGCCCGCTTTGTTCAATTGCACCCAGGACGCCGCGCCCACGACGGCAATGTCCATTTCGTTGCGGGGAATGAACCGCAGATAGGCGCTGCTGCTCTTCGGCGCCGGCGCTGCAATCTCGAGCGCGGCCAGAATCTCGCCGCGCCCCAGCACATTCTTGCCCGGCGCCGTGCAAAACTCGGCCACCGGCACGTCGCGCCGCCCCTTGGGTCCGGCCAACTGGCAAGTTGCCCCCAGGGCAATCAGCGAAGGAATGGAATCGGCCGCCGGCGAAGAGTTGCACAGATTGCCGCCGATGCTGGCCCGGCTTTGAATCTGCCAGCCGCCGATGATCCGGGCCGAATCGGCCAGCGCCGGGTACGCGGCCGACACTTCGGCGTCGCCATAAATTCGATAGCACGGCACGCCGGCGCCCAGCTTCAGCCCTGACTTGGCCGAATACTTCATTTCCATCAACTCGGCGATCTTCTTGACGTCGACCACCAGGTCGGCTTCGCGCAATCCCTCGCGCAGTTGCACGATCAAATCGGTGCCGCCGGTGAGCACCTTGGCCCGCTCGCCCCGCGCCGCCAGCAAGCTGACCGCCTCGTCGATCGTGGTGGCGGATTGAAACTCGAAATCCTTCACCGAGAGTCTCCCCAGAAGAAAAATGCAATCCAGCGGCCCCCAACGCAGCACCCAATATGCAGCCGCATCGCGCGGACTGTCAAGCGAGAGGAGTACTTATTGAAGATTCGCGGAGCGCAGGTCGCGGGTCCATCTAAACCTCAGCTATAGTGAACCTATGAGCGAAGCCCACAAGACCCGCCGGCGCTGGCTAAGGTTTAGCCTGGGCACGATGTTCTTGGCGGTTACTTTCACCGGAATTTGGCTCGGCATCCAGACGATGCGAGCCAAACGGCAGCAAGAGGCCGTTGCATTGATCGAAGCTTTGGGTGGCTACGTCAAATACAACGACGAAGCGGCGGAAGCAGGCACAACTCCCGCTCGTGCGAAAAACTGGCTGAGCGCGTTTCTTCCCGAGGATTTCGTACGCACGGCGGTTAACGTTCAACTGGCGAGTGACAAAGTCAGCGACAAGGACATCGCGTGCCTCGCCAATTTGCCAGACCTTGAGGTGTTGTGGCTTCAGTGCCCGAACGTAACCGACGAAGGGCTCAAGTCGCTAGCTGGCATGTCGACGCTTCGCGGCTTGAACCTCCTGGGAGCCAACATATCCGATCGCGGCATGAAGCGTTTGGAACATCTTTCTGAATTGGAACATCTCGTGTTGGATGGGACTCGTGTCGGGGATGTGGGGCTGGCATCTCTTCCAAAGCTTTCCAAATTGTCCCAACTTGACTTGAACGACACGAGAGTTTCGGACACCGGTTTGAGGCATCTCGGAAAATTGAATCGTCTCAAGCAGTTGGAGTTGGGGAACACTGGGATTACGGATGCGGGTCTAAAGCATCTTAAGGACTTGAAGAGTCTCAATGTCCTATTCCTCGACGGCACTTCCGTCAGCGATGCCGGATTGAAGGAAATAGCTAGTCTATCCAACCTGGAAGCTCTCTGGCTCAAGCGGACTCAAGTCACCGGGTCGGGACTGCATAGCCTATCAGCGTTGAACAAGCTTCGGCTTATTCGACTAAGGTGGTGCCCTATCAAGGACGATTCAGTTGCAGCGATAGCAAGCATCCCCAACCTTGTATACGTCGATCTATACGGCACCTCGTTGTCCAAGTCGGCCGTTGCCGAGTTGCAAAGGATACGTCCGGCGCTTCAAATAACGCCGCCTGACGCTCAGTAGGATTTGGCGTTCACGTCACACTGCGTGCGATTGCGGTCAGCGAGTTTCCGACTGACTCGCGAGCAGGCCCGCTACTTCGCCGTTTCGGCCGTCTGCGCCGGCGCGGCGGTTGCCAACGGCGCGTCGTTGCGAATGTGCACCAGCACGGGCGGCGAGCATTGATTCGCTACCTGGTCGGCCATGGCAAAGCCCAGCCGGCTCGTCTCGGGCACCCAACTGTCGGCCGCGATGAAGATTTGCCGCTCGGTCTCGCCCGCCGGCATCATCACGCCGCTGAGGCCAATGTTGGCCACGATCACGCCGTGCGGCAGGTTTTCCAGTTCGAACTTGATGAGCCCGTCGAATCCATTGCGCTCCACGCGCAAGGTGGCCGGCACCATCGAGCCGGGCGCCAGCGTGATCTCGGCCGGCTCCAGTCGCACCAACAGCTTCGGCTTGTCTTCGAGTTTGATCTGGGCAAAGTTATTCACTTCCTTGACGACTTCCTGCTCGCCGACCGTGGCTTTGGCTTGCACCGTGATCTGCTTGAGCTGTTCGGCGGTCGGCTGCTTCGCGTCGGCATCCGCCACCAGCACGCCCGCGGCCTCGCGTTGCCCTGCTTGAATCACAAGGGGAGATGAGGCATGCCAGCCCGGCGGCATGCCCACAATATCGACCTGAATCTCGCCCTCGAAACCGTCGATCCGATCGACCGACACGCTGAAACGTTTGCCGCTGCCAGCGCCCACCGAGGGCATGGCGCCGTTGAGCGTCACTTTGAAATCCGGCTCGGGCGGACGCACCGTCAGCCGATACGCGAATCGATCGCCGCCCATCGCCCGGGCGTCGCGCACTCGCACCAGATACGCCCCGTCGGCCGGCGCCGTGAACGCGAGCTGCGAATCGCTTCCCAGTCGGCGCTGCCCATCGTCGTCGTTTTCGTAGTTGAGCGTGTAGACCGGCAAGCCCGTGCTGAACAGCTTCTCGCCCGGCTGATGCGCTTCGACGATGAAGCACGGCTCGTCCACCGCGTGGACGGTGGCGGAGGTGTCGAAGTAGCAGCGCCGCTTGCCGCCATCCCCTTCATGGAACAGAAACCCGGAGTCGGGCCCGCGCGGCGCGCGATCCAGCTTGACCACTTCGCCGTTCAGATAGACCATCTGGTTGAGCTGCATTTCTTGCCAGTTGGTCAGCCGGCAATCGCGCGTGTTGCCGTCGATGCCGCGGAACGTGACCGTCGAATCTCGCACGGCTTGCAGCACGACGCGCGGAATCGATTTGCCGTCGGCCGAGAGCACGTCGATCACCGTGTCTGCCGGCGAACCGCGCCGCGCGGCGTCGGTTTCGATGATCCACTTCTGCCCGGCGGTGCTCTCGAAGCGAAAGTAGTCTTCGTCCTCGGCGCCGGCACTCACAGCAAGAAACCTTCCGCCGGCGGTGCCAGGAGCTTGCATTGCCGTGGCAGTCCGAGGCGTGTCGTTTGGCTCGGCCTCGAGTGACTCGCGCAATTCGCCGACCAGCACCTTCAAAGGCTTCGTGCGACGGTATGTCGCCTCCGGCAGTGGGACGTTGATCTCGCCCGCGGCAGTCGCCGGTAGCGCGATCTTCGTGCCCGGCGCGATGTTGTAACCGGCCAGTTCCACCTCGGCGGCCGTATTGGCGGCCACGCTCAACGGATAAACCCCGGTCACGACGGGAAACTCGCCCAACGCCAGCCGATAAAAATGCTCGCCGCTGCCGGCCAGCGTCAGATCGCGCACTTGCACGACATAGCGGCCGTCGGCCGGCACGCTAAAAGGCAACAGCGGATCGGCCGTTCCGCCAAAGTCGTTGTTGTCGGCCAGCACGCGCCTGGCCGCGTCGAACACGGTGAGCACCACATTGGCCTTCGATCCAATGTCGGCGGCCGAAATCTCGAACACCAGGCTCTGACCGGCTTTCGCGTCGAACGCGAAACGGTCCACGTCGCCCCGTGCCCGCAGCACGCCCCAGGCGTCCGAACCCAGCGCGATCGCGTTGGCCGCCTCGGGCGTATCGTTCGGCTCGGCTTCCTGCGACTGCGGCAGGTTGTCGACAAAGACTGGCTGCCGCTTGCTTTCGCCGCCGGCGTTGACGAGCCAAATCTCGTATCGCCCGCGCGGCAGATCGGCGGCCGGCGCCAGTTCGATGTCAACGCGTCCGCCGTCGTGAATCTTGGCCAGTCGTACCGCCAGCTTTTCGTGGCTCGATCGTACCGCCGTGACTTCGGCCAGATGCTTGCCGCGCAGCACGGCGCGACTGCCCGTGCCGGTTTGCGCTCCGCGCGGCGAGAGCGACGCCAGATCCGGCTTGGCCGGCGGAGGAGCGGGTATTTCCTGCCCGCTGGTCGCATCGTAGAACGCCAGACTGCCGTCGAGCCGGCCCACGGCGATCGATTTCCCGTCGGGACTCATCGCCAATGCCGGCGACCAATCGCTTTGCCTCGCCAATTCCACGCGCTCGGTCATCGGCTCGGCGTCCCACACCTTCAATGTCTGATCCTCGCCGGCGGAAACCAATGTCTTGCCGTCGCTCGAATAAGCCAGATTCACCACGGCCCCTTCATGGGCGAACCGCGAATAGACGATCGGGTTGGTATGTTCCTTCGCCGTCGGGCTGACCTCCCACACGCGGATGCGGCTGTCGGCCCCACCGGCTGCCACGCGCTTGCCGTCCGGGCTGAAAGCCACGCAATACAGTTCCTTGAGCGGCTGCCCGAACGTCTCCAGGCGTTCGCCGCTGGCCACGTCCCACAGCTTGGCCGTGCGGTCGCCGCTGGCGCTGGCCAGCACTTTGCCGTCGGGACGAAACGCCAGGCCGAACACGGCGTCGTTGTGGCCGGCCAGCACACGTTGCTCGCTGCCGGTGGCGGCGTCCCACAGTTTGATCTGCTGGTCGTAGCTGCTGGTGGCCAGCAACTTGCCGTCGGGACTCAACACCGCGGCGTACAAGCTGTCTTTATGTCCCTGGAACGTGCGCGCGAGCTTGCCGTTGGCCGCGTTCCACAGGCTGGCTTCGCCGAACAGCCCCGATTCGCCCGCGGCGGCAACGAGTTGCTTCCCGTCAGCCGAATAGCGCACCGCGTTGACCCGCCCGCGGAGCGGACCCAGCCGCCGCACGAGCGAGCGCTCGGGCAGCGTGAGGATCTCAATCATGTTGTAGCGCGCCACGGCCAGCGACTTGCCGTCCGGCGCAAATGCCACGCCGGTGACCGCCTCCACGACGTTGCCGGCCGGCCGGATCTTCGGCGTGACCAGCACCGTGGGATCGGGCGCCGCGCCCATCGGTCCCTTGGCGCCGGCTTTGATCCAGGCCACGAGCACGGCAATCTCTTCGTCCGTGGGCCGCTCGTTGTCTTCCGGCGGCATGGCCGGCTCGGCCTTGCCGGTTAGCACCTGGATCAAGCGGCTTTCGTCCGCGTTGCCAGGCACAAGAATCGCGCCATGCGCACCGCCGCCCAACAAGGCGTCGTATCTCTCCAACACCAACTCCCCCTCCGCGTCGTCGGCGTTGTGGCAGCCGTTGCAATACGCGGCAAAGATCGGCGCCACCTGTGCGGCATAATCGGGTGCGGTGGGTTCATCGCCGCGAACGAGCGCCGCGGCAGCCACGACGGCCAGCAAACCCATAATCCACAATCGAAGCTCGCGCATCGTTCCGCCCATGAACGGCTTAGTGGTTGAACAAAAACTCTTTGCTGCTGAGGATGCTCCAGTAGAGATCCTCGATCACCTGCCGGCGCTCGCCCGCCGGCGCTTCGTCGAGCGCCGCCACGAGCTGCGCGCTCTCGGCTTCGCTGGGATACCGCGATAGCGCGGCCAGATATGCTTCTTCCACGATCTCGGCATTCGTCATCTTCGCGGCCAGCATCTCGTCGAGCCGATTGCCCTTGGCCGCCAGCTTCTGATTGACGGTGTCGCCGTTCGAAATGTGCAGCACCTGCACCATGCTGGGCTGCGCCGTGCGCTCGCACTCGCACGTGATGCCGCGCCGGCCTGCCGAACGTCTGCAGGAAGTACGAATCGACGTTCACATCCGGCAACTGCATGGCCCGCGTGCCGGCGGCGCAGTCCTTGAACGCCGTCTCGGCGCCGCTCACCTGCGATAGCGCGTCGAGCAGCACTTCGGCCATCATCCGCCGCGGGTAGTAACGCGAATAGAACCGCGTGTCTTCGGTGTTCGTCTCCAGCGGCTTGCTCGAACGGGCGTACGTCGCCGACTGCAGAATCGATCGCATCAGCGCCTTCACGTCGTAATCGTGCTCGACCAGATACTCGGTCGCCGCGGCAAGCAACTCGGCATTGCTGGGCGGATTGGTCAACCGCAGATCGTCCACCGCTTCAACCAGCCCCACGCCAAAGAAGTTCGCCCACACGCGATTGGTGATCGCGCGGGTGAAATACGGATTCTCCGGCGACGTCAGCCAGTCGGCCAACGCGTCGCGCCGATCCGCTTCGTCGTCAAACGCCAATGGCTCGCCGTCGAGAGGGCAGGGCGGTTGCGGCTTGCCGGTGCGCGGCTGCACCCATTCTCCACTGCCGACCGCATAGACCACGCGGTTGCCTGCGCCGCCCGCTTCTTTCGAGCGCACGCGCGCGAAGAGGTTCGCCATGCCGTAGTACTGATCGTTGGTCCATTTCTCCAACGGATGGTTGTGGCACTTCGCGCAATTGATCGACATTCCCAAAAAGGCCACCGAAACCGTCTCGGCCAGGTCGGGCGGATCCTGGTGCAGCACATAGAAGTTGGCCGCGCCGTTTTCCAGCGTGCCGCCGGTGGCCGTGACAATCTGCGCGCAGAATCGTCCCAGGGCGTATCGGCCGCCACCTGGTTGCGAATCCAGTGATAATAGGCCCACATCGCCGCCGGCGTCAGCTTCTCGCTGTTGACCAGCAGCAAATCGCTCCACTTGTAAGCCCAGTAGTCAACGAACTGGGGCCGCGCCAACAGCGCATCGACCAGCTTGTCGCGTTTGTCGCTCGATTCGTCGGCCAAAAATGCGCGTGTCTCCTCCACGGTTGGCAGCACGCCGATCGTGTCGAGAAATGCGCGGCGCAGAAACTCGGCATCCGTAGCCGGCGGCGAAGGAGGCACGTTCAAACTCTCCAGCTTCGCCAGCACCAACTCGTCGATGAAGTTTTTGCGCGGCGCTTCGGCGAACACAGCCGGATCCACCGCCTGCTCGTAGCCTACGCTCACCGTAGCCATCACGTTCTGGCTCAAGTACCAGGCTTTGATAGACGCCTCGCCGTGACCAATTACCGACACCATTCCCTGGTCGTCAATCTTCGATACCGATTCGTTGCTGGACGTGAAGCGGGCCCAGCGGGTGACGTCCTCGGCATGCCCATCGGTAAAGTACGCCCGCACGATCAATTGCTGGCGAGCCCCTTTCTTGAGCACCGAGGCGCCTGGCAAGATCTCCAGTCGCTCCAGTCGCGGATCGTCGTCCCGCGGGCCGTTAGCGCCGTCGGCGATCCACTCCGAGAGCACGCGATACTCGTACGAATCCGTGCGAAAGCGCAACCCGCCCTTGTGTGGCACCGCGCCGGTGGGCTTGGTTAACACCAGGCTGCGGCCCGGATCGCTCAACACGACGCGCCGTGCGCGAGCCTGCCGCGTGATATAGAAGTAGTCCGACTGCGGATCGAACGCGCCCAGCGAAAGCTTGAACCCGTTCTTGCCGGCCAGCGCACCGTGGCACGCGCCCGTATTGCACGACGCTTTGGAAAGCACCGACTCGACGTGGTTGCGAAAGCTCCAGGCGAATGGCTGGTCCATGGCGGTCACGGCCACTTCGGCCGCAGCGCTCCGCTGGCCGCTCGTGCCGGTGATCATCGCCGTGCCGTTGGAAACCGGCACCGCCACGCCGTCTTCAATCTTCGCCACCGTTGGATCGCTCGACGTGTACGCAACGCCGTCGACAATCTGCCCGTCGGCCTGGGTCCCGGAGAATGACTCCAACAGCAGCGACTGCCGCGCCTCGGGCCCGCAGAGCGCAAACTGCTCGGGCAACAGCTTCGTGACTTCGTCCGCACGGACCGGCGTCAGTCCGCAGACGATCGCCGCCAGCAACGCGCAGCCGGTGAGTTTCGATCGTGAGTTCATCGTGCGGTTGGTGGGGGGAAGGTGGGCCAAGCCGTCGGCGAATCACCGAGAGCGGCTCGAGCGTATTGCGGATGGTTTGGCAGGATTAAAAAAGTTCGTGTATTTCGTGCTTGCCCGAGTCGACCAGCGGGAACGGCCGTCCCTGCGGACCGGGCAACTTGGTCTCCAGGTCGAGTCCCAGGCTGCGATAGATCGTGGCCACGACTTGCGAAGGATCGATGGGCCGCTCGGCCGGCACTCCGCCAATCGGGTCGCTGCGTCCCACGACGCGGCCGCCTTGCACGCCGCCGCCGGCGAAATAGATCGTCCAGCATTGCGGCCAGTGATCGCGCCCGCCGGCCGGATTCACCCGGGGCGTGCGTCCGAACTCGGCCAGATTGCACACCAGCGTATTGCCCAACATGCCGCGCTGTTCCAAATCCTCGAGCAAGGCCGAATAAGCCTGGTCGTACATCGGCGCCACCACGTTCTTCATGCCCTCGATCGACGTGAAGGGGTTCGAGCCGTGGATGTCCCAGGTGATCTCGTTGAACACCGTGAGAAACGTGTTGACCGTGACAAACCGCACGCCGGCCTCGATCAGCCGTCGCGACAGCAGGCAGCACTGGCCAAAGCGGTTCATGCCGTAGCGCTTGCGCACTTCGGTCGGCTCTTTCGACAAATCGAACGCCGCTCGGGCTTGTTCGCTGGTCATCATGCGAAAGGCCGCTTCGAAGTTGCTGTCCAATAGCTTGGCGTTGTCGCTAGCCTCGAAGTTGCCAACCGTCTCTTCCACGATCGAACGCAGCTTGCGCCGCCGCGCCAGCCGAACTTCGCCGATCTCGGGCGGAGGCAGCAAGTCGGGTACTTTGAAATTCTCTTTCGAAGGATCCGCCATCAGCGCAAAGGGATCGTATGCCTTGCCCAGGAAGCCGGCGTCCTGGCCGTGGGGCAAGTTGCCGCCGGTGGGGCCCATCGGCTCCGGCAGAATCACGTGCGCGGGCAGGTCACTCTTGCGGCCACGCAAGAACGCCAACGCGCAGCCCGCGTGCGGCGTGTTGATGCCGCCGGTGAACAACCTGCCGGTCTGCATCATCTGGTGCCCCGTGTCGTGCACGGCCGCGCCGGTATGAAAACAACTGCGCACCAGCGAGAACTTGTCGGCGTGCTTGGCGTGCAGCGGCAGGATTTCCGAGATCTGGATGCCCGGCACGTTGGTATTGATCGGCTTGAACGGGCCGCGCACCTCCACCGCGGCCTCGGGCTTCATGTCGAACGTGTCAAGCTGGCTCGGCGCGCCCAGATTGAAGATCATGATCACGCTTTTCTCGTCGTGATCCTTGGCCACGGCCCCCTGAGCTTTGGCGGCCAGCAAATCGGGCAACGACAGGCCAATGGCCCCCAGCGTACCGACCTGCAAAAAGTCGCGGCGCGAAATGCCGTCGCAGGTATGAGCCTGACCTCGACCGGAAAGATGCAGCATGG
Source organism: uncultured Planctomycetaceae bacterium (assembly GCA_963779015.1). Taxonomy (GTDB): domain Bacteria; phylum Planctomycetota; class Planctomycetia; order Pirellulales; family PALSA-1355; genus JTS-RE94. The sequence continues at coordinate 9,245 of CAVZWY010000027.1, read as the reverse complement.
CGGGCGAGCGCCTCCAGAAAGCGGGCGGGGGTGGGACACGCACGGCGAGACAGCGCACGTGTGAGCCTAACACACCGCGAGCGCAAGATCAACTAGCCGCGATGGTTAAGCAGGACGATTGCAAAGTCGTTAATCCAAGGCTCCTACGAGTTTCAGGGCGTGGAGGGGATTGGCGCAGAGATCATCGGCTCGGGCTCGAAGCGGTTGTTTGGATTTTTGGGTCGTTAGTCGCAACACGCTCAGGGCTACGTTGGTGAGGCTTGCCAGGCGTTCGGCCAATCCTGGCCGACGACTCCAGTGCCGGTCTTCGTCCCACCAACGATCTTTGACGAAGTGCAAGCTGTTTTCCACTTGCCAATGAGCGCGTACGTACTTCAACAATTGCTTGGGCGTAGTCGTGGCCGGGTCGAGGCTGGTGACGAAGTACCGCGTTTCGCGCGTGGTTTTGCCGTTTCGGTCTTTCGTCTCGCGGTCGACTCGCAAGAGCATGCGGCAACCGGCAAGCCCCAGCCGCTGGCAGACATATTCGGCGTCGGCCAGGTCGATCCAAAGAAAACGAGTCTCCCTACGGCCCCCTTTTTTTCCCGCGTCTGAGCGGCCGCCGCGCTGTCTTGGGCCTGCGCAAAGCAGGTCTGCGCCGCATCCAGGATGTCGGGCTGGTTGGCTTTGATTTGGAACAAGTAGTCATGGCCCGAAGTCAGAATCAGTTCGGCCAGATTGCGCTGAGCATAGAGGGCATCGCCCGTGATCAAACGCAACGCCGGATACTTCTCGAACAGTTCGCTCAGGTGCGCTTTGAGCACTTCCGGCTCGGTGCTTTTGTCGCCCGACAGGGGCCATTGCCCAAGACACGCTTTCAAATCCTGGACAAAAACGTTCAGCATCTGAATCGGATCGCCCTGCGGATCGAAGCCTTGCTTCGACGTCTTGCCATCCACCGCCGCGACCAGAGCCTCCTGATCCGCCATTACCTCTTGCAACCACTGGGAAAACGCAGCTTGAAACTCCTCCAACGAGAACTTCGCCAGCGTCCGACTTAACGTGGTAGGATGCGGCGGCTTGCGACGCGTAAAGCCCAAAGGTCTGCGCAGCAGATGCCAGTTCCGGGCTGCCCACCGCTGCAAGCTGGCAAAATCGTTCAAGCGGCAGACCAGCCCCACGAGCGTCAGTCCCAAAATCCCCGAAAACGGATGACGAACACCACGCCGCTGACGTGGATCGGCCACCTCCGAAAAGGCCACCATCAAAGACGGAAAATACGATGGTAGTTGCATGGCTAGCTCCTTCTCCTAAAGCCAACCCGCATCACCCGGTTAGGATCGCACCTGCATTATACAAAACTCAACTTTGCAATCGTCCTGGATGGTTAAGATCGTTGCACGGTGGGTGCCCGATGGAAATTGCCATCGCGAAAGGGTGCAACACGTTACAACGGCGACTTGATGGTACCCTCGACCTTGCGCCGTTGCGCCGTCGCCGCTGTCTCGCGCCCAGCAGAATCACGTTCCCCTTCTGCAAGAACCGCGGCCGCGTGTCGAGCACCGCAATGCCCGGCGGCAGCGCGCTGTCGAGCTGCTCGATGCGCTCGTCGGTGGTGATGAGAAACGCCGTTTCGGGATGGGCGGCAAAGAAGGCCGTTACTTCGTCCGGCCCGTGCAGCTCGTCGATCGTGTGGTCGGTGTAGAACACGAAGCTGGGCCGAAAGAAGCGATACGACGCGATCGCCGGCTGCTGGCCCGACGGCGTGGCCTCGGCAATGGCCTCGGCCAGCGGCGGACTGATCTGATACTGGTCGACGTGCGCCGCGCCGTAGCCGAACAGCACCACCGCCAACAACACGCCCAGCGTCGCCATGGTCCAGGCTGCTTCGCGTGACTTGCCGCGCTCGCAATAGACTAAACCGACGACCGCGGCCGCCAAGGGAATAAGGCCCACCAGCCCGAGCATCCAGTCGTCTTTCAAAAAGATGTGCGCCACGATCGGTAGCGCGATCAACATGCCCACGCCTGCCAACGCCACGGTGCCCCAGGCCAGACGCGACGCAGCCCGCGAAAGTGCCGCCGGCTCGCGCAGCCAGCGATCGACAAAAGCGCCCATGAACAAGGCAACAGCCGGATACGCCGGCGCGACGTAGCTGGGTAGCTTCGTCCCGGCCAGCGAGAAGAAACCAATCCACACGGCCAGCCACGAGCCCACCATGACATAGCCGGGCCGCCAGCCGTCGCCGGCCGATAGCGCTTTGCGCATGCTCACGAACCCCGGCGCGAAGAACACCGACCAAGGAAAGAACCCAATGGCCACGGCCGCCAGGTAGTAGAAGATTGGCCCCCGATGATTCTCCATCGCGTTCAGAAATCGACCGAAGTTGTGTACGCCGAAGAAGCCCGCCAGAAACTCGCCGTCGGTGCGCATGCCCACCAGCGCGTACCACGGCCCCGCCACCAGCAGCACCATCGCCACGGCCGTCAACGGCCGCATGCTCCACACGGTGCGAAAGAAGAGTCCCGGCGAGCACACGTTAAGCGTCCATCGCCACATGGTACGCAACGTGCCGCGCCAGCCGCCATCGGTCACATGTTCAAGCGCCGGGGCTCGCATCACCAGCAGGAACAACCCGATCGTGGCGGTGGGCAACACCACGCCGATCGGCCCTTTGGTCAACACCCCGCAACCCATCACCGCATACACCAGTGCCCAGCAAAGCCACGATGGCTCGAACACGGTCTGCCCCGCCCAGGGAGCGTTTCGTTCGTTGGGTGTGCCCGAGGCAATCCGCGCCGTCGCCGTGCCCGAAACGAAGAGCAACACGGCCAGCGCCGAGAAGAACACCAGAAACGAGTCCGGCGTCGCCGCCCGAGCAATCACATTGAACTGCACGCACGTGGCCAGGCAGAGTCCCGCCCACAAGCCAACCCGCGGCGAGAACATCAATCGACCCAGGTGATATGTCGCCAACACGCTGCCCACGCCGAACACCGCCGGCCAGAAACGGGCGGCAAACTCCGTCGGCCCGAACATCTGATAGCCGGCTATCATCAGCCAGAACATCACCGGCGGCTTGTGCGTGAACAACGCGCCGTTGAAATACGGCACGACGTAGTCGCCGCGCTGGAGCATCTCCTTGGCGCTCTGGGCAAAGATCGCTTCGTCCACGTCCCACAAATGGGCGCCGCCCAGATTGATGAAGAACACCAGCGAGGCCGTGGCCGCTAGCAACAGTTGGTTTCGCGCTGACATGGGCATCCCTGCTCGTAAGAAAAAGAGGCCGTGGCCCCTATCGCAAAGCGGCATCCTGCCGGGGGCGGGAGTCTACGCTAGCGGCGCGGTTGCCAACAACGGCAGTTTGAAATGCCGTCGTGTGATAGCAACCCAGGCGCATCGCCAACAAGCCCACGATTGCCGTTGGGCAGCGAATACCGGCTTGTTATCCTTCGCGACAGCTAACTTCATGCCGGGCAAGGATGCCGTCATGCGACCTCCTCATTGGAAAATCACGCCGGAAGTGCCGCTGCCGCGGTTGCGCACCATCACGCAACTTTGGCAATTGGCCGCCGTCTTCGGGGGCTTGGGCGTGGCGGCCTTGGCCGTCGATCTGCCGCTGGCCCGCTGGGTCGCCGAGGGCAATTGCCCGGACTTCGTCGAAAAGCTCTGCGCCTGAGCGAGACGTTCGCCCACGGCGTGGGCATCGCCGTGATTGCCGTGTTCATCGCCGTGCTCGATCCGCTCCATCGGCACGTGCTGCCGCGCGTGCTCGCGGCCGCTTTGGGATCGGGCATCCTGGCCAATGTCTTCAAACTGTTGATCGCCCGCACGCGCCCCCATCATTTCGACTTGCGGACCGACGCGCTCGACAGCTTCGCCGGCTGGTTTCCCCTGTTGGGCAACACCAGTTGGGACCAGGGCTTTCCCTCGTCGCACACGGCCGCCGCCGCCGGCTTGGCGATCGCGCTGGCCTGTCGCTATCCGCGCGGGCGCTGGCTCTTTCCGGCCGTGGCGGTGCTAGCCGGCGTGCAACGCGTGCTGGCCGAGGCGCATTTCCTCAGCGACGTATTCTGGGGCGCGGCTGTTGGTTGCATCTTTGCGCCGCTGTGCGTCTACGGAGGACGCATGTCGATGGCCTTCGACCGGCTCGAACGGAACTGGGTCGCACGGCGACCTCTTGCCGCGCAACCGCCGGCCCCCCACATGCTGTCAGACGCTGGGGCCCATTCCGCCACTGGCCAATCCGCCGACGTGGAACGCGCTGCTTAGCTCGCCGGATCTCGAAATCATTTTGCGTGAACTTGCTTCCCGGCCGAATCCGCTATACTGCGCACGGGAAAACTGCTTGCGGATACGGAGGATAGGCGGCAAAGGGGACATCACTAACTGCACTTTCTGAGAACCGGGGGTGCGTCAAGCGGCCAAGGCCATGAGGGTTTGGGCCAGTTGGATGATTTTTCGCGGTAGCGACCAGACGGTGGTAATGGTCGATAATTCGTTGTCGAGGATGTGTTGGCGTAGTGCTTTACGACGATTCGCGTGCGAAGGCCGACGCTGGGCGTCGTCCCACGGCGAGTCGCTCCGATCGACGAGCGCTTCGGTGGGACGGTTCCACGCCCAAAGTTCCACCAGCGTGTGCATCCACGGATTCAGGTTATATACGGCCAAGTTGGTCCAGATGTTGCGCACCTGCTGCTGGCCCGCCCCCCAGACTTCCTTCACGTCGTGAAAGTCTTGTTCGATCGTGGCCCGATCGGCGAACGCTTCCAGAATCTCTTGAACGCTGGCACTCGGGTCCGTGCAGAAGAAAGCGTACCAACCATGTTCTTCCTGGACGAGCACCACGCGAATCACGCCGCCGACCGGCGGGTAGGTGGCCAGGAAGGTCTTGTAGCGTTTGGTGCACGGCTCGCCATAGACCGTGCAAACGATCGTTTGCCAGCCGCGTTTCTGCCCAGCGCGACGGGCGAGACTGAGCTTGTTCCGGCCGTACTTCCGCGGCCGACCCCGGCCACGCCGTGCGCCTTTCTTCAGCTTCGGCGGCACGTCGCGCAGCGCCGCGTCCTTGCGCAGCCGGCCGACGATCGTCACGCCCGTCTTCAGAGCACGCCGCAGGAACGGACGCTTGGTATAGCCGCCGTCGACGACGAGCCACACGGTTTTTCCGGCTTGTTTCAAGAGCGGAACGATCCACTCCACCAATCGGGCCGCCAATTGCAACTTGGTGGCGAATCGCGGCCAACGACGGCACTTGGGGAGCGTCGCCATCGTCTGCTGGCGGACATACAGCAATGCCCGCAACGGCAACGCCAACGAACCCCACCGCGGATGCCGCAGGGCCAGCGAAATCGTGACCCACACGTGCCCGTAGAGAAACGGCTGATCGGCCGGGCCTGGCGTTGGATTGTGATGAACATCCGCCCCTTCGACCTTCGGGCCGTAACGCTTCGTGGGCGAGTCGTCGATCACCAGCAACAGCCGCTGGGGCAGCGGCAACACGACCAGCACCAGCCCCAAGAGTTGCGTCGCCACCGATTCGCTCTTGCGTCCAACGCCGACCAGGAAGTAATAATAGTCCTGGTAGTCGTCGCTCACACCCGCTGCGCACAGCCAGGTGGTCACCGTGCGCCGACCGCCGGCAAACAACATCCCCAACAACAACACCGGCAGCCGCCAGCGATTGCGGCCATGCAACCCGGCAGCCAACCAAACACTCCACTGGGACCACTGCTCGGGCGCCTTCCAACGACATTTCGATTGTGCCATCCTTGGCTCTCCCGTCTTGCCGCGTGTTTTGCAACCGCAGCTTGATGGAAGAGCCTTTTTTCATGAAATACCAGTTACCGACGATTTCTCAGAAAGTGCAGATGCTGGACCTCGTTGGCTATAATGAGGACATGGCGGCAGCGCACGTGCCGTGCGTGCTTAGCAGCTTGAATCGCGTCTCGCGGTCCATGCCGCCGATGCAAGACGCATGGACGTATCGCGGCCGGCCATTGGCGCACGGCAAGACGCGCAGAATTGGGTTTCGATGGATGGCAATCGCTGCCAGCGCGTCGGGCTCTTGAGGCGCGGTCGGCGCTTCGGCGGCCGGTCCAGCGCTCTACCAGCGTTGATAGCGATAGCGGTAGTACGGGCTGTCGAGCGCACGGTGTTTGCTGTGGATGGTTTCGGCTTGCACGTCGCGGCGGCGCGCTTGCGGGGGCGGGGTGGGGCTGGCCGAGGCTAGCGGCATTTTGGAGACGACGTCGCGATCGCCCAACTTCACCTGCACCTGCTTGGTCCAGCCATTGCGGCTGGCGCGAATTTCCACACGCGTACCGACGCCGGAAGGGGCCAGCGCGTCGAGCAGTTCGTCCACCGAGTTGACGTTCTTGTCGTTGACCGCGATGATCCGGTCGCCCGGCCATAGTCCGGCCACATCGGCCGGGCCGCCGGCGTACGCGTCGTGGATGACCACTTGCCCGTCTTCATCGACCGGGATCACGCCAAGCATGGCCTGCGGTTCGTCGGCGAGTGCATGACTGGCCGTCGCCATCGCAAAGCACAGGCAGACCGCCGCCAGCGATTGTCCCAGGCCAATCCGATTGTCGGAGCGCAGCATGATAAAGACCTCGATTCGTGATCGCCAGAATTCGCCAGAAAAGCCTGTGGGAAACGTAGCCCGCTTGATCGGATTCGTCAAGAATTGTTGGCCATTTGCGAATTTCGTGCCCCAAGCTCACGCATTTGAAACCAAGGGGTTCGAACAACACCGTGCCCATGCATCGTCGGAGGCTGGGCAACATACCGTCCCGGTTAGAGGTCGGCGATCGCGCACCCGGCGAAAACTTGTACTGCCGATTCGGGGGGGCTATACTGACCCGAGTTCGGAAACTCTTGCAAAGGCGCCGCTAATCAGCCTGTCGTCACATCTGGCTTGATCTCTTTCGCCGGCTGCTGCACTTCGTTCCTCGACGCACTCTCCCCTTTCGGCGACTTGAGCATCATGCTGGCCACACGGCATCGCTGACGTCGGCAACAACTACACGCAGCTTTGGGGCGGGTTTATGCATCGATTGACTTGGGCGGTTCTGTTTCTGGCGACCACGCTGGGCATGGCGCCGCGCGCCGCGGCATTGACGATTCCCACCGTGCCGGTGGGAAATGCGGGGAATGCCGACTATCCATACGGTGGAATCACTTTCGGCGCCGTGGACCACGATTACCGCATTGGCAAGTATGAAGTCACCAATGCACAATACGCTGAGTTCCTCAATGCAAAGGCCGCGAGCGACCCCTTTGAACTCTATGAGCGGCAGATGGGCCTTGGGCCGACGGGTCTACAGTACCCCTATAGCGCAATCATCCGTTCCGGTAGCGATGGGAGCTATTCTTACGCGACAGTGTCCGGGCGCGAGAACTGGCCGGTTGGATTCATCAGTTATTATGACGCGCTGCGATTTGCCAATTGGCTGCACAATGGCCAAGGTGGGGGCGACACCGAGACGGGCGCGTACACGATAGGCCCGCTGCTATATGAGGGGACCAGCTATCCTATCTCTGGCGCATATATCACACGCAATGCGGATGCCAAGTGGTTCCTTCCCAGCGAGAGCGAATGGTACAAGGCGGCTTACCATCAGAATAACGGACCTACGAGCGATTTGGGTGTAACTCGCAGATCTCTATGCCGCGGAGCGCCGGTATAGCTTGGTTTGTTCAGTTTCAATGCGGTAGTTCAGGAAGTCGTTCCATTGTCCGTTGAGGTAGGTGGCGCGCAGGTGGAGCATCGCTTGCGCGCCGGCGACCGTCCAGCGCATGCCGGTTTGTTCCAGGCGATCCTTGACCACGTGGCGGCAAGCGCCTTCGGCCACGCCGCTGCCGATGGGGTAGCCGGCCGCCAGGTACTCGTCGTAGCGCATGTGCCGGCGGTTGTTTGCGTAGTAGCCGATGGCCGCCGAGACGACGCGCCGCCGCGAGCCATGTAGCGCGTGTTCGTCGCGGAGTCGTTTGAAGCGACCGATGACATAACCCACCTTGCCTTCCAGCAACAGCCGCAAGTGCCGCGTGACAAACTGAGCCGCCTCACGGCTGCCTTCGCGGTGGAACACGTGGGCCACCTGCCACAACCGCTCCAGCACGTGGAACAAGTCCAGGATGCAGACCGCCCGCGGCAGCCACTCGCGCTGCACCTCCCACAGGCGCCTTCTCGCCGTCCATCAGGCAGACCAGTGTCTTGCGCGCTGTGGGTCGCGCTCGTGACAGGCCACCGCCATCTCGACAAACAGACGTTCGCGTCCCGTACACGATTCTCCTTCCCGCACGCGGGTCATCTCGGCCCAAACCTGCTTGTGTTGCGGCGCGGGCCGCTCGGCAGCGCGTTCTTTCCGGTCCAGTTCGTCGAGCACGTCGTCGGCCGTGCGGCGAAAGGGGTCGATCGTATACACCGCGCCCACGTAGGCCATCTGTTTCTTGTTCGCTTTTTCGCCTTTGCCGCGACGCGGTCCGCGGCGGACCCGCTCTTCCAGCGGGCGGCGCATCGGCACCCCTTTGCCGTCGGCCGTGGCTACCAGGATCTCGGCCTCTTCGTCGGCCGGCGGCGCAGCGCGCTCGAACTGGAAGGCTTCGACGTGCTGGGCCATCTGCTGGTTCATCTGCTCGGCCGCCCGTTCACTCGGCGCAACACCCAACCACGCGTGCAGATCGGACACCGCTTCGTGAAACGACTCCTTGACGCACAGCCACTCGAGCCAGTCTTCCAGGACGTAGGAGAACTCGCCGGCCGGCAGCCCCAGCCGCTCGTCCAAGGGCGTCCGCTCGACTTTCTGCCCTTCCCGCGCCGCGTAGACGTAGCGGCCGATCAACAGTTCGCCGAAGATCGACAGGTAGCGGCGCAGCGTGCCGGCCTTGCAAACGGCGGACCGTGCGGCCTTGGGTGGTTTCCAGTGTCGCGCCCGCGTCGCCATCCCCCGCGGCGGCCACGAAGGCCGACAGCAGCGTGTGTCCCAGCGCCAGCAGCCGGCCGAACAGTTCACGTTCCACTTGATCGATCCGCTGGCCGCCGTCGGCCGCGCGTTCGACGTACATTTCCAACGCCTGGAATTGCCGTTGCGACTTGAGAAACGCTTGCTCCCGTGCGACGATCATGGCCGGGCCTCCTGGATGGGTGGGAAGGACTGCAATCACAATCCGTTCTACCCGCGGAGGCCCTCTTCTTCACCTTCACGCTAGCACTTGCCGCAACTCCTTGTGAATCCACCTGCTACCACGCGAGGAATGCG
>CAVZWY010000026.1:0-456385 GCA_963779015.1 uncultured Planctomycetaceae bacterium | reverse complement strand
GGCAATCGGCCGCCACCTGCCGCAAATGAAAAATCGCCAGCGGGCCGCAACACCCAACTCGGCTGGCTTTCGCCGGCCCAAGGCGGTACGATCCAGACAGATAGCGTCGGGCCTCGACGGGCAGCTTCTCCGCCGACCCAACGCTGCAAGCGCCAACATCCACCAACTGCCGCGCGCGACGCGGCGACGTCCCGTTCTCCCAAGCCGGCTCGTCCCAGAGTCCGCGGAGTCGAGTAGCATGCGAAATTCGAGAATCGCCTGGCTGCTGGCCGGCCTGGCGGGCGGACTGGTCATCGGACTGAATCTGGCCGGCATCTGGCCGCAAATTCCGCTGCACGCCGTGGCCACGCACGGGCAAGACAACTTCGCCATCGCCACCGGGCCGATGGACGACGATGTCGAAGCGATCTTCATTCTCGACGACGTCACCGGCGACCTGAAGGCCGCCTGCATGAACATCCAGATGCGGCGGTTCAACACGTTCTTCGACTACAATGTGCTGCGCGATCTGCCGGCGCCCCAGGGCAAGGGTGGCAACTATCGCATCGTCAGCGGCGTGGCCAGCATTCGCCAAAACGTCGCAGCCGGTCAGTTGGCCCGCTGCGTGATCTATGTGGCCGAGATCTCCACCGGGCAGATCGTGGCGTACGGCATTCCCTGGGTACCGGGCCGGGCTTCCAACCTGGTGCCCTACAGAGGCACCTTGGTGCCGCTCGACAAATGGCAGTTTCGCGAAATCGCGATTCGCAATCCCTGATTTTTTCACCCCCTGATTCGTTTTCCCACCACCGTGAACGTCTTCGTCAACGGCGACCCGCATACCGTTTCCGCAGGATTGACCGTCGCCGAATTGCTGGCCGAGTTGGAAGTAACCGCGCCGCACATTGCCGTGGAAGTCAATCTCGAGCTCGTGCCGCGCCCGCCACGCCGAGCATCGACTGCGCGAAAACGATCGCCTGGAAGTCGTCACGCTGGTGGGAGGAGGCTAGTCGCATGGCTCTTGGCACACACAATCTCTCCGCTCGACTGGACGGCCGCTTGCAGCTTGGCACACACACACTGGCCAGCCGGCTGATCGTCGGCACCGGCAAGTACGCCAGCTACGAGCAAATGGCCGAATCATTGGCGCTTTCCGGCACCGATTGCATCACCGTGGCCGTCCGCCGCGAGCGGCTGGTCAATGCCGCCGGGCAAAACATCCTGGAATTCATCGACACCAGCCGTTATACGCTGCTGCCCAACACGGCCGGCTGCTTCACGGCCGACGACGCCGTGCGCGTTGCGCCTGGGTCGCGAGATCCTGTTGAGCATGCAAAATCCGGGCGCGGATTGGGTGAAGCTCGAAGTGCTGGGCGACACCAAGACGCTACTGCCCGATCCGATGGCCACGCTCGAAGCCACCGAAAAGCTCGTGGCCGATGGCTTTCAGGTCCTCTGCTACACGAGCGACGACCCGGTGGCCGCGCGACGCTTGAAAGAGGCCGGCGCCACCAGCGTCATGCCGGCCGGCAGTCCCATCGGTTCGGGCCAGGGCATCCTCAACCCCAACAACATCCGCATCTGCCTCGAGTATCTCAAAGACGGCGACCCGGACTATCCGGTCATTGTCGACGCCGGCGTCGGCACCGCCAGCGACGTGACGATCGCCATGGAACTGGGCGTCGACGGCGTGTTGCTCAACACGGGCATTGCCCACGCGGCCGATCCGCTGCAAATGGCCGTCGCCATGCGCAGTGGCATCGAAGCGGGACGCCTGGCCTATCTGGCCGGCCGCATTCCCAAGAAGCTCTACGCCACGGCCAGCAGCCCGGAAACCGGCACCATCGCGCCCAAGCCACGGTAGCTCCTTTGTCGTCGCGACAACGTTGCTTTCACGCGCCGCCGGCGCCGAAGCCGCGTTCCATCGCTGGGTGTTCCAAAACAACATCCAACGTCGTCTTCTGGCCGGTGAGCCCCAGATAAATGACGGCCGTCAGCAAGCCCATGTAGGGCACCACCAGCAACACGCCCAATCCGCACGTGAACAAAACCACGACCATGCTGCCGACACCCGCGACGATGTAGGTGGCAAACAGCGTCCACTTGTTGCCGTCCGTGGCTTCGACGCTCTTGCCGAGCGAGCCGCCGATATCAGTGCCCTGGTCGACCAGCATGTACATCGCCTGCGAGAGCATCAAGCCGATGATGATGCCGGGCACGATCAACAGGATCAGGCCACCCACGAAGGCCAGACCGATGATGAGCTGAATCACCACGCCGTATACGATCCAGCGGCCGCCGCTAAACAAGACACCCAAATCCGTGGGCTGTCCGCGTGCCACGCGGAGCATGAATGCGATCATTCCCAAGTTGAAGAAAGCGCCCACGGCCTGCATGACGAGTTGTTGCATGCACCACACCGCGGCAAAAGCAACGCCTTCGAGCTGGCTCATGCCGGCGCCAAAAATCACGCCGAAGATACCGCCGGCGACGGCATTTGCAATCATCACGATCAGACCCGCCAGAAAGCACGAGCCGAAGTTCACTTTGAAGATCGCCCACGTGCGACTGAACACGTCGCTCATGTCGATCCGAGTGGGCTGAAATCCCCGCTCATGCACCGCCTGCGTTTCCGCCGTGCCGTGAGCGCCCGGCGACTGATACGGATTCTCCGCGCCGCCGGAAGCGATCGTAGCGCGCAAGCCCGGATGCTCGTGCTCCGGCGGGGGAGGAACGGATCCCGGTCGCGTTGGCGGAGGACCCGGCGGCAATTCCGGCACCCGGGTCACCGTCCCGCATTGCGGACACTTGGCGCTCTTGCCGGCCGTGCCGTCGGGTGTACGCAACAACCGATCGCACTTCGAGCAACGGAACTCAATAGGCATCGAATTTCTCCGCGGGCAAGCGATCCGTAATGGGCCGATTCGCGACTACGCAAAGATAGCATAGCCCCACGGAACCCACCAATCCGAGCTTCCGCTATCGGCTTTTTTTGTAAACTGATAGTTTGGAACTCTTCCAGCCAATGTTGCGCTTCTGTCGATGTGGGTAGTTCGTCCTGCACGGCTGGAGATTGGTTGGGAACCGCCATCTGGTTACTTGCGCGTTTCGACTGCCAGCGAGTGTTTGCGTCATGCTCACGCCGAAAGAAATCCTCGGTCCGCGGGGCCGCATCGCCGCTCGACTGGAAAACTACGAACAGCGCCACGAACAACTCGCCATGGCCGAGGCCGTCGCTCGCGCCATCCGCCAGCGCCATCATCTGATCGCCGAAGCCGGCACCGGCGTGGGCAAGAGCTTTGCCTATCTCGTGCCCGCCATCCTGGCCGTCGCCCAGCAAGAACCCACGGCCGACGAATCGCCCGAGCGCCGCGTCATCATCTCCACCCACACCATCAGCCTGCAGGAGCAATTGATCGAGAAAGACCTGCCGCTGCTCAACAGCGTCATTCCGCTGGAGTTCTCGGCCGTGCTGGTCAAAGGGCGGCAAAACTACGTCAGCCTGCGCCGCTTGCGTCTGGCCAACGAGCGCGCCAGAAGCATCTTCCGCACCGACGAAGAGCTCGGTCAGTTACGACAGCTAACCATCTGGTCGCGGGCCACGGGCGGCGGCTCGCTTTCGGATCTCGACTATCGCCCGCTGGCCAACGTGTGGGACGAAGTGGAAAGCGACAGCGTCAATTGTCTCGGCCGCCAGTGTCCAACCTACAAGGATTGCCACTACTATCGGGCCCGGCGGCGTGTGCAGAACGCGCAGATCCTGATCGTCAATCATGCGCTGTTCTTCAGCGACCTGGCGCTGCGGCAAGCCGGCGCGAGCATCCTGCCCGACTACGACGTGGCCATCTTCGACGAAGCCCACAATCTCGAAAGCGTAGCCAGCGACCACTTGGGCGTACACCTTTCCTCCGGGCAAATCGAGTACGTGCTGGGCAAGCTGTACAGCGAACGCACCAATCGCGGCCTGCTGGTGCATCACAAGATGGCCGAAGCGCAGCAGCAAGTCGAGGAAGCCCGCTACTACGCCGACGACTTCTTCGCCGATCTGGGCGACTGGTCCGCCCGCTACGGCAAGCAAACACTCCGCGTGGGCGAGCCCGAGATCGTGCAAAACCGGCTCAGTCCGACGCTGGTCAAACTGGCCCGCACGCTCAAGCGCTGCGCCTCGCAAGTGCCGGAGGAAGAGCGGCTGGACTTTTCGGCGGCGGCCGAGCGGTTGCAGACGCTTTCGTCGCTGTTGGAAGACTGGCGCACGCAACGGCAAACCGACACGGTCTATTGGCTCGACAGTGCACGCAGCAAGCGGGGCCGCCCGCGCATGAACCTGGCGGCGGCGCCCCTGGACGTCGGCCCGGCCTTGTGCGAGCAACTCTTCGACAAGGTGTCGACGGTGGTGATGACCAGCGCCACGTTGTCGGTCGGGCGCGAGGGCTCGTTCGACTTCTTCAAGTCGCGCGACCGGATTGACGCAAGCCGAGAGCCACCGCTGGGGCAGCCCGTTCGACTATGCCAACCAGGCCGAGTTGATCCTGGTCGACGGCATGCCCGACCCCACCGGCGACAACAGCCACTACGAGCGCAACGCGGTGGCCATGATACGCCGCTACGTCGCGCGCACCGACGGCCACGCCTTCGTGCTGTTCACCAGCTATGAAATGATGAACCGAGTGGCCCGCGAGCTGACGCCTTGGCTGGCCGAGCAGAACCTGGGCCTGTTGAACCAGGGCGATGGCTTGCCGCGCAGCCAGATGATCGCCCGCTTCCGCGACAATCCCCGCGCCGTGCTGCTGGGCACCGACAGCTTCTGGCAAGGCGTGGACGTGCCCGGCGAGGCGCTGCAGAACGTGATCATCACCAAGCTCCCGTTCAGCGTACCCGACCGGCCGCTGCTGGAAGCCCGGCTGGAAGCGATCCGATCCGCCGGCGGCAATCCGTTCGCCGACTATCAACTGCCCGAAGCCGTGCTCAAGCTCAAGCAAGGCTTCGGCCGCCTGATCCGCACCAAGCGCGACCGAGGGCAAGTCGTGATCCTCGATCCCCGCGTCCGCAGCAAACCCTACGGCCGATTGTTTCTGGATTCGCTGCCGGAATGTCGGAGAACCATCGAGGCGTTCGACGCCGAGGAAGCGGTGCGGGAGTAGGAATCCCGCCCGTTGACCACCCTTCTCCGGCAGCTTAAATTGGAGGGTTGGGCACCCTGGGGCGGCTTTGGCTCTGGTCCTTGGCGGATTTTCCGGAACGATCCAAAACTCTTTCGGGCTCTCTCGTTGCATGCTTGCCAAGCGCGTGATTCCTTGCCTGGATGTGGATCGTGGCCGGGTGGTCAAAGGCACCAACTTCGTCAATTTGCGCGACGCCGGCGATCCGGTGTCGGTGGCGGCCCGCTATGAGCAGGAAGGGGCCGACGAACTGGTCTTTCTCGACATCTGCGCCAGCCACGAAGAGCGCGACATCATGCTCGACGTGGTCCGCCGCACCGCCGAGCAGGTGTTCATGCCGCTGTGCGTGGGCGGAGGCATTCGCACGCTGGACGACATTCGCGATCTGCTGCTGGCCGGCGCCGACAAGGTTTCGATCAATTCGGCGGCCGTGACCGATCCCGAATTCGTGCGGCAGGCCGCCCTGCGCTTCGGCAGCCAGTGCATCGTGGTGAATATCGACCCCAAACGGGTGCAAAAGGACGGTCGCGAAGTGTGGGAAGTCCATACCCACGGCGGACGCAAGCCCACCGGCCTGGAAGCCGTTTGCTGGGCCCGGGAGGTCGAACGACTGGGGGCCGGCGAGATCGTGCTGACCAGCATGGATGCCGACGGCACCAAAAACGGATACGATTTAGAGATCACCCGCGCCGTCAGCGACGCGGTGACAATCCCCGTGGTGGCCAGCGGCGGAGCGGGCAAGCCCGAGCATCTGGCCGATGCCATCAGTGCCGGCCATGCCGAGGCGGCCCTGGCGGCGAGCATTTTTCATTTTGGCGAGTTCACCATCAAAGAGACCAAGCGCGTGATGCACCAGCGGGGTATTCCCGTACGTGAAGTGGCTTAAGAGCCGGGGGACAAAACGTCAACGGAGAGGGGGACAGTCCCCGACGTTTAGTCCCCAGGCTCTGAGGCGAAGCGCGGGAATTGCAGCGGCGGGTTACCCCCTAACGCGGAACACCGAGGAGGCACGATGGCTACCACTGTCCAACCACCGACCAGCAAACCTAAAGTGCGCCAACACAAAGAACTGGAAGTCGACAAGCTGTTCTCCGCGCTGGTGAAGCTGGACGGGAGCGACTTGCACCTGAAGGTCGACTGCCCTCCGCACGTACGCGTCAAAGGCACGCTGCGCCCGCTGAATCGCGGACCCATCGACGACGACGAGATGGAGCGGCTGCTGATGCCCATGCTCGACGACCGCAACAAGAAGATCTACGCCGAAACCGGCGGCGCCGACTTCGCGTACGGCATTCAAGTCGATGGAGTCCGCTGGCGCTTCCGCGTCAACATGCTCAAGCAAATGGGCCATCTGGGCCTGGTCGCACGCCGCGTGAGCAATTGGATTCCCAACTTCGAGGGCTTGAACCTGCCCCCGGTGATGGAGAGCCTCTGCAAGTTCGACCAGGGCATGGTGCTGTTGGCCGGCGTCACCGGCTCGGGCAAGACGACCACCATCGCCTCGATGCTCAATTGGATCAACGCCAACTATCGCAAGCACATCCTCACGCTCGAAGACCCGATCGAATTCATCTACACCGAGGACAAGTGCCTGATCAACCAGCGCGAGATCGGCCTGGACGTCTGCGATTTCGAAACGGCCATGAAGCACGCCGTGCGCGAAGATCCCGACGTGATGCTGGTGGGCGAAATGCGCGATCGCGAAACGTTCATGACCGCCATCCACGCGGCCGAAACGGGCCACCTGGTGTTCGGCACGATTCACGCCTCGGCGCGCCGTCGACCATCGGCCGTATTCTCGACTTGTTCCCCTCCGACATGCACCCGGCGCTGTACAGCGCCATCGCCATGAACATGAAGGGCCTCGTGGCGCAAAAACTGTTGCCTTCGATCAAGCCGGGCGTGAGCCGCGTACCCACCGTCGAGGTCATGACCTTCAGCCCCACCGTCCGCAAACTCATTCTGGAGGGGAAGGACGACAAGCTCTCGGATGCCATCCGCATCGGCGAGAAAGAGGGCATGCAGGATTTCACCATGAGTTTGACCAATCTGGTGCAGAGCGAGTTGATCGACCGCGCCGTGGCCCTGGAAGTGGCCCCCAACGCCGAAGCGATCAAAATGGCTCTCAAGGGCATCGCCGTTTCGCAACCCGGGATTCTGTAATGCTGCGCTGGTTGTTCGTGGTTGCCGGTGCGGCGGCCGTATTGACCGTCGAAAGTTCCGCGGCCTGGGCTGCCGACGACGCTAGCGCTTGGCCGTCGCTGAACTTCACGCGCGGCACCGGCGATTATCTCAGCCCCTGGAAAATCCTCGGCTGCTGGGTGCTGTTCCTGTTGTGGGTTCGCACTACCGACTGGATCAGCTACGACGCCCAGCGCAACAAGCTGAAGTATGGCATGTGGAATCCCATCGCCTTCTTCAGCTTCTTCGTGGCGCTGTTGTTGTTCTGGCTGCTGCCGTCGTTCGTGATCGGCATCGTGTTGATGGCCATTGCCTGGGCCGTGCCGCTGGGAGTCTACGTCAACTACCGCAACGGGCAGGTCCAATCCTACGACAAGGTGCTCACGCCCAAGCACCTCCGCCAGTGGATCGGCAAGCGGCTGGCCGTCGTCGGCATCAAGGTTGAAGGTAGCGACATCGATCCCCGCGACATGGGGCCCGACATCAAGCTGACCCCCATGGGCGGCGGAGACGAATCCGCCGACCAGGTCAACCTGCTCACGGCCCGGCAGTCGCCCGGCTGGATGCCCACGCGCGAACTGATCGACGATGCCCTGCGGCAACGCGCCACGCACGTGATGCTCGAGTACTCGGCCGAGGCCACCAGCATCCGCTATCAGATCGACGGCGCTTGGCTCGACCGCGCTCCGGTCGAACGCGCCGTGGGCGATCCCATGCTCGAAGTTCTCAAGGGGCTGGCCGGCCTGAACGCCAAAGAGCGCCGCAAGCGTCAGTCCGGCGCCCTGGGCGCCGAATCCGGCAAGACCAAGCTGACTTGCTCCATCAGCAGCCAGGGCACCCAAACCGGCGAACGCGCGCTATTGCAGTTCGTGACGAAGAAGGCCGAGTTCAACTCGCTCGAGGAATTGGGCGTGCGGCCCAAAATGCAGGAGCAGCTCGACGCGCTATTGAGCCAGAACGGCGTGCTCCTCTTCTGCTCCATGCCCGCCGGCGGACTGACCACGACCATGGACGCGGTGATTTCCCACGCCGACCGTTTCGTGCGCGGATTCGTGGCCGTGGCCGAAGAGCACAGCGGCGACCGCGAAATCGAGAATGTGCCCGTCACGACCTTTTCCAGCGCCGCCGGCGAGACGCCCGCGAGCGTGCTGCCCAAAATCATCCGCAGCTATCCCGACGTCATTATCGTGCGCGACGTGTCCGATCTGGAAACGGTGACCATCCTGTGCGAGCAGGTCGAGATGGATCGATTCGTGATGATCAGCGTGCGGGCGCGCGAAGCGGTCGAGGCGCTGCTGCGCGTGCTGATGCTGAAGATTCCGCCGGCGGATTTCGCCTCGGTCGTCACCGGCGTGCTCAACGTGCGGCTAGTGCGCCGCCTGTGCGAGGCCTGCAAGGAAGCCTATCCGCCGCCGCCCCAGGTGCTCAAGCAACTAGGACTGCCTGCCGGACGCATCGAGAATCTCTATCGCCCCCCCAGCGGTCCGATCGATCCCAAGCATCCGGAAGTTGTCTGCGAGGAGTGCAACGGCATCGGCTACTTTGGTCGCATCGGAATCTTCGAACTTCTGGTCATCGACGACGATCTGCGCCAGGTGTTGGCGACCACACCCAAACTCGACGCGCTGCGATTGGCGGCGCGCAATGCCAAACACCGCACCTTGCAAGACGAAGGCGTGCTGCTCGTGGCGCGAGGGGTTACATCCATCCAGGAACTGGCACGCGTGCTCAAACAGTAAACGGATCTGGCCATGCTCTACTTCAATCTACTGCTGTTGGTGCTGTTTCTGGGCTGCCTGGCCTTCCTGTCGACCGCCGGACTGTGGAGCAACACCATCACGCTGGTCAACGTGCTGACGGCCGGACTGCTAGCCACCAACTATTTCGAGCCATTGGCGGCATGGTTCGACAAGCAAGAGCCTCGGCTTACCTACGTTTACGACTTTCTATCGCTGTGGTTGATCTTTGCCGTGTCGTTCACCCTGATGCGCGTGCTCACCGACTATGCGTCCAAGTTCAAGGTGAAGTTCTTCAAGCCGCTGGACGTGGCCGGAGGCGTCTTGATGGCGATCTGGGTGAGCTGGGTCTGGTTGTCGTTTGCGACCATGACCTTGCACACGGCGCCGCTGTCGCGCAACTTTTTATTTGGCGGCTTCCAGGAATGGCCGGAAACCAAGATGATGTTTCGCACCGCCCCCGACCGAAAATGGCTGGCCTGGGTATATCGCGAATCGCAAGGCTCGTTGTCGCGACTGCACGGTACCGTGCCGTTCGACCCACAGGGTGACTTTGTCCTACGCTACGGCAACCGCCGCCAGCGGTTCTCGCAGCAAATGACCTTCACGACGCCCAAGGGCGCCGCGCCCGTCGAGCAGCAACTCCTGGGCCAATAGCTCGGACCCTACGCGCCACTACCGCCGGACCGCTGGCGCCGGAAGACGGTGGCGACACGGGCATCGCCTCGGCGTTGGCGATGACGTCGCCGGTTGCTGACGCCGTGCCGCGCTCTATTCCCCAAGGTGTGCTGGATCGTATGAACGGCTCAGCGGTGCATGCGGCTCCCGCGTTCAATGCTTACTACAGGCAACTGGTAGATCAAGAACGTCCTGAAACGGCAGATGCCGGCGATGGTGCACTGCCGTCCGTCGAAGTGGACGAAGCGTTGCTAGCCGCACTGGCGACCGGCCTGTAGGCTGCTCGTCAGAGCGCCATTGAATTGACTCGCATACGTTACTGCTTGGCGCATGCAGCTTCGTGCGCCAGCACGCCGAGGATGATCTTGCGCAGCTTTGGCTCGGCCGCATTGGCGGCCGCGATAATTTCGGCCACGTCGACCGGCTCGAGCGCATCGGGCAGGCAAACGTCGGTGACAATCGACAGTCCGATCACGCGCAGGCCGCAATGCACGGCGGCGATCACTTCGGGCACGGTTGACATGCCCACCACATCGGCGCCGATCTGCCGCAAAAAGCGATACTCGGCCCGCGTCTCCAAATTCGGCCCCAACACGGCCACGAACACGCCTTGATGCGCCACGAAGTTCTCGCAACGCGCGATCTCCAGCGCCTTGTCGATCAGTTCCGGGTCGTAGGGCCGCGACATGTCCGGAAATCGCGGTCCCAGGTTGTCGTCGTTGATGCCCACCAGCGGATTGGTGCCCAACAGATTGATGTGATCGGCGATGGCCATGATGTCGCCGCGCGCGTAGTTGGGATTCATGCCGCCGCAGGCATTGGTGACGATCAACAGCTCGGCCCCCAGCGCCTTCATCACGCGCACCGGCAGCGTGATTTGCTGCATGGCATAGCCTTCATAGGCGTGGAATCGCCCCTCCATGGCAATTACCGGCACGGAGTTCAGCGTGCCGCACACGAGCCGGCCTCGATGCCCCGTGGCGGTCGAGCGTAGGAAGTGAGGAATCGTCTCGTACTCGATCGAGGCTTCTTCTTCGATCTCCTCAACCAGCGGCCCGATGCCCGTGCCCAGGATAATTCCCGCGTGCGGCGTACGTTGCCAGTGTTTGCGAATTTCGCCGACGGCTTCTTCAATCTGCTGTGCCAAATGGAGCATGAAACGACCCTCGACGAACAAATCCGTGAGTGGATTGTCTAGAAAAATACAGTGCGCGTCGCAGTTTAGCGGTCGCACGCGGCAATGCCAAGGGACGGCTTGGCTCGGCGTGGTGTGCCCGCAACCGTCCGCTTGCAATCCACCAACACGGGTCTAGACTACGCAGTTGCGAGGACATCCATCATGAGCAATGGCGATGCGGTAAAGAATCAGCGGGAATTTCTCTTTCCCGCGGTTGCCACCTACTACGACGAACCGCTGACGCTTGTGCGCGGCGAAGGAATGCACCTGTGGGACGACGCTGGCAATCGCTATCTCGATGCCTGGGGCGGCGTGCTCACGGTGAGCGTCGGACATGCCAATCCGCGCGTCGTGGCGGCCATCGTCGAGCAGGTCAAAACGCTCTCGCACACTTCCACGCTCTACGTCACCGAGCCGCAGTCCAACCTGGCCGAGAGAATGGCCCGGATCACGCCCGGCAAGCTGAAAAAGAGTTTCTTCACTTCCAGCGGCACGGAGGCCAATGAAACAGCCATCGCCGCTGCCAAGCACGCCACCGGACGCTGCGAGATCGTCACGCTGCGCCACAGCTATTCCGGCCGCGCGCCGGGCACATTGGCAGCCTCGGGGCAGGCGCCATGGAAACGGCTGCCGGCGCAAGTGCCTGGCGTCGTTCATGCGCATGCTCCCTATTGCTACCGCTGCCCGTTCCATTTGGAATACCCACAGTGCGGCCTGGCCTGTGCCGACGACATCGAAGAACTGATCCGCACCTGCACCACCGGTGAGATCGCCGCGTTCCTGGCCGAAACCATCTTGGGCTCCGGCGGATACATCGTGCCGCCACCCGGCTATTTCGAACGGGCCGCCGGTATCGCCCGCAAGTACGGCGGTCTGTTCATCAGCGACGAGGTGCAAACCGCTTGGGGACGCACCGGCGACAAGTGGTTCGGCATCGAACACTGGAACGTCGAGCCCGATATGATCACCAGCGCCAAGGGAATGGGCAACGGCGCGCGGTGGCGCTAACCATCGCCACGCCCGAGGCGGCCGACAAGTATCCCGGCACATCGTTCGCCACGTTCGGTGGCAACCCGGTCTCCATGGCGGCCGCGCTTGCCACGCTGCAAGTCATCGAGGACGACGATCTGAAAACCAATGCTCGCGTCGTGGGAGCCCATCTCCGCAAGCAGCTCGAAGCATTGCAAGAAAAGCATCCGCTGGTGGGCGACGTGCGCGGCATGGGCCTGATGCAGGCTCTGGAGCTGGTCAAGGATCCCAAGACCAAAGAGCCCGCGCCGCAGGCCGTGCTCGACGTATTCGAAGAAACCCGCAGGCAGCGCGTGCTGGTCGGCAAGGGCGGGTTGTACGGCAACGTGATCCGCCTGGGACCCCATCTCAACGCAACCACCGCGCATGTCGACGAACTGGTGTCGGCGCTCGACAAGGGCCTGACAGTTGCCGCCAAACGCTAGCAGGCGGCAACGTATCGACGTTGGCTGATTTCTCGGGGAAAGGCTCCAGTATTTGCCCAAACTTTCTCCGGCCACCGAGCGAACTTGAGTTCTCCCTTCGCGGCGCCTAAATTGGAGCACGTGACGCACCCCTTGCTCGTACAGCAACGGGAGCGTCTTGCCGACCATCACCTCGCTGTTGTAAGGATCCCCGCAATGATTCGTCGCCTGACTTCTCTGCTGCTGCTTGCTTCGCTGCTGTTGGTGGCCACGTACGCCGGCGCCGAAGACGCTTATTTCGATTCCAACGGTGTCAAGATTCATTACATCGTCGAGGGAGAAGGCGAGCCGGTCGTGCTGATCCATGGATTCACGGCCAACATCGATTTGCAATGGAAGGCGCCTGGCATCATTTCGAAACTGAAGCAAGACTATCATGTCATCGCGTTGGATAATCGCGGCCATGGCAAGAGCGACAAGCCGCACGATCCGAAGCAATACGGGCCCGAGATGGTCAACGACGTCTTGCGGCTGATGGATCATCTCAACGTGCCCAAGGCCCACGTCGTGGGCTACTCGATGGGCGGCTTCATGACCAACTACCTGCTTAACAACCATCCCGATCGCTGCGTGACGGCCACCCTGGGAGGCGCCGGTTGGTCGAAGGCCGACGACGTGCGCACCGAGTTCATGTCGCTGTTGGCCGACTCGCTCGACGAGGGCAAAGGCATCGGCCCCTTGATCGACCAGCTCACACCGGCCAATCGTCCCAAGCCGGATCAGCAACAGATCGACTTTATCAATCAAATGATCATGGCCCACAACGACCCAAAAGCCCTGGCGGCCTGCATTCGCGGCTTGCGGGGCGTGACCGTGACCGCCGAGCAACTGAAAGCCAACGCGGTGCCTACGCTGGCGCTCATTGGCAGCGACGACCCGCTGAAGGTGGGCGTTGACGAACTGGAACCCGTCATGGCCAACCTCACGGTCGAGGTAATCGAAGGCGCCGATCACATGACGGCGTTCAGCTCGCCCAAATTCATCGGCGACCTGGAAGTCTTCCTCGAAGAGCATTCGCCGGTGGCCGCCGGCGCAGCAGCAGGCGGCAAATAGCGCGTCCGCACTGCCGAAGCGTCCATTGCTCGCAATCCAATGACATCCACCAGCGGCCAGTCGTGCCATCGCGGCTGGCCGCTACTCGGCGCACCGTCTCCGCACGAAACACACGCAGCGCCACGCGGCCGCCAGCAGCACGCCCCACAACACCATCACGCCGGTCGCAGGCTCGGGAGCGAGCACGACATTGGGATCCGCCGCGAACGCCGACGACGGATTGGCCGTGTCAGCGGTCAGGGCATTGATGATCTGCAACGCATCGAGTTGGCTGACGAAGTTGTCGCCACTGACGTCGTAGTATTCCCGCGTCGTGGCTGGGCTGCCGACCAGGTCATGCTGCTGAGAACGGTTCAACTCGTTGAAAATCAGCAGGTAGTCCAAGGGACTGACGAACCCGGAGCCATCCACGTCGTAGTAGTTGTGTTGATTCTGCCACGCCGGGTCGGCACGCGTGACGAGATCCATGATTTGGCTGCGATAGGCGCTCAGATCCGCGATCATCGTTTGATCGCCGAACACGGCCGTGCCACTGGGCTGATTGGTCAGCGTCTGGATCGCGTCCATGATGCCCACCAGTTTCCAGGCGCCATCGGAGTAGTGGAACACGCCTCCGCCCGAATCGCCGGTCACGGCCTGCGCCTCGAACGGCAACGCGAGTCGATCGAACCGCGTGGCGAAACCGAGCGTCGTGCTGTTGATGAGCGTCTGACCGCTACTGACTTCGTTCATTCCCCAACGCTTCGTCGCGCTCGACAACAAATCGTATCCCAGCGCGTTGGCAAATGGCGTCGAAATCGGCGTCCAAGTCGTGCTTGTACCGGAACCGCTTACCCGCCAGCGCTCATTGATGCTGGCGCGGTCGTAGCCGTCGCCGATCATCACCACCGGCGACCCAGCAGCCGGCCGCACGGTGTCGATCTGCAGTGCCGGAAGGCCGGGATCGTCGGTTAGGCGGAACATCTCCAAATCGGGAGAGCCCGCGACCGCGATGCCAGTATTGTTCAGTTGCACGCCCGAGCCGGTCGTCATATCGAACACGCGACCGTCGGAGAGGCGTATCGAACCCGCGCCAACGTGATTGGCGGTCAGCACCCAGCGATTTCCCAAGTAGACGGCGCTGGCCGAACCACGATAGACGACATTGTTCCAGCCGGGATCATCGCCCGGCGCCACCGCGGTGACGTCAAGATTGCTCGCCGAGACCACCACGGCGCACGCCGGCTCCGCGGAAAACCAGAGCAGCGTCAGAATAGCGACATTCCATTGCCGCGAAACGAGGTGGATCATGGAACGATAAAAACGCCGGTACAGTGGGCGGCTCACGCGCGACGCACGAGACGAGCAGATGGGATCCAGCATAGCCACGGCTTGCTGCCGATGCCACGGCCGCGCCAAGGCGGACCGCACAATCTCCAATCCTGTCAGGAGCCGCTATCGAAACTCGGCAAACAGCGGCAGGTGGTCCGAGCCAAGATCCTCTCCAACCCACGACCGCACACACCGCCACTCGTCGCTGTAAAGCACGTGGTCGATGCGGGTTCCGTAGCTAAACCGGCCGATTGAAGTGACCTTCGTGAAACCAAATCCACGGCCCCGCTCACTGAACGCATTGTTGAGCCACGCCCAATCACGACGAAACAGGACGCTCTCCACGGGCATATTGAAATCGCCGGCGATCAGCTTTGGGCCCTCAAAGCCTGCGATCCATTTGCTGGTGCCCGACGATTCGGCGTTGCGCTCCTCGAGAACCGACGTCAACTCCCGGTCGCCCCCCGGCTCGCGCGACAACACCGCCTCGAGGCCTCGTCGTGGCGTTCGCAGATGGATATTGAACAGTTGCACCGTTCGATGCGGCGTTTGCACTTTGAACCGCACGCCGACTTTCGTGTGCAGCACCGCCGGATGCGGCAGATGCTGCTGTTGGACGATCGGCCACGGACTCGCCACGATGAACTCGTCGACCACGATGGCGTGCCACGAATCGGGCCACAGATAGTCGGCAGCCCAATCCACCTCTTGCAGCACCACCAGGTCGGGCTTGGTCTCGGCAATCATGCGGGCCAGCCGCGGAATATCGACCGCACCGCGTTCGATGTTGTAAGTCAACATGCGAAAAGCCGCCGGCTCGTCGCCCCAAGCGGACCAATTGGCCTCGCAGCCCATGAACGGGAAGACGATCACCACGGCAGTAGCGGCCGGCGCCCACAGCAACTTCCGGCGCCAAACCAGCGCGGCAATCGCCACCAGCGGCAAGGGAATTCCACACAGCCAGCGCGGACCGAATAGCAAAATAGTCGCAAACGTGCCCACGTCGCCGCGCTGGAACATCCACGTACAGAGAAAAACAATTGCCACGGCATAGCCGATGACCACTCCCGCCACGAACTTCTGCCAGCGCGAGGTAACACGACTTGGACTCGAGGCCCCAGCGGCGACCTCGCCCGTGGTTTGGCGTCCCTGAGAGGCTTCCAACTCGGCCATTTTGAGGCGTCTCTCGCTGGCGGTTTCGCGACGGGCGAACGGTTCGAAGCACCGGGCGGCACGATCGCGCCGCGGCCACATTCTATCATGGCGCCGCGGCGCAAAGGATGCGGCGCTATGGGTCCGCGGCGGTTTCTGGTTGTTCCGGCTGCTCGCCCGAGGCGAGAATCCGCCGCAACATGTTTCGGATGTCCCACACGGCGCGCACCGACACGTACACCGTGATCGTCGAATACCACACCAGGCAAGCGACCATCAGCCAATACCAAAAGGCGACGAGGGTCATGGGTTATCGCTCTCCTTTTGGGCCGAACCACAACGGCTTCAACAGCGAGCCGACGACCATGGCGATTGCCGAACCGGCAAAGCCCGCCATGCCGGCATAGTTCGGACCCACGCATTTTGCGAATTCGTGAGTGGCCGGAATCAACTCCAGCGCCAAGTAGCTGATGGGAAAGGCCGCGCCCGCGAAAATGGCCGCGCCGCGCCCCAACTGTTCGCTCGCCGCCAGTAGCAGCAGGCAATCAACAACACCGACATGCTCGACAAGTAAATCGTGCCGGTGACCGTCAGATAGGTCCAGATATCGCCCTGCAAGGGATACCATAGACCGAAGAACAAAAGAAACACGCCGATTAGCGCCACGATCCAACGGTTCCAGCGCAGCCCGCGCTTTTCAGACCATTTCGTCTTGCGAAACGGCGCCAGGATGTCGTTGTAGATGACACTTCCCCAGGTGAGCATGTACGACGAATCGGTCGACATGTCGGCGGCCAGCATCGCCGCGATCAACAAGCCCATCAGCCCCACCGGCAGGTGCGCGCTTAAGAAGGTGGGCATCCCCAGCGCGCTGCTGCCGTCGCGCACTGCATCCGGCGCCAGCGTGGCCAGCGCCGCGATTCCCCACAAACCCGGAATCACGAACCGGCATACGAAGAAAAAACTGGTGCGCGTATAGATCTTGAGACCGGTGTTGGTGTCCTTGGCGGACAGCACGCGGGCAATCGTCGTCTGCCAGGTGAGCACAGCGGCCGTGTTGAGCATGCCGTTGAAGATGACCCACGACCAGCCGAGATCCTCGTTGACGAACGGATTGAAGCCTCCCTCGCCGTAGTGTTTCTCGACCGTTTCGACCAAGACGCTCCAGGGCACGTGATACAGCGTCACCAGCGTCACCGCCAGTAGCCCGGCGCTCATCACGACAAACTGCAGATAGTCGGTGATCAGCACGCTCAACATGCCGCCGACGATCGTATACAGCGCCACGGCCGTCAGCAGAACGGTCATGGCGATTTCTATCTTGTACTGCTGCAAGATGGCCGTCGGGTAGCTCGCGCCGCTCTCGACCGGATCGCGCACGGTGCGCTGGCGCCGTGTTGAGCATGTCGTTGCGAGTCGAGCGGAGCATGTCGTTGCGAGTCGAGCGGAGCATCCGGCGCTGTGCGCACTTCGGCATCGAGGGGGCTATCGGCCGCGCGATTCGCTTCGAGCAATTTCTCGGCCGCGAGGCGATCCATTTCGTCGATGCCGGTCACGGTTACCAGAAACTCGCCTCCCTGCGCAAGAACACGCCCATGTTCAGCAGGCCGCCCAGCACGATGACGACGCCGCTAAGCCAGCGGATGCGCGTGCCGAAACGGCTTTTGAACAGCTCGGCCAGCGTGATCACGCCGCTGTCGCGCAACGGGCGCACGCAAAAGCCGGTCCAACCGATGATCAGCATGGCTGCCGCTTCGATCAGGCCCGGCACGGCGCCGGCAAAGCCGTGGTTGTAGCCCAGTTCGGCGGTGTACATGCAGGTGACAATGCCGAACTCGGTGGCGGCCAGCGAAGCCACGCCCAGATAGACGTCCATCTCGCGGCCGGCGACCAGAAAGTGCTCCACCTTCCCCACGTACTTACGCACGCTCAGCCCCGCGATCATCGTGCCGATCAGGTACAGAGCGACGATGCTGCCGTCGATCGTCCAGGAGAAATGCGACATGCGTCGGAGGCGGGAAGGCGGCGGTTGGTCGGGCGTTTGCCCCATGGTATGCTGCGAGGCGAGGATTACAAGCGTTGCCTGGGGGAGTATAATGAGACCGCTCGCCCCGCCGCCTCCTTCCCTCCTAGCACCCGCCTGCCATGACTCGCCTCCGCTGGCCGCTGCTCGTTTCGCTCGCCGCGCTGCTGCCGCAACCGCACAGCAGTTTCGCCGCCGAGCCCCCAGCCGGCGACCCTGCCAGCGCCGAGTTCTTCGAAAAGCGCGTGCGGCCGGTGCTGGTCGCGCGGTGCCACGAGTGCCACGGCCCTGACTCCGAAGGCGAAGGCAATTTGCGCGTCGATTCGCTCGCGGCGCTACTCAAAGGGGGCGATCTGGGGCCCGCCGTCAAACCGGGCGATGCGCCGGCGAGCCTCCTCGTTCGCGCGATCCGCCACGGCGACGTCGTCGAGATGCCGCCCAAGACGAAGCTTCCAGCCCGCGAGATTGCCGACCTCACCGCCTGGGTGGCAGCCGGCGCACTTTGGCCCAATGCCGAAGCACCCACTCAGCCGCCCGCGACGGTCGAAGACGAACCGCCACCGCTCTCGAACGAGGACCTCAACTACTGGGCCTTCACCGCCCCTGCCGAGCCACCGATCCCGTCAGTGAAAGACAACCGTTGGCCCAAGAATCCCCTCGACCACTTCGTGCTGGCCGCGCTGGAAGCCAAAGGCCTTGCGCCCGCGCCTCCGGCCGACAAGCGCACGCTGCTGCGGCGCGTGACGTTCGATCTGACCGGCTTGCCCCCCACGGTCGCGGAGACGGAGGCCTTCGTGGCCGACACTCGGCCCGACGCGTTGGCCACGGTAGTCGATCGTCTGTTGGCTTCGCCCCGCTATGGCGAACGCTGGGGCCGCCGCTGGCTCGACCTGGCCCGCTATGCCGACAGCAACGGCATGGATGAGAACATGGCCATGGCCCACGCCTGGCGCTATCGCGACTGGGTAATCGGCGCTTTCAATCGCGATCTGCCCTACGACCGGTTCATCGTCGATCAACTCGCTGGCGATCTCGAACCGCCAGCAGCCGATCCGCAAATCAACGCCGACCGGCTGATCGCCACCGCGTTCCTCGTGCTGGGCCCCAAGATGCTCGCCGAAGACGATCCGGTGAAGATGGAGATGGACATCATCGACGAGCAGGTCGACACCATCGGCCGCGCCCTGCTGGGCTTGTCGCTCGGTTGCGCCCGCTGCCACGACCACAAGTTCGATCCCATCGCCATGGCCGACTACTATTCGCTGGCCGGCATCTTCAAAAGCACCAAGACGATGGAGAACTACAAGGTCGTGGCCATGTGGTCCGAACGGACGCTGGGCACGCCCGACGAGTTGCAGCGCTTCGCCGAGTGCGAACAGCAAATCGCCGCGGTGCAAAAAGAAATCAATACGCTGGAGAAACTAGTCGCCGATCCGATTGAGCCCGCGGCCGGTACGGGACTCGGCGATCATTTCATGTTGCTGCTCGGCCGCGAGCGGCAACGGCGCGAACTGGCGCAGCAGCAGGTAAGACTGCAACAATTGCAGGCCGAGCGACCCCATCTTCCGCGGGCCTTGGCCGTCGATGAGCGGGATGTGCAAAACCTGCGCATCCATCGCCGCGGCAGCCACCTGACGCTGGGCGCGAAGTGCCGCGGCAGTTCCCCCGCATCCTGGCACGCGAAAACCGACAGCCGCTGGGCAGCGACACCAGTGGGCGTCTCGAATTGGCGCAATGGCTCACCCAGCCCGATCACCCGCTCACTAGCCGCGTGATGGTCAATCGCATCTGGCAGGGCCACTTGGGCGAAGGACTGGTCCGCTCGGTCGACAACTTCGGCCGGCTAGGGCAGGGGGTCGACAATCAACCGCTATTGGATTGGCTCGCCCGGCGATTCGTCGCTTCCGGCTGGTCGATCAAAGCCATGCACCGGCTCATCGTGCTCTCGAACGCTTATCAGATGAGCACTACGTTCAACCCGCGCGCCGCGGAAGTCGATCCCGAGAATCGGCTGCTGTGGCGCATGAATCGTCGCCGCCTGGAAGCCGAAGAGATTCGCGACGCGCTGCTGGCGGCCAGCGGGCGCATGGATCTGGCGATGGGCGGCTCGATGTTGACTTTCGGCAATCACACATACGTCACCAGCACGGCTTCGAAGAACGGCGTCGACTATCAAAGCCCCCGCCGCTCGGTCTATCTGCCGGTGGTGCGCAGCAGCGTGTACGAAGTCTTCTCGGCTTTCGATTTCGCCGACCCCAGCACCTCCATCGGCAAACGCCCCTCGACCACCGTGGCGCCCCAAGCGCTGTTCATGATGAATAGCGACCTGATGCTCGCCGAAAGCCGCGCCTTGGCCGAGTCGCTATTGTCCGACGGAGCCGATGACGCCGCGCGCGTGACCACAATTTATCAAAAAGCGCTCGCCCGCCCGGCCACCGACCATGAAATCGAACGGGCCGTGCGATTCGTCAACGAATATCAGGCAGAACTGGCCGGCGACAACGTGGCGGAAGCCGACGCCCGCCTGCGCGCCTGGCAAGCCCTCTGCCGCACCATCATGGCCTCCAACGAATTCGCCTACCTGGATTAGCCGCCATGAACTCTCACTGGAACGCCTGCGATTGCCACGGTCCGCTCTCTCGGCGCGAGATGTTGCGCAGCTCGGCGGCCGGCTTTGCCAGTCTGGCGCTTGCCGGTCTATTGGCCGAGGAGGCATCCGCCCGCGTCGATCCGCTGGCTCCTCGCGCCCGCACTTCGCGCCCAAGGCCAAGCGCGTGATCTTCCTGTTCATGCACGGCGGACCGTCGCAGATCGACACGTTCGATTACAAACCGCTGTTGGAACGCGACCATGGCAAGCCGCTGCCGTTCGACAAGCCGCGCGTCGTCTCGGCCGAAACGGGCAACCTGCTGCGCTCGCCCTGGAAATTCCAACAACACGGCCAAAGCGGCGCCTGGGTCAGCGAACTCTTTCCGCACACGGCCGGCATCGTGGACCAGTTGTGCTTCATCCGTTCCATGCACGGGTCGAACAGCCGCCACGGCGGCGCACTGCTCGAACTGCACACCGGTAGCGACACGTTCGTGCGGCCCAGCATGGGCTCATGGATCACCTACGGCCTGGGCACCGAGAATCGCGACCTGCCTGGCTTCATCACCATTTGCCCCACGCTCACGCACGGCGCCGAGAACAACTACAGCTCGGCCTTCCTGCCGGCCACCTACCAGGGCACGCCGCTGGGCAGCGCCGGAATCCCTTCCGATCGTGCCAAGATTCCCTTCATCGAAAACAACCAGACGCCCCGCATGCGCCAGCGCCGCGAGCTCGACCTGCTGGCCGAGATGAACGCCGAGCATCTGAGCCAATCGGGTCCCGACACGGCGCTGGAAGCCCGCATCGACTCCTTCGAGTTGGCGTTTCGCATGCAGGCCGCCGCGCCGCGGTTGCAAGACATCTCCGACGAGTCGCCCGCCACGCTGGCGCTCTATGGACTGGACGATCCGAAGACCGCCAACTTCGGTCGGCAGTGCCTGATGGCGCGCCGCTTTGCCGAATCCGGCGTCCGCTTCGTGCAGGCCAGCCACAGCTATAAGTGGGACCAGCACAGCGATCTCAAGCGCGACCACGCCAAGAACGCGATGGAAGTCGACAAGCCGATCGCCGGATTGATCCTCGACCTCAAAGCCCGCGGACTGCTGGACGACACACTGGTGCTATGGGGCGGCGAATTCGGCCGCACGCCCACGGCCCAGGGAGGCGATGGCCGCGACCACAATCCGCACGGCTACACCATGTGGCTGGCCGGTGGCGGCGTGAAGCCCGGCATCCAATATGGCCGCACCGACGACTACGGCTATTACTCGGTCGAAGACAAAGTACACCTCCACGATCTGCACGCCACCATGCTGCACCTGCTAGGGCTCGACCACATGCAGCTCACCTACCGCTACGCCGGACGCGACTTCCGCTTGACCGACGTCCACGGCGAAATCGTTCACGATATTCTGGCGTAGCGCGGCACGATATCGCGCGTTCAGCCCTCGGCTTTGCCGGTGGATCGACCTCGTGCAATCGTGTCCACCGTGAAATACGTGGCGTTCCCAAGAATCCCCCGGCAAAGCCGGGGGCTGACACTGCACGACACGCGTCGCGACGACACCCTACCGGTCACGCCCCAAAAACCTTCCGATCCCTCGTCCGCGCGTTTCTGCCATCACGGCCACGTCGGCTTCGGCTTGAGCCAGCGATCGCTGGCCGTCGTCGATCTGCCGCGCCAGTTGCGCCAGTTTTCCTTGCAGCGCCGCGTCGACTTCGCGCAACTGCTTCGCGCGCGGCGCAATTTCACTTCGAGCTGCTGCCGCACCTGGGCATACTTCATCAGCAGCGCCTGCCGCTCGGCCAGCGGCACGCCCGCGGCGCGGTTCGGAGTGAACTGCCGCAGCATTTCAGTACGCCAGGCGCACAGGATGTTCGTCACCTGCGGCCCCAGGCCCGGCACGGCCAGCACGCGGTTGTATTCGATGTCGTAGGCCGTCTCGATGCCGTACGAAGCCAGCGTCGCCTTGCGCCCCACGCTGATGCTCTCGATCTTGTAGTCGGAAATGAACTTGCTCTGCAGAAAGGCCGCCTGCTGCCGGTCGATCATCTCGCGGCTCAGCTTGCGCAGTTCGACGTCGTGCAGGCCCTTCAGCTTGGCGATCTGTTCGCGGGCCGTGACCAGTTCCTTCTGCAACTTGCGGAACTGCATGTCGGCGCGAGCTGACCATGTGCCAGCCGGTGTGCAACTGGCGCAATTGCCCTCGCCGGGCGCGCAACACTTTCGCCCGGCGATTGCGCTCCGGCCGATGGCCCGACGCGAGGAACAAGCCGGTCCACCACAATGCAAACACGCCGAACATCGGCAGGCTGACGTAACCGACCTGCGGCCATTCCAGCATGCCGGCGCTGGCCACCAGGCTCGCCAGCGCAACCGCGCCCACCATCGCGGCCAGCGACTGCGCACTTTCGATCGCCGGCGGAGGCGGCGCAGGCTGCACCGAAACGGCACGCGGCTGCGGCGGCACCGCGGACACCGGTCGCGGCACGGTGGCGATCTCGGCCCACAGTGCCTTAAGCGCCGGCGTAACTTCCAACAGCGCCGGCGTGGCCGCGCGAAACGTGACCGACAAAAAGAAATTCGGCGCACCGTCCAGCATCAACGCGCACCAGGGACATTGCTTCACGCCCGCGGCAAAGCGATGTCCACGATCGGCCTCGCAGCGCTGCAACTCCGACAGTTCGGCCGACAGCGCCGCGTGCCACTCGGCCGCCGAGGGCCGCGTGTCCGGTTGCTCGCCGCCGCGGCCGAACGCCCGCTCGAACAGCGGCGCCAGCCGCGGCGTTACGTGGTCGATTGGCAGCGTGTTGGGCGGCGCGGCCATTTCCAGCTTGGCGGCGTGCCGGCTGAAGGCGTAACGAAACTCGGCGATCGCCTGCTCGATCGGCATGTCGCCCTTGCCCAGATAGCGGCCGGCAAACGGGTGCCGCCCCATCAGCAGCAGGTGAAAGATCACCAGCGCCAGCCCGAAGCGGTCGTGGTTCACCGACCGCGCGAGCCCGCGAAAATTCTGGCCTTGCAGCTCGGGCGGAGTGAATTGCGGCACGCCCACGTCGCACGAGAACCGCCGCCCCCGCGCATGCACCTGAAAGCTGTCGCAGTCGATCAAGAACACGGTGCCGCGCTGGCTCACCAGCACATTGCCCTGGTTCACGTCGCCGATCACGTGCCCCTTGGCGTGAATGGCGTCGAACGCGGCGCAACAGTTCATGGCCACGTGCGCCAGAAAGCTCCAGTCCTTGTCGGGATACTCGATCTTGCGATGCGCGGGACTGTACAGCTTGTGAACTTCGTCGTGGTTGTCGATCCGCGGCAGCACGATCCCGCGCACGCGGTTGCGCGACCCTTCGCACACGACCTCCAGTGGCCAAGAGGCAATTGCCGTCAGATCGATCGAGGCCAGCTCGGCCATCGAGCGCAGCTTCTCCGCCTTCTCGGGCGTGGCCGGCTGATGATAGATCTTGGCCACGCGGCGCGTGTCGCCGGCAATCTCGTATACCGCGCCTTCCCCGCCCGAGCCCAGCTCTTTGCCCAGGGCAATCGCACGCCCCTGCGGATCGAAATAGCGGGCCATCAGAGTGTACGTCGCGTGGCAAGGATCAGCGTCTTGTCATCGTCGGTCCGCTCCACCACCGCCGGCGAGCGCAGAAAATCGACCAGCGGCCCCAGCAGCAACTCGGGCGCGTCGGCCTCGCCCAACGCGCGAAACATCGGCTCGAAAAACGGCCCGTGCGCTTGCCGCCGATTGAAATCAAGCGCCAAGGTCTGCAGACCGTCGGTGAACAGCGCCACTTCTTCCGGCGTCTCGGCACACCAGACACACTCCATGTTTTCGGCGAACTTGGGATCGGTCACGAAAAACGTCGTGTTGGCGTACTCGCCCGCGCGGGGCCAGAGCAGGTGCTCGTACGCGTCGCCGCGGCGGGCCACGATCGCGCCGTCGCCGATCTGCCCGAACGCCGCGCCCTCGGCGCTCAGCACGGCAAACAGCAGTGTGCACGCCAACTGCCGCAGCTCCACTTCCAGCCGCTCGGCTTCCGCTACCAGCGCTTCGTGCACCGGCCGCACCCACTCGGTGGCCTGCGACTCCAGCACCAGTGGCAGCGCGCCTTGTGCGTGCAGCCACTCGGCGATCGTGCGCACCAGCATCTCGCACGCCACGCGCGAACCGACGTCGGAGCGCTCGGCGCTGCCGGCCCCGTCGGCGCACACCAGCACCAGCACCGGCCCTTGCACTAGCGGCACGCTGGCCGCCGTGCAGTAATCCTGACAGGGCAGATCACTCCGCTCGTGCGACGTGCCCAGCACGCTCTGGCAAAGTAGTTTCCACATGGCGCAATGGGCCTGAGCCCTCCGATGTTCCAAACCACCGCCTACGCTTGTTGTTTTATCGCCGACGTTGACGCAATCTCGAAAGCGAATCCTGCTGCCACTGCTTGCTTGTCAAGCAGTGCTTGGTGCAAATGGAATGGGTGTAACTCGCAGATCTCTATGCCGCGGAGCGCCGGTATAGCTTGGTTTGTTCAGTTTCAATGCGGTAGTTCAGGAAGTCGTTCCATTGTCCGTTGAGGTAGGTGGCGCGCAGGTGGAGCATCGCTTGCGCGCCGGCGACCGTCCAGCGCATGCCGGTTTGTTCCAGGCGATCCTTGACCACGTGGCGGCAAGCGCCTTCGGCCACGCCGCTGCCGATGGGGTAGCCGGCCGCCAGGTACTCGTCGTAGCGCATGTGCCGGCGGTTGTTTGCGTAGTAGCCGATGGCCGCCGAGACGACGCGCCGCCGCGAGCCATGTAGCGCGTGTTCGTCGCGGAGTCGTTTGAAGCGACCGATGACATAACCCACCTTGCCTTCCAGCAACAGCCGCAAGTGCCGCGTGACAAACTGAGCCGCCTCACGGCTGCCTTCGCGGTGGAACACGTGGGCCACCTGCCACAACCGCTCCAGCACGTGGAACAAGTCCAGGATGCAGACCGCCCGCGGCAGCCACTCGCGCTGCACCTCCCACAGCGCCTTCTCGCCGTCCATCAGGCAGACCAGTGTCTTGGCGCGCTGTGGGTCGCGCTCGTGACAGGCCACCGCCATCTCGACAAACAGACGTTCGCGTCCCGTACACGATTCTCCTTCCCGCACGCGGGTCATCTCGGCCCAAACCTGCTTGTGTTGCGGCGCGGGCCGCTCGGCAGCGCGTTCTTTCCGGTCCAGTTCGTCGAGCACGTCGTCGGCCGTGCGGCGAAAGGGGTCGATCGTATACACCGCGCCCACGTAGGCCATCTGTTTCTTGTTCGCTTTTTCGCCTTTGCCGCGACGCGGTCCGCGGCGGACCCGCTCTTCCAGCGGGCGGCGCATCGGCACCCCTTTGCCGTCGGCCGTGGCTACCAGGATCTCGGCCTCTTCGTCGGCCGGCGGCGCGGCGCGCTCGAACTGGAAGGCTTCGACGTGCTGGGCCATCTGCTGGTTCATCTGCTCGGCCGCCCGTTCACTCGGCGCGACACCCAACCACGCGTGCAGATCGGACACCGCTTCGTGAAACGACTCCTTGACGCACAGCCGCTCGAGCCAGTCTTCCAGGACGTAGGAGAACTCGCCGGCCGGCAGCCCCAGCCGCTCGTCCAAGGGCGCCCGCTCGACTTTCTGCCCTTCCCGCGCCGCGTAGACGTAGCGGCCGATCAACAGTTCGCCGAAGATCGACAGGTAGCGGCGCACGTGCCGGCCTTGCAAACGGCGGACCGTGCGGCCTTGGGTGGTTTCCAGTGTCGCGCCCGCGTCGCCATCCCCCGCGGCGGCCACGAAGGCCGACAGCAGCGTGTGTCCCAGCGCCAGCAGCCGGCCGAACAGTTCACGTTCCACTTGATCGATCCGCTGGCCGCCGTCGGCCGCGCGTTCGACGTACATTTCCAACGCCTGGAATTGCCGTTGCGCCTTGAGAAACGCTTGCTCCCGTGCGACGATCATGGCCGGGCCTCCTGGATGGGTGGGAAGGACTGCAATCACAATCCGTTCTACCCGCGGAGGCCCTCTTCTTCACCTTCACGCTAGCACTTGCCGCAACTCCTTGTGAATCCACCTGCTACCACGCGAGGAATGCGAGTTACACCCAAATGGAATGCACTGCTAACAAGTTGGCAGTGGCGCCCGACGGGCATTGTTGTCCAGTTTTGCGACGACGACTAATAGCGTGGGGACAAAACGCCGGGGACTGTCCCCCTCTCCGCAGGCGTTTTGTCCCCAGGCTCTAAATCGAAGCCCAACCGTCCGGCGCCGTCGAGTTCGACAGCCACTGAAACAGGTCGCGAAATCGCAACCCTTTGAGCCGCAGCGGCTCGCGCGTGGCGATCCGCGATAGCACGCCCATATCGGCGTTCTCCACCCCCACGGCAAAGAACGAAAAGGCCTTGTCGCGCTCGCCTTGCTGCACGCGTTCGGCGGCCGAGCGCCATTCGTCGGTCGGCGCGCCGTCGGTGATCATGAAGATCCAAGGCCGATAAAACGCGATGCCGTTCTCGCGATACGTCGCCTTGCGGTCGGTGACCATCTCGATGGCCCGATTGATGGCCGCCCCCATCGGCGTGTCGGCGTACGGTTCGAGCACGGGCGGCTGAAAGTTTTCGGCCGTGGTAAAGTCCACCAGCGTATTCACCTCGCCGCCAAAGCTGACCACGGCCACCTCCACCCGCTTCGACGCCAGGCTGTCGGAGACCAGTTCCTCCTTATAGACGCCCAGGCCCGAGTTCAACTCGGCAATCGCCTGCCCGGCCATCGAGCTGGACACGTCCAGCAAAAGGACGCAGGGCACCCGCGGCTCCGGGTTTTCGGCAAAGCTGTCGGTGCCAAAAGGGATTTGTTCGATCATGGCAAATTTCTCCACAAGAGATAATAGCGCCCCCAGGCCCAAAGCAGCGCGCGCTTTGCCAGGCGGATTTCCGAAAAGGCCAACGCCCCGATTCTACAACACGCAGCGGAGCTAATCACGCGCTCGGGAGGGGGAGTCTGGCGAGACGTTGCTCATCTTTCTGGCCTTTGCCGGCCTTGCCACGATCTTGCGTCGGGGAACGAGGAGACATCACTAGTATTTCGCGCGGCGGGCCCTCGATGATTGCCGACGTGAGAAGTTATCTGGACGCAACAACACCTGTACTCGAAGGCAATGGAGTTATCATCGCAAAAATACGGGCGGTGAATCTCTTCGCGGGCGGTAGGCGCCCAGCGACGAATCGGAGCTGCGGAATCCGACGGCGGGTGAAGTCCCTGCATGAAACGGCGGCGTGGGATTGCCGATGGCACAAGTTGATTCATGAATTCAAAGAACAGTGCAACCCCACTCTTCCCGCGATTGCCCCCGTCCCGCCCGCCTGCTATCCTGACTCACTTCCCGCGTGCCACGGTTTGGTCGTCTAAAGGGTCTGCTCCCATGAGAACTCGTCCGCATAGTCCGTTCGTGAAGAAGCTCAAGGCGATGCGCTGCCCGAAATGTGGGGGCAAGCTCAATCCGCAGCGGCGGCGCTGCAGCCGCTGCAGCAGCGTGGTGAAGGTGCGGCCGAAGAAGTAGCGGCTTCGTGGATAGGGGTAGGGAAGTCCGGTGGAGCCGGACTCCCCTACCCCTATCTTGGCCCGTTTTTAGCCCGCCGGCGGCCCCTCGTCTCGCATTGTCCCGCCGGGCTCAAACTCTTATACTACTTCTGGTTGCGACCAGTTCTCGCGCGTGTGTTCCCCCCGTGTGCCTTGCCCGCCATGGCTCATTCCCGGCAGTTGATTCGCTTGGCTGACGCCCAGCCTCCGTTCTACGCCGCGGCCGATGTGGGCGGAACCAACATCAAGCTGGGACTGGTCGACGACGAAGGACGGCCGCTGGCCTACACCAGCATGCCGACCCACGAGGAACAAGGGCCCGAGCAAGCCGTCGAGCGGATCAGCACCACGCTCCGCGAGATCGTCGCCGGCGTGGGACTTAAGTGGAACCGCATCGATCGGGTGGGGCTGGGAACGCCCGGCACGATGGACACGGCCCAAGGCATCCTGCTCGAGCCGGGAAACCTGCCGCACTGGTGGCACTTTCCGATTCAGGCCGAACTGGCCAAAGCGTGCGAACAGTCGGTGACCTTCGTCAACGACGCCCGCGCCGCAACCTACGGCGAGTTCTGGGTCGGCAGCGGACGCGTGTTGCACAGCATGGTGATGTTCACCCTGGGCACGGGCGTGGGCGGGGGCATCGTGATTGGCGATCTACTGGTCGAAGGTGAAAACAGCGCAGGCTCGGAACTGGGACACATGATCCTCGACTTCAACGACGACGCGCGGATGTGCTCCTGCGGCCAGCGCGGCCACCTGGAGGCCTATGCCAGTGCCACGTCCGTCGTGAAACGCACCGAAGAGTTGCTCGAGACCGGCCGCAAAAGTTCGCTCAGCCAGCGCATCGCCAAAGGCGAAGAGCTATCGAGCCTGATGATCGACGAAGAAGCCAAAGCCGGCGATCCCTTGTCGCTGGAGATCATCATCGAGACAGCCCGCTATTTGGGCATCGGCGTCGCCTCGGCCATGCACACCATCGATCCGCAAGGCGTGGTGATCGGCGGGGCCATGACGTTTGGCGAGCACGACAGTCCCACCGGCCGCACGTTCCTGGAACGCATCAAGCAGGAGGTCCACGCCCGGGCGTTTCCTTTTCTGGCGGAGCGCATCTCGATCGACTTTGCCATGCTCGGCGGCGACGCCGGTTTCATCGGCGCCGCGGGGCTAGCCCGCCGTTCCCATCAACGAGAACAAAACAAGAAAAGCAAGTAAACGGAACATCAACACCACGCGCCAGGTGCCACTGCTAACTTGTTAGCAGTGCCTTCCATTGGCAACAAGCACTGCTCGACAAGCAAGCAGCGGCACCCTGCCGAGAACAAGAGACGAACAAATTGCTCTGGGCGCCATAAACATGGCGCCCTGAGACTTTGAAACCAGCGACCTTTATGGCCAACATCGACGGCAAACACATTCGCAACTTCTCCATCGTCGCCCATATCGACCACGGCAAGAGCACGTTGGCCGACCGGCTGTTGGAGAAAACCGGCACGATCCAAAAGCGCGCCATGCGCGAGCAAACGCTCGACGACATGGACCTGGAGCGCGAGCGCGGCATCACGATCAAAGCCCGTGCCGTGGCCATGCGCTACAAGGTCGACGGCGAAGACTACGAATTGAACCTGATCGACACGCCGGGCCACGTCGATTTTCAATACGAAGTGTCGCGCAGCCTGGCCTGCTGCGAAGGAGCCGTGCTGTTGGTCGATGCGTTTCAGGGCGTGGAAGCCCAGACCGTGGCCAACGCGTATGCCGCCATGGAGCACGACCTGAAGATCGTGCCGGTATTGAACAAGGTCGACCTGAAGCACGCCCGGCCCGACGAAGTGATCGCCGAGATGGAGTCGGTGCTGGCCATCGACCCCGACGATGTGCTGCGCTGCAGTGGCAAGAGCGGCGAAGGAGCCGAAGATCTGCTGCGGGCGATCGTCGAGCGCATTCCGCCGCCGAGCGGCCACCCCGACGCGCCCTTGCAGGCAATGGTGTTCGACAGCCACTACGATGAATTCCGCGGCGCAATTACCTACGTGCGGTTGATGAACGGCACCGTGCGCAAGGGGCAGAAGATTCGCTTTCTCAAAGCCGGCACCACGCACGAAGTGCTGGAACTGGGCCAGTTCGTGCCCCAACGCCGCCCCTGCGACGAGCTCAAGGCAGGGCAGGTGGGATACCTCATCTGCAACATCAAGTCGCTGGGCCAGGTACATATCGGCGACACGGTGAGCGTGCCGGGCGAAGACACCGCCGAGCCGTTGTCCGGCTATCGGGCGCCGCAGCGCATGGTCTATTGCGGGCTGTATCCGTCCGATGGCCAGGACTTCGAGGAACTGCGCGACGCGCTGACCAAGCTGTCGATCAACGACCCCAGCTTCGAGTTCGAGCCGGAAACCAGCGACGCTTTGGGCTTTGGCTTCCGCTGCGGCTTCCTGGGCCTGTTGCACATGGAGATCGTCCAGCAGCGGCTCGAAGGCGAAAGCGACATGGACCTGGTGCAAACCGCGCCGAACGTCACCTACGAGATTCTGACCACCGCTGGCGAGACGCTGCAGATCCACAATCCGCAGCAAGTGCCCGACGCCGGCCTGATCGACGAATTCCGCCAGCCGATCGTGAAAGTGAATTTCGTGCTGCCCACCGACTACATCGGCCCGGTGATGCAATTGTGCACCGACCGCCGCGGCGTCTACGTGCGCACCGAGTATCTCTCGCCCACGCGGGCCATGCTCACTTATGAGCTGCCGCTGGCCGAGGTGATCTACGACATGCACGACCGGCTGAAGAGCGTCACCCGCGGCTATGGTACGATGGACTACGAGCTGATCGGTTATTTTCCGGCCGACCTGGTGCGGTTGGACATTCTGATCGGCGGCAAGAAGGTGGACGCGCTGTCGATCATTTGCGACCGCCGCGACGCCGACCGCCGGGGCCGCGCGATCGTCAAGAAGCTGCGCACCGAGATCGACCGGCACATGTTCGAGATCGCCCTGCAAGCCGCCATCGGCAGCCGCATCATCGCGCGCGAGACCATCTCGCCCTTGCGAAAGAACGTCACGGCCAAGTGCTACGGCGGCGACATCTCGCGAAAGCGCAAACTATGGGCAAAACAAAAGGAAGGCAAGAAGCGGATGAAGTCGATCGGCAGCGTCGACATTCCGCAGAAGGCGTTCTTGGCCGTGCTCGATACCGGCGCCGAGAAGACCAGCTAACGCCCGCCGCCCGCCGCCGCTCGCACCACGCCGGCATCGCGCTGCGCGTCGTGGTGAGCTGCCTGCTGGGCGCGATCCTGATCGATGCGTTTCTCGTCAGCGGCCTGTTCGTTCCCGTGCGCGTCACCAGCGGATCGATGGCGCCCGGCTTGCGCGGTCCGCATCGTTCTTGGCATTGCAGCGCCTGCGGCCAGGAATTCGCCTGTGGGCTGGAGTCGCTGCCCGCGGTGCGCCGACCTGTTATCTGTCCCTACTGTCGCGCCGACAACGATACAAGCGCCGGCGTCGATCGGCCCGGCAGCCGCGTCGTGGTCGATCGCGCCACGCTGGCGCTATTTCCGCCGCGGCGCTGGGAGCGCGTGGTGCTCGATTGTCCCGAGTCGCCGAGCGCGTGGTGCGTCAAGCGCGTCGTCGGCTTGCCCGGCGAAATCGTCGAAGTGCGCGACGGCGAAGTGTGGATCGACGGCAAAATGGCGCAAGCCGCACGACGTCGTGCGCCAGATGTCCGTGCTCGTCCACGAGCAGACCGAGGACAAAGAACAAGCGAGTATTGCCAGCCGCTGGACCAGTTCCAGCGACAAGTGGCAACCGCACGGCCCGGGTTTCCGACACGAGCACGAAACGGCGGGTAACAGTCCGCGCGACAACGGGCCAATTCGCTGGCTCGAGTATCATCATCCGCCGCTTGCCGACGCGTCGGGCACCACCGGCGATGGAGCGATTCTGGACGAAAGCTCTTACGATCAGGACGAGTCGCGCCCGTTTGCAACCGTCAACGACTTGCTGCTAACGGGCGAGTTCACTTGCGAAGGCGCCGGCTCGCTCTTCTTCCGTGCAGGTGATGGCGACGACCTGTTCGTCGCGCAACTCGATATCGAGCGCGACTGTGGCAGGCTCCAGCGCAACGGGCAGTCCGTGTCCATGTGGCCCACTTATCCACTGCATCGCAATCGCCCCCAACGTTTCGCCTGGATGCTAGCAGACCATCAAGTTCAATTGTCGCTCAACGGCGACGTGCTGCTGCGGTATTCATTCGAACCCACGAATGAAAAAGTTCACGCGCAAAACACTTCGATAGTTGCCGCGCCGCTGGCGATCGGCGTGCGGGCCGCTCTCGTCACGGTCGAAAAGCTGGCCGTATTTCGCGACGTGTTTTACACGCCCGGCCCCCCGGGCGGCGCGACGGAATATCAACTCGGACCCGGCGAATACTACCTGCTGGGCGACAACAGCCCGCATTCCGAAGATAGCCGCTGGTGGATCGAGCCCGGCGTTTCGCGGCGAAACATCGTGGGCCGCGTGCTGGGCTGGTAAAATCAGGCGTACGGGCGTGTCGGTTGGGTGGGTATTTCGGTTCCTAGAATTCGCCGAATTCGCTATATTTCCCGCTCCTGCCGCACGTTCCACCGATCCGGCGTCCCTGCTTGCCCGTACAGAGTAAAAGCCGCGCGACGAACCCTCATGGCCAAGAAGCGATCCGCCGCCGCCAAGCAATCGCGCCCCGACCGTCGGGCGGCGCCAGTTGATGCTGCGCAGGGGCCCTCTTTTCTCTCGAAGGGGAGCATTCGCGAGACGATCGAGTCGATCGTCGTGGCGTTCATCCTGGCCTTTCTGTTTCGCGCGTTCGAGGCCGAAGCGTTCGTCATCCCCACCGGCTCGATGGCCCCCACCCTGATGGGCGCGCACAAGGACATCGCCTGTCCCCAGTGCGGCTATCAGTACGCCGCCGGCGCCAGCAGCGAATCGGACGACGTCGCGCAGCAAGGCGGCTACCGCGGTCCGCTGAACGAAGTGGTGGACGTCACTTGCCCGTTGTGCCGCTATACGGTGAACGTCGACCCGCAGACCCCCGAGGGACGCGAATATCCGACCTACGGCGGCGACCGCATCCTGGTCACCAAGTTCACGTTCGATTTCGCCGAACCCAGGCGATGGGACGTCACGGTGTTCAAGTTTCCGGGCGGGGCCGAGACCAACTACATCAAACGGATGGTGGGCCTACCCAACGAAACCCTGCGTATCTGGCACGGCGACGTATACATCAAAGCGCCGGGCGAAAAAAGGTTTCACCTCGAACGTCGACCGCCTGCCAAGCTGCAGGCCATGGCCCAGGTCGTTTACGACAACGACTACGTCGTGGACGCCATGACCAAGAAGGGTTGGCCCGTGCGCTGGCAGCCCGTGCCCGATGGATCGGCCGCCGCCGAATCCGTCGGTTGGACCACCAGCGATGGCAGCCGCAGCTATGAAATTGACGGCTCCGAGCCCAACGTGCGTTGGCTCGGCTATCAACACTTCGTGCCGGATCTGAACGATTGGAAACGGCTCGACCAGGGGCCGCTGCCGAAAGACTATCAGCCAAAGCCGAGCCTGATCACCGATTTCTACGGCTACGACACCAGCGTGCAGCGCAATCGAACGCCCTATCAGGCGCAGTTTCTCGGCCGGCATTGGGTCGGAGACCTGCTGCTGGAATGCCAGCTAGAAGTCACCAAGCCCGAGGGCACGGCCAACTTCGAACTGGTCAAAGGGGGCGCGCACTTCCGTTGCGAGATCGACTGCGCCACGGGTGAAGCCACTCTGGCCATCGACGCGCGCGACGACTACAAGCCCCGCGCCGAGACGCGCGTCCGCGGGGCCGGCAGCCATCAGGTTGAGTTTGCCAATGTCGACAACCAGCTCTGGTTGTGGATCGATGGCTCGCCCATCGCGTTCGACGCGGAAACCACCTATCCGCCGTTGGGCAACGACCACCCGCAATCGAACGAACAAGATCCGGGCGATCTACTGCCTGCGCGCATCGGTGCTCACGGAGCCGGCCTGCGCGTGAGCGACTTGCGGCTGCGGCGCGACATCTACTACATCGCCACCACGGGCCACGCCGATGTGACCGACTATTCCTCGCCGTCGGCCCTGGTGTACCGCCTGACGTACGATCAATTGGCCGAGTTTTGGAAAACCCCCGCGGAGTGGAATCCGGCCACCGGCCCCAATCCGTTCGACCAGCGCGGCGAAGCCGTTTTCCCGTTGGCCGAGGACCAGTTCTTCATGCTGGGCGACAACAGCCCGCTGAGCCTCGATGCCCGGCTCTGGTCGGCCGAACCGTACGTGGATCGCAAGTTGTTGGTGGGCAAGGCGCTGTACATTTTCTGGCCGCATTCGTTCGACACGCTGCCCGGCACGCCCATCCCGTTTCCGTTCTTCCCCAACTTCGCCCGGATGAAATTCATCCGTTAAGATAGTACGCATGAGCGAAACAGCTAAACCAACCGACCACTCCGGGGCCGATCCGCAGCACCGCGATGGTTCGATGTCGCACTGGGGACGCAGCGTGCGCGACACGATCGAGGCCTTCGCCATCGCGTTTGCGCTGGCGTTTCTGTTCAAGACCTTCGAAGCCGAGGCATTCGTGATTCCCACCGGCTCGATGGCGCCCACGCTGATGGGTCGCCACAAGGACGTGGTGTGTCCCGAGTGCGGCTATGCCTACACGGCCAGTTGCAGCGAGGAAGCCGACCGCGCCGGCAACTTGCTGCGCTTGGAGAACGGCGCCATCGATCCGCGACACCAGGTCGTCGAGTGCACGTGCCCCAATTGCCGCTTCATGATGTCCGTCGACCCGAACGACGCCATCGACGGGGAGTTCGAATTGCAAAAGAGCTATTCGGGCGATCGCATCTGGGTGAGCAAGGTCCCCTATCAATTCTCGGAACCGCGCCGCTGGGACGTGATCGTGTTTCGTTGCCCGCTTGAAGCCGAGACCTATTTCATCAAGCGGCTGGTCGGTTTGCCCAACGAGCGGGTACTGATCCAAAATGGAGATATTTCTGTCAAAGGACCAATCGATGGCGGATTCAAACTGACGCGCAAGCCACCGGAAAAGATTCGTGCCGTGGCGCAGATCGTACACGACAACGACTACGTCAGCCCCGCGCTGGTCGAGGCCGGTTGGCCATCCCGGTGGAGCAATATCCCCCAGCCCGCCGAAACCAACGGTGTCTGGAAACCGTCCGACGACGGCCGCAAGTTTGCCACCGACGGCTCGGCCGACGAAACCTGGTTGCGCTACGAGAACCGCGTGCCCACCGATCGATTCTGGCAAAATCCCGCAGCGGGCGCCACCGCGATCCGACAACTCGCCCGGGGGCAATTGATCACCGACTTTTACGCGTTCAACACCCGTGTCACGCGCGGCGACGCGTACTACGGCATGCCGCCCAGCGCCTTGGGATTGCACTGGGTCGGCGACCTGCTTGTCGAATGCGAGGCCGACGTGCTCGGCGCCAAAGGCGAGCTGCTATTGGATCTGGTCAAGGGCGGTCGGCACTTTCGT
The DNA here is from genome assembly GCA_963779015.1 of uncultured Planctomycetaceae bacterium. Classification (GTDB taxonomy): domain Bacteria; phylum Planctomycetota; class Planctomycetia; order Pirellulales; family PALSA-1355; genus JTS-RE94. The sequence goes on along the minus strand of CAVZWY010000026.1, from coordinate 420,744 downwards.
TGCACCGTCGACGTGGCCACCGGTCGCGCCACGCTCTCGATCGACGGACTCGCCAATTGGAAACGCACGGCCGAAACGTCGCTCCGCGGACCCGGACAATATGAATTGCGCTTCGCCAACGTCGACCGGCAGCTCGTGCTGTGGATCGGCAACGACGTGGTGACCTTCGACCAGCCGGCCGAATACGGCGATTTGCACAACGACCATCCCGTGTCGAATGACAGCGATCCGGGCGATCTGGCGCCGGTGGGCATCGGTTCGCGCGGCGCGGCCGTCGAATTGAGCCACCTGCGCGTGCTGCGCGACATTTACTACATTGCCGATGGCAGCCTCGACAAGGCCGGGCCCATTACCGATTTTGCCACGCCGCGGAGCATGGTCCCCATTTATCGAACCGAAGAGCTGGTCGACTTTCTCTCGACGCCCGGCAAGTGGCAATCCCCCACCGGTCACAACCTGTTCGACGACCGGCAAGCCGTGGCGTTCGATTTGAAGCAGGACCAGTTCTTCGTATTGGGCGACAACAGCCCGGCCAGCGCCGACGCGCGATTCTGGCAGGGCGAACACTACGTGGACCGTAGCCTGTTGGTGGGCAAGGCGCTGTGCATCTATTGGCCGCATCCGATCGACTTGCCGATTCCGCTGACCGACGCGTCCATCGGCATCATTCCAAACGTGCCGCAGATGGGATTGATACGCTAGCCGTTGCCCCGGCCCGTGGCTGAGCCGCGCGCCCCGAACTACTTCGACCCGAGCAGGCCGACGATCACGCCGGCCACGACCGTCAAGGAGGATTGCAACATGCCGATGCTCGAGGTTCACGGGCTGGTGAAGATCTATGGCCGTCGGCGGGTGGTCGACGGCGTCGCCTTCGAAGTCGACCGCGGTGAAATCGTCGGCTTGCTCGGTCCCAACGGCGCAGGCAAGACCACCAGCTTCCGCATGACCTGCGGCATGATCGATCCCGACGAAGGCACCGTGCTGTTGAACGACATCGACGTGACCGACTGGCCCATGTATCGCCGGGCGCCGACGGAAAGATGGGCTACCTCGCCCAAGAGTCGAGCGTCTTTCGCAAACTGTCGGTCGAAAACAACCTGCTGGGCATGATGGAAATGCTCGGCTTCGACCGCCGCACGCGCCGCGCCCGCTGCGACGAACTGCTCGAACAATTCGACATCGCGCGGCTGCGCAAAAGCCGGGCCGATTCGCTTTCGGGCGGTGAACGCCGACGGCTCGAAATCGCCAGATGCCTCGTCTCCGATCCCGAGCTGATCCTGCTGGACGAACCGTTCACCGGCATCGACCCAGTCACGATCGACAGCATCCAGGCCATCATCCGCGACCTGCGCGAGCGCGGCATCTCCATCCTGATCACCGACCACCAGGTGCGCGAGACGTTGGAAATCACCGACCGCAGTTACGTCATTCGCTCCGGCAGCGTGTTGTGCCACGGGCCCCCGGAAGAAGTGCTGGCCAATCCCGAAGCCCGCAAATACTATTTCGGCGAAGGCATCGGCCTGGGGACCTCGAGCGCATGACAATTCGGTAAGAGATATTCAAGCGATCTTGCTCGATTGAGCCCTCCGGCCTAAGATTTGCACAGAGACCTTGCTGGCGGCTGCCGGCGGATTTGCAGCGGACTTGCGCGCAATTACACTCGGGCCGTACCCTGGCGCGTGACTGCCATGATGTCTTACGTACCAAATGAATCCTGGCCCAACGCGTTCGATTTGGCGCTGACCATCGCGTTTTTGGTCATCATTATCGCGCTGCCACTGGCGGGCTTTGTCTTTCTGGTACTCGACGTGCGGGCCTACATCCGCGCGCTCAAACGTGGCGTGGCGGTGATCGCGCGCCGCCTGCCGTTTGCCGAAGTTCCCAATTGGGCCAGCGTCTATACTCCGCGGGCCGTGGCGGCGCTGGGTCTGCGCATGCCTTGCAGTGAAGCCGATCTGTCGCGAGCCTATCGCCGCCGGGTCAAACGCCTGCATCCCGATCACGGCGGTGACGAGCGCCGCTTCCTGCGGTTGCAAGCCGACTTCGAAGAAGCACTGCTGCTGGTGCGCGCCGGCACGGCTGCCCACGAGCCAGGTTGGTCGCATTCGCATCACGCCGCCTGATGGTTGCGCTAGCGGCGCCGACTTGCCTGATCCCAATTCGCTCGCGGCCGATACATATCAGTCGGCGATAAACACCGTTCGCTTGGGAAACTCGGCGACTTCTTTCTCCGGCACGCCCAGGTTCGTGGCCACCAGCAACTTCGGATTCGAGGCGATCCAGCCGCTGAGGCTGATCTCCTGATAGTCGCCGCTGTTGAAGGCCAGCAGCAGCCGGCACTCGTCGCTGCCCACATTCTCGAGATAGTGCCCGTAGCCTTGCGGCACGTAGCCCACGTCTCCCGTGGAAAGCTCGATCGTTTCGGCTCGGCCGCTGGAGGCGAACACGGTCATCCGCATCTTGCCGGCCAGCACATACTGCCATTCGTCGGCGTTGGGATGCCAGTGCAGCTCGCGCAGCGCTCCCTGCTGCAACCGCATCACCGCGCCGGTGATGGTCTTGGAAATTGGAAACTCCTTGGCCGAAACCATTCGCAGCGTGCCGCCGTGAAACTGGCGCGGCTTTTGCTCTTCGAGCCGGTACTTGTGCGGCGGCAACGGCGCCGCCGGCAACGCGGGTGGAACCGGCCCTTGGGCAAAGTACACTTCGCTGGTCGGAAAATTGTCGAACGTCGACGCCGGCACTTGCAGGTTTTTTGCCAGCACTTCCTTGGGCGTGTGCGCCAGACAGTCCGAGAAACTGAACGTGGCAAACTCGGAGAAGTACCCATTGTCGAAAATCAAAATGAAATGGCATTCGCCCGGGCCCAGCCCCTGAATCGAATGGCCGTTGCCGCGCGGAAAGTACCACACGTCGCCCGGGCCAAAGTCGGCAATGTCCTGGGTGCCATCGGGGCCATGGATCGTGATGCGGCAGTGGCCACTTTCGACGTAAGCCCACTCCGCGGCGTTGGCGTGCTAGTGCAGTTCGCGCATCGAGCCCGGCGCCAGCCGCATCGACACTCCGGCAATGCCGGTGGAAACAGGAAAGTGATCGGCCGAAGCTTCGCGCCGAGCCGCCATGTCCGGTCTTGGCCGGCTGCTCCTCGAGTGCGAAGCGAAAGCTGGGCAGGCTCTCCGCTTGGCCAGCTTCTGGGCCGCCGCCGGCGCGGGTCGTCTTGGCGCTCATCAGAACTCCTCCTGCCGCGGCAACGCCCGAAGCCAATACCTCCCGACGCGAAGGATGTGGCATGGTCTTGCACCCCCGGCATCCAAACATTCCATGGAAACCGTCGCTACGGGCGCGGCCGCTTGGCCGGCGACAAGGTTTTACCCGATTCGCCGTGCCGGGAACATGGTCACCCGGCAAACTCCCGACGTCGAACCGGACAGTGACTTCGCGCGGCTCCATGGCACGTGCCGCGGGGCAGTTACTGCGCCCCGCTTAGCGTCGCCGCCGGCTTGGGTTGCTCGCCGGGGTGATAGTAAGTCTTGGCCTGCGCGACGACGTCGTCCCAATAGATCGGGTTGTCCTTCATCTGCTTCTTGGACATGAGAGCCGCCTGGTCGAAGAAGTGGGGGCTCTGGGGATTGCCGCTGGCGCCATACGGCAGCAGCGACTTGCTGCGCACACGGTCGCCGAACTCAACAATCGACATGTAACTGGTTCCCACCACGGCGTAGTGTTTCTTCATCTTCTTGAAGGGCGGCAGATAGATCGACGGCGTGAAGTACGTCGTAAAAACCACGCCAGGCGGTCCGGGCATGCCGGCGCTGGGCAGGCTGGGCAAGTCGTCGCTGAAGGGAATCTTGAACAAATCGCCCACGTCCGCGTGCCGCTGAAAGCGATTCACCTGCCCGTACGGTACTTTCCAATCGCCGAAGTTGCCATTCAGCTTTTGAGCCGCCGTGATCAGGGCCTTGAACTGCTCGGGCACGTCGCTGACGTACTGCGGCTTGAGAGTCTCGGCCGGATACCCAAAGCCGTACAGTTCCTCGTACCAGGCAATGCACAGCGTGGCTTGGGTCGATTCGATCGACCCCTTGCAGTTCCAATCGAGCAAGTGCTCGAGATAGGGTTCCACGCGGTCCGCCAGCGACGGATCCGACTCACGCAGGCGATCGAACTCTCGGCGGTAGTGGGGCAACTCGCTGAGCGCCCAATAAATGGTCGAGTCGAACGACAGCTCCTGCCATTTGTCGAGCGTCATGTCGTGCGCCTCGCGCAACAACATCCGCGAAACTTTGGCACGCCGCTTGTCGTCGTGTCGGTCTTCCACCATGTAGTCCGGGTAGTCGCCGATCGCGGGTCCCGCGTCGTCGGTGGTCGTGTAGGGCGTCGAGTTGCAGTTTTGCACGTAGCCCGAGGACGGATTGAGCACCTGAGGAAGGTCGTCGAGCGGGTGGATTCCTTGCCACTCGGTGCGCGGATCGCTGCCGTCGACCGTTTTCGTCCAATCGAACTGCGGGTCACGACGCGGCACGATGCCGTTGTACAAGTAGTAGATATCGCCGTGGACGTCGGCGTACACCGTGTTGAACAGCGGCAGTTCCAGCATGGCCATCGCTTCGCGGAACTCGGCGAAGTTCCTGGCCCGCATCATCATCCGGCTTTGCCGCGACAGTACGGCGTCGTAGAGCTTGGCAATCTGGCCGGATACGTATTGCGTGTCGCTGAGCTTCTTCAGGATGGGTCCGTGGTGGGTTTTTCGAAACGTGCAATCCACGGTTTCAAAACCGCCGATGCGTTTCACCTTGATCGTGTCCTGCCACTGGACCGCCTTGCGATAGCCGCTTCCATAGCGATAGTTGAGCGGTTCGTCGGGATCGTCAAACGTTTCGCGCCACGAACTGCCCACGTTGGGCTCGTTGGTTGTCAGTCCCCAGCCGCAGTACTCGTTGTGGCCCAAAGTCGGCAGCGGTGTGCCAAAGAACGACGCGCCCGTGAAGTTCCAGCCTTCGCCGCTGCGCAGGTGGGCTTCGTAAAACTGGCCAAAACCATAGAAGGGCTGATGCGGGTTGATGAGCAGCATCGTGTTGCCCGAACGGGTCTTGCTGCCGGAAATCGCCCAGGCGTTGCTGCCCGTGGCGGCTTTGACTTCCGCTTCGAGTTGCTTCTGTTCGTAGCTGCCGGGCACCTCGTTGCTCGAAACGTGCAGGTGGCCGCCGACGAGCTCCAGAATGGCCGCGCGGGCAAAAGCCAGCAGATACCAGGGTTCCATCCTCTCCAACAGGCGCGGCTTCACCTCGGGATGGGTGTCGAGATAGTAGTTGATGCCCGCCACGAATGCGGCGCCCGCTTCGCGCGGCTCGGGATCGAGCTTCTCATAGTCCTCTTTGGAACGCCGCGGAATCTCGAACGCGCAATTGCGCATGTCCTTGGACAGCGACCCTTTGCCGTACAGCTCGGCGTAGCGTCCCAGCCCCATCACGTAGGAATCTTCAATCTGCCAGAAATAGTCCTCGGCCTGGCAATACCCAAATCCAAACAGCACGGCCTTGTCGGTCGGCCCGTCGATGTGCGGCATGCCGTAGGCATCACGATAGATCGTAACGCTCTGGGCCAGCGCGTGCGGGTCAAGCTCGGTAGACCCCTCGGCCGCAACGACCCCACGGCCGACAGCCAACAAGCAGCCAACCGCCGCCAATCCCACCACCAACCATCGTCCGCGCTTGCTCGACATGCGTCTTTCTCACTTGTGACGGAAACGCGCCGCGCCAGGCGGCATCCGGATGACCCTGTGCCAGCGACGGTCATCACCCCCCAAACCGTAACTTCCGGTGGCGGCGTCCGCAAGTAAAGCGCGGGCCTGGGCGCGAAGTTCCCGCGGGGATTGGTGAATTGCCCGCCGTCTGTTTCCGCTGGCAGCATGGCAGCCCACTCGCCCGCCGCGCTGGCGCTGCCGCACCGCCCCGTGTCACGCTATCATAACCACATCACGGCACCGCGCCCCCAGGAATCTCTTGCCATGGACGACATGCTCAACACGATTCAACTCGGCGACTGTATCGCGGGCTTGGAAAAGCTCGGCCCCGGCAAGGTCGATCTGGCGTTCGCCGATCCGCCGTTCAACATCGGCTACGACTACGACGTTTACGAAGACCGGCAGGGCTATGAGGAATACCTCGCCTGGTCGCGCAACTGGATCTCGGCCGTCTATCGCGCGCTCAAGCCCGACGGCACGTTCTGGCTGGCCATTGGCGACGAATTCGCCGCCGAGCTAAAACTCGAAAGCCAGAAGATCGGCTTCCACTGCCGCAGTTGGGTCGTGTGGTACTACACCTTCGGCGTCAACTGCACCAGAAAGTTCACCCGTTCGCACGCGCATCTTTTTTACTTCGTGAAGGATCCCAGGAACTTCACGTTCCGCGAAGCCGATCCGGCCAATCGCATCCCCTCGGCACGGCAGCTTGTCTACAACGACCGCCGCGCCAATCCCAACGGACGCTTGCCCGACGACACCTGGATCATTCGTCCCCCCGCCACGAACGGGCACGCAGCCGATGGCGGCACCTGGACGCTGCGCCCGCAGGACCTGGCCGATTGTTTTGGCGCCGAGGAAGACACCTGGTACTTTCCGCGCGTCGCCGGCACGTTCAAGGAGCGGGCCGGTTTCCATGGCTGCCAAATGCCCGAGCAACTGCTGGGCCGCATCATTCGCACTTGCTCCGAAGAGGGCGATCTAGTGGCCGATCCGTTCTCCGGCAGCGCCACCACCGTGGCGGTCGCCAAGAAGCTGGGACGCAACTACCTGGCATTCGACATTTCGCCCGACTATGTGCGTCTCGGTTGCGAGCGGCTCGATTCGATCCGCGTCGGCGATCGGCTGGTGGGCTCACCCGAGCCGTTGGTCTCGGCCCCGGCCACCAAGGCCCCGCGCGGCCCGGCCGCCAAGACCCCAAATGGCAAGGTCAAACGCGCGAAGTCGGCATCTGCAAAGTCCACCGCGGTGAAGCGCGGGGGACGCGGCCGCGACTGAACGTCGAGCCTTCGCGTGATGTAAAGGCATCGCCCACGGCCCAATTCCTCAGCAGCCTGCCGGCTCCGCGCTCGCAATTGCGGACAATCCCAGGCGCACACGATGCCGTGGTGCGCGGCAAAGTCGTCGGATCGTAGCGGCTGTGTGGGAGTTGGTTGGCGCTACCGCTTCGCGTTGGCAGATCGCGCTCAACACTCCACTGCCGGCGGCCCGATGAGATATGACGGACCGTCTCATTCTCACGCGCCCCAAGCGGCTTTGCGATGAACGCGCACTTTTGCAAAGAAATGCTCCGCCAGGACCTGGAGGCGATGTTCGATCGCACCAGCGCCGACCGCCAGAGCGATCTGGCTGGCCGAAAACTCCGTGCCGAAGAGCGCTTCGAGAGCAACCACACCGCGCTCGACCGCGCCTACGAAGCCCATCTGCTGCGCCGCCAAGACAACTGATTTTGGATTTTCGATTTTGGATTGCACGGCACGAGATAGCGGTCGTTGTGCATGGGCGGGCCTGTCATTGGAACATGGCGATGAGTGCTGGCCGGCCATGGTGCCCGGAATCCTCTGATTTTCAGCGGAATCCAATATCGAAAATCCAAAATCAAAGGTCTTCCGGAAAGTACAAATCGTCCTCGGCGATATCCGGCACGCCGATCACCAGCACGCGCATCTTTCCGCGCGCTCCGTGGATCACCCCGGGCGGGATGTGGACGATCGAGCCTTTGCGCACGGCGTGGGCCTGGCCGTCGAGCAGCACGTGCCCTTCGCCTTCCAGCACGTAGTACAGCTCGGCCGAGCGGCGATGGAAGTGTTCGCGGGCGCCGTCGATATCGACTGCATGGGCCCACGCGGCGATGCCTTCGGCGTCTTCCTGCCCGAGCAACCGGTCGCGCCAGCCGCAGGTGCTCTGTTCGCGCAGCACTTCCCCTTCATGTCGCACCAAGGTGGCCCAGATTCGTTCGCCCACGGCAAGCTCCTTCAAGTTCGATCGGCCCACGCCGGAAAATCGTGACGCAAGACTGCGAGTATACCCGCTGGCGGAAGCGCACGATGCGCCGAAGTCGGCGCCCACTGGCACCGGATCGTCGCCGGTGCGAGAATGGAGCCACCCCGCCAATCCAACCATCCCGCCACGTTCAGCCCCCAGCTCCGCCGAGGGATCATTGTTCGACGCAAACGGTCACTTATCCCCCGGCCGAGCTGGGGGCTAGTCCATGGCGAAACACGCAGTCCCATCGACCACCGTTGCCGACGCCACCTGCACGGCGTGCGGCTGCGCGTGCGACGACATCGACCTGCAAGTCTCCAGCCAGCGGATCGTCGCCGCCCAGCGCGCCTGCCCGTTGGGCGAACGCTGGTTCCTCGACCAAGCGGACGATGCGCAACCGGACTGCCTCGTCGACGGCCGGCCCGCCACGCTGGCAGACGGCATCGAGCGCGCCGCCGGCATTCTGGCCACGGCCCGGCATCCGTTGATCTATGGTCTCAGCCACGCCCCGTGCGATGCCCAGCGCGTGGCCACCAGCATTGCCGATTGGATCGGCGGCAACATCGACACCACCACCAGCACCGACCACGGTCCCTCGGGCGTGTCGTTCCAAGGCGTGGGCGAGGTGACCAGCTCGCTGGGCGAAGTGGCCAATCGCGGCGACCTGATTCTATTCTGGGGTTGCGACCCGGTCGAAAGCCATCCCCGGCATCTGGAACGCTACAGCCTCCAGCCGCACGGCATGTTCGTGCCGGGCGGCCGCAAGGATCGCACCTGCGTGCTGGTCGACGTGCGCAAGAGCAAAACTGCCGAAGAAGCCGACGTGTTCCTGCAGATCAAGCCGGGCAAGGATTTCGAAGCGCTGTGGACCTTGCGGGCGTTGGCCAACGATACGCAGCTCGACGGAGAACAAATCGAAACAGAAACCGGCGTGCCGCTGGCCGCCTGGCAGGATCTGATGGCCCGCATGAAGCGCGCTCGCTTCGGCGCGATCTTTTTCGGCCGCGGCTTGAGCCAGACGCGCGGCCGCTATCTCAACACCGAAGCCCTCTGGTCGTTGGTGCGCGACATGAACGCGCACACCCGCTTCGTCGCCATGCCGCTGCGCACCGGCGGCAACGTCACCGGAGCCGACAACGTAATCTGCTGGCAAACGGGCTATCCGTTCGCGGTCAACCTGTCGCGCGGTTACCCGCGCTACAACCCGGGCGAATACACCGCCGTGGAACTGCTATCGCGCGGCGAAGTGGACGCCGCCATGATCGTCACCGGCGATCCCATGTCCACCTTCGACGCCGCCGCCCGCACGCATCTGGCCGCGATCCCTACCATCGCCATCTCGTCGCAACCGAACACCACGACACGTTCCGCAACAGTCACGTTTACGACCGCCGTCCCGGGCATCCAAACACCCGGCACCGTGTATCGCATGGACGACATCCCCATTCCGCTCCGTCCCGCGCTAGCCGCCACCAACCCCAGCGACGTCGAGATACTCACCGCCATCAAACAACGCGTCCGAGAACTCAAAGCAGAAATTACACCGTAAAGGGCACGGAAACATCCCGATTCATACTTAGGTACCGACATCAACGCCGCTGTGCGATCCATGACATTTTCGATCCGCAGATTTCGCAGAAGAGTTTTTCTGATTTCGACGTCGCAGTTTTCGCGCGAGGCTTAGCTATGCTTGAATTGCATCTTCATCTGTGAAATCTGTGAAATCTGCGGATTGTTCGACAGCACTATCCGGCGCGTCGCCCGTGCCTCCTCCAGTCCGACGTAAACCATGCCCACCTCCTACTTCAAAATCGCCGGCGGCATCGTCTACGATCCGGCCAACGGCATCGACGGCCAGGTGCGCGATATCTGGATCTTGGGCGACAAGATCGTCGCGCCGCCGGCCGATCCCGCCGTACGCCCCGACAAGACGATCGACGCGGCCGGGCTGGTCGTGATGCCGGGCGGAGTGGACATGCACTGCCACATCGCCGGGCCCAAGGTGAACATGGCCCGCAAGATGCGCCCGAAGAGAAGCGCGTCGCACGGCCGGTGGTGCGCACGCCGCTCACGCGCGGCGGCACCATGGGCAGCGTGCCCAGCACGTTTGCCACCGGCTACAAGTACGCCGGCATGGGCTACACCACGGCCTTCGACGCCGCCATTCCGCCCTTGGCCGCCCGCCACGCGCACGAAGAGTTCGCGGACACGCCCTGCATCGACAAGGGTTTCTACATCCTGGTCGGCAACAACCAGTATATCATGCAGGCCATCCAGCAGCGCGAGCCCCAGCGGCTGAAGGCATTTCTTGGCTGGCTGCTGGCCAGTGCCAAGGCCTACGCGCCCAAGATCGTCAACCCCGGCGGCGTCGAGGTCTGGAAGCAAAAGCCCTCGGGCAACGTCAAGGATCTCGACACGCGGATCGACTACTTCAACGTCACGCCGCGCGAGATCATTCGCGGCATTGCCGAAGCCGCCGCCGAATTGCGATTGCCGCACCGCACGCACATCCACACCAACAACCTCGGCCTGCCCGGCAACTGGACCACCACGCTGGAAACCATGCGCGCCCTGGAAGGGCACGGCGGACACCTCACACACATCCAGTTCCACAGCTATGGCGGCGGGCTCGACGACCTGAACACCTTCAACTCGAAAGTCGTGCCGCTGGCCGACTACGTCAACGCGCACCCGAACGTCACGGTCGACGTCGGCCAGGTGCTCTTCGGCGAAACGACCAGCATGACCGGCGACAGCCCGCTCGGCTATTACCTCAGCAACGTCTACAAGACCAAGTGGTTCTCGGCCGAGACCGAAATGGAAGCCGGCTGCGGGATCGCGCCGATCGAGTACAAGGACAAGAACCTGATCAACGCACTGCAGTGGGCGATCGGGCTGGAGTGGTTTCTGCTGGTCGAGGATCCTTGGCGCGTGGTGATGAGCACCGACCATCCCAATGGAGGCTCCTTCCTGGCCTATCCGCAGATCATCCGCCTGCTGATGGACCGCACCTGGCGCCGCGACGTGCTGAAGACCGTCAACCCACACGTCCTCGACCGCTCGACGCTGGGCGACCTGAACCGCGAATATACGCTCAACGAAATCTGCATCATCACCCGCGCCGGCCCGGCCCGCATCCTCGGCCTCAAGCACAAAGGCCATCTCGGCCCCGGCGCCGATGCCGACGTGACGATCTACACGCCCCACGACAACCCGCAAACGATGTTCGAACTGCCCCGGCACGTGATCAAGGCCGGCCAGGTGATCGTGGAGCAAGGCGAAGTGCGCGACCCCGTCTACGGCAAGACGCTGCACGTCCAGCCCGACTATGACCCCGGCGTCGAGCCCGATATCGCCAGTTGGTTCGAGAAGTACTACTCGATCCGCTTCCGCAACTACCCGGTCAGTGCGGAGTATTTGCCGCAGAGCGAAGTGGTGGGTTGCGAGTGAGGGGCGAGTCGCGTGATACTCTCCCAACGGCTTGGAGTTCAGGGTGCGATTGCTATCCGGCCCCGATATGTTATGGCAGTGTCTGGCAGATGCGATTGCAGCGCTTTCACGCCATTCGTCGTGTACGCCGGTTTTAGAATGAGCAGATCGAGTCGGCGCAGACCTTTTGCTGGCGCAAGCTGGGCCAGCCCATGGTCGGTGACACGAGACGTGTGTAGCGTTAGGCTTCGGAGCTTCGGCAAGCCCGCGATGTACTTCAGTCCATCGTCGATCGCTTGGAGATCGCTTCCGCTGGCGACATCTTCCTCGGAAATACCGAAATTGTGAAGGTGTTTTAGCGTGCCGATGTACCTCAGTCCCACGTTGGTGATCTGAGTATCCTGTAAACCCAACTGCTCAAGATTGTCCAGCCGGCAAATGGCCCTCACGCCCTGGTCCGTGATCTGAGCATCTTGCAAACCCAGGCTCTCGAGACCGTCCAGTTTGCAAATGGCCTGCACGCCCTGGTCGGTTACCTTGGGCGCTCGAATCCCAAGCTGTCGAAGTGCTGGCGCGCGTGCAAGAATGCGCATGCCGGCGTCGGTCACAGTTTCGCAATCGAGGTCCAGAATCTCAAGCTTGGGCAAGCGAGCAATCGGAATTAGCAGCCCGTTTAGATATTCCTTTCTGCCGCGAGGGCGCTAAACTTATGCCGGGGTCGGTTTCGACGGATCGATCGTTGGAGGGACACGGATGGCGATGGGCAAACGGAGGCAGCGGCAGGAGTCGCTGTTCATTACCGCCGAGGACTTGCCGCGTTCAGACGGCCACCCATTTTATGGGAAGCTCAATGGGCTGTTGGCCGAAGCCGGCTTCGATCGCTGGATCGAGCGGCGCTGCCGGCGGTACTACGAACAGGAAGAGAAACGCGGCAAGCCGTCGATTCCGCCGGGCGTGTACTTTCGCATGCTGCTGATCGGCTACTTCGAGGGGATCGACAGCCAGCGCGGCATCGCCTGGCGATGCGCCGACAGCCTGAGCCTGCGAACGTTCTTGGGGGTGCCGCTGGGCGAGGTCACGCCCGACCATTCGACGATGTCGGTCACGCGTAAGCGGCTCGGCGCGGAGGTGTTCGACGAGGTGTTTCGCTTTGTTCTGCGGATTGCCGACGAAAAACGGTTGCTCTCCGGCAAGGCGGTGGGGGTCGACAGCACGACACTCGAAGCCAACGCGGCCATGAAGAGCATCGTGCGGCGCGACACGGGCGAAGACTGGAAGCAATACGTCACGCGACTGATGCACGAGGACGGCGCGATCGACGCGGATACGGAACCGAGCGACGAAGAAATTCGCCGCTACGACAAGAAGCGGAAGAAGACGGCCTCGAACGAGGATTGGGTCTCGAAGACCGATCCCGACGCGCGGATCACCAAGCTGAAAGACGGCCGCACGCACTTGGCGTACAAGGCCGAGCACGTGGTCGATTTGGAGAGTGAAATCCTGCTGGCTGCTGAGATTCTGCCGGCCGATCACGCCGATCAGCAGACGCTCGTCGACAGCGTGATCGAAGCCCGCGTCAACTTGGAAGCGGCGGAGAGTGAAGTCGCGGTGCAGGAGGTGGCCGCCGACAAGGGCTATCACGCGGACGCGACGCTGGAACTGGCCGCCGATCTCGACATGCGAACGTACATTCCCGAGCCGAAGCGGAAAGACGATCGCGTTTGGACGGACAAGCCGGACGAAGTCCGACGCGCGGTTCAGAACAACCGCCGCCGCATGTCGCGCGCGAAAGGGAAGCGGCTGGGGCGGCTGCGGAGCGAACGCGTGGAGCGCAGCTTCGCGCACGTGTGCGACACGGGCGGCTCGCGTCGCACGTGGATCCGCAAACTGGAAGAAGTGACCAAACGCTACCGAATTGCGGCTGCGGCGCACAACCTGGCGCGGATCATGTTCAAGTTGTTCGGGATCGGCAAACCAAGAGCGCTGCAAGCCCCCGCCGACCTTGTTTGGCTTGTGCAATTTATCCTGAGTGCGCTATGGACCGTGGGATCGTTGAGACGCGCGCCGGCACGCGCCGCCCTCGCGCGCACCGCCCGCCAACCCCGCCCGCACCATCAATCGCCTTAACTGAACTACTACCGGCTGAAGCCGGTAGGTTCGAGGAGAATCGTGGCTACGGACTGAAGTCCTGCGCTCACGATTTGGTAATGCGGAAATTGTCGCCGCCATCGTCAGGCTCAGTGCCTTGTTGTTGGCGGATATATTCTTGGATCACCTCGTCAGTCACGTTGCCGCTGGATGCCACAAAGTAGCCGCGGGCCCACAAATGCCGACCCCAGAACTCTTTTTGCAGATGCTTGAACTCCATCAGCAACTTCCGCGAGCTTTTGCCCTTGATGTACTGCATGGCCTTGCTTGGCGACAGATTCGGCGGACAGGACAGCAGCACATGCACATGGTCGCGAGACACCGAGCCCTCCAAAATCTCGATTTCGTTGGTTCTACACACTTCTCGCACCAGTTCCCGCAGCCGCATTCCGACCGCATCGGCCAAAATGGGCTTCCGATACTTGGTGATCCACACAAAATGGTACTTCAGGTCGAAACGGCTATGCGAACTCGTGCGGTACTTTTCCATCCCCAAATTCTAGCAAACGAAGAACCTAAAGGTTTCGCCTGAAGGCGAGGGTTTTAGACCCATCGCAAGGACAATAAACGGGCTGTTAGCCCCGCGTCTGTTATCTGCGCACCGCGAAAAGACAAACGCTTCAGCCCGCCTAGATCGCCGACTCTTCGCAACAACTCATCGTCGGCATCTTGTAACATGAAAACTTCGGTTACGTCGTCGAAGTAGTCGTCACCAATCCACGACCGCAACCACCGCCAATTGGCCGGCTCGCCGGCGGGGATCGATAGGGGAGTATCGTAGAATATATTTGCGTTCACTGCGCGCAGCACCACGACCGCCCTCCGCTGCCGCTCGGCGCGACTCACCACCAGGCCCAGCCAGATGCACAACAGCGTCACCACCACCAGCAGCGTCCGCATGCTGTAGCGAAACCAGCGTCGGCGGTTGGTGGCCGGTTCGGTCATCGTGAGTCCGTGTCACGCTGATTGAGCCGTGCGCGCCCGGCCGCTTTGATCGCGGTCGGATCGAACGCCACAATTTCACCGCGCTTTGCGGCCTCATCGCCGAGCTTCAGTTGCTCGCGGATCAACTCCTCCGCACTCTTGTTACTTTCCGTCACGCCATTGACGGCGGGCGGCGGCTCAGGTTTTTCTGGCATGGCTCCCAATTTCGGTCTCACTTCGTTGTTGCATCGGTGAATCATACCATCCCGCCCGGCGGCTCAAATCCAGCTTGCCGCAACGCCGCCAGGTATTCTTGCGGATGATTCAAATTCTGGAGCGTTGCCAACCGCGGGTCAACGTCGACCAGTTCCTTCGGCTCCACGCGGCGCGTCGACACGGTGTCAAACAGATAGGTCGGACGAAGCCGATCGGCTGCTAGCAAGGCTTCGATCACGTCGACCAATGTGGGCCGATAGACGGCCGACAGCGGATGATGAAACCCGCTGCTCACCGGCACGGCGATGGCATGATCGCCCAGCAACTCGAACATCCGCCGCACGAACGCCGGCGCCAGCAACGGCACGTCGCACCCGGTGACGTACGCCGCTTCGACGTCGGCCGGCAGCGCTTTGAGCCCGGCCAGCAATCCTTCCAGCGGCCCACGTCCTTCGCGCCGATCCCGCGCCACGATCACGTCGACATCAAGCATCGGCAACTCCTGAGCGGGCGCGGCCACCACGACGATCGGCTGGCACGCTTCGCCCAGCAAGCGCACGATCCGCTGGAGCATCGTCTCCGGCCCAAACGGCAGCGCCAGCTTCGCCGCCCCCATCCGGCTGCTGCGCCCGCCACAAAGAATAATGCCTGCGTGGGTCATGGATCGTTCGACCGAAGTATCTGAAACACTAACCGAAGCGGAGAGCAGAGCAGCGCGAGAGGCACCAGATCAACCGAACCCTCGCCCGCGCCGCGAGCTATTATTGTGCTCCCACCTCCGCGTAGCTGGATTCTCAAGAATTCAGCCCCGTCATCCAGACTGAATTCTTGCGAATCCAGCTACAACCCGCCGCGTGCAACGCGCCGCCCGGGTGGCCCAGACAACTCGTTGTCTGGGTGCCGCAGGCACAAGAGGCGTCGCGTGCAACACGATCGTCCTTCCGACACCTCGAACACCCGATTATACTCCAGCAACGATCCTTATTCCGACATTCACTTTGCAACAATCCATGCCCCTTCGTCTCACCTACCAGTCCGACACCACCATCCCGGTCGAAGTCCAAGGACTGCTGCCGCGCGCAGTCCGAGGCATGCCCCTGCCGCAGGTCGAGCGCTACGAAATCTTTCACGGCAACGAAAAGCGTCCGCTGGCCGATTTCTTCGCCGTCAGCGGCAACGCCGACGACAACCGCATCGAGTTCGCCGGCAATATGTCCGGCGTACACTGGATCGGCGCGCACCTGGACGATGGCGTCATTCACATCGACGGCGACGCCGGCCGGCACGTCGGCAGCGAAATGACCGGCGGCGAGATTCACGTCACCGGCAACGTCGGCGACTGGCTCGGCGGCGAAATGCACGGCGGGCTCATCCACGTGCGCGGCAACGCGGGCGATCACGTCGGCGCGGCCTATCGCGGCAGCAAGCGCGGCATGACCGGCGGCACGATCCTCGTCGAAGGAACCACCGGCGACGAGATCGGCCACACCATGCGCCGCGGACTGATCGCGGTGGGCGGCTGCGGCGACTTTGCCGCCATCAACATGATCGCCGGCACCATCCTGGTGTTCGGCCCGTGCGGCATTCGACCCGCAGCCGGCATGCGCCGCGGCACGTTGGGACTGTTCGGCAGCAATCCGCCGGCGTTACTGCCCACCTTCCGCGCCGGCAGCCGCGACCGCCCGCTGGTGGTCGAACTGCTGCTCGGCGAACTGGGCCGGCTCGACTACCCCGTGCCCAAGCAAATCGAAACGTGCGACTTCCGCACGATCCACGGCGACCTGGTCACGATAGGCCGCGGCGAGATCCTGCTGGCCGAGCCGGCCACGTAGCGGCGCTGTCAGACGCGCGTTTCCAGGATGGCGCCGGTCGCTCGCAAGATCTCCTCCTGATCGGGTGTGTAACGCGCATCGCGCAAGTCAACCAAATAGAAATCGAGCCCTTCGATTCATGCACCGCGGAGATCGGCCCCGCGCAGGTTGGCTTTGCGAATCTCTTCAGGCGCTTTGAAATCCTGTTCGTTGAGCTCGTCGGTATAAAAGCCGGTGCGGCTGCCTTCGCAAGCGATGGGACTGCCCACCAATCCACTGCGCGAAGAGCCCAGGTGAACGTGCTGCCGTGCAAATCGGCGTCTCGCAAATCGGCCCGTTCCCAATCAATCTCCGCCAGTCCGGTGTTTGCAAGGTTGGCGCCGCGGAAACAAGCATCCGGCATGTACGTAACGGTGAGATACGCGCCCTGAAGATCGGCCTGTAGAAAGTTCGCGCCAGGCAATTTCATCCCTTCCAAGTCCGCCCGCTTCAATCGAGCGCCGGCGAATTGGGCTCCGCCGAAGTTCGCGAGCCGTAGCACGACGCCATTTAGCAAACATGACAACATATTCGCGCCCGTGAAATCGGCGTTATCCGGCTCTGTAGAGAACTCTACCAGGGTGCTATGTTCGAACCAGTCGAAAGCACGTCGTTGAACTCGAAAATCGCGTGGCTTCTGACTGGACTGTTTGCCGGTTTCGACGTGTGAGCGAGTGTTTTCTACAGAGCCGCGTTATCCAGGTTTGCA
This sequence comes from uncultured Planctomycetaceae bacterium, assembly GCA_963779015.1. Classification (GTDB taxonomy): domain Bacteria; phylum Planctomycetota; class Planctomycetia; order Pirellulales; family PALSA-1355; genus JTS-RE94. The sequence goes on along the minus strand of CAVZWY010000026.1, from coordinate 403,463 downwards.
ACGGGCTGAGAAAACACGGCGTGCGAGAAATCGGCCCGGCGGCAGTTGGCCCCGCTAAAATCGGCGCCGCGTACATTGGCCGCATGCAACCATGCGCCCTCAAGATTCGCCCTGCGCATGTCAACATACGGCAGCTCCGCTCCCTCCGCTTGGGCGAACGACAGATCGACACCGGCCATCATAGCCCGCAGCGCTTCGAGGTTCTTGAGCCGGGCGCCGTGCAGATTTGCTCGCTCCAAGCAGACTTCTCGCGCCAGAATCCCTTGAAGTTCGGCTTCGTTCAAGTTGGCGCCCGCAAGATCGGTGTGTGCAAGTTGGTCATTTCGCAATCGAATCGCAGGCCAGCGAATGCCCGACAAATACGCTCCCGACAGACGCAGCGTCTGTCCTTCAGGCGGCAGCCAATCATCGAGCATCGCGTGCAACAGGCTGGCAGCCATCGGCTGCTGTAACCAAGCGGACTTTTCCAGCACTTCAGTCAGCCGATCCCGAACCACGGTGCCGATCGCCGCCGCCACTTCGCGCACCAGAAAAGGTGGCAGCCGTTGTTCCAACACATTCATCGCACGCGGCGAGCGCAGTTCGTCGGCCACGTGATCGGCGGCCAGCAGATGCTGCACCACATCGTGTCGCACCAGCGCACATGCTTGCGGAGTGATGCCTTCGCACTCGTCGATGTTGACTATCCAACGTTTGCGGCCCGGGTGGCACGCCACGACGAAGCTCCACTGACGGCAGGCCTCCAACACTTCCGGGGAAGTCACACGCGCTCGAACCTCGCGCCGCAGCGCCTCCTTGATATCGATGGATTCATCGATCGCGAAACGATCGAGCACCGCACGGCACAGCTCGGGCAGACCTTTCAGCAATACGCGATCGAGATCGGCCTGATATCGACGCAACACACGTTCGCTGCAATCGCGATGCGCCGCCAGAACATACTCGATGCAGTCGTCGGTCGTCCACGGCGCCAGACGCCAACACTCGTCGGGCTTCAGGTCGGCCAACCGAGGCGCGGCGGCGTATAGAACCAAATGTCGGCGTGCCGCCTCGACCAGCGCCGTTGGCGACTTCAGTGTTTCGTCAGGGCCATCTACAAACGTCGCGTCGGCGCAATCGGGAAACTGTTTGGCCAAATGTGCGATGGCGGTGCTTTTGCCGCAGCCGTCCGAGCCGGATAGCTCGATCAAGCCGCTAAAGCTTGCTTCAATACGAGCCCGCACCTCGTCTTCCAGCAACACCGCCTCTCCATCGCGCTTCACGCGCAGGCGCACGACAGCTTGGCGCGGTTCGACCATATTCGCCTCCGAACCGGCATTATACCGCGGCACTGCCGGCAACGGTCGTGCAAGAGGTATCATCCGCCGGTAGTTGGTTTTTTGGTACATCTGCCATAAGCTAGATTGACTTGGGAGATGCGTCACGCCCGGCACTGCGGCTTCCGCCGCACAGCGGGGAAAAAAAGTTTGACATTCGCCTACGACGCGCGCCGGCAAGCCGTTTGTCCACGCGGCCGATTCGAGCCCCAGCGGCTCGGTTGCCTAGTCGCTCCGAGGGGGTTACAGTCAAGGATTCCGCCGGGCGCACGACGGATCCTTTCTGCCGGTGGTTCGCTCGAAGTTGGTCCTTTTTGAAACTGCGCCACAACCACGCAGTCGGTTCATGTCCGCAAGCCGTCCTGTTGGAATCGACCTGGGAACCACCCACTGCGCGTTGGCGCGGCTCGATGCCACGGGCCGCAGCGCGATGATTCGCAGCGTGCAGGGCGACTTGCTGATTCCCAGCATCGTCTACTTCGAGGATGAAGAGCTGCTGTTCGGCCGCGCAGCCAACCAGGCGGCCGCCACGCAGCCCCAACGTGCCGCCGAATGCGCCAAGCGCGATTTTGGCCAGGCGGCCTACTCGCGCGCCATCGGCGGAGAGCTGCTGCCGCCGGAACTGGTCGAGGCCTGCTTGCTCAAGAATCTGAGCGCCGACTTGCCGAGCGAGCTCGGCGGTCCGCCGGCGGTCGTGCTCAGCGTGCCGTCGGCTTTCGATCAGGCCCAGCGCCGCAGCATGGTCGACGCCGCGCGCATCGCAGGCCTGGACGTGCTGGGCACGATTTACGACCCATTGGCCGCGGCGCTGTCCTTTGCCGAAGTGCAAGGCTTTCTCGCGGCCGGCGCCAAACCCTCCTGTCGGGTGCTGGTGTTTGATTTGGGAGGTGGCAAGCTCGACGCGGCGATCATCGAAATCAAGCCCGGCCAACTGCGGCACGCTGGCCGTGGCCGGCGATCCGCACTTGGGCGGACGCGATTGGGACAGCGTCTTGGCCGAGAATCTGGCAGGCAAATTTGCCAAACAGTTTGGCGACGATCCACGCTACGACATGCCCAGCGTTCGCCGCCTGCTCACCTGCGCCGAGGAAGCCAAACATACGCTCACCGCGCGGCAGCAAGCCCGCGTCCATATCGAACGGCACGGCGCTGAAACGGACATCGTCGTCCAGCGCCACGCATTCGAAGAAGCCGCCGGCGACCTCGTGGCCCGTGCCCAAAAAGTCGCCGAAACCATCATCGCCCAGGCCGGCATGGCCTGGAAAGACCTGGCGCACCTGCTGCTGGTAGGCGGCGCTACGCGCATGCCCATGATCTCGGGCATGATCGAGTCGGTCACCGGCTTGAAACCCGCCATGAACATGCATGCCGACGAGGCCGTGGCCCGCGGCGCCGCGCTGTACGCCGAGCAACTGCTGGCCGCCCGCGAAGGCCGCGCCGCCGCCGTCAAGATGAACATCGTCAACATGACGGCTCACAAGCTGGGCGTCGAGTGGCGCGAGCCGGGCGCCGATCATGCCGAGAACGTGGCGCTGATTCCGCGCGGCGCCGAGTTGCCCTGCGGCACCAATAGCAAGGTGCTGACCGACGAGGATGATCAAACGGCCGTGGAAGTGCAACTGCTCGAAGGCGACAGCCGCGACGCCGACGAATGCCGCAAGATCGCGAGGATCAAAATCAGCGGCCTGCCCGGTGAGCTGCCCCGCCGCTCGGCCATCGACGTGCTCTATCAGATCACGGCCGAAGGGCGCTTGCAGGTGAAAGCTCAGTTGCAAAAGGGAGGGCACGCGCTGGCCATCGACGTCGAGCGGGCCAGCGGACTGACCGAAGCCGAAATCAACGACTGGAAGAAGCTGCTGGGCGCCAATCCCGGCATGAAAGCGATCCACCGCCAGTTGGCCCAGCACGCAGCGCGGCGCCCGGTGCAATCGCCACCGCCGCTTCCCATCGCCCGCCAGACGCCGTCGGATTCGCAGTCAAGCGACGCGGACGAGCACGATTCCGACGAATTTGACCTCGAAGTTCGCCCGGGGACGGCCGCCAGCATGCGGAAAAGTGCCTCCGGCTCGCGTAAGATAATGATAATGCTAGCCGGCCACGTGGTGTTTGCCGTGCTGGGGCTGGCCATCGGTTACTATATATTGATGTGGCTCCGGCCCGAATGGAACGTGCTCCACTTGCGGTTGCCCGGTCTATGAGTCGCCGGTCCATGAGTCGATAGCCCGCAACTCAAGGCGTGGCCGCCCGATCCGCGTTCGGCCGCCGCACGCCGCGCCATGTGATCCCTCCTTCTCGTTTTACTCCCGTGTACTGATGATTATGACGAACGACAACGCACCGGCCGTGGGTATCGACCTGGGCACGACCTACTCGGCCGTCGCGTATCTCGACGACACCGGCCGGCCCGTTACGCTCGTCAATGCCGAAGGCGATCTGGTCACGCCCAGCGTGGTGTTGTTCGAGGACAACATGCCGATCGTCGGCAAGGAGGCGGTCAAAGCGCTGTCGACCGAAGCCGAGCACGTCGCGCAATGCGCCAAGCGGGAGCTGGGCGACCGCACCTTTCACAAACCGCTGCAAGGCGCGCTTATCCGCCCGAAGCGCTGCAAGCCCTCGTGCTCAACAAATTGCGGCGCGACGCGGCGCGACAGATTGGCGAGTTCAACAAGGTGGTCATCACCGTGCCGGCCTACTTCGACGAGGTGCGCCGCAAAGCCACGCAAGACGCCGGCTACATCGCCGGCTTCGAAGTGCTCGATATCATCAACGAGCCCACCGCCGCGGCCATCGCCCACGGCTTCCTCAAGGGCTTTTTGAACAAGCAGGGCGAGTCCAACGCTCCGCGCAAGCTGCTGGTTTATGACCTGGGCGGCGGCACCTTCGACGTCACCGTGATGGAAATCTCCGGCAGCGACTTCGTGGCCCTGGCCACCGATGGCGACGTGCAACTGGGCGGCCAGGATTGGGACTCCCGGCTGCTGAACTACGTGGCCGAAGAATTCAAGAAGTCGTGCGATCTCGACCCGCGCGAAGACCCCAACGCGGCCGGCCGCTTGTGGCGCGAGTGCGAAGACGCCAAACGCACGCTCTCGGCCCGCACCAAAGTGTCGATCAGTTGCGACTATCGCAGCCAGGCCGTGCGCGTGGAAGTCACCCGAGAAAGGTTCGAAGAGCTGACGCACGATCTGCTCAGCCGCACCGAGTTCACTACCAAGCAGACGCTGCAAGCCGCCGGACTCACCTGGCAAGACATCGACCAGGTGCTGATGGTCGGGGGTTCCACCCGCATGCCCATGGTGGCCGACATGCTGCGGCGATTGGCCGGCAAGGAGCCCGACGCCAGCGTGTCGGTCGACGAGGCCGTGGCTCACGGCGCCGCGTTGCACGCCGGCGTGCTATTGTCCAAAGGTCGTGGGCAGAGCCCGATGATGCACGTCAAGAACGTCAACTCGCACAGCCTGGGCGTGGTGGCCACCGACGCCCGCACCGAGCGCAAGCGCAACGCCATTCTCATCCCCCGCAACACGCCGCTGCCGGTCACGGCCAAGCGTGTGTTTCGCACGCAGAAGTCCGGACAGAAATCCATCCTGGTGCAAATCGTCGAAGGCGAAAGCGCCTCGCCTGACGACTGCTCGCAAATCGGCCGCTGCGTCGCCCGCGGCCTGCCGGAAGATTTGCCGGCGCAAACCCCCATCGAGGTGAAGTTCTCCTACCAGGACAACGGGCGGCTGACGGTGAACGTGAACGTCTCGGGCACGCAGCGCGAGCTGCGCCACGAGATCACCCGCGACAACACGATGTCGCAACAGCAGCTCGACGCCTGGCGGCTGTTCGTCACGGCGCAACCCGGTTCGGAACAAATGCCGGCCGGCGATTCCCAAATCGTCGAAGCGATCGCCGTGCCCGACTCCAGCGAAAACCCCGGCGGCGACACCCAAGTCGGCACCGACGACGACTTGACGATCGTGGAAGAGTAGGGGGGGCGTCTTGTAGGGCTGATCGCACGAGCCTAAAAGATCTTGCCGAGCGCGTTGGCCGCCGCCGGTCTCTTGCGGCACGAGCCCCGTGCATTGACAATTAACGCGTCAATCAGGGGAGACTTCCATGTTCAGCTTCATTTCGGCGCGGTGGCGCGGACCCGCGAATCGACACTGGGCCAGCTTCATTTTGGGAACCCTCGGCGCCGGACTTGTTGCAATGGCGGCACGCTTTGGGTCGCACGGGTTGTTGGCGCAGGAAGCCGCGCCCCAACAAACCGTCGAACTATCGGAATCGACGTCACCCATTGAGAACTTCAAATACCTCTGGTGCACCTTCGACTCGAACTATGCCCTGTTCGCCGCCAAGGGCGTCGATTGGAATGCACTGTACAAGATGTATCGGCCGCTGGTCGATGAGAACACTTCAGACGATGAGCTGTTCAAGATCATGTCGCACATGCTGGGGCATTTGAACGACAACCACGTCAATCTCTTTCGCGGCGATACACGGTTTTGCGCCGGCGTGCTCAACGGGATGACGATGGACGATTTCTCGCTGGATCTCATTCGGAAGAACTATTTGCGCGAGGGACACGGCGAGAAACTCGGAGGCGTGTTCCACTTTGGGCGTCTGACCGACAAGATCGGCTATTTCCATTTCGGCAGCTTTCGCAACGTGGCCAGTAGCGGTGCCGCGGTGGATCAGATTCTTGCAGAACTCGCCGACTGCGAGGCGCTGGTCGTCGACGTCCGCGTCAACCATGGTGGCGACGACAAAGTCGGCCAGGCAATCGCCAATCGCTTCGCCGACCGCAAACGACTGTACATGACCACGGCGAAGCGCAACGGACCCCGTCACGAGGATTTCGCTCCGCCGAAGTACTGGCACGTCGAGCCCAGCGGTTCGCAGCGATTTACCAAGCCCGTAGTCCTATTGACACACCGATTCTCGGTCAGCGCGGCCGACAATTTCACACTGGCCATGCGCGTTTTGCCCCACGTGACGCACGTCGGCGATTTCACGTCGGGTTGTTTTGCCGACAACTATCGCGACCGACTTCCCAACGGATGGCCCTTTTCCGTTTCGTTCAACTTGTTTCTCGACCATCGCGGCGCCTGTTGGGAAGGCATCGGCATCGCGCCCGACCTGGTGCAACGCAACTCGAGCGATGACTTGGCCGCCGGCCACGATCGGGTATTGGAATTTGCGATTCGACTCCTTGAATCCGGTCCACCCGCCCCGCGTCGTGAAACCGGCAGCTTGGAAGCCGTCCGCCCGTCACTGGCCGCACAACTAGAGACGACGATTCGCCAACGTAATATCGCCAAGGCCGAGGAGGTCTACCAGCGCGCCCGCGCAAAAGATTTCTCGGGCTGGGCGATCGACGAGGAAGAGTTTCACGATGCGGCGCAACGTTTCTCGGCCAACCGTCAATGGCCCGCGGCGATCGCCGAAGCCAATTGGCACGCCCAGGCATTTTCCAAATCGTGGCTAGCCGAGGAAGGCCTGGGCAAAGTCTACGCCCAAAGCGGCGACAAACCCGCCGCAAAAGAGCACTACCAGCGTTCGCTAGAGCTCAATCCGCGGACCTACCCCTGGGATTGCACCGGCTACGACCGCGTGACCGCCCGCCTCAAAGACCTCGCCGAACCGTAAAGCCTGGCGGTTTAGCCGTGGCCAAGCAGACTTCAAAGGGACGCAAACATCATCGGTGTCGTCAAGAACGAATTGCTTGCTCTTTGTTTATTCCTTACCGGGGGGAATGGCCCACTGACGGTGAACGTGAACGTCTCGGGCACGCAGCGCGAGCTGCGCCACGAGATCACCCGCGACAACACGATGTCGCAACAGCAGCTCGACGCCTGGCGGCTGTTCGTCACGGCGCAACCCGGTTCGGAACAAATGCCGGCCGGCGATTCCCAAATCGTGGAAGCCATTGCCGTGCCCGACTCCAGCGAAAACCCCGGCGGCGACACCCAAGTCGGCACCGACGACGACTTGACGATCGTGGAAGAGTAGGGGGGCGCAAGTCGGTCGCCGTTATCAAGTAGGTCATGGCCGTGGCCTGACATTGATTTCAAGATACCGCCGCGCACGACGATAATCGTGACGCTGCGGGAAGGCCCACGCGGCTTGGCTATTGTGTCGGAATCTTGGCGAGTCGCTGTGACGTCGCTTCGAGTTTTCGCCGTCCTGTCAGGTTGTAGCCCGCAAGGTACACCAGAGCTATCGCATCTCGCTAGGATTTCCTTCCCTTGGGCCATTCTTCCGCAGACCATTGCACTTGTTCCAGCAGGAATGCGCCGAAATCACTGGCAACCGTTTCGCAGCTTTCGAGCGGTTGGTCGAGCCACCATAGCACCACCGGGCTCTCGCTGTCCGCAGACTTGCGCGATGTGTCGATCGCATAGTATCCGCCATCGCCGGTGTCGCAAACGAATATCAGCGCGTGGGGTGCGGCCGCCGTGCGTCGCCGCTTGAGTGTAAGCCATATCGCATCCGGCACTCCAGAGTTCTCGAAATCGTCGTCGATGATGCCGTAGAACTCGCACCCCGTGACATACCCGGCTCCTAGATGCCTGAGAAACTCCCGATAGCTCCGCGAAAATGTCACGCCCAAAGCGTCCTCGGCATGTTTGATCAATGCATCGGGCTGAGGACCGTGAAAATCCGATCGCGCCTGATGCTCGATGACTTGAAACGCTTTTTGAAGTTCAGTTGTGCCCATTGCTAGCCCCCGAAGTCCCTGGCGCGATGCATCCAATACCGAGCGCGGTATCGGTTGAAACTAGATCGATTGATTCCCGAAGGGATAGTTGGTGGGTTGATGTGGGTGCACCGTTAGAATCGCATTGCAGACCATGGGCAACCTCAATTGGCGTCCCCGCGCGAATCGTCATTGCCTCTTAGGGGTGAATCCGTTGGACAAGTCCACTCCGCGTCGAATCCGGCTTTAACGCGCGCCAACACTACGTTGGCATCGCGCCCGTCGGCTCCCTGGTAGGCAATGGCCACATGTCTGGCAATGTCCACCAACAAGATGCCCCACGCCGCAGGGTCGCTCCACGCCTCCGTCGAGATCACCATGTGTTGCCGTCCGTTGGCCGCCCAGACTCGCGCCAGCTCTACGGCATCATGCTGATTCAACACAGACTCTGGTATCGGTAATTCGCTTTGAGTGCTCATCGATCCGTCAATCCCATCTGGCTGTGACAGCGAAACCATGTTTTACTCGCAACCAGTTCTCAAACGACATTCTCTCGCAGGAATCGAACCCTTTGACGCAATGACTCGGTGTTTTCATGCGTCGCGGCCGCAGCGACTGGATAGACTTCGTCGAGCGATGTCTCTTGGTCAACTGCATCAGCCCATTCTTCCATCAATTCGCAATACCGGCTCAAAGCTTCGGCCACCGACTTGGCGCCGTCAGCTACCAAGTATGCTGACGGCAAGTCGCCGGTTACGACCCATAGCCACTGATCGCCGCTTTCGACGGGTGCTCGAATCCAAAAAGAAAGAGTGCAACGACGCCACCGATGCCCATCCCGAAATATCGATGCGCGATCGGCGGACACCATGCAAACGATCGTAGGTATGACTCCGCTTCTTCAAGCATCGCGCAGCTCCGCGGTCTCAGCTTCATCCTCGCCAGCCATCATCGTGGCAGGAACAAGCAGCGCCAGATCAATTGGACGGCTCATCGAGTACAGGGTATTTGAGTTGTGGTCTGGAGCCTATAGCCGCGAGCTACAGGAGGAAGCGTTTCAGCGGAAATAGCCTTGAAGCAATTCCGTGAAATCGGGCTCGACATTATCGCTCGGGTCACCGTTCGGGCTGACTTCTACGACACGATAGCCGTTGGCTCTGTCGAACCCAAAGCAGTGCCCCTGTTTGTCGTCACCGAAAATAATGACCTGTTCAAGATGTTTCGGCAGCGGGGAATAGAAGCACTCGGCGCTTGAGGGACCACTATGAAGTTGCAGCTCGCCAAGATCGCCGAATCCAACCTCAGCAAGAAACGCGAGGTAGTCTTCGGGTATCTGGGGATACTGCCGCTTCAAATCGTCGACCTCGGTCGCCGTCAACTGGCTAACGTTGGCATTGGTTGCAAGTCGTTCTTGTATTTCGCCGAAACGGGCCATTTCAACCTCCTTTCTCAATCAAATAGCGTATCCATGATGGAATCAACATGGATCCCGCCCTGGTGCTCGCCAGGGAAACGAGCTGGAGTAATGTTCCACCATTCGTGTGGACCACCATAAATACTCTCGATGATATGGTGAGCGTCATATCGTTGGTCGGCTCTCCTTATCAATCTCCCATCGGCACTCAAGACGTCTTCGGCATACTGTGGCCAAGCCTGTCCAGTCTGTCGTTCCCACTCCGTGATTTGAGCGTCGCGGACGGTCTGCGTGAACGCGCGTCGGTGCTTTTGACCTGCCTCCGAACTCAATCGCGAATACGATTTCTCTCGAAGGGCTTCTATCAACTTCGCACGCTGTTTCTTGTGAAGACGGAACCCTGTGTTGTTCTCGATAGTCCGGATATATTGACGAACATTCTGTGAAAACTGAGTGGAGACAAGGCCTCGTTTGGCGTTCGGCGATTGCGACCGTTGCTCGGATGTTGGCTTCGCCAGCACCGACGGGCCGACAGGTAATCCTGTAGTCTCTTGCACCGCAGTGTCAACCACGGTTTCGACGACCTCCTTGGGCGACGGCCTTGCCCATGCCGGCAATTGCCGCTGCTTGCTGACCCATGCCTCCCGAGGTCGGCCCAGAATGATCTCGACCGTGCCGTCCGCGCGGGTAGTCACTCTCGTTGGCGTGCTGTCGGGGAAGAATGCGCCACGACCGACACTGCCGTGCGCTCCAAGAAGCCCGGATCGTGCTGACCGGTGGCCACGGCCTCGTCGTACCAGGCGCCTAGTCCTTTGCGTTCTTCCACGCTCTTGATCGGCGCTTCGCGCCGGGGATATTTCCACCACTCACGCGCTGGAAACGACCCCTCCCGCGTCGCCATGTTGACGTCGAACTCCAGGATCTCCGCATTGACGGACTCGAGCATCGCTCGCTCGGACTCCGCCTCGAAGCTATTGCGGTCGATCTGCGGTTCCACCTCGTCGCGAGGCATCAATCCGTCCATCACCGCCCGCGACTCCACGAAAGTCTCCAGCCCCTCGCGATCTTCATCGGCAACCACGAATCCCTCGGCATCCCACGCGTCGAGGAACACACGCAATTGCGCGCGCCAGTCCTGTGGAAGACCATCCTTCATGAGCGGATACAAGAAATCGTGCAACGCCTGGCTGAAGCGTCGCAGCTCAAATTCGCACAGTTGCATCACCTCTCGATAGATGACCAGCAGTGCCGGAAGAATCGTTGCCGCATCGAAATCGATCAAGTCACTCGCCCTCCAAAATGGCGCCCCGCCATGCTCAGCCCGCTCAGGGCTGCCGCTGGCTTTTAATGTCCGTTGATCCGGCGCTCTTCCATGTAGAGAAAATTCGCAAACTCCTCGATCTGTCGTTTGCAAATCTCTTCCACGGACGTCGCAATCGCGCGGGACCCGCTTCGAGTCGCTCGATCGATGATCGGTCCCGCGTTCGAGAGCATGACCGGCAGCGATATGGGCATCATCTTGGGTGAGGTCTTGTCTTCGCTTAGCGGATCGAATGGCTCATGGGCCGCCGGTTGAGCGGCACGGCCTGTTTTCCGGCTGAGTCACCTTCGGTACTGGGGTCTGAGGAAGTTGCTGAAAGCTCAGCGGCGGGAGCTGCGGCGTTCTGGGCGGTCAGACCGCGGAACTCCACGACGATGCGAATCTCCCCTGGGATTTCACCCTTCGCTTCCGAAGTAGTCGCCGACACCGTGGGCGCACCTTCCGGCGCATTGGCAGCATCGCGCTCAATGCCTAAAGCCGCCGCCAGCTCTGGGCTAAGAGGTATGACAAAGTCGAATTCTTTCGGCTTCTCAACTTTTCCCTCTGTCTCCTTGTCGCGAGCGATGGACTGGCGCTCTGCATCGGGCGCAGCACTATCTGGTGCTTGCTGACCGAAGTCCTCGCTCCCTGCTGACGATTCGTCGATTGGCGTACTTGTCTCCGCCGCCGTCTCCTGTAGTTCGCCCTGTTTTTCCTCGTCAAGGATTCTTTCTTCTTCCATGGCTATTCTCTCTCCGCACAAAGGGATCAGGTTTTGGCGTCACGCATTCGCGTTCGAGCGCCGTGTTTCATGCTTCAGCCGACCTTAGCGAGCGCGCCGCTCGATTTCAGCGCGAGTTTTCGGCCACCCCACATCTTGATGCGCGGCGCGATAAGCAACACAAATGGCTCACTTTTTGGCGATTGACACGCCAATGCGCGCGGGCGAAAGAATGGCGATTCGTGCCGCCGGTCAAGCGCCATCAAAGCACTGCTTTTCATTGCTGCTGAAATCTTGCGAATTCAGCTACCCAGTCTGCTACCTGCTTCGGCGTCTACACTTGTGCCGCCGCGCGATTTGCACCGCTCCATCCGGGCGAACTATACTGGGACGCGTGGCGCTTGACTGGGCCTTTGATTGCTCGGCGGCGCTGTGCTGCCTGCCTTCTTGCTTCCAGCCTCAACCTCACCCGCTTGGAGAGCTGTATGGCTCGCTTCGCCTGGCGATCGTTGTTCACCGCCGCGCTTGTGGCCGGCGCTTGCGGCCCCGCCACGGCGCAGCTCTCTCCGCAAGACGAGCTGAAAACGCTGCGCGCCGCCGACGGCATGGACGTGGCAGTGTTTGCCTGTGAGCCGCTGATCACCAACCCGGCCGCCATCGACGTCGACACCCACGGCCGCGTCTGGGTGGCCGAAATCCAGTGGTATCGGGGCGGCGCCAGGATCCGCCGGCCGACAAGATCAAGGTGCTGGAAGATACCGACGGCGACGGACGCGCCGACAAAGCCACCGTGTTTGCCGACGATCTGTTCGCGCCCATGAGCATCTGCGTGGCGGGCGACAAGGTCTACGTGGCCACCAGCCCCGACCTGTGGGTCTATGAAGACAAGGACGGCGACCTGCACGCGGACGGTCCGCCAACAAAACTGCTCACCGGCTTTGGCGGCCACAACCACGATCACGGCGCCCACAGCCTGGTGCTGGGGCCCGATCACAAATGGTGGATGTCACACGGCGACGCCGGGTTCGACGTCACAGGCACGGACGGCTCACGCGCCAAATTCCAGTGGGGCGCCGTCTTGCGTGGCGAGCTCGACGGTTCGCGGCTTGAAACCGTGGCGGTGAATTTTCGCAATCCCTACGAAGTCTGCGTCAGCTCGTTCGGCGAAGCCTTCTTGAGCGACAATGACAACGACGGCAACGAAAGCGTGCGCATCTGCTGGATCATGGAAGGGGGCAACTACGGCTGGTTCGGCGGTCCACCATTCGACAAGCAGCAACTTGCCGCGCGGCTCGGGCCCGACACGCCGTTTCGCCAGCACTGGCACTTCCGCGGCTACATCCCCGGCTACGTGCCCGGCACGCTGGTCACCGGTTTCGGCTCTCCCTGCGGCATTTGCTTTTACGAAGCGGATGCATTCGGCGCGAAGTACAAGAACGCGCCGCTGCACGCCGATGCCGGCCCGCGCGTCTGCCGCGTCTATCGCCACGAGCTGGCAGGCTACGGCATGCGCGGCGCAAGCGAAACATTTCTCTCCAACGAAGGCGACGACTACTTTCGGCCCGACGACGTCTGCACCGCGCCCGACGGACGGCTGTACGTTGCCGACTGGTACGACGGCGGCGTGGGCGGACACGGCTACAACAATCCCGATCAAGGCCGCATCTTCGTGCTCACGCCCCACGGCAAGCAACTGGCGCGCCGCGACAAGCCCGGCCCCTACGACAACATTGCCGACGCCGTCGAGGGTTTGCAGAGCCCCAACCTGGCAACGCAGTTTCTGCGCGCGAGCGGCTGATTGCCGCCGGACAGGAGAGCGTGCCGGCCTTGCAAGAAATGCTCGCGGACGAAGAGCCCAACAACCGCGCGCGCGCCCTGTGGGTGCTCGACCGCATCGACGGCGAAGCGCGCAAGCTGGTTGTCGATCAACTTAACAGCGACGACAGCGCGATGAGGGCATTAGCCGTGCGCATCCTCCGCCGACACGGTGACCAGTACGCCGAAGCCATCCTGTCCAAGGCCAACGATCCGTCCGACGAAGTGCGCCGAGAATTCCTGCTGGCCGCGCCGGCGCTGCGGGGCAAGGCCGTCGATGAAGCCATCGCCCGCATCGCCGCCACCTACGACGGCAGCGACCGCTATCAACTGGAAGCCATCCACATCGCCGCCGCCGGCCGCGAGAACGAAGTGCTGGCGCTGGTGGAAGCGGAAGCGCCGCTGCCGGCCCAGCAGTTCCCGCTGTTGCAGTTGCTCGCGCCCAACGGGCCGTCGACCGCCTGCTGGCGCAACTTTCCAGCGACTCGCTCGACGAGGCCACGGCCAAATCGCTGCTGGCCAGCGCCGTGAACATTCCCTCGACGGAGGCCGGCTGGGCCCTGTTGAAACTGGCGGCCGACGATCAGCATCCGCCGGCCATTCGCACCGCGGCGCTGGAAAAGGTGCTGGCCAATGTCGATCGCCGCAGCGCGTGGGAAGCGATGGCCGGCGAGCCGAAATTCGCCGACACGATGAAAGCACTGTTGGTCGATGAACGACTTCGCCCGCTCGTCCTGCGTGCCGTCCAACAATTACACCTGACGGCGCTGGCCGGCGACGTCGGCGATATCGCCCGCACCACCGCCGTCCAGCCGCTAGTGCGCGTGCTAGCCACGCGCGTCTTCGCGCAACTTCACCCGGCGGACGCCGCTGCCGTGCTCACCGGCCTACTCGCCGACCAAAACAAACAAGTGGCCCAGGCAGCGCTGGCCGGATTGGTAAACGTGCAAGACATTCGTGCCCTGCGAGACATTCTCTGCACCGAACGCTTCGACGACACCATCCGCCAATCCACGGCCAAGCGCCTCGCCGACTCGGTGGGCGGAGCGCTCGTGCTGCTCAAATTGATCGACGACAACCAACTGCCCGACGACTTGCGCTCGATCGCCATCGCCAAGGCCGTCTCGCATCCCGACGCCAACGTTCGCGTGCTGTACGAAAAATTCCTGCCCGAGGATCAACGCCCCCAGAAGCTCGGCAAAGCCATCACCGCCGACGAGATCTTGTCTCTCTCGGGCGATGCCAACCGCGGCCGGCTGATCTTCTTCAAAAGCTCGGCCGCGCAGTGCAACGCCTGCCACCGCATCCAGGGCTTCGGCGGCGCCACGGGGCCCGATTTGTCGAACATCGGCAAGAAATACGAACGCAAGGCCCTGTTGGAAACCATCCTCGATCCGTCGAAAGCCATCGCGCCGGAGTACGTGCCTTACGTGCTGGAAACGACCAGCGGCCGCGTCCATGCCGGCTTTCTCGTCGAGCGCAACGACAACTACGTCCTGCTTAAGGACATCAAGAACGAGCGCATCCGCGTGAAGGCTTCCGAGGTGGAGACGCTGGCGCAACAAGAGAAATCGCTGATGCCCGAACTGGTGCTCAGCGAAGTCACGGCCCAGGACGCCGCCGACCTACTGGCATTTTTGACCACATTGAAGTAAACGGAAAACCACCATGCCGCCATCGCGCATGTCATACCGAGGCCTCCTGCTGCTGGCGGCGCTGTCCGCCATTCCGCGAACGGGTATGGCACAAGCCCTGACGCCCGCCGAGGCGCATGCGCGGTTCAAAGTGGCCGACGGCTTCAAAGTGCAACTTTTCGCCAGCGAGCCGCTCGTCCGTCAGCCGGTCACCATGACGTTCGACGAGCGCGGCCGCCTGTGGGTGATTCAGTATTTGCAGTATCCCACGCCCGCCGGGCTGACACCCGTGGAAGTCGACCGCTATCTGCGCACCAAATACGATCGCAGGCCCGCGCCACCGCCCCACGGCCCGCGCGGCGCCGACAAGATCACGATTCTGGAAGACACCGACGGCGACGGCCGCGCCGACAAAACCAAGGACTTCGCCACCGGCCTGAACCTTGCCTCGGCCTTGGCCATCGGCAACGACGGCGTTTATGTCGGCCAGGCGCCGTACTTGCTGTTCTATCCCGATCGCGACCACGACGACCTTCCCGATGGCGATCCCGAAGTGTTGCTCACCGGCTTCGGCCTGGAAGATGCGCACGCGGTGGTCAACTCGCTGCAATGGGGCCCCGACGGCTGGCTCTATGGCACGCAGGGCAGCACGGTCACGGCCGACATTCGCGGCGTCGGCTTCCAGCAAGGCATCTGGCGCTATCATCCGCCGACCAAGCGCTTCGAACTCTTCTCCGAAGGGGGCGGCAATACCTGGGGGCTCGACTTCGACGACGCCGGCCAGGCCATTGCCGGCACCAACTGGGGCAACGCCATCTGCCTGCACCAGGTGCAAGGCGGCTACTACATCAAAGGCTTCTCCAAGCACGGGCCGTTGCACAATCCGTACACCTACGGCTATTTCAAACATGCCGTGCACACCGGCCACGTCGGCGGACACGTCACGTGCGGCGGCATCGTCTATCAGGCCGACGCCTATCCGCCCGAGTTCCGCGGCAAGTACATCGCCGCCAACCTGCTCTCCAACGCCATCTATTGGCACACGTTCACGCCGGCCGGTTCCACCGTCACCACCGAATTCGGCGGCACGCTGTTGGAAACCGACGACATCTGGTTCCGCCCCATCGATTGCCTCACCGGTCCCGACGGCTCGGTCTACGTCGCCGATTGGTACGACCAGCGCGCCAATCACGTCATTCCCGAAGACACCTGGGACAAGACCAACGGCCGCATCTGGAAGATCGTCGCCACCGGCACGAAGCCGCTCGAAAAGTTCGACCTGCGTTCGCTCTCCAGCGATGAGTTGGTCGATCTGCTTTCGCACGCCAACGCCTGGCAGCGCCGCGAAGCCCGGCGCATGCTTTCCGGCCGGCGCGACGCCTCCATGTTGCCCCGCTTGCGATCAATGATCGATGGCAACGAACAAAGCACGTCACTGGAAGCCCTCTGGGCCTGCTACGTCAGCGGCGGCTGGAACAACCAGGTGGCGCTCGAGCTGCTCGATCATCCGAATGCCAACCTGCGCAGTTGGACCGTGCGCTTGATCGGCGACGAGTCGCGCGAACTGTCGCCGGCCACGCGCCAACGTCTGGTCCAATTGGCCGGCGAAGAAGCCAGTTCGATGGTTCGCAGCCAACTGGCCTGCACTGCCAAACGGCTGCCCGCCGCCGATGCGCTGGCGCTGATAGCGCCGCTATTGCGCCACGACGAAGACGCCGGCGACACGCAAATTCCGCTGTTGCTCTGGTGGGCGATCGAGGACAAGGCCCTGCAAGATGTCGACGGCGCTTTGGCTCTACTCGTTGAGCCGGAAACATGGCAGTTGCCGCTGGTCCGCGATACGATCATCGAGCGGCTGGCGCGGCGCTACGTCTCCGAGAAAAGCGACCCGGGCTACGCCGCCTGTGCCCGGCTGTTGGCGCTGCGCCCGGCGACGAAGACTTGCAGCGCCTTCTGGCGGCAATGGAAACCGAATTCACCGGCCCGCGCCTGGCGCAGCCGCCGGCCGCACTGGCCGAGCCGCTGGCAAAGCTCTGGCGCGAGAAGAACGACGATCCGGTCATCACCCGTCTGGCGCTGCGGCTGGGCGTTGCCGAAGCCTACGACGCGGCGCTGGCGCGCATGAGCGATACCACTCACCCGCAGCCGGCGCGACTGGCCTACATCACGGTCGTGGGCCAGGCCGGCGACCCTGGCGCGGTGTCGCGCCTGCTGCCGCTTTTGGACAAGACACAAGACGAACCGATTCGCACTAGCGCCTTAGTGGCCCTTGGGCATTTCGACGATCCGCAAATCGCCCGCACGTTGTTGGAGCAGTACGCCGGCTTCCCCGCCGCGTTGCGTCAACGGTCCATCAGCCTGTTGGCCAGCCGGCCACCGTGGGCTGCCGCGCTGTTGGCCGAGGTCCGCTCGAAAACCATCGCGGCTGAAGACGTCTCGGTCGACCAGGTGCGGCAGATGCTCGCGCACCACGACGAAAAACTAGCGCAAGCCATCGAAGCCCAATGGGGGAAGATTCGCCCCGCCACGCCCGGCGAGAAAATGGCCTACGTGCCCGTGCTCGGTCGCGTCCTCAATGCGGGCTCGGGCGATCGTACCGCCGGCCGCGCGCTGTTCACCAAACATTGCGCCACCTGCCACGCACTATTCGGCGAAGGCAATAAGATCGGCCCCGATCTGACCAGCGCCGATCGCAAGAATCGCGACGCGCTGCTGGTGAACATTCTCGATCCCAGCGGCTACGTTCGGCCCGAGTTCGTGGCGCAAACCGCCGTGCTCAACGACGGCCGCTTGCTCACCGGCCTGATCATCAAGGCCAGCGCCCAGGAAGTGACGCTCGTCGACGCCAAAAATCAAAAGACCACGATCCCGCGCAGCGAAATCGATCAGATTCAGCCTTCCGAGCAATCGCTGATGCCCGAGCGACTGTTGGAAACGCTCCAGCCGCAAGAAGTGCGCGACCTGTTCTCCTATCTGCAGGCCACCGAGCCGCTGCCGCCAAGCGCCGCAGGCGGCGAGTGAGTGGCAACTACCCGGCCGCGCGGCCAATTCCCTCGCGCTGCCAATAGGCCCGCCGCACGGCTGCGATGAACTCTCGCGTAGCTTGCTCGCGCACGTTCCGCCGGGCGGCCCGCCGCATCGCTCGCTCGCGATCCCTCGCTTGCTGAACCCGGCACGCCAGACACGGCATCAATACCATGCCGCCGCAATCGGGACACCGCACCAGCGGTCCCTCGAACATGGGCTGCGCGCTTGCAACCCGCGGTGCGCGCTTCGCGGTCTGCGTACTTCCCCAGCGCAATCGCATTGACGGTGGCGCGGCTGATGCCCACGATCCGGGCAATCCGGCGCTGCGAAAGGTTTCCCAACGCCAACAACCGCCGCGTCTCCTGAAACTTGGCCAAGGCAATCATCGTTGTCCCTTCTGGCTTGAAGCCCGCGTTTCGTCCTACTCGTCGTCCCAACTCCGCTCGAAGTCGAAATCACCCGGCTCGGGCTCCGCCTCGTGATCGTCGTCCAGCTCGCACCAGGCCAACTCGTCGAGGATTTCGGCCTCCAGATCCGCGGGCAGTTCATCCGGGCTCGGCGGCTCGACGGGGGCGTGCCGATCAGCGGGTCGTCGTCCTGATCGAGGTTTGCGTGGCATCAGTGTTCTCGTTGCAAAAATGGCCGTTCTTGGCCGGCGGGGGCGAAATTCTCGGTCCCTCGCCGTTGGCAGTGCTTTTCTCCGATGGCCGCATCCTAGGGCACAAAGTGGCCATATTTCAACCGTTATTTTGATCAAAATTTTGACCTTTATGTGCAGATCATTCCCAGCCACGACCTAGATTTTCTAAGAGCGGATCGTGCAATTACCGAAGTTGGTCGCTATGATGGGCAGGAGTGTCCGCCGGAGCGACAAGTTATCCACCTAAAACAACGCCCAAAATAATGACCCTCAAGCCCTATACGCCCGACCGGCTGGATGACCTCGCCCTGCGACTGTTGGACCTGTGCGCCCGGGTGCGCAACATCGGCCGGTCCTGCCGCGTCGATGGACTGGAACGCCTGGAGCTGCACGACCGCAAAGCGCTCGAGCATCTCGATCGCTTCGAAGAATGGCTCTACAAAGCCGAAGCCGATCAGAAAGTGGCCAGCGTCAAGAACCAAGGCCGCCAACACGCCAAGAAACTGCAAGGCCGGCAAGCCAAGTAGGTCGAGCACTAAAACCACTGACTGGGTGGCCCAGACAACTTGTTGTCTGGGTTGCGAAGCAACAAGAGGGATGCTCAGGCGGGCACTTTGGCGGGTT
The DNA here is from genome assembly GCA_963779015.1 of uncultured Planctomycetaceae bacterium. Taxonomy (GTDB): domain Bacteria; phylum Planctomycetota; class Planctomycetia; order Pirellulales; family PALSA-1355; genus JTS-RE94. The sequence continues at coordinate 384,284 of CAVZWY010000026.1, read as the reverse complement.
CAACGGTCACGCCGCGCCTTTGTCCCTGCGGGACCCAGACAACGAGTTGTCTGGGCCACCCGACCGGGCGCCGACCCGCGCACCGCATCAAAACCAGCGGCGCTTGTCCGCCACGTTCATCAGTGGCTCACCGTGGACAAATCGTCCGAGGTTTTCCAGCAGCACGCCCAAATGCCGCTCGGCAATGCGCGGCGACTGGCCGGCCACGTGCGGCGTGAGGATCACGTTCTCGAACGTCCACAGCGGATGATCCTCCGGCAACGGCTCGGTTTCGAACACGTCGAGCCCCGCGCCGGCAATCTCTCCGGACCGCAATGCCGCCACCAGGTCGTCGAGCACCACGATCGCTCCGCGGCCGATATTGATCAACACCGCGTCGCGTTTCATTGTCTGAAACTGACGCCGGCCAAACAGCCGCTCGGTTTGCGGCGTGTGCGGCGCGGCAATGACGACAAAGTCGCTCTCGGCAAGCAGGTCGTCCAATCGTTCGACGGGCCACAGCGCCGCCACGCCTTCGGTCGGTTCGGTCTGTGCCGGATCGACCGCGGTGACGCGCATTCCAAAACTTGCGCATCGCCGGGCAATCTCGCTGCCGATGTGTCCCAGCCCCACCAGTCCCAGCGACAAGTCGCCCAGGTTGCGATGCAGCCGATCCATTTCCGTGAGCATGCCCGGCCCGGTGACGAACGTTGGCCGCGACGCCTCGCCCCCCACTGGCGCCCGAATGGTGCGCCACCTGATTCCGCACGTACGTGTGCAAATGTCGCGTGAAGCAGAGCATCATTCCCAGCACGTGCTCGGCGATCACGTCCGAGTACAGCCCGCGCATATTGGTCAACACGCACGGATGCTCGACCAATTCAGCAAACAGGTAGTGCTCCAAGCTGGCCGTGGGCGACTGCACCCAGCGCAGCTTCCCAGCGGCGGCCAGCAGCTCGGGCGTCAGCTTGCCAAAGAACGCATCGGCCGCGGGCATGGCCGCCAAGGCCGCGCTCGTATCGGCCGCATTGACCACCGACATCGTGCCCGCCGCGTCCACGATCCGCGCCAATCGTGCCGCTTCCACCGGCGGATGAATCACAAGCTGCATCGAGGAAACCTGTTGGAGAAACCGAGAAACGCCACAGTCGGCGGATTGTACCACCACCGCCGACGCATTCGCTCAAGAATTCGTTCACATTGCCATTTGTCACATTGCCATTTCTTGCCAGCGCGCACGCGTACCGTTAGATTGAGTCGACGTTTCCCACACCACGTCCACTTCCCCGGCCCGCGCGGAGTTTGTTCGCTGCCGGTGCGAGTTCTACCTGAGGAGATGTCATGGCTGTCGTCGATGGCGGAACCCTGATCGGCCGCGTGCTGGTGGAGCAAAAGGTCAAATACCTGTTCTCGATCAACGGCGGCCACCTGTTTCCGATCCTGGCCAACCTGAAGAACAACGGCATCAAGCTGATTCACATGCGGCACGAGCAGGCCACGGCCTTTGCCGCCGACGCCTGGGCACGCAGCAGCGGCACGCCCGGCGTGTGCTGTGTCACCGCCGGCTGCGGATTGACCAACGCCGTGACCGGGCTGTGCGTGGCGGGTCTCACCGGCAGCGCGGTCGTCTGCCTCGCCGGACAACATCCGGTGGGCGAAGACGGACTCGGCTCGTTCCAGGAAGCCTACGGCGCCGACGTCTGCAACTCGTTCAGCAAGTTCACCCACCGCGTGCTCGACTGGTATCGCATTTCGTTCGACATGCGGCAGGCGTTCCGTATGGCCATGGCGCCGCCGCAAGGCGTCTCGGTGGTCGACATTCCCACCAACATCCTCTACCACCAGGACGAAGAAACCGACCAGGTGCCCGGCGCCAAAGTGTACGAGCCCGACCAGCTTCGCTCGCAAGGCGATCCGCGCGCATCGAGCGCACGGTGGAGCTGCTGCGCGCAGCGAGCGGCCGCTGTTGGTCGGCGGCGACGGCGTCTTCTGGTCGGACGCGGCCGCCGAAATGGCCGAGCTGGCCGAACTCACCCGTACGCCGGTCTACACCCGCCGCGCCGGCCACGGCGCCTTGAGCGAAGACCAGCCGCTGGCCGTGCAAGGCGCGTGGAAAAAGCCGTTCACCGGCCGGGCCGATCTGGTCATCGCCGTCGGCTTTCGCTTCTGGAGCGGCGAGAAATTCGGCCAGCCGCCCACCTGGACCGACAAAGCCACCTACGTGCAAGTCGACGCCACGCCAACGCGCATCGGTTGGCAGGTGCCGGCCGAAGTGGCACTGGTCGGCGATCCCAAGCTGGTGCTGCGGCAGCTCATCGACGCCGTCAAAGCGCGCAAGCAGGACTTTCCCACCGACAAGAACAGCACCTGGCGGGGCGAAGTGGCCACCGCCCGCGAAACCTTCCGCAAGATGGTCCACGACCGGGCAGAGAAGGTGAAAGGCGAGCTGCCCATCCACCCCGATCGGCTGATCGGCGATCTGGTGAGCGTGCTCGACAAGGACGCCACGATCGTGGTCGACAGCTTCACGCTTTCCGGCTACATCAGCCACTGGTGGACCGTGCGCTTCCCGGGCCAGATCGTCGACGCCGGGCCGCTTGCGCCCGTGGGCCACGGCATCGGCATGGCCATCGGCGCGCAACTCGCGGCGCCCGGCAAGCAAGTGATGACCGTGATCGGCGACGGCGGACTCGGCATCGGCGGCTGGGACCTGGAGACGGCCGCCAAGTACAACATTCCGATCGTCGCGCTATTGTGGAACAATAGCTCCTGGGGCCCCAGCTTCGAACAGATGCCGCTGTTGAAGGGGCGCACCGATCCGTTCGACATGATTCCCGGCATCCGCTACGACAAGATCGCCCAAGAGCTCGGCTGCCACGGCGAATACGTGGAGAAGCCGGAGGAGATCGTACCGGCCTTGCGCCGCGCCCTCGACAGCGGCAAGCCGGCGCTAGTCAACGTCGTCGGCGACAAGCGCATCGGCCATCCCACGCTGGGCGGCAATTTGCTGGGATCGACGCAGGTCTAGCCAGCGAACTCCCGCTCCAAAATCCGCTATCCAAAATCCAAATCCTCAACTCCGAAACCACTCCGGCCCCTCGAGCAGCCGTCACGCGAGGAGTATAACCGCGAATTCCCGACCTCTTCAAAATCCAAAATCGCAAATCCAATATCACGCCTCTCGCCTCACACCGGCTGCCACGGATACTCGATGTACTCGGCCGCCTTTCGCGCCACCTCGTCACCTAACAGCCGGGCCACGACGTGAAACGACATGTCGATGCCGGCCGCCACGCCGGCCGAGGTGATCACCCGTCCGTTGTCGACCAGCCGCACATCGCGCTCGACCGTAGTGCCCGGCGCCACTTCGCTCAACAGATCGATCGCCCCGTGATGCGTCGTGGCCGACAGTCCGGCCAGCAGTCCGGCCTTGGCCAACAACAGGGCGCCGGTACACACCGAGAGCACCAGTTCCGCCTGCTCGGCCCGCTGGCCGATCCACTCAATCAACGGCATGTCGTGCATCAGCGGCCGCGTGCCGTAGCCGCCGGGAATCAACAGCAAGTCGATCTTCGGCGCCTCGTCCAACGCATAGCGCGGGTTGACGCTCAAGCCGTTGCGAGCCGTGATAGCGTCGCGCGTGTGCCCCACCGTGAACACGTCGAACGCATTGGGCAATACTTGCCGCCCGGTGACGGCAAATACCTCGAACGGCCCGCAGAAATCCAGCACTTCCACGTCGTCGAAAATCAGAATGCCGACGCTGCGGGTGGTGGTCATTTCCGTTCGCGCCGCTGGCGCTCCTCCTCTTCTTCGCGTTCGCGCGCTCCTTCCAGCTCGTCCTCGGGCAGCACGGCCCAGGCCGGATACGTGTCGTCGCGCCCGTGGGTGGCGTGCCACAAAATGCGGTTCAAGGTGTCTTCGTCCGCCTCGTCCACGTCGTCCAGCGGCAATGTGAGCGATACTCGAGCCCAGTGCAGTTGCCGCGGATCGCGAATGGCTTTGGGATCGGGATTGATCTGATCCAACGGAATAATGTTATCGACCGCGTCGTAGGGCGCCAGGTTCGCCGCGCCGTCGAAACAGCCCGTCATGGCCGACGCCGACGCGTCGAACTGGTTCATCGGCGGCAGCCCCAGGATCAGCTCCATCGTGCGGGTCATGCTGGTCTGGTTGTAGTTGGTGCTGTCGACCAGATGACGCGAGGTAAAAGGACTGATCACCATGGCCACGGTGCGATGGCCGTCGACGTGGTCGAAGCCGGCCTGCGGATCGTCCTGCACCACGAAGATGACCGTCTCGGGCCAGAACTTGCTATGCGTCATCGCTTCGACCACGCGCCCAGCGCCAGATCATTGTCGGCCACGGCGGCCTGCGGCGTCTGCATGCCGGGCCGCGTGCCGGCCGTATGATCGTTGGGCAGCAGCATGATCATCAGGTTGGGCAATTCGCCCGTCGCTTCGAACTGCTTCAACTCGCGAATGAATTGATCGGCGCGGTACACGTCGGGCACGTTGCCGGGAAAGCCGATCGTCGTTTCGCAAATATACGGATCGAGCGATTCGATGCTGGCCCGGCCGCGGATTTCGATCTTGCCCGTCTGATCCAGAAAGTCGCGATAGCAATCCATGAACGAAGGCCGCTCTTGCCGTGCTGTATCCTTCCAGCGAACAGTGGCCCGCACGAACTCGCCATAGATTCGCAGCGTCTTTTTATGTGCCAGCGCGTTGTCCCACAAAAAGCCGCTGGAGGCATACGCCATGGCGTCGCCGCCGGCATAGGGATAGCTGCGCGGCCAACCGCCGAAGCCGCGCTCCAGGTAGTCAGTCACGTACGCTTCGGTCGCCCACTGATGCCCGTCGGCGCTGAGAATGCCGCTGCAATAGAAGTTGTCCAACAGCACGAACTCGTCGACCAGCTTGTGGTGATTGGGCGTCACCTCGCTGCCGAAGATGCACAGATCGGGATCGCCTTCGCCGCGCTCCACGTCTCCCAGCACCTGGTCGTACGTGCGATTCTCTTTGATGATGTACAACACGTGCTTGAGCAGCGACGGCTCGCCATGGCGCTCGGGCAACGGACGCGGCTTGATTTCCTTCCGCGGGGGAGCCAAGGCGTTGACCGTCTCGGTGAGCCGGTTGTTGGCCAACACTTTCTCGGTGTGCTTCGCAAGATCGCGCACTTCAGCCAGCTTCACCAGTGAGATCGTGCCGAGTTGGTCGTGCGTGTTGTAGCCGTACACCGGCTTGTCGTCGATCTTCCGCTCGCCCTCCCAACTGGTGCTGCGCGAGCCGACGCCTTTGACGTTTGCCACGTAGATCGCCGCGCACGGCGTATCGACTACCAGCGCGCCCGGATACCAACCCGTGGGAAAGCAGCCCGCCAGCCGGCTATGCGGCGGCGCAAAATCGACCACGGCCACGGCGTTGTTCGTGCCGTTGGCCACAAACAGCGTCTTGCCGTCGGCGCTGGTCGCCAAGGCATTCGGCGCGCTGCCAAAGAGCAACTCCTCGGCCGGCCGCGTCGAGATCGTCTCGACCACTTCGTCGGTGCTGGTGTCGATCACCGACACCGTGTCGCTATTGGCATTGGCCACCAGCACATGCTTGCGGTCCGGAGTGGCGATCACCGCCGCCGGGTGCAGCCCCACGACCGGTTGCTTCGTTTCCTTGCCGGCCGCCAGTTCGACGATCGACACCGAGCCGTCGTTGGCAATGAATCGCACGGGGTCGACTCGCACCGGCGCGCCGCTGCCCGCGGGCCCGGTGATCGAATCCTTATCCGGCATCCGCCCGGCCCAGTTGGTTACATAGGCCTTCTCGCCCAGCAGCAGCACGCCAAAGGGCGCGTTGCCCACGGCAATCTCGCGCCGCACCCTGCCGCTGGCCAGATCGATTTCCGCCAGCGTGTTGCGCAAATTAAGCGCCGCCCACAACGTCTTGCCGTCGGGGCTGATCGCCAAACCCACGGGCAGGATCGCCTCGGCGTCGCTGCCTGCCTGTCCGGCCAACGTGATCGGCGGTTCGGTTTCCAGTTCACCGTCGGCCTCGACTTCGAACACGCCGATCGTGCCGCGAATGCTCGAAGCCAAGACCTTTTTGCCGTCGGGCGTGAAGGCGATGCCCGCGTAACTGCCGCCGCGATGCGCCGCGCGCGACACGATCTCGCCCGACACGGGATCGATCAACAACACCGCGGCGCGATCCAGCACGGCCAACCAGCGGCCGTCGTGGCTGAGTGCCATATCGACCGGACGGCCGTCGTACGCCACCTGTTTGCCCAGCGGCGAAAGCACCTGGTTGGTGGGCACCACGATCCGATCCGGATCACTGTCCCCCACGCGCGACGCGTCGTAACTCGTCGGAGTATCGACGGCCGTCGACTTCGGCGGTTGCGCTGCGGCACTGTTTGCCGCAACAAGACAGCAGGCCAGCAAGAACAACCAGCGCGGGCGAATCATAGGGGCACCTCGGACGAGCACTTTGCGAGACTCCGCTTCCTCGGCCGGCTAGCATAAGCCCCGCTCGCACGAGAGTAAACAGACGCAGATGCGCTGGCCCTACACCGGCACGACCTCAAACAGCCGTTCGCAGCGCTTGCGGACTTCCGCCGTGGTGTGGCGGCAATCGGCCAGCAGGGCCTCGCCCCCTTCATAGCCCAGCAATCCGGCCAGCTTGGCCAGCTCGCGCGGTTCCTCGGGCAGCGTGTCACGCGCCGTGGTGCTCATCAACCGCATGCGGGCTTGCACGGTGCGCAAGAAGCGATAGCTCTTGATGAAGAAGTCGGCTTCGCCCGGCTTGAGCACGTCTTCGGCCCGCAGCGCCACCAGCGCATCGAGCGTGGCCGGCACGGCCACCTGGGGCAGCTTGGCGCCGTGCTTCAATTGCAGCATCTGCACCAGAAACTCGATATCGACCAGGCCACCCGGCCCGCGCTTCAAATTCCCCGCCGGAGATTTTTCGTCGAGTCGCCCGCGCATTTGCCAGATGGCCTGCGTCACCTCGGGCTGCCAGGGTTGCGAGAATGCCGCGTCGTGCGTGGCGCGTGCGACCATTTCCGCAAAACGATCCGAACCGAACACCACCCGCGCCTTGCACAGCGCCTGCCGCTCCCACAGTTGCCCCTCGCCCGACTCGAAGTAGCGCACGAACTCCCTCAGCGACGTGGCCAACATGCCGCTGCGCCCGGTGGGCCGCAATCGCGGATCGATTTCATACAACCGGCCGTAGGGTCCCAACTGCCCGGCAAACTTGATGATCCGCTGGCCCAGCTCGCTGAAGAAATGTTGATTCGTGGTCGAGTCGTCGCGGCGCGTGCGGCGCCCGTGTACCGTCGTGCCTTCGTCCTCGAAGAGGAAGATCAAATCCAGGTCGCTGTAGTAGTTCAACTCGCGACCGCCGAACTTGCCCATCGCAACGATGGCAAATTCGCACGGACGCCCCGCCTCTTCGGCATCGGGTTCGCCGATCGTGGGCTCGCCCAGCTTGCCTGCCAGCCGCTCGTACTCGTCGTGCGTGATTTGCTTCAAGCACGCCTGCGCAATGTCGGACAGCGCGCCGGTCGTGGCTTCGATGTGTTCCTTGCCCAGAATATCGCGCACGCCCACGCGCAGTTGTTGCGCATTCTTGAAGCTGTGCAGCGCCGGCTCCTTGTCTTCGGCCCCGCGGCACAGCTCGGCCAGGGTCTCATCCAGCACCTGCAAGCTCGGCAGCCTGTCGAGCAACAAGCTATCGAGCAGTTCGTCGAGCATGCCGGGGTTGCTGGTCAAAATGCCCGACAGATACTGGCTCGACGAGCAGAGTTCGACATACAGGTGCAGCGTCGGTGGATTGAAGCTGAACAGCTCCCACAGCACGCCTTTGCCCCCCAGCGAATCACTCACCTTGCTGAGGTTCACCAGCGTGAAGTCGGGATCGGGCGTCTCCGAAATGACTTGCAGCAGCGGCGGCGCGATGGCCGCCAGGAAGTGCCGGCAGCGGCGCGTCGAGAGGAAGCGAATCTTTTCGCTCGACAGCTCCATCAAGTTCGCGTATGCCTGCTCCACGTCCTGGAAGTGATACTTGCCCAACACCTCGGCGATTTGCTCGGGCGTGGGCTCGGGGTCGAGCACCAGGTCGCTTTCCGGCGCGGTTTGGTCATCGTCGCTGAACGCGTCGTGCAGCAGGTGGTCGAGAATCTTGCGATTCAGCTCGGTCTTGTTCTTGTAGTCGGCCTCGAACGCCGCCAGCGCCGTTTGCTGCGGAGTGTCGGTGTAGCCCAGGCGAATCGCCACCCGCCGCAACTCATCAGGATCGCTGGGCAATAAATGCGTTTGCAGGTCGAACATGATCTGCAAGCGATGTTCGATCTTGCGCAAAAAGCCGTAGTTGTCCTGCAGGATGGCCCGCTCCTGATCGGTCAGGCAGCCGCACTTTTCCAATTGCGTGATCGCTTCCAGCGTGTTGCCGGTGCGCAAGTCGGGCAAGTCGCCCCCGTTGAGCAATTGCAGGAACTGGATCACGAACTCGATGTCGCGGATGCCGCCGTGCCCCGTCTTCACGTGCTGCGCGGCGGCGCCATCGGCGTGCGTGCGGTGCTCGATGCGGCGTTTCAGGGCTTTGATGCCCGTGATGTCCGCGCGGCTCAAATACCGCCGATAAATCCACGGCTCGAGCTGATTGAGGAACTCGCGCGCGAGCGCCAGGTCGCCGGCGATGGGCCGGGCCTTGACCATGGCCTGGCGCTCCCAAGTGCGGCCCATGGTGTCGTAGTAGTGCAGCGCCGCCTCGTAGTTCGTGGCCATCGGCCCGGCCTTGCCGCAGGGCCGCAGCCGCAAGTCGACCCGATAGGCCGCCCCCAGTTCCGTGGCCTCGGCCAGGTACTTCAAAACGTCGCGCACCAGCCGGTTGTAGTACTCCGTCAAGCTGTGCTGCAGATTGACGCCGGCGCCACGCGGACTCTCGTACAGGAAGATCAGGTCGATGTCGCTCGAGTAGTTCAGCTCGACGCCGCCCAGCTTGCCCAGCGCCAACACGACGAACCGTCCGGGATCGGCAGCGGCCAGCCGCAACGCGCCCGAGCGATTGGCCATGCGTTTCGTGGCAGCAGCCAGCGCCGCCTCGACGATCGCATCGGCCACGTACGAAATCTGCCGCGTCACGGTGTCCAACGGCTGGTTGCGAATGATGTCGCCGTAGGCCACGCGCAGCGTCTCGCGCCGTTTGAAGCGGCGAATCGCGGCGGTGACCATCGCCTCGTCGTCCGCCAGCCGCATCACGTCGGCGCGGAACTCGTTGACCAACGGCTCGCGCGCGACGGGCTGGCCCTCGGTGATACGCAGGAGATCGTAGCTCTCGCTGTCGGTGATCAGCACGTCGCTCAGATGCTGGCTGGTCGCGAAAATCTGCAACAGGATGGGCAGCGAGTCACGGTCGCGCTCGAACAACGACACCAGCGACAACGGATTGTGCGCCGCGGCCACGAATCGCTCGAGATTGTTCAGCGCCATGTCGGCGTCGCTGGAACGCGGCAACTCCTCGGCCAGTTGCTCGCACATCACGCCCATCAGATCGAGCGTGACGCCATGCTGGGCGATGCGCTGCAAATTGCCGTGCGCCCGCGCCGTGTCGGCCAACCCCCACGAGCGCAGCCAGATATCGGCTTCGGCCGAATCGTCCAGATAGCGGTGCAGTCGATCCAAGTCCATCGAACGGCCCAGGCAAGCCACGCCATCAACTCGTCGAGTCACTCAACGGGCTGTTAGCTGAGACAGTAAACTTCCGGCCCGACGTGCTGAGTGATCACCGTGCCGAATAACGTGAAGGCGTTGGCATCGACGATGGTCACGGGCAACAACTGGCCGATCTGGCGACGATTTCCGTTGAACACCACGATCCGGTCGCAATGCGTGCGGCCCACCAGTTGCAAGACGTCGGCGCCGTCGGCGTGCCGTTTGGCCGTCTTGCTGGGGCCTTCGACCAGCACTTCCACTTGCCGGCCGACGAACGGCTGGTTGTCCTCTTCGCTGATCGCGTTTTGGATCGCCAGCAATTCGTTGTTGCGCTGTCGTTTCACGTCCTCGGGAACGTCGTCGGGATGTAATTGGGCGCTCTTGGTGCCTGGGCGTTCGGAATACTTGAAAATAAAGCTGTTCTTGAACCTGCTCTCGCGGACCAGGTCGGCCGTCTGGCCGAATTCCTCGTCCGTCTCACCGCAAAAACCGACGATAAAGTCGCTGGTTACCGCCGCCCCGGGAACCGTCTCGCGAATCCGCGCGTACATCTCGCGATACTCTTCCACCGTATATCCCCGCTTCATGCTCCGCAACACCCGATTCGAACCGCTTTGCGCCGGCACGTGCAGATAGGGCGACACCTTGGGCAAGTCGCGCACCGCCTGCAACAGGTCGTCGGTCATGTCCTTGGGATAGTTGGTCACGAACTTCAACCGCGCCAGCCCGTCGATCGCGTGCAGCATCCCCAGCAGATCGCCCATGCGCGTGGTGCGCCCGTCGGCCGTGTGGCGATAACTGTTGACCGTTTGCCCCAACAGCGTGATCTCGCGGCAGCCCTCCTCGGCCAGCCGCCGGGCTTCCGCCACGATGTGCGCCGCCGGCCGGCTTTGCTCCGGACCGCGCACGCTGGGCACGATACAATAGGTGCAAAACTTGTCGCAGCCGATCATGATCCGCACGAACGCCTGATAGGGTGTCGGCCGCATTTGGGGATCGCGCAGCGGATCGTAGCTCTCAAAGCTGCTTTCGACCTGCTCGCGACTGCCGTCCGTGCGATCGAGGCTCACTTCCAGTTGCTGGCCCGCGCCGGCGGCGATCTTTTCGATCAGCTCCGGAATCTGGTGCAACTGGCCGGGGCCGACCACCAAATCGACAAACGGCGCCCGCTCGAAAATCAGCCGCTGGTCCTTCTGCGCCATGCAGCCCAGCACGCCGATGATTTTTTGCGGGTTGTACTTTTTGGCATGTTTCAGCCGGCCCAGGGCGTGTAGATCTTGTCCTCGGCATGCTGCCGCACGCTGCAAGTGTTGAATAGCACGGCGTCGGCCTTGCTCGGCGAATCGACCAGCACGTAGCCCGCCTTGCGCAGGCTGGCCACCACCAACTCGCTGTCGAGCATGTTCATCTGACAGCCGACCGTCTCGATATAAAGCTGCTTGGCCATCTGCGAAGTGCGTCGTACGGGGAAAACTGGACAAGGGGACGCCAGGAGCGTCGAAAAGTTGGGGATGTCTGCTCGGTGGACTCGGGGTTTGTCTAGCGACGCAATTTGACGACAAGCAGTTTCAAAACGCAGGAGCGATGTCTTCTCGGGTACCACTGCTAGCTCGCCTAGCAGTGCCTTGCCCCAAGAGGCTTACTGCTTGACAAGCAAGCTGGCACCCAGACCTGGTTTTGAAACGGCTTCTATCGACTCAGGCGCGGACCGGTCATGCTCTCGCGGGCGGCGGCTCTGCGGCGCTTTCCCACCAGCAGCATCCGCGCATGCCGGCGCCGCTCACTCTGCTTGTCCTCCAATAGGCGCGCGACCAGCCGCTGGCGGTGGTGAGCCATCAGCCGCGCCAGGGCTACCACGGCCACGTAGACCGCGACAATCCACAGCGCACCTTCCCACGGATCCATAGTCGGGAACATTCGGCGCTGGCCCTCCTTAGCGCGACAGCACTCCACGCCACATTTTAACCCTACCCAGGCCGCCACGGCCAGCCGGAAATCGGGGCCCAAGCACATGCCGATCCATACGTGCGATCGATCAGCCCCCGGGAAAGCCGCCGGCTGACCGCGTTGATATTGCTCGCGCCGCTAGCTCCCGAAGCGCTCGCCCGGCTTTACGCCGTAGCCCCGCAGAAACTCGTCGGTTGCCAGCACGCGCTTGCCAGCCGGCTGCAGGCTTTGATCACCAGCAATCCGCCGCCCGTGGCGACCGCCAAACGCGCTCCGCTCGCTTCCACTACGACGCCTGGCGCAGCGGGTGCCTTGCTCTCCTGAGACGCCGCCGACGGCTCGACGTGGACCTTGTCCAGGATCAGCCGCAGCGGCTCTGCGCCCGGGCGTTGCCAGAAGGTGTGCGTCTTTGGCCAAGGCACGAGCGCCCGCACCTGATTGTGAAGCGCCGCGGCCGATCGCGACCAATCGACGGCGCCGTCCTCCTTTTTCAATCGCGGCGCTCGGGTGGCCTGTGTAGCGTCCTGCTCGATCGGTTTGGCCGTGCCCGATTCGAGCAACTCGATTGCTTCCAAAACGGCCGGCGCACCCAGCTCGGCCAACCGCGGCTCCAACTCGGCGGCCGTTTCCTCGGCGCCGATGGGCGTGGCGCGCTGCACGATCGCCGGACCCGCGTCCAGCTTCGCCGTCATGTGAATCACGGTGACGCCCGTATCGGACTCGCCGCGATAGATGGCCCAGTTGATCGGCGCTGCGCCGCGATACTCGGGCAACAGTGAGGCGTGCAGATTGACGCCCCCCAAACTCGCCAGCTCCAGCACGGCGGGCGAAAGTATCTGCCCGTAGTCGCACACCACGAATAGCTCCGGCCGGTAGCTGGCCAGCACCATCCGGGCGGCCGTTTCGTTGATGCTCTGGGGCGCGTGCACGCACGTGCCGCGGCGCTCGGCCAGCTCGCGCATCGGGTTCGCTTCGGCCTGGCTCTTGCGGTGCAAGGGCCGCGCAGGCCGAGTGACCAGCGCCAGCACTTCGTGCCGCGAGTCGTACAGCCGCTCGAGCGTCGGCACGGCAAACGGGCCAGTGCCCATCATGATCAGTCGCATGGCGCTCCTGCGTGCGCAACCGTTCCAGATCGTGCAGCCGCCGGGTGATCGCCGCGTTGTCGGGTATCTCGCCGCGCTCGCGCATGCCTTCGTACTGCGCCTCGAAGTCGGCCAGCATTTCGCGCATGGCCATCTCGCCGGTGGGACTCAACCGATCGATGAACAAGATGCCGTCCAGGTGATCGATCTCGTGCTGCACGGCGCGGGCGAACAGCCCGTCCAGCTCCATCGTCAGTTCCTGGCCCGCCAGGTTGAACGCGTTGAGCACGACGCGCTCCGAGCGCTTCACGTCGCCGTACACGCCGGGCAGGCTCAAGCAGCCTTCCTCGGCCTCGGCGTTTCCCTTGCGGCTGGTGAGCACCGGGTTCAAGAACACGAACTCCTGCTCCTCGGCCGCCGGGTCGGAAGCCAGGTTGATGACGAACAGGCGATAGGGCAGATCGACCTGGTTAGCCGCCAGCCCGATGCCTTTGGCCTCGTACATCAATTCGAACATCTCGCGCACGGCGGACGCCAGTTCCTGGTCGACCCGTTTGAGCGGTTTCGAGACGTGCCGCAACGTGGGATGCGGATACTGAATGATGTGCACGCGCTTATGGGCTCCTGGCAGAAACGACAACGCTCGGCCGCGCGGTCAGCCGCGCAACCGGATACTGAACTACTACCGGCTGAAGCCGGTAGGTTCGAGGAGAATCGTGGCTACGGACTGAAGTCCTGCGCTCACGATTTGGTAATGCGGAAATTGTCGCCGCCATCGTCAGGCTCAGTGCCTTGTTGTTGGCGGATATATTCTTGGATCACCTCGTCAGTCACGTTGCCGCTGGATGCCACAAAGTAGCCGCGGGCCCACAAATGCCGACCCCAGAACTCTTTTTGCAGATGCTTGAACTCCATCAGCAACTTCCGCGAGCTTTTGCCCTTGATGTACTGCATGGCCTTGCTTGGCGACAGATTCGGCGGACAGGACAGCAGCACATGCACATGGTCGCGAGACACCGAGCCCTCCAAAATCTCGATTTCGTTGGTTCTACACACTTCTCGCACCAGTTCCCGCAGCCGCATTCCGACCGCATCGGCCAAAATGGGCTTCCGATACTTGGTGATCCACACAAAATGGTACTTCAGGTCGAAACGGCTATGCGAACTCGTGCGGTACTTTTCCATCCCCAAATTCTAGCAAACGAAGAACCTAAAGGTTTCGCCTGAAGGCGAGGGTTTTAGACCCATCGCAAGGACAACAATAACGTCATCGTAACAAACCAGCGCCAGCACAGCAGGGGGGCGGGGATCTTTCCCTCGCCCCAGCGCGGGAGAGGGACCGCTCGCACAAGTGCGAGCAGGGTGAGGGGGCGCACGACGAACGAAACCGCTTTGCCCTCGGCTTTGCCGGAGGCGATTGCTTCAAACAACCGGCTTACCACGCGGACGCCACGAGCCCGGGCCTGTAATTCTTTTTGTGTCAGGCGAGCAGGGAACGTCATTTGCTTGCTATGCCGGGCATGCGGCCCTCGTAGAGGATGGCGAAGTGGTTGAGGGCCGCTTTCCAATGATGGATTGGCATGGTCCACTTTTTCGAGGCTTCGTGAATCGCCATGTAGACAATCTTCAAGGCGGACTCCTCGTTGGGATAAATCTTGCGGTTTCGCGTGAACTTGCGAATCACGCTGTTGACGGATTCGATCGCGTTGGTGGTGTAGATCGCTCGACGGATCGGCGCGGGGAAGTCAAACAGCGTGACGATGTCGGTCCATTTAGCGCGCCACATCTTCGTGATGGTCGGATACTTTGCGTCCCAGGCTTGAGCAAAAGCGTCGAGAGCGGACTCGGCTTCGAGAAGGGTCGCGGCCTGGTAGATTCTCTTCAGGTCGGCAATCACCGCCTTGCTGTCCTGGGTGCTCACGTAACGAAGCGCCGCGCGCACCAGATGCACGATGCACAGCTGCACCTGGGTTTGAGGATAGGCCGCGTGAATCGCTTCGGCAAAACCCGAGAGGCCGTCGATGCAGGCCACGAAGATATCGGCGAGGCCGCGGTTCTTCAGATCGGTCAGGCAAGCGAGCCAGAACTTGGCCCCTTCGCTCTGGCCGAGCCACAGTCCCAGCAACTCCTTGTGTCCTTCAAGATTCACGCCCAAAGCCACGTAAATCGTGTGCTGCGAGACGCGACCATTCGCGCCGCGCACGTGCACGACGATGCCGTCGAAGTACACGATCGGCCACAGCGCGTCGAGCGGCCGCGTGCGCCAAGCAGTCACTTCGGCGTCGAGGTCGGTGGTGATCTCCGAGATCAGCGTGGCCGAGACTTCCACGTCGTACAGTTCGCGGACGATCTCTTGAATGTCACGCGTGGTCATTCCCTTGGCATACAACGCGAGGATCTTTTCGTCGAAGCCCGGCACGCGTCGCTGGTGCTTGCCGATCAATTGCGGCTCGAAAGTCCCGTCACGATCGCGGGGCGTGGCGATGGTCAGCTCGCCCACGTCGCCTTGCACCGTTTTTTGCGAACGCCCATTGCGACGGTTGGGCTTGGATCGCTTGGCCAAGCTCGCCAGCGGCGGCTCGGCCCCGTTCGACGGCACCGCCCGCGGTTCGCCGCCAGGGGACACCGCCTTGCGCCCCAAATGAACATCCATCTCGCTGTCGAGCATCCGCTCCAACGCCGACTTCATCATCAGTCGCATCAAACCATTGAGGTCCTCGGCCGTCCTGGCCTGACCCGCAATCTCGCTTGCTAGCTGCTCCGCCCGCGTGCGTAAAGAATCATCCATGTGTCAATCTCCTCATCAGGAAAGGGTGACAAAAACTACCCATTCCTGCTAGCTGACACAAGATTCCTTACAGGCCCCAACCGCTGTAAACCCGGCGAGGAACAATTGCCGTTGATTTGACGACTTGCGCCTTCTCTCCTCGTCGTGTCCTTTGTGTCGTCGTGGTTCCATTTCCTGGTTTTCAATCACAAGCCTCGCGCTAGCGCCTGCGCGCTGAGCCAGCCGGTTCAAGTCCACGGTCTCGGCCTTCTCGCCGGCATCGCCCACCATCTGGCAGATCATGTCGATGGTTTCGAACTTGGGATCGGTCACATACAGGCACGACGGATGGCCCAGGAAGTCGAACGCGGCGCCGTGGTCGATGGCCCATTGCACGCTACGACGGACCGCCTCCTTGAACCACGGCAATTTCCAACGGCCGCCGCGAAATGACGTGATGTCGCTGGGCGGGCTCATGGGCACTTCCACCAGTCCGGTCGGGTAAACGAACGGCTGCGCTTGGGATTGCGCGGCAACGATTGCCTGGAACACGGCCTCGGTCGGCTCGCTCATCGGTTCGCCGAGTTCGTGCGGCGGATAGACGCTCGACACCCAGGTGAAACCAAGATCCAAGAGCATCTGCTGGATGTCGGGCCGGTCGGTCAGGCCCGTGGCGAATCCGCCGGGCGTGCGAAAGCCGGCCGCCGTGATGCCGGCGCGCGCCTTGAGCGCTTCGCTGCAAAGACGGATGTTATCGCGAATGATTTCGGCCGGCTGGCGACCCTCGACCAGCCACGGCGTGCGCTGGAAACGGAATTGAATGTCTTGGGTGCGCGTCGCGGTCACGTTCACGTGGTCGTAGGTGTGATTGCCAACCGGATGACCATCGGCGGCGATCCGCTTCAACCACTCGACGTCGGCCTGCTCGCACACGCGGCCCACGGCAAAGCAGTGCAGCACGCCGCCGGCTGCTTTCACACGGCGGCACGCTTCCACGGCGTAGGCCTTCGTCTCTTCGTTGAGGTTGCCTTTCTCGTAGTCCCACCGCGTCTCTTCCCAGACGGGAAAGTTGCGGCTCATTTCCAGGTCGAGCGTGATCGCAATCCGCGCCTTGGTCGGCGGAACGTCGCCCCGGGCAAGCCGGGCGGTCAACAGCGCCGCGCCAGACGCAGCCGAGCCAGCCAGAAACCGTCTTCGTGAAAAGCTCATCATGTCATCAATGCGGCTCTTCGCTTTGCAAATAGGCGAACAAGTCTCGCAACTCCTGCGGTTTGAGCGCACTCAAGAGATTCTCGGGCATCAACGACGTCGGGGACTCCGTGAGCGAGTCGATGCGGTTGCGGGGGACTACCGTGCGCTGGTTCTTGGCGTCCAGCAATGTCACGCTGCCCAACGACTGGTCCACCAGCAGGCCGGTCAGCACGCGGCCCTCGTTCGTATGCGCCACGTAGCAAAGGAATTCGCGACGCACCACGGCGCTGGGATCGACAACCGTATCGAGCAGCTCCGCCAGGTTCTTGCGATTGGCATGCGTCAACTCCGGGCCGATCTGGTTGCCTTCGCCATGCAGCCGATGACACGTGCCACAATGCTTGGCAAACAGTAACTTGCCGGCGGCTGCATCGCCGACCCCAGCCCGCAGATCGTTGTTGATGCGGCGCATTTCAGCGAGCCGTTCCTCGGGCGTGCCCGGTTGCACGCGGCCCCAATGTTTCTTTACCAGTTGGTCGAGCGCTTCGTCGTCGTGCATCGCCACCACGCGCAACTGGTCGACGGCGACATCCTCGGCCGAAAAATCACCCCGATCGATGGCCGCCAGGAATTCGTGAGCCCAGGCTTTTCGGCCCAGCAGGACCGCGGCAACGCGCGCTCTGGCAGGAACTTCACAGCGCGCATAGTGGCTCAACAGCGCCCCGCCGATCCGCGGATCGTCGCACGCGGCCAATGCGTCCAAAGTCGCCGCCTGTATTTCCGTGGGCTCACTGTTCGCAAGTAACGCTAGCAGCGTATCGACGCACTTCGGCTGACCGATCTCTCCCAGCAACTGAACGGCGGCTGTGCGAGTGGATGCCGTGGCGTTATGGTCGGTGGCCAGCGCGATGGCTCGTCGCTGCGCTGCGTCACGTCCCAGCCGCGCGCTCAGCCGGATGAGGCCCAGATCATGCGTGTCGTCGCGCCAGTCACGGTCGATCTCCGCTTGCAGCGACTGTGGAATCTGAATGGTTTTGGCGTGCCTGTTTTGTTGACCGACAAGATCGGTCGACGTGGCAGCCAGGTCGGCGAACAGCGTGCCCGCGCTGCCGCCGTGCGTCGCGCCACGGTCTTGCAGTCCCTGGTCGAGTGACGCCAACAGCAACGGGCGGTCCGGTTGCGGCGCCGTTTGCAACAGCATCGCGCAGGCAAGATAGCCCGGTTCGCTGCCCTCGGCCGCGTATCGACGCATCAATCGCGGCAAAATGGTATCGTGCGCAAGCGGCAGTCGCCGGATGGATTCGTCGGCAAACAGGGCAACGACTTCTTCGCGCGCCGCGATCGCATGGCGCTCCACGGCCCACCACAGCAACAGCGGCAGATAGGGATCGGCCGCATCCTCGCTGTGGGATACAAGCGCGCGAACGATTGGCAGAGCCTGCTCGGGCGGAAGCCGTTTGGCCGTGCAAGCGAGTTGGCAGCGAACGGTGACCTCTGCCTCCCCGGCGGCCAATTCGCGCAAGCGGACCGCCATCTCCACCGATACATGGTTCTCATCGCCTAGCAATCTCACCGTCCAACCGCGTACGTCCGCGTGGGGGTGGGCCAGCAACGCTCGGGCCAGCTCCTCGTCGAAACCGCCAGCGACATACAAAGTCCACAGCGCTCGCAGCGCGGCTTCGTCGTCTTTCCGCGCAAGTTCTCTCAGTCCTGGCAGGATCGATTCATCGCCGCGCGCGGCAAGAATCTGCCGCGCCTTTCTCGCCAAGACTTCGTTCGTATCGAGCGCGGTCGCAACAAGCTTCTCGCTCGAAAGCTCCTGCAGCGACCCCGGCAGACGCACCTTATGAGCGCGCTCGCTAGAAACACGAAAAATCCGCCCATTCGTGCGGTCCCACTGGGCGTCCGGGTCGGGATGCGCCATGCGCTGGTCGTGCCAGTCGCAGACATATATCGACCCGTCGGGGCTCACGGTCAGGTCGCTGGGCGCGAACCAGGTGTCGTTGGCCAACAGCAAATCGCCTTCCTGTCGGGCCGTGAACGTCGATCCCTTGGGTTGCAGCCGGTGCCAATAGACGGCGTGGCCCAGCAGGTCGGCGGCAATGTACTTGCCACGGAACTCGGGCGGAAACAAATCGCCCTGATAGATGACGCCGCCGACGGTCACATGTCCACCGCGCAGTTTCTCGTGCGGCACGTGGTCGAAGTAGCCGTAGGCGTACGGATTGTGCAACGCGCCGTGCTTGCCAAACTGCTTCCAGTAGTAGCCGCCTTGCACGCCGTGCACCATGGCATAGCCGCCGTAGTTCGTGGCATAGAACAAATTGCCGTGGGCATCGAAGTCGAGCCCCCAGGCGTTGCCACCTCCTTCGCAAAACAACTCAAAGCGGCGCGACGTGGGATGGTAGCGCCACACTCCCTGTTGAAATTCAACGCCGCGAATGTTGGCCGTGACCGTGCTCCCCTGGCAGCCATACAGCCAGCCGTCCGGTCCCCAGGTAAGCGAGTTGGCGACCGAGTGCGCGTCCTCCATCCCAAAGCCGGTCAACAGCACCTCGGGATCGCCGTCGGGCACGTCATCGCGATCACGATCGGCGTAGAACAAAAGATACGGCACTTGCAACACGAACACGCCACCATGGCCAAATACGAATCCACTGGCGAGATTCAATCCGGTTACAAAATCCTTGGCGCGATCCATCCGGCCATCGCCGTCAGTGTCCTGGAGGATCGTGATCTTGTCGGCGCCCTTGGGTCCGCGCGGCGGGGCCTCTGGCACGCGGTCGTACGTGGTGCGCGAATAGCGATCGACCGAGGCCCGCTTGAGGCCCGCCGGATTGGGGTATTGCAAGTATTGAATAACCCACAACCGGCCCGAGACATCGAAATCGATCGCCACCGGCTGGCGCACCAGCGGCTCGCTGGCGACGAGATCGACCGCGAAGCCCGGCGGCACGGTCATCCGCCCCGCCGCTTCCTCGGGCGGATAGCCCTGGGCCTGTGCCCACGATGGCGAAAGTGCCTGGCAGACCAGCACACCGCACATTGCTCCCCAAAGCAAGTGCCGCTGCAGCGCGTTTTGCTCGTTTCTGCCAAGCATCATGAATAGGCACCAAACAGTTCAGGTGGATGGTTGGTTTCAAACCTCAGTTGCGCCGACGGTGCCTGTAAATGGTGCTCCTCCCGGCGCTGGCTCGGCGGCTCTCCCCGAGATGCCGGCGCACGCCTATGATAAACCTATGCAGTCGAGCCTGTTTCATCCGCTGGTCGAGCAATGGTTCGTCGCCCGCTTCGGCGAACCCACCGATCCGCAAGCGCACGGCTGGCCGCCGATTGCCGCCGGCAGAAACACACTAATCGCCGCGCCGACCGGCTCTGGCAAGACGCTGGCGGCGTTTCTCGTGTGCATCGACCGGCTGGTGCGCCGCTGGCTCGATGGCACGCTCGACGAAAAAACCTATGTCGTCTACGTCTCGCCGCTCAAAGCGCTGGGCAACGACATCCACCGCAATCTGCAGGAGCCGCTGGCGGAGATCGCCGCGCTGGCCGCGGCCGCCGGCTATGGCACGATGCCGCTGCGCCGGAGTGCGCAGCGGCGACACACCGGCCAGCCAGCGGCAGAAGATGCTGCGCCACCCGCCGCACATCCTGGTCACCACGCCCGAGTCGCTGTACTTGCTGCTCACATCGAACAAGAGCCGCCAGTTGCTCGGCTCGGTCGAGACGGTAATTGTCGACGAGATTCACGCGCTGGTGCGCGACAAGCGCGGGTCGCACCTAGCGCTCGCGCTCGAGCGATTGGAAGCGCTCAACGAGACACCTCCGGTGCGCGTCGGGTTGTCGGCCACCCAGCGGCCCATGGACGCCATCGCGCGCTTTTTCGTAGGAACCGCGCGGCGTCGCCGACGACGGCACGCCCGACTGCCAGATCATCGACGGCGGACATGCCCGCGAGCTGGATCTGGCTATCGAAGTTCCGCCCAGCGACTTGTCGGCCGTCTGCTCGCACGAGCAATGGGCAGAAATCCATGCCAGGCTCACCGAGTTGATCGCCGCGCATCGCAGCACGCTGATCTTCGTGAACACGCGGCGGCTGGCCGAGCGCGTGGCCCATCACCTGCGCGAACTACTGGGCGAGGAAGCCGTGGCGGCGCATCATGGCAGCCTATCTCGCGAGATTCGCCAATCGGCCGAAACGCGGCTCAAAGCCGGTCAACTGCGCGCCATCGTGGCCACCGCTTCGCTCGAGATGGGCATCGATATCGGCTACATCGACTTGGTTTGCCAGATCGGCGCGCCCCGCTCGATCGCCACGTTCTTGCAGCGCGTGGGGCGCGCCGGGCACTCGCTGGGCAAAGTGCCCAAGGGCCGACTGCTGCCGCTGACGCGCGACGAATTGATCGAGTCGCTGGCGCTGGTGCGGGCGGTGCATGGCGGAAAACTGGACCGCGTGGAAATCCCCGACGAGCCGCTCGACATCCTGGCCCAGCAGATCGTGGCCAGCGTCGCTTGCGAGGAATGGGACGAGGAAGCGCTCTATAAGCTGTGCCGCCGGGCGTGGCCGTTTCGCAACCTCTCGCGCGAACACTTCGACGAAGTGCTGGCCTTGTTGAGCGAAGGGCTGACGCCCAACGTGCGGCGCGGAGCCCATCTGCACTGCGACCACATCAACGCCCGCTTGCGTGCCCGACGCGGCGCACGGCTGGCCGCGCTTACCTCCGGCGGCGCCATTCCCGAAACGGCCCAATACCGCGTGATCGCCGAACCCGAGGGCACGTTCGTCGGCAACGTGGACGAAGATTTTGCCGTCGAGAGCCTGGCGGGCGACGTCTTCCTGTTGGGCAACACGTCGTGGCGGGTGCGCAACGTCCGCGGCGGCGAAGTGCGCGTGCAAGACGCCGACGGCGCCCCGCCGAGCATTCCGTTCTGGTTCGGCGAAGGACCCGGACGCACGCCGGAGTTCTCGGCCGAAGTATCCCAATTGCGCCAGGATCTGGCAGAGGCCGTGAGGGCCAGCGGCCGCTTGAACGGATCGAACGGCCAGCCGCCAAGCATCCCCGATTGGCTTTCCCGCGAGTGCGGCGCCGACGGACACGCGGCAGAGCAAGCCCTCGCCTACGTCGAAACACAATTGGCCGCCGTGGGCATGGTTCCCACCAGCGAGGAGATCCTCTTCGAGCGATTCTTCGACGAGTCGGGCGGCATGCAACTGGTAATTCACGCGCCGCTGGGATCGCGCGTAAATCGCGCCTGGGGCCTGGCGCTGCGCAGCGCTTCTGCCGCAGCTTCGATTTCGAACTGCAAGCCAGCGCCGACAACGACGGTATCGTGCTGTCGCTGGGGCCACAACACAGTGTGCCGATCGAAAACCTGTTCAAGATGCTCAACGCGCGGAACGTGGCCCAACTGCTGGAGCAGGCGCTGTTGGCCGTGCCGTTGTTTCAAGTGCGCTGGCGGTGGAACGTCACCCGGTCGCTGGTCGTGCTGCGGCAGCAGGGTGGCAAGCGCGTGCCGCCCCACATGCAGCGCTTCCGCTCCGACGATCTGTTGGCCGCCGTGTTTCCCGAAACCGTCGGCTGCCTGGAGAACCACTCCGGCGACGTCGAAATCCCCGACCATCCCCTGGTGCGGCAGACCATGCACGATTGCCTGCACGAGGCGATGGACCTGGACGGGCTGGTGGCGCTGTTCGGCCGTGTGGGTCAAAACGAAGTGAAGTTCGTGGGGCGCGATACGCGCGAGCCCTCGCCCTTCAGCTACGAACTGCTCAACGCCAATCCGTATGCGTTTCTCGACGGCGCGCCGCTGGAAGAACGCCGCACGCGCGCCGTGGCCACGCGCCGCACACTTTCCAGCGATGAAATGCGCGACCTGGCGACGCTCGACCCGGTGGCAATCGACCAGGTGCGGCGCGAGGCCTGGCCGCTGGTGCGCAGCGCCGATGAGTTACACGACTCGCTATTGAACCTGGTGGCGATCGACGCGGTGGAAGCCACGCCCTGGGCAGCCTGGCTCGACGACTTGATGCGCGCCGGCCGCGCGGTGCGCGTTGAGCGGCCGCATCAATCCGATTTGTGGATGGCGGCCGAGCAGTGGCCGATCGCCCAGGCCGCGTTTCCCGGCGCGAAACCGCATCGCGCCGTCAAGCTGCCCAAGCGCTTGCAGAAACAAACCGAGCGGCACGCCGCCATCACCCTGCTGGTGCGCGGGCGGATCGAACACGCCGGACCGACGACCGCCGAGCAAATTGCGGAATTCATGGCGCTACCGGTCGCACAGGTCACCGCGTCGCTCGAAGCGCTCGAGGGGCAAGGGCTCGTGCTGCGCGGCACTTTCACGAAATCCTCGGGCGCGGATTCCAATGGTCACGCGGCCGAATGGTGCGATCGACGGCTGTTGGCGCGCATTCATCGCCTGACGCTCTCCGGCCTGCGCGACCAGATCCGGCCCGTCGAGCCCCGCGTATACCTGAGCTTCCTGCTCTCGCACCATCGACTGGTCCGCGAGAACCAGTGGGGCGGCGCGGTCGGCACTCGCGAAGCGATCGCACAATTGCAAGGGTTCGAGATGCCGGCCGGCGCGTGGGAATCGCGCGTGCTGGCGGCGCGCATCGCCGAGTACGATCCTGCCTGGCTCGACAATTTGTTCCTCTCGGGCGAGCTCGTCTGGGGGCGCTTGACACGGCCGCGGCGCGACGAGGACGCGGGGCCGAGCATGGCGGGCCTGTCGCCGCGTGGTGCCGATCTCACTCGTGTTGCGCGATGAGCTGCCGATGTTGCTGCCGCCGCGCGGCGACGAATCGCCGCCCAAGTTGCGCGGGGGCGCCGAACAGGTCCTGGCAGCTTTGGCGCACCGCGGCGCCCTGTTCTTCAATGAGCTGGCGGCGCTCACGCAATTGCTGCCGGGACATCTGGAAGAGGCGCTGCGCGAACTGGCGGCACAAGGGCTGATCACCTCTGACGCGTTTGCAGCCGTGCGAAAGCTCTCCGATGGAGACGCGCAACGCTCACGCCGACGGGTGCGACGGCCGTTGCACGGTGGGGTGGCGCCGATCGGGCGCTGGTCGTTGTTTCCAGGTCTGGTAGAACCCGCGGTGGCCGAGAAGCACATCGAACATTGGTGCCGGCAGTTGCTCAAGCGCTACGGCGTGCTGTTTCGCGACGCCATCGCGCGCGAGACCGCCGCGCCGTCGTGGCAGGCGCTGGTCGGCACGCTGCGGCGCATGGAGCTGCGTGGCGAAGTGCGCGGCGGTCGGTTCGTTACCAAAGTATCCGGCGAGCAGTACGCCCTGCCCGAGGTGGTCGAGCGACTGCGCGAAGCGCGCAACACGCTCGACAGACAGCCCTGGGTCGTTGTTTCCGCGGCGGATCCGGTGAACCTGTTTGGCATCGTCACCGACGAAGTACGGGTGCCTGCCACGCATCGCAATGCTCTGGTCGTGCAAGGCGGTCGACTGGTTGCCACGCGCATCGCCGGCGTGGCCGAGTTTCACCAGCCGGTCGATCAGGCGACCGCCTGGACGATGCGCAAAGCCATGACGGTGGGACGGCATCTGGCTGTGGAAAATGGCGAGGTGGTCGCACGGCGCTGAAAGTCGAAGCCTCCGATTGCTGGCACGATTCAATCCACGGCGACTCGTCGACTTGATCGATGCATGGTGGCCCGGCAGTTGTTCAAGTACAATCGCACTTGCCCGCCGACTGCCTCCTACCGCCCAGGAGTTTTTCCATGTTCAGCCGACTGACATTTTGCGGCCTTGTCGTCGCTTGCGGCGTCACCGTGGTTGCCATGAGCGGCGCGCTTGCCGGCGCGGACGCCACCAATTCCGGATTGGGTGCAATGCGCGTGCCCGAGGGTTTCGTCGTCGAGCAAGTCGCCGGTCCGCCCCTGGTCGAGCGGCCGATGCTGGTCAGTTTCGACGATCGCGGCCGGTTGTACGTGTGCGACTCTGCCGGCGTCAACTTGCGCGGCCCCGAGTTGGCCAAGAATCCGCCGCACAAGATTCGCCTGCTGGAAGACACCGACGGCGACGGACGCTTCGACACCAGCAAGGTGTTTGCCGACAAGATGCTCTTCCCGCAGGGCATCGTCTGGCACGACGGAGCGATCTATTGCTCCTCGCCCCCCAGCTTCTGGAAACTGGCGGATACCGACGGCGACGACGTGGCCGACGTGCGCGAAGAGTTGGTCACCGGCTTTGCCAATACCGGCGTGGCCGATGACATGCACGGCGGCAGCCTTGGTCCCGACGGGCGCATCTATTGGTGCTGCGGGCGCTTTCCGCATCGGATCTGTCGGCCGGGCGGCGAAGTGGTTCACGAAGGCAGCGCGCCCTTGATATTGCGATGTCGCCCCGACGGATCGGATTTGGAAGTCGTGTGCGGCTCGCAGGGCAACGCCGTGGGTGTGGCGTTCACGCCCGAGGGAGACATATTCGCCAGCGGCACGTTCCTGGCGCCAAACGCGATGGGAGCCGGCCTGCGCGACGCGGTGATTCATTGTGTCGACGGCGGTGAATACCCCGTGCGCGACCGCGACTTGCACGAACACAAACGGACCGGCGATCTGCTGCCGCCATTAACACACCTGGGCGTCTCGGCCTCCAGCGACCTGCTGCTGTGCCGCGCGGGCCGTCTGGGCGAAGCATCGCGCGGCGACCTGTTTTCGGCGCAGTTCAACCTGCACAAAGTCCTGCGGCATCGGATCGAACGCGCCGGCGCGTCGTTCACCTGCCGCAACGAGGACTTTCTCGTTTCCAGCGACACCGACTTTCATCCGACCGACGTCGTCGAAGACGCCGACGGTAGCCTGCTGGTGGTGAATACCGGCGGTTGGTTTCGCATCGGCTGTCCGACCTCGCAAGTCGCCAAGCCCGAGGTGCTGGGCGCCATCTATCGCGTGCGACCCGCCCAGGGCGACCAACCTTCCGATCCGCGCGGATTGCAGCTCGACTGGGCCGCGCCGTCGGTCGACGAACTCGCGCAGCGTTTGGCCGACGAGCGGTTTGCGGTGCGCGATCGGGCAATAGCCCAACTGGCCAAACATGGCGCCTCCGCGGCGCCGGCATTGGCAGCCGTCTTGTCCAGTAGTGCCACACTCGAAACAAAGTGCGCCGCCATTTGGGCGCTGACGCGGATCGACCACGAAGCGGCCAGGACTGTAGTGCGCCGGGCGCTCCACGATCAACAGGCCGCAGTGCGGCAAGCCGCGGCGCGCTCGGCCGGACTGCACGAAGATCCACAGGCAGCAAGCCGCTTGGCCGAGATGGTCACCGCGGACGAACCCCCGGTGCGTCGCGAGGCGGCCACCGCATTGGGCCGCATTGGCGAGGCGGCGGCCGTGCCGGCGCTGCTGGCCGCCATGGAAGCAACCGAGAACGATCGCTTTCTGGAACACGCGGTCATCTTTGCGCTGATCCGTATCGACAACCAAGTGGCCACGGCCAAGGGGTTCGAACTGGCTCAGCCGGCCGCCAAGCGGGGCGCCCTGGTGGCGCTCGATCAAATGGATGGTGGCGGGCTGTCGCCGGAAGTGGTGATGCCCTTTCTCTCCGCCGCCGATCCGCTGCTGCAACAGTCGGCACTGTGGGTGATCGCCCATCATGCCGATTGGGGACGCAATATGGTCGGGTTCTTCGACGGCTGGCTCGACGATCAACAGATGAACGACTCTCGCCGCGAGGAACTCAAACGGCAATTGCTGGCCTTCGCCAGCGACCAGAGCGTGCAGGAGTTGATCGGCCGTACGCTGGCCGACACGAGCACGCCGCAAGCGACCCGGATCGTGGTGTTGGAAGTCATCGGCCAATCGGCCGTCGACCAGTTGCCAACCTCGTGGATTGCCGGCTTGCAGCGATCGCTGTCCGATCCGGATGCGGCCATCGTGGGCCACGCCGTGGCCGCATTGCGCTGGCTGCCTCTCGGCAAACGGCCCGTCGCCACGAAGATCGATCCCCAGGTCGACGCTTCACCAACACTCCAAAACTCCGATCCGGCCTCCGGCGCCTTCGACGAATTGCTGCTGCACGTGGCGGCGGATTCCGACCGTGCCGATGCCCTGCGAGCCCAGGCTGCCGCGGCCGTGCTCCCGCGATTGACGTCGATTGACCCGCCGCTGTTCGGCTTTCTGTTGGCGAGCGTCGACGAGTCCCACGGTCCGCTGCTGCGGATGGATGCCGCCGACGCGCTAGGGACGGCGCCACTCGACGACGAGCAACTGCACACTTTGTGCAAAACGATCGCCACGGCCGGCGTGCTGGAAGTGCCGCGGCTGGTGCAAGCATTTGCAACCGGCAAGAACGAGAATGTCGGCCAGGCGCTGGTGGCGGCGTTAAAACAATCGCCGGGGCTCAAGAGCCTGAGTCCCGAGGTGCTCGCAGCGGCCCTGTCCACCTATCCCAACGCCGTACGCGATAGCGCCCAGCCGCTCTACGATCAATTGCGCGTCGATCTCGAGCAGCAGAAAGCACGGCTTGTCGAACTCGACGGCGTGCTGGCCGGCGGCGACGTGCAACGCGGCCGTGAGCTGTTCTTCGCCAATCAAAAGGCGATCTGCGCGACGTGTCACACCGTGCAAGGCAAAGGCGGCAAGATCGGACCCGACTTGACCAAGATCGGCGCCATCCGCACCCCGCGCGATTTGCTGGAAGCCATCGTGCTGCCCAGCGCCAGCTTTGCCCGCGGGTACGAGCCGTTCAACGTAGTGACCGACGGCGGCCAGGTCTTTTCCGGCATTATCGCCCGGGAAGCGGCCGACGCGTTGTTCCTGGTGGGCACCAATCGCCTGGAGGTGCGCGTCCCGCGGGAATCCGTGGATTCGATCGCTCAAAGCCACACGTCGATCATGCCCGAGGGCATGGAGAAGCAACTCAGCCCGCGGGAACTTGCCGATTTGATCGGGTTCTTGGGCTCGTTGCGGTAAGATGCGCCTCGCGAAAACGTGTCGAGATTCTCTCATCGCCGGCAAACGTCAGGACCAAACCATGTGGAAAACGTCGCTGCTTGGATTCGCAATCGTGTTCGTGGGCGTGTCGGCTCGCGCCGCCGATGATTTTGCTTCGCAGTCGCGCGCGAACTGGCATCAATGGCGTGGGCCGCTATCGAGTGGCGTGGCGCCCGAAGCCAACCCGCCGCTTGAATGGGACGAATCGAAGAACATCAAGTGGAAGGTTTCCATTCCCGGCGAGAGCACGGCCACGCCCATCGTGTGGGGCGACAAGGTGTTTGTCGCCACCGCCGTCCAAACCGACAAGACCGTCGAACTGGCCGAAGGCGAAGCCGAACCGTCGGGCCGATTCAGGATCTCCAAGCCGAGCCATTACTTTCAGTTCATCGTGATGTGTCTCGACCGCCAGACCGGCAACACGCTGTGGCAGAAGGTGGCCACCGAGGAAGTGCCGCACGAGGGACATCACCCCGACGGCAGCTTTGCCTCCGCTTCGCCCACCACCGATGGCAGCCACCTGTACGTGTCGTTCGGTTCGCGCGGCGTGTATTGCTACGACATGGAAGGCAACGAGAAGTGGCGGCGCGATCTGGGAGACCAGCAGATCATCTTCACCTTCGGAGAAGGCACTTCGCCGGTCATCTATCGCGACCTGGTGATCGTCAACTGGGATCATCAAGGCGGACTGAAGGACAAGACGAACGGCTCGTTCGTCACGGCACTCGATGCCAAGACCGGCGAGACGCGCTGGCGCACCGACCGCGACGAGACGACGAGCTGGGCCACGCCCCTATTGGCCAACTATGCCGGCAAGACGCAACTCATCGTCCACGGCTCCAAGCGCGCTGCGCAGCTACAACCCGGACACCGGCGAAGAGATCTGGGCCTGCGGCGGGCAAACCCCCAGCGCCATCCCCAGCCCCGTCGCCGATGCCGAAAACGTGTACTGCATGAGCGGCTACATCGGCAATGCCGTGTATGCCATTCCGCTGAGCACGATGGGCGACATCACCGAAGAGGCCAAGCAAAAAGAGCCGGAAAAGATCGCCTGGAAGCGCGGCGATCCCGGCGCGCCCTACGTGCCCTCGCCCTTGTTGTACGACAACTTGCTCTATTTCATGAGCAGCAATAAAGGCATCGTCACCTGCTTGAACGCCAAGACGGGCGAGCCGGTCGTCGAGCGCCAGCGGCTGGAAGGCATTTCCAACATCTACGCCTCGCCGGTGGGCGCCGCCGACCGCGTCTATTTCACCAGCCGAGACGGCGCCACCGTGGTGGTGAAAAAAGGCGGCGATCTGGAAATCCTGGCCACCAATAAGCTCGACGACCAGATCGACGGCTCGATGGCCGTGGTGGGCAACGAAATCTTCCTGCGCGGCAAGCAGCACCTGTACTGCATCTCGGCCGAATAGTCTTTCTTGCCATAGGGAGCCCTCGTGCGCCTCGAACAGATGACTTGGCCCCAGGTGGCCGCCTTGTCGCGCGACACGCCGGTGGCCATTCCCATCGCGGCGCTCGAGCAACACGGACATCATCTGCCTGTGTTTACCGACAGTATCCTGGTCGGCGAGATCACGCGCCGGGCCGAAGAGCAGTTGCGCGAGCAGGTGCTTTTTGCACCCGTCATGTGGCTGGGTAATTCGCAGCATCACATGGACTTTCCCGGCACCATGGCCGCCGCCCCGCGGACGTACATCGACCTGCTGGTCGACATGGTCGAAAACTTCATCAACCACGGCTTCCGGAGGGTCGTGCTGGTCAACGGGCACGGCGGCAACAACGTGCCGGGCAATCAGGCCATTTTCGAAGTGCGGCAAAAACACCGCACGCGCGACGATCTGCTGTTGGTGTTCGCCTGCTACTGGGCGCTGGGCGTCCAGCCGCAGCGGGAGGACAAGTCGCTGGTGCAATCGGCCATGGGCCATGCCTGCGAATGGGAAACCTCGATGATCCTGGCGCTGCGTCCCGAACTGGTCGGCGACTACCAGCATGCTGAGTCGGTCGAACCGGACGGAGCGCTCGAACCGGCCCATCGCGCCTGGACCACCAAGGACCGCACGGCGATCGGCCACATCGGCCATCCCAGCAAGGCCACGGCCGCCAAGGGCGAAAAGCTGCTGGCAGGCTTCACCGCCGACGTGGTAAAGCTGCTCGGGAAAGTCATCGCCCACGACGGCGGCAAGTGGTAGTCGTCGCGCCGGTACGAACTTCCCGGGCGGTGACGGTGTCACTAAACCGAAGCGCCAGCGAGGGACTCGCTCAACGCGATTGCCGGCTCGAGTCAGCCCCCGGCTTCGCCGGGGATTCCGCGGCAAAGCAGTGCGACCGTGGTGCATGAATATTGATCGTTGAGCGGCACGTAACCGATCCCTTGGCAAAGCCGGGGGCTGCCCGGGCGAACCATGACTTCCAAGCGAGTTACCATCCCCCATGTCGCCTTTCGGCAGTTGTCCGAAATAGAACGCATCGTCCACGGCTTCGGCGATTGCACGTTGCCCTGCCAAGAGTGGACGCATACGGCGCATCTGACCGTCGGCCTGTGGTACGCGCGGGAGAGTTCGCCGGAAGCGGCGCTCGACCGCATCCGCGCCGGCATCCAGCGCTACAACGCCACCTGCGGCGTCAAGGACACGCCGACCGATGGCTACCACGAAACGATCACCCGGTTCTACATGGGACTGATCGGCAAATATCTGGCCGAGGTGGCCGACTGCTCCGACTGGGTCGCCGTGACCAACAACCTGGTCGAGTTGGCCAGCGTCGAAGCGCCCAACCGCTACTACAGCCGCGAGCGGCTGATGTCGGTGGAAGCGAGGCTGGGCTGGATGCCGCCGGATTTGCAGGCAATGGGCTAACATGAACGGTTCGCCACCAAAAAACCGCCAAGTTGTTTATGCCATCATCAGGCATGATCCAAGGAGCCAGGATTACCCCTTCACGGTCAAGGAGATTGTGTACTCTTTCGAGCTTGCACAAGCAGAGGTTAACCGACTAAACGAGCTCAAAGCCGGCAAACACTCATTCTATTCTTGGCAGTACACGAGACTCTATCCGCCTGGTCGGTCAGCGGGCACAGAGGAAAGCGGCCTAAAACCCGACTGAGCGATTCCCAAATTGTCGCGCTCTTTGGCAGCCGCCGCTCTTTCCGCTAAGCTATTAGCAGCCATCCCACCTGCATCAGGAGTTCCCGCCATGCACCGTTTGGTCATTCTCGCCGCCGTTGCTTTTGGACTCGTTGCCAACTCCGCTTTCGCCGCGCCGCCTGCCGTGGGCGAGGACGCTCCGGACTTCACGCTGCAGGCTTCCGACGGCAAGGAGTACTCGCTCTCGCAGTTCAAGGGCAAGCAGCCGGTGGTGATTGCCTGGTTTCCCAAAGCGTTCACGCGCGGCTGCACCGCCGAGTGCAAGAACATGAAGGAAAAGGGCGAAGCCATTCGCGAGTTCGACGTGGCCTACTTCACCGCCAGCGTCGACAAGGTCGAAGACAACACCAGGTTCGCCGAATCGCTGGGCCTCGACTTTCCCATTCTCAGCGACCCGTCGAAGGACACCGCCAAAGCCTACGGCGTGGTACACGAAGGCCGCCCGGTGGCCGAGCGCTGGACGTTCTATATCGGCCCCAACGGCAAGATCCTGGCGGTGGACCAGGAAGTCAAAGCCGCCCAACACGGCGAAGACATCGCCAAGAAGCTGGAATCGCTGGGCGTGAAGAAGAAAGGCTGAGCCCTTCGCCCGCACGACAAGGCGGCACGAAACATCAACAGGATCGATCGGGCCGTTGGCCCTCGTTGCACGGAATCCAGGTGGCGGATTTTGTTCGCCATGTTTCCTGGGACGTTGCCCCAGGCTGGAATTAATCGCACCATTGGTGGAATGGCACTTCCTGAGTTTGTAAGTCATGCGGCTAAACGGCGTTTTGCTTCTTGGCGTGGGATGGTCAGCAGGTCGTGTTGTTTGGGGCGGCGTTTGACGGCGCGTGGCTCGTAGCGATGCGGGCGGTTGCCGACCTGGTGCATGGCAATCGCCTCCAACAATGACTCGTAAAGCGCCGGCAAGGCGCCGGGCGGAGCCTGCTCCACGATCGCGCGATACGCGGTGAGCGTTTGCAGTGCGCCTTTGAAGCTCACCTCCCGCGGCCGCATATTCGCGTGCTCCGCGGCCTCGGCCATCACGGTGCGGATCAGGTTGTAGGCCAACAGGTGCAGCCAGATTTCCTTGCGCACCATGTCGGGCGTCTTGCAACGCAGTACGTCCATTTGCATCGTGATCTTGATCGAACGCAAGTCCACTTCGGCCTGCCAGCGCGCGTGATACACGCGCGCCAGTTCGTCCAGCGAATAGACTTCCGCATCGCACAACGTCGTCACCAACGTCAGCTCGCGCACGCGCCAGCCGCGAACCCGCACACGGAACGACACCTCACGCACCAGGAGCTCCTGGGGAATGTTGCGGTAAGTGTCGTGATCCATCCACGACGGCCGCTGCGGTTTGGGCAGCCGCAGCAGCCAATCGCCCGAGCCCAGCCGGCGGACGCGCAAGCGCTTGCTCAAACGCAGTTGATGTTGTCGATACACGCTGTCCACGCCACATATCGCCAGCAGGGCCAGGTCCCAATAGGACGCAAAGTACCGATCTCCCACCACCACGTCGCCGGGAAACAGGCTGCGCCACAACTGGCGGAACAGGGCCGTTTCGCCCGTGTTCTTGCCGGTGTAACGGCCCATCGCCAGGTCCAGTGCCGCGCCGCTGGCCAGCGACAACAGCGCCACCACCCGCGCGATGGGAAATCCCAATCCCGGTTTCTGCGAGCGCGACTGCGGATACTCGGCCTGGTTGGCGGCCGTATCCGGCATGCTCACCGTCGTGCCGTCGACCAATTTCACGGGCCGGCCGTTTAGCAGCCCGCAGTCGCTGACACGCTCGTGCAGAGCTTGGCCCGCGTCGCGTGCCAGGCGGGCACAGACGTTCTCCGGCAGCTTCTGCCGCGCCTTACAGTAGGGTCCCGTCTGGGCGCTGCAGGGTTGCTGGCCGTCGGCGGTCAAAAACGCGCGCAGCCGCGCGACGGCTTGCCGGCACGAGTGATCCACGCACAACGTCTGCGAGAGAAACGTCCACAGCGTCACCAGTGGGGAATACACGCATTCACGCCACTCGACGTGCTCGTCGTCGAGCACACGCTGGACATACGACGCTGGCAACAGTTCGGAAAACGGCAGCCCGCCGGCGGCTTGCAACTTGTCTCGTTCCGATCGCACTTGGTCTGAAACCCAACCTGCTATAGACTTCCACATCGCAAAGGCCTCCGTGCCTGATTGTGAGAGTGTCGATAACCCTCATCTACGCACGGACGGCCTTTGCGCCTATATCAATACGCCACAACCACTTGCCGATTCAGGAAGTGCCATTCGCACCATTGGTGCTTTTCGTCGCTGCTGGCCGACGATGATTGCGAAGACCGTTTCGAGCTTTGCTCACAGGGCCAACGGCCCGACCCATATCAGCCTGGGACACCGTCCCAGGTTGGTGCCATACGATCGACCATCGAGGGCTGAAGGCCCGACCCATTGGCCATTCGCCGGGCATGGCGCCGTCCGCGCACTACGCATCCCCTTCGGGAATCTTCTTGCGCACATCGACCGCCAGCCAGCAACAGGCGCCGACCAACAGCACCGCGGCATACACATGGAACGCCGGGTCCCATTGGTCGCGTCCGTGATGTCCTCGCGCCGCCATCCAGTCGGCGAAGCGGCCCAGGAACATGGTCGAGACAAACGCGCCCGGCACGCCCAAGGAGTTCATCAGCCCGAAGATCGAACCCAGGTTCTTGCCGCTAATCTCGGTGGTGACGTTCCAGAACGTGGCCTGCTGCGAGATGGCCAGTGCAAAGGCAACCGCCGCCCAGGCGCTGGTGGAAAGCGCGGTCTGGCACTGCACGCTGGCCGCCAACGCCAGGGCCGAACCCGCCGTGCCGAGAAAGCCATAGATGCGGAACCTCGCCGGGTGAAAGTTGGTCGCCCGGCCCAGCCAATCGTTCACGAAGCCGCTGGCCAGCACGCCCACGGCGCCGCCGAGCAACACCAGCGAGGCCAGCCAACTCGCGTCGCCCGCGCTGGCGCCGCGAGCCCGTTGCAGGTAGCTCGGATACCACATCATGTACATGTAGGACGCGGCCGCCGAGCAGGTTTGCACCATGCCCAGCAGCCAGACGTTGGCGCTGGCGCCGATCGCGCGCCAGGGAATCGGCGCGTGGTGTTCGCCGTGGGCGTCGGCCTGCGACCCGGCGGCGATGAGTTCCTCCTCGGCTTTGTTGACTTGCGGGTGCTGGGCCGGATCGTCGCGAAACCAGCGATAGAACGCCACGGCCCACACGATGCCGATAGCGCTAAACACGACGAAGGTCCACCGCCAGCCCACCTCATCGATCAACCACTGCGCCACGCGCGGCGAAATCGTGGCGCCAATCTGGGCGCTGGTGAGCATTAGCCCCAGCCCTTTCAAGCTGTCAGTGATGGCAGCTATCGGTGGGCTTCGAGTTGTTGAAGTTCGTCGTATAACTCGTCACGATGCCTGGAGTTGAATTGTTTCTCCAGGAGGTGAGGCGATGATTCTTTCCGAGGTGTTTCAGCAGTTTGTCAAAGAGAGCCCGGTGTGCGTGATGGTCAGTGCAACGTTGGAGAATGTGTTGTCGTCCAAACGAGTGGACGATCTCTTCGCGCGCACGGCGATTCGGCAGCATCCCAGCGAGTTGTTGTTCTCCAGCGTGGCGGATGTGATGGGGCTGGTGGTGGCCCGGATTCGACCCTTGGTCCATGCCGCCTATCAGGCTCGGGCGGAATCGTTCCAGGTATCGTTGGCCGCGCTGTACGACAAGCTGCGCGGCATCGAATCGAACGTGTCGCGGACCTTGGTTCGCGAGACGGCCGAGCGGATGGGGGCCATCGTCCGCCAGACAGGCGGCACGTTTCCGGAGTTGTTGCCCGGTTATCGCACGTTGATCGCCGACGGCAATCATCTGCCAGCCAGCCAGCGGCGTTTGAAGGAACTGCGGACGCTGAACGTGGCGCCGCTGCCGGGCCATACCGTGGTCGTCTTCGATCCGGCGCTGATGCTGGCCGTGGACGTGCTGCCCTGCGCGGATGGCCATGCCTCGGAACGAACGTTGCTGCCGGCGTTGTTGGAAAGGCTCGAAGCGAAGGACCTGCTGATCGCCGACCGCAATTTCTGCACCACGCAGTTCTTGCTCGACATCGATCGGCGCGGCGCGTATTTCTTGATTCGGCAACACGGCAGTTCGCTCAAATACGAACTGGTCGGACGACGACGAAAGATCGGTCGCATCGCCACGGGCATGGTTTACGAGCAGGATCTGCGGCTTTTGGGGGCCCGCGACGAGACGCCGATCATCCGGCGGATCACGATCAAGTTGGACGAACCGACGCGGGACGGCGACGACGAGATTCACGTGCTGAGCAACCTGCCGGCCAAAATCAAGGCCTTGAAACTGGCGACGTTGTATCGCCAGCAGTGGACCGTGGAAGGCGCGTTTCAAGAACTGGAAGCTCATCTGAAGAGCGAGATCGAAACGCTGGCCTATCCGCAAGCGGCGTTGTTCGCGTTTTGTCTGGCGTTGGTTTCTTACAACGTGCTGAGCGTGGTCCGGGCCGCGCTGCGCGGCGCTCACGGCCACGACAAGGTCGAGAACGAAGTTTCCAGCTACTACCTGGCCGACGAAGTGGCCGGCGTCTCGCGCGGCCTGACGATCCTGTTGCCCGGCGACTTCTGGCACGAACGGTTCGCCCAACAAACGCCGAGCCAAATGGCCCAGCTCCTGCTGGCCTGGGCGCGTCAGGTGCGACTCTCCGCATTCCGCAAACATCGACGCGGACCGAAAAAGAAACCGCCGAAATCCAACAGCAAAAAAGGCCGCGGCCATATCGCCACCCAAAAAATACTCGACGCGCGAAAACGAACGCCAGCACTGCATTAACTGACAGCTTGAAAGGACTGGCATTAGCCCTTGGGCCGAACCGCGTTGCGAGCGTGGAAACCACCGCGCCAGCACGCGCGCGGCATTCGGATACGCGCCCGCCTCGCCGGCGCCAAACAGAAAGCGCACCGTCACCAGCATGGCCAGGTTGGCCGACGCGCCGGTCAGTGCCGTGAAGGCCGACCACCAGATGACGATCCGCGTCAATACGCCGCGCGAGCCGAACCGATCGCCCCACCGCCCCGTCGGCACCTCGAACAGCCCATAAGCCAGCACGAACGCCGAGAGGGCATAGCCCATCTGCGTGTTGCTCAATTCCAACTCGCGTTGAATGGCCGGCGCCGCCTGGCCGATGCACACCCGATCGAGATACAACACGAACGACAGCGAACAAAGAAAGCCCAGCACGCCATAGCGCGCCCGCGTGGGCCGAATCGACGGCGCGTCGGACGAACTCTCGGCGGTGGGCGGCAAACCATTCAACGCGCTCTTGCTCTCCTATTGCGAAAACCGCCGCAGCACGTTGGCCGTGATCCGCGACACCGGCTCGTCGACCAACAGCGCGCTGGGCCAGCAGATCGAGCCGACCGAAAACACTCCGCCGCCCGCCGGTGTGGCAAAGCAGACAATCTCGCCACCACCTTCATCGGGATTCATTCCCTTGGCCAGGCAAGCGGTGCCGACCGGCGTGCGCGGCGACATCTTGTCGGTCTCGTGCCCCGAAGCGCCGCCAGGAATCCGCTCGTGCAACGTGTGGTGGCCGAACAGGTCGCCCCGCTTGAGCCCCGTGCCGTCGAAGATCCAATGTTGGTCTTGCAGCACTTGATACGGCGCTGCGGTCATCACGCCGGTCTCGCTGTAAACGACGCCCAGCAAGTTGGCCTCGCTCTCGACGCGCATGCCGAAGCGGCTTTCGTAGCGGTCGATGTGGGCCTGCAGCTTGCGATTGTCGCCGTTTTGCACCGTCATCGTGTCGGCGTCGGGAAACGAGACTTCGCAGTTCAACCCGTTGCCCCCCAGATACATCAAACGCCCTCCGCGCTCGAACACCCAGCGCTTCACCGCCAGGTACATGGCGCACGACCAATACTCCGGATGCGCACCAGCACCAGCACGCGATAGGCGTCGAGATCCAACTGCCCGGCGTGCAACTGCGTTTCGGCGTAGACGTCGTAATCGAAGCCTTCGCGCTGGAGCCAGGCCAGCAGCCGCCAGTCGGTGGGCGCCACGTGACAAGCCGCGCGCCCCTCGATCGGATCGCCCGCCTGCGTCAACTCGGGCACGTGGTTGAGCGGCTCGGGCCGGTCGAATGACAGCGGCGCGTACTCCTCGGCGTTCCACGTGCCAAACTCGGGATCGTTGTACCGCTCCAATTCCATCCGCGCGTTGACGGTGGGCGTTCGCGGGCACTTGTCGGCGTGAACGTAGTTGCTGCGGCCGCCGAAGTTGTTGTAGGCGTTCCAGGTGATGTTCGACATCAGCACGGCCACTTTCGATTGCGGCGCTCGCGGCGCCACGATCCACGGAAACGCAAAGAACCGGCCGCTGTCGGTGCGCGCGTGAAAGTAGTACAGCCCGCTCCGCTCGGGCGCGGTCACGGTTTGCGCATGCTGCCGGCTGCCGTAGCCGACCTTGTTCCACTGCACGCCGGTTTGGGTGTAGTCGCCGTCGGGCGTCACTTGCATCGTGGCCAGCGGCCCATGCTCGTCGAACCAGCCGATCTTCGTGGCCAGTTCCTTGTGCAAGCCGTAGCGCCATAGGCCGATCTTGTACGGCTCGACCGAGTGGACGCGGAACTCGGCCTGCTCGCCCGAGCGCACCCACTTGGGCCAGGCATAGCCCAACAGGCCGTCGGCCAGTAGCCGGAAGTGATGCGGCCGATCGGGCGCAACTTCGACCTGCGCACATTTCGAGCCATACCGTCTTTTGGCCAGCGTCACGCGATACGAGCCGGGTTCGATGTCGGCATAGATGGCGCCGCTGGCGCGAGAGCGGGCTTCGATCGACCTGCCGTTCGCCTCGAACTCCAACAGCACGTCGGCCAGCGCCACGTACCGCTCGTCACTGACATGACCGATCAGCATGGCGGCGGGCTCTCTTGGGCGGAATGCGACGGGACCGTTGCATGAAACGCGAGCACGGTTCTACCACAGGCAACAAACAGACGCCAGCAAATGCGGACTACCACCGAAGTCCCAGTGTTATGGGTTTGATCGCTCGATGATTCGACCCTCTTCGTGTTCCTCTGCGCCCTCGGCGTACTCCGTGGTTCCCCATCCTCGTGAAGCGACAGGCGACGTTGCCTCGGCGGAAGCCTCGCTCTCCTCCGCGTGGACACTTAGAATGACGGCCATGAAAATCACGCACATCGAAACCTATCCGGTTGAAATCCCCCTCAAGCCCGAGCGGTGGATGATCAGCTCGCTGGGGCAACATCGCGTGTCACGCTATTTACTGGTGCGCGTGCTGACCGACAACGGGCTCGAATGCGCCGGAGAGGCCACGGTCACGGCCCGCTGGAGCGGCGAAACCGTGTGGAGCGCGCAGTCGCTCATCGAACGCGTGCTCGCTCCGGCGATCATCGACTGCGATCCGCTCGACGTCATGGAAATCGACCGGCGAATGGACGCCGCGGCAGCGCACAACTGGTTTGCCAAAAGCGCCCTGGAGATGGCGTGCTGGGACGTTCGCGGCAAGGCCGAGAATAAACCCGTCTATGAACTCTTGGGTGGAGCATGCCGACCGCTGGCCGTGCGCAGCCGCTACAGCATGGGCGCGTACGAGCCGGAGAAAGCCGCCGCGCGCGCAAGGAACTTGTAGCGCTCGGCTTCACCACGATCAAAGTGAAAGTCGGTCGCGATCCGGCCGACGACATTGCTCGCGTGCGGGACGTCCGCGCGGCGATCGGACCACAGATCGAGTTGACGGTCGATGCCAATTGCGGCTGGAGCGCCGAGACGGCCATTCGCTGCATCAACGAGCTGGCCGACTGCAACGTGGCGCTGGACGAACAGCCCACGCCCGACGGCGACTACGCGGCGATCGCCCGCGTGCGGCGCGAAACGACCGTGCCCGTGATGGCCGACGACATGTGCTTCAACCTGGTCCACGCCCAGGAACTGGTGCGCAACAACGCCTGCGACGTGATCAGCGTCTATCCAGGCAAGAACGGCGGCATCCGCAAGGCGAAGGAAATCGTCGACTACGCCGCACGGCACAACGTGGCCTGCTCCATCGGCTCGAACCTCGAGCTCGACGTCGCCACCGCGGCCATGGCCCACCTGGTCGTCGCCTGCCCCAACATGCAAGTCGAAGAGTACCCCGGCGACATGCTCGGCGCCGACTACCACGAAATCCGCATCGCCAAGAACCCCATCCAGATCGAAGGCCCCATCACGACCATCACCGACGCGCCCGGCTTGGGCGTGGAAGTCGACTGGGAGCTGGTACGCAAGTGCCGCTGCGAATGATGGACGCGCGGATCGCGCTGGGCGACCACGGCAATCCTCCCATGCACGCTTTGGCGTCGAGCAATCGTTCAGCCCTCGGCTCTGCCGGGGGATTCTTCGCCTTTGAAGCACGCGTGCGGTTGACTCATTCTGACGATTCTCCACCGGCTTAGTCGGATTGAAGCGCCAACGAACGCCAAGGCGCAACAACAACAAGCGCATGCACGACTTCGCCCGCGTCGATTTCGCGCGGCAACCGGCGCGCAACACGCAAGCCCAATTCTTGGGCCAGCGCACCAGTTCTAGTGATGCGCTGTCGCCGCAAGACTTTTCGCAAAACGTGAAAAATGGCACTCGAAATCAGGCCAGCCTTTGTGCAATAGTGCGATTCATCGATCGGTAGCATCCGCTCACACCGCAATCGGTCGTCCTGCCGCACGCGCTTTGACATGAAAGGAATCACGCGTGGTAGCCACCGACAGCATCGCCAAGATCGTCACCGACTACCACGCGGGCGTGAGCCGGCGCGTGCACGAGGCGCTAAACCACGTGCGCGCCGCGATCGACGACTGGATCGAGCAGGCGATTCAAGGCCCGCTGCCCGATGACTGGCGCGAGCAGTTTCGCGCCGTGCTCGAAGCCCAAGCCTGCGCAAGGCCGCCGCGT
This sequence comes from uncultured Planctomycetaceae bacterium, assembly GCA_963779015.1. Classification (GTDB taxonomy): domain Bacteria; phylum Planctomycetota; class Planctomycetia; order Pirellulales; family PALSA-1355; genus JTS-RE94. The sequence goes on along the minus strand of CAVZWY010000026.1, from coordinate 344,563 downwards.
TCTGCCCGAATGTGTCCGCGAGTTGGAAGCGTGGATCGAGAGTTGGGCAACCGAGTATGGCTTGTTGCCGGCGCGGCCGACGATGGAGCATTGGGCGCGCTGGCAGCGTACTGCCGAATCAGAGCCGATCGTGCAAGTCACGGCGTCGGGCACGCAAACGCTACGGCATTCGCCCGACGGCAGCTTCGTGATCCAAGTCACGCCCGACGTGAGCGGGCCACTGGTGGCGGAGGTCGATCTTTCCAAGGAAGAAGAGGTCGTCGGCGAAGGCCCAGACGTCAGCCAGTCGTTTCGTGACCAAGTGAGGCTGATTCTGGAAATCCTCGATCCCGACGTGGCGGCCTGGTGGGCTTCAAACGGATTCTTGCGGTCGCGAGATGCATCAAGCTGGTTCAAGTTTTTATTGTTCAACTACTACAGCGAGCAGAAGGACAGGAGACTCATTGCTTGGGTCGACATGAATTTCACGCCTTCGCAAGCGGCCGAGGCCATCCTTGCGGACGCTCATGATGTTTCCTCCAGCGCCGGCCAACTGTATCGAGTGTGGCGAGCAGCTCGCGGCAATACCGCAGATGAGTTCGCATCCTGGCAAGAGGAAGCGAAGAGTGTCAGTGCGCAACAGGCTGCCGCACTGGCAAGTATCTACTACGGCTCGTTGGCTTCGCTGACCCCGGGCGGCGACATCGTCGTCACCGTCCACGACATCGGTGAGGACGGATTCAACTGGTCGCAGTTGATCAGCGCGCTACCCTTGCTGGCCGCCGCTGGAAAGCTTGGCAAGGCCTCGCTCTCCATTTCCATCGTAAGCAAGGGCTCGAAAGTCAATCGCCTGCTGCAGATTCCCAACGAGCTGCTGATAAAGCTGGGCAAATTGAGCAAGAAGGCCCGCAATGCCCTGGTCGCCAAAGCCAGACGAGTGAAAAACGAGAAGGAAGCGCTGAAGATTCTGGAGGAGGGCGTTTCCGGAGCCGGTGCCCGCCAAAATAGTGGCGCTGAAGGTACTTACCTGCTACGTCAGCCAAAGACTCGAAAGGTCATGAAAACCGGGCGGTCCGGTCGACTTGCTGGTCGAGAAAAAGACCGTGCGCGCGCTGTCGAGACTCGGGACTTGGAATTCGAAGTCGACAGGTATACAGACGACTATTCGCAGCAACGGGGCCGGGAACAAATTATTGTCCTTGCGATGGGTCTAAAACCCTCGCCTTCAGGCGAAACCTTTAGGTTCTTCGTTTGCTAGAATTTGGGGATGGAAAAGTACCGCACGAGTTCGCATAGCCGTTTCGACCTGAAGTACCATTTTGTGTGGATCACCAAGTATCGGAAGCCCATTTTGGCCGATGCGGTCGGAATGCGGCTGCGGGAACTGGTGCGAGAAGTGTGTAGAACCAACGAAATCGAGATTTTGGAGGGCTCGGTGTCTCGCGACCATGTGCATGTGCTGCTGTCCTGTCCGCCGAATCTGTCGCCAAGCAAGGCCATGCAGTACATCAAGGGCAAAAGCTCGCGGAAGTTGCTGATGGAGTTCAAGCATCTGCAAAAAGAGTTCTGGGGTCGGCATTTGTGGGCCCGCGGCTACTTTGTGGCATCCAGCGGCAACGTGACTGACGAGGTGATCCAAGAATATATCCGCCAACAACAAGGCACTGAGCCTGACGATGGCGGCGACAATTTCCGCATTACCAAATCGTGAGCGCAGGACTTCAGTCCGTAGCCACGATTCTCCTCGAACCTACCGGCTTCAGCCGGTAGTAGTTCAGTCACGACGAACACAACCCTCCTTTGGATAAGATTAACCCGATTTCGCCTCGGAATCCAAAACGTCAGGAATACCTGGACTCTGCAGAAGGACTGTGATTGCCATGATGGGAAAGAGAATCAACTATCAAAATGGGACGTGGTTTGCCGTGCCGCTTTGTTCCGGTGGATTTGCCGTGGGTGTCGTTGCCAGAATGGACGGCGATGGCCGTGTTTTTGGATACTTCTTTGGACCAAAAAGAGATGCGATACCACCTTTCGACGAGCTTGCGCCGCTTTCGAAAGATGATGCCATTTGGCGCGGTCGGTTCGGCGACCTAGGACTAATCAAAGGTGATTGGTCGATCATCTCGCATGACACTTCATGGGATGAAAAGAAGTGGCCACTGCCGCGAATGGCACTTCCTGAGTTTGTAAGTCATGCGGCTAAACGGCGTTTTGCTTCTTGGCGTGGGATGGTCAGCAGGTCGTGTTGTTTGGGGCGGCGTTTGACGGCGCGTGGCTCGTAGCGATGCGGGCGGTTGCCGACCTGGTGCATGGCAATCGCCTCCAACAATGACTCGTAAAGCGCCGGCAAGGCGCCGGGCGGAGCCTGCTCCACGATCGCGCGATACGCGGTGAGCGTTTGCAGCGCGCCTTTGAAGCTCACCTCCCGCGGCCGCATATTCGCGTGCTCCGCGGCCTCGGCCATCACGGTGCGGATCAGGTTGTAGGCCAACAGGTGCAGCCAGATTTCCTTGCGCACCATGTCGGGCGTCTTGCAACGCAGTACGTCCATTTGCATCGTGATCTTGATCGAACGCAAGTCCACTTCGGCCTGCCAGCGCGCGTGATACACGCGCGCCAGTTCGTCCAGCGAATAGACTTCCGCATCGCACAACGTCGTCACCAACGTCAGCTCGCGCACGCGCCAGCCGCGAACCCGCACACGGAACGACACCTCACGCACCAGGAGCTCCTGGGGAATGTTGCGGTAAGTGTCGTGATCCATCCACGACGGCCGCTGCGGTTTGGGCAGCCGCAGCAGCCAATCGCCCGAGCCCAGCCGGCGGACGCGCAAGCGCTTGCTCAAACGCAGTTGATGTTGTCGATACACGCTGTCCACGCCACATATCGCCAGCAGGGCCAGGTCCCAATAGGACGCAAAGTACCGATCTCCCACCACCACGTCGCCGGGAAACAGGCTGCGCCACAACTGGCGGAACAGGGCCGTTTCGCCCGTGTTCTTGCCGGTGTAACGGCCCATCGCCAGGTCCAGTGCCGCGCCGCTGGCCAGCGACAACAGCGCCACCACCCGCGCGATGGGAAATCCCAATCCCGGTTTCTGCGAGCGCGACTGCGGATACTCGGCCTGGTTGGCGGCCGTATCCGGCATGCTCACCGTCGTGCCGTCGACCAATTTCACGGGCCGGCCGTTTAGCAGCCCGCAGTCGCTGACACGCTCGTGCAGAGCTTGGCCCGCGTCGCGTGCCAGGCGGGCACAGACGTTCTCCGGCAGCTTCTGCCGCGCCTTACAGTAGGGTCCCGTCTGGGCGTGCAGGGTTGCTGGCCGTCGGCGGTCAAAAACGCGCGCAGCCGCGCGACGGCTTGCCGGCACGAGTGATCCACGCACAACGTCTGCGAGAGAAACGTCCACAGCGTCACCAGTGGGGAATACACGCATTCACGCCACTCGACGTGCTCGTCGTCGAGCACACGCTGGACATACGACGCTGGCAACAGTTCGGAAAACGGCAGCCCGCCGGCGGCTTGCAACTTGTCTCGTTCCGATCGCACTTGGTCTGAAACCCAACCTGCTATAGACTTCCACATCGCAAAGGCCTCCGTGCCTGATTGTGAGAGTGTCGATAACCCTCATCTACGCACGGACGGCCTTTGCGCCTATATCAATACGCCACAACCACTTGCCGATTCAGGAAGTGCCATTCGCCACTGCCGCCGTTCGTTCGAGTGAATGAGACGGACGGCACGGCCGTGGCTGTTACGTATTCCAATGAACTGGAACTCATCGGTGAGATACCGTGCGATCCCGCGCTAGCTGCGAAATACCCTCGAGACGCGCTCTCGGGAGATGGCGCTGTTGAGATCCGTCTGACAGAATTGCTCACGACCACTTGACAGCACAGCTTCACAAGAACTAGAGACCAGTACGCCGAGGTGCCCAAATGAGCAACCGCCCAAACTGGCTGAATCGATTTGGCAAGGAATCAGCACAAAATGAGCACGAGGATTGATGGCGGCGCGCTTGTTGATCGCCCCGAGCCCCGAGCGGGTTTTCTCATGACGTCGGTTGTCTGAATGGAGCGATCGATGGCTGCCTCCGATACGCTACGCAATCAATTGAAGTCAAACGAAGGCAATCAAAATGGAATTCTTTGCAACACCGGCTGAGCAACGTGACTGGTTGCGACACTTGTTCGACTGTATGTCATCAGTCAGCAAACGACTCAAGGGGTCACGAAGTTATGGCGCTCAATGATTGTTACGTCTACGCCAGCAATTCCTGCACCACGCGCGCCGGCCGATTGTCCGTCAGCTTCTGCTCCTGGCCGTTATATTGATAGGCCAATTGCGTGTGGTCCATGCCGAACAGGTGCAATAGCGTCGCCTGGTAGTCGTTGGGGCTGACGGGATCGACCTCGGCGCGATGGCCGAACTCGTCGGTGGTGCCGTAGGTGATACCGCCTTTGATGCCGCCGCCGGCCAGCCACATGCTGAAGCCCTGGCCGTTGTGATCGCGGCCGCACTTCTCCCCTTCGCCTTCGGTGACCGGCAAGCGGCCGATCTCACCGCCCCAGTGCACCAGCGTGCTGTCCAGCAGGCCGCGGTTCTTGAGATCGGCGACCAGCGCCGCGCTGGGCTTGTCGGTGCGGCGACAGATGCCCGGCAACGTCTCGCGAATGTTGTTGTGGTTGTCCCACGGCTGTCCGCCCAAAAACAACTGCACGAAGCGCACGCCGCGCTCGACCAGCCGGCGCGCGATCAGGCAGCGCGTGCCGTATTCGGCCGTGGTGGAGTCGTCGAGCCCGTACAGCTTCTTCGTGGCTTCGCTCTCGCCGGAAACATCGAGCGCTTCTTTGGCGGCCGATTGCATCCGCGCGGCCAACTCGTAGCTGGCGATGCGGGCTTCCAAATCCGCTTCCCGCGGATGCCGCTCCAGGTGACGGCGGTTCAGGTCGGCCAACAGTTCGAGGTTCTCGCGCTGCCGCTGCCCGCGCAAGTGAGCGGGTGGGTCGAGATTCAAAATGCGCGGCTCTTGCGGGCGGATGACCGTGCCTTGAAACAAGGGCGGCAGCCAACCGTTCGACCAGTTGCGCACGCCGTCGACTGGATGCCCGCCCGGATCGGTCAACACGACGTACGACGGCAAGTCCTGGCTCTCGGAACCAAGGCCATAGGTGAGCCACGAACCGAGCGCCGGTCGGCCGGGCTGCGCTTTGCCGGTGTTCATGAACCAGATCGACGGCTCGTGCCCGTTGATATCGGTGTGCATCGAGCGGATCACCGCCACGTCGTCGACGATGCCCGCCAGGTGTGGCAGCAATTCGGAGACTTCCGTGCCGCACTGGCCGTGTTGTTCGAACTTCCAGGACGTGCCAAGCAGCTTTTTACTGGCGCGATTGGCAAAGCTGTAGGTAACCTCGCCGGGAAAGTCGGTACCGTTGCGCTTGGTCAACTCGGGCTTGGGGTCGAGCAAATCGACGTGGCTCGGTCCGCCGTGCATGAACAGCGAGATCATGGCCCGCGCTTTCGGCGGCGATTGCGAGGGCTTGGGCGACAGATCGAAGATCGGCTTGTCGCGCGGCATGTGCGGCGCGGCGAGCAGGTTTTCCTGACCCAGCAGATAGGCCAGCGCGACGCCACCCATGCCCAGCGCGTTCTCGGCCAGAAACTGTCGACGGGTGCGTGGCGTGAATGGCATCATCGGCGGCGAGCCCTCTAATCGACGTACAAGAATTCGTTCGTGCTCAACAGCACCTGGCACAGGTTCACCAGCGCGTCGACTTGTGGTTGCTCGGTGCTGGCGTCCGTCGCGGGCTGCGCCTCGGCGCCGGCCTGCGCGGTTGTGGCCACAGCGGGCGGCGCGGCCGGCGCATTTTGCGCAGCCAGAAATGCCAAGGCTCTTTCCAATTCCGCTGGCTCCGGCTGCCGGCCAAACGCCAACTGCCAAGCCGCTTCCACCTGGCGCGTGGGATCGCCCCCGGCTTCCTTGCGAATGCGGGCCGCGAAATAGCCGGCCTGCTGCAGCGCGAAATCGCTGTTCATCAGCATCAACGACTGCGTGGCCACGGTCGAAACCGTGCGCCGCTCGCAATTGGTTTCCATCACGGGTTGATCGAACACCTGCAGCACGGCCAACGGCTGGCTGCGGCGCACCTGCACGTAGACACTGCGGCGAAACGCGGCATGCCCTGGCGGCGGCTCGTTGCCGGCGGGTACATCGGGACCAACCACGATCTGGCCGACGGAGTCTTCCTTCACCGGCACCGGCGAACCAAACAATTGCCGATTGAGCGCGCCGGTGGTCGCCAGAATGCGATCGCGCAGGGCCTCGGCTTCCAGGCGCCGCACGGGCATGCGCGCATAAAGCCGGTCCTCCGGATCGATCTCGGCGAGTTGTTCGCTGCGCTCGGAGCATTGCCGATAGACGGTCGATGTCATGATCATTTTGTGCAGCCGCTTGAGCTTCCAGCCGCCGGCCATCAGGTCGTGCGCCAGGTAGTCGAGCAGTTGCGGGTGCGAAGGTTTCTCGCCCATCGCGCCAAAGTCGGCCGGCGTGTTTACCAATCCCCGGCCAAAGTGGTGCAGCCAGATCCGATTGGCGATCACGCGCGCGGTGAGCGGATTGGCGTCGCTGGTGATCCACCGCGCGTACGCGCCAAACGCCGGCCGGAACTCGGTCGCTCGGCATCGTCCGGTGCAATCGCCAGCCGCTCGCCCGGCGGCGAGCAAACGGTCAGGCCGCCGGGACCGATTTCTTGCTTGGGCTGATGAGGATCGCCCCGATGAAACAAGAACGTCGCGGGAATGTTGCCGGACACTTCGGTCAGAATGGGAATGAAATCCTGGAACGGCTTCTTGGCCTGAATCTCGGCGATTTGCGCGTCGATCTTCTTCAGCTCCTCGGCCGCGTGGGGCAGATACTGATAGAGCGTGCCGGCGGTCAAGTTCTTGATCCGAGGCGCTTTGTCGAGCAGCTTCTTCCGTTCGTCGGTGCGGTCTTTGTCGGCTGTCTTGTACGCCACGCGCAGCGGCTCGCGGCGCGGCTCATCGAGTTTTTCCAACTCTTTTTCCAGCGCCCCGTTCATGAACGCGTCGAGCTTCGCCTGACGCTCGGCAGAAACCTTGGCGCTCTCGGCGTCGACTTCCGCCGCTTTCGCGCGATCGGCATCGGTCCACAACGACACGCGGCGCTGCCCGGGCAGCTTCCAATCCTTCCAGTTGTATGCCGGCTCCAGCACGGCGCGCAGCCGGTAGTAGTCCGCCTGCGGAATCGGATCGTAGCGATGGTCATGACATTGTGCGCAGCCGACGCTCAAACCCAACAGCGAGGTGGTGACGATCTTGATCGTGTCGGCCATCACCTGGTTGCGCGCGGTGTCTTGATCGATGCCGCCGGTGGCCGTGCCGTCGGCCGCCATCCGCAAGAAGCCGGTAGCCGCCAGCCGATCCTGGTCCTCGGGCGCAAGGTTCCGCATGTCGCCGGCGGTCAGTTCGTCGCCGGCCAGTTGCTCGTGGATGAACTGGTCGAAGGGCTTGTCGGCGTTGAAGGCACGGATCACATAGTCGCGATACTTATAGGCGAATGGTCGCACCGTGTCGGCCGCCGTGTAGCCGTCGGAATCGGCATAGCCGGCGATGTCCAACCAGTAGCGACCCCAGCGCTCGCCGTAGTGCGGCGAGTCGAGCAAGCGATCGATGGCGTGCTCGTAAGCCCGTGCATCGTTGTCAGCGAGAAAATGAGCCAGCTCCTCGCGCGTCGGCGGCAACCCCACCAGGTCAAAGTACGCGCGCGTCAACAGCGTCGCCTTCGATGCATCGGGGGAGAACCGCAACTCGTGCTCGTGCAACTTCTGAGCGACAAAGGCGTCGATCGGCGTGCGCACGCGATCGGTCGACGCGAACGCGGGAATCGGCACGGCGGGGGGAATCGGCTGGAACGACCAGAACGCGCGCTCCTCGGACGTGATTTCCAAGCCGGGATCGAGCCGCTCGGGCTCATCGCGCACGGTGGCCGCGCCGGACTCGATCCAGCGGCCGATCACGGCCACTTCCTCCGGACTGAGTTTCATGTCGACCGGCGGCATCTCGCCGCTGGCCACTCGCTGGTACAGCAGGCTCTCGGCGTGATCGCCCGGCACGATGGCCGGGCCCGAATCGCCACCGGCAGCCATGAAGCGCCGCAAGCGCAGGTCGAGATTGCCCTCGGTCTTCTCTTCGCCGCCGTGGCAATGGAAACAGTGTGCCTTCAGGATCGGGCGGACATCGCGTTCGAACGTCGCGGCCTCCTCGGCGCGACCCAACGTGGCAACAAGGCAAACCGCGGCGCTGAGAATCAGATATCGCATGGCATGCGTGGCGGGGTCTGGCCGGATCAGGGGTGGGTGGGAATGATCCGCGGCGGGTGTGCCCCCATTGTAACCCTGCGGACGGGCGAAAGCCAATAGGTTGCAGGCGAACGCAGGCCGACGCAACCGAGTGCCCCGCGTCATGTCACCGCGTCAGTGCTTGCCCCGCGCCGCCGCCCGCAGCAGCTTGGTCACTTCGATCACCGTGATCGGCAACAGCGACAGCAATCCCACCAGCACCCAGTGCTCGACCGCCAGCGGCTCGGTGGCGAAGATCGGACGGGCGGCGGGTAGGGCCACGGTGCCCAGTTGCAGCACGCCGGAAAATAGAATCGCGCCCAGGATCGCGCGATTGGTGAACACTCCGACTTGCGGATAGGTGAGTTCTTCGTTGCGGCACCCCAGCGCGAAGAGCATTTGGGAGAAGCAGGCGACAAAAAAGGTTGCCGTGCGCGATTCCGCGATGCTGGCGCCTTCGCCCCAATGCATATAGCCAAAGCCAAGGCCCATGCTGATGGTAAACAGAGCCCCGTACGACACGATCTTCAGTCCCCGCGCTCTTGTGATCACCGGCTCGCGCGGCGGCCGTGGAGGACGTTCCATGATGTGCTTGTCGGGCGGCTCCATGCCCAGCGTCAGGGCCGGCAGGCCATCGGTGATCAGGTTGATCCACAGCAGTTGAATCGGCAGCAGTGGCGTGGGCCAACCGAACAGCGCCGCGAAGAACATCAGCATCACTTCGCCGGCATTGCACGACAGCAAGTACAAAACGACGCGCTGAATGTTGTCGAAGATGCCTCGCCCTTCTTCCACGGCGTTGACGATCGAGGCGAAGTTATCGTCGGTCAATACCATGTCGGAAGCACTCTTGGTCACATCCGTGCCCGTGATGCCCATGGCGATGCCTATGTCCGCCGCGTTCACGGCCGGCGCGTCGTTCACGCCGTCGCCCGTCATGGCCACTACCTGGCCGCCCCGCTTGAGCGCCGTTACAACGCGTTGCTTGTGCTCGGCCGAAACCCGGGCATAGACACTCGTCGAGGCGACGCGCTCGGCCAATTGGTCGTCGTCGATTTCCTCGAAGTCGAGTCCGGTGAAAACCTGGTGACCGTCGATGCCCAGTTCCCCGGCGATGGCGGCGGCCGTGGCGGGATGATCGCCGGTGATCATGATCGGCCGAATTCCGGCACGCTTGCAGCGGGCCACGGCGGCTTTCGCCTCTTCGCGCGGCGGATCGATCATACCCACCAGACCCAGCACCACCAGATCACGTTCCTCATAGGGTCCCTCGTAGTCGGCTGGATAATCGCGCAGCGCCAACGCCAACACGCGCAGCGCGCGTCCGGCCATGTCGCCGGCCAGATCGAGCAAGTCGGCGCGGCGCTCGTCGTTGAGTGGCCGCTGCCGGCCATCCAATTGTTCGTACGCGGCGGCGCGCAAAATCACTTCGGGCGCCCCTTTGGTGAACATCCGCAGTACGCCGCCGGCGGCCACGACGATCGACATCGCCTTGCGATCGGAGTCGAACGGAATCTCGTGTACCGTCTGACCATTCGATTCTGCATCGTCGAGCTCGGCCTTGCGCGCCGCCACCAGCAGCGCGCCTTCGGTCGGATCGCCGATAACCGTCCAGGGCTTGCCGTCTTCATCCGGTGCACGGAGTTGCGCCGTGGTGCAGCGGGCGCCGGCGGCCAGCAGAGTGCCCAGGTCGACGTCCTGATTGACGTCCGTCGCGTTCTCCGCGGCGCGCTCGCCTCCGTGCTCCCGCGTCTCATCGCCGGAATCAACGAAGAATTCGCCACGCGGCTCGAAACCCACTCCGGTGACACGAAAGCGCCGCGTGGAAGTAGCGACTTCGCGAATGGTCATTTCGTTGCGCGTCAGGGTGCCCGTCTTGTCAGAACAGATCACGGTGACCGAACCCAGAGTTTCCACGCTGGGGAGCTTGCGCACCAGCGCGTTGCGTTTCACCATGCGCTCCAGTCCCAGCGCCAGAGCAAGCGTGACCACTGCCGGCAGTCCCTCGGGCACGGCCGCGACCGCCAGGCTGACCGAGAGCAGAAACACGTCGATCCATTCGCCGCCTCGCAGAATCTGCAGCGCGAAGATGACCGCCACAATGACCAGGCAAGCGACCATCAGGACCTTGCCCAGTTCGTCGAGACGTCGTTCCAGCGGCGTGGGCTCCCGCTCGTGGCGTTCGAGCAATCCGGCAATGTGGCCCAGTTCCGTTTGCATGCCGGTGGCCACGACGACGGCATCGGCCTTGCCGGCGGCCGTGGAAGTGCCCATATAGAGCATGTTCTTGCGATCGCCCAGCGCGGTTTTCTCGGCCAACACGGCGTCGGCGTCCTTGTCCGCCGGCGTCGACTCGCCCGTGAGCGAGGCTTCTTGTGCGCGGAGGCGCGCCGCGTTGAGCAACCGCACGTCGGCCGGAATATAGTCGCCGGCCTCGACACGAATCACGTCTCCAGGCACCAGCGAGCGGGCCGGCACCGCTTGAAACGCTCCATCGCGCAACACACGAGCTGACGGGGCCGACAACTTTTGCAACGACGCCAGGGCGCGGCGTGCCTTGTCCTCCTGGAAGAAGCCCAACGCGCCATTGAGCAGCACGATCGCCAGAATGGCCGTGGCGTCAATCCATTCGCCTAAGCTGCCCGATATGATCGCCGCGACGATCAACAACCCGATCACGGCCGAGCGGAATTGCGCGACGAACGCCTTCCAGCGCGGCGGCGGAGGTTTTTGCGCCAATTCATTATGGCCGTACGCCTCTAGCCGCCGCCGGGCCTCTAGCGCCGTCAAGCCCTGCCGGCTCGTTTTCAATCGCTCGACGACCTCGGCAATGGGCAGCGCGTGGTAGGCCACGGGCGGTTCCGCCGTTTGGTGGCGGCTCCCCTCGCGGCGATGGTCCTGTTGCTGAGATGTGTCGTCGGACATGGCCATTAATTCTGGGCGACGAATAGAGATCGGAGTCGCTGGTGGCGGCCGCAAGCGCGGGGTGCCTGCGGAATTCGAGCGGCTGGGTGCGCATTTCGTTGCGCAATCCAGTAAACTCGGGGGCGCTGCATTCCAGTCTCAATTGTTTCTCGGCAACGACGATGAACCCACCGCCTGCAAGCTTGTCCAGGGATTCTACCGGCGAAACCACCCGGGCACTGCCCAAGCGGCTGGCATTTTTGTCGATCGACGCGGCCGACCACATGAGGTTGCGCGACTTGGCGCCGCAACTGAACGAACAGGCCGCGGACTTTGTCGAAACCTTCTACCGTCATCTGTTCGCATTCGAGGAGACAGCTCGCTTTTTGCAAGACCCCGAGTTGGTCGCGCGGCTCAAACAAGCGCAGCAAGCGCATCTCGAATCGATGGTGGCGGCTGATTGGGACGAGCGGTACGCCGAGCAGCGATTTCGCGTCGGCTACGTACACGCCGAAGTGGGGATCAATCCGGAAATCTTCCTGGGCGCCTACAACCAGTACTTGCAGTTCTGTGTACGTCATTTGGCGTCCAATCTTGACGCGCCGGCGCGGGAGTGTGCCGAACAAGTGCTGACGCTGCAAAAAGTGGTGTTCCTGGATATCGGACTGACTTTGGAAGCATACTTTGCACGGAGCACTCAAAGTTTACGGCAAGCCCTGGATTTGCTCTACCGCGCCAACAACGATCTGCGCCAATTTGCCCAATTGACGTCGCACGATTTGAAGACACCGTTGGCCACGATGGCTAATCTCTGCGACGAGGCGCTCGATGAATTCCGCGACCAAATGCCAGACGAAGCGGCAAGGCTCATCGAGGCCACCCGCAAACGGGCCTTCAGCATGAGCCAGACCATCGACGAACTGTTGAGTTCGACCATGTCGCTGCACACCGAGCAGGCATGGAGCACGATTGCGAGCGACAAGGTGGTAGCGGACGCGGTCGAGCGTGTACGCCCACTATTGGATCAGAAGAACATCAAGCTGACGATTGCCGAGGGAATGCCCCCCGTGCTCGGCGATGCCGCGCGACTCGGCGAGGTCTTTTTCAACCTGCTGACCAATGCCGTGAAGTTCATCGACAAGCGCAAAGGGCGAATCGCCATCGGCTTCACCACGCGCGATGACGAGTGCATCTTCAAAGTGCGCGACAACGGCTCCGGCATCCCAGCCGAAGAACTCGATCGCGTATTCGTTGCCTTTCGACGGCTGCCAAGCCATCGCGACGTCCCAGGATCAGGCCTCGGCTTGTATTTCACCAAAGCCATGATCGAGCAGCAGAACGGCCGCGTCTGGGTTGAGTCGGAGCCGGGCAAAGGCAGCTCGTTCTTCGTGCTGCTCAAGCTGGCCCATCCCGAGCACGGTTAGGCACCAGCCAGTTACGATGCCAGCAACACGATCGCCAGTGACGCGATTGCCATCAGCAGCCCGAGCGTAATCACTGACCACAGCAGAAGCGAAACGCTCTTGCCGGCAAACAGGTCCTCTTCAACCATCTGCTGCTGTTCGCTCGGACTGAAGCGATCCCAAATGCTGTGCTGCGCATGGTGCAGATACCACGACAGTTTGGACGAATGGTCCGTCGTCGGACGTTGAATGGTGGCCATGATCTGGTGCTCTCCGAGATAGTCTTTTGATGCCTGGCGATCACAACTCTCAGAGGAAAGCAGTGCATCCGGCATGCCATCGGCCTCTCGGCGCACGGCACTTGTTGGAAGCCATGCGTTGCAAATTGCGGCACGACATTACCTTACAGCATGGTGGCATCTTCCCGGCAAGCAATGAAGCCGCCGACCTTGCCGGGCTGAATTGAGACGCCCCCGCGCGCCGGTGTGCTCGACGCGCAGCGCCCTCTAGAGCGCGCTTTCTCCGATACTGGAACCCGACGATAAGGCGCAAACTGCCCCCCTGCGCGCTTGTGCAAAACCGTTGGCGACGCTTCAACCGACCGCAGCTTTGAAACTGCTTCCTAGCCACCCATCGGCATGCTGGGCGCATGGGCCACGGCAGCCTCATCGTCCAGCAGTTCGATGTGGTACTTTTCAAGCAGTCGATACAAACTGCGACGATTCACTCCCAGCGCGCGGGCCGTGCGGGCCTTGTTGCCGCGCTCGCGCCGCAGCACTTCGACGATATGCGCCCGCTGCACATCGGCCAGTTGGTCCCCTTCGGTAGGCACGGCAACGTGCTTCGGCCGACCGTCGTTCGTCGCCACGATGTCGCGCGGCAGATCATGCAGGCGGATGCGCTTGTCATCGGCCATGATCTGGGCTCGTTCCAATGCGTTCATCAACTGCCGCACGTTGCCCGGCCAACGATAGGCCTCCAAAGCTTGCATGGCGTCGGGCTCGATTGTCCACTTGTCTCCTAACACATGACGAACCAAGAGCGGAATGTCCCCCTGTCGATCGCGCAACGGCGGGATCTGCAGCGACATCACGTTGATGCGGTAGTAAAGATCTTCGCGAAATCGGCCTTCCGCCACTTCCTTGGCCATGTCGCGGTTGCCCGCGGCGAGTAATCGCACGTCGACACGGCGTTCCTTGAGCGATCCTACGCGGCGCAACGAGCCATCTTCCAACACGCGCAACAGTTTCGCTTGCAGCGAGCCGGCCAGTTCGCCGATCTCATCGATGAACAAGGTCCCGCCGTCGGCCACTTCGAACAATCCCTGCTTGGTCGCGACCGCGCCCGTGAATGAACCTTTTTCGTGGCCGAACAATTCACTTTCCAGCAAGGCCTCGGGCAATGCTGCGCAGTTGATCGTGACCATGGGTTTTTCGGCGCGATCGCTGGCCCTTTGCAGCGCTTTGGCCACCAGTTCCTTGCCCGTGCCGCTTTCGCCCTGGATCAAAATCGATTTATCGGTCGGTCCGGCGCGCTCGATCAGGCGAAACACTTCCTGCATGGCAGGCGACTCACCAATAATCTGCAGCGGTGTTTCGGCGCGGCGCAACACGGCTTTGAGTTGCGCGTTTTCCTTACGCAACTGGCGCCGCTCGTAGGCCTTCTCGATGAGCACTTCAAGTTCGGACAGCGGAAACGGCTTTTGCAGAAAATCGTAGGCCCCCAGCTTCATCGCTTGCACGGCCGTTTCGATCGTGCCCTGCCCGGTGAGCATGATGATCTCACACTCCGGCTGCGTGAGCTTGAGTTGCTCCAGCACCTGCATGCCCGAAAAGCCCGGCATGACCATGTCGAGGATCACGACGTCGAATTCGCGCAAACCCGCCAATTGCAGCGCCTGCTCGCCGTGGGCCGCCTCCTGCACTCGAAATCCGCGACGGGTAAATCGTCGCGCGACCGATTCGCGAAAGTCGGGGTCGTCGTCGACGAGCAACAAATCGATCGATTTGGGGTCAACTGCCATGGTTCTCAAAGATGCTAGAATTTCTCGCCAATTAAGCGCGCCGATCGCAAGCCAGCAGCATAGCAATGTCCGTGCCGGCAATTGCGCCATCCCGGCATCGGGGCAAAACCCCGAGCGAGGGCCGCTATTTTGACGTACAACCATCAGATCGGACTGCGCACGGATGTGCGGTTTTCGATAGGATTATGTGCGATATGGCGCGCTACTCCAAGCACGATTCGCCAAGTTGCGACGCGGGCACAGCCGCCAAAATGGCCTGAAGCCACGGCGGTTTGACCGGCGAGAAGCGTCTCGAAATTGGTTCCGCGGCAGTGGTGGCGGTTCGGGCGGCAGCGGGGCGACTCTTCCAAGGTGAAGCAATCAGGGCACTGGTCTCTTGCGGTCACTCGCCATGGTGGCACGTTGGCATTGGGTTTGCGTAAGATATCCCACGGCAGTGGTCGCAACCGCGCAATGAGCCGTTTGGGCCTGCACTCCCACGGCGGATTTTACCTGCAGGAAAGGCGAGAATCATGAACTACAAGCGAATCCTATTTGCGACCGATTTTTCCCCGGCAAGTGAGGCGGCGCTGAAATACGCGACGTCGCTGCGCGCGATTGTGGGGCAACGCTGTTGATCCTGCACGTCGAGGAATTGCCGACTCCCTACGCCGGCGGCGAAATGTTGCTGCCGCAGCCGGATTATCCCAATCCGGAAATCAAGAAGATGCTGGAAGCCGTCGTGCCGCCAGACAAGAGCGTCAAGTACGAACACCATCTCGTATTGGGCGTCCCCTCCGACGACATCGTCCGCGTGGCCGAAGATCAAAAGGCCGACCTGATCGTCATCGGCACGCACGGCCGCACCGGGCTGAAGCGCGTGTTGATGGGCAGCGTGGCCGAAGCCGTCATGCGGCGGGCTTCCTGCCCCGTGTTGACGCTCAAGCAGTCGGACAAGGTCCTCGAATAAAGCTACGTGAATCCGTCCGGAGTTGACTTACCCTGATCCACCCTCAAAGAAGCTCCGCGATGGGCAACCGCGCGGAAGCAGGAGCGATAGCGATGAAACGATTGATCCTCATCCCGGTGATTTGTTGTGCTGTTTTTTCCTGGCTACGCGCCCGGCGGCATGGGGCAGCAGCAGCGCGCGAATCTGAAAGACTTCATGCGCGTAAAGCTGGGTCATTCGCAGAAAGTCATGGAAGGCCTAGTGCTTGAGGATTTCGACGAAATCGCCAAGAATGCCCAGGAGATGAGTTTGCTCAGCCTGGCCGAAACGTGGCAGGTGTTCGAGACGCCGGAGTATGTCGAATACAGCCGCAAGTTTCGCAACGCGGCCGACGCCTTGACCGATGCCGCGAAACAGAAGAACCTCGACCGCGCTACGCTGGCCTTCAACCAGGTAACCACCAAGTGCGTCGAATGCCACAAGTACGTGCGCGGTATTCGCATGGCCGACGCGTCCAAGTAGCGATGCGCCGCACCGCCGGCGCGCGTTCACATTACTCCGGTGGCGGCCCCAGGCCGCGAGGCGTAGCCATGAAGGTCTTCATTGCCGTGGATGGATCCGCCGGCTCGTTCGAGGCGGTCAGCCAGATCGGCCCATTGCTGACTGCGAAGAACGATCAGATCGCCCTCTATTGCGCCGCCCCTCAGGTGCGTTTGAAATCGTTCCACCTCGATCCCGACGTGCTGGCGCGTGCGCAATCGGGCGTGGCCGAAGCCGTCTTCGAAGAAACGCGCAAGCGATTGCCCGAGGCAATGCAATCGCGCGTGCAAACGATCACCGGCGAGCACGACGCGCGGCACGGCATCTCGCAAGCGGCCGATACCTGGGGCGCCGACCTGGTGGCCGTCGGGGCTCGCGGGCTGGGCATGCTCGAACGCATGTTGCTGGGCAGCGTCTCCCGCGCCGTCGTTCATCAGTCGTCGGCGCCGATCTGGGTGGCGCGTCCCCGGCCGGACGGAACGGATCGTGCCCTGAACGTTCTACTGGCCTGCGAAAGCCCGGAACTGGGCCGCACCGCGGCGCAGTTGCTCGGACGTCTCGCCTGGCCGGCCGATACGCGCTGTACCACGCTGAGCGTCATCCAGTCGATCTTCGCCGGCCGCGTGCCCGATTGGCTGGAACAGCAGGCCCGCGGGCCAGACGTGGAAGCCATGGTGCAGGCCTGGGCCAAAGAGCACGACGAAGAACGCCGCTGCTGCCAGACCGACATGGAGCAGTTCGTTGCCACGCTGCCGCCGCCGCTGAGCGCCTCGAAAGTGCTCGTGGCCGAAGGAGAGCCGGCCCGCGAAGTCCTGGCAGCCATTGCGCGCGAGAACATCGACCTGGTCGTGCTCGGATCCATGCACAAGCGCAGCGTGGCCAACATCATCCTAGGCAGCACGTCCGAAGCCGTGCTCAACCACGCCACTTGCTCGGTATTGGTCGTGCCACACCGCGGCGAACCATGACCGCCACACGGTTGAAAGCCTGAGGTCCGCGATAGTAAACGGCCCTCGCGGCACGGCTCTGGCAGAGCAGCCACCCGGCCGTGCCCTACACGCAACTATTTGCAACGACCACGGGCGACTCGCCGGTCACGTGGACCAAATTGCGGACCACTCCCACGCCGTCGAGTTGCATCATCGCGGCCTGGGCCAATTGCTTCAGATAGAAGCTCGGCACCGTGCCCGATATCTCCAGCACGCCGTCGGCCACCGTGCAGTTCAGTTGCCGCAGCGCCGTGTACTTGCTGCTCGACATCACCGCCAAGGCCGCCTCGCGAACCTGCCGATCGTAGCGCGTGGCGGTGAACCGTTCTGCTGGCTGGCGGGCACCAACGATCATGATAGAATCCTGTGAGCTGAGACGCGGCGGTCGGGCGGGGTGGTTGACACGCAGCGAATTTCATGCCATGGGCCGATTTTCGCCCTGTCAGACACCTTTCCGCGCGATTTTGCGTATTCCCTAAGCGAGTCACGCGCGCCGGCTGTGCGATCGAACACGCAGATCTGCTCGCAAATCAATCCATTGCTGGGTGAACGATGTTCGCCATGGTTCTCGACCGGCCAGGGAGAAAACTTCGGGCAACCGAAATCGAGTTGCCGCCTCTCGGTCCCGACGAGTTGCTCATCCGCGTGCACGCATGCGGGGTCTGCCGCACCGACTTGCACGTCGTTGACGGCGAGCTCGACCACCCCGCGTTGCCGCTGGTGCCCGGACATGAGATCGTGGGCCGCGTCGAACATTGCGGCGCCAGCGTGCAGGGCTTTGCCGTCGGCGATCGCGTCGGAGTCCCTTGGTTGTCAAACACTTGCGGCACCTGCCCGTTCTGCCGCTCGGGCCGCGAAAACCTTTGCGACCACCCGCAGTTCACCGGCTACACGGTCAACGGCGGGTTCGCCGAGCAGACGATCGCCCACCAGCACTACTGCTTCAAGCTGCCGGCGCAGTTCTCCGACGTCGACGCCGCCCCGCTGCTCTGCGCCGGCCTGATCGGCTATCGCTCGCTGGTGATGGCCGGCGACGCCCGCCGCTTGGGCATCTATGGATTCGGAGCCGCCGCCCATCTGATCGCCCAGGTGGCTTTGCACCAGGGCCGCACGCTGTATGCCTTCACCCGCCGCGGCGACGACGACAGCCAACGCTTCGCCCGCGAGCTAGGCGCCACTTGGGCCGGCGACTCCGCCACCCTGCCGCCCGAGTTGCTGGACGCCGCCATCATCTACGCCCCGGTCGGCGGGCTGGTACCGGCTGCACTGGCGGCCACGGAAAAAGGGGGCACGGTCGTTTGCGCCGGCATCCACATGAGCGACATCCCCAGCTTCCCCTATCGCCTGCTGTGGGGCGAACGGATCGTCCGCTCGGTGGCCAATCTCACCCGGGCAGACGGCGTGGAGTTTCTCAAGCTGGCCGCCGCAGTGCCCGTCAAAGTGCGCACAAAAACCTATCCCCTCGGCGAAGCCAACCAGGCGCTCGACGACCTCCGCTCCGGCCGAGTCACCGGCGCCGCCGTGCTGGTGACCGAAAGTGGAGCAGGTGGATAGAAGAGCAGGTGAACAGTAGAGCAGGTGAGCGGATGATCCGGCGAGACGCGTTCGTCTGGCGTTCTTGTCCACTGCTCACCTCTCTGCTGCTCCCCTGTTCTCGCCGCATCGCGGCGCCGCGTGCAACGCGGCGCCCCTTCTGCTAAGTTGCCAAGGTTCTTGCTCGACCCTTCGCGAGACAACTCCCATGGCCGACCCCGATTACGTTTCCGACCCGACCGTCGACCGCCATCGCCAGGCGCTCTTGAAGCACTTCGCCGAGTTTCCCTTCGCCAAACTGATCGGCATGGAGCTAGTGGAGATCGACCCGGGCCGGTCCCTGTTGCGGATGAGCTATCGCCCCGACCTCTGCCAGCCGGCGGGCATCCTGCACGGCGGCGCCATCGCCTCGCTGGTCGACACGGCGATCGCCCAGAGCATGCTGCTGACGCCGCAAGCCATGGAAGCCCACGAGCGCGGCGCCCGCATCGTCTCGGTCGACCTGCGCATCAAGTACCTCCGCCCAGTGAGCAAAGGCACGATCACCTGCGAAGCCCACACCCCCAGAGTCGGCCGCACCATCACCCACGCCACCGCCATAGTCCACGACGCCAACGGCAAGGAAGTGGCAACGGGCGATTCGATCTACATGATCGTGGAGGGGGAGCGGTTGAAGAAGGGGTGAGTGATTGAACGCGCCAACTTGAAATCAGCACATTTGGCGTCTCGTTGGCTGAGCCGATCACCAAGCCTGACCTCACTCCACCTTCCGCCGCGACCAGGCAACGCGCAACCGGGACTTGACCACGCCAATCAGCGCCGCCAGCAGGAAGAATAGCGCGCCCCAGGCTAGCTCGTTCAGTCCGGCGACGCGGGCGTGCAGGTAGGAGTAGGCGCGGGTGGAATAGTCCGTGCAGCCGAACGCGGCCGCGGCGGCGTTCCGCCCGGCTGACAAAACCCATAGCTGCGCCCGCGCTGCGCTACCATTTTGTGCGCCTGGCGCGATTGCACCGGGTGCGGCGCTGGCGATCGGACCGTTTCTTTCGCAATCTTTAGCTTTCGCCTCCGCCATCAGGTGCCTTTGGCGACATAGATTTCAAATAGGCGAGGCCGGTCAAACTCTTCTGAATCAAAGGGACGCCTCATGTCTATCTGTCCCAGTTGCGAGATGTTGCCCGGGCCGCTGCCTGCGGCCGGCTCGTTGTGCCTGTGGCCCCCGCTGGGCCATACGCTGAAAAAACTGCGAAAGGGCCTCGTCGAGCGCAAGCTGGCCGTCGAATCCCCCTCGCCCGACTGCCTGTCGGTTGCCGTTAGCGACAAACTGTTTCCGACCCTGCACGAGTTGGCCGAAAGCTCGTTGAGCTCCGTCGAGCAGGATGAGTGCAAAACGCTGCTGCTGTCCACCGGCGCCAGCCGACGTTGAGCGACCTGGGCCGTGTGAATTCGCTGACGCACTTGCTCGCCCAGACCATGGGCCGCTGGCTCGTCGACTTGCTGGCCAATCGCCAGTTGCTCACGCTGTTTCAGCCCATCGTCTACACCGACGATCCCGAGCACGTGCTGGGCTACGAGTGCCTGGTGCGCGGCATCGGCCAGGACGGCAAGTTGATCGGGCCCGAGACACTGTATCAGACGGCCCGGCATGCCGGCCTGCTCTACCATCTCGACCGCGCCGCGCGGCTGCACCACATCGCCGCGGCCCAGCGCCGTGAACTACGCACGAAGGTGTTCATCAACTTCACACCCTCGTCGATTTACGATCCGGAGTTCTGCCTGCAGAGCACGTTGGCCGCCATTCGACACGCGGACATCCCGGCGGAGAACTTCATTTTCGAAGTGGTCGAAAGCTACTACATCGCCGACGTGCCTCGCCTGCCCCAAATTCTCGATTGCTACCGAAAGGCGGGCTGCCGCGTGGCGCTGGACGACGTCGGCGCAGGTTACAACTCGCTGAACTTGCTCAGCATGTTGCGGCCCGACTATATCAAGCTCGACATGCAACTGATGCGCGGCATTGACGCCGATCCCTACAAGGGCGAGATCGTGGCCAAGCTGATCGAGCTGGCCCACAACCTGAAAGTGCAAGTGATCGCCGAAGGCATCGAAACCGCCGGCGAATGGAACTGGGCCGAGACGCACGGCGCCGACTTCGCCCAAGGCTATCTCTTCGGCCGCCCCCAGCCCGAGCCCCAGCAAATCTGGACAGCGCAAGCGGTGCAGGTGTAGGGAGCTGGTCGGCGAGCCGGCAGTTCGGTAGCCGCGTAGGTTCTCACTCCACCAGCTCCGGATACAACAACTTTTGAATCGCCGGCGCTTTCATGTTTTCGGGCGTGGCCAGGGTTTCGCCGGTGGCGATGCGGGCTGCGACTTTTTCGCCGCGGAGGTGGGCGGCCATGGTTTTCACGGCCTGGCTGGCCATGCCGACCGGGTCTTGCAGCACGATGCCGTGCATCTTGCCGGCGGCCATGGCGGTGACTAGTTCGGGGCCGGGATCGAAGCCGATGAACTTCACCTTGCCGGCCAGCCCTTGCTCCTCCAGCGCCCGCAACACGCCGGTGGCCACGTGCTGCGTGGGGGCGAAGATGCCGTCGACCTGCTCGCCAAAACCGAGCAGCAGTTGCTGGGCTTTGACCAACGCCTTGTCGGCGGTGTCGCCGGCGTATTGATCGGACGAGAGGATTTGGATTTCCGAAAACTCGGCCAGCGCGTCGAGGCAGCCTTGCTCGCGGCGCTCGGTGCTTTGGCTGCCCACCACGTAACGCAGCACGATCACACGGCCCTTGCCGCCGAGCAGCTCGCCCAGGTGGCGGCCGGCCGTTTGGCCGCCGTGATAGTTGTCGGTGGCCACGAAACTGACGATGCCCTCGGGATCGTCCAGCCCGCTGTCGAAGATCAACACCGGCACGCCGCCGGCCTGGGCCTCGTCGACCGCGGGCACCAGCGCCTGCGAATCGAGCGGCGCCAGGCAGATGCCGTCGACGCCCTGCGCGGCGAAGTCCTGCACCAGGTTGATCTGCGCCTCGCGGGCGCTCTTGGTGATCGGCCCCTTCCAGATGATTTCGACGTCGGCCTCCTTCGCCCCCTGCACCGCCCCGGCATGCACCGACTTCCAAAACTCGTGCGAAGTCGCCTTGGGAATGACGGCAATCACCGGCTTGCCGGACGAAGAGCGCGCGACTCGCCGCTGCCGGCATTGCAGCCCGCCAGCAAAAGCAGCAAGAGGAAGGAGAGATGTCGGGACATGATGGTGATCCGCGGATTACGCAGATTTCTCAGAGAGACAAGAACGAGATACATCCTACGTCAGGCCATCGTGGCCAGGCAACGACTGAACCCCGCCGACACGAAAACTCTCGCTAGTTACTCGGTGCTCCGTGGCCAAAAGAATGATCGAGCCACCGAGGTCACGGAGAACTCCGAGAAAGAATCGACTTGATTCGTTCGTCGTGCCGTCGTGATCCAACCCTCTTCGTCCCGATCCCCGATCCCCTCTCCCGATCTGAGAAATCCGTGCAATCTGCGGATCCGTCTTTGTCTCTCTCCTCCCTCCGCGTCCTCCGCGGTTCTCATTCTGTACTGACCACTAGCCACCAGCCACTCCAAAAAAGCCACTTGAAATCAGGCCACCACTTGTGCGATAAGGGAAAGCATCCTGATCGGACAAAGGCATGACTTCGGGAGAACTCGTTAATGGGATGTGAATCGTGCGATGCGTCGGGCCGCTTGTCCTGACAAACCGCGCGGGCCTCGTCCGCTTGACCGTTGGTGCGGCACAGTAATGGGCCTCTGGTCGTGTAAGCCGCCGAATAACACCAGCAGTGAGCCGGCGATAAGCGGCATCCCAAGCCACCGGCCGAAATGTTTTGGAGTTCCTAAGCGCGCGCGACGGTGACTCCAGAAAGCGGGTTTCGGATCTGCCGATCAGACCGACCGGGTTCGAAGGTCCAGGCGTCTTGGTGACCTGCGCTTGGAAATCACCATCGTTCCCACGGCGGAGGGTCACCGGTGCGCCGCTGCTTCGCAAGACGCCGTGGCACGCGACCTACAACCCACAAGAAATCGCCACGGCCCCTAGGAACGGGGCGGCAGCGCACAAACCATACGGGTTTCGCCCAGGCGCCGCTGCGCACTCACGTGCGCAGCGGCGTTTTTTTTTGCGCGAATCAAAGCAACACGAACCCGAAGCGCCAGCGAGGGAATCTCACCAACCACCAAAGAATTTCAAGAAGAAGAAAACCATCCGCGGATTTCACGGATTTCTCAGAGGAAGAGAATGAAGATCAGGGAATCCGCATCGAGCTACTCGGCAACATCAGGAACTACGGCAACCGGTCGACAGCCCCTCCCGTGCCTTCGCGACCCAGACAACGAGTTGTCTGATGGCAAGGGCCAAAGGCCCGACACCATACCAGCCCAGGCCAACGGCCTGAGGAGCATAAGCAATCGAGTCGTTTTGAGGGCTGAAGGCCCGACACGATTGGCAGACCGTTTTGCCAAGCTGATTGGTTTGGGCCTTCAGCCCTCAAGGGAATTGGTATCGTGTTTCGGTTCCCCAGGCCGTTGGCCTGCCCTTGATATGGCGGCGCACCTTCGGTGCTCGTGGTGTTGTGTTCGCGCCCCATCCGGCACAACGTCAAGCAAGGAAAAGTGAACCACACAGAGTCGCCGCGCAGAGCGTTTCAACCCTCGTCCATCGTCGTGCCCGACGTGCCGTCGTGGTTGAACATCCCTCTTCGTTGTGTTCGTCGCGGTCGCTGCCACCAAGCACATCACTTGCGTCAGCCTGCGTCTCGGCCGTCGCCGATTTTGAACCGGCGGATGAGCGCCACCTGCGACGTGACATGGAAGTGTCGATAAACCGCCTTGGTGTGGTCGTGCGCCGTGTGAGGACTAATGTGCAACAGCCGGGCGATTTCGCCGCGCGAGCGGCCTTCCAGCAACATCACCAGCACCACGCGTTGCCGCGGCGACAGCGCCGGCACTTCCCGACCGCGATCCTGCGGCAGATCGGCATAGTGCAGCCAATCGACCTCGCCCACCACGATGTGCACGATGCGCCGCTGCCTTGCGCTAAACGGGGGACGACCCACCTGGCGATAGAGTCCGACGCCGCTAAACACCCCAGGCTCGTCGAGCGGATAGATGGAATGCATCGAGTGCTCGATGCCTCGCTGCAGGCGATACAATTTGACCGTCGGGTGGCCATACCACGTCAAATCGTCAACCAACTGATCGCGGCTGCGCGTGAAATGATGTCCGTGGCGCAACTCCCGGCCCAACGGCACATGCTCCGGCGGCGGATGCGCCAGATCGTGATTCATCTCGATCCAGCCAGCCACCTGCTCGTCGGTCAGTCCGCCGTGCATGATGCCCAGCGACATCGGCGCATCGCGCGACAGATCGAGGCGCGTCATGGTCCACAGCCAGCCATCGGCCTCGACCAGCTTGCAAAGGCCGTCCATCAGCGCCCGTTTCTTCGCGGCGTGATCGCCCTCGAGAATCGCCACGGCCGACAACAGCCGCACGATGTCGCGGACGTCTTCGTCGCGAAGCCGCATCGCCGACCGCGATCGCTTGCTCGGCTGGCTCGCCCCGGCCATCGCAGCACCCCGCTGATGCAGAAAGGAGGATTGTGGGACGAATCGAATTGTAATTGGGGCGCTGGCAGACGCAAATTCGGCGGCCGCGCCCCGCCCACGAATCGTGGGGAAGGTCAAGCCGGCCGACGGTTCCTGTCCTTCGCTCGTTCCACTCGCCGAGTCACAAGGCGACTGGAAAAATCCCCATCGAAGGGGATGGCGACGCCTTTCCAGCGGCAACTAAAGTGCCAGGGATAAGTTGGATGGCCAGCCGTGGCGCCAAACGCGCCTGCTTGGCTGCGAAACCTCCGCTGGCGGCATTGACTGGCGAACACTCCTGAAACCAGGACTGCGCTCATGAAACGACTCCCACGCTGGACGAGTCGCGGGCTGCTGCTCGTGGCCGTGCTTTCTTGGCCCTGCGCGGCCGCTCGGGCCGCCACGACGACGATCTCCGCCGTCAACGCCGGATTCGTCACTGAAATGGGCGGCTCATCCAAAGGCGACGGCACGGTCGCCCCGCCGGCCACTTACAACTATTCCGTCGGCCGCGAACTTCATTACAGCGACGGCGCGCTGTTCTCTCCGCTAGTGTCGATGGACCGCAAGAACTTCTTCGTGTTCGATCTCAGCACCATTCCCGGTCCGATCACCGGCGCGACGTTGCTGCTGTACACGGGTCCGGACACGGCCCCGGCGTTTCCCGGCGGCACACACGGTTACGAGAGTCTCGATCCGACTGAAACGTTCGTTGTCGGCGAGACGACGGATCCCGGCGGCGCGCTGGCACATATCGGCGCAATCTCGTCCAGTACAGCGCCGGCCGATTTCGACGACGCCGTCGATCCGCTCGTGCTGGCCGCCAAGGACCTGTACACCAAGCTGGCCGACGGACCGCTGACACTGGCCAGCGCCACCCTGGCAGCGGCCGACGACGGCATGACGCTCGCCATGCCCATCACGCCCGGCGGACTTGGATACTTGAATCTCTTCGTGGGCGGACCGTTGGTGCTCGGCGGCAAGCTTGTCACGGCGGTCCCTCCGGACACGCCGCAATCGGTCTTCGGTTACACCGGCCCCGCCATACCGCTGGGTGATCCGCTCACGCCGATGCTGATGATCACCTACGTGCCCGAACCCAGCACCGGCACGCTCGCACTGCTGGCGGCAGTATTCGCATGGAGTGCGCTCCGCCGACGGCGGTCGGTGTGAACCGACACTGCGAAGAAGACTGATCCGCGGTTTTCGCGGATGACTCAGGCAAAGAGGGATACGCGACGGCAGAGAAATCAATCAGCGATTGAGCCACAAAGACCAGCGAGTTCACTGAGCATGCCCAGCCACGAGAAGGGATCAAGCGCGCAGGGCACACGGAATTCTAGTAGGAACGGCCGCGAGGACAATCAGGCTCTGGTTGGAGTCCAGCCTTTAGGCTGTCTGCGGAGTGAAGTCACATTGGCTCGGACGCAGCTTGCCTCTGACAAGTGGGGCACATGCTAAAGCATGGACTCCAACGCAGTCGTCCCGCCTATTCTCTTTCCTCAATCTCCCGCGGCTCGACCACCCGATGTTCGCGGGCAGACACATAGCATGCTTCGACCAGCGCCATCGTGTGCAGATTGTCGTGGCCCGACAGCACACTCTCGCGCTTCTCTTCCATAGCGCACATCAACTCCGCCATGGGACCGACAAACGCATCGGGAAACCACACCTCGGGCCAGCGCGGCTGTAGCCACTTCGTCCCGCGGGCGACGCTCGTGAAGTCCAGCGTGCTGGGCGCTCGCTTCGGATACTCGGGCCAGCCGATCGTGCCACGGGCCGCGCCGGTCGTCCCTTCCACGCGCCAGCGGATGCCGATGTCGGCCGCCGCGCCCTCGCGTGCCGGGCCCGTCCACACGTCGTCGCAACTGGCCGCACGCAAGCCGTTTTCGTATTCGAGGATGTACAAGCAAATGCCGTCGTCGTGATCGAACTGCTTGCTGGTGCGTGGATCGGGCCGCACGCTGGCGATCACGCTGCGCCGGGTCGCCGAACCAGTAGCGAAACGTATCGAGGTGGTGGATGCTCATGATCCGTAGCGTGACCCAGCCTTGCCGTTGCTGCCAAGGGGCCCAATGCGGAATCGCCCGCATGTCGATCGTGGCCAACACAGGCTCGCCGAGTTCGCCGCTGACCAACAGCGTCTTGCACGCCCGCACCGATTGGTCGTAGCGCATGTTCTGATTCACGGCCAACACAACGCCGGCCTCGTCGCACAGCCGCACGATTTCGCGGGCTTCGTCGTAACTGGTGCCCAGCGGTTTTTGCGCCAACACGCCGCGGACATGATCGGCGTGCCGCACCACTTCGCGAATCACGTGCAGTTGCACGTCGGGCGGCACGGCCACGTCGACCACTTCCACCCGCGGATCGGCCAGCAATTGCTGATAGGTTTCGAACACGTTGGCGATTCGGTGCCGTGCTGCCACTTCGCGGGCACGCTGGGGATTTCGCGATGCAATCGCCACCGGGTTGAAACCGGCAGCGCGGTAGGCCACCAGGTGACAGTCGGCCATGATGAATCCGGCGCCGATGCACCCAATCCCCACGCCCCGGTTCCGAGGCAGAACGGGCGGCTGGTGCAAGGGCACCGAGACTTCGTCACTGCGACTCGACATACACACGTCTCCAGGTATCGCCAGCGGAGCGGCGCGAACGGCAAACCGCCCATTGTCGACCGACGAGGCCGTCGCCGGCAAGCTGCTCAATGGTCGGCGTCACCATCATCATTGCACCGGCGCCACCGGCGGCAAGCGCCGCAGAAAACTCGGCGCTGCCGACAGCGGCTCTTCGTAGCCGACCGGCTGAATCGCGCCACCGGTCGTGGGCGCCACCGCTGGCACAGGCATTCCCAAGTGGCTCGCCGCGGTCACGCTTGCCGGTGGATTCACCGGTTGCTCGCTTGCCAGCGATACGACGGGCGGATTGACGAGCGATTCGGCAATGCTCGAACCGTGCGAGATCACGCTGCCGTCGCTCCGCACGCGCGCGATGAGCTGGTCGAGCTCGGCCACACGTTTGGTGCGCGGCGGACGAGCGGCGCCGTTGAGCGCGTAGGCGACCTGCACGGCTTGTTGTCGCGCTGCGCCGCCCGGTTGCCCCTGGATGCCATCATCAGGCTGTTCCAATCTGGCCAACACCGCGTCCAATTCGCCGATGGGCACATCGAGCCCCATTGCTTCGTGGATTCCCTCGGCCATCGAGATGCCGGGCAAGCCATCGTCGGCCAACTCTCCAAGTCGCTCGAGCCAACCCGGCAAACGCGACGACTCACCACCACCGTTCGGCGCTGCGGCAATGATACACTCGATTCGCGCATAGCCCGCACGGCCTGCGGGATGCGGATAGCGCACGGCCAGCGTAATGACACGGCGTTCGGCCGGCTGCTCGTCGCTACCCAGCGCCAGGTACTTGGCCCAAGCTGGTCCACTTGCGGCGCGGGGCGGAACGAGTTGCTCGATTCGGTAGGTGATCGAAGCGCTTTGGTAGTTGCCCTGCGTGCCGAACAACTGCGACTGCGAGGTTTTCATGCCCGAGCAGCCGGCGGTGCTAGCAACGAGCGCCGCCACGGCCACAGCGCACGCATGCCACATCGTTTGGATCATTTGTCGTGTCCCCCCGGAATCGTCACTCTCGCCGCGTGATCGTCGATCGACCAACCGTCCGCGCGCGACAGCCCCGCAGAATCGGTATCGGCCACCCGATCGGTAATGCTTGAGGGAACCGCCCAACGCGCACCAGCGTCAAAGCTTTCGCACTTTACGGGGTCGACCCTCGTCGAGCCGAAAACGGACGCGGCATGGCCAAACCTGGGAAATCTAGGAAAACCCCTCCACATGTACGGGTTGTATCGCCCGGCAGGTACTTTTTGCAGAGTGACGATTCCTCCGCCGATGACTGTTGTGCGGGCGATAGGTGTTATCGCAATTAGGTGGAAAGTTCCAAGACAATGGGGAGAACGGTCATGATTACGGGGAAGAAGAGACACATCGCCTGGATAGCGGCGGTACTGGCACTGGTTGCCATGCCCGCGCTCGCCGGCGAGCACGACACGGAAGGAGTCGAGTTGGCGAGCTACCGCACGGCTCGGCGGGGCGTGCTAACTTCGTCGCCGCGCCGCGTAGCCGTGTGGCACGGCAACACGCCCACGTTGGCTTCGGCCAACTATCAGGAAGACTACCGGGACGACGAGCCGGCTGACATGCCACCGTCTCCCGGCCGGCCGCGTCGAACGGCCAACTGGAATCGACCCGAGCCCGAGACGCGTACGTTCCTGGACGAATCGGCCGGGGACTACAACGACGGCAGTCCTGTGGGCTGCGGCAGCGGCTGCGGTGACGCTTGCGGCAGCTCCTGCGGCGGGTTCGGCGGAGACTTCTGCGGCGACTGCTGCGGGCCCTGCGACAATCTGTGCGGTCCGCCCTGGTGGGCACACCGGTCGTACATCTTCGGCGAGTACCTCTACTTGCGCCCGACGGGCATCGACATGGCGCACGCCATCCAGCAAAACGGCTCCGGTGGCTCCGGCACCACACCCGAAGGCCGCGTGGGAGTTGTCGATCAGGCGTACACGTCGACCTACGCCGTCGGATTCGGCGTAGCGCTGAGCCCGTGCGCCAGTGTCGACGCCAGCTATATGGACTTTTTCAGCCACAACACCGACTCACTGGCCGCCCCGAATGTTTCCGGCGGCACGATCGGTTCGCTGGTGCTGCATCCCAATTCGATCCACGAAGGTTCCACCAGTTCGCTGGTGAACGCGTTCAACGATATCGATTTCCGCGTCGCGGATCTGATGTATCGCCGGTTGCTGTGGGCTGGTCCCCGTTTCGCTCTGAACTATGCGGTGGGGGCACGCTACGGCCAGTTGACGCAGCAGTTCGGACAGGTTGGCCAGTTCGCCTCACCAACCGGCACTCTCAACACCACCACCAACATCAAGTTCCACGGCGGCGGTCTCCGCTTCGGCCTCGATGGCATGCAGCGTTTGGGGCACACCGGCTTTGGCGTCTATGGCAAGAGCTTCTTGAGCCTGCTGTTTGGCCAGTTCCGCTCGAACTACTTGCAATACAACGAGACGACCACCGCCACCGAAGCCGCCTCGAACTGGAACGACCAGCGCGTGGTGCCGGTGCTCGACTACGAAGTCGGTTTGAACTGGACCAGTTGCAACGGCCACTGGCGATTCTCGACCGGCTACTACACGGCATTCTGGTTCAACGTCATCAGCACTCCGCAGTATGTACGGGCGGTTCAGAAATCCAACTTTGTCAATCTGGGTGAGACCGTCGCTTTTGACGGGCTCGTCTCCCGCCTTGAGTTCCGCTTCTAGTCTCCAGACGCCAAGACTGTTCGATTCTCTCCCACCCCGCCGCCAGGGCTGGTTCCCCGCCAGCCCTGGCATTCTTTTTGCGCAGACGGGTCGGCATGCGGCCCCGGCTCGCGCCTGGGGTATTTCGCGGATAGTCGCTTGGGTTCGGTATCGTAATGGCGGCCGACGGCAATGTGTAGAAAACGCCCCAATTCCCCTGTTCCTTCCATATTGAACCCATATCAGGGCGAATTCATTTGACAGGAAACTTCAGTTGGAATACCGTGTCTACCTAGTTCCGCTATTTTATAGTCCGAGTTGGGGGGCTTCGTGCGCGGAGTCTACCCAGCGTATGGACTTGGCAGGCGTGTCGAGAACGGCGCCTGCGGCATCGGTTGGCCGGCTGTTAAGACAACGGCCCGGTCGCCATACGCGATATCTTCGGAGACGGCACCTTGAGATTCCCCTTCCATCGCCGCCCCACGTCCCGCAATGTTGCGCCACCCAACCGCCGCAGGCGGTGGGGCGCCGCGGGTTTTGAAAGCCGCCAACGCGGTACACTTCGGCTGGAGCCATTGGAGCAGCGGCTGGCCTTGTCGGTGACGGCGGTGCGATCCGGCGCCGCGCCCAACTTCACCGTCACGTTTGTCGACAGCGGCAGCGGGCCTATCAACAACGACCTGCAACTGCAGATCAACTCCGGCACCAACGAACTGGAATGGGGCGTCAATGGCGGCACTCCCACCAACGATCTCGGCGGCGGTGACGTTGCCACGTTCGCCGACATCTCAGACATCGTCGTGCAACTCGGCGCCGGCAACGACTCACTGAGTTGGAATCTGCAAACGTTCGCCTACAACGCCACGATTTCGCCCGACAGCGGCAACCCGCTGAACACCAACATCCAACTGGAAGACACCGGCAGCGGCAATACCGTCAACGTGATCGCCAACGGAACCGAACTCTATCAATTCCAAGGCGCCAACAACAACGATGACCTCGTGGTCAATCCGGGCGCGGGCGACCACCAGTTGCGAGTGGACTCCTACGACGGTTCGCGCGATCGAGTTACCTCTGACTCGATTCCAGAGATTCGTTTTCAATCGCTCGACACGTTCACTGTTGCTCCTACCGGCGGGGGCACGGATGTCGTCTCGTTTGCCACACATAATCTGAACGGAGCGGCGACCTATCAAACCTCACTTGGCTCGTCCGATACATTGGTAATTGATGGCGCCGACGCCATTGCCGACGCGTTCACTGTCACGAACGACGCGGGTCAAACGGTGGTCACCGACAACGGTAGCTCCACGGTCGTCACGAATACCTCCACGGATCTCGGCGCTCTGCGAATCAACGGCCTCGGCGGCGACGATTCGCTCACCGTGGACGTTAATACCACGAATCCGATCGGCGTACCGATCTTCTTCGACGGCGGCACGGGCGACGACCTGCTAACCGTCTCGGGCACGCCCACGGGCGGCGTTGATGAAGTCATCTATACGCCCGGTCCGTCGCCCGGCGCAGGGCAACTGGTGTACGAGGACGTCGGCAATACCACGTTAATGTCCATTGCCTTTGCCAACTTGGCGCCCGTGGTCGATCTGGTGCCGGCGGCCGCGCTGTCGATCAACGCGGGCGATGCCGACAACGCGATCAACTATACGCAGGGAAGCGCTGCAACCCGCGGATTGATCACCGTCGACAATCAGGAATCGATCGAATTCCAAAACAAGACCGCACTGTTTCTCAACGCCGGCGCTGGCAATGACACAGTCAATCTCAACAACCCGAACACACCGACAAGCCTCACCAGCATTACCGTCAACGGCGGCGATCCCACCGCCAGCGACACACTGATCGTTAACGGCACGGCCGGCCCGGGCCCGGATACGATTACCTATAAGCCAACCGGCGTCGGCGTCGGCGCCGGCGACGTCGACATTTCCGGATTACCCTCGATCGCCTTCACGACAACCGAGCACCTGATCGTCAACGGCCAAGGGGGCGGAGATACGCTCGCGGTTGACACAACCAACCTCAATGGCACGCAGGTGTTTACTCCCGGCGCGGCGAACGACTCGGGAACTCT
The DNA here is from genome assembly GCA_963779015.1 of uncultured Planctomycetaceae bacterium. GTDB lineage: Bacteria > Planctomycetota > Planctomycetia > Pirellulales > PALSA-1355 > JTS-RE94. Next base: position 312,880 of record CAVZWY010000026.1, on the reverse strand, counting down.
CGATTTCCAGGACAACGCGCTCTCCAGTTTTATCGGGACTTCGCTTTCGTTTCTGGGCTTGGGCAACGGTGGATTGCTCTCCACGGCGGATGGCGCCGCAGGCGGCGCGCGGCTCGATCGATTCATCTATCGCGGCACCGATTTGTCCAACAGCTTCTCATTGGCCGGACAAAACGCCTCGACGGGCAGAATCACGCTCGACAACCAGCTACCGGTCGATGTCTCGGACATGATCCAGGTCACGCTGGCGGGACTGGCTGGCGACGACACGTTCAATCTCGTCAACGGGCCAAACGGCTTGCCGTTCGATGCGCTGACGATCGACGGCGGCAATCCCTCGTCCAGCGACGTGGTCAATTTCAGTGGCGCCACGGGGGGTGTCGCGGTCGCACTGGCCGACGATGCGCTCGACACCGACTCGATCGTTTCGGGCTACGGCGCCCCGGTGACACTGTTAGGCGTGGAAGTCGCCAACCTCAACACGAACGGAAATGCGCTGGTCGTCAATGGCACGTCCTCCGCCGAGGACATCGAATACACCCCCACCGGCCCGCAAGCGGGCACGATTGCCAAGGCGGGCGTCAACACCACCTTCAACTTCACCAACACGGCTGGCGCCTTGACCATCGACCCGGCGACCGCGGACAACTCCATCGTCGTCAACGGCACCAGCGCCAACGACACCATCACGGTCTCGCAGAGCGGCGCCAACGTGAGCGTGACCGTGGGTGGATTCAAGACCATGCAAGCGCCCGCGGCCAATATCCAGTCGTTGGTCATCAACGGCGGCTTGGGCAACGACACCCTCACCGTCGACAGCACCAGTGGTCCGGTGCTCGTGCCCATCATCTTCGACAGCGAAGATGGCAACGACACATTACAACTCAGCGGCGGCACAGCCATCTCGGATACGTATACCGTCGGACCGCAAGCCGGCTCTGGCGTCAGCAGCATCACGTTCGCCGGCGGCACGCAAACGGTCCACTTTCAGAATCTCGAGCCCGTCGTCGATACGGTTCCCGCTGCCTCGTTGACCGTCATCGGCACCACGGCCGACAACGCCATCAACTACACGCAGGGTTCAGTCGCGGCAAATGGTCTGGTCTCGGTCGACAATTTCGAATCGATCGAGTTCTCCAACAAGACGGCGTTGATTATCGACGCCGTGCAGGCAGCGACACTGTCAATCTCAACAACTCGTCAACTCCAACCAGCTTGACGAGCATCACGGTCAACGGCGACGACCCCACCGCCAGCGACACGCTGATCGTCAACGGCACCACGGCCGCAGAGACGATCACCTATACCCCGCAGGGCGTTGGCCAAGGCACAGTCGCTGTCTCGGGCCTGCCTTCGGTCGCCTTCACGACCACCGAACACTTGATTGTCAACGGCCAGGGCGGGGGCGATACGCTCGCGGTCGACTCCACCAGCATTGACGGCACCCAAGTGCTCACCCCAGGCGCCAGCATCGACGCCGGCACGCTCTACTTCCAGGACAACGCGCTGGCGAACTTTATCGGCACGTCGCTATCGTTCCTTGGTCTTGGCAACGGTGGATTGCTAACCTCGTCGCACGGAGCGCCGGGTGGACCGCGCAGCGACAGCTTCATCTATCGCGGCACGGACTTGTCCGACGGCTTCACCCTCACGGGCCTCGACGCTTCGACCGGCCGGATCAATCTCGGCAACCAGCTTCCGGTCGAAGTCTCCGACATGATCCAGGTCACGCTGGCGGGTTTGGCGGGCGACGACACCTTCAATCTCGTCAACGGGCCAAACGGCCTGCCGTTCGACGGGGTCACGGTCGATGGCGGCGATCCCTCGGCTAGCGACATCGTCAATCTGAGCGGCGCCACTGTCGCCGTGGGCGTTTCGCTGGCGGACAGCTCCCTGCCCACGAGCACGGTCGTGTCAGGATATGGCGCTCCAGTGACGCTCACCGGCGTCGAAGTCGCAAACCTCAACACGAACGGCAACGGCTTGACCGTAACCGGCACGGCAGGCCCTGATGCGATCGACTATTCGCCCACCGGCGCGAAACCGGCACGTTCTCCAAGGCGGACCTTAACACCGTCTTCAATTTCACCAACACCGCCGGACCGTTCACGATCGATCCCGCGGTCGGCGGCAACAGCATGGTCGTTCATGGCACCAACGGCGACGATGCCATCACGGTCTCGGAAGCCGCCGGAATCGTCAGCGTCACGGTCGCTGGTCTCAAGACCGTGCAGATGCCGTCCGCCAATGTCCAGTCGTTGGTCATTGACGGCGGTTTGGGCAACGACACCCTCATCGTCGATAGCACCACCGGACCGGTACTCGTGCCCATCAGCTACGACGGCGAATCCGGCACGGACACCCTTCGACTCACCGGCGGCGTCGCCTTGGGAGACAGCTACACGGTCGGGCCGCAAATCGGCTCCGGCGTCAGCTCCATCAGCTTCGCGGGCGGCACTCAGACCGTTCACTTTTCGAATCTCGAACCGGTCATCGACCTGGTGTCCGCGCCCTCGTTCAACATCATCGCCACCAACGGCGACAACGCTATCAACTACACCGCGGGCAACCTGGGAGTCGCCAACGGATTGGTCACCGTCGACGATCACGAATCGATCGAGTTCTCGAACAAGACCAATCTCTTGATCGATGCCCTGGCCGGCAACGATACGATCAACCTCAACAATTCCAACACGCCCACGGGCTTGACGGGCATCGCCGTCACCGGCGGCGATCCCACGGCCAGTGACACGTTGATCGTCAACGCCACCGCCGGCGCCGATACGATCACGTATTCGCCAACCGGCGCCGGCACAGGCGGCGTCGGAGTTTCCGGTCTTCCGGGTATCGACTTTGCAACGATTGAACACCTCGTCATCAACGGCCGCGGCGGCGGAGACACGCTCGCGGTCGACTCCGTCGACATCGATGGCACCCAAGTATTCACCCCAGGCGCCAGCATCGACGCCGGCACGCTCGACTTCCAGGACAACGCTCTGGCGAACTTTATCGGCACGTCGTTGCAGTTTTTGGGACTCGGCAGTGGCGGCACATTGACTTCGTCTCACGGTGCGCCGGGCGGTCCGCGCAGCGACAGCTTCATCTATCGCGGCACGGACTTGTCTGACGACTTCACGCTCACCGGGCTCGATGCCTCGACAGGTCGCATCAATCTTGGCAACCGGCTGCCTGTCGACGTCTCCGATATGAATGAAGTCACGCTGGCTGGCCTGGATGGTGATGATACATTTGCGTTGCAGGCAGGCCCCAATGGCTTGCCCTTCGACGGCGTGACGATCGATGGCGGTGATCCTTCAGCCAGCGACGTCGCCAATTTGTCCGGCGCCACCGGCGCCGTCAACGTGATTCTGGGCGATGCCAGCCTGAGCACCAACACGGTCGTGTCCGGTTACGGCGCGCCGGTGCGATTCCTGGGCGTGGAAGTGGGGAATTTGGATGCCAACGGCAATGCGCTGTCCGTCAGCGGCACCACGGCCGCAGAGTCCATTCAGTACTCGCCGAGTGGGCCTCAATCCGGCACGTTTACCAAGTCTGGCCTCAACACGACGTTCAACTTTACCAACGTGGCAGGCGCGTTCACAGTCATTCCGACTGCAAGCGGCAACAGCCTTGCCATCAACGGCACCGCGGGCGACGACGCCATTACCGTCTCGCAATCGGGCGGCACCGTGAGCGTCGCGGTCGGCTCGTTCAAGCCCGTGCAAGTTCCCGTGGCCGATATCCAGTCGCTGGTGATTGCGGGAGGCGCTGGCAACGACGTTCTCACGGTCGACAGTACGACTGGCCCGGTGCTCGTACCCATCACGTTCGATGGCGAAGGCGGCCACGATACGCTCCGGCTTGTTGGCAACTCGGCGCTCTCCGATACGTACACCGTCGGGCCGAAAGCCGGCGCGGGCACCAGCACCGCCGTCTTTGCCGGCGGCACGCAGACGGTCCATTTCCAGAACCTCGAACCGGTTGTCGACCTGATCGTTTCGCCGTCATTGGTCGTCAACGGAACCAACGCCGACAATGCCATTACTTATACGCAAGGCAGTGTCGCAACCAATGGCCTGGTGGCCGTCGACGGATTCGAGTCGATCGAATTCTCCAACAAGTCCGGGTTGTTCCTCAACGGACTGGGGGGCAACGACTCGTTCAGCCTTAACAATTCGTCCACACCGACTGGCCTGACGAGCATCACCGTCAACGGTAACGACCCGACCGCCAGCGACACGCTGGTCGTTGATGGCACCACCGGCGCGGATACCATCACGTACACGCCCGTGGCTGCCGGCCAAGGCACCCTCGCCGTCGCCGGGCTGCCGACCGTATCCTTCGCCACGATCGAACATCTAACCGTCGATGGCCGCGGCGGAAACGACTCGCTGTCAATCGATTCAGCTTCGGTAACCGGCACGCAGGTATTCACGCCCGGAGCGGCAATCGATGCCGGTACGATCGACTTCAAAGATAACTCGTTGGCGAATTTCATCGCGACGTCGCTGACATTTCTCGGACTTGGCCAGACCGGTATCGTCAGCACGGCGGACGGGGTCGCCGGCGGACCACGCGTCGACAATTTCATCTACCGTGGCAACGATCTATCCAATGAGTTCGAGCTAACGGGACTCAATGGCTTTACAGGTCGCATCAATCTTGACAACCGGATCCCCGTCGATGTCTCCGACATGGTCGGCGTTACCCTGGCGGGCTTGGATGGCGATGACACATTCGACGTGGTCGCAGGTCCCAGCGGCCTTCCGTTTGACACCTTGTCGATCGACGGCGGCGATCCGTCCGCCAGTGACATTGTCAATCTTTCGGGAGCCTTGGGTGCCGTGACCGTAACGCTTGCAGATGCAACGGCCGGGCTCCCCACGACGGTCCAAGGTTACGGAGCGCCGGTGGAATTGACGGGTGTGGAAATCGCCAATCTCGATGCCAACAACAACGCGCTGACCGCGCTGGGCACCACCAATGACGACGTCATCACCTATACGCCGACAGGCGCCGACACCGGCACCTTCACCAACGAAGGTCTTAACACGGTGTTCAACTTCAGTGCCGTGGCCGGCGCGTTCACGGTCGACGGCGGAGCCGGCGACAGCGCCGACGAACTGATCGTCCAAGGCACCAACACCCGCGACACGATTCAAATCGATCAAGACCTCCGCACCGTGCAGGTGTTGTCCAACAACGTGACGCCGCTAAAGCTGGTTACGCTCGCCAACACGATGGAAACCCTGTCAGTGCTGGGGCTGGCCGGGCAGGATACGTTCCAACTCATTCCGGCGGCCGGCATCGGCGGCTTCCCGTTGGATAATCTGTTGGTGAACGTGGACGGCGGCGCCGGCAGCAACGCACTGGTCGTCGGGTCGACCTTTGCCGGCGCGGCGTTGCCGGGCAGCAACTTCGTAGTGGTCAATCGCGATGCCACGCCCAACACAGGCACCGTGCGCGTGTATCAAAATGCCGTGGCCAACCCCGACGTGAACTACCAGAGTGTGCAGGTCGTCTCGCCGCATGTCTTCGATCCCTCCGGGACGGGTATTGCACCCAATCTGTTGGTGATGGGTCCGGACGAATACGAGCCCAACGAGTCGCAAGGAACCGCGGCATTTCTTGGCTCAAACACCTCGATCCAAGTCGAACACGCCGCCATATTTCCCAACGGCAGCGAATTCCCCGGCGTGCCGGCCGATATCGATTTCTATCGCATCGTCGCCGGCGTCACCGGCACCCTCGATCTGAGCGTTCTCTTCCGTACGGTCGCCGCCGGCTTGCTGCCGGGCAATGGCGTGCTGACGCTCGAAGTGCGCGACAACCTGGGCAACGTCGTCGCGAACGGTGTCGCCAATAGCGACGGATTGCGCACGGTGGTTCCGGTCGTGGCCGGCAAGAGCTACTACGTCCGCGTCGCAGGCGCTGATGGATCGGTCGTCAATGGTTACAGCCTGTTGGCCGAGAACTTCGCTGCGCCGGTGCCGACCGCGGTCGTGCTCGATCCGCTCGACGATTCCGGTTCCAGCAATCTGGACAACGATACTTATGACGTCACCGATGTGCACTTCCTGGTGCACGCCGATCTGAACGCTCTGGCGGCCGCTGGCGTCACGATTCTCACGCCGGCTCAGGCCGCCGCGGGACTCACGCCGGGCGCCGCCGTGGAAGTGTTCGTCAATGGCGTCTCGGCCGGCTATGCCACGCTGGTGGGCGGCACCGGCAACACGCTGTTCGAAATCAACCTGGATGCCGATTTGACCAAATTCTCCGCCGGCGGACCCAACGCCGCCGGTCCCTTGGGCTATCCCGGCTTCACCAATCTGCTCACGGCCGCCGTACGCGTCTTCGATGTGCAGGAAGATGGCGGCGGGGCTCCCGATCCCGACAACGCCCGTGGCTCGCAGTCCGTGCCCGAGCAGGTGCTGTTTGACAACACCGATCCCTTGGCGCCGATCGATTTCGCCCTCTTGGCCTCCAGCGACAGCGGCACGCCGGGCGACGGTATCACCAATGTGAATCCGCCGGCGTTCGGCGGACGCGGCGAAGCGAACACGATCGTCCGTATCTACGCCGACGGCGCCCTGGTGGGCGAAGGGCGCGTCGGCTCTGACGACACCGATGGCGTGGTTGGCGATGGACTCGGCATCTGGGAAGTCACCATCGAGCCGGTGACCGACGGCACCTACACGTTCACTTCTCAACTCGAAGATCTGGCCGGCAACCTGAGCGAGGCCAGCGCCGAACTCGAGATCACCATCGACACCTCGATGCCCCAGCGGCCAACCATCGATTTGTTGAACAACTACGACACCGGCAGCTCGAATCTGGACAATGTGACCTACTTCCACGAGCTGCAGTTCCGCGTTTCGGCCGAACCGGGTTCGACCGTCGTCATCAAAGACGGCAACACGGTGATCGATACGTTCGTGATGCCGGCCGTGGATTTCACGATCCGTACGCTGAATCTGACCAACGGCCCGCATCCGCTTTCGGCCGAGGCTACCGACGACGCTGGCAACGTCAGCCATCAATCCGAAGAGCTACTGGTGGAGGTCGACGACACCGCCCCGGCTCCGCCCAGTACGCCTGAGTTGCTCGATGCCAGCGACAGCGGAGTGATGGGCGACGGCATTACCAACGTGGATCCGCCGGCATTCAAAGGCACCGGCGAGGCCAACGCCAAGGTGCGCATCTACGCGACGCTGGTCGGCGTTCCAGCGCCGTCACGGAATTGATCGGCGAAGGCATCGTCGGCACCGATCTGACCGATCCGCCCGAGGATCTGCCCGACGATCCGCCGATCGGTGCATGGGAAGTCACCACCGAACCGCTGGCCGACGGAACGTACACGATCACCGCGGTGCTGGAGGATCTGGCCGGCAACATCAGCGAAGCAAGCGACAGCTTCCTGCTGGAAGTCGACACACTGCCGCCGCAACGTCCGACTATTGACCTGGTGGACGCGTACGACACCGGTTCGTCCGACAAGGACAACGTGACCTACTTGAACCCGCTGCAGTTCCGAGTTTCGGCCGAGCCGGGCACCAACGTCGTGATCAAGGACGGAGATACCGTCATCGATTCGTTCGTCATGCCCGCGGCGGCCTTCACTTTCCGCACCATCACCTGGCCGGTTGCAGGCATTGCCACCGAAGGGCCCCATCCGCTTTCGGCCGAAGCGACCGACGCAGCGGGCAATCGCAGTCAACAATCGGAAGAACTTCTGGTCACGATCGACACCACGGCGCCCGCTCCACCGACCACTCCCGACCTGTTGGATTCCAGCGACTCCGGCACCTTTGACAACGACAATGTCACCAACGTCCAGGCCGTGGCATTCCAGGGCACGGGCGAAGCCAACGCCATCGTGCGCATCTTTGCCAACGGTGTGCAGGTTGGCGAAGGCATCGTCGGCACCGACCTGACCGACCCGCCGGCCCAATTGCCTGACGACCCCCCGGCTTTAGGGCACTGGGAAGTCACCACCGAACCGCTGGACAACGGCACCTACACGATCACGGCTGAAATCGAGGACCAGGCCGGCAACATCACGGTTCAGGAGGGCAGCATTACCGTCTACGTCGACACCGTGCTACCCAACACGCCGTACCTCGACCTGACCGAGGCCAGCGACAGCGGTCGCAACAACCAGGACAACATCACCAACGACAATACGCCGACGGTCACCTCCACGATCGACGACGTGCAGGGTGCGGCCGCCAACAGCTTCCCGCACGATATTCGCTACCGGATTTACGATCGCTCGGGCACGGGCCCCGACGTGCTCTTGGTCGATTCGTTTGTGACGATTCCAGGCCTCAGCACCGCCAAGTTCTTCACCGACGTTTTGCCCGTGCTGGCCGATGGCGTTCACAACCTCAAGCTCGAGGCCGAAGACCGCGCCGGAAACGTCAAGGACTTCCTGCTCCAGATCACGATCGACACCGTAGCGCCTCCGGCGTATTTCGGTTTGTCGACCAGCGCGATCGACGGGCTGGAGCCGGACAGCGATTCGGGCGTCGACGGAGTGGCCTCCACGCTCACCGATCGCATTACCAACGTCACCCAACCCAGCCTCTGGGGATCGGCCGAAGCCGATGCGATCGTTAACGTCACCGCCGATAGCGGCGATGGCAGTGTCTTTCTCGGTAAAACCGTGGCCGTACCATTGGACGGCAATTTTGCCTACCCCGGCGGTCAATGGAATCTGGCATCGATCGTGAATATGAACGATCCGGCCTTCTTCTCCTACGATGGCGTCCGCACGTTGCATCTGACGGGCGAAGACGTGGCAGGCAACGTTTCCGGCGAGCAAGATCTGCGGATTTTTATCGATACGCAGGGACCGCAGGTCACCGGCGTCTCCATCACCGACAACCCTGACTTCAACCTGTTTGGACTGAAGCCGAACAACGCCTCGCAGGGTCCCACGCCGCTGATTTATAGCCTGACCATCGATCTTCAGGATTTACCGTTCCAGGATGCCGCGTTCCTGCGCGATGCGATCGAAGCCGGCGTGGCCTCGACCCCAGGTCTGATCACGCTCAAGGGCGACCACAACGGCTTCATTCCCATCGACAACATTCAGGTGAATCTGGATACGCCTGTGGCCAACACGCCGGCTACGGCGTCGATCGTACTGTCGTTCAACAACGCACTACCCGACGATCGCTATACGCTGGTGATCAACGATGCGGTGGTGGACATTGCGGGCAACAACCTGGATGGCGAGAACAACGCCATCGAACCGAGTGACTTTCCAGTCTTCCCCAGCGGCGACGGACAGCCCGGCGGCAACTTCGAAGCACGCTTTACTGTCGACAGCCGGCCGGAAATCGGCGCCTATGCACAAGCGAGCATCTATATCGACATCAACGGCAACCTGATCTACGATCCGCAAGGCAGCACGGGCGACTCGACCAATCGCGATCTGACTTTCGGATTGGGCATCGTGCCATCGCTCGAGGGAGTCGTCTCGCCGTTCAACTTGCACGATGGCGTTTTCGTGGGCAATTTCCCCGGTGAGTCGCAAGACGGAGACGGTGAAGTCGCCCCGGCAGCGGCCGGCCTGTTCGCCGACGGTTTCGACAAACTGGCCGCCTATGGATATGACGATGCTATCGGCAAGTTCCGCTGGTTGATCGACACCAACAACGATGGCGTGATCGATCCGGCCGCTGGCGACCATGCCACGATTCAGGGCGCCGGCTATCAAATCAACGGTTTGCCCGTAGCCGGCAATTTCGACGGCGACGCCAGCAACGGCGACGAGATCGGCCTGTTCGACGGCACCAAGTGGTACTTTGACACCAATCACAATTGGGTGATCGACAGCGGCGATGCGACCTATACCCTGGGGTTGCGCGGAACGCCGATCGTGGGCGACTTCAACGGCGATGGTATCGAAGACCTCGGCACTTTTCTCGCAGACAAGTTCACGTTCAACTTCGGTTCGCAGCCCGGCGGCCCGGGTACCCAGCCCACGTGGAGTGGCGGAGTGCAGGCCACGATCAATTGGGGTCTGCCTGGCACGGCCGACAAGCCCGTGGCGGCCGACATGGACGGCGACGGCATCACCGACATCGGTTTGTATTTACCCGAGCGGACCGGCGTGTTGCCGCTGGAAGGGGGCCACTGGGAGTTCCTCGTCTCGAACGACTTCGGAGAGAACAATCGTGGCGGACAGCAAGTGACCGCCCTCGATCATCCGTTCTCGCCAACACCATTGGGCGATGACATCTTCTCGCAGTTCGGCGACGAGTTTGCACTGCCGATCGTGGGCAACTTCGATCCGCCGGTCGCCAAGCCGCAAACTCCCAACCCGACGGCTTTGTCCACCGTGTTTGGTTCGCTGCCCATGGGAACTCAAACCATCAACGGCGAACAGTGGTACTCGTTCACGTCATTGCGCGACGGCGTGATCGCGGTCGATGCCGCCAGCAGCTCCCCCGGCGAACTTGTTTCGGCTGCTCTCTTGGACACGGATTTCCACGTGCTGAGCGCCAGCGGGTTGACAGCAACCGGCACGACGTCGATGCACGGGGCCATCAAAGCTGGCCAGACGTACCTGCTGCGACTTTCCGGCAACGCCACGGCCACCATCACGATGTCGAACCAGGTTCCAGACATCGATCGGCTCGATACTTCCCGAGACGGCAGCGTCACGCCGCTGGATGCCCTGCGCGTGATCAACGAATTGATTCGATCGGGAACGCACGCCACGCCATTGGTGTCCACCGATGCCAAGATGTACTTGGATACCAACCTCGACGGCCAAATCTCGCCGCTCGACATGTTGCAGGTATTCAACTACCTGCTCCGCCAGAGTCAGGCCGCAGCCACTCCAAGTGCCGAACCTGCCGTGGCCACGCCAGCCGTTTCCAGTGTCGAATTGGTCACGCCCAACGCGGCAAGCGCATCGCCAGACGACGCGTCATTGGCATTTGCATTGTCGGTGAGCGGCGTACCCAGCACCACCTCGGGCGAGCCGTCGGCCGCGGCGATTGACGCATTCTACGCCGAGCTGGATGACGAGAGTTCGCTCGCCTGGGACGATGACGACCAGAGCGAGCCGCTCGTGCCGGTCGCGGCAACGGCGTCCGGCGCCCAGGACAAGGGCGACGAAGACCCAGCGGACGAGGATGGCGACTGGGATTGGCTGGGCTAGCGCCGCGGCGCTTGACGGTCGCTAGGGATCGTATTTCAGGCCGGCAGGCGACCGGTTGCGCACGCGATTTGGGGCCCCCGGCCGGTGTTACCGCAAGGGTCCATTTTGGCCCGCATTTTCGGGGCGTTGGGCGGGCCGGAAGTTTGGCCGGATTGACGCTTTACGACCTCCCCGCACGAGCCAAAAAACGGTACAATTCTGGTTCTCGGATACCCGCTTTTCTTTGGTCCCTTGAGCACCCGCCGTTTGGACGGAGCCGCTGTGTTGGATGGCATTCTTACGATCCCGCTTGGGGGCCGAGAAAGTGGCTCCTCGGCCGGCGCCGATGCGCTCGCGCACCCGCTTGCTGAATACGTAGCGGGTGCCGAGAATCGGCTCGCCGATCATGCGCTGCGTGCCTTCATGCAACGAGATGCGGCATGCTATAGCCCGTTGGTCGTCTACGGCCCTCACGGAGCCGGCAAGTCCCACCTGGCGCGCGGTTTGGCCGCGTGGTGGTCGGAACACCATCCGCACGAGCGTGTTGGCTGTCTGCCCGCCGGCGAGTTCGCACGTGAGCATGCGGCGGCGGTTGCCCGCCACGGCCTCGACGAGTGGCGCGAGCAAAAGCGGGATCTGTCGCTATTCGTGCTGGAGGACATCAGCCAATTGGCTTCTAAACGAGCCGCGCAACACGAATTGCAACACCTGCTCGACGCGTTAGTCGACCGAGAAACACCAGTCGTGGTCACGGCGCGGTCGTTGCCCATGCAGTCGGCGGCGCTGGCGCCGGCGCTGCGCAGCCGACTCTCGGCCGGGTTGGTAGTGCCGCTGTCGCTGCCCGGCCCTGCGACCCGGCGGGCCATTCTGGAACGATTGGCCACGGCTCGTGGTCTCGCGCTCTCGCAACGGGCCATTCATAGCCTGGCGGATGCGCTGGCCACGAACGTGCCGACCTTGATCTCGGCCCTGTTGGAGTTGGAGCTCGAGGCGCGTACTGCCGGACGGCGCATCGACCATCACCGCGTACGCGAGTTTCTCGCGCAGCGTGACGACGCGCAGCGGCCTAACCTGCGACAAATTGCCAGCCAAACCGCCAAGTACTTCGGTCTTTCACTGGCTGATCTCAAAAGCCCCAAGCGGCGGCAACCCTTGGTGGCCGGCCGCGGCGTCGCCATGTATCTGGCGCGTCAGCTAACGGACAAAAGCTTCGAGCAAATCGGCGCTTTTTTCGGCGGCCGCGACCATACGACCGTGCTACACGGTTGCCGGCGAACCGAAAGTCTGCTCGCCCGCGACCGCGCGCTGCGTCAAGCCGTGGCCGAAGTGCGGAGGCTGTTGCATGCCTCTTGATTGCCGTGGAAAACTTGTCGTTCGTTGTCGGCCGTCAAGCGACATGTGCCGCGCCACCAACAGCATCGTCCGCCTCTCACACGATCTTTGGCAGATGCCGACATTGTCCGACAGGTCTTCGACGCTCAGACGACATATTATCCACAGCGAATTGGCGTGCGACTCGACAGCGCATCTCCATAACTGTTCACGGCTTGCACCACCGCCGCGCTGTTCGGCCAACACTCGCGGGCCAAAACATTATTACTACTACTAACAAATATCCAATGAAGAAATGGACACCTTGCTCTCGCCCGATGTGCTCGCGGCGAACGAAAGGCTAGCGACATGAAAGTCACCTGTGATCGCGAGGCGTTGCTCTCGGCATTCCAAACGGCGTCGGCCGTGGTTCCGCAACGGAGCCCCAAACCCATTCTGCAAAACATCAAGCTCGAAGTGAGCGACCAAGGCGCCATTTTGTTGGCCACGGATCTCGAGGTGGGCATCCGCCTGCAAGTATCCGGCATTCAGGCTCACGTGCCTGGCAGCGCCATTTTGCCGCTGGGCCGTTTTGGCTCGATTTTGCGCGAGAGTTCGGACGCCGCGCTGCAGCTTGAGTCGGATGGCAAATCGACCACGGTCTGCGGCGAGCGCAGCGAGTTTCAGTTGCCGGCCGAGAATCCGCAAGAGTTTCCGGCGGTAGCTGATTTCAACGAATCTTCGTATCACGAGTTGGCGGCTCGCGCGTTTCGGGAGTTGATTCGCCGCACCATTTTTGCCACCGACAACGAAAGCAGCCGCTATGCCTTGGGCGGAGTGCTCTTGGAAATGTCCGACGACAAGATTACGGGCGTGGGCACCGACGGGCGCCGGCTGGCCAAGATGGAAGTACCCGCACAAAGCGTAGGCGGACACACCACGGGCGACAATATGACGATCGTGCCCGCCAAGGCGATGCACTTGCTCGATCGGGCGTTGGCCGACGGCGATACCGAGATTCAAGTAGCAGCCCGCGCCAACGAGGTGCTGGTCCGCAGTCCCCGCGCGACGATTTACTCACGCCTGGTTGAAGGTCGATTTCCCAAGTGGCGCGACGTGTTTCCGCAGCGGACGGGCGCGGTGCGGATCGATTTGACCGTCGGCCCGTTATATTCCGCCGTGCGCCAGGCGGCTATCGTCACCAGCGAAGAGAGCCGCGGCATCGATTTCACATTCGAAGCGGGCAGCCTGATTCTCTCGGGCCGGGCGGCGGAGGTGGGGCAGTCGCGCGTCGAGTTGCCGACCAGCTACGACGGACCGGCGCTGTCGATCAGCTTGGATCCGCGCTACGTGAGCGAGTTCCTCAAAGTGCTCGACGCGGAAAAAGCCGTCACGTTGGAGTTGAAAGATGCGGAAAGTGCCGCGGTGTGCACGACCGATGACGGCTATGGATATGTGATCATGCCGCTGGCGCGAGATCACTAGGGCGGTGCTCGCACGAGTGCTCGATTGTCATGGGAAAACCGCAGCCGATTGGCGACGTTCTGGCCCAGTTGATGGCCCGTCGCGGTTATGCGCGAGTGCAGTCCGGCGACTCGTGTGGCGAAGCGTGGCGGCAGGCGGTGGGAGAAGCGCTGGCCGCGCAAGTCGCGCCACACAGGTTCGCCGCGGAGTCCTGGAAGTGTTGGTTGCACATTCGACGATCGTGCAGGAATTGGGGTTTCAAAAGCGAGCCTTGATTGCGCGCTTGGCCGAACTATTGCCCGATGAGCAAATTCGCGATTGGAAGCTGCGCGTGGGTTCCTTGCAGTGAAAGCAGACTTGGCGTTGCGCGAGCGCCGTGGTCAAGAGTTATCTTGCTGCCGTTTTTGGACGTTGCAACCTGCAACACCGCGGCGAGCGAGCGACATGGAAGTTAATTGGAACGAATTGGCAGAATCGAGATCGATATGATGGACGAGTCGAAATCACCCGAAAACGAGCCCAGCGAAAAGCGACCCGATCCGGCCATGCCCGAGTATCGCCGCGTCGACAATGAATACACGGCCGAAGACTTGCAGCACTTGAGCGACTTGGAGCACGTGCGCGAGCGGCCCAGCATGTATATCGGCGATACCACGATTCGTGGTCTGCACCACATGGTTTATGAGGTGGTGGACAACTCGATCGACGAAGCCATGGCCGGTCATGCTCACGTCGTATCGGTGACGATCAAGACCGATGGCTCCGTGGTGGTCGAGGACGATGGCCGCGGCATTCCAGTAGAAGAACACACGGATTTGGGATTCTCCACGCTGCAGGGCGTGATGACGGTGCTCAAGTTCGGCGGCAAGTTTCAGAAAGGGGCGTATCAAACCTCCGGCGGTTTACACGGCGTGGGCGTCACGGTCGTCAACTTCCTCTCCGAGTGGTGCGAAGTTGAAGTGCGCCGCGGCGGCCACGTCTATCAGCAAGAGTACGAGCGGGGCGTGCCCACCGGCGACGTGCGCCGCATCGGCACCACTGACAAGACCGGCACGCGGACGATGTTCAAACCCGATCCGCTGATCTTTCCCAACACCAAGTTCACCTACAACACGCTGCACAAGCGTTTGCAGGAACTGGCCTTCTTGAACCGGGGCGTACGCATCACGATCGTCGACGAGCGCACCGACGACAAGGACAGCTTCTTCTTCGAGCGCGGCATCATCGAGTTCGTCGAGTATCTGAACCGGGCCAGCGAACCCGTCCATGCGGACATCATTTACATTGCCGGCGAGTACGAAGGCGTGGGACTGGAAGTCGCCATGCAGTACTCCAGCGAGTTCACCGAGAACGTCCACTCCTATGTCAACAACATCAACACGACCGAGGGCGGCACGCACCTTTCGGGCTTCCGGTCGGCGCTCACCCGCACGCTCAATGCGTACGGCAAGAAGGAAAACGTCTTCAAGGACTTGACCGTCGTCGGCGACGACTTTCGCGAAGGCCTGACGGCCGTCATCTCGCTGCGCGTGCCGGAACCGCAATTCGAAGGTCAAACCAAGACCAAGCTGGGCAACAGCGAAGTCGAAGGCATCGTCAACTCGGCGGTCGGCGAGTTTTTGAGCAAGTACCTGGAAGAAAATCCCAAAAGCGCGAAGGTCATACTGCAGAAAGCCATGGTTGCGGCCGAGGCGCGCGAAAGTGCCCGCAAAGCGCGCGAAATCGTGCGCGACCGCAAGAACGTGCTGGCCGGTCACAATCTGCCCGGCAAGCTGCGCGACTGCACCAGCCGCGACATGGAAAAGTGCGAGCTGTACCTGGTCGAGGGTGATTCGGCCGGCGGCAGCGCCGAAGGAGGCCGGCTGCGCGAGTATCAGGCCATCCTGCCTTTGCGAGGCAAAATCATCAACGCCTACAAATCTCGCGAAGACAAGGTGCTGGCCAACGAAGAAGTCAAAAGCATGATCTCGGCCATCGGCACCGGCATCGGCGAAGATGCCGATCTGTCCAAGCGCCGCTACAACAAAATCGTGATCATGACCGACGCCGACGTCGACGGCTCGCATATCCGCACGCTGCTGTTGTGCTTCTTCTATCGCCAGATGTACCAGCTCGTCAGCAAGGGACACGTCTACGTGGCCCAGCCGCCGCTGTTTCGCGTCAAGAGCAAGAAAGACACGTACTACGTGCAAACCGAAGAGGAGATGAAGACCCAGCTACTCGATCTGGGCTTGGGCGATTCGGTGTTCGATGCCGGCGACGACCGCCTGGTCGAGGGCGAGAAAATGGCCACGCTGGCCCGCGTGTTGGCGGCCATGGAAGACTCGCTCGTGGCGCTCGAGCGCCGCGGCGTCAGCCTGCGGGCGCACGCCTTGCGACAAGATCCGGTCACGCTCAAGCTGCCGATCTACCACGTTTTTTTGGGCAGCCAGGAGCACTGGTTCACCACGACGGAGCAGCTCGACACGTTTCGCCAGCAGCAGGAAGAACAAGTCGGCGGGGAGTTGCCCGTGGCCGATACGCTGGCCGGCGAGAACGGCACGGAAGGCAACGGGCAGGCCACGCCGGCGCTGCGCATTGTCGAACTGCAGGAAGTTCGCACCATCAACAGCATGCTGTCGGAACTCGACAAGCTGGGCTTCTCGTTGGCCGATCTCATTCCGATCGATCGCACCGGCACCGAAGGCTCACGCTTCACCATCCGCCGCGGCGAGCACGAGACCGGACTGGAAGACTTGCGCGGGCTGCTGCCGGCCATTCGAGCCGCCGGCGAAAAGGGTCTCACCATCACCCGCTTCAAAGGGCTGGGCGAAATGAACGCCGAAGAGCTGCGCGACACCACGCTCGATCCCAAGAACCGCACCCTCTGTCAGGTCACCATGCGCGACGCCGGCGCCGCCGACGACCTGTTCCGAATCCTGATGGGCGACAAGGTCGAGCCCCGCCGCGAGTTCATCGAAAAGCACGCCCTGGAAGTGCGGAATTTGGATGTGTAGGGGCCGTGCTAGTTACCCAAAGCGCGGTCTCGGAAAGTTCGCCACGCACGCCAACCCGTCGTAACATCCGGTCCTGGAAATATGGTGCCATCAGCGGCGCCCGTATCGAAGGCCCGGCAGCCCAGTGTTTTGACGAGTTCTGCCACTGCATGCGCGGCGGCCTCGCCACCACGAACGAACAACATGAAGCCATCCACGTCGTTGTCATCGGCGGTCAGCGCAACCTCAATAGAGTATTCGCTTCCGGAAATGTGCCCAAGCTCCGGATTGCGAAAATCAGCGATTGGAAATGCGCCCGGATTTGTTGAATGAGTTGATTACCGGTTCCCAAGACGGGCGGGCGCCAATCGCGGGGTACGTCTTCGGACTTCTGGAAGGAATCCGGAATGTTCGCGACGAACAGATCCCAACTCATAATCCACACCTCTGCCGTTGAGCAGCTCTACTTCGCCGCCATCATCTTGGCAAACGCATGCACCTCCACCGGGCTGCCGGCCACCAGCGGCGTGCGCTGATGGATGCTGGTGGGCTGGATATCCAAGATGCGCTGGTTGCCGTTGGTCGCCTGGCCGCCCGCCTGCTCGACCAGAAAGGCAATCGGATTGGCCTCGTACAGCAGCCGCAGCTTGCCCTCGGCGTATTCATCGGTGGGCGGATAGAGGAACACGCCCCCCTTGATCAGCGTACGATGCACGTCGGCAATCATCGAACCGATGTAGCGCGAGCTGTATCGCGCTCCCAGTTCGCCACGTCGTATCCGGGCGACGAATTGTTGATAGACCGCGGGGCAGCGTTCCAGGTAGGCTTCATTCATCGAGTAGTACGTGCCCTGCTCGGGAATGCGAATGTTGGGGTGCGACAGCACGAAGGCGCCCACGGCCGGATCGAGCGTGAAGCCGTGCGCGCCATTGCCCGCGCTGTACACCAGTACCGTCGACGATCCATAGACCACGTAGCCGGCGGCGATCTGTTTATTGCCGGGCTGCAGCACTTCGTCGGCCGAAACTTCCGAATCCAATCGCTCGGCCGTGCGCCGCAAGATCGAAAATGTCGTGCCCACGCTGACGTTCACGTCGATGTTGGACGATCCGTCGAGCGGATCGAATACCACGATATACTTGGCATTGGGCGATCCGCCGTGCGCCAGCAACGGGTGATTGTTTTCTTCCGAGGCCATCATGGCCACGCTTTCGCGGACGCTCAGTGCGTGCACTAGCATCTCGTTGGCATACACGTCGAGCTTTTGTTGCACTTCGCCTTGCACGTTGATGTTGCCGGCCACGCCCAAGATGTCGGACAAACCGGCGCGGCGCACTTTGGCCTCGATCAGTTTCGTGGCCAGCGTAATGCCGGAGACCAGCCAGGAAAATTCGCCCGATACACCCGGAAACCGGCGCTGCTCGCGCAGGATGTGCTGTTGGACCGTGATGATCGGCTCGTGAATCAGCCGCGAAGGGCGCTGGACGGGCGCGGGACGTGCATCGGCCACGACGAAGGACCTCTCGATTCGAAATGACAGCAGGAGTCAAGTGGAGCGCCGCCTGGGCCTATTCTGCTTGTCCCACGACCGTGCCGCAAGGTTAACTCCGTCGCGAACGGTGTGCCGCCTTGTCACATCCATACGGCGCGCCTAAGGTGAAGCGGTCGCAGGCCGCTTTTTCTCGACGGATCCGATTCCATGCATCTCGACGATTTGATCGCAGCCCTGGCGGATCCGGCGGCCTATCCGGAGAGGGCCGACGCGGTCGAAATCCATCAGACGCACATTTCGGCTGTCTTTCTGGTCGGCGAGCACGCGTACAAGATCAAGAAGCCGGTCGATTTCGGCTTTCTCGATTTCTCGACGTTCGCCCAGCGACGGCATTTCTGCGACGAAGAAGTGCGGCTCAATCGGCGCCTGGCCGGTGACGTCTATCAGGGCGTCGTGCCAATCGTCGCAGTGGGCAATGGCCGCGTGCGCGTCGAGGGAGCGGGAGAGCCACTCGAATGGGCCGTCAAGATGCGCCGGTTGCCGGACGAGGCGACGCTGGAGCATCGCTTGGAGCGAGGAGAGCACATCGAAGCCGTGCTCGAGGCGCTGGCCGGCCGCATTGCCGCGTTTCATGCAACAGCCGCGCGGGGACCGCACATCAGCGAATTCGGCCGCTTTGAATCGGTCGAGGGCAACCTCGTGGAAAACCTCGAACAGGCAACGGCGCAGATCGGCACGGCCATCAGTCGCTCGGTGTTCGAGCGCTTGCGGATTTGTTCGCAAGCGGCGCTATCGGGTTTGCGCGAGACCATAGACGACCGCGCGGCCCGCGGCGTGCCCTGCGACACGCACGGCGATCTGCGGCTGGGGCACGTGTACGCATTTCCCGAGCGGGAGCCGCCGGACGACCTGGTTGTTGTCGACTGCATTGAATTCAACGAGCGGTTTCGTTTCGCCGATCCCGTGGCCGACATGGCGTTCTTGACGATGGGCCTGGCACGCGCGGGACGTGCGGACCTGGCCGCAACGTTCTCCGCTGCGTACTTCCGTTTCGCTGGCGACGAGGAGGGGCGGAAGTTGCTGCCGTTTCTTGTGGGCTATCGCGCGGCGGTACGCGGCAAGGTCGACGGCATGCAAGCCATTCAGCAAGAGATTCCCCAAGCAGATCGCGAGTTGGCGCTTGCCAAGGCGCGGGGCTATTGGCTGCTGGCCCTCGGCGCGCTCGAGTCGCCTGACAAGCGCCCGTGCTTGCTGCTCGTGAGCGGACTGCCCGGCGCCGGCAAGAGCACCCTGGCCGCCGACCTGGCAAGAGCCGCCGGCTGCGAAGTGATACGCAGCGACGTCGTACGCAAAGAACTAGCTGGCGTCTCCGAAAAAAGCGATCAAACCGCCCAATTCGATCGAGGCATCTACTCTCCCGAATGGTCCGAGCGAACCTATGCCGAGTGCTTGCGTCGCGCCGAGGCCATGCTGTTCGAGGGCCGCCGCGTCATTGTTGATGCCAGCTTTCGCGATGAGCGACAGCGACGCGTGTTTCTCGAAGCGGCCGCGCACTGGGGCGTGCCGCCGATGTTCCTCGTTTGCCAGGCCGACCCGAACGTGATTCGTCAACGACTGGCTGTACGTACCGGCGATGCATCCGACGCCGATTGGGCCATCTACGAACAAGCGGCGCGCCACTGGGGCGGTCCGAGCGATTCGACGAAAAGAGCGCTAGCGACGATCGATAGCGGCCAATCGCGCGACGCGTCGCTGGCCGCCGCGCTTGATGTGTTGCGCCGAAACCAACTCGCCTCCTGACTCACGGCCCGGCTACTTCGCCCGCGGATTGGCGAGGAAGTAAAAATGCCCGTCCTCAGCGCCGCCGAGAAAGTCGGGAATGCCGTTGCCGTCGAAATCCACCACCGTAGGACTCACGTCGTGTCCCTCGATGTTCTGGTCGGCAATCGATCCCGCCTTGCGAAAGAACCATTTGTCGTCTCGATGGTCGATCTGTTCCAAGAGGTCGGCGTTGGCCGAGTTGAGCAACAAGTCGAAGCGCCCGTCGCCCGTCCAATCCGTAGCGCACAGCTTTCGCCGGCCGCTGCCGCCGGCCCGCCGTTCGTTCAATCGCATTGGCTTGCCGTCCTCGTCCACGAACACGCGCTTCGGCGGCAACAACACCAATACATCGCCGCGTCGGGCCCGCTCGAACAGCGCCAGATAGCCCTCCACATCGAGCATGGCCAGATCCGGAAGTCCGTCGTCCGTGAAGTCGTAGACCACCGGAGTGGTACGCCATTGGGTCGCCAACTCCTTGCCTTGAGGTGTCCACCAGGTCCACTCGGGCTTGGGCGGCGCGCTTTCCCATTCGACTTCCACCGGCTCGGGCGCGGCCAGCCTTGGCTCCGCGCGCGTGCCGATATTGCGCAGCCACACGACGCGACCAAGGATTGAATTGAGCACGATGTCGGGCAACGCGTCGCCGTTCCAATCGGCAACCGAGAAGGTGGTGTAGCCCCACTTGGCTTCGGCCGGGCCCTGGATGCTGCCGTTGGGCCCGGCCATCACGCGGAACACTTCGCCGCCCGCTTTCAGCCGAACCGGCGCGGCCCATTGCGGTTCAGCGACGTTCGGTCCGCTGAGATTCTCGAAGAACTCGACGTAGCCCGCCGTGTTGCCCGAGATGATGTCCGTATCGCCGTCGCCGTCCCAATCGACGCCCACCGGCGTGGCGAGCGCTCCGCACTTGAGCAAATCGGCTTGCTGCGAGAAGTAACGAGGCGGCAGAAACCGCGGTGTGCGATCGTTCGCCAGTTTGCCGGTGTTCTCCACCAGTGCCACGCGCCCGTCTTCATCTCCCACAATCAGGTCGAAGTCGCCGTCGCGGTCCCAGTCGAACGCGATCGGCACGATCATCTCCAGATCCATCGCCACCGGCGCTCCATCCGGTGTGGTCGGACGCCGTCCCGCGGCATAGCGAGGTTGGCTGCGGGTGCCAGTGTTCTCGAAGTAGGTCAACTTGTCGAGAAACTCGCCGCACAGCAAATCCAAATCGCCGTCGCCGTCGAAGTCAGTGAAATTCGGCGTGGGACATCCATACGTGTCGACCGGCTTGCCGTCGGCCAACACCTTTTCGGGCGCAGCGTACTTCGGTTCGCTGCTCGTGCCGGTATTGCGCAACAGGTAGACGAAGCCGCGCAGCGGACCCTTGGTCCATTCCCCCGAGGCGTCCCAGGCGTCATCCCATCCATAGTCGCCCCAGTCCTCGATGCCGACGACCAGGTCGAGCGCACCGTCGCCGTCGTAGTCGGCGTAGCGCCACTCGTTGTGGCGAATCTTGTTGCTCTTTGCGCCCGGCGCGTTGCCCTGGGGAGTGTGGATTGTCTTGGGCGCAGGCAGCTTGATGGCGTTTTCCAATCCGTGGCTGACGAAGTCGTCGTACTCCACCCCCGGTGTGAGCACGCGCAACTGGTCGTCGACATAGCTGGGCAGCACGTAGTGCACCGTTTTGCTCAGCCGTACAGGCGGCTTGAAAACCGGATACTTGGTCTTTGTCGTGTCGCCATCGACGTTCTCAAACAACCACACGCCGTTAAACGGTTTGTCGGGGCACGACACGATCAGGTCGTAGTCGCCGTCGGCATCCGCGTCGCACGGCACCGGCCAGGCCCACAAGCCCACGCCCAGATCAACGGCCAAATCAGGATCGTTGTACGTCAAACGCGACAACTCCTGGGCCCACGCCAGCGAGACCGACGTCGCGAAAATCAACGGAATGATGCATGCGGTACGAATGGGAGTATCTCCAAAGGCATGGGGGACAGCAGGGGTGATCAGCTCGTGGTGGCCCGGCGATCGCCAAAAACGCATACAAGACCGGCTCCAGTCTAGTCGGGCGCAAGCGCGGCGTCACGTTGCACCGGCGGCCAAACGTGGTACGAGACAATGCGCGGGGTTATACTGGCCCAATTCATGTGTCCATTCACCGGCGGAACTCTTCTCAGGAGCGGCGCGCATGTCGCACGCAGATTCTGTCGCCTCCCCCAATGCGGTTCCGTCAACCGTTGGCTTCGCGACACAAATGACCCTGTTCGTCGTGCTGTGGGTCGTCTGGGCGGTCTTGCTCGCCGCGGCCATGCTGTTGGGAAACTTTGCCGGCGGACACGGCACGGCGGCGGCGGCTACCGCGCGGATGGGCTCGTCGGTCGCGCTGGTCGTGACCGCTTGGACGGCGTACGCCATGTGGCGCCATGCGCCGGTGGCGCGTTTCGCCTTACTGATCGCCGTGGGCATGACGCTGGGAACCCTTGGCGATTTCTTCAACGCCGATCTGCTCACGTTCATCCCACTCAAGAACGGCACCCTGGGCGGCATCGCGGCTTTCGGCCTGGGGCACGTCGCCTATATCGCCGGTTGCTTCTATCTAGCAAAACGGGCAGCGTTGACCAATCGCTCTCTGATGATCGGGGCCATTCTGTTCTGGCAACTGGTGGGCTTGGTGAGCTGGTACTTCGTCGTGATGCAGGGGGCCGAGTCGCGCGATCTGGTATGGCCGGCGCTGCCGTATTCGCTGCTACTGGCTGGCACCACGGGCGTGGCAACGGGCTTGGCGCTGCAAGATCGACGGCTGGCCTGGCTGGCGCTGGGCGCCGCGCTGTTTCTGGCCAGCGACCTGATTCTGGCTTTCGGTCTGTTCCGCGGCGGCTTTCCACACAGCACCGAGGCTGTCTGGCTTACCTACGGCCCGGGACAGATGTTCATAGTGTTCTCCACGATCTGCGCCGCACTGGTGCTGGCCGCACGGCGCGCGACTTAGACTCCCGCGAGTAGCATTCATGTTGCGCCGCTTTTTGTCGATCCTGCTGGCATGCTGTTCGTTGTTCGCGTCAACGGGCGACGGCGTTGTTGCCCGCGAAGCAGCCGAGTCCGGCAAGCCCAACGTCGTGCTATTCGTCGTCGATGACCTGGGCTGGGCAGACGTTGGATGCAATGGCAGTTCGTTCCACCGCACGCCGAACATCGATCGACTGGCGGCCGACGGTATGCGCTTCAGTCGCGCGTATGCGGCCTGCCCGGTTTGCTCCCCCACGCGCACTGCGCTGATGACGGGCCAATACCCCGCCAGGCTGCACTTGACCGATTGGATCCCAGGCAACCAGCAGTTTGCGCCGCGCCGGTTGTTGCGCCCCGAATTTCGTCAGGAGTTACCGCTTGAGGAAGTGACCATTGCCGAACAACTGCAAGCAGCCGGATACGTCACGGCCGAAATCGGCAAGTGGCATTTGGGCGGCGAGGGCTACGAGCCCACGCGACAGGGCTTTGGATTGCGCATTGCTGGCGATGCTCTCGGCTCTCCGCGCAGCTATTTTGCCCCTTACGTTGGTCGCGACGGCCGCACGATTCCGGGGCTCGAAGACGCGCCCCCGGGCGAGTATCTCACCGATCGGCTGACCAGCGAGGCAGAGAGATTCATCGAGACGAACCGCGAGCGGCCCTTTTTTCTCTATCTGCCGCACTTCGCCGTGCACACGCCTCTGAAAGCCAAAGACGAGAAAGTCGCCAGGTACCGCGCTGCGCCCAAGCCGCCTGGATTGCAAAACAATCCGATCTACGCGGCCATGGTCGAGAGCATGGACGAAAGCCTGGCCCGCATCGTCGCCAAACTCGACGCTCTAGACCTGTCCGACAACACGCTGGTCATTTTCACCAGCGACAACGGCGGGCTGGCCACGATCGAAGGCGCCAATACGCCGGCCACGAACAACGCGCCGTTGCGCGAAGGAAAGGGCTATCTGTACGAAGGGGGTGTCCGTGTGCCATTGATCGTCAAGTGGCCGGGCCACATCGAGGCCGGCGCCACGTCCGACGTGCCAAACAGCAGCATCGATATTCCCGTGACGATCGCCGCTGCGTGCGACGCGCCATACGAGAAGCCGCTCGACGGTGTATCGCTCTTGCCGGTGTTGGAACAATCCGGAGAGCTATCTGCGCGTGATCTGTACTGGCACTATCCCCATTACAGCAATCAAGGGGGCAAGCCCGGCGGCGCGATCGTGTCGGGAGACTACAAGCTGATCGAGTTCTACGAGGACGGTCGCCGCGAGCTGTTCGATCTCTCGCAGAACGCCAGCGAGAGCAAGAACCTGATCGAACGCGAGCCCGGGCGCGCGGCGCAATTGGCCGGACGCCTCGCCGCCTGGCTGCAAAGCGTGAATGCTGACATGGCGACGCCGAATCCCGACTACGCGCCCGACGGACAGGACAAGCAGGGCCACGTGCTCTTGCCGGGCAAGAACGCGCTGATCCACGGCGTGATGCTGCGTTTCGAACCGTTGCCCCATAAGAACACATTGGGCTACTGGACGCGCGTCGAGGATTGGGCGAGTTGGGACTTTCAGATCGATCGCCCAGGCACGTTCGAGATCGAAATCCTGCAAGGCTGTGCCCCCGGCAACGGCGGCAGTCTGGTCGACTTCACCGTCGGCGAGCAAACCGTCACGACCACGATCGAAGAAACGCGCGGGTTTCAAGACTTCGTCGCACGGCGCATCGGCACGCTCGAGCTCGCACGCCCGGGCCGCTACACGCTCTCCGTCAAACCCCGCAGCAAACCGGGTCAGGCAGTGATGGATCTGCGGCAAGTGCGCCTGATTCTTAAACCCGAGCCCGACAAGTAGCCGAGAAATATTGCCCCGGCGACGCTATGCGGTCGGGAGCGCGATTGCGAGGCGGAGTTAATGAGCCTTTTCTACAAGACCCTCTACCAGGTCGGTTTCACGCCTTGGGAGCACGGTCTGGCCCAGCCGGCTATCGCGGAGCAAATCTCGGCCATGTTCGACCGCGAAGAAGCCCAGCGCGATCGTCCCTACGGACGAGCGCTCGACTTGGGCTGTGGCAGTGGAATCCACGCGGTGACGTTGGCGAAACGCGGGTGGGACGTGACCGGCGTCGATGTCGTATCCAAGGCCCTCTTGCGCGCTCGCAAGCGCGCCGCCAAGGCGGATGTCCAGCTACAACTCATTCAGGCCGATGTAACGGCGTTGGAAGCCGCCAACGTGGGAACCAACTTCCGCCTCGTGCTTGACTTCGGCACGGTGCATGGTCTCACGATGGACGAGCGCGCGATCGTGGGACATCAGGTCAGCCATGTCCTTTCCGACGACGCCACCCTGCTGATGCTGGCCTTTGTGCCCGGGCATCGTGCGCCGCTACCGCGCGGAATGAGCCGCGACGAAATCGAAGCGACGTATCCAGACTGGAAGATCACCGATACAGATTCCCAGCAGGGCAATCTACCTTGGCTCTTGAAAAATGCCGATCCCCATTGGTATCGGCTGCGTCGCAAGTGACAGCCTCGAGCCAAAACAGTCGGTCGTTTCAAAAGGCGAAAACCGCCGATATCTACTCCGGCAGCGGACCCAGAATCTCGATGCCGTATTTGGCCGCCACGACGACGAGCTTCTGCACGTCCGGCTGATGCAGTTCGGGAATTTCCAAGGAAGTGGCCGGCGTGCCCACCTCGCGCACGAAGTCATCGAAACCGGCCGGCGTGGTGAGGATCAAAACCCGGCCCGGCGTATCGGCGCGAAATCCGTGGGGAATGCCGCGCGGCAAGAACACAGTCGCGCCCGCCGCGGCAGTAAACATGTCCGAGCCGCTGTAGAAGGTCATCTCGCCTTCCAGCAGATGGAACGTCTCGTCCTCGCGCTGGTGCAAATGGTAGGGCGTGTCGCGGCCGGCCGGCAAGCGATCTTCGATCAAGGCGAATGAGCCTCCCGTTTGTTTCCCTGACAACTTGATGATCGACAAAGCGTTGAGGAACCAGAAGGGTTCGCCGCCGTCAGCGTGCTGCGCAAGGATTTGCAAATCGAGTGACATCTGGCCACGCTCCGTGCGAATGAAAAGGCTACGGCTTTGGAAACAGCCGATAGCCCGGCTTCTTCAGGCGAATGCGGTACAAACCGTACGGTGGTCGCGCGCCGGTGGCGTCGGCTTGCTTCGTGGCGCAGGTGATGTACAGCGTCGAGTCCTCATCGCCGACGCCGAACACACAATTGGTCGGATCACCCGGCATGGGAATGAACGCCAGCGGCGCTCCGTGCGGCGAGAAGACATAGACGCCGGCCTCGTCGCCGCGACCCGCCGTGGCGTAGATATTGCCTTCCGCGTCCAGCGTCATGCCGTCGATGGCACGGCGATTTGGGCCGAAATCGAATAGCACGCCTTTGTCCACCAACGTGCCGTCCGGCTGAACGCGAAACGAGAGCAATTGATGATTGCCGTCGGAGCGGCTGTTGTTGTCCGAAACGTAAACCATCTTGGCGTCGGGCGTGACGATGATGCCGTTGGGCTTCTCGACGTCGCGCGTGGCCACGTGCACGGCGCCGCTCGGCTTGACCAGGAACACGCCCTCGAAATCCAGCTCGCGCGGCTCGTCGCCCACGTAACGCGGATCGCTGAAATACACGTCACCCGATGCCGCGATTGCCAGGTCGTTGGGGCTATTGAAGTGTTTGCCGCGATATCGGTCGGCCAACGGGCGGACTTTTCCATCCTTGTCGGTGATCGAGATGCGACGATTGCCGCCAGCTCCGGCGCCTTCGCAGGCCACCAGTTCGCCGTGAGCGTTGAACTTCAAACCGTTCGACTTGCCGCTGGGCGCGCAGAACACGCTCGTCAGCTTGTCGCGCGGATCGAACCGCATGATGCGATCGCCGATATCGGAGAACAGGATCGCGCCGTCGCCGGCCGCCACCGGACCTTCGGTAAACTCGCCCTCGCTCCACAACAGCTCCAACTGGGAATCGGCCGACACGATCGAGTCCTGCTCCATCGCCTTGAATTCGTCGGCGTGCGGCATGTCGTCGGCTTGTGCTGCCGGCGACACCCAAGCTATTAGCGCGAGTGCAACGTTCACGGCAGTTGGAAAACGGAACGCAGCGGGCATGGGCCGGTCTCTCCTATCGGTCGCGGGCGATCTCCCATCAATTGTGGGATCCGCCAGGGCTCCTCGCAAGCAGAGCGGCGGGGCCAATGGGCCGGCGATGGCGCGAGCGGTGCCGCTCAACCGGGAATTGGCGGGATCATCCACGGCATGACATACGCCTGCAACATCGTCAGCAGGCCCACCAGGGCGGCCAGCACGATGCTGTGGATAAAGACAAACCGCAGAATGCGTCCCTCGCCACCGGTCTGTTGCGTGGCCACGGCGGCCACGACGATGCTCTGGGCATCGATCATCTTGCCCATCACGCCGCCCGTGCTGTTCGAGGCGACGATCAACAGGGGGTTGAGGTCGAGTTGTTCGGCCGTGATCCGCTGCAAACTGCCGAACAGCGCATTGGACGACGTGTCCGAGCCCGTCAGCGCCACGCCCAGCCATCCCAGCAGCGGCGCAAAGAACGGATAGAGCGCGCCGGTTTTCGTGAACGCCAGGCCCAAGGTCGCGTCGCCGCCACTGTACTTGGTGGTAAACGCCAGGGCCAACATGCAGGCAATGGTCAGCAGGGCCCAGCGCATTTGCCACAGCGTGTCGCCGAACTGCCGCACGAACGCCACGGGCGTGATTTTCAACCAAACTGCCGACAGCACGGCTGCCAGAAATATGCCGGTGCCGGTCGCGCTCAGCCAGTTGAAATCGTACACGGCCTTTTCCCCCTTGGCGGCGCGGTCCGAACCTTCGGCCAGCGGCACCACCGGCGCCGTGCGATAGACCAATCCGTCGAGCCCCGGCATGCTCCAGGAGAACTTGCTGATGCCGGCCAGCACGTTGGGCTGATCGGGCGTGCCGCCGTTGAGCTCCGTGCGCATGGTCTTCGTGCCCCACATGAACACGAACACGGACAGCAAAACCCACGGCACCCAGGCGTATACGATCTGTCGCCGCGTCGGCTTGTGCGCTGCGGGGTCGACGGCGGGCTCAACTTCGTCGGGAAAGCGCCAGATTTCCTTCGGTTGCCAGAATCGCAAAAAGATCGTTAGCGAAATGAGCGAGCCGAGTCCCCCCACCACGTCCACCAGTGCCGGACCATGATAGTTTGCCGTAGCGAATTGAATGGAGGCAAAGCTGCCGCCACATACCAGGATCGCCGGCCAGCAACCGACCACGCCGCGCCAGCCTGCCATGGTGGCCACCAGCCAGGCCGGCACGATCAATGAGAAGAACGGCAACTGCCGCCCGGCCATCTGCGAAAGCGCCATCTCGTCGAGCCCTGAGATTTCGGCCAGCGTGATGATCGGCGTGCCCAGCGCCTCCGAAGGCCACCGGCGACGTATTGGCCAATAGGGCCAGCCCCGCGGCGTACAGCGGCGAGAAGCCGAGACCGATCAACAGCGCTGCCGAAATGGCCACCGGCGTGCCGAAGCCCGCGGCGCCCTCGACGAAGGTGCCAAACGAGAAGGCGATCAACAGCGCCTGCATCCGCCTGTCGGGCGAGATGGCCGCCACGGAGTGTTTCACGACCTCAAACTGTCCCGAGCGAACGGTCAAATGAAACAGAAACACGGCCGCCAGCACGATCCAGCCGATGGGCAACAGGCCAAAGCCAGCGCCGTATGCGGCCGAAGCCAGGGCTGCCTGCAACGGCATGCCGAATCCCCACAGCGCCACGGCCAGCGCCACGGCCAATCCCGCGATTGCAGCCCGGGGCGCTGGCTGCCCGACGACCAAAAGCCCCAGCAAAACCACGATCGGCGCGGCCGCCATCAGGGTCGACAGCCAGGCCGCGCCCAACGGGTCGTAAACTTGCACCCACTCCATCCAAGATCGCTCCGGTTGCGCGTGAGATCGCCCTGCCGCCAAGAAGGGTTTCGGGCGGCCGCCGTGGGTGCTAGTCTACTGGCTGCCAGCAGCCACGAAAATCCTTCGAGCCGGCCGAGAGCGTTGCTTTCTCGCGGTTTTGAATGTGGCAACCACCGGAAAGCCAACCACGAGGTACCACCATGGCCAAAAACCGCAAAGCCGAGGTCGAAGCCGCTCAATCGGAGTTCGACTTTTCCAAGAACAACTACCAGCTCGTGCTCGACACTAGCGAAGGAAAAATCGCACTCGACATGTTGCCCGACGTGGCGCCCGGGCACGTCAAGAACCTGCTGGCGCTGGCCAAAATCGGCTTCTACGACGGGCTGATCTTTCACCGCGTGATCAGCGGCTTCATGATCCAGGGCGGTTGCCCTGAAGGCACGGGCACCGGCGGACCGGGCTACACCATCAAAGCCGAGTTCAACGCCACGACGCACGAGCCGGGCGTGCTCTCGATGGCCCGCACCAACGATCCCAACTCGGCTGGCTCGCAGTTCTTCATCTGCCTGGAGCGCGTGCCGCACCTCGACCGCCAGTACACCGCCTTCGGCAAAACGGCCGACGCCGAGAGCCTGGCCGTGGTCAAGAAGATCGGCGCCGTCCCCACCGGCAGCCAAGACCGCCCGTCCACGCCCGTGGTGATCAAGAAAGCCACGGTGGTGGAGACGGCGAAGTGAGGGGCAGCGGTGAGCAACCGACGTGTGCCGTGCAAGCCACGCTACTGCGACGACCGCCGACTAGTCCAAATGCTTCTCCAACAGCCGGGCGATCCGATAGTACGCGCGCTCCTCGGCAAGCTTGACGAGCGTGCGACCGCGGTCGTCGCAATAGCGAGTATCGTCGCCTGCGGCGAACAACAGCTTCAGACTATCGTTCGATTGGCCCATCGCGGCGTGATAGACGGGAGTGCAGTCGTTGGCATCCCGCGTGCTCGGATCCGCGCCGCGTTCCAGCAACAGCCGCACGATCTTCGGCCAGGCGGTCCGCGCCGCGCACATCAACAGCGTTTCGCCCGCGGCGTTGCGGCAATCCACCTTGCCGCCATCGGCCAGGTAAGCCTCCACGTCAGCAAGCCGGCCACGCTCAACAGCCTGAAAGATTGGCAGACTTTCGAGGTAAGTGTACGACTCATCACCCGGCGTCAAGCATCCAAGAAACTCCGTGAAGCTATCCGCCGCTAGATAGGTATTGTCGTCAGCGCCTTCATCGACGCTGTCCCAGAGGTAGATCTTGCCGTAGTTGGCATCCGACAAATCAATGCAAATCGGATCGGTTCCAGATCGGGCAATTGGGACGTGACCAGCTGGGATGCGCCCTTCGTAGCTCTCGACGTTGGTCATTATGTTCCGTCCCGATTCGCACTCAGGCCAGTGCTTTACGACGCCCAGGAAGTTGTCTAGAGTGCCTCCTTCAACGAAGGGCCCGGGTGTACGTACCGGGAATTCGACGGGATGTCGCATGTACGCCGCGTTGTATTGCAAAAGAAATCCAACGTAATCGTCCGGGAAGGCCACTTGCAGCTTTGCTTCCAATGCGCGCACGTCGGCTGGTGAAATTGGATCGAAGGAGTCCTGAAGGCGTATCAGGATGGGGAAGCGGGCTTCAAACGAAATTGACAAGGCGCATGTCCTCCACGGTATCGTGGCCTCGCTAGCCAATAGGTCCATGTTGCCGTGGTGTCTCCGGCTGCAGGGCAATCGCATCAAAATCTGCGGGCGAGGGCTAGTGCTATCAGACCGGCGGCTGAAAATTCCCCGACTTGTTCACTTGTCACCGCCGGAACAGAGAGAAAAATGGCCGTCCGAGAAATCGATTGCAATGCCCCGCACGTGTTTTTTCAGGCGGCCATTCTTTGCACCGCACGCCGAACAAACAAGTGAACAGCCCGACCAGTTTTTGGCAAGCCAACTGCCAGCACTCGCGTTTACCGTCAAAGTTTGATGCGATTGCCGTATCTCCGGCTGCTCGACCGCCTGGCGGATTTCTCGTTCAAAGTGAGTATACTGCTTGGCGTTGAGGGCGTAGGCATACGGGCAACGGCATCGATGTCGACCAGATTGTCATGCCGCCGGCCGTGCCCCACCCGGTGATCAAATGCGATCCCAGTTGGGTAGTGCGATGATGCGATCCGGTCTAACACAGGCTTCATTGCGAGATGCATTTGTCACTGATCTGTCGGCAGTCTGGAAGTGGTTTGGCGAAACCAATACCGAGCACACCCCGTACGCGTTTGCGTTGTACGGAATGGAGAGTGCTCAGCAGTTGATTCCTCAGGTGCTCACGGAGCAAGCGCTTACAAGTGTCGCGCAAGACTACGTCGAGAGAGGTCTCTATGATGAAGTCACTGCCGCGCGTCGAGCGCTGCGCTATTCCGTGGCGGATTCGCCGTTGTTCAAATCTTTCTTGGGAAAGCTGCCGACCGTCGATCGGTTGTTAACTGCCCACGACACAACGCTTGGAACGGTCAATCGCAGCATGGTCCTTGTCAAGGCTGCGGTCGCGGCATTGAAGAAGATGGACGAGATGGATGTTTTCGGGTCCGAAAAAAAGCGAGAAGGCATCCTATTGATGATTGCGTTGGATGGCGTTGACGAGGATTGGATCGACACTCGCGTCAAGCTACTGAACCCCAAGAAGGCCTACTCGCGCTACGTCGAGGCAACCGCACCCGGCGGACCCTTCGCTAGCTGCGATGTTTTGGCTGTATCGCCGGACGGCAGGTCGATTTATGCTGCCGGATCGGGGGAAAACTCGCGCGCAAAGGCTGGTTCGAGCGACGAGTTTGTCTCGCAAATCACAGCCTTCGAGAATGACGGCCGCCTTACCAGCCGGCGTTGGATATATGAGTTCCCTGGCACCGGCGACAGTGTCCGGGTGATGCGCTGCGATCATAGCGACCAAACGCTGATAGTCCTCCGCGCAAAGTATCAGAAGTATCGGCGCACAGCCGTTGTGATGCGGTTCGCGCCGAATTCGAAACGGCCATTGGCAAGGAATGCAATAGGGTGTAACTCGCATTCCTCGCGTGGTAGCAGGTGGATTCACAAGGAGTTGCGGCAAGTGCTAGCGTGAAGGTGAAGAAGAGGGCCTCCGCGGGTAGAACGGATTGTGATTGCAGTCCTTCCCACCCATCCAGGAGGCCCGGCCATGATCGTCGCACGGGAGCAAGCGTTTCTCAAGGCGCAACGGCAATTCCAGGCGTTGGAAATGTACGTCGAACGCGCGGCCGACGGCGGCCAGCGGATCGATCAAGTGGAACGTGAACTGTTCGGCCGGCTGCTGGCGCTGGGACACACGCTGCTGTCGGCCTTCGTGGCCGCCGCGGGGGATGGCGACGCGGGCGCGACACTGGAAACCACCCAAGGCCGCACGGTCCGCCGTTTGCAAGGCCGGCACGTGCGCCGCTACCTGTCGATCTTCGGCGAACTGTTGATCGGCCGCTACGTCTACGCGGCGCGGGAAGGGCAGAAAGTCGAGCGGGCGCCCTTGGACGAGCGGCTGGGGCTGCCGGCCGGCGAGTTCTCCTACGTCCTGGAAGACTGGCTCGAGCGGCTGTGCGTCAAGGAGTCGTTTCACGAAGCGGTGTCCGATCTGCACGCGTGGTTGGGTGTCGCGCCGAGTGAACGGGCGGCCGAGCAGATGAACCAGCAGATGGCCCAGCACGTCGAAGCCTTCCAGTTCGAGCGCGCCGCGCCGCCGGCCGACGAAGAGGCCGAGATCCTGGTAGCCACGGCCGACGGCAAAGGGGTGCCGATGCGCCGCCCGCTGGAAGAGCGGGTCCGCCGCGGACCGCGTCGCGGCAAAGGCGAAAAAGCGAACAAGAAACAGATGGCCTACGTGGGCGCGGTGTATACGATCGACCCCTTTCGCCGCACGGCCGACGACGTGCTCGACGAACTGGACCGGAAAGAACGCGCTGCCGAGCGGCCCGCGCCGCAACACAAGCAGGTTTGGGCCGAGATGACCCGCGTGCGGGAAGGAGAATCGTGTACGGGACGCGAACGTCTGTTTGTCGAGATGGCGGTGGCCTGTCACGAGCGCGACCCACAGTGCGCAAGACACTGGTCTGCCTGATGGACGGCGAGAAGGCGCTGTGGGAGGTGCAGCGCGAGTGGCTGCCGCGGGCGGTCTGCATCCTGGACTTGTTCCACGTGCTGGAGCGGTTGTGGCAGGTGGCCCACGTGTTCCACCGCGAAGGCAGCCGTGAGGCGGCTCAGTTTGTCACGCGGCACTTGCGGCTGTTGCTGGAAGGCAAGGTGGGTTATGTCATCGGTCGCTTCAAATGACTCCGCGACGAACACGCGCTACATGGCTCGCGGCGGCGCGTCGTCTCGGCGGCCATCGGCTACTACGCAAACAACCGCCGGCACATGCGCTACGACGAGTACCTGGCGGCCGGCTACCCCATCGGCAGCGGCGTGGCCGAAGGCGCTTGCCGCCACGTGGTCAAGGATCGCCTGGAACAAACCGGCATGCGCTGGACGGTCGCCGGCGCGCAAGCGATGCTCCACCTGTGCGCCACCTACCTCAACGGACAATGGAACGACTTCCTGAACTACCGTATTGAAACTGAACAAACCAAGCTATACCGGCGCTCCGCGGCATAGAGATCTGCGAGTTACACCCAATGCAATAACAGGGGAACCGGCGGGTCTGGCGATATCACACGACGGAAGTTGCATCGCGATCACCATGCATGACCAAGAGCTTGTCCTGTTGGATAGGGACTTCAAAATCGTTCGTCGGACCGCACTTGGCTTTCGGCCCGGGGACGTAGTATTCCTTCCTTCCGGCGAACTGCTGGTTGGCGGCGACAAGCAAATCCTGCGGATTGCCGCGGACACCGGTGCCGTGAATGGCAAGATCGATCATCCGGGTAGTAATATGAGCACCGACGGCGCGGCGGTGTTTCTGGCCGTCTCCAGGTGGTTTGCAATCACCGGCGCTGAACGAACGAGACCCTTCGGCCTAGCAGCCCGTTTAGATATTCCTTTCTGCCGCGAGGGCGCTAAACTTATGCCGGGGTCGGTTTCGACGGATCGATCGTTGGAGGGACACGGATGGCGATGGGCAAACGGAGGCAGCGGCAGGAGTCGCTGTTCATTACCGCCGAGGACTTGCCGCGTTCAGACGGCCACCCATTTTATGGGAAGCTCAATGGGCTGTTGGCCGAAGCCGGCTTCGATCGCTGGATCGAGCGGCGCTGCCGGCGGTACTACGAACAGGAAGAGAAACGCGGCAAGCCGTCGATTCCGCCGGGCGTGTACTTTCGCATGCTGCTGATCGGCTACTTCGAGGGGATCGACAGCCAGCGCGGCATCGCCTGGCGATGCGCCGACAGCCTGAGCCTGCGAACGTTCTTGGGGGTGCCGCTGGGCGAGGTCACGCCCGACCATTCGACGATGTCGGTCACGCGTAAGCGGCTCGGCGCGGAGGTGTTCGACGAGGTGTTTCGCTTTGTTCTGCGGATTGCCGACGAAAAACGGTTGCTCTCCGGCAAGGCGGTGGGGGTCGACAGCACGACACTCGAAGCCAACGCGGCCATGAAGAGCATCGTGCGGCGCGACACGGGCGAAGACTGGAAGCAATACGTCACGCGACTGATGCACGAGGACGGCGCGATCGACGCGGATACGGAACCGAGCGACGAAGAAATTCGCCGCTACGACAAGAAGCGGAAGAAGACGGCCTCGAACGAGGATTGGGTCTCGAAGACCGATCCCGACGCGCGGATCACCAAGCTGAAAGACGGCCGCACGCACTTGGCGTACAAGGCCGAGCACGTGGTCGATTTGGAGAGTGAAATCCTGCTGGCTGCTGAGATTCTGCCGGCCGATCACGCCGATCAGCAGACGCTCGTCGACAGCGTGATCGAAGCCCGCGTCAACTTGGAAGCGGCGGAGAGTGAAGTCGCGGTGCAGGAGGTGGCCGCCGACAAGGGCTATCACGCGGACGCGACGCTGGAACTGGCCGCCGATCTCGACATGCGAACGTACATTCCCGAGCCGAAGCGGAAAGACGATCGCGTTTGGACGGACAAGCCGGACGAAGTCCGACGCGCGGTTCAGAACAACCGCCGCCGCATGTCGCGCGCGAAAGGGAAGCGGCTGGGGCGGCTGCGGAGCGAACGCGTGGAGCGCAGCTTCGCGCACGTGTGCGACACGGGCGGCTCGCGTCGCACGTGGATCCGCAAACTGGAAGAAGTGACCAAACGCTACCGAATTGCGGCTGCGGCGCACAACCTGGCGCGGATCATGTTCAAGTTGTTCGGGATCGGCAAACCAAGAGCGCTGCAAGCCCCCGCCGACCTTGTTTGGCTTGTGCAATTTATCCTGAGTGCGCTATGGACCGTGGGATCGTTGAGACGCGCACGCGCGCGCCGGCACGCGCCGCCCTCGCGCGCACCGCCCGCCAACCCCGCCCGCACCATCAATCGCCTTAAATAAACGGGCTGCTAAGCGTGCTTTCACTCCCCTCGGCGCAAATTCATCATATGTACCGCATTCCCGGGTACCAGCTTGTACGGCCTACGCTGAGCCCTGACGGTAAACTGTTGGCCTTGCTAGCGCACGAGGCCAAGGGTTATCGCAGGCTGATAGTTGTCTTTGACAATCTCACCGGCCGCAAGATTGCCGAGCGTCGCTGCGACAGCGGCGCTCCGCTGGAATTCCTGCCCGACAGTCGCACTTTAGCAATTGGCCGATCCGGGCATTTGGCCGGTGAGTTCATCGAATTGTGGATTGTTCCCTCTGATGAGTGACTTGAATAACGGACTTGCCCGGGCAGTGGCTAGTGCGGAAATGAATCCGCAAGGAGTTCCTTGCGGATCTCGTTGAGGGTCAGCAATACATCCTCCTTGGATTTGCACACATTCAGCCGATTGAACACTTCCGTTGAGTACGCCTTGGTGTGGAGAGCGCCGTGATAGGCTGCCTTTATGTCGTCGTCGAATTTCGACGGCAGGTAATCGCCGTTGGCCGCATTGTCGACCGAAATCCTAAATCTCTCTAAGATCTCGCGGGCTTTTTCGGTGCTCGGGAATTTTTTCAGTGCCGCAGGCACGATGTGGTGTGCCGCCGTATTGGGCGGCTTGGCAATACCAGCCTTCTTCATATTTGTCCTCAGTCGCCGAGTGGACTCCAGTAGTTCAATTAGTTCGTCAATCGGCAGCGATTTAGCAAGTTTCGCGTTCTTGATGCTAATCTTGAGCGTTGTGTCGCCATGCTTGAGCACGATTCCCGTCGTACCCACGGCAGCCGGCAGCAGCGGCAACAGCCCGATCGCCGCGTAGTAGTTGCCCTCGGAGAGATCATGGATGGTGATTACCCAATCCGCTCCCTCGTTGACGACCGAAATTCCTGAGAGATACAACTGCGACGCGAACGAGACGGTGGCCGCCGCCTGTTTTACGGACTGTCGATAGGACTCAATCAGCACTTCGATGTTGTCGAATCCCGTGTGATCAAGATGCTGCCGGACTTCCGTCAGGCCGGTGGCTTCAATCAACCGCTCCATCAATTCCTGGGCGCCCTCGGCGGGAGTCAACTCGTTGTGTATCCGAATCTGCTGCGGATGATAGAAACTGCGAGTTTCCAATTTCGAGTTGGGGCCGATCCAAATGCGTTCGATTACTATTCGGCCTTGCGACTTCCTAAACGCCTTGAGTAGATTCTGGCCCTGAGCGCCGTAGATGAATGCAAAGTAGTCGAGCAACTCACTAAGCTTCAGTTTTTCGCCGTCGGCCGCCGTGGACGCCTGAATCAACCGAATCTGCGGCCGCCGCGTGTCCGCGTTTTCTTGCTTTGTTGTCGGTTGCCGTTGCCCCACTTCGCCCGATTCCTGATTGACTGCTTTCCCGGCGGTCGCCCCCACCTTGCGTTTGCGGGTAATGAGCTTGACGAGCGAAGCAGTGATATTGGCGCTGACTCGCGTGACTTGCTCCGCTGGGCCGTCAAGACCGCCCTTGATCAAGAACCACCTTGCGCCCCTTGTTGCGATCGAGATGTTCGCTCCGCCGCCTAGCGTGACGCCGATCGCGTCCGTGGAGATTTCAGTCGTGTTGATCCTGGATATGATGCGGTCGACGACCATGTTGCGGCCCAAGAGCCGGCGACTGATTTCCAACCCTTGGAGCATGGCGCGTCGCTCTTGGGACTCGTCCACGAACCACGATAGGCCATAGGCAATCGGCGTATCGAGCAATAGCAACCGTTCATTGAGGACACCCGACAAAGTCTCGCTTAGCCAAACCGACCGCGCATGCTCGATCGCATCGTTGTACGACCAGATCAAATCTTCCACCCGATCGACTGTGGGTGTGGCGTCGACCTCCTCGCCCGAAGTGGCCGCATCTAGCTTTGCAGCCAATGACTCAAGGACGGCGCCAATTTCATGGAGGGTTTCTTGTGCCGTGGCAAGCTGGCGATTAAAGGCGGATTCTCGGCAGGAATCGGGATGGCGCACAAGTGGCCGAGTGGCGGTTTGGGCCACGTTCCTCGACAACTCGACTGCCCTGATAGCCGCTGGCTCATTCTCGTGCGGCAGCAAGCCCCAGTACCGCGCCCAGTCGTGAATGAAGACTTCCACATCGGAGACGCTTTTGGGGTCAGTGAAGAATCCCACGGCTGCCTGCTCCTCGACAAAGCCGTGCCAACGCTCGCGCCAGTTGGCAGGCAGGCTGCTTTGGAACAGATCGGCAAAGAACGACCAGAGCGCATCCTGGTAGGGCCGCAGCCGCCGCGACAACTCGTGCTTCAACTCAAAGAACATCAGACGGTCGAGTTGACTGAAGAGCTTTTCGAAATCCATCTGCGCGCTCCTATTCCAAACCTTGCGGCCACGAATTGCGCCCATGATTGGCAGCATGTCACTTCCGAGTCGCCAATCCGCGCCATGCCGGCGGGCTAGTGACCCAAGATGGCTCTTTCCTCGCAATTTCGCCTCCAAAACTCCTGGTGGATTTTTTGGCGGGCCACGTCCTGGCAGGCATTGGCGCACTCTCTGGCCATGCGCTTGCGGGTTTCGGTAACGAGCTGC
Source organism: uncultured Planctomycetaceae bacterium (assembly GCA_963779015.1). GTDB lineage: Bacteria > Planctomycetota > Planctomycetia > Pirellulales > PALSA-1355 > JTS-RE94. Next base: position 274,664 of record CAVZWY010000026.1, on the reverse strand, counting down.
TCCATCTGATCGTCCGCGACGCGCACAATGACGATCGGACAAACGGGCGGCTGTCCGCGCTCGTAGCTGGGATGCTGCATCTGATGTGCTTGTGGGCTCAAGCCGCTGTTGGGAGCGTGAGCCGACGCTGCGCTGGTGGGCGGGGCATCGAGTGATGTTGCATCGGAACTGGACGCCCCGATGTCGATGGGTGCGCCCCCACTAGGCGGCACTTCCTCGGAGACGGTGGCGACGTCGATGTAAGAGCCCTGATCCACCGGTTCACTGCCATTCGCCGCCTCGGGCGACCCCTCGAATGTCGCCGCATTGGCATCAGCGCTTGCAACACCGGCCTCTGGCTCGGACGCAGTCGATTCATCGACGGGCGAAAATACCTCGTCCGCAGTGACTTCCATGTCGTCCGTCGCGCCGGTTTCATAGTCGGATAGCGCGTCCGCGTCTGCATTCGGTCCGCCGAGCGTGTCCGGCGCATCTTGCTCTTCACCGGTGACGTCCAAATCGTTTTCGATTTCCTCGAAGTCAGACTCGAAATCCATGGCGTTGCTCCCTTCTGCACTTTCTGAGAAATCGTCGGTAACTGGTATTTCATGAAAAAAGGCTCTTCCATCAAGCTGCGGTTGCAAGACACGCGGCAAGACGGGAGAGCCAAGGATGGCACAATCGAAATGTCGTTGGAAGGCGCCCGAGCAGTGGTCCCAGTGGAGTGTTTGGTTGGCTGCCGGGTTGCATGGCCGCAATCGCTGGCGGCTGCCGGTGTTGTTGTTGGGGATGTTGTTTGCCGGCGGTCGGCGCACGGTGACCACCTGGCTGCGCGCAGCGGGTGTGAGAGACGACTACCAGGACTATTATTACTTCCTGGTCGGCGTTGGACGCAAGAGCGAATCGGTGGCGACGCAACTCTTGGGGCTGGTGCTGGTCGTGTTGCCGCTGCGCCAGCGGCTGTTGCTGGTGATCGACGACTCGCCCACGAAGCGTTACGGCCCGAAGGTCGAAGGGGCGGATGTTCATCACAATCCAACGCCAGGCCCGGCCGATCAGCCGTTTCTCTACGGGCACGTGTGGGTCACGATTTCGCTGGCCCTGCGGCATCCGCGGTGGGGTTCGTTGGCGTTGCCGTTGCGGGCATTGCTGTATGTCCGCCAGCAGACGATGGCGACGCTCCCCAAGTGCCGTCGTTGGCCGCGATTCGCCACCAAGTTGCAATTGGCGGCCCGATTGGTGGAGTGGATCGTTCCGCTCTTGAAACAAGCCGGAAAAACCGTGTGGCTCGTCGTCGACGGCGGCTATACCAAGCGTCCGTTCCTGCGGCGTGCTCTGAAGACGGGCGTGACGATCGTCGGCCGGCTGCGCAAGGACGCGGCGCTGCGCGACGTGCCGCCGAAGCTGAAGAAAGGCGGCGGCGTGGCCGGGGTCGGCCGCGGAAGTACGGCCGGAACAAGCTCAGTCTCGCCCGTCGCGCTGGGCAGAAACGCGGCTGGCAAACGATCGTTTGCACGGTCTATGGCGAGCCGTGCACCAAACGCTACAAGACCTTCCTGGCCACCTACCCGCCGGTCGGCGGCGTGATTCGCGTGGTGCTCGTCCAGGAAGAACATGGTTGGTACGCTTTCTTCTGCACGGACCCGAGTGCCAGCGTTCAAGAGATTCTGGAAGCGTTCGCCGATCGGGCCACGATCGAACAAGACTTTCGCGACGTGAAGGAAGTCTGGGGGGCGGGCCAGCAGCAGGTGCGCAACATCTGGACTAACTTGGCCGTGTATAACCTGAATCCGTGGATGCACACGCTGGTGGAACTTTGGGCGTGGAACCGTCCCACCGAAGCGCTTGTCGATCGCCGCGACTCGCTGTGGGACGACGCCCAGCGTCGGCCTTCGCACGCGAATCGTCGTAAAGCACTACGCCAACACATCCTCGACAACGAATTATCGACCATTACCACCGTCTGGTCGCTACCGCGAAAAATCATCCAACTGGCCCAAAGCCTCATGGCCTTGGCCGCTTGACGCACCCCCGGTTCTCAGAAAGTGCAGTCCCTTGCAAAAGTTCAAAAAACTTCCCAACAACTCGTTTTGTTCCGATCTGCGCGCACCGCGAGCGCACTCCCGGCGAAAGGGCGTTTTTGGCCTGCTTGTCCAGAACTGTGAACAAGCGGTATTCGCCCGCGCGAGGAGCTGCTTCCTCGGGTAACGTTCGGATCACGGTGAGCGATCGACTCACCGCATCGTTGGCGATCGATTCTTCGCAGAATGCGCGGCCGATTTCAAACAAACTTTTAGGCCACGCGAACGAAGACGCTTGCGGTTAAGAAGTTGCGCCGCAAAGAAACTGCAAAATCGTGCGCAGGCGCAGGAAGGGCGGAAGAGAATCGTCCTGCGCATATAAGCGCAAATAGAGCATTAGCGGCCGCCGTGGCTCCGCTGTTGTCGAGCGTATGCAACCGGCGCGTACCGCCTTACCGGCTCGTCGCTCGCGGTTTGCACTTCGGGCTTGATGAGCCAGTAGGGCAGTGCTCGGCGCTCGAGCAATTCGAGGCCTAGGCGTTCGGCGGCGCGTTTGCCTTGCACGACCAGGTCGTGCAGGTCCGAGACGATCGACTGCACGTCGCCGATGTAGGAGTGGCCCAGCAGGCTGGTGTCGACCAGCGAGGCGTCGATCGTGTCCAGTCCGTTGGCGACGATTAGCTCCGGCTCGGTCTCGCCCAGCCGCTGATAGTTGTGAAACATGCGCGACATCAGCAGCGCCCGGTCGCGCGACGACGCATACAGCGTGCAATGCGCCGTGTTGTTGACGATGTGCGGCAACACTTGCGATCGGAACACGCGGCTGTCGATATCCGGCGCGGCCAGCACCAGCTCGCGAAACACGCTCTTGTTGCGCTCCTGCACGTCCGGCGACATGCTCTCCAGGGCGCCGGCCAGCACCCGATTGCCCATGCTGTGGGCAATGATGTGGACGCGCTTCGCGCTGGAGCGCGTTGCCAGATCCTCCAGCACCTCGTGCAGCGCGGAAATCGATACCTCGGCGTTCTGCTCGTCGAAGGTGTACTTCACCGGGTCGGCGTACGAAGGCCAGCAAAAGGCCATCGTTGCGCCGGGAAATGTCAGGTCCACGGTCAACTGGGCCGTGCGAAAGATCGCGTCCTCGAACGACACGTTGTAGCCGTGCACGAACAATAGCGCCGCGCGGGTATCGGTCTTGTCCAGTTGCGCCGACAGGCTGCGGTAGAACGCATCTTTGCCCGCATGCTCCTCGACGTCTTTCAGCAGAAAGTGCTCGTCGGCATTCTCGGGCGCTTCGAACACCCACACCTTCAGCGGCCGGCTCAACTCACCGGGGCGGCGGTTCCGCGGCGGCGGCACCGAGATCGTGCACTTGCCGTAGGAGAGCTCCGTGGGCCGGCAGCCGTACAATTCACCTGACATCTCGTCGCGCAGTTGCGAGCGCACGTAGGCCTCGACCAGGCCCATCGTGCATAGCAGGGCCGAGCCGACCAGCACGCCGGAGATAGCCCAACTGCGCTTACCAAACCAGGGCAGAACCAGCGCCGCCAGGATCACTAGTCCATAGATCACGAATGCAGGCAAGCTGCCAAAGAAGCCTTTGAAGTACACCAGGAATTCCCGGTCCTTGGGCGCGAGTCGATTGCGGTTCGTGGCATAGTGGATGTCGACCGACGCCAGAGCCGGCGTTTCGACCAACTTTTGTGCATCGGGAGCGGGCGGCCTCATCGATTCAGCGGCCTCTTCGGCGCGCATTTCGTAGTGAGACTCTCGCGGCGCAGGCGCTTGGCTGGCGCGTTTCGATTTCCGACGGCGCCGCGCCCTCGTCGGACGTTGGCACAAGATCCGCGTTTGCTGCATCGGGCGCCGCGGTCGCCGGCTCGAACGTCGTCTCGGCGGGCGCAGGCGCTGGCACGCTCGGTTCGGTCACGCCCTCGGCTTCCGCCGGAATACTCGGCACAACGTCGGCCGGCGCGATTGAGGGCGCAGCGGCCGGTTCGCTGGGAGCAACCGCTTCGAACGAGGGCGCAGCGGCCTTGGGCTCTACCGATTCGAAGCTGGGCATGGCCGCCGATGGTGCGGCCGGCAACGGCGGCTCGAATGGCACGGCGGTCGGCGCCGCGGTAGTAGCCGCCGGAGGTGCGGTTTTTTTCGCAATGCGCGTCGCGGCTTCCTGCTGCGGTGTAACCATCTGGGCACTTGGAGCCTGAGTGGCCAGCGACTCGGCCGCCGGCGCGCTGGGAGCCACCGGCTCTGCATGGAATTGCTTCTGGCTCCCTGCGGCGACGGGCGGCTTCGTCGATCGGAACGACCTGGTGGTCGAAGGGGCCACGACCTGGGGCGGCTCGAACTTGAAGGTCGCCGTGGGCCGCTTGACGGCTGCCTTGCCGCTGCCTACTTGCACTCGGCCGACAACCACGCCAGCCGGAACGCTGAAAACGAGTCCGTTCTTGTCGGCCAGTGTCACGTGCAACTCGTTGCCGTTTTTGAATTCGAGTTTGCTGGTCGGTCCGCTCGCGGTTCGAATCCAGCGCACGTGGCGACCGTTGTCGGCGCGCCACAGGTCGATGCGCTCTCCGTCGTCCTCTCGCACTCCGGCAATCCAACGGGCGTCGTCCGAAATCGTCACTTGCGAGTAGCGCTGGTTGCTGTTTTCCAAGTGGCGCAGCGGCTCGCGTTGGGTTGTATCCCAAAGCGCCAGCCCGCCGTCACGGTACGCAGCCACCAGGTAGCGCCGGTTGGATGAATAGTCGTATGGCCGATCGGCGCCAAACGCAGACAGAGAATTGTCCCGCGTCGTAGCGGGTTGCTGCGCAACTCTCGTGCGACCGTTGACGGAGTCGCGGACTCGCCGCTCCGCTGGTGAGTGCTGCTCGCCAGGGGCGGCCGATGGAGAGCTGTTGCGCGGAAGCTTGATGCGCGCATCCGGCCCATATTCTTCCAATACCCGCAGCGGATCGATGCGCAGCGGATTGCGATCCTTGGCGGGTTCTTGGCCAATGGCGATACAGGCGGCGCAAACAACCGCCAGCCAGGCAGACGCCAATCCGGTTGTGCGTAGCATGAATCAGGCCTCCCTGCCTGAGTGGCTCGTAGCGGATCGACGCCGTGCAGCGGCTCGATGCCCGCGCGGAAAGAGCGCCGATAGGATCACCTATCCCTATTCATCGGGCATTTTCCGGGAAGACCCCGCGATTTTTGCCCAGCGCATAAGTCGGGGCGCATCGCAGCGGCGGCAAGTTGGCGGTCAAAAGCAGTCTGCCGTGCTAGCGTATCGACCGATCCGCGATTGGCGGCCAGCTAGCAGTCCGTTGGATCAACCACGGCGTCGCGACGCTGCGGCGAGGCCGTATGCTACTGCCGCGCTTCGTCGATCGCCTGTTGAATCAACGTCAACAAGGCATTGGGATCGTACGGCTTGCGGAGATAGTAGTAGCAGCCCGCGGCGCGCGAGCGGCGGATGACGTCGGGGTGCTCCATTCCACTGACGATGATCACTGGAATGTCGCATGTCTCGTCGTCGTCTACCAGTTCGCGGCAGAGCTCGAAGCCATCGATGTCGGGCAGTCGCAGATCGAGCAGGATGACGCTGGGGCATCGGTGCGTGCCAACAGCAATGCTTGCTCCCCATTTTCGGCCACCGAGGTCTGAAAGCCCTGCTGGCTCAAGCGAATGGTGAGGATATCGGCGGTCGTCTCGTCGTCATCGACGATCAGAATGCGCTGGCCCGTGAGGCCTTGATGCGGTTTGGAAATCGTTTCTAGTGGTAGGGTGTGCATGGCAATCCCTGCTTGTTGCGTGATCCGCGAGGCAGGAACGTGCGGATCAGTAGGTGGGATGTCTCGACCACAATCCGGCGAGCGTAGCAACCGTAGCCGCGCCGTGGAGCGGCGTCAAATTTCGGCGGTCGCGCAGGCGGCGGAATTCCGGGAAGAGCTGCCGATCGTGCGGGCTTTAACGCTTGTTCCAATCCAGGCCCGACAGCGAGGCCAGCGCCAACTCCAAAGCGTGCGTACCGTCGCGGCCATGTCCTTGCGCCTGGAGTGCGACATAAAGCTGGTGTGCCAAGGCCAAACCCGGCATCGACAGGCCCATGCGCTTCGACTCGGCCAGTGCAATTCCCATGTCCTTGATGAAATGCTCGACCATGAAGCCGGGCTCGAAATTGCCTTTGATGATCCGCGGACCGAGGTTCGACAGCGACCAGCTTCCGGCTGCCGCCGAAGCGACCGACTCCAAGACGACATTCAGATCGAGTCCCGCCCGATAGCCGTACAACAGCGCCTCGCACACGCCGACCATGCCCGTGGCGATCAGCGTTTGGTTGACCATCTTGGTGTGTTGGCCGGCGCCGGCGGTTCCCTGGTGGACGATGGTTTTCCCCATAGCCTGCCAGCAGGGCATGAGTGCATCGACGACGTCCTTCTCGCCACCGATCATGATCGACAATCGCGCTTCGCGCGCCCCGACGTCGCCGCCCGAAACCGGCGCGTCGACGCTGTACACGCCTTTTTTCTTCGCGGCCTCGTGGATTTCCACGGCCAGCGACGGCTCGCTGGTGGTCATGTCCACGATGATTGATCCCGAGCGGCGCCAGGCAACACGCCATCATCGCCCAGGATCACGCTGCGTACGTCGGTGGGAAAGCCGACGATGGTGAACACCACATCCGAGGCTTTGGCCACGGCTTGGGGACTGTCGGCCCAAGCGGCGCCCTTGTCCACCAGCGGCTGGGCCTTTTCCTTCGAGCGGTTGTACACGGTGGCCGAAAAGCCGGCGGTCATCAGGTGGCCGCACATGCTCGAGCCCATGACGCCGGTGCCGATCCAGCCGATGCGTGTTTCTCCCGGTGCAATTTTCTTGACGGCCATTGCGCAGTTTCCTCCTGCTGAAATTCACTTGTTGGAGCCGAGGGGCTGGCCGGCATTTTACCAGCGATGCTCGGGGCGGGCGAGAACCTCGCTGAGAATGACCGCCTCGCGCACACCTTGCGGCGTACGGAGAATCTGCGTCAGGGCGGCTGCGGGCGAAGGCAAGTCGGTGACGACCGCGGTCTGGACATCCGTTACCGGTCCGCTGGATTCAGGCGAGTCGCCGGCAAGCGTGCCAACGCGGTGACGAAACGCCGTTTGCAGGTGTTCTTCCATCTGCAGGTCGCCGAGGACCACTTCGTCAGCCAGATGTTCGGCGCGCTGGGTGAACGTGGCGCTTTGCATGTGCTTCTCGACGCTGGCAGCAACGCTTTCGCGCAGCGGCTCATCGAGCGGGATGACGTCGACGGGTTCTTCGCACAACACCCGGCGCGGCGGCGAGGGTGGCTTTCTTGGCGGCGCCTTGCGGCTAGCGGGCCGTTGCGGGGCGAGGTCTCGCTGGGAGCGTTCGCCGCGGCGCTGGCCAGCCCGCTTGAGAAACTGTTCGATCTCTTCATTCAGTTGAGCTGCACCGCCGCGCAGCTTCACCTTCCATCCGCGCCTTGCCAGGCGGTTGCGGCGGCCGCATGGCGCGTTCGGCCTGCGGCCGCTGAGGCGCGGCACGACGTTGCGGACCGCGTTGTTGCGGTGGTTTGCCCTTGGCCGCGATCAACTGATTGATCAGATAGATCACGAAGAAAACGATCGGGACGAGAACTCCCAGCACGTCGCCGATGCCGGCTGCCAGTAGCACGTCGCGAAAGATCATGGCGGTTCCCCCCGCGGGATTCCGGTGGTTGCAGCGCTATCGAGCGAGTAACCGGCGTGCCGGCAATCGCCTTGCGCATATCCGTGTCGGCCTGCACGTTGCGTAGCTTGTAATAGTCGAGGATGCCCAGATATCCGTCGCGAAACGCTTCGCTGATGGCTTTGGGTATCTCGGCTTCGGCCTCGACCAGCTTGGCCCGCATCTCTTCGATCTGGGCGATCATTTCCTGCTCTTGCGCCACGGCCATGGCGCGCCGTCCTTCGGCATTGGCGCGGGCGACGCGCGTGTCGGCCTCGGCCTGATCGGCTTGCAAGCGGGCGCCGATGTTGTCGCCGACGTCGATGTCGGCAATGTCGATCGAAACGATCTCAAAGGCCGTTTGCGAATCGAGCCGTCGGGCCAGCACGGCCTTGGAGATGCGATCCGGATTTTCCAGCACTTCGGTGTGCGAATCGGACGAACCGATCGCGCTGACAATGCCTTCTCCGACGCGCGCGATGATCGTTTCTTCGGTGGCCCCGCCGATCAATTGATTCAGATTGGCCCGCACGGTCACTCGTGCCTTGACCTTGAGTTGAATGCCGTTCTTGGCGATCGCGTCCAGAGATTCCCGAACGGCGCCCGCGCCGGACAGTCGATCACCTTGGGATAAACGCTGGTCTGCACGGCTTCCAACACGTTGCGGCCGGCCAGATCGATTGCCGTGGCGAGCTTGAAATCGAGATTGATTGTCTTGGCCTTTTTCGCCGCGATGATCGAGCGGATCACCAGCGGCACGTTGCCACCGGCCAGATAGTGGGCTTCGAGCGCTTTACTGGTGATGCCCGTCTCGTCGGTCAATCCGGCTTGCACCGCCATGATCTTGCTGCGGACGATGACCGTGGGGTTGACCTTGCGAAAGGTCATGCCCAGCAGGTCGAAGATGCCGATCCGCGCCGGTAGTCAGCGACTGGATCCACAAGCGAAAATACCGCGCGAATACGGCCAGCGCGATCAACACGAAGAACGCGGCCACCAGGACGATGATCCAGGTGATCAAACTACTGATTCCGCCGTCGCCACGCATGGAAGGCTCCCGCGAGTCGTGCTCTAGTTTCCCAATCCACCCGTATTGTCGGGGGGGGCGTCCGCGGGTGTCAACCCAACGGATCCTCCAGCGAATCGATACCCAACGATTCGATGGGGCGCGACAACATGTCGACATCCTCCGGCGGCAGCTCTTCGCTGTCGTCGGCCGGGCGCACGACCACCCGACTGCCATGCACGGCCACGACGCGGACGCGCTGGCCGGCTTCGATCGACATGCCCTCGCTCAACGCGTCGATGGTGCGGCCCTCGATCACTACGGCGCCGCTGGGCAGCATCAAAGTCTTGGCCACGCCCAACTTACCCACCAACTGGGCCAGCTTGCGCCGCTCGGGGGTATCGGGCAACATATCCTCGCCCGAGCGCACATCCAACAACAACCGGCGTCCCATGGGCGTCTGCGGCCAATAGCGAAACGCCAAAGCCAACGCCGTCGGCACCAACACGGTGGCCACGGTCAAAAACAGCAGCCCGATCTCGATGCCCTTGTTGTAAAACGCCAACGAAACGCCCGCCACCAGTGCCGCGACGGACAGCAATCCCAGTACGCCGCCCGAGGGAATGAATACCTCGCAAATCACCAGCGTCAGGCCCAGCAACAGCAACAGCGAGGACCAAACGAGCGGATCCATGGACGTGCTAAGTTGGGGTACCTAAGGGCTCAATACCGGAAATTGAGCTTAGTCGATTTCGACGGGGTTGGCTACGCGCTGCCACCACCGGAACGAACCACGACGCGGTTGCCTTGGACCTCGACCACGACCACCGAGGCCCCGCGGGCAATAACTTCACCATCGGCGATGACGTCGACCAGCTCGGGCCCGAAACGGGCCTTTCCCGATGGGGTTAATTGCGTCGTGGTGACCCCCTCGACGCCCAGCAGGTGATCGAGATTCACCAGCGCCTCGCGGTGCGCAATATCTTCCAACTCGGCGCCGCTGGGCGGTTCGAGCATGACGTGGCTGAAAAACGGAGTGTAGGGCAGGTAGCGCCGCATGAGCACCGCCATGGCCACCACGCCGGCAAATGCACCGATCAAACCCAGAAGCGAATCGCGCAGTTGCGCCAGTTGATAATCATTGTGCGGCAAGACGAAGGTTTGGCTCGCCAAGACCAATGACGTGATGATCAACAGGCCGCCGCCGAATCCGAAGACGGCGGTGCCTGGCAGGACGAACATTTCCAGGATGATGCACGTCACGCCGGCCGCGAACAGCAGCACCTCGAGCCAGCCGGCGGTGCCGTCCAAGTGCTTGCTCCAGAAATAGAGCAGGAAACAAATGCCGGCGACGAACCCGCCAATGCCGATTCCAGGCGCTTGCACTTCCGCATACAGGGCCGCACCGCCGACGAGCAACAACAACCAGGCTAGAGTCGGCTCGGCCAGCCAGTCGATGAGGTAGTGCGCCCAACCCGGCTCGGCCAGCACGAGTTCGTTTTCGATTCCGTAGATTTGACGCAGCGCCGCAAAGTCTTGCACGTTTTCGCGCCAGGCCCAACTCGAGCGCGGCATCTCCCTTGAGCCGCAACGGCCGGCCGGGTGTCGTCACTTCTTCGCCGCGCGTCCAGGCCGCGGGATCGGGCTGTTGATCCAATTCGGTCTGACAGAAATAACCGACGGCGCCGTCCTGCTTGCGCGTGTAGCGAAACACCCGCGTATCGGGATCGACCAGCGCCGCAATCAGCGACCAGGAGCGGCCCTTTTGCGGCGCCAACTGATCGCGCAGCGTCTCACGCGTCAGCAGCACTTCCTCGGGATCCAAATCCACGGCGCCGGCGCCCCCCAGGATCGCATCCGGTGTCATCACCAACTGATCGCACGCCAACGCAATCAAAGCCGCATCCGAGCGGGCTTCCGCCGGCGCATACGCCACGGTGCGCACCTTGGCCGGATCGAGCGCGGCCAGGTAGTTTGCCAGATCGATGCTCCCCTGCAGCGAGCCACCGGGGCTGTCGATCCACAAGCAAATAAAGTTGGCGTCCTGTCCGCGAATCTGGTCGTCGATCATCCGTTGCGTGCGCGGCAAGCTGCGGCGTGATCGGACCCTTGAGCGGGAGGCGCACCGGCCGCCATTGGCCGGCCAGCGACGGGTCGTCTTCCAACATGTCGGGCGACAGCGACAGCGCACGGGCCAAAGCGTTGCGATCGGCTGCCAGATATTTGACGAAACCCAACTCGCGGGCCTCTCGGCCCGTGAAATCGGCAAACTCTCCCGGCCGGTTCAACACCTGCTGGTTTTGAATCGTGTGGTTCTTCTTCAGCTCGTCCAACTCGGTGCGCAGGATGAACTCGGGGCTCACTTCGGTCTCGACCTTCAGCACTTCGATGTTCTTGTCGAGCATGGCCAGCGCCACGGGCGCGGGCACGGTGCGGCGGCGGTTGGCGATTTCTGAATAGCCGCTGCGGACGGTGGGATCGATCGCCTCTTCGGCCGGTTCATCCATGCCGGCGCGGCCGATCGTCGCCGCGGGCGCCATGATGATCTCTTCACAGGCCATGGCTACCAGCACGGCATGGCCCTTGAGAGCGTGCGGAATATAGGCGACGGTCTTCACTTCGCTCAGATCGCGGCTCGACAGATAGCGAGCCAGCGCCAAGGCGCGGCTGAAGTCGCTGCCTTGGCCCGACTGATTGTCGACCGTGGCGAACTCGAAAACCAAAACGGGCCGTGACTCGCCGGGATGCAGTTCCGCAATCGCTTTTTGCGCAGCGCGCTTGACCTGCGTGTCGGCGTTGCCCGTGATCGGCAAGGGCACGCGGACCAAGCGACCGACTTCCTTGGGGGCAGGGATTGCGCGGCGCGAGGCGTCGTCTTCCCCACCGTCGCCAACTGTAGGATTCTCTGGCGCAGCACTGGCCGACAACAACATCAGCCCTGCCAGCGAGAGCGCGAGCCCAAAGGCTCGTCGCGCACCGCGTCGATACTTCCCTCCGCGAATCGCGCACGCCTGCGACATAGGGGGCCGTCTGCACAATGCCGAGCGACGTAAATGCCTACTCCGTTAACCGTTAGCACTTACGATTATAGCGCGGCGCAGGCGCGAGTCAAATTGTGCGCAAGCACTTGCCCGCACGCCAGTTCGCGCGTTGCCAAGAAGGGCCGTCGCGCCGCCGAGAACCGGCTATTGCTTGCGTTGACCGGCGACCGGACGCTCGGCTTGAACTGGCCGAGCAAGTGGCGGTTCGCCGCTGGCCGGATTGACTTCGGATGGATTGATGTCCACCCGCTTCCAGAACGGCGGCGTGCGAGGGGCCAAGAACTTCAGCGTGTTGAGGAGATTGTTCACTGATGGACTTTGGAAAACCAGCGCGGTATGGGCTTGCGCCTTGCCCTCTTTGACAACAATGCCCGGCAAGATCAACTGCAACGCCGAGGGCAGGAACGTTTTCTCATCCAGAACGATTGTTGCGCGCTGGAAATTGGCGGCGTCTTGCTGAAACTTCGGCCGCGCTTCCAGCCAGATCTCCGTTCCGACTCGATCGGATTCGGTCACATCGCGCATCCAGTAGCGGCGCTTCAGTTCCGCGGCTTTGGCCCCAAAGACAAACGGCAACGGGCCGTCGGCAATCGACTTGCCTTTCAATTCTTCGGGCAATGGAGTCACTTTCAGCAGTTTCGCGCGGTGATCCCACTCGTAGATAGAATCCCCGTCGCACAACCAATGTTCGATTGCCAGGTCGTCCCTCGTGTATTTGTGCTTGTTCTGGTCCCACCGCTCGACGAGTTTGATCTCGTATTCCCCCAGATCCGGCGATTTGTACACGATCTCTCCGCTAGAGCGACTAACGGTGTAGTTGAACTCTTGGGGACCGAACGTCGGATCAACTTCATACCGCGTGAACTTGCATACGAACGTATTGACCTTGCTGCTTTGCTGCTCCCATTTCTGCAAGACCTGGTCAAGCAGCAACTGCTGCGCCTCGGTCAAAACGAACGGCGCTTGCGGCGCAACGGGTTGGGGTATGGTCCGTGTCGCGGTGGATTGCGCCGGACTGCCCGCGGGCGGATACGGCGTCGGCGGATTCGTGGCGGTTCGCACCGGCTGCCGCGCGGCTGGGCTGCTGCTGCGAGGCGCCGATTGGGCCAGCGCCGCCTCGGTGCTACCCCAAAGTACAGCGAGTGCAAGCAAGGCGAAAGCGATCAAAGTGCGCGCGTGCATGGCAATCCGGCGGTGGGCTGGTGGAGACGAAAACGAATGCCGTGGCGCACGATCCCCCGGGGGCTCCGCGCGGGCCGGATGTTAGCAAGAACCCCCTTCCCCCCCTAGGTCGATTTGGCGGAGCCAATCCCAGAACGCGTTGGGCTCGACAAAGCTTGCTAGCACCAGGTCCGCTGAGTTTTCGTCCGCAACTCCGCTCAGACCTCCCGCGCCGGTGTACAACACTGCGTGCATGCCCGCCCGGCGTGCCGCTTCGATGTCGAAGCGATAATCGCCGATCATGACGCATTCGCGCGGCGCGGCCGACCACGCGTGACAGATTTGCAACAGCGCCGTGGGATCGGGTTTCGGCGGTGCCTCGTGCCGGCCCAACACCGGATCGAACTGGAGTCCCAGTCGCGCCAGCAATGTCAGCGTTGAAGCGCGACGATTGCGCGTCACGACACCGCGCGAAAGACCATGCTCCGCCAGTGACTGCAAGAATTCCGGCACGCCGGGAAAGGGCACGGCCAATTCGGCGCCGCGGCGCTCGTGCGCGAGAAGTATCTCCCAGCAGCGTTCGGCGCGATCGGCCGGCATTTCGGCCAGCGCCTCCAATATCGGCGGCGAACCCTCGATGCCCATCTCGCGCCGCATTCGGTCGAAGTCGAGCTGCGAATCCACCAGCGTGCCGTCGAGATCGAAAATCACGCCGCGAATTGGCATCTGAAAAAATAGCGCGGGCTATTTCTCTTGCGGCTCTTCCAGATACGTGTAGCCTTGCAGCCCATCTTCGTAGAACCGCAGAAACTGGCCGGCTTCTTCATAGCCAATGCGGCCTTCGCGCACGGCCAGCTCCACCGACGTGCGAAATTGCTTCATCAATCCTTCGACGTTGAACTCGACATACTCGAGCGCTTCGTGAACCGTGTCTCCCTTGATGACCGTTTCGAGCACGGCTTCGCCATGCTCGTCCAGGGCCACGTGCACGGCATTGGTGTCGCCGAACAAGTTGTGCAGATCGCCGAGAATCTCCTGATACGCGCCCAACAGAAACGCTCCCAGGTAGTACGGCTCACCGCTGAAAGAATGCAAGGGCAGGGTGCGTTTTACATCGCGGCGATCGATGAATTGCTCGATCTTGCCATCCGAATCGCACGTGATGTCCCCCAACACCGCGTGCCGCGTGGGCCGTTCTTCCAAGCGGTGAATCGGCATCACGGGGAACAACTGCTTGATGGCCCAACTGTCGGGCATCGACTGAAACAACGAGAAATTGCAGAAATACGTGTCGGAGAGCGTCGCGTCCAGGTTTTCCAACTCTTCGGGCACGAACTCCAACTGCTTGGTGAGCCGCTGAATCTTGTGGCAGATGGCCCAGAAGAGGTTCTCGGCGATGCTCCGCTGCACCAGCGGCAAATAGCCTCCGGAAAACAAGTTCATCGCCATATCGAGGGCTTGCGTGGCGTCGTGATAGGCTTCCAGCACGTTGCGCACGCTCACGTTTTGATACGTGTCCAGCAGATCGTGCAGCGGTTGCTCGGCTTCCTCGGGCAGTTGCGTGGGCACTTCGCCGTCACCTTGTCCCGACACGCCCAACACTCCGAATACCAGCGCGCTGTGATAGGCGACGACCGCGCGACCGCTTTCGGAGATGATCGTGGGGTGCTGCACGCCTGCTTCGTCGCAGACGCTCTGCACGTGGTAGACGACGTCGTTGGCGTATTCCTGCAGCGTATAGTTGGCACTCGACTCGAAATTGGTTTGCGACCCGTCGTAGTCAACGCCTAGTCCGCCGCCGACGTCGAGATAGGCCAGGCCGGCGCCTTGCTTCACCAGGTCGACATAGATCCGCACGGCTTCATTGAGCGCGCCTTTGATTTGGCGAATGTTGGTGATCTGGCTGCCCAGGTGAAAGTGCAGCAGGCGGAAGCAATCTTCCATACCGCGCGCCTGCAGCTCGCCGACGCCCGCAGGATTTCGCTAACCGTCAGGCCGAATTTCGAGCGGTATCCCCCCGACTGTTGCCAGCGTCCGCTGCCACGGGCAGCCAGCTTGACGCGCATGCCGATCGTGGGACGCACGCCGAGCTTTTCGGCCGTTTTCAGAATCAGTTCCAGCTCGGTGTATTTCTCGACGACGGGGATGATCTTGCGGCCCATCTTGAGCGCCATCATGGCGGTCTCAATAAACTCGGCGTCTTTAAAGCCGTTGCAGATGATGGGCGTGTCGTTTTCGGTCATGGCCACGACGGCCAACAATTCGGGTTTGCTGCCGGCCTCGACTCCGAATTGATAGGCCTTGCCAAAGCGCAGCACTTCCTCGACGACCTGGCGCTGTTGGTTCACTTTGATCGGATAGACGCAGCAATAGCTTCCGCCGTAGCCGTGATCGGAAATGGCGCGGGAAAACGCCTTGTGAATCTCGGCCAGGCGGTGCTGCAGGATGTCGGCAAAGCGGATCAGAATGGGCAAGTCGATCCCGCGCATCTGCAGCCGGTCCACTAGCTGTTTCAAGTCGATGGCGCGCTCGGGGTCTTTGTCGGGATGCACCCGCACGTGGCCTTCCTGGCCGATCGAGAAGTAACCGTTGCCCCAGCGGGCGATGTCATACATCTCGGCGGCGTCGGTAACCGTCCAACGTCGGACCTCTTGATCGAGCATGGAGTGCCCTCGCCTGGTAGAAACGGGCAAAATCGCGGCATGGAGATCCGCGGACCGCAGGTCAAACCTGCAACGTACCGAAATTATTGGCAGAAGATCGGCGTTCTGCTATGGGAAAAATGCCCCTGGGGCGCAAGAAGTCGCTACCATGAGACGCCGGCCAAGGCGTCGGCGACACCTCCAGCGTCGCCGTCACGGTCTTTCGTTCGGCAAATCCACCTTTCGCAGTCGCCCGTTCTCGCTTGAGAGAGCCGCCGCCATGCCCATCGAAGCGCGTTGGCTTGTGAGCGCGTCGGCCAGTTGCTGGCACGCTGTCGAAGCCATCGCGCGCGGCGCCGAGTTGGTCGACGCTGCGACTGCCGGGGCGCTGGCGGATCAGGTTGCTGAGTTGCTCGAAGACGTCCGCTCGCTGGGATTGGACCGTGACCAGTTTTTCCTGCACGCTTTGCCGCTCGCAGTCCAATTCGACGTAGCCGACGAGTGGGCCAAGGCCGTGCTGGCCAAACTCGTCGGGCCAGCGCCCATGGCGGAGTCGGTCCAGCGACTCGCACGACAATCCCGTTCGCTACAAGCAGCTTTCCTGCGGGAAAACCCGCGAGTGATGGACGATCTCGAACTGCGTGTCGCACCGTTGATGGGGCAGTGGGAAGTGCGCGGGCCCGGCCTGATGACCGCCGTTCGCGCCTCACCGAACCCGCGCTGATCGTCGAGCAGGCCGATGTGATTGCCGTTCATCCGGTGCTGGGTGGTGGTGGCGGCGCCCACTGGCTGAACAACTCGGTGCGGATCGAAGCCGTGCTGGCCAACCCGATTCCGGAGTTGCCAGAAATGTTGCGATTGGGCTGGTTGCTGGCTCAACTGCATCTCGACCTGCCGCGATTTCGTGGCGCGTTGCACCGCGACCGGCATACAGAAATCTGGAAGTTGGCGATGATTCCGCCGATATTGGCGGCGGGCGACGAGCTCGAACTGACGCGGTTCGGCCTGCCGACGTTGGCCGTGGCAACGGCAGCCTGGACAGAAAATTGCGACACGCGGACGCCTGAGACTCTTTTCGCGTGGTGGGACACTTACGCCACGGCGAGCCCGTCTTGGCCAGCGGCCTTGGCGGCGTTGGATCGGCTGTTGATTGCCGCGTAACATGCCGCGACAATGATTTGCGCGATGGCGCATGCTCGACTCAACGCCCTAGAGACTCAACCGATGCAACTCACCATCAAGATTGCCAAGCCACCGATCATTCAAATTGCCCTCGACTATGCCACCAGCGACGAGGCGCTGGCCATGGCCAAAATCGGCGTCGAGGCCGGCGTCGACTGGCTGGAGATCGGCACGCCGCTGATTGTCTCGCAAGGCGTCGCGCCGATCGGCCAGATGGTGCGGGCGTTTCCCGACTATCCGGTATTGGCCGACTACAAAACGATGGACTCCGGCTTCAAGAACGTCGAGCGCACCGCGGCCCAAGGCGGACACATCATGACCGTTTGCGCCAATGCTCCGGACGAGACCGTGCAGTCGGCAATTGCAGAAGGAAAGAAAACCGGCATTTGGGTGGTCGCCGATACGATTGGCGTGAAGGACCAGCCCGCTCGCGCCCGGCAGTGCGCCGAATGGGGCGTCGACATGGTTTATCTGCACTACGGGGCCGATCAACGCCGCGCCGACGCTACCCATGATTCGACGCAGTGGCTGGCCGGCGTGCAGCGTGCCGTGTCGATTCCGATCGGAGTGGGCTGTTTCCTCGTCGAGGATGGCGTAAGGGCAGCCCAAATGGGCGCCGATCTGATCGCCATCGGCCATCCGGTGATCAGTGCCGCCGATCCGTTGGCGGAGTTGAGCCGCTTCGTGCGCTCGGTAAAGGCGGCCCATCGGCCGCGCACGCCCGGCTAGTGGGTCGCGGAGCAGTGACTGCTAGCAGGTCCGTTGGCGGCACCCCTGACTGCCATTGCCTTGCCAACGCGGGCGCCGCTATGATTCCGCCCCGCGAATGGGCCGCCGAACCAGGGCGGAAGTCGAATCACGCCCGGGTAGCCGTTGGCCAGACGATCTGGCAGAAACGCATGCGAACGGAATCCTCAACTGTGTTGGCATTTCGCATTTTCGTGATGCTCTCCTGCCTGATTATCGTGCCCATGGCAGCGATTTTTGGCAGCGCATTTCCGGATGTGGTCAAAGCCGTGCTGGTCGACCGTATCATGCACTGGGCGACGGGCAAATTGCCGGAAAATACACCCTCCGCCAGCGCTGAAGGATTTAGCACGGTCGCCCCGGTGCATCGCGGCGATACCCGCCCGGCCGTAGTCGCTGGGACCGAGGCTCCGCCTTGGATGGCGCCCGGCGCCCCGCCTAGCCAAGTCCTTCCGGCAACGGCAACGGTTGCCGAGCCATCCGGCGCCCATCAACAGGCGAGCTATATCGCATCGGCCGGGCAAAGTCCTCTCCAAGCCGGCGTCAACGTCCCTGCCCAGGCAGCCAATGGCCCTGCCGCGCCAGCGGGTGAGCCATGGGGCTCAGCGCCGGCCGACGCGGCCCAAGCCGAACCGTTTACATCCATGGAGCGGAAGTTGCGCGAGTACGGCGCGACGTACTATCTGCTGGAAACTTGGGGCAATGACCGCGAGATGTTCCGCTTTCACTGCAAAATGGCGATCGGCAACGATCCGAACTACACACGCCATTTCGAGGCCATCGACCACGACGCACTGCGAGCCATGCACCAGGTTGTCAACCGGGTGGAAGCTTGGCGCGCCGGCGCGTGCAATAGCCCAGGCCCTGGCAACGCGGGGATTTAGGGCCGATTCTTTCCACTCGTTGCGCCGCTGGGCAATGGCCCTTGCCAGCCGGGGCGGCGACGCTTAACTTTACCTGTTAACGCGTCTTTTCCATCCCACCACCGACAGAGCGGATCACGATCTTGCCAAGCCCGGGGAAGCCATGCCGCACGCTGCCAAAGCAGTTGGCGCAAGTTGGCAATCGAACGGGCTCGCCGCTGTTCGGGACGCGTTCGTCCTCGGCGCGCGAGCGATTGAAAGACGTGCGCCGCCGCCCACTGGCGTCGATTGCCGAGAATCGGCCGAGCGTCGACAAGAGTTGGCGCGCGACGACCGCACGGCACGTCTGGAGGCCGTCTTGTTTTTGCGCGCGAGCCGATGAATAGTCGCAAGTTGGCTCAAATTGCCGGCTTGGCGGACGGCACGGAAGCACGTACATTAGTTCGCCGGCTCAATCGCTGGTACGACGACAGCGGCAGCGCGTTTCGAGCAGAGGAGCTGGCAGGCGGATTTCAATTGTTGTCGCGCCCGAAGTTCGGGCCTTGGCTGCGACGCATGGTGCAATCGCCGATCGAAATGAGATTGTCGGGTCCCGCGCAGGAAACACTTGCGGTGGTCGCTTATCGACAACCGGTGCTGCGGGCCGAGATTGAAGCGATTCGTGGAGTCGACTGCGGCGAAATCCTGCGACAACTAATGGACCGCGACCTGGTGCGTACCGCGGGCCGCGCCAGCGAGCTCGGACGTCCTTACCGATATGCCACGACCAAACGATTTCTGCAAGTGTTCGGATTGCGGCACCTCGACGAATTGCCGCGGGCCGATTTGCTGAGATCCACGCGCGAGCCCGCCGAGCATACCCCCGATCCGACTGACGATTAATTCCGCATGGGCGGGATTCGAAAATACTCTACATCCAACGCATGAGAAGACGAGGAGGATATCGATCGTGATCACCACCGCCCGGCCCGAGCAAGCTCTCAACGATCTGCTGGAATTGATCGGATTGACCGCGCTTGAGCAATATCCAGTCGGCCTCGTTGTGAGCCCTCGCGCCCTCGACGACGATGACGACTTGGACGACGACGAAGAAGACGATGACGACGATGAGGTCGACGACGAAGACGATCTTGAAGATGAGTGGGAAGAAGTCGACGACGATGATGACGAGGAAGAAGAGGACGACGAGGACGACGAGGACGAAGAGTGGGACGACGACGAGGAGTGGGACGACGACGATGACGAGGACGAAGACTGGGAAGAAGGCGACGCGGAATGATCGCTCGTTACCTGATCACCAGGCGCCGCACCTCAATATGGCGTGCCGCCACTTGGCAGCCCGTCGAATTCTTCAACGGGCGTTAGTCTTTCAACTGGAACAGTCGCTTCAACGCATCCAGCAAACCATGCGGCGGCCCTTTTTCCGCCTCGCTGCGCAGCGACTCGATCGGCGGATGCAACAATTTGTTGATCAGTCGGTCAAACGATTGGCCGATCTCTTCCCGCGCCCGATCGTCGAGTTCCGGCAGCTTGTTGAACAGGCGGCGCAGCTCGTCGTCCTTGGGCTGATGCCAACCGTCGCGCAGGCGTTTGATGATCGGCGCCATCGAGCGCTGACTCCAGTCCGTCATGAAGCGTGCCGTCTCCTGCTCGACGATATGAATGGCGGCGGGTAGTTCCTTGTCGCGCTCGCGGCGATTGCGTTCGCAGGCCGCTTGCAAGTCGTCGATGGAATAGAGATACACGCCAAGGCAGTCGCCGATGGCCGGATCGAAATCGCGCGGAACGGCCAGATCGAGCACGAACAACGGCCGCTGATAGCGGGATTGCTCGACGTGATGGAACAAGTCGAGCGACACGATCGGTTCGCTGGCGCCGGTGGTACTGATGACCAGGTCGGCATCGACGAGTAGCTGTTGCAAATGGTCCCACGGTTCGGCGCGGCCTTGCCAGCGCGCGGCCAGTTGTTCGGCGCGCTGGAGGTTGCGGTTGACCACTGTCACGTCGTGCGCGCCTTCGCTTTGCAAATAGCGGAGCGTCTCCTCGCCCATCTCGCCGGCTCCGATCACCAGCGTCTTCTTGTCGTCGAACGTTTCGAAGATGTCGCGGGCGAAGTCGCCGATCGCCACGCTCGAAATGCTCACGCGGCGTTGATTGATCTTGGTTTCCGTGGCCACTCGCTTGGCGACGCGAGCGGCGGATTGGAAGATGCCGTGCGTCAGCGGCCCGGCACTGTCGCGTTGTTTGGCCATTTCATAGGCCTGCTTCACCTGCGCCAGAATCTGCGGTTCGCCCACGACCATGCTGTCCAGGCTGGCCGCCACGGTGAACAGATGCCGCACGGCATCTTCGCCGGTGCGCGCGAGCAAGTCGTCGAAGATTTCATAGATGGGCAATTGATGGAAATCGGCCACGAACTGGGCAATCTCTTCGTGACTGGGCGCAACGGATCCCTCGCCCGCCGCCGTGTAGATCTCAGTGCGATTGCAAGTGGACAATAGCACCGTCTCCACGAGCGGGTAACGCTCGCGCAACTGCCCGAGCGCCAGCGCGGATTCCTCGGGTGTGAAGGCCAGCCGTTCGCGCACCGCCAGCGACGAATGGTGATGGCTGCAGCCGATCATTTGCAATTTCATGACCGGCCTCCCGCCAGCGGCGATGCGAGGATGCTGGCCTGTTGCCGCTCGTCGATGCGTGGCGTTCCGCCGTGCTGCGTGTCGATCAACAGCAAGGCAGCCAGCACGATCACCAGGAACACGAAGCTCACGATGGTCAGGTAGGCGACTTTTCTGCCGCGACGAACCGGCTGGTAGGCCGCGTTGAAGACGGCCGCCGCCAACAGCCAGATCAGCATCAACGCTGAACTGCCGATCACGGGATCGCTCCAGGGAACCTGACCGGATTTGCCCTGGCTGATGATGTTCAAAATCATGCCGGCCAAAAAGCCGATGCCGACCAACAGGGCGGACAGAATGATCGAACGGCTGTTGACCTTGGCCAGCCGCTCAAGGCTGGGCAGCCGAAAACCATCGGATGGCGGACGCTTGAGTTTGAGCCGCCGGGATTGGATCAGGTACATTAGCCCAGCGACGAAGCCCACCATTACGGTCACCGTGCCGAGCAACAGAAAGATGCCGTGAACGGCGCCCCATATCCGCGAGGCGCTATCGGGCGCAAACGGCGTGCGGTCGGCCAGCGCCGCCAATCCCACCAGCACCAACACCAAAGGCAGCATGTATAGCCCCAAAGCCGCTTTGGGGTAGTAGTAAGCCAGGTACACGTAGGCTCCCATGAGCAGCCACGCCGCCACAAGGGCCCAGTCAAAGCTGCTCGAAAGGGGCGAGGCCGAGAGTTCGAAGGCGCGATAGCCCAGATACAACGTGTGCGCCAACAGGCCGGCCGCCACGAAGCCGATCATCAGCACCGTGCGCGTCCTGCTGGGGCGAATCAACTGCGACACTTCCAGCATCCATGCGACGGCATAGCTGGCCGCGAAACAAAGCAGGCTTATGCCGGATATGAACTGCATGGCGTCACGAATCGGGTATGGCGGTGCGTATGCCGAACGAAGCGCCGCTGGAGTGTTCCGGCGCGGAACTCCAGAATTCGCCAGCGGCATCCTTAGGCACGGAATTTCATCGCCGCGAAAACTGGCTGCCGATTAGGACTCGCCGTCGAGCCCGTATTCTTTCAGTTTCTTGTGGAGCGTATTGCGATTGATGCCCAACTTGGTTGCCGCCTTGGTCTGCACGCTGTCGCAGGACGTCATGACCTGGGCGATCAGTTCGCGCTCCACGCGGTTTACGACCTTGGCATGTAGATTGTCTTCCTGCGGACCGGCGGACAACAAGCCCTGCTGCACCAGTTCGTAGGTGAGCGTTTCGAGATCCGCGGCGCGGGGTCGATTGGCGGTCCGGGCTTTGGGACCGCGCAACACGACGTCGGGCAACAACTCGCTGGCCAGTTCATCGCCGCGGGCCATCACGACGGCCCGTTCCACATAGTTTTGCAACTCGCGCACGTTGCCCGGCCAGTGGTACTTTTGCAGCGCTTCCAGGGCCTCGGGCTCGATGTGCATCACGTAGCGGTCGTTCTCCTCGTTGTACAAGGCGAGGAAGTGACCCACGAGCTCGGGAATGTCTTCGGACCGTTCACGCAACGGAGGCAGGTGGACGGGCACTACGTTGAGTCGATAGTACAAGTCCTCGCGGAAGCGCTCCGCCTCGATCTCGCCGATCAGGTCGCGATTGCTGGCGGCGATCACCCGCGTATCGACACGAATGGTTTGCGTATCGCCGACGCGCTCGAACTCGCGCTCTTGCAGGACGCGCAACAGCTTGACTTGCAATTTAGGCGTGGTGGAGTTGATCTCGTCGAGAAAGATGGTGCCGGTGTGCGCCGCCTCAAAGCGGCCCGTGCGGTTGGCGATTGCGCCGGTGAACGCTCCGCGAACGTGGCCGAACAATTCGCTCTCGAGCAGGCTTTCGCTGAGTGCGCCGCAATTGACGCGCACGAACGGTCCGCTGGCGCGCTGGCTCGACAAGTGGATCGCCTTGGCGATCATCTCCTTGCCGGTGCCAGTTTCTCCCAGCAGCAGCACCGACGCGTTGGACCGGGCCACGCGCCGCGTCAGCTCGTAGACTTGCGCATGGCAGCGCTGGAGCCGACCAACCCGGGAATCGGCGGCCCTGTTTGGTTCTGATCGAAGGCTCGGTAGAATCCGCTCATGTCCAAACACGCGCTACAGCCGGCAAGGCGGGCGTCATTGACCACCGGTGGGCGTGTTGTTTTGTTCGATCGCGTCGAGCACGGCGCTCAGCACGACATGGGTGTCGCCGTTGCGTCCGGCGTTGGAGTTGTAGATCTCGTACTGTTGCAGGATTTCGTCGCGAGACAACCGCAAACCGAATTGCTCGATGCTCCGAGCCAGAGCCAGTGCGGCCGCTTCGCGCAACGGCAGCGGCTGAGCCGCCAGATCGGCCATTTCCAGCAAGCTCCGCTGCGAGGTGGCCGTGCCCAACTCGGCCAGCACCTCCGAGGCGCGCTTGCTTAGCTCAGGGATGTACAGTGCCCTAGCGACTGCCGGCTCCTGCCGATAGACGTCGTACACCAGTTGCGGCCGCGCCGCTTCGACGGCCAGCCAATCGAGCGCGGCAACCGCGTGGGCCTTGCGCTCGGCGGCCGGCATGTGCCAGCGACCGGCCTGATCGAGCAACTGGCTTGCTCGAACTTTCATTTGGGCTTCGTCGGTCGGTTGCGAGAAGGCCGCTGCCTCGGGAGTGCGTAGAGCGAAACGCTCCAGCCGTTCCAGGTCGTCTGGCAGTGCGATCAAGCCGATCGGCAAACGCGCGGTCCTTGGATCCCGTCGGAACTGGGCCACCAGACGATCGACGTTTGGCCGGTCGATTGTTTCATGAATCAGGGCGAAGTCGTAGTCGGGAGAGCGCACGGCCAACTCGAACGCATCGCGTCCATTGGTGGCGATGTCGGGCTCGTAACCCAGCGTGGCGGCCAGGCCGGCCAGCGTCTGGGCTTCGGCACTACTGGGATGCGCGACCAGCACGCGCGGGACGCCGTAGGAACTGGCGAAGTAGCCCAGGCCATTGGCCACCCAACTCGAACCGGGAAACGGTTCCCGCGGGGCCAGCTTCATGATGGCGGCAATGCCGAAGAAGCGCAACTGCTGGTCGGCGTGGTTCGCCGCCAACGCCAACGGACTGGGTTCCACGCCGCCGCGCACCAGCAGCTTCGCATTTCCAATGTCGCCCAACACCTGAGTCGTGGCGATCGCAGCCGGAATGTATCCATCGTGAATGGCGTGGGCCAGCAAGTCGTCCAACACGTCGGGCCCGTAGAAGACGGCCACGGAATAAGCAGTGTTTTCTCCGGTCGAAAGCGGTTGGCCCAAGCCGCGCCGCACTTGCGCCGCTTGCAACATGGCCGTCAGGTACAGCCGCTGCCAGTCGCCTCGGCGGGGGTCGATCATGTACAGATCGCGCGCCAGCCGCGTGGCCTTAGCCAGCGCTGCGCCCGTCTGATCATAAACGACCGGCATGCTTTCGTTCGTATGTCGATTCCAGTGCCAAACCACCGCCGGCGCCGCAGTCAGTGGATCGTCGTTGCGCGATGCTTCCAACGGTGTGCGGGCTGACTTTTCGAGCATTCGAAGTGCTTCGTCGTAGTCTGGCGTGTGGCTTAGGATCTTCGCCAGAGCCTGACTCGCGGCCGAGCGCATCTCGGTGGAGCTCTCCGGCGATAGCATTGGACCCAGCAGTTGCGGAACCGCCTGCAGCGCCGAAAGCTGCCCCAGGATTTCAATCGCCTGTGTCTTGAGCGCGGCGTCGGGAGTTTCCAACACACCCAGCAGCGGTTCAATAGCCTGACCGCCGAGATACAATAGAACTTGCTTGGCCGCGGCACGTTCGGCGGCGCGATTCGGATCGGCCAGAATGGCGACCAACGGCGCCACCGCCGACTCACGCGCCCGCAACAAGTCGACTACCGCCTGCTCGCGGACTCTCGGGCTGGGGTCAGTCAATTGCTTGGCCGTGGCCACGAGCCGCTGTTCGTCGCGACGATATTCCTCGGCGGCCTGCATCCAGTCGTCGATCATCGGTCCGAGCGTAGTTGCCAGCTCAGGATTACTGGCGAGCTTGAGCAGTCTGGCCGGGTTGATGCTGTCGACCAACGCGGCTTTGGCGGCCGGATCGAGATTGCTCTGGGCTAACTGATCGACAAACGGCTTGGCCTGCGCGGCATGTTGGAGTTCGGCCAGGATGTCGATCGCGCGAATATTTGCACGGGCGTTTGCGGCTTCCAGTCCAGGATGGCCAACACAGCCGGATCGGTCGGGCCAACCGGCTCGACGGCTTCGGGCGTTTTGCCCCCAGGCATGCTCGGTGGAGCGACTCCTGCCGCGGCGGCATCGGCGCCAAACACGTCGATCGAGTCGCCAAAGGCGGGAGCATCGGTCGGTTCGTCCATCGCGGCGTCACCCAGCCCGGGATCGTCCAGCGGAGCGCCGAACGGATCGTCGTTCTGTTGCGCCTGCGCGTAAGGAGCGGCCGCGTCGAATACTGTCAACAAACCGATCAGCGTGACCGCTGATAGCAGTCTCGCCGCATGATGATGGTATGCACGCATGTTAGTCACCGAAGATAGTCGAATGCTCAACGCAAAATCCCGGGATGTACGTCGACGATGTTGCACTAAGGGGCAGCCGCATCCAGTTTTTGTTTCCAACGCTGCAATTGTGAATTCACCTCGGCCGGCGCCGTCGAGCCGTAGCTGACAAACGCGTTGACCGTGCGCTCCACGCCCAGCACTTCGCGGAGACTCGTGTCGAGGCTGGCGTCCACGGCTTGAAACTCCGCCAGCGACAAGTCGCTCAATCGCACGCCGCGATCTAGAGCCTTTCGCACCAGTTTCCCGACAATTTCATGCGCCGTGCGTTGCGCCACGCCGCGGCGAATCAAAGCTTCCATCAGCGTCGTGGCGTCCAGGTGTCCGCGATCCAGCCGCTCGGCGATGCTCGAGCGCTTCAGTTCGGCTCCGGCCACCAGCGGAGCGGCCAATTCCAAGCAGCGATCCACTGTGTCGAACGAGTCGAACAATCGCTCCTTGTCTTCTTGCAGATCGCGGTTGTAGGCCAAGGGCAAGCCTTTGATCAGCACCAACAGCGACGTGAGGTTGCCGATCACCCGGGCCGTTTTGCCGCGCACCAGTTCGAGCACGTCGGGGTTTACCTTCTGCGGCATGATGGACGAGCCGGTGCAGAAGGTTTGCGGCAGTTTCAGAAAGTCGAATTCGCTGGTCGACCACAGCACCCATTCTTCCGCCCAGGTGCTCAAATGTTCGGCCAGCATGGCGAGCGCAAAGGCAAACTCCAGCACGAAGTCGCGATCGCTCGAGACATCGATGCTGTTGGCCGCCACGCGGTCGAACTCAAGCCGCTGGGCCACGTCTTGCCGATCGATGGGCAGGCTGCTGCCGGCCACGGCCGCCGCGCCCAGCGAGCACTCGTCGGTACGCCGTCGACAGTCGGCCAGTCGGCCCCGGTCGCGTTGGAGCTTCTCGCAATAGCACAGCCAGTAGTGGGCGGCCAGCACCGGCTGCGCGCGTTGCATGTGCGTATAGGCCGGCAAGATGACGCCCTCGTCAGCATCGGCACGGGCCACGAACGCCCGTTGCAGGTCGATGACCCGCGTGTCGATGCGATCGATGGCGTCGCGCACCCACAGCCGCAAATCGGTCGACACCTGATCGTTGCGACTGCGCACGGTGTGCAATTTGCGACCCACGTCGCCGAGCCGGTCGATCAGTGCCCGTTCGATGTGCATGTGGATGTCTTCCAATTCGATATTGAACTGGAAGTGTCCCTGCTCAATTTCCTGGCGGATATCGGCGAGCGCCTGCTCAATCTGTTGGCATTCGTCGGACGTGAGCAGTCCGACGTGGGCTAGCATCTGGGCATGGGCGATCGAAGCGGTGATATCGTGCGCGTACAACCGCTGATCGAAGCTCACACTCTCGGTGAACTCCTCGACGCGGCGATCGGTCGCCTCTTCGAAAACGCCGCTCCAAGCCTTCTTAGCCACATGACCTCGCAAAGCGGCCCGACGGCCGGCTCAGAAATCCCAACGGACTTTCGTCAACGTATTTACTGTAAATGGCTTACGACGAGGTGTCAACGAACCGATCGGACCCCGGCGCGTCGTCCGCAAGGGGCCACGATCAGGAAGTCGTCCGGCTGGCGCAAAATAGCGGTTGCCCACCAGATTGGCAGCCGGGTCGGCGCAAAACGGCAAGCCTGTGGTGTTTGCGGCGGCCGCCTCGGCTGCTGTAGGATGATGCACTTTCGGCCTCCATCCACCAAGAGCCAGGCAGGATTCGTCGATGGCAACTCTCCAGGGAAAAACGCTGTTTATCACCGGCGCCAGCCGGGGCATCGGCAAGGCGATCGCGCTGCGGGCCGCTCGCGACGGCGCGAATATCGTTGTTGCCGCCAAGACGGCCGAGCCGCACCCCAAGCTGGAAGGCACGGTACACACGGCCGTCAGCGAGCTTGAGGCCGCCGGCGGCAAGGCGCTGGCCTGCATTACGGACATTCGCTTCGAGGACCAGGTTCAAGCCGCGGTGGACAAGGCCGTGCAATCCTTCGGCGGCATCGACATCGTGGTGAACAACGCCAGCGCCATCTCGCTGACCCCGACTTTGCAAACCGAGATGAAGCGCTACGACCTGATGCACGGCATCAACACGCGGGGCACTTTTCTGACTTCGAAGCTCTGCTTGCCGCACCTGTTCAAGGCCGAGAATCCGCACATTCTCAATATCTCGCCGCCGCTGTTGATGGAGTCGCGCTGGTTTGCCGGCCACGTGGCCTACACGATGGCCAAGTTCGGCATGAGCATGTGCGTGCTGGGCATGGCCGAAGAGTTCCGCGAACAGGGAGTTGGCGTCAACGCGCTGTGGCCCCGCACGACCATCGCCACCGCGGCCGTGCGCAATCTGCTGGGCGGAGACGAAATGGTGCGCCACAGCCGCAAGCCCGACATTATGGGCGACGCAGCCCACGCCATCCTGACGCGCAACAGCCGGGAGACGACGGGCAACTTTTTTATCGACGACGACGTGCTGCGCAGCGCCGGCGTCACCGACTTCACGAAATACGCCGTGGATCCCAGCGTGGAACTGCAGCCCGATTTCTTCGTGTAGCGGCCGCTAAGAGCTCGATCCGCGGGTCGCTACAGCCACCAGCTCAGCAACGCCAAGCCGAGCAGAATGGCGGTCATGAACAGCACGATCATCACGCCCAGCCGGGCGGCGTGCGCGTAGGATCGGTTGCATCTGCTCGTGACGCGTGGCGGAATAGACCAGACTGATCGCCACGATCAGCGGCAGGGAGTACCACATCAGATTCACTTGAGCCAGCGGCAAAAGCAGGTTGAGCATAACAGGGTCTCGGTGTGCGCGCACGCCGACGGTACTATCCGCCGGAAGAACTTGCCTCCGGCTCGTCTTCTTTCTTGCGATCGGGAGGCTCCTCGGGCTCCAAGCGCACCGGGCCGCCATAAGCGTCGTAGACCGCCAGCACGTTCAACAATCCGGCAATCATCGTGTAGACCGTGCCCAGGTCGAGTTGGCGATTGAGCTTTTTCCAAAGATCGTTGAGCTGTCCGATATCGGCGGGCGGCGCCATGATGCCGCCGAATAGCGGTTCGCGTCCGTTGCGCACCAAATACGTTTGCACCAGCGCCGGTAGCGCCGGCAGCCCGACGCACACCTGGCAAAGGTAGGGGAGCCGTTTGTCCCCTTCGACCCACGAGGCATAAACGGCACGCCCTTCGCTGATGAACAGCCCGTAGAAGAACGTGCTGAGGATCGTGACCATGAACAGCACGCCCTTGCGCGTGCGGCCCTGATAGATGTGCCCCAGACCCGGCACCAGCCAACCAAGAACGGCCGCCACCACCGGATCTTTCAGATCGATCACTTCCTCGGCAGGTAGCTGCGAGTCGACAACGACGGCTTTTGACACAGCGGGGGTAACCTCAGGCAGCGGGCGGGAGCAGGACTTGGGCCTGCCACTATTCTACCGATCGGCGCATACGGTGCCAGATCAGCCGATTTCCGACTGCGCCCACGATTCACGGCGGTGGTAGCCAGAGCCGCACGATCTCAGATTGCGAGCCGCCGAGTTCTCGCGGATTCAGCTACCGGACGAGCGGCTTGCTTTTGGCGCTGATCCGCGGGCTCCGGCCAGGGTGGCGTTCGCCGTCGTCACGATGCCCAATTCGTGGATGACCGAGTCGATCACTTCGGGGTCGATCTGGCCGAGGTTTTGCCCCGCGCCGGCCAGCAGGGCCAGATCGGCCAGTTGTTTGACCCGCCGTGGGCAGCCGCCGGCCTGCTCGTGCAACCGCGCAACGGCAGCTTCGTTGAATATCGGCGTCGAACGCCCGGCGTGTGCCAGCGATGTCTTGATGAACGCGTCGGTCTCGTCCTCTTCCCAGCCATCGACGTCGATACGCAGTTCGGCCAGATCCAGCAGCCGCGAGCCCAGGCGTCCGATCCGCGCGGGCTGGGCTGCCAGCACGATCGTGATCCGTGCGTTTCGGTCGACATTGATTTGCGCCAGCCGCGCCACCTCGACCAACACTTCTTCGCGCGCTTCGTCGGCGTCGTCGATCAGCAGCACGGTCGAGAGCTGCTGATAGCGGTTGGCAATCAGATGATCGACCAAGGTGCGCGAGAGCGTGAACTGGCTGGCGCGCGGCGAGACCTCGACACCCAACTGGCCAGCCGCCATCCACAGAAACTCGTGCAGATCGACGCCCGCGACGTTCAGCAACGCCCGTTGCGTGCTGGCGCGTGCAATTGCCGCGCGAACATCTCCAGCAACATCGACTTGCCGCTGCCGGAGGCGCCGACGAGCAGTCCGAGCGTGCGCTGCTCGTCCACCAGGAAATGCAGCCGGGCCAGCGCTTCTTCGTGAGCCAGGCCTTGGTGAAAGAAGCGGGCGTCGAGGCTGGCCCGAAACGGTGACTCGGCGAGTCCCCAGTAGGAAAGGTACATGGACTTTCTCGCGCTGGGCTACCTGCTAGCGGGCGCAGGGGGAGCGACCAATTGGGCACCGTTGGTTTCTTCGGTAGAATTACGCGGATTGCTTGAATCAAACCGCTTTACTCACGTGTTGCAGCCGGCGGACATACGCATGCTGGCGCGCTGCCGGAAATTCCCATGGCCGATCGCTATTTCGTGGAAGCGCCGATCGAAGGAGCGCGGGCGCGGCTGCTGGGCCACGAAGCCCATCATTTGGCACACGTGATGCGCGCCAAACCGGGCGATGAGGTAACGCTGTTCGATGGCAGTGGTGTCGAGTTTTCGGCGCGCGTCGAGAAAGTCGGCCGATCGGAAATCGAACTGGAGGTTCTCTCGCGCGATTCTGTCGATCGCGAGTTGCCGGTTTGCATAGCGCTGGGCGTGGCGCTACCCAAGGGCGACCGCCAGCGCTGGCTCGTGGAGAAGGCCACCGAGTTGGGCGTCACGCGGCTGGTGCCGCTGGTGAGCGAACATTCACAGGAACACCCGTCCGACAGTTCGCTAGCACGCCTGCGGCGGGCTGTGGTCGAGGCGTCCAAGCAGTGCGGCCGCAACCGACTGATGGAGATCGCCACGCGGCAGCCGTTGGCCACATTCCTGGGCGAGACGCCGCCTGATGCACTGCGGCTGTTTGCGCACCCGGGCGGCAAGCCTGTCGGCGCGTTGTTTCGCCCACGGGACGAAACGATGGCGCCTGAGTTCGCAATCGCCATTGGTCCGGAGGGCGGATTCACCACGGGCGAACATGCCGCGGCCATAGCGCACGGTTGGATGACGGTCGGGCTGGGCCAGCGCATCCTTCGAATCGAAACAGCGGCGCTGGCCCTCGTCGCGACCTTGGTTTTGCAAATCCAAACGGGCGACCGCTAGGCGACTCTCGGCGCCTACTCCTATTCTTTTTTCTCCGCCCGGCTGATTCTTCCGAAGAGCTGACCGCCATGGTTGCCGCCGCTCCAGGTGCCGGCGTACTCATCGTTGTGCATCAGGACGCGAGAGGTGAATGTGCCCAATCCCGGCACGAGGACGTCATCGAGAGTGATAACAGGCGTGTCGCCGGCCCACTTCACTTCCAGGGCCAGGGGGAGCTTCACGTCATGATCGCCGTATTGGATGCGGGTTTCGAAGGACCACAGGCCGTTCTTCAATTTGTATACCTTGCCCAACGTGTAGCGGTCTTCGGCCAGCGGTTTATCCGCGCCCATTTCGCGCGTCGTGAAGCGTCCGACCAAGGTTGCGCCGGACATCGTCTCGGCAAACTCCTTTTCAAGCTCCTCTTGCGTGCGGGCGGGCTTGGCGGTTTCGTCGGCGCACGCCTGTTGGGCCAGCGCCACTTGAAATGTCAGTGCGAGACAAGCAAACGTTGATGGTGAAAGGCGCAGCATGGCAGGATCCTCTTCACAGTGGGTGTGGCTTCTCGATTCGATCGCGGCGGCGCGCAAATGTCTTGCGCCCGGCGCGTGCGCATTCTACCCGGTGGCCGCAACGAATTCGAGGATTCTGACCCGCTATCGCACGATCTCGGTGAGGTAGCTCACCGCCGCGCCGATTTCGTGCAGCGGATCATCGGCGTCCTGGCGGGCGATGGTGAAATAGCCGCGGTAGCTGACGTTTTCCAGCGCGCCCAATAGCGCCGGAAAGTCGGCCATCCCCCGTCCCAGCGGAACTTCCAATCCGCGACCGCGCGCAGGTCGCGCGCGGCGTCGCGGGCGTGGACGTGCAGGATGCGAGGGCCCAGCGCCTCGACCGCCTCCAACGGGGAGAAGCCGTTGACGATCAGATTGCCAGGATCGAGATCCACACCCACGGCGTACGGCGGCAGTGCTTTGAGCAGGCGATCCAGATCGGCGCCACTTTCCGAGCCGGTTTGCGCGGCCAGCGTGGCGCCGACATACTGCCCAAAGCGGCCGAGGTCGGTGAGGGCCTCGACCAGGACGTTCCACGCCGGGCCGGACGATTCGGCCGGAACTCGTCCAACCTGATTCACAACCACTGGCGCGCGCAAATCGGCGGCGAATTGCATGGCGGTCTTGGTCGCGGCCACGCGCTTGTCGAGATCGTCCGCGGTTTCATATCCGCGCCGCGTGCGAAAGCCCACTGCCGCGACGCGCAGATCGTGCTCTTCCAGCAGCCGGCGAACCTCGCGCAAACCGGTTTGGCCCAGCTCTTGCGGTCGCAGCTCACCGCGCGCGTCGATTTCGACCCCGCTGGCGCCCAGTCGCGCCGCGGTTGCCAATGCCCGGCGAAACGGCAGTCGCAGGCTCGAAAGTTGGATGGCGATCTTCAACGTGGGCACAAATGGCTCCTTTTCGGGACGACGGTAGTGATTGTATCGGTCTGGCAGGACGCGCCCATCGTGCATGCACGATGGCGTCGGGCATAATAGTAGCAGCCGGCCATCGCGCACGCCTGTTTCCGTGGATGCGCGCGAAGCCGCTCGTCCGATCGCCTTGCCTGGTGCCAGTGTCCCGATGACCAAAGTCCGAGACGTCGCCGATTTCCTCGAAGCCTTTGCGCCGGCGCAACTTGCCGAGTCGTGGGACAATGTGGGACTGCTCGTCGGCAGCCACGATCGGCCGGTCGCAAAATTGATGACTTGCCTGACGGTAACTCCTGACAGCGTTGCCGAAGCGGTGCGAGAAAAAGCCGATCTCATCGTCAGCCACCATCCGCTGCCGTTTCGACCACTCAAGCGACTTACCAGCGAAACCCCCGAAGGCCGGCTGCTGTTGGCGCTAATTGAAGCCAAGATCGGCGTCTTCAGTCCCCACACGGCGTTTGACTCGGCAGAGCACGGCATCAATCAACGTTTGGCGGCCGGGTTGCAGTTGGCCGATATTGCTCCGTTGGTGCCGGGCGACGAACCCGCATCGGGCGCGGGGCGCTTTGGTCCACTGCCGGCGCGGGTCACGTTGGCCGAGTTGACCGCGCAAGTCAAAACACTGCTGGCAATTGACAATGCGCAAGCCGTCGGCGCCCTCGATGGTCCGGTGCGATCCGTGGCCGTGGCCTGCGGCAGCGCCGGCGAGTTTCTGGCTCCGGCCCATGCGGCCGGTTGCGACGTGCTCGTGACCGGCGAAGTTCGCTTCCACACCTGTCTGGAGGCCGAGTCTTTGGGGATGGGACTGGTGCTGGCAGGGCACTATGCCAGTGAACGCTTTGCGGTCGAGCAACTGGCCGAAGTACTAGCCCAGCAGTTTCCCGCCCTGAAAGTCTGGACGAGCGCGGACGAGAAGGATCCCCTCCACTGGCTCTAAATCCCCGATTTTTTCCTGCGCCGATTGCGAGCGGCCGTCCGCTCGCCTCGGCCGGACATCTGTCTACAATGATAAGTCTTCTCCGCGCCAGCACCTGAGAGTCGGATACAAGCCACGAGGATCAGCCATGCCGTTGAAGTTCATCACCGCGCTACCCGTTTACAACGAAGCGGCGCACGTGAGCGAAGTGCTCGACCAGGTACTCGTCAACTCTCCTGACGTATTGGTGGTTGACGACGGCTCGACCGACGGCACGGCCGAGTTGTTGGCTCGGCGAGACGATATCGCCGTGGTGACGCATCAACCCAATCGCGGCTATGGCGCTGCGCTGCGCTCGGCGTTTTGTTATGCCCTGAATCACGACTACGACGTGCTGGTGACGATCGATTGCGACGGCCAGCACGAGCCGCAGCGCATCGGCGAATTCGTGGCCGCTTGCCGAGATGCCCAAATCGTTTCGGGCAGCCGGTATCTGCAAACATTTGCCGGGCAAAGCCTGCCGCCCGAGGATCGCCGACGGATCAACATGGAAATCACGGGCGAACTGAATCGCCGTTTGGGCCTGCACCTGACCGATGCTTTCTGTGGGTTCAAGGCATATCGCCGCGACGCGCTCGAGACATTTTCGATCACCGAGTTTGGCTACGCCATGCCTTTGGAAATCTGGGCGCAAGCGGCGCACGAAGGGCTATCCATCGTCGAGTTGCCCGTGCCGCTGATTTACCTCGACGAATCGCGTTCGTTCGGGGGCTCTTTGGACGACGCTCGAACGAGATTGCAATACTACTACGAGGTGTTGGACCGCATGATTGGAGACGCGAAAGTCAGACCGCCGCACGTACGTGGCAGAGCCAGCTTGTGTCGAGGGGCCGCCGAATGAAGTGCTTGAGTGAATCCTTGCAACACACAAGCTTGCGTGCGCCGGCCAACGATGGGGGCAAGCTGGTGGCGCCACCCCTGGACCGCGTCGGCGAAGTCCTCGAATGCAACGCCGCCACTATTGCCGCCTACGATTATGACTTGCAGGGGCGCTCGCTCGTGCAATTGGCCGGACAAGCGCGAGCGAGCTGGTGCAAGCCGCTTGGGCCTATACCCGCTCGTATCGCGACATCCAACGGCCCGCCGACGAATCGGCTTCGCGGATCGTTCTGGCCGGCCATCAGCCACAATTGTTCCATCCGGGCGTATGGTTCAAGAACTTCGTGCTGCACGAAATCGCCAGCCGTCACTCCGCGGTGGCGATCAACCTGGTCATCGACAGCGACACGATCAAGACCACGGCAGTGCGCGTGCCCAGCGGCACGGTGGCCGAGCCAATCGTCGAGAACATACCGCTGGATCTGCCGTCTCCCGAGATTCCCTACGAAGCGCGCAAGGTGATCGATCGCGAGTGCCTGGAGTCGTTTGGAAGCCGGGCGGCGGATGCCATTGGGCCGCTGGCGCCCAATCCCTTTGTCGCGGCTTTCTGGCCGCTGGTGGTCGAGCGCGCCAAGGCGTGCGGCAATTTGGGCGAAGTGATCGCACAAGCCCGGCACGTGCAAGAAGGTCGGTGGGGTTCCACTTCCTACGAGATTCCGCAAAGCCACGTGTGCGACCTGCCGGCGTTCCATTGGTTCACCTGTCACGT
Source organism: uncultured Planctomycetaceae bacterium (assembly GCA_963779015.1). Classification (GTDB taxonomy): domain Bacteria; phylum Planctomycetota; class Planctomycetia; order Pirellulales; family PALSA-1355; genus JTS-RE94. The sequence goes on along the minus strand of CAVZWY010000026.1, from coordinate 239,840 downwards.
GCTGGCGCGGCTGCCGCGAATGTGGGAAGTATACAACCGCGCGGTGGCCGATTATCGCCAGGCGAATCACGTTCGCTCCAGCGCACATCCCGTGCCCGATCTGGCCGCCGAAGGCGATTGGCTGGAAGCGCCGTTTTGGATCTGGGATACTCAGAACCCCACGCGTCGCCGGCTGTTCGTGCGGCAGCAGGCCAATGGGCTCCTGTTGTCTGATCGCAGCGCATTCGAAGCCACGCTGAGCCTCACGCCCGAGGGAGACGCGGCGCGGGCCGTGGATCAATTGGCCGAACTCGCCGGACACGGCATCCGTATTCGCACTCGGGCGTTGATCACCACGTTGTTTGCCCGCTTGCTCTTGGGCGACCTGTTTCTGCACGGCATCGGCGGCGCCAAGTACGACCAGGTGACCGACGCCATCATCGAGCGATTCTTCGGCTTGAAACCGCCCGAGTATATGACCGTCACCGCGACGCTGCGGCTGCCCATCGCCCGGACCGAAGTCACGCCGGACGACGTGGCCCGCATTCAGGCTTTGCTGCGCGACCAGACGTACCATCCCGAGCGGCACCTGTCGGTTGACGGCGACGCGACGTTGACGGCGCTGGTCGAGCGCAAGCGTCAATGGATTGCCACGACGCCCACGCCCAGCAACGCGCGGCTGCGCTGCCGCAACATCCGCGCGGCGAACGAGCAGATGCAGCAGTATCTGGACGAGCAGCGCCATGGCCTGCTCGCCGAGCGTGCCAGCGCCGAAGCGGCCTTGCGCAACAACGCGCTGCTATCCTCGCGCGAGTATGCCTTCTGCCTCTATCCCGAGGCATCGCTACGGCGGTTGATGGGCATGTGACGGGCGGCAGATCGTTGGCGAACGGGCGTAACGGCCTGCGCTATTTCTTCTTTTCGCCAGCCAGCAGTTTCTTGGCTTGCGCAACGACGTTGTCGACCGTAAGGCCGAAGTAGGGGAACAATTCCTCGGCGGGGCCCGAAGCGCCGTAACTGCTCATGCCGACGAACCGGCCTTCCAAACCAAGATACTTCCGCCAGCCTTGTTCCACGCCCGCCTCCACCGCGACGCGTGCCGTCACATCAGGCGGCAAGACACTGGCGCGATATTTCTCGTCCTGCTCGTCGAACAGTTCGCAACAGGGCATGCTCACCAGCCGCACCGCTACGCCCTCGGCGGCCAGCTTTTCGTACGATTCCACACACAGCGACAGCTCGCTGCCGGTGCCGATCAAAATCAAATCGGGCTTGCCGCTCTTGGCGGAGTCGGCAAGTACGTAGGCTCCTCGGGCCACGCCAGACGCGGCGGCGTATTTCTTCCGATCGAGCGTGGGCAGGTTCTGCCGCGTGAGCACTAGCGCCAACGGTCGATCGGCAAGCGGCATGATCACGCGCCAGGCCTCGACCACTTCGTTGGCGTCGCCGGGCGCATCACCAGCAGATTGGGGATCGCCCGGGCTGCCGCCAGGTGTTCGACCGGCTGATGCGTGGGGCCGTCTTCCCCCACGCCGATCGAGTCGTGCGTGAAGATAAACACCACCGGCAAGTGCATCAGCGCACTGAGCCGCATCGACGGCCGCAGGTAGTCGCTGAACACGAAGAACGTGGCGCCATAGGGCCGCACGAACGACAGCGCCATGCCGTTGAGCGAGGCGGCCATGCCGTGTTCGCGAATGCCGAAGTGGAAGTTGCGTCCGCCATAGCTTTCCGGTTCGAAGCTTTCCGCCCCGTCGACGAGCGTCTTGGTCGAAGGGGCCAGATCGCCGGCGCCGCCGATGAACCACGGCACGCGCTGCGCAATAGCATTGAGCACTTTGCCCGAGGAGGCCCGCGTGGCCATTCCCTTGGCGTCGGCCGGAAAGGGCTGCAGGCCGTTATCCCAGTCGCCGGGCAACTCGCGCGCCGCCATGTGCCGCCACTGGTCGGCCAGTTCGGGATACTTCTTGGCGTATTCGGCGAACTGTTTTTCCCAGGCATCGTGCAACGCGCGACCGCGCTTGCCGAAATGCTCTTTGAAATGCTTGGGCACCTCGGGCGGCACCAGAAAATGCGCGTCGGGCGGCCAGCCATAGAATTCCTTCGTGGCACGAATTTCGTCCTCGCCCAAGGGCGAGCCATGCGCTCCGTGCGTATTCTGCTTGTGCGGCGCACCCCAGGCGATGATCGATCGAACGATGATCAGCGTCGGCCCGTCGTTGAACTTTTGAAACTCGGCGTAGGCATTGCGCAGCGCGGACAGATCGTTGGCGTCGTCCACTTTGAGGACATTCCACCCCAGCCCTTCGAAGCGGCGACCGACGTCCTCGGAAAAGGCCAGCGGCGTGTGCCCTTCGATCGTGATGTGGTTGTTGTCGTAGATCCAACACAGGTTCGACAGTTTGAGATGCCCGGCCAAGGACGCAGCCTCGTTGGCCACGCCCTCCATCATATCGCCGTCGCTGCACTGCACATAGATGTTGTAATCGAACAGATCGAAGCCCGGCCGGTGAAAGTTCGCGGCCAGCCAATGTTGCGCGATCGCCATGCCGACGCTGTTGCCGCAACCCTGCCCCAGCGGTCCGGTGGTGGTTTCCACGCCTGAGGTGTCCCGGCTTTCGGGGTGGCCCGGTGTGCGGCTGTGCAATTGTCGAAAGTGCTCGAGTTGATCGAGCGTCACCGCGGCTTCGCCGGTGGGCTTGCCGTCCTCGAACTGCTTGACGCCGGTCAGGTGCAGCAGCGAGTACAAGAGCATCGAAGCATGGCCGCACGACAATACAAAGCGGTCGCGCCCCGGCCAATGCGGATCGTCCGGATCGAAGCGCAACAGCTCGTTCCACAGTGTGTAGGCCACCGGCGCCAGCGCCATCGGCGTGCCCGGATGACCGCTGTCTGCCTTTTGGACGCCGTCCATCGCCAGCGTGCGAATGGTGTTGATCGCCAACTGTTCGATCGTGCCGGCGGGGGGTTGAGACGGGGTAGGCATCGGGGCGACTGCTTTCCGGGGGGCTGGGCGGCAAATGAGTCAGGGCGCGGCCGTCTGCCAGCAGCGGACGCCCGAGCTAATCCGGTGAGTTTAGGGGCCCCGGAGCGAGGCGTCAACGCTCCGAACTCGCCCCAAACATGGCAACTCGCCCGTGTTCGTTTGCTGAAAGTCGTCGAGCTTGCTGGCGCGATTCTGCTGGCGCCGCGAACTTTTGTCTTTGGCTCAAGTCCGAGCCGTGTCCGGTCGATTCACAGACCGCCACGTCGCATTTTTCGTTCGTACGCCAGCGCCAGGAATCGAGCAAATGTCTCCCAGCAAACGACAACTGGCCCGTGCCATCTTCGTGGGACTGGGCGTGCTCATCTTGCTCGTATAGCGACCACGCTTGCGTGCCGCCGCCGGCGGATGGCCTGCCGCCTTGAACGAGCGCTACGACGCCTGCTCGATGCCGACCGGCTTGATGCCTTCGTGCTGCGGCGTGTCATCCGTGATGATTTTCCAACTGGCGCCCATTTCGCGCATGGCGCGAAAGTCTTGCGGCTGGTAGGCCACGTCCAGCCAGGGCGTCTGCAGCGGCTTGTCGCCTGCAATGCGCGAGTCCATCGCCGCGTCCAGTATTCCGCTGACCAGCAACGTTCGCTCGACGGGGTAAGGGGCGTGGCCTTGGCGAAAGTGGGTTTGGATGGCGTGCGACAACGCTTTGAACAGATTGCGATTGTCCCACGGTCCTACATGGAAGCTCGTGGCCCTCGGCGCGTCTTCCCCGGACAACTGGCAAGCAAAGTTCCAACGCGTAGCGCTGTTGCCGACCTTGAGCGCAATGGCGCTTAAGCCATCGCGATAGTGCAGCAGGATGCCGTGCGTCGGCGTGTCGGGCGCGTGCTTGCCGCGCGAGGCCACGTGGCGCGTCAAGTCGTGATCGGCTCCCAACTCGGCGGTCATCGCGGCTGTGGCCAGATCGACCGACCATTGGCCTGCGTCGGCCGCATTCCACAAGTCGTCGGTGGCGAGAAACTGCAACTCTTTGACGCCCGTCTCGCCGCCATTGCGCGCCTCGACCAGCGACTGCAGGACTTCCAGCGCGTGAAAGTCATAGCTCTCGACGCCGCCGCCGTGAATCGAAACGGCTTGTTCGATCTTGGCTTCAGCCGGCAATTCCAGAGGGGGCCGCCGCTCGGCCAGTGGCACCGAACTGCCCGCCATCAGGGGAATGTGCATCGCGCAGGGCCGTATCGACCATCTCCTTCGCCCAGTCCCAGCGATACGACAGGTGCTTGTCGCTGAACACCGGCACGACGCGTCCGCTGCGCTTGAACACTGCCACGATCTGGTCGAAGAACTGTTTGCGGGGATATTGCATCTGCCCCTTCGCGTTGATCGGATAGCTGCCGTGCTCGCCGATCGACAGCACCGCATCCACGGCCAGCGCATCTCCGCCCACGCACAGCGCCTTGTCGATCGTGGGGAAGATCGGAATGTCGAACTGCCGCGAGACGCCGCGGGCCATGTCGTCGTCGCCGATCTGGTCGACATACATACTGGCCACCTGCATGCCAGGCTGTGTGACCTGGCCGTTGAACAGGTACGGCGTCAGAAAATTCTCCAGAATCACATGCGCGTGGCTGCGGTGCGTAAAGGTGGTCAACACGGCGGCGACCCGGATCGGACGCGCCGGATCGTCTGCCATGCTACGAGGCAGTCTATGGATGCCCAAGAGTCCGGCGCCGGCCAACCCGGCCGCGGAACGAACGACGAACTGGCGGCGCGTAACGTGGTGTTGGTGAGGCATCGGCGGGGTGCTCCGGCAGGAATGGGGCGAGGGCGGGCTGCCTCAATTCAAATCCACTTGAGAACCCGTTGCAAGCGATGTGTGTCTGCCACGGAGAAGACGCCCGTATTTTTTGAGTCCTGAACTCATTGTTAACCCGTGGCCGAACTCACGCGGCGCGATAGAATGAAGGGAAATGAACCCACCGGCCAGCGAAGCCAATAGCAAACGAAAGTTAGACCGACCGGCAACTCCGGCCGTGAGCGTGGGCTCGCGCACTGCGGATTTTCGTCTCCCCTGTGTTGGTCCACCCGCTTCCGGCCAGCAGGAAGTGTCGCTCGACGACTATCGCGATCGTTGGTTGATCCTGCTGTTCTATCCGCGCGATTTCTCGATGGTCTGTCCAACGGAGCTGACCGCTCTGTCGCGCCAGATCGAGCAATTCCACAAGCGGGATTGCGACATCGTGGGCGTGAGCACCGACTCGCTCGAAAGCCATCAAAAGTGGATCGACATGCCGCGAGCGCAGGGCGGACTCGGCGGCCTGGCCTTTCCGCTGGCCAGCGACGTCGACGGCGCCGTGTGCCAGGCCTACGGTGTTTACTTGCCGCGACAGAACATGGCGCTGCGTGGGCTGTTCATCATCGATCCCAATGGCGTGCTGCAATATCAGGTAGTGCACAATCTCAGCGTCGGCCGCCGCAGCGAGGAAGTGCTGCGCGTGCTCGACGGTCTGCAGACGGGCGGACTGTGCCCCGAGAACTGGTCGCGTGAGAACTCGATCATCGATCCCACGCAGATGCTGAAGCCGAACAGCGTGGTGGGCCAGTATCGCATCGAGGCGCAAATCGGCAGTGGCACCTACGGTGTGGTGTTTCGCGCCCGCGATACGACGCTGGAGCGTTCGGTGGCGCTGAAGATCTTTCGGCCGGGCAACGCGCTCTCGCGACGCATGCTCGACGAAGCGCGGGCCGCCGCCGCGCTCAATCACCCCAACGTCTGCACGGTTTACGCCGTCGACGACAGCGACGGCATCTCGATGATCGTGATGGAACACGTCGACGGGCAGCCGCTCAAGAAGCGGATTGAGGCCGGCAAACTGCCGCTCGACGAAACGCTGTCCGCGTCGCGGCAGATCGCCCAAGGCATGGCCAGCGCCCACGCGCATCAGATCGTACACGGCGATTTGAAGCCCGCGAACATCATGGTCACTCCGGAGGGGTTGGTGAAGATCATGGATTTCGGCCTGGCGCACCGCGATGTAGCCGGCGCCTCGACTGCCGAGACGGGCAGTTGGAGCACGGTCAGCTCCAGTGGCCTGTCCGGCACGCCCGACTACATGTCGCCCGAGCAAGCGCACGGCGAACCGGCGACCGCGCAAAGCGACGTGTTCGCGCTCGGGCTGGCGATCTACGAGATGACGACCGGCCAGAAGGCAATTCATGGCGCCGGATTGCTCAACGTGCTGTGGCAGATCGATACGCTGGACGCAAACCAGTATGCCGAGGGCATGCCCGAGCCGCTGGCAACCATTCTGCGCCGCTCGCTGGCGACGGAAACATCTCAGCGTGACATCACGATGGCCGAAATTGCTGCCATGCTGCAACGGCCGGATCCATCGGTTGCCACGGCATGAGGCCGCGCACGGCGTTCACTCGTGAGAGAACGGACTGCTTAAGCTGGAGCAGCGGCATTCTGATCTGCCATGCGCGGCTTGTCCGGCCGCGTGTACCAATACGCCCACGCAATCAACAGCGCCTGGATCGGCAAGCGGATCAGGTGCATCGTCGGGCTCAAGTCCGGCATGAGATCCCGATGTTGGTACAGGTAGATGTTGGCCAGAAACACCGCGACGAAAAGCGCGATCAGACCCCAGCCCGCCAGCCGCGAAGTCCACGGCACGATCAACAATTGTCCCAGCAATATCTCGGCCGCGCCGCTCACCAGCACGGCCGGTCGATGCAACTCCTGCGGAATGTAGTCGGGCATGATTTTCAGAAACATGGCCTCATCCGTGAAGTGCGTAATCCCAATCGCGATCATGGCCGCGCCGAAAACGTAACGAAGAAGCGTTTTGAGAATTCGCATGGAACTCGGATTCCCCCGGGAGCAATTTGGCAGCGAAAGTCGCTAGGCAAAATACCAACACATGGCCAATGTTGCGAGCACCAGCACGACCGCCCACATCCGATCTCGCTGCCACCAGGGGCGCACGGGCCCGGTTTCGCTGCTGCGTTCTTCGCTAAAACGCCGCCAGGTGAAGTGTTCGCGGTAGTCGTCGCGCTCGCGCTGTGTCAGCACGCTGGTGGCAATCAGAACAACATAGCATGCCACCGTGGCCAGACCCGCACGATGAAACGCCTGCAACGTGTGGTCAAAGCCATAGCGGGCTGCTTGCTCGAAGGCGATCGACAGCAGCGGTCCGGCGAGAATGCAAACCACCGATGCGGTACGGGTGACAAACGGCTGCAAAATGCCGGCGATGAACGCTACCAGCACCCCCGGCACGAGATAGGCGTTGTAGTCGGCCATCTGGTTGAAGATGCCGCCCCGGGCTTCGCCGAAGATGATCGAGATCCAGATGCCCAAGCCCACCATGCCCACCATGGCCACGCGGCCGACGCCGATGAGCCTTTTTTCCGAGGCTTGTGGGTGGACGTACTTGCGATAGATGTCGAACGTGAACAGCGTGGCGGTGGAGTTCATCATCGAGTCGATGGTGGAGAGAATGCCGCCGACCAAGCCAGCCATCACGATGCCAACCAGCCCGTAACCGTGCGGCAGCAACGTCCGCGTCAGCCCGGCGAAAGCCGTGTCGCTTTCGGTTGCCGGATCGATGGTGAGGATATATCCGGCGGCCATGCCGGGCACGATGCACAGAAAGGGTATCAAAAGTTTGAAGAAGCCGGCGGTGATGATTCCTTGCCGCGCATCCCAACCGCTTTTGGCGCCCAAGGCACGTTGCACCATGAACTGATTGGTTCCCCAGTAATAGCAGTGCAGCATCATCAACCCAGTGAACACGCCGCTCCAAGGCAATTGGGGATGGTCCGCAGGAAAGAAGACGTGGAACTTCTCTGGTTCTTTTTCCAACAAGCCCGAGATGCCTCCCACATCGGGATGCCAGATAGCCAATACCGAGAGAATGCCCGCGCCGATCAGCAGGAGCACGCTTTGAATGGCATCGGTAAAGATCACGGCTTTCAAACCGCCAAAGATCGTGTAGGCGGCTGCCACGCCGGCCAGCAACCACACGGCAGCGTTGTAGCTGATGGCGAACTGCGAATTGGCCAAGAGGGTTTCGACCGTCAGCGCGCCCAAGATCAGCGTGCCGCACATCTGTATGAGCAGAAAGCCCATGTTGGTCAGCGAGTACATCAATTGGCTACGCTGATCGAAGCGCCGGCCCAGATACTCCGAGAGCGTATAGACGTTCATCCGTCGATAAAATGGCAGGAAGAAGTAGCACAGCATCATCAGGCCGAAGATGGCGCCAAATTCGAAGTTGGCCTGGGCAAAGCCTTCCTTCAGCCCGGCGCCCATCATGCCCACCAAGTGGTGTGAGCTGACATTGGTGCCGAAGATCGACGCGGCGATGGCCCACCAGGCGATGCTCTTGCCGGCCAGAAAGTAGTCGCTGGTGCCTTCCTCGCGGCGGCCGATCCACATGCCGAAAGCGGTCACGCTCAGCACCGTGCCCACCAGCACGACGAAGTCGAGCGGCTCCAACGGCAGACTGGCTGCCGGCGCTGCTTCGGCCGTTTGGGCAAACAATAGAAAGCTGGCTGGCATCGTCGCTCCTTGCCTGGCTGCGGAATGGATGCACGTTAGCAATGCGGCCGACGAGGTGCAAGCAGCGGAGAGCTCGAATCAACGCCGAGATGCATCGCGGGCTTGAATCGAACTAATGCGACAGCTCAAAGTTCGCGTTAAACAACTCGTACCACGCACTCAGCGGCCGCAGCTCACGGCGCGCTTGCGCGTTCGGTTGGTGAAAGACGATTGGCCGCGGCGCCACCAATGCCACCAGTTGTCGCACGTCGAACTCGGCCAGCAGTCCAAAGGCAAACATTTCCGGCAAGTCTTCGACCGCCTTGTCGTCTTTGATCAATTGCTTGAGGCTGGCCAGCAGGACGATTGCAAAGTCGTTAATCCAAGGCTCCTACGAGTTTCAGGGCGTGGAGGGGATTGGCGCAGAGATCATCGGCTCGGGCTCGAAGCGGTTGTTTGGATTTTTGGGTCGTTAGTCGCAACACGCTCAGGGCTACGTTGGTGAGGCTTGCCAGGCGTTCGGCCAATCCTGGCCGACGACTCCAGTGCCGGTCTTCGTCCCACCAACGATCTTTGACGAAGTGCAAGCTGTTTTCCACTTGCCAATGAGCGCGTACGTACTTCAACAATTGCTTGGGCGTAGTCGTGGCCGGGTCGAGGCTGGTGACGAAGTACCGCGTTTCGCGCGTGGTTTTGCCGTTTCGGTCTTTCGTCTCGCGGTCGACTCGCAAGAGCATGCGGCAACCGGCAAGCCCCAGCCGCTGGCAGACATATTCGGCGTCGGCCAGGTCGATCCAAAGAAAACGAGTCTCCCTACGGCCCCCTTTTTTTCCCGCGTCTGAGCGGCCGCCGCGCTGTCTGGGCCTGCGCAAAGCAGGTCTGCGCCGCATCCAGGATGTCGGGCTGGTTGGCTTTGATTTGGAACAAGTAGTCATGGCCCGAAGTCAGAATCAGTTCGGCCAGATTGCGCTGAGCATAGAGGGCATCGCCCGTGATCAAACGCAACGCCGGATACTTCTCGAACAGTTCGCTCAGGTGCGCTTTGAGCACTTCCGGCTCGGTGCTTTTGTCGCCCGACAGGGGCCATTGCCCAAGACACGCTTTCAAATCCTGGACAAAAACGTTCAGCATCTGAATCGGATCGCCCTGCGGATCGAAGCCTTGCTTCGACGTCTTGCCATCCACCGCCGCGACCAGAGCCTCCTGATCCGCCATTACCTCTTGCAACCACTGGGAAAACGCAGCTTGAAACTCCTCCAACGAGAACTTCGCCAGCGTCCGACTTAACGTGGTAGGATGCGGCGGCTTGCGACGCGTAAAGCCCAAAGGTCTGCGCAGCAGATGCCAGTTCCGGGCTGCCCACCGCTGCAAGCTGGCAAAATCGTTCAAGCGGCAGACCAGCCCCACGAGCGTCAGTCCCAAAATCCCCGAAAACGGATGACGAACACCACGCCGCTGACGTGGATCGGCCACCTCCGAAAAGGCCACCATCAAAGACGGAAAATACGATGGTAGTTGCATGGCTAGCTCCTTCTCCTAAAGCCAACCCGCATCACCCGGTTAGGATCGCACCTGCATTATACAAAACTCAACTTTGCAATCGTCCTGGGCTGGCCAGTGAATCGGTCAACTCCACTCGGTCGATTGCATCCGGCTCGATCGCTGTCGCCACCAATGCGGCCAAACTGGCCCGCGGACCCGATGCGGCCAGTGTGACGGGTCCGTTCACTTTGCTCTTATTGGCCCAACGAGCAATCGCCACGAGTTGGGCCGCCTGAATGCCAAGGGCTCGCTCTCCCGCGGCCGACATCAAGAGAGGATAGGTATAGTCGGGGTCCTGGGCCTTGACCTGCGATGCTCCTATGAACAGGGGATCGACCGCGAGCACGCGATGTCCCTTCGCCGCGAGTTGTCCTGCACGTTCGGCCAGCGATGCACGCCCGGAGTCGGCAATCAGAATTACTGTGTCCGGCACCTGTTTCGTCAACGGCGTGATGGAGGTCACGGGCACGGTCCACTGATTTCCGATTTTGACGCGAGAATTGGAGACGATCGCGCCGGGTTGCTCGTCCGTGTCGGGAAGTCGTTCGGATTGTTCAGCGGTCACCGCATGGTTCGGCACACGCAACAGCGCTTGCAACCGCTCGCGCTGTTGCTTCTGCCATGTCTTCGCCGTTTCGGCGTCTGCCGGCAAATCTGAAACGTGCGGCAACTTCACCGCGAGCGACTCGGCCAGCCGGTGGAAATCGACATTGTCAGCCGGCAAGGGCACAAGCAACTGCTCCGCGGTTTTCAGTTCCTGGCTCGATGGGTTTTCCGTTCGGCGAAACGTTGCGTCGCCAGGAAAGAAATAATCGCCAATTGCCGCGTAGAGCTGTTCGCGGTTATCTTGCTCGAAGTTGTGCGTGCCCGGAATGTGGTTCACGTGGGAGCGCAACTGGTCCTGGGCCTCGTATAGGGCAAAGATTGGTTCCGCGGCTCGTAGCAGCGGTGCCAGCGTGTGCCCGCTGCGGAAGCAACAATCGTCGCCCGCGTTGTACGTCAGCAGCGTGGGCCGCGGGCGCGCAGCGCGGTCAAGTGTGTGTAGTCGGCCACCATGGCCATGTCGGTGGGCGCTTGCTCCGAGTCGCCCATGTCGCCAAATGCCAGATTCGTGAAGAAGCTTCCATAGCCGGCAACCGGATTGGCCAGCGTCACGCGCTCGTCGAGCGAGCCGATGAGAATGGTCTGCCAACCCCCGCCGGAAAGGCCGGTCACCAGCACGCGATTCTTGTCGGCGTGCTCCAGCGATAGCCCCACGTCGATTGCCCGGCTCAGCGCAAGGTAGAACGGCGCGAGTCCACTGGCGCCGCACAAATCGAGTTGGTTCATCCGCCCGTGGGCAAAGCCGCTGGTGCGCAACTGTCCCATGCCGAACCATTCCACGTTCAGCGACAACATGCCGCGCTTGGCCAGATTGATCGCGCGCAGTTGCTTGTAGTCCGTGGCTTTGCCGTCGGCCGTATGGCCATTGACGTTGATTGCCACCGGCACTTCGCCCTGCAAATCGTCAGGCAGGTACAGCAGCCCGGGAATCCACATACCGGGCAAGGCTTCGTAGCGAAACTTGCGAATGCGGTAGCCGGGTCCGCCGTCGATCGTATCCTGCCAGGCCACGCCGCATTTCGCATCGCGCCAGGCCGCAGCGGCGCCTCGAAAGACGACTTGCTCCAACATGTCACGCCGTACGCGCCGCGCTTCTTGCTCCCAAGTCGCCTTGTCCGCGGCCACAGGCGGCTTGATGAAGCGCGGCTCGAGAAATGCCTGCACTTCCTTGAGCACTTGCCCGGGAGCGAGCACCGGCATTTCTAGCGATGTTTTTACCGGCGAGAGCTCGTCCGCGACGGCGGATACCACCCAAGGCGCGAAGAGCGCGAACGCGCAACAGCAACAAATCGACCGCGCGAAGCTCCTCTGCCCTTCGATGGAATTCACTTCTTCGGCTCCGCAAAGTCGGGCAGCGTGCCGATATCGTATTGCACCGATCGCAGAAACGCCAACAGATCGGCCATCGATTGCGGATCGATCGTCTTCTCCAAGCCCTCGGGCATCAGCGACGTGCCGGTGCTCTTCATCTGCTCGATGTTCTGTTTTTGAATCGTTTCGATTACGCCCTTGTCGCGAGCCAGCGTGATGCTCGTTGCCGTCTCCGAGACGATCAACCCGGTCGTCGTGCGGCCGCTGTCGTCGACCAGGACATAGCTGACATAGTTGGGCGCGACGTTGCGATTCGGATCGAGGATGGCTTCGACCAAAGCTTCGGGCGTGCGATTGCGAATCAGCGCCAGGTTCGGTCCGACGTCCTTGCCTCGCTCGCCCAGTCGATGGCAGGCCGTGCACTCGCGCTCGAACACTTTGTCGCCGCGCACCGCGTTTCCTGCTAGTTCTGTCGCGCTACGATACTGCTCGATCACCTCCGCGCGGGGACTGGCAGCGCCAAACAGCCGCGCGGCGCGCTCGCGAAGCGCGCTATCCTCCGAACCGAGCAGCGCTGTTTGCGTGGGTTGCGGAATCAGCCCTGGCGCAATATCGCCCCGTTCGCAGGCGGCGAGCAGTGGTTCGAGCCAGGCGGGCCGCGAGGCAAGAACGGAAATAATCTCCGCTTGGATGCGCGGCGTTTCGTTGCGGCAAACGCCCATCAGTCGCTCGGCAATCCGCGCATCGCGGTCGCGGGCCAACACGCCCAGTGCCGCGAGTTGCACGGCTTCGACTTCACCGGGAGCAACCAGCGCCAACAAGGTGTCGCTCGAGTTCGAACCGCCGGCGGAGCCTAAAAGCTGGATGGCTTTCGTGCGGTCGCTGGCGGCGGCTTGTATGTCGCGTGCCGATCTGATCGCGTTTTGCAATAGTCGGTCAACGAGCGCTTGCGAGGCGACCAATTGCTCCTTGCGCAGCGATTCCAGCGACCGGCCGCCACGCTCTAGGCCGGCGCCCGATCCCAGCACGACCGCCAACGGCGCCGGCGATTCTTCCGGTAGCGCAGCAGCGGAATCGATCAATCGCCCGATCTCTGTCGCCTGCCCGCGCGCCCCGACGATCGTCGCTAGCTCCGTCAGCCAGACAGTTGCCGCCGGCTGCGTCAGGAAAGCGTCATCGGCCAGCAGAGCGGCAGCCAATTGATCGGATCGCGCAGCACAGGATGACAACACCGCGGTGCGAATCCAAGGATCGCCGCTGTCACGCCGGGCGATTGAAGCCAGAGCCGCCACGGAGCGCGGATCATCGACTTCGCCCAAGGTAAAAGCGGCTTGGAAGCGGACGCGCGGTTCGGCATCATCGGCCAGCGCCAGAACCTTGTCAACCAATACCGGAAACGTCGCCAGTCGCGACTCACTCAGTCGCAGCGCATGCTCGCGCACGCCGGCCGATGGATCCGCCAAGCCTGCCGTCAGATCGGCCTCGTCCATTGCGTCCAAACCATCCAGCGCCCACAGGATGTGCATTCTGCCGACGTCGAACTTCGATTCGGCAAGGCGCCTGTGCAACAGCGGGATCGCCGACTTGTCCTGCCGCTCATGGATCAAGCGACTCGCGGTGTCGCGCCACCAGCCACTGCGGTGCTCGAGGTGGCCGACCAGTTCTGCCGTGGTGGCTTGTGCGAGCCGTGGTTGCGGCGGCGGCTGGAAGTCAGGCGGAGCCAAGCGATAGATGCGTCCCTTGTCGCGGCCGCTGGTCAAATCCAGATGCGCGACCACGTCGTGCGCAATGTGTATCGACTCGATCACTTCGCGCGACATGTCCAAGATGTACAGCGTGCCGTCGGGAGCGTTGATCGTGTTCACCGGGCGGAACCAGGTGTCGATGGTGCGCACGAACTCGGTGTTCGGGTCGGCCCGTTCCGAACGAAAGGTGGCCCAGTCGGGCGTGAGCCGTCGGCGATGCACGAGGTTGTTTTGCGAACAGCCGATGAACGAATTGCCAAGGTACTCGGCCGGATACGCGTGTCCGCGATAGATTTGCAGGCCCGCGCCGGCGTCAATTACGTTGTGGCTCAGCCCGGACGAATTGGGCGAACGCTCTCCTAACGCCAGCCGTCTTCCCGAGCGCACTTGCCGCCAGGCCTCGATCGGGCTGCTGCGAAAGATGGGCGTTACGCCGGGGCACAAGTCATTGAGCGCCGTGGGCACCGCCAGGTGCGGATTACGCGCCAGGTATCGTTGCGGCAGCACCACATGGTGACAGGCTTCTGACTCGCTACACAAGAATCGCTGAAACCAGTCGTCGAACGCATTGCCGAACTGCCGCGAACCGCTGATGGTTTCGAAGCGGCCCGAGACGGGATCGAAGCGAAAGTCGCGGTCCGACAGCACGATGGGCGGGTCGTCGGGATGATCGGCCGCGCGGATCTCGCCACCGTTGGTCGAGCCAGAGCCGTAGATCGTATGATCCACGTGCCAGTTGAGGTTATTGACGCCGCCTTGCTGATTGCGATCGCCAAAGCCCGTATAGACCCTGGTGCGCACGTCGGCGCGCTGGTCGCCATCTTCGTCTTTCAGGTACCAGATGTCGGGCGCAGCCGCTACGTAGACGCCTCCTTTCCAGCACACGACGCCCGTGGGCCAGACCAACTCGTCGGCGAAGATCGTGCTCTTGTCGTAACGGCCGTCGTCATCGGTGTCCTGCAGATAGCGCACGCGGCCCAACGGCTTGGCGCCGTCTTTGGGGCGGTAAGGATAGTCGATCATCTCGGCCACATACATGCCGCCGTTCTCATCGAAGCACGCTGCCACCGGATCGGTCACGTCCGGCTCGTGGGCCACGGTTTGCATGCGAAAGCCATACAACGTTTCGAAGAGCCTCTCGGCTTCCTCCGGAGACTTGGCTGGCACCGGCTTGAGAAACTCGGCCAGCGATTGGTCCGCGGGCGTGCCCGGCTTGATGGGCCTGGCGTCCGTCGTAGTCGGGAGAAGCGCCTCGGTTTGGGGAGAATTGACGGCGACCGCGCTGCCATCGGCTTGCATCCGTTTCAGAATCTCGCGCGAGCGCTGGAAATACTCGATCGGCACTTGCTTTTGGGCGACCGCCCGAGCCTCGTGATCGGCAATCTGCTCGTCCAGCCTCGCCATCAGCCATTCGACGTCGGCCGCGTGATACGGCGATTTGCCGTTGAGATGCACGTACACCGGGTTGGTATGCGCCTCGGCATCGGCGTTGCCGGAAGGGGATTTCGAGAAAGCCCGGGCGGCGATCCAACTCGACTCATCCACCGTCACAGTCGCCGTCATCTCCAGCCGCTGACTCTCGCCCGACTTCGGTTCAGCCTGCAGCGTTTCCACCACCTGGCCGTTGACAATCAGTTGCACGTCGGTCACGGGCGCAACTTCGGTGCTCACGCGGACGCGCGCTCGCAGCGTGCGGGGGCGATCGTCGCGGGTGGTGATGGTGTCGCCCGGCAGATGTCCGTCAACATCCAACTGCACGAGCGGCCCGCTGGTCATGAAGCTGCGTCCTTCTGCCGCGCCGCGCAGCCAATCCACGAAGTTGGGCTTGCCAGGCATGTGCACATAGGTGCGGCAATCGCCCAGCTTGCGGCAGGCCGGATAGTCGCTGGCGCCGCAGCCCGGGAAACGAAAGCCGGCATTGAGCACGTGGTACCAGCCATCCAGCCCGATGCCGCGATAAATGCCGAACTGCAATAGTTCCACGCCATTGGTGGCGCGCTGCACCAGGTCGGCCCAAATCTCCAGCGCGTAGCCGCCATGCGCATGGAAGGCATAGCCGCCCTGCGCCTGGGTCTCGGCGCCGATCGTGCCGAACATGGGGCCGATGTTCGGATCAAGCTCTCGGCCTTCGAGCACCATCCGGCTGCGCAAGTAGAGATTCAAATGCCCAAAGACGCCGTTGCGATACTCCTGGCCGGAAATGATGTGGTAGTCGCCGCGCTGGGCGATCGACTTGACGCCCAGCCCACGCCGCTGCGGCGCCACTTGCTCGGGCATCATGCCTCGATAGCCGCTGGTGTTTTCGTTGTAGCAGAGGATGTTGCCGAAGCGGATGTCCTCGGCCTCCAGCAAGTCATGGATCGTTTGCTCGTCCTGGTCGCTCGTGCGGTTGAAGTGCAAGTGCAGATCACCCGAGTACCAGCCTTGGCGCGCCATGTCGGCACGACGGGCAATATTCACGCGCAATTTGCTTGAGCTTCCCGATGCGACCTCCGTCGTCATCACGGCCGGGCGATACTCGAATCCTTTCCACGCTTCAACGCGCACGCTGCCGGCGGGCACGTCGACGTGGAACTCGCCCGGCGTATAGAAGAAGTGGCCGAAGTAGCGAATGGGCGCTTTGCTGGGGCGATTGCCGGCCAACGAGTCGGGCCAGGTGCCGGTGAGGCTGTATTCCCCGAGCGGATTTTGTTGGGGTTGGTAATAGTTGCCGTCGGAGCCGAGGACGTTGACCCGGCAGAACGTCGGACGCCCGGTGGCCGTGTCGTGAATCGTCACGTGCAGTCGAGCCGTTTCCGGCCCGCTGGCAACGGCCGGTTTTCCCGCTTTGTCGAAACCGGGCGGGGTGAAGATATAGGCCTCTTCAGCCGGATTGACTTCACTGCGATCGAATTGGCCATGCTCGGCCTTGGCAGCCGTTGCGGCAACAAGACCCAGCGACACGAGCGCAAGCAAATGCAGAGTGAAGCGCAACACGGCCTGTAGCTTCCGAGGTCGGCAATCGGCGGGACCAGCGGCGAATGCGCCGCCAGCGTGGTACGCTGCATGCTAACCCGGCGCCGCGCCGCTGGCAATCTTTGCCGGAAGCCGCAGCGCTGCCGGCCCGCCTACCGCTGGATACGCCAAGCGAAACGGCTCCACTTACTCGCGCCGCGTCGTCTTTTGTCCGGACGGAGCCTGGATCGTCGTGTAATAGCCGACCAGCATTTCTTCCCAGGACTGCAAGCCGAAACGGACGGTCGCCGAGGGATCCGGGTTGAGCGGATTGCCGTCCGAGTTGTCGAAGTGCGCGGTGCAGATCAAACGCGACCCGCGCGGCAGATAGACCGGCTGGGCCAGGTCGTAGCGCAACTGCCAATTGAAGTCGTAGTGTGGCACGTCGAGCAGGACCTCGCGGCGGCCGTCGGGAAACTCGGCCTCGAATTTGAACGACTTGCCGCGATAGTGCATGTGGGGAAACAAGTTGTAAATGTAACAATCGCGCAGGAATCGTTTGCGAGCGACGACTTCGTAGTCGTCCGCGTGTGGTGGAATTTCAAATGCCGCGTCCACAACCATCCCGTAGTTCACCTGCTCCTTCACTTCCGATACATCCAACAGCTTCAGCCCCACGTAGCTGCGGTCCGATTGCGCGGTGCCGTTGGGCGTATAGTGCATCTGGAGGACCAACGTGGAGCCGGCTTTGATCTTCATGGCCGTGCCCGGGGGATAGCGCCAGGGATTCATTCCTGGCGCATAGACGCCGATCATTTGCCCGCCGCGCTGTGCTTCCCGCGGCCGCACTTCACCTTTGGTCGGCGGCATGGCAAACAAGACCACGTGATGCACGACCTGCGGATTGCCGGGCCGCGCTTCGGCGACCGAAACCCACAGGTCTTTTTCCAGCTTGGGTCCCACCGCGAAGTATTGATAGTCGACGGTGCCTTCGGCGGGCACCTGATACGGTTCGCTCATTTCATACACGACGTCGGGCTCGCCCATCCGCCAACCCGTATAGAACTGAGGCGCTGGCGGCAGATTGTTGAGATCCCCCTCGGGGCAGCCATTGTCGATCCACGCGAAAAGTGTTTGCATCTCTTCCCCGCTGAGACTGCAATCGTTCGTGAACTTGCCATAGCGCGAATCGGCAAACCAAGGCGGCATTCGTTTCTGCTCGACCACTTCACGAATAGTGGCCGCCCAGGGCACGACTTCTTCGTAGCTTGTGAGGGTAAACGGCGCCAGCTCTCCTTCGCGGTGGCACTCCACGCAGTGGCGATTGACGATCGCGGCCACATTGCCCGCATAGGTAGTGTCGCCGTGCGGCTCGATCTTGCGCTCCTTGGCGATCAGGCATCCGGTAAACTCGGTCGAGGGCATGGCAACCTCTTTGCCTGCCACGAGCGCGTCGAGCGCGTCGACCAGTTCGCGATGCCGAGCGGCTTCGCGCGGCGCGCCCACGACATACTGGTCGTCGATGCGGCCGTGGTAGCGCACGATGCGCTTGGCGTCCAGCACGAGCACCTCGGGCGTGCGCGTGGCGCCGATCTTGTCGGCTAGTTTGTTTCCTTTGTCCAACAGCAGCGGGAAGTCGATCTTGTAGGAGTTGGCAAAGGCCGTCAGCTTGGTCGGCGTGTCGTGCACGTTCGAATCGATGCCCAGGATGACGACTCCCTGGTCGGAGTACTTGTGAGCCAGCGTGACCAGCTTGGGAGCATACAACCGGGCCAACGGACATTCGGTGCCCAGAAACGCCAGAACGACCACCGGTTTGTCGGCAAGTTCGGCCAGCGTGTGCGGCTGTCCGTGAAAGTCGTCCAGTGAGAACGCCTCGATCTGCTTGCCCAGCAGCGGATCGGCGGCAGCCGCTGTCGGCAAAGGAGCCAAGAGCCTCAAACAAGCACACGCAACCAACGGCAGAAATTTTGACATGGTTATCCTCACGTGAGACGAACGACCAGGTTCACTGCTCTTGCTTGTTCCGATACTCGATCCACGAGATTTGCGTGATCAACTGTTCCAGCGAGGCGAACGAAATGGCGGCGTTGGTGGCAAACCGTGGGCTCGAGTTTGCCGGAAACGTGGCCAGCGTGGCATCGCCCACCAGAAACACGTTGAAATCCTGAGACAGGTTGTCGTATCCGGCCGTAGTCTTGCAATAGCACATGTCCGTGGCATAGCCGGTCAACAGCACATGACGGATACCCTCCGCGTGCAGGAATTGTTTCAACGGCTCGTATCCGGCCGTGTCGTAAATCACGACGTCGTCGGGTTGGGCCTCCAAATCGCGCGTCACCGGAATAGGCAATTCCCAGAAGCCGGCGTTGTTGAAGCGGGGCCCCGCGTCCAAGCCGCTGAACTGACGAAAATAGTCGGCCACCGGCTGGTCGCGCGATAGCGTCAGCAGTTCGGGCACCGGATCGCCCCGATAATCGAAGCCGTTCAGCTTGGCGGCCAACTCGCGGGCTCCGGTGGTTCGCTCGGCTTCATCGGGCCGATGCGTGAACGAGCGATAGAGCTTGTGGCGAATCGGATCTTCGCTGCCAGGCAGGCTGTACATCACGAGCGCTACCTTGCCACGCAGCGACTTGATAAACGGATCGATCACTTCGCGCGTGTGGCGCCCGGCGAGATGATTTTTCTCGATGGTGCAAAAGTCGGCGGCGCCGGCAGGTTCGGGCGTGCGCCAGCCCTGGCCATCGTCGACGCCCCAGGGATGCACCATGATGATGGCCGTCTTGGCCGCCTCCAGTCGATTCGGCATTTCGATGATGCCGCGGGCGTTGTACGAGTACCGCCACGCCCGCACGTGCAGATTGGCATTGGCGTCGTCGACCAACAGCGGCGCTTCGTAACGAGTCGTTTCGCGCACCGGCTCGATGAATTCAGGATGATCGGCCAACAACGGCGATGGATTTTGCAAGCGCGTCAGCTTGTTTCGATAGGTGCGCGATGTTGCCGGCGGCACCGGCTTTTCTGGCGATACCGGGCCAGCGGCCGCCTCGTTCGAGTCCGATGGAGTATCTGCCGTTGCGACCGACAAGCCGCCACCGCCCGCTAGGGAGGCGATCAGCAAGGACCACGCGGCTTGACGTGTCAGGCTAGAAATCGACGACATGCGCGACCTCATTTCAAAAGGGCGTGCCGGAGGAATTGTTGGGCAATGGGCCCGGCCGCGTCCATCATAGCACCGCCGGCTCGCGGCTCAATGTTTTGCGAACGCTGGCAGGTTGCGGACGCCGCGAACTAGAATGGAGCCCTCTTTCAATGGCAGGCAAACGTATCACCCTCGAGGTAAATCCGTGGGCATTTACGAACAACTGGGACTCGAACCGATCATCAATGCCTCTGGCGCGGTAACGCGGCTGGGCGGCGCGCCGATGCCCGATGAGGTGCTCGACGCGATGCGCGCCGCCGCCGCCGAAGCGGTGCCGTTGGACCGCTTGCAAGGCAAGGCTTCGCGCGCGATTGCCCAGGCGACCGGCACGGAAGCGGGTTTGGTCACCGCCGGCGCCGCCGCCGGATTGACGCTCGGCGCCGCCGCGATCCTCACCGGCAACGATTTGACGCGGATGGAACGTTTGCCGCATTGTGAAGGTTTTCCCAACGAAATTGTCGTCGCCCGCGAACAGCGCAATGGATACGACCATGCCGTGCGCGCTAGCGGCGCTCGGCTCGTGGAAGTGGGGTTCAACGAAGTTTCCGCCGGCTCGGGCATGCGCCGCTGCGAGGCCTGGGAGTACGAAGCCGCATTCGGTCCGCGCACCGCAGGCGTGTTCTACGTGCTAACGGCCGACTCGCGGCCACCGCTGGCGGAGGTCGTCGAGAGGGCCCACGCGCATCATCTGCCGGTCCTGGTCGACGCGGCTGCCGAGTTGCCGCCACGCGAGAACTTGAAGGCCATCCCCGGCACCGGGGCCGACCTTGTCGTATTCAGCGGCGGCAAAGCCATTCGAGGTCCGCAGGCCACGGGTATCTTGTGTGGTCGCAAGTTGTTGGTCGGCGCCGCCGCCTTGCAGATGCTGGACATCGACGAGCATCTGAATCTTTGGCAGCCACCGCCGGAGTTGATTGACCGCGATTCATTGGCCGGCATGCCGCGCCAGGGAATCGGCCGGGGGTTCAAAGTGGCCAAAGAGCAAATCGTGGCGCTGATGACGGCGTTGCAACTGTTTGCCGACGGCCGCCACGACCAGGTGTTGGAAGAGTCCACGCGTCGGCTGCGGATGATTGCGGACACACTCACAGGCGTTGCAGCGCGGTGTACCTTGCACGCCGGACCGGCGGAATGCCTGCCCATGCTCCAGATCGCGGTCGACGAGTCGCGGCTGGGGCGCACGGCCCTCGAGGTATGCCGCCGGCTGAGGGCCGGATCGCCGCCCTGTTACGTGGGCCATTGGGCGCTGGACGAAGGGCAATTGCTGCTCAATCCCTTGCACCTGGACGATGCGCGAGCCGAGACTCTCGCCCGGCGGCTGCAAGAAGAACTGACGCCCTAGCCGGCGAACACAGCCAAGACTCGACGCAGCGCGTCCGCGTGTCGCCGCTATTCTGGAAACGTGACCCAGGTCATCGCACGAACTTCGTCGAACGTCGAGATCCCGTCGCGCACCTTGCCCAGCGAGTCGGCCAACAGGCTATGCGTGCCGCGGGCGCGTAGCATCTCGCGCATGTCATTTTCGCCGTCGCCCCGCTCGATCGCTTCGCGGATCTCGCGGTCGGGCAATACCGCCTCGAAAATGCCCACGCGCTCGTAATAGCCGGTGTTGCGACACTTCTGGCAACCACCTGGCGCCGCCACCGACACCGGCGGCTCAACTCCCTCGTCGCGCATGAACTGGGCCATTTTCTCGGAAATCGGCTCCGTGCGGTGGCACTGATCGCAGGCGCGCCGCACCAGCCGCTGCGAGATGATGCCCGTGAGATTGCCGGCCAACGAGCGGTTGTCGATGTGCAAATCGCGCAAGGCCGTCACGGTCGATGCCACGTCGCGCGTGTGGATCGTGGAAAACACGTACTTGCCGGAGCTAGCCGCGCGCATGGCGATTTCGGCCGCTTCGGCGTCGCGAATCTCGCCCACCAGCACGACGTCGGGATCCATCCGCAAGATCGACTTCAACCCGCTGGTCATGGTGATGCCGTGCCGCGCGTCGACGGACATTTGCCGGAAACTGGGCACGCGGTATTCCACGGGGTCTTCGATCGTGACGATATTGCGGTGGCCGTCGTCCATCGCATGCGCCATGGAATAAGCGGTGGTGGTCTTGCCCGCGCCGGCAGGTCCGGTGACCAGCACGACGCCCTCGCCGAGCCGCAACATGTCTTTCAGCAAATCGAGCGAATCCGCCGACATTCCTAATGTGTCCAGCGGGCGCAATAGCGTTTCGCGGTTCAGCAACCGCAGCGCGATCGACTCGCCGCCGACCACTGGCACGCGCGTCAGTCGGACATCGTGGTGCAGCGGCGACGGCAGGCCGAACCGTCCCTCGCGTGGCATGAACGGATCGGCAATGTCCACCTCGGCCATGAGCTTCAACTGCGTGGCCATGGGATGCGCCACGCTGTGCGCCAGACGGCAGTAGTGTTCGAGCCGGCCGTCGATGCGGAAGCGGACTTCCAAGGTATCGCCCAACGGATCGAGATGCACGTCGGTAGCGCGGTTGCGAATCGCCTGGGCCAGCAAGTCGAGCGCGCGCGAGCCACGCTGGGCGATACGGTCGGCAGGAACCTCGCGAAAGTCGATCTCTTGATCGATGCTGTCCTCGGGCGCCGTATCTGCCTCGGGTTGGGTTGCACCGCCGGCCACGCGGCAGGTGAGCACAGGGCACGGCGCGTGGCGCATGACGCTTTCGGCCACGCTGCCCATCAGCATCCGTCGCCAGCCGGAGCGCCCCGACGTGGCCATGACGATCAGATCCGCCGGCTCGTCGATCGCCAGCCGCACGATCTCGGCAGCAGGGTCGCCGTGCAGAATGCGGAGCTCGTGGGCGACTTGCGGCTCGCCATCGGCGCACAACGGATCCAGTTGGTTGCGAACTTGCGCTTGTTCCTGCTGGCGGAGTTTGTCGGGCGACTCGGCGGCGCCCGTTGGCGGTACCGAGGGCAGTTCGACATGAACTACCAGCAACTTCGCTTTCAACGAGCGCGCCAAAGACGCCGCATGGCCCAGCGCCTCGTGGCTGGCATCCGAATAATCGATCGGGCAAAGGATGGTATGGAGCATGGAGCGCTACCGCTCGGCTAGGGGTCTCTGTGGGGTGTGAACTTGTCTAGCTCAAACGTCGATCGGCACGACGATCACCGCGCGGCTCGTTCCGCGAATCACGCGCTCGGCCGTGGTTCCAAACAGCACTTTTTCGATGGGTCCGCGAGTGCCAAAGCGACCCATCATGATCGCATCAACTTGAAAGTCTTCGGCCTTGCGAAGGATCTCCAGAAACGGCACGCCTTCCGAGACGATGGTTTGCACATCGACGCCTTCGGCGGCTTCTGCTTTCCATTGTTCCAGTTCTTGTTCGGCCTTGCTCCGCGCCGAATCGACGATGGCTTGCCGCGCGCCCAAGCCTAGGCCCTCGGCGAAGTCGATCGCGTGGGGATCGATGGCGTGCAATAGCAAGATGGCGGCGTCGTCGCCACGCACCAACTGTTGGGCCTGCTCGAAGACGCCTCGCGAGACTGGCGAGAAATCGACCGGCACGAGCAAATTATTCAATTCGAACATGCTTGCTTTCCCTTATCGGCGCGGACTCGACCGCGCATCGGCTCGAACGAGCAATCGCCATACCAACCGGCGGATTTGACCAGAGCATTGTCCGGCTCGACAATCGTCCGTCTGGTACCTTCCAATAGTGTATCAAAAAGGTGCTCGACTGCGCGGATACGCACAGTCAACGTGGCCCGGCGACCGCGTGCTGGCGCACAAAAACTGCCGTCCTGACGCGTAGCTTCGAACCGCGCGTCGGCGGCGCGCCGATTGCACCGTGTTGGTAGCCGGCGGATATCTCAAAAATCGTCCGGGAGGATCCGTGTTGATTCGCGCGGCCTAAGGCGTTCGGCAAGGAGTATATGGACGAGAGTTTTCATTTGGCAGTTCACAAGAGGATCCTTTTATGAGCACAAGATGGGTTTGGGCGGTGATCTGCGCACTCTGTGTGTTGGCGATCGCGCCGCAGGCACGCGCCGACGAGGAAGACCAGAAGGCGAGCTTCTGGATGAAGAAAAAGCTCGAGTACACGGACCAAATCCTGGCCGGCCTGACGAGCGAAAACTACGAGCAAGTCGCCAAGAGTGCCCGCACGATGAACACGCTTGGCTACTTGGAAAAGTGGGTCCGCGCCGGCTCGCCGGAATATCGCCAACAGCTTAGAATCTTTCAAATCGCCAACCGGCAGCTCATCGAGATGGCCGACGAGGAGAACCTCGACGGCGCCGCAATTGCCTACGTGCAACTCACGCTCAGTTGCGTGAATTGCCACAAGGTGGTGCGCGATGGGGCGACCAGCGGGAAATAGCATGAACGACCGACCGGGTGCGTGCCGGCCATTGCCCCAAGTCGCCGAGGGGGTTCGGCCGGAGTTCCAGTCGGGCGAAGTGGCCGATCGCGCCACAGCGGCGATCGCCATCCTAGCGCTGGCCGCCATATTGCTTCATCTGGTGCTGCGCTTCGCCGTCGGCGCCTCGACAACGATCTACAACGCGCCATTATGGATCGCACTGGCGCTGGGAGGTGTGCCGCTCGTTTACGGGCTGGCGCGGCAATTGATCGCACGCCGCTTCGGCTCCGACCTGCTGGCCGGCATGTCGATCGTTACCTCGGTGTTTCTCGACGAGTATCTGGCCGGCACGTTCGTGGTGTTGATGCTTTCCGGCGGCGGCGCGTTGGAATCCTACGCGGTGCGCAGCGCGTCGTCGGTGCTCGAGGCGCTGGCCAAGCGGGTGCCATCCACGGCCCATCTGCGCCGCGACGGCGGTTTGGTCGACGTGCCCTTGGATCAGGTGAACGTCGGCGATCGGCTGTTGATCCTGCCGCACGAGATCTGTCCGGTCGATGGCGTGGTAGTCGAAGGGCACGGCGTCATGGACGAGTCGTACCTCACCGGCGAACCGTTCATGATGTCGAAGGCGCCCGGTTCGCAAGTCTTTTCCGGCGCAATCAACGGCCAGTCGGCGCTGGCGATCGAAGCCGGTCGGCGGGCCATCGACTCACGCTACGCCAAGATCATGCAGGTGATGCAGACCTCGCAGCAGCATCGCCCCAGGATTCGCCGCCTTGGCGATCAACTGGGGGCCTTTTACACGCCGCTGGCTTTGGCGATCGCTGCCGCAGCCTGGGCCGCCAGCGGTGAATCGACGAGATTTCTCGCGGTGCTGGTCGTAGCTACGCCCTGTCCGTTGTTGATCGCCATTCCCGTGGCCATTATCGGTTCGATCTCGCTGGCGGCGCGGCGCGGCATCATCATCAAGGATCCGGCCGTGCTCGAGCAGGTCGAACAGTGCCGCACGGTGATCCTCGACAAGACGGGCACGTTGACCTATGGCCGCCCGCACTTGGTGGCACAGCATGTGGGCGAAGGGTTCGACCGCAAGAGCGTCCTCACACTCGCGGCCAGCCTGGAACGCTACTCCAAACATCCGCTGGCGCAGGCGATCGTGGATGCCGCCCAACGCGAGTCGCTCTCACTGGCCGATGCGACTCAGATTCGCGAAGCGCCGGGCGGAGGCTTGCAGGGCTCCGTCGCTGGCAAGGAAGTACGCATCACCAATCGCGCCAAACTTGTCGCCGAGGGCCTGGCCGCCGAGAGCGATTTTCCGCCACAATCGGCCGGTCTGGAGTGCTCGATCGCCATCGATGGCCGCTATGCCGCCACCTACGTCCTGCGAGATGAGGCACGCAGCGAGGGCGTGCCGTTCGTGCATCACCTGCTACCGAAACATCACATTGATCGCATCCTGCTCGTTTCGGGGGATCGCGAATCGGAGGTGCGCTACCTGGCCGATCAGGTGGGCATTCACGAAGTCTTCGCCAGTCAGAGCCCCGAGCAGAAGCTGGAAATCGTTCACCGCGAAACGGCCCGCGCAAAGACGCTGTTTCTTGGAGACGGTATTAACGATGCGCCGGCGCTCACCGCAGCTACCGTGGGCGTGGCGTTCGGACAAAACAGCGACATCACGGCGGAAGCCGCCGGCGCCGTGATCATGGACAGCTCGCTGGCGCGCGTCGACGAGTTTTTGCACATTTCGCGCCGCATGCGTTCGATTGCGTTGCAAAGTGCCTTGGGCGGCATGGCGCTTTCGGTGGCCGGCATGGGCTTTGCCGCCGCTGGCCTGCTGCCGCCCGTGGCAGGCGCCATCGCGCAAGAAGTGATTGATCTGATCGCCGTGCTGAATGCCCTGCGCGTGGCCGTGCCGCCCAAATCGCTAACCGATTTTTGACGACGCGCGGCCGGGCCTTGCGATATAATTCCCCATGCGTCGCGTAGCTCATCCACTCGGTGCTTCCGAGCTGCGCGGCGTTCCATCTCCCAATTCAGCAGCAGGAGTCCCACGCCATGCGTCGACGTGATTTCCTGGCGACCACGGCAGCCGCTACGCTTACCGGCCGCGTGCTCTCTTCCCAGCAACTGGCGCAGGGCGCCGACAACTCCGAAGACAAGCGGCACATCTACGCGTCACCGACCGCCGCCATGCATTCGCCGCGCGAGAAGGAGCTGTTCGTCACGGCGCTGCGGGTCGGCATCGAGCCGGAAGGCAAGGACTATCTGGCCGTGGTCGACGTCGATCCCGAGTCGTCCGCCTATTCGCAGGTCGTGCGCCGCGTGATGATGCCGCAAACGGGCGACGAGCTGCACCACTTCGGCTGGAACGCCTGCGCCAGTTGTCATGCCGATCCCGACAAGGCGCGGCGCTATTTGATCGTGCCGGGCTTCCGTTCGGGCGCATTCACGTGATCGACGCGGCCGAGCCGCGTTCGGCCAAAATGCACAAAGTGATCGAACCCGAGGAAGTGGTTTCCAAAACGGACCTAAGCGCGCCGCACACGGTACACTGCCTGGCAGACGGCCACATCATGATCTCGATGCTGGGCAACGGCCAGGGAGACGCGCCGGGCGGGTTCTTGCTGCTGGACGACGAGTTCAACATCGCCGGACGCTGGGAGCCGAAGGACAGCGGACTGGAGTACAACTACGACTTCTGGTACCAGCCGCGGCACGACGTGATGGTCTCCAGCGAATGGGCCGCGCCCAACACGTTTCGCGGCGGCTTCGAAATGGAGGACGTCGAAGGCGGCAAGTACGGCCATTCGCTCTGCTTCTGGAACTGGACCGATCGCAAGATGGTCGAGCGGATCGATCTGGGCAGCGACGGCATGATCCCGCTGGAAGTCCGTTTTCATCACAATCCCGACAGCACGCACGGCTTCGTCGGCGCGGCGCTCTCCAGCACGATGTGGCACTTCCACAAGCCGGACAGCAAATGGCAGGTCGACAAGGTTATCAGCGTCGAACCGGTGGAAACCGAGGGCTGGCCGTTCCCCGTGCCGGGCTTGATTACCGACTTGCTGGTGTCGCTGGACGACCGCTTTTTGTATTTCTCCAACTGGCTGCACGGCGACTTGCGACAATACGACATCAGCGATCCGGCCAATCCCAAGCTCACCGGCCGCGTGTGGCTGGGCGGGGTCATTGGCAAAAGCGGCAAGTTTCGCGGCAAGGACTTCGCCGGCGGACCGCAGATGCTGCAGCTCAGCCTCGACGGCAAACGGCTCTACGTCACCGATTCGCTCTACAGCAGTTGGGACAACCAGTTCTATCCGGAATTGGCCAAAGGCTCGTCGATCCTGCAGATCGACTGCGATACCGAGAAGGGCGGCATGAAGCTCAACGAGGATTTCTTCGTCGACTTTAGCGCCGAACCCGACGGCCCGGCCCGGGCACACGAAATGCGATTCCCCGGCGGCGACAGCACAAGCGATATCTGGATCTAGGCGGGCGCAGGCCGGTCGTGTCGCCGAGCGGCACTTGGCAATTTTGAGAAGTTTGCGTACTGAGTGATCGGCAGACTATAATAGTCGGGAAATGAGTCTTTCCCCCCGTACGGGCCATCCGCACGGTGCAGCATGCGGCACAATCTTACTCAGCGGTGTCTGGCAGTGATGGCCGTCGTCGTTTGGTTGGGGACTGCCGCGGCGACGGCTAGTGCGGCGAGTTATCAAACTCTGAGTCTGTACGAAAGGACGCTTCCACCGGTGCCGATCCCTGGCACGAGTTGGTTCAACGAGTTCTACGTTGACCCGGCGATCAACAACGCGGGCGTCGTCGTTTTCGGAGCCCATCAACTCACGATTGACGGACCGCCCGTCGATGGTCTTTTCATCGGCAATGGCGGCGCGCCTGCGAATCTTATCGCGACCAATCTGTCAGTCGCTTCGAACGGCTTGGTGCTCAACAACGTGCAACAGGTCGCCTTCCGAGGCGGAGCTTCGGGCGTGGGGGGCGTTGTGAAAGTCAGCGGTGGCGTCGCCATTTCTGTTTCCCAGGCGATTCCGCTCAACAGTCTAGGCGACTTCGTGCAAATCAACGATGCGGGCAACGTCGTCTTTGACGCCATACCCGATACCGGTCCCGCCGTGAGAACTGCATATGTGAGCGGCGGCGGACCCATCTTCCCAGTTGCGCCGGCGGAATACGGCGAATCGATCAACAACCTGGGTGTGGTGGCGGTTAGCACCGGCTTGGAGATCCAAGCCATTCCACCGGTGGGTCCAACCACGTTACTGGCCTCGACAGGTGGCCCGATCTATGGCCTCGGATACCAGAGATTGAACGATGCAGGCGACTTGTTGACAGGCGCGCTGCTGAATGACTATTCGACGCAAGCGCTCTATTCGATTCATAACGGCACACCGACACTTGTCGTGCCCACTCTCCCATTCTCGTATGCCATCAACAACTCCGGTGGCATTGCATTCCGGACGACGCTTGACGGCGTCGACGGCATCTACACCGGTGGAAACTCTGCCGCAGATCGGGTCATCGGCGTGGGGGATCCACTATTTGGTGCGGTCGTCAATGGGCTTGGATTTGCCAACGACGGATTGAACGATCTGGGTCAGATCGCTTTCTTCTACCATCTGACGGACGGTCGTACTGGCATTGCGACCGCCACGCCTGTGCCCGAGCCGAGCACGTTCGTGCTGGCGATAGCGGCACTTGTTGCACTGGCAGGATGGCGCTCATTCGGCCGGAATCTCCCGCAATAGCTCACCGAGCCGCGCGGTCGTGGATTGTGTATAATTCTGCACAGGCGGTCGTCTCTGTGCTCGTCAGGCAGCCCCAAGGCTGAACCGTACAGACCATGGAAAAACCTCTTGTCACGTACCAATCGCTCGGCGTCGTCGGCGTCGTCACTTTGGCCAATGGGGCCAAACGCAACGTGATGTCGCGCGCGGCCATGCGGCAGGTGATCGAGCGGATGGAAGAAGCCGAAGCTGACGGCGACGTGCAATGCGTCATTCTGGCCGCCGAGGGCCCTGTATTCAGCGCAGGACACGATCTGACCGAGATCATCGAGGCCAGCGACTCCGAGCGTGAATCATTGTTCGCGCTGTGTACCCAGATGATGACCACGATTCGCGAGCTGTCGGTGCCGGTGATCGCTCAGGTGCAGGGCATTGCCACGGCCGCCGGCTGCCAACTGGCCGCCACGTGCGATTTGATCGTGGCCGCCGAGGAAGCATCGTTTGCCACGCCCGGCATCAAGATCGGTTTGTTCTGCTCCACACCCGCCGTGGCCGTGTCGCGCGCGATCGGCCCCAAGCGGACCATGGAGATGCTGCTCACCGCCGAGCCGGTGCCGGCCGACGAAGCCGAGCGGATCGGCCTGGTCAACCGCGTCGTGCCGCGCGATCAACTGGGCGACGAGACCCTGTCGTTGGCTCGAAAAATAGCCGCCGCCAGTCCCCACACGATCGAGCTCGGCAAGCGCGCCTTCTACGAACAGTTGGAACTCGAAACGCCTCTGGCCTACCAGGTGATGGAGCGCATCATGGTCGAGAACGCCAAAGCCCCCGACGCGATCGAGGGGATGAAAGCGTTTTTAGAGAAGCGCGAGCCGAAGTGGGGCGGGGGATAAGTGCCGCCAATGAGTGATGGCGCTGCCAGATCGCAGTTCACGATTCGCACGCTACTGGCAATAGTCACCGCCGCGTCGATTGCGCTGGCACTTTGGAAGGCATTCGGGGCGAGATTCGGCATATATGCGTTCGGCCTTTGGGCCCCCGCGGTCCTCATTCTCACTTGGTTGGATCGACAGCGCGGTAAAGCGCAAGCGGATTTCCAACTAAGCCGACATCGCCGTGCCAGGCCGCTTGTTTCGCGGAAAGCCCGGTCGTAAATTAAGGGACCACGATTGCGTTGACGCCGCGACTCGTCCAGGAATCCCCCGGCAACGTCGGATGGGGATGATGCGTGCCCAGTGGTGGCGGTGGGCGGTGCTATTCGTGCCTGCGCTTCCGGCGGGGTACAATTCATTCGGCCAACTCCCTCATCGAGCATCGATCCTCACGTGTCCAAAAGGTTCTGTATATGGCTACCGCCATGGATCGCAAATTGTGGGAACAGTGGCGGGCTGAAATTGAGAAGGCCCCGCCGCCGGTGCAGCCGCCGACGACGGTCAGCAGCGTGCCCATCGAACCGCTCTACACGCCCGACGACCTGGAGGACTTCGACTACGACAGCGAGTTGGGCTATCCCGGTCAATATCCTTACACGCGCGGCATTCACGCCACGATGCACCGCGGCCGGCTGTGGACCATGCGGCAGTTTGCCGGCTTTGGCACCGCGCGGCAAACCAACGAGCGGTTTCACTTTCTGGTCGAGCGCGGCCAGACCGGCTTGAGCACCGCCTTCGACCTGCCCACGCTGATGGGCCTCGATAGCGATGATCCGCGTTCGATCGGCGAGGTCGGCCGATTGGGCGTAGCCATGGACACCATCGACGACATGCGGCAGTTGTTCGACCAGATCGACATCGAAAAACTGTCGGTCTCGATGACGATCAACGCGCCGGCCATGATCGTGATGGCCTTCTATCTGGCTAATGCACAGGACCGCGGCTTCGATTGGAAGAAGCTGCGCGGCACGATCCAGAACGATACGCTCAAGGAGTTCCACGCGCAAAACGAAATCTACTTCCCGCCCGAACCGTCGGTGCGGATGGCGATCGACGTGATCGAGTTTTGCACGCATCACGTGCCACAGTGGAACCCGGTGTCGATCAGCGGCTATCATATTCGCGAGGCGGGCTCGACCGCCGTGCAGGAACTGGCCTTCACGCTGGCCGACGGCTTCCACTACATCGACGAATGCCTGCGCGCGGGCTGGAAGTCGATCAGTTTGCCGGCCGTTTGAGCTTCTTTTTCAACGCCCACAACGACCTGTTCGAGGAAGTGGCCAAGTACCGCGCCGCCCGGCTGCTGTGGGCCGATCGCCTGCGCAACCACTACGGCGCGAAGACGGAGAGCTCCTGGAAGCTGCGATTCCATGCGCAAACGGCCGGCTGCTCGCTGCAAGACAAGCAGCCCGAAGTGAATCTGATTCGCGTGGCCTATCAGGCCATGGCCGCCGTGCTGGGCGGCTGCCAGTCGCTGCACACCAACAGCATGGACGAAACGCTGGCGCTGCCGAGCGAGCACGCGGTGACGTTGGCCTTGCGCACCCAACAGGTGCTTGCTCACGAGACCGGCGTGACCAACACGGTCGATCCGCTGGGCGGCAGCTACTTCGTCGAAACCCTCACGCGGCAGATGGAAGCTGAAGCCCGCAAGTATTTCGAAAGCATCGAAGAGCTGGGCGGAATGCTCTCGGCCATCGACCGAGGATTCTTCCGCCGCGAGATCGCCGACGCGGCGTTCGTCTATCAGCGCGAGGTGGACGCCAAGCGCAAGCTGATCGTGGGTATCAACGCCTATCAGGAGGCCGAAGAGAAGCCGCTGGAAATCCTGTCGATCGATCACGCCGTGGAAACCGAACAGATCGCCACGCTCCGCAAACGCAAGGAAGAACGAAGCGCCGAAGAAATGAATCGCGCGCTCGACAACGTGCGCCGGGCCGCCGGAGCCGGCGAGAATGTCATGCCGTCGCTGATCGACGCCGCCCGAGCGCGAGTGACCGTCGGCGAAACCATGTGTGCGCTGGCCGACGTGCTCGGACGTGTCGACACGGCCGTGGTGTAGTCACCCAACAAAAGCACGGTCAGCCCCCGGCTTTGCCGGGGGATCATGCGGCGCAAACCGACGAACAACGTATACTTACTGTAATGACCGCGACACTCACACTATCCCCCGGCAAAGCCGGGGGCTGATCTAACAACCCACATGAACGACAACCCGCAATTGCGAATCGTGATGGCCAAGGTCGGCCTCGACGGCCACGACCGGGGCGTGAAGGTCATTACCCGCGGGCTGCGCGACGCCGGCTTTCACGTCATTTACCCCGGGCTGTGGCAATCGCCCGAGGCCGTGGTGCGCACGGTGGCGGACGAAGACGCCGATTGGCTGGGCATCAGCCTGCTCAGCGGCACGCACCTGACCCTGGTGCCGCGCATCATGGAGATGTTGAAAGCGGCCAAGCTCACGCACGTGGGCGTGCTGGTGGGCGGCATCATTCCCGAGGCGGACATTCCCAAGCTGGAAGCGATCGGCGTGGCCCGCGTGTTTGGTCCCGGCACGCCGCTGCCCGACATCGTCGCGTTTCTGCGTTCACAGGGGAGCCGCACGCATGCTTGACGACCTGCTGGCAAGGCTGCGCACTCGCGATCGCCTGGCGCTGGCGCGTGTGCTGACGCTCATCTCGCGAGATGAAAAGCTCAATGAGATTCGCAAGGCCGTTGGCCCGAAGCCAGACGCGATTCCCGTGGTGGCGCTGACCGGAAACGCCGGCATCGGCAAAAGCACGCTGGTCGGCAAGCTGGCAGAGTATTTGCGCGGCCAAGGCAAAACAGTTGCCGTGCTGGCTTGCGATCCGGAAAGTCCTCTCACTGGCGGCGCGCTATTGGGTGACCGCGTGCGCATGCCCAGCCGGCCGGATGACGACGGCTTGTACATTCGCAGCCTGGCGGCAGCCAGCGGTCACCAGGCGGTGGCGGAGCACGTCGACCTGATGATCCGCGTGCTGGCCACTTTCGGCTTCGACGCCATCCTGCTGGAAACGGTCGGAGCAGGACAGGGCGATACGGCCGTGCGGTCGCTGGCCGACGTGGTCGTCGTGCTGCTGCAACCGGAAAGCGGCGACGAGCTGCAATGGGAAAAGGCGGGCTTGCTGGAAATTGCCGACGTGGTCGTGATTCACAAGTCCGATCTGCCCGGCGCCGAGCGGTTGCAATCGCAAGTGCGCGAACTGCTGAGTCTGCCCGGCTGCAGAGAGATTGCGGTGCTGCCGGTCAGCTCCAAAAAAGCGGAAGGCTTCGAAGGCCTGTGGAAAGCAATCACGGCCAGTCCGCGCCGCGACGGCGCGCTCGAGCCAGCGGCGCAATTCCGATTGCGCCGCGCGCAGCAGGTGCTGGCAGACCGCCTGCTGGATCGCGCCGGCAACGTGGGCGGCGTCGTCGACCGCTGGAAACGCCACGAGGTGGATGAAGAGCAAGCTGCCGACGAACTGCTGCACCTGTTGGTCGATTGACCGGCTGCGATGGCGCGCGGTTTTGACTTTCCGCCGCCAATGGAAAACAATGCGCCAGGGCCCGCTGCTGGGCTTCCACCGACGATGGCACTTCCACGAGGCGGTGAGATGCTTGTCGACGCGTTAACCCCAAGGTTGTTGTGATGGCTAACGATTCGCGCCGGTGCAACGACCTGTTTCTGGCAGCGGCCCGCGCGTTTCAAAAAACGCAATGGAGCCCGGCGGTCGACGTTTATCAAACCAGCTCCGGTTGGGTGCTCAAGTACGAACTGGCCGGCATCTCGCCCCGCGACATCGAGCTGTCGGTGCACGGCCGCACGATCTCAGTGCGCGGGCGGCGGCGCGACATTCGCATCGACGAGCGCCAGCAATCTTATTCGATGGAGATTTCTTACAATCAGTTCGAGCGATCGCTCGAGTTGCCCTGTGAGGTGGAATCCATGCACGTTAGCACCGACTATCGCGACGGCATGCTCATCGTTCAGCTCCGCTGTCAGGAATCTCAGGCATGAGCGACACCAAAGACAAGAACGAAACTGAAACGCGCACGCTACCGGTTCTGCCGATCAAGAACACGGTGTTGTTTCCCTATCTGTTGATGCCGTTGTCGGTGGGGCGGGAGCGTTCGGTCAAGGCGATCGAAGCGGCCGCGGCCAGCGAGGACAAGACGCTGTTCGTCGTGGCGCAAAAGGACGCCAAGGTAGAAGACCCCGGCTTCGACGATCTGTATTCGATCGGCACCGAGGCCGTGATCAAGCGGATGGATCGCACGGAAAACGTGATCCAGATCGTCGCCCAAGGAACACGCCGCATGGAAGTGCTCGAAGCGTCGCAGACGACGCCCTTCATGCAAGCGCGACTGCTCGCCTTGCTCGAGCCTGACGACCGTGGCGCTGAAGTCGACGCCTTGCATCGCACGATGATCGACATCGCCGCGCAAATCCAGGCCATGTCGCACGCCGATGCGCAGGTGAGCATCGCCCAGATTCTCGGTCAGTTTGCCGATCCGCTGCATCAAGCTTACTTGCTGGCTTCGATGATCAGCCTCGACATCGAGAAAGAACAGCAACTGCTGGAATGCACCTCGCGGCTGGACGCATTGCGGTTGATGCACGAGGCGCTCACGCACGAAGCCCAGATCGTCGAACTGCGGCAAAAGATCGCCAGCCAGGCACAGACGGAAATGAGCCGCGAGCAGCGCGAGTATCACTTGCGGCAGCAGCTTAAGGCCATTCAGCAAGAGCTGGGCGAAACCAGCGGCGAAGACGCCGACCTGGCTGAATTGCGCAATCGCATGGACGAGATCGAGTTGCCCGACGAAGTGCGCAAAGAAGCCGAGCGCGAACTGGGGCGGCTGGAGCGCTTGCCGCCCGCCGCGCCCGACTATCAAATCACCCGCTCCTACGTCGAGTTGATTCTCGAATTGCCGTGGACCGCCCAGACGACCGACAATCTCGACCTGGCCCGGGCGCGAACAATCCTCGACGAAGACCACTACGGTCTGAAGCTCATCAAGGAGCGCATCATCGAGCAACTGGCCGTGCTGAAACTCAACCCGGGCGCCAAGGCGCCGATTCTTTGTTTCGTGGGACCGCCGGGCGTCGGCAAGACGTCGCTGGGCCAGTCGATCGCCCGGGCGCTGGAGCGGAAGTTCGAACGGATGAGCTTGGGCGGCATGCACGACGAGTCGGAGTTGCGCGGACACCGCCGCACTTACATTGGCGCCATGCCGGGCCGCATCATCCAGGCGGTGCGCCGCGCTGGCGTGCGCAATCCGCTGTTGATGTTGGACGAAGTGGACAAAGTCGGCCGCGACTATCGGGGCGATCCCACGGCGGCCTTGTTGGAGATTCTCGACCCGGCGCAGAATTTCGAGTTCCGCGACAACTACCTGAACCTGCCGTTCGATTTGTCGAAGACGTTTTTCATCGCCACGGCCAACACGCTCGAAACGATCCCTCGCCCGCTGTTGGATCGGATGGAGATCCTGCGTCTGAGCGGATATAGCACCGAAGAAAAGCTGCAAATTGCCCGCCGCTATTTGATCCCGCGCCAGGTGAAGGAGACCGGCCTTACCGAAGAGCAGTTGACGATCCCGGACGAAACGGTGCGGGCCGTCATCGACAAGTACACGCGCGAGGCCGGGGTGCGACAACTCGAACGCACGATCGGCCAGTTGGCGCGCAAAATCGCGGTGCGCCATGCCGAAGCAAAGGCCGAGCCGGTGACCATCCGTCCCGAAGACTTGAACGAGTTGCTCGGTGTCGAACGGTTTCACGCAGAGGAAGCCCGCCAGAACCAGCCGGCCGGCGTGTCGACCGGTTTGGCCTGGACCGAGGCG
This sequence comes from uncultured Planctomycetaceae bacterium, assembly GCA_963779015.1. Lineage (GTDB taxonomy): Bacteria > Planctomycetota > Planctomycetia > Pirellulales > PALSA-1355 > JTS-RE94. The sequence goes on along the minus strand of CAVZWY010000026.1, from coordinate 204,139 downwards.
GGCGGTGAAGTGTTGTATGTCGAAGCGGTGGCGCTGCCGGGCGGATCGGGCTTGACGCTCACCGGCCAACTGGGAGAAGTCATGCGCGAAAGCGCCGCGCCGCGCAAAGCTACATCTGGTCGCAAGCGGCCGCGTTGGGCATTTCGGAAGAGACGCTCCGCAACGGCGGAGTGCATGTGCACGTGCCGGCCGGGGCCATTCCCAAGGATGGACCCTCGGCGGGCGTGGCGATGGCCACGGCGCTCACCTCGATGTACACCGGCCACGTGGTGCGCGGCGATACGGCCATGACCGGCGAGATCACGCTCACTGGATTGGTGTTGCCCGTGGGCGGCATCAAGGAGAAAGTGTTGGCGGCGCGGCGCACCGGCATCCTGCGCGTCATTCTGCCGGCCGACAATGCCAAGGATCTCGAGGACTTGCCCGATGAGGTGCGCGGCGAGATGGAGTTCATTCTGGCCAAGCACATCGAAGACGCGCTGGCGGCGGCCATACCCGAGTTGGCCGAGCGTTTGAGCGGCACTGCCAAGTTGGTGATCGCCGAATCGCCGAAGGCCAGTGGCAACGGACGCCAAGGCGCGGGCGACTCGCAGCCGACGATTAGAACCGGCGCGAAGCCGAGTGACACGGCCTCAAGCTGAATGTCACGCTTAGCGCTTCGAATACCAGGGCCAGTGAATGCGCTCGAGGAGCCCCGGCCGCTGCCGCGGTTCGGTTTCGATGCCGCGTTCGGCCAGGCGTTGTTCGCGCTGCTGTTTGAGCATCAGCCAGCGTTCCAGTGGCGACACGACCGGAATCGGGTCCATGCCGTAAGCGGTAAACGGCGGCGAGAGTGAGCGGTACGTTTCGGGTACCGGGTCTTCGCCGTACGTGGTCGGCAGATCCTTCGCCGACACGCTGGCCGCGCCTGGGATGATCGCGGCGCAAAAAGCGCAGCAGTATCGCGCGGCCAAACAAAGACCTCATGGCAAGTCTCCTTCACGCTTCTGTATCGTCGTGTCCGCCGCGGCGCGGGCAGCGATAACTCGTTGTGGCCGCGTCATATCGCTGCTTCCGGTGCGTCGTGTGGCAAGGCGTAGCGAATGTGCCGATTAGCGGCCGCCACGCCGCCAGCATGCGTGTGCTTGCTGTGGGCCGCGCGAGCATCGATAATAGCCCGTCGATGACGTTGTTTGTTTCTCTGCGCCTGGGTGGGGCGAACGTGGCATGTCCCGGCGGATTCGTACTATCGAGCTGGCGCGACGACTGTTGTTGATGGTCGGCCTGGCGAGCGTGGCGCTCGTGCGGATGGCGGCGGCCGACGATTCCACGGCAAGCGACCCCTTTTTGTCCAAGAGCTTGACCAGCCGGTCAGCGTTTGCACGCCGGAAGAAATCGCGCGCTGGCAACACTTGCAACTCGTGGACCTTGGATTCGAGCTATTGGATGAGACGCCGAACCCGCCTATTACTAACCACTATTCTGAGCCGAGCGCTGCGATTCTTGCGATGTGGTCCGGCAGACGCCAGACGGGCTCTTTGGCAACTCGGTGCGCCGCGTGCGGATGGCAAACTGCGCGGCGCGGTTGCTACGTTCAGCCATTGCTACGCCGTCGCCAGCCCCAGGTGGCGAGGCCGACTAGGCCGAGCACAGTTAGCAGCCCGTTTATTTAAGGCGATTGATGGTGCGGGCGGGGTTGGCGGGCGGTGCGCGCGAGGGCGGCGCGTGCCGGCGCGCGCGGCGCGCGTCTCAACGATCCCACGGTCCATCGCGCACTCAGGATAAATTGCACAAGCCAAACAAGGTCGGCGGGGGCTTGCAGCGCTCTTGGTTTGCCGATCCCGAACAACTTGAACATGATCCGCGCCAGGTTGTGCGCCGCAGCCGCAATTCGGTAGCGTTTGGTCACTTCTTCCAGTTTGCGGATCCACGTGCGACGCGAGCCGCCCGTGTCGCACACGTGCGCGAAGCTGCGCTCCACGCGTTCGCTCCGCAGCCGCCCCAGCCGCTTCCCTTTCGCGCGCGACATGCGGCGGCGGTTGTTCTGAACCGCGCGTCGGACTTCGTCCGGCTTGTCCGTCCAAACGCGATCGTCTTTCCGCTTCGGCTCGGGAATGTACGTTCGCATGTCGAGATCGGCGGCCAGTTCCAGCGTCGCGTCCGCGTGATAGCCCTTGTCGGCGGCCACCTCCTGCACCGCGACTTCACTCTCCGCCGCTTCCAAGTTGACGCGGGCTTCGATCACGCTGTCGACGAGCGTCTGCTGATCGGCGTGATCGGCCGGCAGAATCTCAGCAGCCAGCAGGATTTCACTCTCCAAATCGACCACGTGCTCGGCCTTGTACGCCAAGTGCGTGCGGCCGTCTTTCAGCTTGGTGATCCGCGCGTTGGGATCGGTCTTCGAGACCCAATCCTCGTTCGAGGCCGTCTTCTTCCGCTTCTTGTCGTAGCGGCGAATTTCTTCGTCGCTCGGTTCCGTATCCGCGTCGATCGCGCCGTCCTCGTGCATCAGTCGCGTGACGTATTGCTTCCAGTCTTCGCCCGTGTCGCGCCGCACGATGCTCTTCATGGCCGCGTTGGCTTCGAGTGTCGTGCTGTCGACCCCCACCGCCTTGCCGGAGAGCAACCGTTTTTCGTCGGCAATCCGCAGAACAAAGCGAAACACCTCGTCGAACACCTCCGCGCCGAGCCGCTTACGCGTGACCGACATCGTCGAATGGTCGGGCGTGACCTCGCCCAGCGGCACCCCCAAGAACGTTCGCAGGCTCAGGCTGTCGGCGCATCGCCAGGCGATGCCGCGCTGGCTGTCGATCCCCTCGAAGTAGCCGATCAGCAGCATGCGAAAGTACACGCCCGGCGGAATCGACGGCTTGCCGCGTTTCTCTTCCTGTTCGTAGTACCGCCGGCAGCGCCGCTCGATCCAGCGATCGAAGCCGGCTTCGGCCAACAGCCCATTGAGCTTCCCATAAAATGGGTGGCCGTCTGAACGCGGCAAGTCCTCGGCGGTAATGAACAGCGACTCCTGCCGCTGCCTCCGTTTGCCCATCGCCATCCGTGTCCCTCCAACGATCGATCCGTCGAAACCGACCCCGGCATAAGTTTAGCGCCCTCGCGGCAGAAAGGAATATCTAAACGGGCTGCTAGGGCCAGGGTGGAGGGCTCGGGGATGGGCGTGAGCAGGTAGGCGTGTGGTTCACCTTCGATAACGCCCATGCCAGTTATTTGACCGCTGTCATTGATTCCCCGAGCGTACGACAACGTCCAACCAAGAGATGGATCGACCAACGAATTCAGGTTGTACATCGTGCCATTGCTGTATAGGAAGGCTCGCTGAGAGGTGTTCGTTTCATCTTGCGACCACCCCACGACCTGCCCCAGATTATTGATGGCGTAGGCTTCGCTAAGGCTACCGCCAACGGTTCCGAGGTCTTGCATTTCATTGCCCGAGTAAATGAAGGCATGATAGGTGGAAGTCTCGGAGGTGATTCGCGATTTCCCCACTATCTGCCCGGCTTCGTTAATAGCGGTGGCACGCGCCTCATCGCCCCCGAGTGTACCTAAGTCTTGCATTGAGCCATCGGAATACAAAAAGGCTCGCCTAGGTAGAGCGTTGTCCATCCACGCTTCGCCAACGATTTGTCCTGCATCATTAATACCGAACGCGCGGCTCGTCCCGCCACCAAGCGTGCCCAGGTCTTGCATGACTCCGCCGCTGTATAGGAATGCGTGCTGCGCGAAATTTGGTGCAGTTCCGGTCCAGCCTACGACCTGGTCGTTGTTATTGATGCCATTCGCCACGCTTGCATTCCCATAGAGGGTGCCCAAGCTTTGAAACGAGGTTCCATCATGAACAACTGCCAGATAAGCGACTGGGTCAGCTTGATAAGATGCGCCTGCGACCATTCCACTGTCATTTATCGCAAACCCATAACTACCAGCTGGTAAATCCAAGCCGCCCAGGCTTTGCATTGAGCCGTTGCTGAATAAGGGTGTAACTCGCAGATCTCTATGCCGCGGAGCGCCGGTATAGCTTGGTTTGTTCAGTTTCAATGCGGTAGTTCAGGAAGTCGTTCCATTGTCCGTTGAGGTAGGTGGTGCGCAGGTGGAGCATCGCTTGCGCGCCGGCGACCGTCCAGCGCATGCCGGTTTGTTCCAGGCGATCCTTGACCACGTGGCGGCAAGCGCCTTCGGCCACGCCGCTGCCGATGGGGTAGCCGGCCGCCAGGTACTCGTCGTAGCGCATGTGCCGGCGGTTGTTTGCGTAGTAGCCGATGGCCGCCGAGACGACGCGCCGCCGCGAGCCATGTAGCGCGTGTTCGTCGCGGAGTCGTTTGAAGCGACCGATGACATAACCCACCTTGCCTTCCAGCAACAGCCGCAAGTGCCGCGTGACAAACTGAGCCGCCTCACGGCTGCCTTCGCGGTGGAACACGTGGGCCACCTGCCACAACCGCTCCAGCACGTGGAACAAGTCCAGGATGCAGACCGCCCGCGGCAGCCACTCGCGCTGCACCTCCCACAGCGCCTTCTCGCCGTCCATCAGGCAGACCAGTGTCTTGCGCGCTGTGGGTCGCGCTCGTGACAGGCCACCGCCATCTCGACAAACAGACGTTCGCGTCCCGTACACGATTCTCCTTCCCGCACGCGGGTCATCTCGGCCCAAACCTGCTTGTGTTGCGGCGCGGGCCGCTCGGCAGCGCGTTCTTTCCGGTCCAGTTCGTCGAGCACGTCGTCGGCCGTGCGGCGAAAGGGGTCGATCGTATACACCGCGCCCACGTAGGCCATCTGTTTCTTGTTCGCTTTTTCGCCTTTGCCGCGACGCGGTCCGCGGCGGACCCGCTCTTCCAGCGGGCGGCGCATCGGCACCCCTTTGCCGTCGGCCGTGGCTACCAGGATCTCGGCCTCTTCGTCGGCCGGCGGCGCGGCGCGCTCGAACTGGAAGGCTTCGACGTGCTGGGCCATCTGCTGGTTCATCTGCTCGGCCGCCCGTTCACTCGGCGCGACACCCAACCACGCGTGCAGATCGGACACCGCTTCGTGAAACGACTCCTTGACGCACAGCCGCTCGAGCCAGTCTTCCAGGACGTAGGAGAACTCGCCGGCCGGCAGCCCCAGCCGCTCGTCCAAGGGCGCCCGCTCGACTTTCTGCCCTTCCCGCGCCGCGTAGACGTAGCGGCCGATCAACAGTTCGCCGAAGATCGACAGGTAGCGGCGCACGTGCCGGCCTTGCAAACGGCGGACCGTGCGGCCTTGGGTGGTTTCCAGTGTCGCGCCCGCGTCGCCATCCCCCGCGGCGGCCACGAAGGCCGACAGCAGCGTGTGTCCCAGCGCCAGCAGCCGGCCGAACAGTTCACGTTCCACTTGATCGATCCGCTGGCCGCCGTCGGCCGCGCGTTCGACGTACATTTCCAACGCCTGGAATTGCCGTTGCGCCTTGAGAAACGCTTGCTCCCGTGCGACGATCATGGCCGGGCCTCCTGGATGGGTGGGAAGGACTGCAATCACAATCCGTTCTACCCGCGGAGGCCCTCTTCTTCACCTTCACGCTAGCACTTGCCGCAACTCCTTGTGAATCCACCTGCTACCACGCGAGGAATGCGAGTTACACCCGCTGAATAAGAATGCAACGTAGCTTCCGTTTTCATCACTGGCGTAACCGGCGACTTGACCGTTCTGATTTATTGCGTAGCCGTAACTGGAAATTCCGCCGAGGGTTCCGAGATCGGTGATCGTGTAACTTACCGCCAAGCACGGCATGGGCAGCCCGATCAGGATCGCGGCCACCGCAGCAATGATTGCTAACTTCATTCGTGGGCTCCACAAGTCGCGGTTATGCCGCCCAGTCCAGATTCGCCATGATAATGACGGTCCGGTCGGGTGCGTCAACACCCGACCGGACCTATCCAATCCGTCACGCTGTTGTGAGGGCAACGTCATGGCTGAGCGCCAATCTACCATTTCGGTATGGGCGGTATCGAGCCCAGCGTGCTGATGGCACTCGTCGCGTCCAATACCGGGCAGCGCAACGCACGCCGCGATTCCCGCCAACCGGCAACGGATGGAGCAAAGTCAACCCACGACCGGAAAACCTGCCCGGCGATGGGAAGCACGATAGTTTTACGGGTTCGATGATTTCACAGGGGGGAATAACGAATGGCAGGAAAACGGAAGCAACTAGAATCTGGAATTTGGGAGCGGGATGGCGTGTGTCCTCTGTGAACTCGGTGGCTTATCGTTCTCTTCTACTTCGTTGTGACGTGTCGTTGTGGTTTGATTACTGTTCGGCGGCATGTTTGTCGTAGGCGACCGCGTGCCAGGTGTTTTTCTCGCATTGGGGGCAGTAGAGCCAGCGGCGCGGCTTTCCGGTGGCTTTCCAGCGGATGCCGCCCAACTCCCAAAGGCTGCGCTGGCAGCCGCACGCAACGCGCTTTCCAGGCGCGCGACTCGGCTCCGATCGATTGGGCCCAGGTTCTGGGGAGGATCGCGGTGACGAGCGTTTGGACGAATGACATGCACGAATTGTATTTCATGCGGCCGTCGTTTGCGCGTTGCGCATGAAAAGAGCCTTGGAAGCCGGTGCTCCCAAGGCTTTGAGTTTTCGGATGCCGTCGCGGCGGCTTACTTCGCGCCGACGAGTTGCTTCTTTTTCTTTTCGGCGATGATCTCTTCCTGGATGCTCGCCGGCACGCGGCGGTAGCGGGCGAACTCCATGGTGAAGGTGCCTTGGCCTTGGGTCATCGAGCGGAGGTCGGTCGAGTAGCCGAATGTTTCGGCCAGGGGGACTTCGCCTTCGATCGTGGCGAACGCGCCCTTCACGTCGGTCGAGACGATCAGGCCGCGGCGGCCCGTCAATTCGCCGGCCACGGGGCCTTGATACTGGGCGGGCACCTCGATCTCCACCTTCATCACCGGCTCGAGCAACATTGGCTTGGTGTTCAAGAACGTTTCGCGGAAGCAGTTGCGGGCACAGGTCTGGAACGCCATGTCCGAGCTGTCGACTTCGTGATAGGAGCCGTCTTCGAGAATCGCCTTGACGCCCACGATGGGGAATTCGGCCAGCGGTCCCTTGTGGATCGCGTCGCGAAAGCCTTTTTCGACCGAGGGGATGTATTCCTTGGGAATGCGTCCGCCGACGACTGTCTCTTCGAACTCGAACACTTCGGTGGAGTCTTCGGGCAGACATTCCAGCTTGCCGACGATGTGGGCGAACTGGCCGGAACCGCCGGTTTGCTTCTTGTGCTTGAAGTTGTATTCGGCGGTGCGGCTGGGCGCTTCGCGATAACTGACCTTCGGCGCGCCGACTTCCACCTCGACGCCGTACTCGCGGCGGATGCGCTCGACGTAGATGTCGAGGTGCAACTCGCCCATGCCGGCGATGACCGTTTCCGAGGTTTCTTCGTCGGTGGAGACGCGGAAGGTGGGATCCTCGCGGCGGAAGCGGTTGAGCGCCTTGCCCAGCTTGTCGGCGCCGTCGCGCGACAAGGGGTTGATGGCCATCTTGATGACCGGTTCGGCGACGAACATGCTTTCCAGCGTGCAGTATTTGCGCTCGGAGGCGAAGGTATCGCCGCTGGCGCAATCCAGGCCCAGCACGGCGACGATATCGCCGGCGCCGGCGCTATCGACTTCCTCGCGCTTGTCGGCGTGCATCTTGACGATGCGACTGAAGCGCTGCTTTTGGTCGGTGCGCTGGTTGAAGTGCATGTCGCCTTTTTTGATCGTGCCCTGATAGATGCGCAGGAACGTCAACTGGCCAAAGGCGTCTTCCACCAGTTTGAAGGCCATGCCCACGAACGGCTTGTTGGGATCGGGCTCGAGCGCCATGGTTTCGGGCGGATCGGCGTGCGTGAGCGCTTTGACCGGGGCGACCAAGGGCGAGGGCAAGTAGCGGACGATGGCATCCAGCAGGGGCTGCACGCCCTTGTTGCGATAGGCCGTGCCCATGAACACCGGCGTCAGGTCCTGGCCCTGCACGGCGGCGGTGACGATCTTGTGGATGAGCGCCGCTTCGATGGGTTCTTCGGAGAGCAGTTTTTCCATCAGCTCGTCGCTGTACATCGACAGGCTTTCGAGCATGTGTTGGCGGGCGGCTTCGGCCTCTTCGGCAAGTTCGGCGGGGATGTCGTCGACGCGCACCGTTTCGCCGTTGGCGCCGTCGAAGTAGTTGGCCTTCATGGTCACCAGGTCAATGATGCCCGCGAAGTTGTCTTCCTTGCCGATGGGCCACTGCATGAGCACGGCGTCGCAGCCCATTTTTTCGCGGACTTGCTTGACGACTTTTTCGGCATCGGCGCCGATGCGGTCCATCTTGTTGATGAAAGCCAGGCGGGGGACGTGATAGCGCTTCATCTGGCGATCGACGGTGAGCGATTGCGACTGCACGCCGCCCACGCCGCAAAGCACCAGGATGGCGCCGTCGAGCACGCGCAGGCTGCGCTCCACCTCGACGGTGAAGTCGACGTGGCCTGGCGTGTCGATCAAGTTGATCGGATGGTCTTGCCAACTGACGCTGGTGGCGGCGCTGGTGATGGTGATGCCGCGTTCGCGCTCGAGATCCATGTGGTCCATGGTGGCGCCGTCGCCGCCGCCGCGAACCTCGTTGATACGATGGATGCGTCCCGCGTAGTACAGGATGCGCTCGCTCAGGGTGGTTTTGCCCGAGTCGATATGGGCCGAGATGCCGATATTTCGTAGTTTGGCAAGGTCCATGGAGAGCCTCAGACGTACACAGTCAAATTAGGGTTCAATGCCGCGCCCTGCGCACAGGCTGGGCGTGTTGCTCCAAATACCAAGGGGGTTACAACCGCTTAGGGCAGTCCCGCACCGCCTAAGCGCCAACGAGGAAGTGGCTGTAATGCAGGCTGGTCTAAGCATCAATATTACGTACGGATAGCGAAGTAGCATAGCCCAGTTTGGCGCAAAAACCCCTAGGAGACGCTAAAATTGGCGCGTCGAGCGGTTCGGTCGCAGGCAGCCGTCGAGGCGGCGATGCGCGGGCGGACCCGGTTCGCCGTATGTTCGTACGCCAAAAAAGGTTTCTTCCAATGCCCGAATCCCCGACCGACGAGGCGTCCGGCGACACGAATAATCCGCTCACAAACGGCGGAGCTCCGCTGCCAGAAGCGGTTTCTGGCGTGCGGGCCGGTTCGTTGGCAGGCGCGCTACCCCTGGGCCGTGTTCATCGTGCCTTACGGCGTTTTCGTGCTGCTCAACGCGTTGGAGCCGACGCCCGACAGTACGATCGGGCTGTTTGGCTGGGCGATCACGTACGCCGGCTATCCATTGATCTATACGCTGAAGATCGCCCTGGTGATGGTCGTGATGGCGGCGCTGTGGCCCGGCTTTCGCCAGTTTCCCTGGAAGCTTTCGCCGCTGGCGGTGGGCGTGGGCGTGGTGGGCGCGGTCGTATGGGTCGGCTTGTGCAAACTGAGTTTGGAGCAGGCGGCCGCGACCCGTGCGGGATTGGAAGAATGGCTCGGCGCGGGCCAGCGGAGTGGCTTCAATCCGTTGGCGCAATACGCCGATCGGCCGCTGTTGGCCTATGGCTTTCTGGCAGTGCGGTTCTGGGGCTTGAGCGTGGTGCTGCCGGTGATCGAGGAGTTCTTTCTGCGCGGGTTCGTGATGCGCTATTTCTTTCAGCCCGACTGGTGGAACGTGCCATTTGGCGCGATATCGCGCGCGGCAATCGTGGCCGGCACGGTGGTGCCCATCCTGACGCACCCGACGAGCGAGTTTCTGGCCGTGGTGGTGTGGTTCTCGTTGGTCACCTGGTTGATGTGGCGCATGCGCAACATCTGGGACTGCGTGGTGGCGCACATGGTCACGAATTTTCTGCTCGGCGCTTGGGTGGTGGCCAGCGGGGATTGGTATTTGATGTGACGGCGCGGAGGCACGTGCGACGTTCGGCGAGTGAACCTGTGCGGCACTGCGGATGTCCCTTGCCGGCGATGCCAATTTCATTTTCCCAAAGGCAACCTGCCATGACGACTGCGGCGGTGGTGCGCTCGATGCGGGAGTCGGACTTGGACGCGGTGGACGTGGTGTTGCGGGCGGCGTTTGGGCGTCCGAGCGGTTTCCTGGAGCATGCCCGGCTGACGCGGCGATTGCAGCCCGACGGCGTGTTCGTGGCCGAGCGGGACGGCGCGATCGTGGGCACGGTGGGCGCGGTCGACTACGGATCGCTGGCCTACGTCGGATTGATGGGCGTGGCGCCGGCCGAACAAAGTCGCGGCATCGGGCGATTGCTGATGCAACATCTGCTGGCCTGGGTCGACGGGCGCGGGTGTCCGGTGGTGCTGCTGGATGCGACCGAGCGGGGCGCGCTGCTGTACGAGTCGTTGGGGTTCGTGGATGACGCGCTGGCGTATGTGTACGTCAGGCCGCAGGGTGATGGGGAACAAGACGAAGCACTGCTTGACGAGCAAGCAGTGGCACCCGGCAAGCAAACGGTGACATCCGACGAGCACGCGCTGGCGTTGGCTGGGGCGCGGGATCTGGAAGAGATCGTGGCGTTCGACGCGGCGCGGTTTGGCGGCAGTTGCTGGCGGCGCTGCTGGTCGATCAAGGCGCGCCGTGTTTGCTCGCGCGGGATGCACATCAGCGCGTGGCGGGCTTTTTGTTTGCCCGCTCGGCCGTGTGGGGGCCGTGGGTGGCGGAAGATGCGAGCGTGGCGGATGCGCTGTTGGTCGGCGCCTTGAAGATGTTTGCTGATCGGCCCAGCGATCAACTGCCGGCAGTGATGGTGCCGCGCTCGAACGACGCCGCGCAGGGCGCTATTGGCCCGTCACGGATTTCAACAGCAGCGCCAACTGCGCCACATGCGCCGCGGCGGCACGCATCCGCCGGGAATGCCGAGTTGCCTATTCGGCCAGTCGAGCTTTGCCCACGGGTGAGCAGTCTGATTCGCGGAGCTGGCATTCGCACTTTGCCAAGTCGTTGCGGGGCGAGCGAGGACAAAGGCAGCCCGACGATGGCGGCTATGCTCGCATCCTAGAACCGTGGTATCTGGAGCGGCCAGCCCGAAATGCCGGGCCAATGCCCACCTTGCTGGACAGTCCAAAAAAAGTGAGCCAAGTGGGCCACGCCAAGCACGAGCCCGGTAATTGGAAGATTCAAAAATCAAATGCGACACCGCGGCGTTTGGCATATTGGCTGAGGACTTCGCGGGGCGGGCTGCGCCGTATTGAGCCGCAGTCGTCCGGAGTCGCGCTGCTCGTTCGCCCGGAAGCTCAAATTCCCCGAGAGGCGCGCGATTCGTTTCGACGAATTGGGCCTTTTCAGGTGGGAGCGAACGGCCCAGATTCAAGAACCTATTTGTCAAACCACTTCGTCAGCATGCGCTTCGTGGCCTGGCGGCCGGCGCGGCCGATGCTGGTGGTCAGCGGGATTTCCTTGGGGCAGACGGCTACGCAGTTCTGGGCGTTGCCGCAAACCTGGATGCCGCCGGGGGCCATCAGCGCGTCGGTCCGTTCGCCGGCGTTGAGCTGGCCGGTCGGATTCGTGTTGTAGTAAACGGTCTGGCTGATGGCGGCGGCGCCAACGAAGTTCGCGTCGTAGGTGGCGTCTTCGCGGGCCTTGATTTGCGCGGGTGTTTCGCCCGCGGCGTGCGGCACTTCGATGTGGGCATATTGCGGGCAGGCGTCGAGGCAGCAGCCGCAGCTCATGCACTGGCTCAAAGGATACGCTTCGTGCTGCTGCTCTTGCGATTGGCGCGGGCCGGGGCCCAGGTTGTAGTAGCCGTCGACCGGCAGCCAGGCTTTTACTTTCTCGAGCGCGCGGAACAGCCGGCGGCGATTGACGCACAAGTCGCGAATCACGGGAAACTTGCTCATCGGCTGCAGTTCGATCTCGTGCGGCTGCTCTTCCAACAGCTTGTCGACCAGGGCCGAACAGGCCTGGCGCACGCGGCCGTTGATGATCATGGTGCAACTGCCGCAGACCTCTTCCAGGCAATTGGCATCATAGGCCACGGGCGTGACGGCGCGGCCGTCGATCGAGCGGGCCTGCGCGGCGATGCGCTGCAGGACGCTGGTGACGTTCATGTCCTGCTCGTAGTCAAGCTGATGGCGCTCCCAATAGCTGGGGCCCTCGGGCGTGTCCTGCCGCAACACCCGCACTTCAAAAGACCGCACGCTGGGGGCGTGATCGTGAGAATGCGAATCGCTCATGGGGATCCTGAAAAGTATCGAATCGATAGCGTTAGTGGACGGCGGCCGGCTTGGGCGCGGCCGTTTTGGCGGTTTGCGCGCCGTCTCCGTTGGCGGACGATTTTGATTTCTGTCGTGCTTTCCAAACGTCTTCGATCACGTCGGCCCCGACCAGCCCGTACAGGCGCGGCCGCGGCGTGATGAGCGACGTGTCGACCTCCTCGTACGACAGGCTGACATTGCCCTCGGCGTCGCAGGTGGCGATCGTGCTTTTGAGCCATTTGGCGGTGTTCTGTTCGAAGCGGTCGCACCAGGCTTCGGCCTCGTGGCGGCGTTCGACCGGATCGGTCGCTTCCAGGCCCGGCATGGCGAACTCCGGTTTGAAGTGCGCGCCGCGGCACTCGTCGCGCGCGATGGCCCCTTGCAGAATCGCCTTGGCGATGGGAAACATGTCGCGCAGGGCTTTGGTGAACACCACGTTCTGGTTGGTCCAGTTGCCGGTGTCCGACAGCGAGCAACGCTGGGCTCGTTCGGCCAATTCGTTCACCTTCGCCAGCGCATTGCGCATTGCGCCGTTGTCGCGGACGACGGTGGCGCTTTTGGTCATCACGTCACCAAGCTGCTGGTGCAGCAGATAGGGATTTTCTCCGCCGGCCGGCCGATGCAACAGATGGTCGTGGTCTGCTTGCTTCTGCTGGCGGGCCGCTTCGAACAGCGCCGGCGGCAGATCGGCAGCGGCCGTCTTGGCGCCCTTGAGCAAGTTGGCGATGCCCGGGGCGACGAACAAACCGCTAAAGATGCAGCTCAAGAGCGAGTTGGCGCCCAGCCGGTTGGCGCCGTGGTATTGATAGTCGCACTCGCCGATGGCGTACAAGTTGGAAATATTGGTGCGCTGGTTGCGGGGCGAGCCGGGCTGGAGTCCACCCGAGGCGCTCTTTTCGTAGTCGACCCACAATCCGCCCATTGAGTAGTGGACGGCGGGGAAGATTTTCATGGGCACGTCGCGGGGATCGACGCCCTGGAACTTCTCGTAGATTTCCAGGATGCCGCCCAGCTTGTCGTCGAGCGTTTTGCGGGGGATGTGCGTCAGGTCGAGGTAGACGCAGAGCCGGCCCTTTTCGACGCTCAACCCCTCGTGCGTGCAGACGTTGAAGATCTCGCGCGTGGCGATATCGCGCGGCACGAGGTTGCCGTACTTCGGATAACGCTCTTCCAGGAAATAGTAGCGCTCGTTTTCGGGAATCTGCCTGGCGGGGCGCGGGTCTTGGGCTTTGCGCGGCACCCACACGCGGCCTCCTTCGCCGCGGGCGCTTTCGCTCATCAGCCGCAGTTTGTCGGCGCCGGGAATGGCGGTGGGGTGCACCTGGATGAACTCGGCATTGCCATACTTCGCGCCGGCCTGAAAGGTGCGGCTGGCGGCGCTGCCGGTGCAGACCATCGACATGGTCGAGCGGCCGTAGATCAATCCGCAGCCGCCCGAGGCGATGATCACCGCATCGGCCGGGAACGCGCGGATTTCCATCGTCACCAGATCCTGGCCGACGATGCCGCGGCAGTGCGCCCGAGTCGTCGAGCACCGGGCCAAGATAGTCCCAGGCTTCGTGGATCTTCACCTGGCCGGCCACGCACCAGCGGCGCACCTGGTCGTCGAGGGCGTAGAGCAATTGCTGGCCGGTGGTGGCGCCAGCAAAGGCGGTGCGCTTGAACAGCGTGCCGCCGAAGCGGCGCTGGTCGCGAAAGCCCTCGGGCGTGCGATTGAAGGGGACGCCAAGGCGGTCCATCAGGTCGATGATCTTGGGGGCCCATTCGGCCATTTCCTTGATCGGCGGCTGATGCTGCAGAAAGTCTCCGCCGTAGGCCGTGTCGTCGAAGTGCAGCCACTCGCTGTCGCCCTGTTGCAGCGTGAGCTGATTGACGCTGTTGATGCCCCCCTGGCGCAGACGCTGTGCGAGCGCTTGACCGGGGTGAGGCTCATCAGCTCCACCTCGATGCCCTCTTCGGCCAGCTTCATGGCGGCCGACAACCCGGCCAAACCTCCACCAACGATCATTACGCGTTTGCTGCTTGCCATGAAATTACTCGCCTTCGGGATCTCGATCACGTGGATGTGCGGGTGCTGGACCGCTTGATCTCCACACCAACTCGACGTGCCAGCGAGGGAGAATCACCGGCCAGCATTCCATCTCCCTCGCTGGCGCGTTGCGCTTATCGATGTCCCGTGTTTTGGGTTCGTAAGTGGATCTAACGTCGTACTTCGCGGAACGTGCTATTCGGCCGCAGTGGGTGACTCGGCGGCCGGCTCTTCGTGGTGTATCAGGCCCAGCTCGGCCCGCTGTTCCTCCATTTTATCTTCGATCGCTTTGGCCTCGGGGATGTCGACGCGGGCCATGCCGACGATGGCCGCCATGCCGACGCTGGCCAGACCGACGCCGACGAGGCCGCTGATCCAACTGGCGCGGCGCTGGGCTGCGGCGCTGGTCCACAATCCCCAGGTGATGCCCTGCGTCCACAGGCCATTGGCGAAGTGATAGACCGTGGCCAACATGCCGATGGTGTACAGAATCAGGATCCACAGCGGGCGGATGGCTTCGGCCGCCGACGTGGTGGCGTGCTCGGGATCGAACTGGGCGCCGCCGATGTCCTTGAACGGTCCGCCGAACCAGTGGTGAAGCTGCACCACGTGGAACAGGATGAATACGAAGGCGATGATGGCCGTGGCCCGCTGCATCGTGTAGCGCACGTTGCTGGCGTAGGGATAATGGCCTACGTTGGGCATCGCGCCGGCAATGATCAACCAGCCCACCGCGGCGTGGAACATGATCGGAATGAAGATGAACGTCCATTCGACCAGCGGCAAGACGACACCCAGCGAATGGATGCGATTGACGTTTTCCTGGAACGAGGCGGCGCCGTTGAGCACCGAGGCGTTGGTCAGCAGATGGACCACCACGTAGGCGCCGATCGGCAACAGGCCGGCCAGCGAAAACAGGCGGTAAATGATGAACTGGTGGCGGACCAGGAAGGAGGGAGAGGCGTCAACGACCGGGGCCGGCGGGGCGGTAGTTTCCACGAGGGGCGTTCCTGGTTACTTGCACACCCAACGGGCGGGCAAGGCATGTGATGAAGCATCAAAGCACTGTAGTATAGGGGGGGAGGCGCGACTGACAAGCCGCCTTCGGGGGAAGGGCTGCGGGCAATTCCCTCCGCGCTGGCAACCGACGTGCGGGGCACGAGTTAACTATCTCTGATGACGACGCATCACGCCCGCCTTTTGAGCGCCGAAGCGCCAACGCGCGTGGGCCGCGCGGGTGGCAATATGGCTCCGTGAGACTGCCTGTTTGGCAGGTTGCCCGGGCCGCGTTTTGGGCAACGCAAACCGCCCAACTTCTTTATCGGCCGGGTTTGAATTATCCTATAAGGATCGGCTGAATAACGAGTTAGCGCAACGTGCCGGCGGCCCGGCTCACGTAGTACGGCGCAAATGGTACTACAGTTGCACTGTCGTATGCCGACGCGCTGGACAGTAGGTCAAAGCGGCGCGCCGGTTTCGGCGCCTAAGAATTGCCTGCCATGCGACTCGAGGTTCCCTCACTTTTGATCACCGACGACGATCGCGACTTTCGCGAGACGTTGCGCGGTTTGTTCGAGCCGCGATTTCGCACGCTCACCGCCGGCGACGGCGAGGAAGCGCTCGACATCGTGCGCACCCACGAAGTTCACTTGGTGCTGTTGGACATGCACATGCCCAAGCTGACTGGCTTGGAGACGCTCGAGCGGGTGCGGCAGATGAAGTCGCTGTTGCCGTGTATCTTGATCTCGGCCGGCTTGGACGAGTCGATCATTCGCCGGGCCGAACTGGCCCAGGCATTCTCCATTCTGGCCAAGCCGGTGAGCCGGCGTCAGATCACCAGCGTCGTCGACGCCGCGTTGCGTCGCACGTACAACTGGCCCAACGACGTGCCGGACGATCCGATGCACCGGGTGTGAGCGGGCGGTTTGCTCGCTGAATTGCCAGGGCACGGCTGGCTATCCTTCTCTGTACTTGGTGCTGGCGCTTCCATTCAATTGCCAAGAATTGGCTCCCTGCGGCGAATTGGTTTTTGGAACGGAGCGCGCGGCGTGCGACAATGAACGCCGCATAGAACTTGGCCTATCCTGGTGAGGCACGTGCGGCCATGGAACACGAACTCGACACGCTGGAGACTGGCAAGCCGAAATGCTGCACGGGGCGGCGTTGGGCGCGACACGCGGCGGCTACAGCCTTGATGCTAGCCGGCGTCTTCGTGATTGTCTGGAATGCGTTTCCGCCACGGGTCTATGAATCACGCATGACCGTTTCGCGCGGCGACGACGGACGGTTTGACGGTCCGCAACGGAGTGGGCCAACCTTCGTCGCGCAGGCAGGCAAGATACAGTCGAACAATAACCTTTCGTCCGCCTCGGCAGTCACGGGGGGCGATCACCCTCGGTTGGCCTGCCGCAGTGTGCTGCTAAGCTGCCAGTCCGAGCATTTGCTGGCCCAGCGCGTGGCGGGCAATTTGATCGAGCGGCTTACGTCGATGCCCAGCGTGCAGCAGATCACCTATCTGCCCCCGGCGAGAAACTGCAACGCGGCGCGTTGGCGCCGGATGTCTTCGTCAGTGTCGAATTGGTCTCGCTCGACGAGGCCGGCTTGATCGATCACGTGGTCGACGCGTCATTTTTGGTGCGCGCCGGCATATCGCCGGTGGCCGACAACTACAGCGCCATCACGAGCCTGACGCCGCCGGTCGTCGAGTTCAATTGGAAGGCTCACCTGGAGCATCATTCGACCACGCGCGAGGTGGCCTCTTCGGCGGCGAAGTACAAGCTGGTGTCGGAGGACGTCGCAGAGCAAATCGGCACGGCGCTGATCACACAACTCGACACGCTGCGGGCGAAATACGGACAGCTTCCGGAGCTGCCGGCCGCATTTTATCCCGCTTACGAATCGCCGCCGGAGTTGCCGTTGGAAGGCTATGAACCCGAGTTGGTGTTTTCCGGGCACGGCTTGCTGTTGCGGAACGAGACGGCGTGGAGGTGTCGCTCGGAGAAACCGTTGACCGACGTGCTTGCTCAGTTGCAAGGGCGGCTGGCGGCGGCGCAATTCAAGGGCGAGATCGAAAACGATGCCCTGCGGATGCACGACGAGGTGGGCAAGGTGGCCGTGTTTGGCGAGCACGCTGACGGACAGTTGCTGGCGTTAGTGGAGCGCGATACGCCCGGCGAAACCGTGTTCTTCGTGACGTATACGCGGGACCATAGCCAGCAGGATCACGATCGCGCGATCGAAGCGCTGTTCGTGTCGGACGCCCCGCTGGAAACGCTGCTGTTGTTCGAAAACTCGTTGACCAGATCGCAGCGGCAGCAAGTGCTCGCCCGCTTTGCCGAGCATCCGGTGCCAACGGCGGAAGGATGGTGCACCGCGGCGAGCTTGTATGCGCGCGGCAGGGAACCGGAGCGAGCGCTCGACGCACTGAAACGAGCCATCGCGCTATTGCCCGTATCGTCGCCGTCATCGCCCGTCAGAGGCCGACTCGAAACATTGGCGAAGGAGCTGGGTCACGAGAAGCTCGTGGAAGAGTTATCGGCCCAACCGCCGGACATCACGTTGCTTAAAGAGCTAGGTTTTGTCGAGATCGCGGCGGACAGCGAGCTGGCGCCGGTCGATTTCGGCGTGGGCGAGGCCGTCAACTACTGCGTGCAGGACAACGATGGGAAGTGGAAGCTGTTGACCTATACGGCGCGGCTTGTTGAGCCTGGCAAAAACGAGCGGTACGAATTGGCGTTGGCGCAAGTGACCGGAGGAAGCCGTTCGTATTCGACCGGACGAACGCTGCGCGAGGGGAACCCCATCCAGCAAGAGCTGTTTGTCGAAGGCGTGGGCCGCTTGCACTTCGAGTTCGTCAAGCAGGCGGACAAGCCGCGCTTCACGGTCACGCTGGAAGTGCAGCCGGTGAGAGCTGATGGATCGCCGCTGACGCCAACAGAAACGCCCGCGGACGCCGTCGCGCAATAAACGCCGCGCCCAACATCGTCGTCTTACGCATTTTCGGCCGCCGGGGGCGTCTCTTCGCTCCTGGCCAGTTTGGCGGCCGCTTCGTTGCGCTTGCGCTCGGCGTCGGTGCCGGGGACGATTTGCGGGCTGGGAGAGTTGGCTTCGATGATCTCCTTTAGCTCGTCGGAGTCGATGACTTCTTTCTCGATCAGCCTGCGCTCGAGCGCTTCGAGCGATGCCATGCGCGATTGCAGAATGTGCCGCACCTTGATCAGCGACTCGTTGATGATGCGGTGTACTTCCTGGTCGATCTCGCGGGCCGTTTCCTCGCTGTGGCTGTGCTCACGTTGCATCTCGTTGCCGGTGGACAGGAACGGGCTGCGCGAGCTCTCGCGATAGTTCACCCGCCCCATCTTGCTCATGCCGTAGTCCATGACCATGCTGCGGGCGATGCCGCTGGCGCGTTCCAGGTCGTTTTCGCGCCGGTCGAGACGTCGTCGAACACCAATTCCTCGGCGCACGTGCCGGCCAAGAGCACCTGGATGCGGCTTTCTAGTTCTCCCTGGGTGAGCAGGTAGCGGTCGCCCTCGGGGCGTGTGCAGCGTGTAGCCCAGCGCGGCCAGGCCGCGGGGAATGATCGACACTTTGTGCACCGGATCGGTGTTAGGCAGGCTATAGGCGACCAGGGCGTGGCCCGATTCGTGATAGGCGACGCGGAGCTTTTCGTCCTGGTGGATGATACGTTGTTTCTTTTCGAGTCCGGCGGTGACGCGTTCGACGCCATCGTTGAACTCGTCCATGCCGACGGCCGATTTTCCCTTGCGGGCCGCCAGCAGCGCGGCTTCGTTGACCAGATTGGCCAGATCGGCGCCGACGAAGCCCGAGGTGATGGCCGCCACTTCGGCCAGATTCACTTTTTCGTCGAGCTTCACGCTTTGCACGTGGACTCTCAAAATCGCTTCGCGGCCGCGCACGTCGGGCCGGTCGACCAGCACGTGGCGATCGAAACGGCCGGGCCGCAACAGGGCCGGGTCGAGCGTTTCGGGCCGGTTGCTGGCGGCCAGCACGATCACGCCGTTGTTGGAATCGAAGCCGTCCATTTCCACCAGCAAGGCATTGAGCGTCTGCTCGCGCTCGTCGTGTCCGCCCACGATGCTCGAGCCGCGGGTTTTGCCCAGCGCGTCGAGTTCGTCGATGAAGATGATGCAGGGGCTCTTGGCTTCGGCCTGTTGAAACATGTCGCGAACGCGGGCGGCGCCGACGCCGACGAACATTTCGACGAAGTCGGATCCGGAGAGGCTAAAGAACGGCACGCCCGCTTCGCCGGCGATGGCTTTGGCCAGCAGCGTTTTGCCGGTGCCCGGCGGGCCGACCAGCAGCAAGCCTTTGGGAATGCGTCCGCCGAGAAGTTGATACTTTTCGGGCGTGCGCAGGAACTCGACGACTTCGCGCAGTTCATCGACCGCTTCGTCGATGCCGGCGACGTCCTCGAACGTGACGCCCAGGTCTTCCTGCGCGTACATCTTGCCGCGGCTGCGGCCGAAAGCCATGGGCGAACCCGCGCCGCCCAGCCGCCGCATCATGTAGAAGATGAACAGCACGAACAGCGCCGTGACGACGAGCATGGGGATGTAGGAGGTCCAGGCGCTGGGGCGATCGCTGTTGTCGAAGCGGATGCCCTGCTTTTCGAGCAACTCCGAGAGGCGATTGTCCAGCGGTTGCACGTTGGACGCGAAGGTTTCTTCGGTGGGTTCGCCGCCGGCCACTTGTTTGGTGATCTTACCGGTCACTTCGTGCGTGCCGATTTTGACGTCGCGGGGATCGCTGTAGGTGACGACTTGTTTTTTGTCGCCGGTGCCCTGGGTGACTTCGATCGAGTTCTTGCCCGGCTCTTCGTGGGCGACCTTGACCAGCTTCAGCAGGTCGTAGTACTGCAGCTTCTCGTCGCTGCCGGCGGTGAGCAGGCTGACGGCCGAAAAAGTGACCACGCAAAGGATCAATAGAAACCAGATGACGTTGTTGTTGAGCGAAGCGGATTTCTTATCGGGCGACTTGCGCAGCGGGTCTTTGCGAGGCGGATCTTTGTCGTTGCTCATCAGGCCATGATTCCAGTGTTGCGGGCGGGGCGCGACGAATCGGACAGGCCGCGCCGGATGGCATCTACGTCGCTGGATCGGGGATTGCCCCGATGGAAGAAAAACGCTCCGGACGCCAGGCGGAGTGCGCTTTTGGTGCGTCTGTCCATAGTATGACCTACATTTGCGAAAAACAAACGTCCTGCGGCGTCGCGCCCCCCGGCACCGGCGGCCGCGTTCGGGTTGTGACTATTGCACGTTTCGCCTTAGAATGCGCTTTGCGCGGCGAAAATCGGACTGTGAGAGCGGGTTTGGCCAAGCCGCGTCCTGGGTTTTGCCTCTGGCCCGGCGCGAAGCGATCGCGGACTTGGGACACGCCCCGTTGACGTCTCAATCGCAGCACGACCGCCGGACTGCTAGAGTCCGCACGATCCGCATCCCCCATCCCAACCGGTAACCATGACTCACGACGTTGCCAACGTGGCCGTGCTCGGCTCGACCGGCAGCATCGGCACGAGCGCCTTGGCCGTGATAGCAGGGTCCGGCGGGCGGTTGAACGCCGTGGGACTCAGCGCGCATGCGAAGCTCGACCCGTTGATCGAACAAGCCCGCGAGTTCGCACCCCGGTGGGTCGTGGCCTCCGATGCCGCTGCGGCCGCCGCGCAGGATTGGTCGCAACTGCCAGCGGACGTCGAGCGGCTCACGGGGCCCGAGGGGCTGGAGACCCTTGCCCGGCATCCCGACGTACAGATTGTGCTGGCGGCCATCGTGGGCAGTGCGGGCTTGCGCGGCACGTGGGCGGCAATCGAAGCGGGCAAGACCGTGGCCCTGGCCAACAAGGAAACGATGGTGGTCGCCGGGCCCTTGGTGACCGAACTGGCCGCCCGCACCGGCGCCAAGATCATTCCGGTCGACAGCGAACATAGCGCGGTGTTCCAGGCCCTGCAGTGCGGCCGGCGCGACGAAGTGCGGCGCATTATCCTGACTGCCAGCGGCGGACCATTTCGCAACCACACCAAAGAACAACTGGCCGAAGTCACGTTGGACGACGCGCTGCAACACCCCACCTGGCAAATGGGCCCCAAGATCACGATCGACTCGGCCACGATGATGAACAAGGCGCTGGAGATCATCGAAGCCCGCTGGCTGTTCGACTTGCGCCCCGAGCAGATCGAGGTGGTGGTTCATCCGCAGTCGATCGTACACTCGATGGTGGAGTTCGTGGACGGCTCGGTGATCGCGCAGTTGGGTTCGCCCGACATGAAACTGCCGATCCAGTACGCGCTGGAGTATCCGCGGCGCACCGCGGGCGTGGCCACGCGGCTGGACTTCAGCGAGCGAATGCAACTGGAGTTCGAGCCGCCCGACTTGGAACGTTTTGGCGCGTTGACGTTGGGACAGGAAGTGGCGCGGGCCGGCGGCACGGCGGGCGCCGTATTGAACGCGGCGAACGAAGCGGCCGTGGCCGAGTTTCGCGCGGGACGGATGCGGTTCGTCGAGATCGTGCCCAGTTGCCGCGCGGTTTTGGAACAACATGATTACGAGCCCCGACCCTCGCTCGAGACGTTGCTCGAGGTGGACGCGTGGGCTCGCCAGGAGGTGGTTCGTTGGGCATGCATCTGATGGCAGTTACTTACGACTGGCAATTGCTGGTGGTGATTCTGGAAGTGGCCTTTGGCCTCGGCATGGTGATCTTCGTACACGAGTTGGGGCACTTTCTGGTCGCCAAGGCCTGCGGCGTGAAGTGCGAAAAGTTTTACCTGGGCTTCGACGTCTATGGGCTCAAGCTGGCCAAATTCCAATGGGGCGAAACCGAGTATGGCATCGGCGCGCTGCCGTTGGGCGGCTATGTGAAGATGCTGGGGCAGGACGACAATCCCGGCCGCGCCGCCGCGGAGCGCGAGCGCTCGACGATTCACGTGCCGCATGGCGACGTGCCCCACGAGCCCACCGAGGAAGAAGTCGAGACCACGAAGCTCGATCCGCGCAGCTACATGGCCAAGAGCGTGCCGCAACGGATGGCCATCATTTCCGCCGGCGTGATCATGAACGTGATCTTCGCCTTTATCATGGCGGCCATTGCCTATGGGCTGGGCGTGACCGATCAGGCGTGCGGCGTGTCGGCCATCATGCCGGGCGAGGCCGCCTGGCGGGCCGATTTGCATCCGGGCGACAAGTTCCTGACAATCAATAGTTCGGGCGATCGTCCGCTGCGCTTCCGCGATTTGATGAACGCCGTGGCGCTGTGCGACCTGGACAAGGGCATCGATTTCTTGGTCGAGCGCGAGGGCGTGGAGAAGCCGTTCTGGGTCAATGTGCGGCCCGATCCCGACAAGAAGCGGTTCCGCCCCACGATCGGCGTGCTCAATCCTCGCACGACCGAGTTGGCCGAAAAGAGCCCGGCGCTAAGCGATACGCCTGCCGCCGCCACCGACGCCTTCGAACCGGGCGACCGCGTGGTGCAAGTGGGCGACGTGGACATCGAGGGCTATGCCGATCTCGTGGCGGCCTTTGCCCGTCAGCCCGACGACATGTTGAAGATCGTCGTCGAGCGTGCGGAAAAACCTGCGCACTCCGACGAGGCGGACAAGGCCAATGACAAGGCACGGGATGCTCGGACTCCGGTTGCTACCAGGCGCGTCGAGATCGATGTGCCGCCGCGGCCGATGCGGACGTTGGGGTTGGTGATGAAGATGGGCACGATCAGCGCCGTGCAGGATCATTCGCCGGCCAAAGGCGCGGGGCTGCGCGAAGGCGACTTCATTACCGCGATCGACGGCCAACCGCCCGGAGATCCGTTGCGGCTGCCGGACATGCTTCGCCGCCGGGCGGGTGAGACGATCACGGTGAGCGTCTCACGGCAAGGCAGCGCTGGCGAACCGGAGAAACTCGAAAAACAAATCCGCTTGCGCGAGCCGCTGTGGGGCGACGGCACCGAGGGTACGATGGTCGCGCCGGGCAGTCCGGTGGACGTGCCCGTGCTGGGAATTACTTATCGCGTGCTGAACATCGTCGACACGACCGAAAAGGACAGTCCGGCGGCGCGTGCCGAGTTGGCCAAAGACGGCGAGCCAGCGGAGGTGGCCTTGTTCGCGCCGCGCGACGAAATCGTCAAGGCCGAGATCATCAGTCCGGAGCCGGCCGAGAAAGAGGCCGACGGCGAAGTGCTGATCGACGACTCCAAGCCGCTGGAGTTCGGCGAAGAGACGCCCAACTGGCCGTTCTTCATGGCGCAACTGCAATGGCTTCCCACCGGCGCCAAGGTGAAGCTGACGCTGGCCGATGGCCGCACCACCACGCTGGAACCGGTCGACGCGGTGGATTGGCACTATGCCGATCGTGGGCTGAACATGGCTGCCGAGTCGACCATCACCAAAGCCCGCTCGTTCTCCGAAGCGTTGGCGATGGGCCGGCGCGAGACGGTGGACGCCGTGCTGCACGTGTACCTGTTTTTGCAGAAGCTGGGCTCGCAGATTTCATTCAAGGTGCTGGGCGGGCCCAAGACGATCGCCCAGGCGGCCGGCAATGCGGCTTACGACAGCGTGTCGCAGTTGCTGATCTTTCTGACGCTGCTGTCGGCGAATCTGGCCGTGGTGAACTTTCTGCCCATTCCGCTGTTGGACGGCGGACACATGGTGTTTCTTATATTGGAGGGCATCATGCGCCGGCCGGTCAGCGAGCGCGTGCAGATCGCCTTCCACTACGCCGGCTTCCTGTTCATCATCAGCCTGATGCTGTTCGTGCTGGGGTTGGATTTTCATATCATCCCCAGGCAGTAAGGGGCGCAGCGCGAGGTTGCGCGGCGCGCCGCGAGCACGAGGTGTCCCCCGCAAACCGGCGAGGCAAAATGGCATGCTCGTTGGCGAGCCATTGCCTGCCAGCGCGAGTTCGAATCATGGCCGCACCGACACGCAAACCGAAGCGCACCTCGGCGCTGCCGCGCGAGCCGATCGACGCGGTGGCCGAACCGCTCGCGCGGTTCATGAACGTGCAGGCGTCCAGCGGCGTGGTGCTGTTGGCCACGACGATCGTCGCGCTGGCGCTTGCCAATTCGCCGCTGGCCGAGCGGTTCGCCCACTTCTGGGAAACGCCGATTTCATTGGGTTGGGGCGACCATGTGTTGGAACTGTCGCTGCTCCACTGGATCAACGACGGCCTGATGGTCATCTTCTTCTTCGTCGTCGGCTTGGAGGTCAAGCGCGAACTGGTACACGGCGAGTTGCGCGAAGTGCGCCAGGCGATGCTGCCCATTGCCGCGGCGATCGGCGGCATGCTCGTGCCCGCGGCGATCTATCTGGCGCTGATGTTCGGCAAAGAGGGACAACATGGCTGGGGTATTCCCATGGCCACGGACATCGCGTTCGTGGTGGGCTGCATGGCGCTGTTCGCCACGCGCATTCCGCACGGTTTGCGGGTGATGCTGTTGACGTTGGCCATCGTCGACGATATCGGGGCGATTCTCGTGATCGCCCTCGGCTATACGCGCGATGTCGATGTGGTGGCGCTGATGTTGGCGTTCGGCATGATGGGCATGGTCTCCGTCGCGGCGCGCTTGGGGGTGCGCAGTATTCTGGTGTACGTCGTGTTCGGCGTGCTGATGTGGTTCTTCTTTCACGAGTCGGGCGTGCATGCGACGATCGGCGGCGTGATCCTGGGATTGATGACGCCGGCCAAGGCCTATTTGAGCGAAGGCCGGTTCGGCGAGTTCGTCCGCGAAGTACACGAGTTCTTCGAGGGGGACTGGGAGGCCGAGTCGAACAAGGTCACGGAAGTTCTGCACCTGCGCAAGGCGGTGCGCGAAACGGTGCCGCCTTCGGAGTTTCTGGAAAGTGCCCTCAATCCGTGGGTGGCATTCGCCGTGATGCCCGTGTTCGCGCTGGCCAATGCCGGCGTGAGCGTTTCGGCCGAAGACTTGCAATCGCCGGTGGCGGTGGCCGTGATGGCGGGACTGGTGCTGGGAAAGCCGTTGGGCATCGTGCTGGCCAGTTGGCTGAGCGTGCGCAGCGGTTTGACGCGTTTGCCCGCCGGGGTGACCTGGCCGATCCTGATCGGCGGCGCGTGCCTGGGAGGCATTGGCTTTACGATGGCGTTGTTCTTGGCGAACCTGGCGGTGGCGGGGCCGCTGCTGCCAGCGGCCAAGATCGGCGTGCTGGTGGGTTCGACGATCAGCGGTCTGTTGGGCATGGCGCTGTTGGCGATCTTCACGCGCGGCGGCAAAGCAGCGAAGTAGGCGGCGATGTTCGTGGCCGCGGCCGGGCATTGCCGTGCATGCGCTTGCTAGCATGACGGTTCGCTCTTGCTCGCACCTGGCCGCCACGGTAAAGTTCCGACCCCCTGCAAAGCTGGGGGCAATGGCGGCGCATGATGTCAAAGCGCGGAAAGGATTCCGATATGCCGACAACGGTGGCGGCCCTGGCTCGCCTGGTCGATGGCGAGGTCGTAGGGGACGGGACGGTCGAGGTCGAAAGCGCGGCGACGCTGGCCGAAGCGACCGGGTCGGACATCACGCTGGTCGACAAGCAAGAGCGAGCGGATCGACTGGCGAAATCGGCGGCGCGGGCCGTGCTCGTGCCGCGCGACTGCACGCCGCCCGAGGCGATTCAATCGCTCATTATCGTGGACGACGTGCATCGGGCGTTTGCCACGATCGTCGCGCATTTTCGGCCGCCGCGTCCTTGTCCGCGCGTGGGCGTCAGTCCCGCGGCCATCATCGATCCGACGGCGCGGCTGGCGGCCGATGTGGACGTGCATGCCGGCGCGACGATCGATGCCGACGTGGAAATCGGCCCAGGTTCGACCGTTCACGGCGGCGTGCGCATTCTGGCAGGCTGCAAGCTGGGGCAGAACGTGACGCTCTATCCGAACGTGGTGCTCTATGAGAACACGGTGATCGGCGACGGCACGGTGGTGCACGCCGGCAGCGTGGTGGGTGGACACGGCTTCGGCTATCGCTTTCAAGATGGCGGCCACTTGCCCATGGCCCAGTTGGGCTGGGTGCGCGTCGGCTCGGATTGCGAAATCGGCGCCAACTCCACCATCGACCGCGGTACCTACGGCCCCACGGTGATCGGCGACGGCACCAAGATCGACAACCTGGTGATGATTGCCCACAACTGCCAGATCGGCAAACACAACATTATCTGTTCGCAAGTCGGCATTGCCGGCAGCACGGTGACGGGCGACTTCGTGGTTCTGGCGGGCCAGGTGGGCATTCGCGACCACGTGCACATCGGCGAAGGCGCGGTGTTGGGCGCAAAGGCCGGCGTGAGCAACGACGTGCCCGCCGGCGCCCGCATGTTCGGCATTCCGGCCACGCCCGCGCGTGAGCAGAAGCAATTGCTGGCGACGCTGCCGCGGCTGCCCGAGATGCGGCGGCAACTCAAAGCGCTCACCCGCAAGCTGGAACAAATGGAAGCCGAGCAAGCGGCACAGCCTCGGCAGCCCCGGACGCCGGGTCAGCAAGCGGCGTGACGTCGGATTTTGGATTTCCGATTTTGGATTTTCGATTTACGAAAGTACGCAAAAACCAGAGCGCATGACCGTAAATCCCAAATCCCAAATCCGAAATCCAAAATCGCACGACGCCGAGGCGCCGCACGCCCACGGTGGCAAGCCGGCAATGAAGGTCGGTTTGATTGCCGCTTGGGGGCGCTATCCGCTGGTGGTGGCCGCGGCGCTCGAGGCGAAGGCGCGCAAGTTTATTGCCTGGGCGTGAAAGACCACGTTGATCCGGCGATTCGCGCGCTGTGTGATGACTTCGAGTGGGTGGGCCTGGCCAAAGTCGGCCAGGTGATCCGCTTTTTTCGCCGCCATGGCGTGACGCAAGCCACGATGGCCGGCAAGGTTCACAAGGTGCTGCTCTACGAGCGCGGCGCGTGGTGGCGGCACTTGTTGCCCGATTGGGAAGGCGCGAAGACATTTTATCCACACTTCGTATCGCGCAAGAAGAGTCAGCAGGACGACAGCTTGCTGGGGGCCGTTGTCGAGGTGTTCCATCGCGCAGGCATCGCCATGAAACCGGCCACCGACTTCGTGCCCGAGCTGTTGGTCGAGCTAGCCTGCCTCTCTCGGCGTCAACCGTCGGCCGGCGAATGGCACGACATCCAGTTCGGCTGGCATCTGGCCAAGGAGATGGGGCGGCTCGACGTGGGGCAGAGCGTGGCCGTGAAGAACCGCTCGCCGCTGGCCATCGAAGCGGTCGAGGGAACCGATCAGTGCATTCGCCGGGCCGGTGAACTTTGCCCTGCCGGTGGATTCACGGTGGTGAAAGTCGCCAAGCCGCAACAGGACATGCGGTTCGACGTGCCCACGATCGGCATGGGAACGCTGGAGACGATGGCCGCGGCCGGCGGCCGCGTGCTAGCGGTCGAATCCGGCCGCACCATCTTCATCGACCAGCGCGAAGTGCTCGAATTCGCCAATCGACGGCAGATCGCCATCGTATCGCTCGACGCCGACGGGCAAGCCGCCTCGGGACAAGCCGCAGCGTAGCGTAACCAGCCGCGCGTTCAGCCCCCGGCTTTGCCGGGGGCTTTCTTGTGGCAGCGCTTGCATTGACTTTCAACCGGTCCCCCGGCGGAGCCGGGGGCTTTCTTGTGGCAGCGCTTGCATTGACTTTCAACCGGTCCCCCGGCGGAGCCGGGGGCTGACGGGTTTGCATACCCACTTGACTCCTCAGACGTTTTGTCTTGGGATCCGCGCCAGACACGTTATCCGAGGCGCGGAGCGAATGGACATGGCTCGCCAGCGAGTGCGACTGACCGACGCGGAGTTTGCGGTGCTCGAGCCGCTGTGGCGCGAGGGGCCGCGGACGATTCGCCAGCTCACGGCGGGGCTCTATCCCGAGCAGTCGGTTTCAGACTATGCCACGGTGCAGAAGCTGCTGGAGCGGCTGGAGGCCAAGCGCTGCGTGCGGCGCGATCGCTCGTCGGCGGCGCACGTGTTTCGCGCCGCGATCGAGCGCGAGTCGCTGATCGACGGCCAGTTGCAGGAAATTGCCGACCGCTTGTGCGACGGTTCGCTGGTGCCGGTGCTCAATCAATTGGTGCGGCGCACGCGGCTGTCGGCCAAAGACCGGGAACAACTGCGGAAGCTGCTGGACGAAGGCGGCAAACGATAAACCCAAACACGGCGGGCAGGCGCTATGGACGCGTGGCTCGAATTTGGACTGTCGAACGGCGTGGCGGCCACGTTGTTGGCGCTTGCGGCGGCGCTAGCGACGCGCTGGTGCCGCCGGCCGCAGGTGGTGCTCGTGCTGTGGCTGCTGGTGCTGGCCAAGCTGCTGGCGCCGCCGATCGTCGACTTGCCCGGCGTGTCGTTGCGGGCGTATCTGCCGCAACCGCCGATTGAACACGAGCTGCCGGCGCTTGAGTTCGTTGTGCCGGAAAGCGAATCGGCGCCGAGCGTGCGGGAACTTGCGGCGCTTTACGAATTCTCTGAGCCGCCCGCAACTTTGCCCGAATGGGACGCGCCGGTTGAGTTGCCGATTGAAACGTATTTGCCCGCCGCGGACCCCATTGACGAATACGCAACATCCGAAACCGATTTCGACCCCGCAATTGCCGAAATCCTGCCGCCGCCGACCAATCCTCCGCTTGCGGTCAAGCAGCGCACGCCACGGGGGCTTGCCGCGCAAATACTTCCCCTCGCCGAATGGCTGCCGCGGGCGATTTTCACCACGTGGATTGGCGGCTCCACCCTGTGGTTCGCCGTCGCGGCGCTGCGCATGCTGCGCTTTGCGCGACTGTTGCGGCGCGCCGAGCCGGCCGATGCCGCGCTGCAAAACGAAGTGCGCGAACTGTCCGTGCGAATGGGGCTGGCGCGAGCGCCGGCAGTGCGCGTGGCGCGACGGCGCGTGCCGCCCTTGGTGTGGGGAATCTTCGGCCGGCCGACGATCCTGCTGCCGGCCGAGCTGCTCGAAAGTCTTTCGGACGAACAACGTGCGACGCTGTTGGCCCATGAGTTGGCGCACGTGGCGCGACGCGTGGTTGCGATGGTTTGAGTTGCTGGCGATCGGGCTGTACTGGTGGCATCCCGTCGCCTGGTGGGCCCGGCACAACGCCGAAGCGGCGCAAGAGCAATGCTGCGACCAGCGGGTCGTGGCGCTGTTGCCGCAGGCGTACGCGGAAACATTGTTGGCAACGATCGAATTCCTGGCCGAGCCGGGCCGCAGGGTGCCGTTGGGCGCCAGCGGCTTCTCGCAAGTCGGTCACATGCACAGGAGGTTGACCATGATCCTCAAGCGAAACACGACGCGACGCATGACCTGGCCCGCGGCAATGGTGCTGGTAGCAATCGGCATGTTGGTGCTGCCGCTCTCCTTGCACACGCTGTGGGCGGAACCGCCGGCGGAAAACGACGTCGCGGTTGAAGTCGAAGTCGAAGTGGCCGGACCGGCCGGCGTTGACGACGAGGAAATCGAAGTCGAGCCGGTGGTGGCCGCGGCGGTGGATATCGAGGAGGAGGAAGAGCGAGCGGAGGAGCCGGACGAAAGCGCGCCACGGAAGACTTCGACGATCGAACGGCGGCTGGACCGGCTGGAGAGGATGATTGAAAAGCTGGCGGGCGCCGAACAACAAGCGGAGGCTGCGAAGCCGCAGGCGCAAAAATGGCCAGGCCGCGGAAAGCCGAGCCAACGCCGAAATGGGCTTTTGATGTACGCCAACTCGAAGGCATCGAACAGCAGGCAGACGCGATGCTGAAAGATGCCCATATGCGTGCGATCGAGCAAATTCAGCACGTCGAGAAGGCGCGGCAGCGGGTGGAGCAGGCGAGCGAGCAAGTCGAACGGCTACGCCCGGGAAATCGGTACGAAGTCGACCACGTCAAGGAGTTGCTCGAAGCGCTGCGCAACCGCTTTGTAGCCAGGATTGAGTACGCGCAGGTCGCCGCCTCATTCATGGGCATTCACCGAGAGGACTTGCGCGGCTATACAGTGACTTCGGCCGGACTCGCCGCCGCCGAGCAGGGGCGACGAGACACCAGCAAGCTGCTCGATGAACTTCGTGAGCGCGGCATCGACAACGAGAAGCTGGCAGATGTCGAGCGGTAGCGTCAAAGCTTCGAGGAATCGGTGAAGCGGTTCGCGGCCGGTATCGAGCGCTGGAATTCGCGAGCCAGTGCTGCGACCAGTTGGCGCGGCGCTGGGCAGAAGCTTCGGATCGACGACGAGCAAGTCGCCCTGAAAGAATTGCACGAGCAGTTGCAAGAAGCGAGCGACACGATGAAGGCCCAAATCGACGCTCGCGCCAAACAACTTGTGGACTACACCAAGGATAGTCGTGTGAAACTTGAGCAGGCCATGGCGCAACTCAAAGCCGTCGAGGCAAAGAAGGCACGGATCGAAGCTGAACTGTCGGCGACCAAAAAGAAGCTCTCCGAAGTTGCCAGAAAGAAAGTCAAGGAAATCGCCGAGGAGAAGCACAAGGCCGCGGAAGCCGATTTGAAAGAGAAGAAGGACAAAGGGAAAGCGGAGGACGAAGAACCGAACAAACCCGACGAGAACGACGGCGCGCATAGTGGCAATGGCCGCATGACGCCGCGTGAGAAGCTGGAGCTTGCCAACGCGCTTTTGCATGACGCTCGGGAAACTTGGAAGCAGACATATCAGAACTATCAATCCGGTCGAAATGAACGCGGGGCGCGGCAAGAAGCCGCGGCGCGGGAGCGCTATTTTCAACTCAAGGGCCTGTAAGGAATCTTGTGTCAGCTAGCAGGAATGGGTAGTTTTTGTCACCCTTTCCTGATGAGGAGATTGACACATGGATGATTCTTTACGCACGCGGGCGGAGCAGCTAGCAAGCGAGATTGCGGGTCAGGCCAGGACGGCCGAGGACCTCAATGGTTTGATGCGACTGATGATGAAGTCGGCGTTGGAGCGGATGCTCGACAGCGAGATGGATGTTCATTTGGGGCGCAAGGCGGTGTCCCCTGGCGGCGAACCGCGGGCGGTGCCGTCGAACGGGGCCGAGCCGCCGCTGGCGAGCTTGGCCAAGCGATCCAAGCCCAACCGTCGCAATGGGCGTTCGCAAAAAACGGTGCAAGGCGACGTGGGCGAGCTGACCATCGCCACGCCCCGCGATCGTGACGGGACTTTCGAGCCGCAATTGATCGGCAAGCACCAGCGACGCGTGCCGGGCTTCGACGAAAAGATCCTCGCGTTGTATGCCAAGGGAATGACCACGCGTGACATTCAAGAGATCGTCCGCGAACTGTACGACGTGGAAGTCTCGGCCACGCTGATCTCGGAGATCACCACCGACCTCGACGCCGAAGTGACTGCTTGGCGCACGCGGCCGCTCGACGCGCTGTGGCCGATCGTGTACTTCGACGGCATCGTCGTGCACGTGCGCGGCGCGAATGGTCGCGTCTCGCAGCACACGATTTACGTGGCTTTGGGCGTGAATCTTGAAGGACACAAGGAGTTGCTGGGACTGTGGCTCGGCCAGAGCGAAGGGGCCAAGTTCTGGCTCGCTTGCCTGACCGATCTGAAGAACCGCGGCCTCGCCGATATCTTCGTGGCCTGCATCGACGGCCTCTCGGGTTTTGCCGAAGCGATTCACGCGGCCTATCCTCAAACCCAGGTGCAGCTGTGCATCGTGCATCTGGTGCGCGCGGCGCTTCGTTACGTGAGCACCCAGGACAGCAAGGCGGTGATTGCCGACCTGAAGAGAATCTACCAGGCCGCGACCCTTCTCGAAGCCGAGTCCGCTCTCGACGCTTTTGCTCAAGCCTGGGACGCAAAGTATCCGACCATCACGAAGATGTGGCGTGCGTAAATGGACCGACATCGTCACGCTGTTTGACTTCCCCGCGCCGATCCGTCGAGCGATCTACACCACCAACGTGATCGAATCCGTCAACAGCGTGATTCGCAAGTTCACGCGAAACCGCAAGATTTATCCCAACGAGGAGTCCGCCTTGAAGATTGTCTACATGGCGATTCACGAAGCCTCGAAAAAGTGGACCATGCCAATCCATCATTGGAAAGCGGCCCTCAACCACTTCGCCATCCTCTACGAGGGCCGCATGCCCGGCATAGGGATGACTCAAAAATAACTTCGGTGAATTGGTATACTCCGAGGAAGGTCTTTTTCTCGGAGTGTGCATGATGGTTGGCTATGAGCGTCGAACGGAGGTTCGGATGGTGAACTTCTACCGCTCGTTGTCGGAGAAGGATCGACGGCGTTATGCGGCGGTGGAAGCGGAGAAACTGGGGCACGGAGGCGTGGCGTATGTGGCCGCGCTGTTCGGGTGCGATCCTGAAACGATCCAACGCGGGAAGGACGATTTGCAGCAGCTTCCCGAGGATGCCGCCTTGGGCCGCGTCCGAAAAAAAGGGGGGCCGCAAGAAAGCTAGCGTGGCCCAGCCCGCGTTGATCCCGCAATTGAAAAAACTGGTCGAAGATCACACGGCTGGCTCTCCGATCGAACCAGGCCGTGTTTGGACGAGTCGGTCCTGCGATTCGATTCGGCAGGCGTTGGCTGAGCAGGGTTACTCGGTGTGCGCCAACACGGTCAATGGCATGCTGCGTGACGAGCTTGGTTTGTCGCGTCGCAAGATGGAAAAAACGTTGGCGATGGGCCAATCGGCCGATCGCGAGGCGCAATTCCAGCGCATGCAACACTGGAAGCGATACTTTCTGGCGCGTGGCTGGCCGGTGCTCTCGATCGACACCAAGAAAAAGGAGCTTTTGGGGCGGTTTGATCGCCCTGGCCAGGCCTGGACGAACGGCCGCCTGCAAGCCTGGGACCACGATTTCCCCAGTTCGAGTTGGGGCAAGGTTATTCCCTATGGCGTCTATGATCTGGCGCGGAACGAAGCCTTGGTTTATCTGGCCGCAGGCGCCGACACCGGCGAGTTGGCGGCCGACGCGATTCGTCGTTGGTGGTATCGCCTGGGCCGGTGGCATTACGAGGCGACCAGTCCGATTCTGTTGCTGGCCGACTGCGGCGGCAGCAACGGTTACCGCGTGCCGTTGTTTCGACAACAACTGCACGCCCTGAGCCAGCTTCTGGGCCGCACGCTGCGCGTCTGCCATTTGCCGCCCTACTGTTCGAAATACAATCCCATCGACCATCGACTGTTCTGCCACCTTTCGCGTTCGCTACGAGCCAAGCAGCTCACCAGCATCGAAATCGTCTACCAATCGCTGCAAACGACCCGCACCAGCACCGGGTTGCGCGTGGTCTGTGAACGGGCCCGACGGCCGTATGCCGCCGGCGTCAAAGCACGCCCCAGCTTCCTCGCCAACGAACCAACCCTTCGCGATAAAAAACTCTCCGCCTACAACTACAAATTCTCACCAAACTGAAACACCGAAGTTATTTTTGAGTCGTTCCATAGCAAGCAAATGACGTTCCCTGCTCGCCTGACACAAAAAGAATTACAGGCCCACACTTGAAAAACCTTGCATTCGGCCAACAGTCCGACGGAGCAGTTGCCGCTCGGCTTCGCCGCCTCCCGCCGCTTCCTCACGCTTTCACCAGGCGCTTGCCGGTGTTGTTGCCGGAGAGCATGCCGATGAATGCTTGGGGCATGTTCTCGAACCCGGCGACGATGTCTTCCTTGAACTTCAAGCGGCCGTCCTTGATCCACTCGGCCATCTGCGTGATGCATTGCGGGAATTTGTCGGCAAATTGAAACACCAGAAACCCTTCCACGCGGGCTTGCTTGACGATCAGCGTCCAGAGCCAGCGCGGACCTTGTTCCTGCTGGCCGCTGTTGTAGTGGGCAATCTGCCCGCAAATGGCCAGCCGGGCGCGTGTGTTCAGTAGTGGAAACACGGCATCGGTGATGTCGCCGCCGACGTTGTCGAAGTAGACGTCGATGCCCTGGGGACAGAGCTCTTGCAGTTTCTCGCCATGGTTCTTGGTGGTCTTGTAGTTGAAGGCGGCGTCGAAGCCCAGTTCGTTGACGAGCCATTTCACTTTGTCGTCCGTGCCGGCGATGCCCACCACGCGGCAGCCTTTGATCTTGGCGATCTGGCCGACGATCGAACCCACGGCGCCGGCTGCTCCGGAAATGACGACCGTCTCGCCTTCTTTCGGCTGGCCGATTTGCAACAGTCCGAAGTAAGCCGTCAAGCCGGGCATGCCAAGAACGCCCACGGCGGTTGAAATGGGCGCGATCTTGGCATCGACCTTGCGCACGCCTTTGCCGTTGGTGACCGTGTATTCCTGCCAACCGAATTCGCCCTGCACGGTGTCGCCGACGGCGAACTTTTCGTTCTTCGACTCGAGCACCTCGCCCACGACTCCGCCGACCATCGTGCCGCCGATGGCGACCGGCGGGGCGTAGCTTTTCACGTCATTCATCCGCCCACGCATGTAGGGATCGACCGACAGATAGAGCGACTTCACCAACAGCTCACCGTCGGCCAACTCGGGCACGGGCTCCTCGATGAGCTTGAAATCCGATTCCTTCGGCATGCCGACCGGCCGAGCAGCCAACGTGAACTTGCGGTTTGTGCGGGGAGCCATGAGTTGCCCGGTTTGTTAAAGCAGGGAATTCAAGAATCGGCGTGAACATCGAGATTCGCCACCGGGGTCATTGTCGCCGGAGGTTCCGCCGTTCGCAATTGCCAATGGCAGGTTGCGGAACAGGGGCGATGGGGCGAGCCGTTGGCCCTGGGCACGCTATCGAGACGAGTGCGGGTTTGTTTGTCACGATGCCTGGGGCGTTGCCCCAGTCTGGTATCGATCGGGCCGTTGGCCCTGGGACTGCCGACGGTCGCTTGCGTGATTATTTGTTCCAGTCTTCCCAGGAGACGACGCCGATTTCGGGGCGGGGGGCATCGGGTAGCATGGCGATCAGCTCCAATTCGTGGTCGTCGGGATCGTCGAAGTAGATGGCGACCGCCGGCATCCAGCCGAACACCATGGGCCGCTCGGTGCCGTCGTTCAGGAAGTTGCGGCAACGCAGCTCGCGTTCGTGCAGCCAGTCGACCGAACGATGCAGCACGTCGTCCACCGTCGAGCGAAAAGCGAAGTGCTGCCGCACGATTTCCGCGGGCGGCTTTTCCCACAGCCCCAGCATCGACTCGCCGCGCGGGCCCATCCAGAAGAAAGCCACCCGCCGGTCGTTCTCACGCCGAGCCGGCGTCAGTCCGAGCACGTCGCGATAGAAAGCCTCGGACCGCTCCAGGTTCCGCACGTTGATGTGGGTTTCGAACAGGCCGTTGATCATGGGGGGCCCATTTTTGATTTTCGATTTTGGATTTTGGAAGTACGAATCGCGCCATGCGCTCCCCTTGGCAACCCTTGCGCTTTTCCGGTGGAAGTGTACACCATACCCCTCGGGCGCGAAACGAACTGGAGCAAGTAGGCGGCGGGCGTGCCGTGGCTGGAGTTTGACGGCGGATGGGCTGCGGGCCAGTCGTTCGTGCTCAAGCCGGCCGATCGCGTGCGGTTTGCCTATGACCAGGCCGCCCGCCTGGCACTAGAAGCCGACCCGCCGTGCTCGGCGTTGCAACACCCTGCCAGGACGATTGCAAAGTCGTTAATCCAAGGCTCCTACGAGTTTCAGGGCGTGGAGGGGATTGGCGCAGAGATCATCGGCTCGGGCTCGAAGCGGTTGTTTGGATTTTTGGGTCGTTAGTCGCAACACGCTCAGGGCTACGTTGGTGAGGCTTGCCAGGCGTTCGGCCAATCCTGGCCGACGACTCCAGTGCCGGTCTTCGTCCCACCAACGATCTTTGACGAAGTGCAAGCTGTTTTCCACTTGCCAATGAGCGCGTACGTACTTCAACAATTGCTTGGGCGTAGTCGTGGCCGGGTCGAGGCTGGTGACGAAGTACCGCGTTTCGCGCGTGGTTTTGCCGTTTCGGTCTTTCGTCTCGCGGTCGACTCGCAAGAGCATGCGGCAACCGGCAAGCCCCAGCCGCTGGCAGACATATTCGGCGTCGGCCAGGTCGATCCAAAGAAAACGAGTCTCCCTACGGCCCCCTTTTTTTCCCGCGTCTGAGCGGCCGCCGCGCTGTCTTGGGCCTGCGCAAAGCAGGTCTGCGCCGCATCCAGGATGTCGGGCTGGTTGGCTTTGATTTGGAACAAGTAGTCATGGCCCGAAGTCAGAATCAGTTCGGCCAGATTGCGCTGAGCATAGAGGGCATCGCCCGTGATCAAACGCAACGCCGGATACTTCTCGAACAGTTCGCTCAGGTGCGCTTTGAGCACTTCCGGCTCGGTGCTTTTGTCGCCCGACAGGGGCCATTGCCCAAGACACGCTTTCAAATCCTGGACAAAAACGTTCAGCATCTGAATCGGATCGCCCTGCGGATCGAAGCCTTGCTTCGACGTCTTGCCATCCACCGCCGCGACCAGAGCCTCCTGATCCGCCATTACCTCTTGCAACCACTGGGAAAACGCAGCTTGAAACTCCTCCAACGAGAACTTCGCCAGCGTCCGACTTAACGTGGTAGGATGCGGCGGCTTGCGACGCGTAAAGCCCAAAGGTCTGCGCAGCAGATGCCAGTTCCGGGCTGCCCACCGCTGCAAGCTGGCAAAATCGTTCAAGCGGCAGACCAGCCCCACGAGCGTCAGTCCCAAAATCCCCGAAAACGGATGACGAACACCACGCCGCTGACGTGGATCGGCCACCTCCGAAAAGGCCACCATCAAAGACGGAAAATACGATGGTAGTTGCATGGCTAGCTCCTTCTCCTAAAGCCAACCCGCATCACCCGGTTAGGATCGCACCTGCATTATACAAAACTCAACTTTGCAATCGTCCTGAACACCCTGCCGTGGCACTTGAATACCCTGCGGCCTTCGTGATAACCTTGAGGGATTTTACATAGGTCCCGGTCGCCGGACGGGCGGAAAAGGCGCTCCCTCTTGGAAAAGCGCTGTCCGCGCCGGCCACCTCCTGCCGTCCCAAGGTTTGCACACGTGCCCCGTCGCGACGATATCCACAAAATACTCATCATCGGCTCGGGCCCCATCGTCATCGGCCAGGCCTGCGAATTTGATTATTCCGGCACGCAAGCCTGCAAAGCGCTGCGCGAAGAAGGCTACGAGGTCGTGTTGGTCAATTCGAATCCGGCCACGATCATGACCGACCCGGGCATGGCCGATCGCACTTATATCGAGCCGCTCACCTGGGAAGTCGTGGCCAAGATCATCGAGGCCGAGCGGCCCGACGCGCTGTTGCCCACGCTGGGCGGCCAGACGGCCTTGAACCTGGCCATGGAGTTGGCCGAGCACGGCGTGCTGGCCCAATACGACGTGGAGATGATCGGCGCACGGCCCGAGGTGATTCAAAAGGCCGAGAACCGCAACGAGTTCAAGGCCGCGATGGAAAAGATCGGGCTGGAAGTGTGCAATGGCGCCACGGTGCACACGCTGGCCGAAGCCCGCAAGCTGCTGGCCGACATCGGTCTGCCGTGTGTGATTCGCCCCAGCTTCACCATGGGGGGCAGCGGCTCGGCCATCGCCTACAACCGCGGCGAGTTCGACCAGCTTGTCACCCGCGGCCTCGAAGCCTCGCCCGTCTGCGAAGTGCTCATCGAAGAATCCATCATCGGCTGGAAAGAGTACGAGATGGAGGTGATGCGCGACGCCGACGACAACGTCGTGATCATCTGCTCGATCGAAAACTTCGATCCCATGGGCGTACACACGGGCGACTCGATCACGGTGGCGCCGGTGCAGACGCTCACGGACAAGGAATACCAGCGGATGCGCGACGCGTCGCTGGCCGTAATTCGCGAAATCGGCGTGGAGACCGGCGGCTCGAACATCCAGTTCGCCACGCATCCGGACACGGGCCGAATGATCGTCATCGAGATGAATCCCCGCGTGAGCCGCTCGAGCGCCTTGGCGAGCAAAGCCACGGGCTTTCCGATCGCCAAGATCGCGGCCAAGCTGGCCGTTGGCTATCGATTGCACGAGTTGCCCAATGATATCACCCGCGAAACGATGGCTTGCTTCGAGCCGACGATCGACTACGTGGTGACCAAGATTCCTCGGTTCGCCTTCGAGAAGTTTCCCGAGGCGGACGCCATGCTCACCACGCAGATGAAGAGCGTGGGCGAGACGATGGCGATCGGCCGCACGTTCAAGGAATCGTTTCAAAAGGCGCTGCGCGGGCTGGAAGTTGGCAGTTTCGGTTTCGGTTGCGACGGCAAGGACCGCTGGGGCACCAGCGAAGAACCTTCGCGCGACGACATCCGCATCAAGCTCTCCACGCCCGGCGACGAGCGCGTGTGGTATATCCGCTACGGGTTCAAGTGCGGCATGAGCATCGATGAGATCCATCAGCTCACGCACATCGATCCCTGGTTCTTGCAGCACTTGCGCGAGATCGTGGACCTGGAAGAAACGCTCCGCGAATTCGACGGCATCCACGCGGTGAGCGACGAGTTGTTGCGCACCGCCAAGCAGGCCGGCTTTTCCGATCGGCAGTTGGCCACGATCTGGAGCTCGAACGAGATCGACA
Source organism: uncultured Planctomycetaceae bacterium (assembly GCA_963779015.1). Taxonomy (GTDB): domain Bacteria; phylum Planctomycetota; class Planctomycetia; order Pirellulales; family PALSA-1355; genus JTS-RE94. The sequence continues at coordinate 165,487 of CAVZWY010000026.1, read as the reverse complement.
TCCGAGCCGCGCGAAAGGCTCGCGGCATCGTGGCCACCTTCAAGTCGGTGGATACCTGCGCCGCCGAGTTCGAAGCCTACACGCCGTATTACTACTCAACCTATGAGGACGAGGACGAAGCCCCCGCGAAGCCCGCGGGACAAAAGCGGATCATGATCCTCGGCGGCGGACCCAACCGCATCGGTCAGGGCATCGAGTTCGACTATTGCTGCTGCCATGCCAGTTTCGCGCTGCGCGAGCTGGGCATTCAGTCGATCATGGTCAACTCCAATCCGGAGACGGTCAGCACGGACTATGACACCAGCGACTTGTTGTTCTTCGAGCCGCTGACGACCGAGGACGTGTTGAACATTTGCGATCGCACGCAGCCGGACGGCGTGATCGTGCAATTCGGCGGACAAACGCCATTGAACCTGGCCCGGGCGCGATCCAGCGCCGGCGTGCCGATCATCGGCACCAGCGTCGACACGATCGAGGACGCCGAAGACCGCGAGAAATTTCAGCAGTTGCTCAAGCGGCTCGATCTGAAGCAACCGGCCAACGGCATTGCCCGCACGATGGCGCAGGCGCGCACCGAGGCGGCGAAGATCGGCTTTCCGGCGCTGGTGCGGCCCAGTTTCGTGTTGGGCGGCCGGGCCATGGAAATCTGCTACGACCAGGCCCAGCTCGAACGTTTCGTGGCCGAGGCCTTCATCGTGGCCCAAGGGCAGCCCGTGCTGATCGATCGCTTTCTGGAAGACGCCATCGAAGTGGACGTCGACGCGGTGAGCGACGGCGAGAACGTCGTCGTGGCCGGCATCATGGAGCACATCGAAGAGGCGGGCGTTCACTCGGGCGATTCGGCCTGCGCTATTCCGTCCTACAGCTTGCAGGGTCCGATGCTGGCTGAGATTCGCGCCGCCACGCATGCCTTGGCCCGCCGCTTGCGCGTGGTGGGACTGATGAACATCCAGTATGCGATCAAGAAGGAAGACGGGCGACAGAACCTGTACGTGCTGGAAGTGAATCCCCGCGCCAGCCGCACGGTGCCGTTCGTGTCCAAGGCCACCGGCGTGCCGGTTGCCAAGATCGCGGCCAAGGTGATGGCCGGGGTAACGCTGAGCGAGCTGGGTTTCGACAGCGAGCCGATTCCCAGCCACGTATCGATCAAGGAGAGCGTGTTTCCTTTCCGCAAGTTCGTGGGCGTGGACATCGTGCTGGGGCCCGAAATGCGTTCGACCGGCGAAGTGATGGGCACCAGCGAACGCTTTTCGATCGCGTTTGCCAAGAGCCAATTGGCCGCGGGCACTGTTTTGCCCAAGAGCGGCACGATTTTCTTGAGTGTCGCCGAGCCGGCCAAAGAGCACATGGTCGGACTGGCCGCGCGGCTGGCCGAGATGGGCTATAAGCTGATGGCCACCGAAGGCACCGCGCGGCGGCTGGAAGCGGCCGGCATCGAGGTGCAGCACGTCAACAAGCTGCAGGAGGGCCAGCCGAACCTGCTCGACTATTTGCTCGACGGGGCGATTCAACTGATCATGAACACGCCCAGCGGCAAAGGCGCCCGCACCGACGAGGGGCGCATCCGCGCGGCGGCGGTGGCCGGCGGCGTGCCCTGTATCACGACGATTCAAGCGGCCGACGCCGCCGTGCGAGCCATGGAGGCGCTGCGCACCGAAGAGATCACCGTCCAAGCCCTGCAAGATCGCTTTGATTCGACGCTCGTTTCCAAGGGCTAGTTCGCTCAACCGTCTAAAATCCGCACAACCATGGTGAGCCGCTTACGGCTTGGCAGCGCGTCACGAGCATAGCGTCCTCATGCCCCAAACCGATCCTCAGCTCTGGCAACGCCTGCTGCTCATCGCCGCGGCCGGCGCCGTCGGCACGTTGGCGCGTTACGGTCTGTCGGGCGTGGCGCAACGCGTGTCGCCTGCCAACCTGCCGTGGGGGACGTTCGCGGTCAATGCGCTGGGCTGTTTGCTGTTCGGATTCGTCTGGTCGCTGGCCGAAGAACGCATGCTCATCAGCGGCGCGACGCGGATGATCGTGCTGGTGGGGTTCATGGGAGCATTCACCACATTTTCGACGTTCGCCTTCGAAACTGCCCAATTGCTCGACGACTCGCAGTGGCTGTTGGCCGGCGCAAACCTGTTGTTGCACAATGTGACCGGCGTGGTGCTGGTGCTGGTCGGCTTGGCGATCGGCAAGCAATTCTAGCAAATTAACTTCAGCCCCCCGGGCTCCGCCGGGGGAAAGCCCTGGGGATCTTCACCACCATGAAACTTCCCTCCGAAGCCCAGTTGTTGCGCATCTTTGTCGGCGAGAGCGACAAGCACCACGGCCGGCCTCTGTACGAGGCGATCGTCGAGGAAGCCCGGCGGCGGGGACTAGCGGGCGCTACGGTGCTGCGCGGCATGCTGGGCTTCGGCGCCACCAGTCACATTCACACGGCCAAAGTGTTCAGGCTTTCCGAAGACCTGCCGATGGTGATCGAGATCGTTGACACGTCCGAGAAGATCGAAAAGTTCCTGCCCGACCTTGACGCGATGGTGACCGACGCGCTGGTCACGCTGGAGAAAGTGCAAGTGATTGCCTATCGGGCCAACGGCGGGTAGGGGATTTTGGATTGGATTTTGGAGGAACTTTCCTCCGCTCTCGGCGGTTCGATCTCTCTATTCCTTCTCAAATCGCAACGCTCGTCCTGGCAACTCGGTTCCTAGCTCGTCGATCGCCTTGCCGTGTGCGAAGATCTCGATACCGTTGACGACGACGCGTTCGATGCCGACGGACAATCGATGCGGGTCGTCGTACGTGGCGCGGTCGGCGATGGTGTTCGGGTCGAATACGACCAGATCGGCAAACGCTCCCTCGCGCACGACGCCGCGGTCGGCCAGTCCAAAGCGTTCGGCCGGATAGCCGGTCATCTTTCGCACGGCCTCTTCGAGCGGGAACAACTTCCAGTCGCGCACCAGCGGCCCCAGCATGCGGGTGGCCGATCCGCTGACGCGCGGATGGACGCGGCCGTCGGGAAAGTAGATGCCGTCGCTGCCGAGCATGCACTTGGGATGTTGCAGAAACGGCCCCACCAACCGGTCGTCGCCGTTTTCGAGGACCGATAGGCCGGCCAGGTTGTCTTCGAGCAACAGACCGCAGAGCGCCTCGGCTACGCTCTTGCCGATGTGCATGGCGTACTGTGCCAACGACCAACCGCGATATGGCAGCTTGTCCTCGCCAGCCAGCCAGGCCAGCTTGATGTATTCCGGCGGCAGATCGAAGCATTCCACCGACAGCCGGACGCGCTCGCGCACTTGTGGATCGCACAGCTTGTCGGCGGCGGCCCGCGGCCCGTCTTCCCACACCTCGTAGGGCAACAGGTAGTTGAGCATCGTCGAGCCGGGCAAGTAGGGATAGATGTCGAACGACAGATCGACTTCACTGGCCGCCCGATCGATGTAGGACAAAATGCAATCGGTGTTCTCCTGAGTGCTGGCTTTCAGGTGCGAGATGTGTACCGGCACGCCTGCGCGGCAGCCGATCTCGACTGCTTCCTGCACGCCGGCCAGCGTACCCAGCTTGTAGCGCACGTGCGAGACGTACGGCGCGCTCCAAGGGGCCATTGCCCGGCACGCGTCGACCAGTTCGTCGGTGGTCGAGAAGCATTGGGCGATGTAGTCCAATCCGGTCGACATGCCGACGGCGCCGGCTTCCATCGCCCGCTCGACCTCGCGGCGGATGATTTTCTTTTGCAAGTCGTCGAGCGGGCCGCGCCGCCAGCCGGCCGCCAGCACGCGAAGATTCGCGTAGGGAATCAGCATCGCCGCGTTTTGCGCCGTGCGGCCATCCAGAAGCGCCATGTAGGCAGCCATGGAATGCCAACCTCGATAGTCGCTCTGCTCCAGCGCATTCAGCGATCGCAAGTAGACGAACCAATCGCGCCAATTGTGTTCGGTCACCGGCGCATAGCTGATGCCGTCGCTGGCGAGGATCTCGGTGGTGAAGCCTTGGCTGGTCTTGGGCAGCAAGTTGGCCGTCTTGATCAGCCAGCCGTCCGAGTGATTGTGTACGTCGATGAAGCCTGGCGCAACGACCAGCCCCCGCGCGTCGATGGTGCGTTGTGCCGCCTGGTCCGCTAGCTTGCCCACGGCTACGATTCGCTGGCCGTTGATGGCCACGTCGGCAGTACGCGAAGGGGCGCCGGTGCCGTCGATGAGTGTTCCGCCGTGGATGAGCAGTTCGAACATAAGAGAGTGGTTAGTGGCTGGTGGCTAGTGGCAAGTGAAGAACGCGCGACAGTCGGTGTGAAGATCGGCCGGAGCTAGCGAGAGTGATGTCACTTTGCAGATGTCTTGTTTGGATTGACTGTTGACGCCAAGCCACCAGCAACTAGCCACTGCGCTTTCGCCTCAGTGTGTAATACGCCTCGGCGGGAAAGAATTTCTTGCCCGGCGTTAGCTGGCGCAGGTGAAACTCGTAGACAAATCCTTCGCGCAGCTCGGGGAGATCGATCGACACGCTGTGGCCATCGTCGGCAACGTTGACTTGCTGGACGGTCTCGATTCGCCGGTCAATATCCTCTCCGCCATAGGCCGGCGTCGAAATGCGGCGATACGACGAGATCGAATAGTTGGCCGCATCGCTTGCCAGACTTCGATCGACTGGCTGCGTGAATTCGATGACAAAACCGCCCGGTCGCGTGCGGACTTCGGCGATACCAGCGGGCGGAAGGTCGTTCTGCCAGCGAAGCCGCACGATCGACCCGGTATTCGAGCCGGCGCCCCAGCCGCTGTCGCGCAGGTTGCCGATATACAAGTCGCCGGTGGGCGAAACAGCGCAACTCACCGGCCCTTCCAGCGTTTCTTCGCCGGGCGTTGGCTCGCGCGAGAGCGGATAGACCGCGCCTTGATACTCGCCGTCGACTTGCTGGAGGCTCATGCGCACCAACCGCCGCGTGTCGTACTCGCAGCCGACCAGTTGGCCGGCAAAAAGGCCAAAATGCTCGCGCGCCGCAGCCTCGCCTTCGCCGGGCACGTGCAAGAAGCAGAGGCCGTTGACGCTGCGCGTCCAGGGGTGCGGAATGTCGATGGCCGGCGGCATGAGCGGTGGCTTGATCCCGCGTTTGGCCTCCAGGCTGTTGATGAAGCCGTAGCGCTTGCCGGGCCGCAGGTGGTTCAGCTCGTTGAACGGGTTGTAGTTGCCTTGATTGTCGGTGGCGAACAGCTCGCCCGCGGGCGAGAGGGCCAGGCCTTGCGGGAAACGCAGGCCGGCGCAAGTCTCCTCGAGCGCAAACCGGCGCGGATCGTCGACCGTTGGCTCACGCGGCACAAGCCGCAGCGCACGACCGCGCAAGTGAGCGGCGGCTTCCGAACGTTTGTCTTGCTCGCAGGGCAGGGCAATGTAGTAGTTCCCCTCAGCGTCCCGCTCCAAGCCCACCGCCCAATCGTGATAGTCGCGGGTGTGCCCCCAGCCCGAGGCGATCTGCTCGGTGCGGTCAACATGCCCGTCGCCGTCGTCATCGAACAGCCGCAACAGGCCGTACTTGTTGATGACGTCGATCGCGTCACCGGCCGCCGCCACGCCATAGGGCGCCGTCAGGTCGTCGCTGAACGGTGAGATCGTGTCTTCGCAGCCATCGCCATCGGTGTCGTGGGCCAACCACACGCGGCCTTCCAGCGAAGCCACGATGAGCGTGCCGTCCGGCCGCCACGCCAGTCCCGTCGGCATGCAACGATCGTCCAGTGGCAAGCGCCCGGCTTCGAATCCGGGCACGACATTGAGTGTTAACTGTTCCAGAGCGCGGTCCACTTTGGGCAGCGGCGCGAATTGATCGACGGCCATCTCGGCCCGATAATCGACTTCGCAGTCGAATGGATCGTCGCCACTATCCATGGTGATCGCGGCGCCTCGTTCGGTTTCGATCCATCGAGCGGAGGACGGCTTGACGAGCGTTGCGCTAAGACGCGTTCCGCCGCGGTCGAGTGTGGCGGTACGCCCACTCGTGTCGATTTCGACGTCGCCCGGCAGCACGAGCCACTGGGCGGCCGTGTCCGGTGGCAGCGACTCGATGCGCATCTGCCGGCGAAAGCCCGAATCGTTGCCGGATTCGGTGGCCGGCAAAGCCAGGAAACGTTGCTTCACTCGCACGACGGTCGACTTCGCCTCGTGCGGATAGTGCAAGCGATGGCTCATTTCGACGCCGCCGTGGACGTGCTCGAGCGTGTCGAACTCGGTGATGTACTGCTGATGCGGCACTGCTGAGAATCGCTGGCCGGCCTGCAAGAGTGTGAGTTCGCAGGCGTCATCGGCTGGTTCGTGATTCGCCACGGGCAAGAGTTGCGGCACGCCGGCTTGCCAGAACCAGGTCTTTCCGCGCGTTTGCTGCCGGGCGGCGTCGCCGGTCCACCAGGCGGCCAAACGGCCCGTGGCCAGATCGTACAAGGCGTTGTGCCGATTTGGCAGGCCGACGACCAATGGCTTGGCAAACGGCACGTCGCCCACTTCGATCACATCGGTCAAGATTGCGGCGCGTTGGTCGGCGCCCGGCAGATTCGACTTCCGCACAACCCGCAATGCGTTGGGCGACGGCGGCGTGAAGTCTTCGCGATTGAGTACATGCCAAATGGCCGCGATCTGATCGTCGATGTTTTCATTCAACACTCCACGGATCGGTTTGACGATCGACGGCATTTCCATGTCGGGCACGATCCGCACCGGGTTGCGCACCCAGCGATCGAACCACTCGTGCCGCACTCGCTGGCCGATCCGCGACAGCGCGGCCCCTTCCGATCCGGGCGCGACTTTCCGCGGCGTCCAGTCGCCGATGGCGTGGCAGCTCGTGCAACCGAAACCGTCGGCCGTGACCAGACGTGCGCCGGCGCCTTCGATGGCGGTCGTGCCGGCAGTCGGGCGGGTGTTCTCCGCGTCGGGCCGGGCGGGAATGCGGTCGACGGCGATAAAATGCCGTACCAGCGCGGCGGTTTCCTGCTCGTCAAGCGGGAACTTGGGCATCCGCACGTGCAACCAGCTCTGGTGCGCGTCGCCAGAGCTGGTGATGGCCGCTGCCAAAGCGCCGTTGCGCAGCTTGTCGCCCACGCCTACCAGCGATGGCGGACGCAACAGCGGCAGCGCCGCGGAGAGCGAATCATCGGCCGCCACGATCCGCGGCAACACGGCTGCCAGCCCCGCCGTATTCCCCCGCGCATGGCACGCCAGGCAATTTCGCTCGGCCAATACGTCGCGCCCGGCATTCGCGGCGTTGGCACGCGGTCGCACGCTCTGCAAATACGTCGCGATATCGGTGCGAGCCCGCTGGGGCATGCGGTAACCCGGACGATGCTCCCGCTTTTCCGGTTCGAGCGTGCAACTGTCTTTCGGCCGCGCAATCGCCGCAACGGCGAACGGGATTCGAGCCGGCGTCTGTTGGCCGGGGATCACGTGACAGGATGCGCAGCGTGCTGCCGCGACGATCGCCGCACCGCGTTCGACATGCCGTGGAACCTCAACATCGTCCGTGACGTTTTCGCCAGTGGGTTCGCCGAGTGTTTGCAGATACAGCGATAGACTCGCGCGTTCCACATCGGACAAGGCGAATACCGGCATCCGATGCTGGCGATTGATCGTGGCGGGATGCGCCAGCCAGGCGGCGAAGAACCGTGCGGGGCGCTTGCTGGCGATTGATGTCAGATCGCCGCCGCCGAACAAGCCGTCGCTTCCCAGCGGCCCTACGCGATGACAGGCCAGGCAGCCCACGCTGTTGAGCAATTTCGCTCCCGCCGCGGCACTCGGGCGTTCGCGTTTTTTGTCCGACTTTTTCTTTGCTTCGGATGAAGGGGCCGCGGGTGTTTCCACCCGAGGTTCCGCGTTCGACGAAGCTGAAAGCAAATAGTCGGCCACTGCCTCGGCATCATCGCGCGACAGGGCGAAGTGCGGCATGTTTCCCGAGGAGCGTGTATCGTCGTGGACGTCGTCGCGCGGTTCACTCAAGCGGTTTACGATCCAGCCGCGCGACAGATTGCCCGCCAAGTGATCGAGCGCCGGCGCCGCCAGCGGTTGCTTCTCGGAGGGCAGTTCATGGCATGCCGCGCAGCGCAATGCTCGCGACAACTGTCGACCGCGCTCGAACGCCGCGTCTGGCGTCGTGCCGGTCTCATGAAACAGCCAGCGCGCCGCCAGCGGCTCAAGTGCAAATCCGGGGCCTTCCCAGAACAGCGCCAGCCGTGGGGGTCTGTCACCGCTGTGAAACTCCACTTCGAGCGGATGAAACCCGAACGGCAGGTCGATCGAGTCGGCCGCTAGCCAACTCGCTTCATCGGATGCGCGATCGAGTACGCATTGATCCGCCAGTTTGACGCGCACATGTCCGGCCGCAAACACGCGCAAGCGATGAACGCCCGGCGTTTGCACCAGCACCAACGCATTGTACGTGGCGCGAAGCGTCCCGGGCGCCATTCTCAAGTCGGGCGTTGCATCGCCGGCGGACAGAACAATCTGTTCCTCCAGCCGCGGATGTTCCACGCCATCGGCGCCGGCGTAGCGTGCGATGACTCCGGGCCGATACGGATTCTCGTCGTCGAACTCCTCGTCCTCGATAACTGGCGCAGCCGATTGGGCAACCGAGCAGGGGAGGCCCAGCAACACGAGCCATACCGCCGATGCCAAACAGCCCGCGAAAATGCGCAGGCGACCACGGCAGCGCGGCGGGCGGGCCATTATTGCAGCCCTTGGGCCAACGAGAGACGGGTCGTCGTCGGGCACCAGTGCAGCTCAACGTGCTTTACGACCAGTTCGGTGCCTTGATCGTGCTCGACGAACGGCCGCATCCGCGGGTTGTACATCGTGTCGGTCAGGTCGCGAACCAGATAGGTGTTGAAACCCAGCTTGGTCATTTGGCGGATGCCGAACGATCGCCCGAGCACGCACATGTTGGTGTGCACGCCCATGTAGAGGATGTTCTTGATGCCATGCTCGGTCAGATAGTTGTACACTTCCTGGCCGTTGTCCGAGATGACGTCGGCATCGTCGATGCGGATGGCCGGATGCTGGCGCGACCAGGCTTTGCCCTGTTTGCACTGCGGCTGGCAATCGCAGCCTCCGTCGGAGTCGTCGATGGGCAGTTGGCCTTCGACCTCGGGCTGCAACGAGCACCAACCACCGATGGGCGACGGGGGCTCGGCCGGCTTGGCGGCCAAGGCGCGCATCCTCGCCGGGTGATCTTTGTAGAAGTCGAGCGTGTCGGAAGGCGCGTGAATGATGTGGACGCCCCGCGCGCGGGCGTCTTCGATGACGGGCGCCATGCGCTGCGCCAACGCGCCACAGCGGCGTGTCGCGCTTTTGCACCAGTGCTCGTTCCACGTGTCGCAGATCAGGATGGCCGTTTCGCTGGGTTCCAGCTCGCGCCACTCGGTCTTGACAGTCTCGCCATCCCCGGTGCTGTCGATCTCTTCCCAACGCACTTCGATCGGAATCTTGCCGCTGGTTGCCTTCTCTGCCGAAGTGGCGACCGCCGCCACGACAACCGTTCCCAACGCAAAGCCGACAAGCGCCAGCGCCAGGTGTCCCAACTGTGTCGATCGCTCTGGCATCTCGTGACTCCTTACAGTTTTACAGTCGCCTAAACGAGGAACGTGCGGCTAATTCTCCGCCGGTACGGCCGACATGTATGCAAACAGGTCGGCGATTTCTTCCAGCGTAAGATTGTTGAACAGGCCCTCGGGCATGGCCGACAACTTGCTCGGCACGATCTCTTCAATATCGGCCTTGGGCACCGTGGCCTTTTCGGAGTTGGCCTGCAACACCACCACGCCGTCGCTGGTCTCGCCGACCAGGCCGGTGTATGTCTTGCCGTCGGCCGTGACCACGGTCTTGGCCGCGAATTGGTCGGAGATCACCTGCGAAGGAAATACCACCGACTCGATGATTTCCTTCCGCTGGAAGCGGCTGGAGACCTTCGACAGATCGGGACCGATGCCTTCGCCCCGCGTGCCGTAGCGGTGACACTTGACGCACTGCGCTTTCTCGAAGACCAGCGCCCCGCGCTGGGCGTTGCCGCCGTGGCCCGACTCGCTGGTGAGAAAGTCGTGCAACTGGGCGAACGACCACTTGGTTCCTTCCGGCTCGACCGGCGGCACCGGCTCGGGCTGATTGGGATATTTCGTGACGAACCACTTTTGCCAGGCGGCCAGGCTTTGCTGCCACGGCGCCCGCACCTCGGCGACCGGTTCACCCGTCCAGCGCGACAGCAGGACCACGGCGTCGCGCCCGCCGCTGTCGCCCAGTTTCAATCCCTGCAGGATCACCTGCCGCAAGTCTTGCGGACTGTCGTTGCGTTGTGGAAAGCGCGCCAATGCCCGCAACACGTCGCGCGCCTTGGCGCCCTCCACCACGGTAAGCGAACGCAGCAGCCGTTCGCGATCGGCGGGGCGTTTGTTCTTTTTCAATACGAGTGTTGCCAGAGCTTGCGCGGCTTCGGCGCGTTGTTCGGGCGCGGCGTCGAACACCTGGCCCAGATAGTCGGCGGCCGCAACGTCGCCGTGCCCTAGCGCCACCAGGCAGGCTTTGGCCAAATCTTGCGCGACTGGCGACTTGTCTTTTTCCAGTTGCTTGTCCAACTGGCAAAGCGCCGCCACCTGTTGGCTCGTCAAATCTCCCGAGAGACTCTGCACGATGCCCAAAGCCGAGGCCGGATCCTTCGCGCCTTCTTGGATGCGGGCCAGTTGCTCCTCGGGGGGCATCGTTTTCAGCACGTCGTTCGCGCCATTCGAGAGATAGCCGCGATAGCTGTTGCCGCCTCCCTCCATTGCCCGGGCCATGGCAAAGAAATCGAGCAGTTGCCCACGCAGTTCGGGCGTCCAGCCGACGTTCAAAAAGCGAGCCAGCATGGCTGCCTGGATGCGCTCTTCCAACGGGGCGCTGGTGGCCAAATGCTTGACCAGCCGCGGTGCAAGGGTCGGATCCTGCATCATCACCAATGTGCGAATCAATTCGCGATTCAAACGATAGTCCCCCGTGGGAAAGCGCCTGGAAATCTGTTCGCGCAACGCGACTTGTTCCTCGCCCTTGAATTCCCCGCGGTGCAGCGCCAGTTCCACGATGCGCAACACGCCCAGCAGGTCGTCGTCGCTCAATGCACCGTTCAGCCGCTTGCCGCACTGTTCGAGGATGACGCCGGCCAGGTCGCGATCGGCGCCCATTACCACCAGCGCCACCGACCCGGTGATGAACACGCGCGGATTGTCGCTTTCGAGCACCTTGGAGCGCCACCGATCCTGCGGCACTTGTTCGAGGGCACGGCGTGCCGCCCAGGAAACAAATGGGTGCGCTTCGGCCATGATCGGCAGCAGCTTGTCGACCGGCGCCAAATGCCGGGCGCGAACCAGCGCTTCACAAGCCCGGCGGCGCACGACCGGATCGGCATCGTCGAGCAAGACAACGAGGCGCTGGTTCGACACCTCGCCGGTGTGGATACCCATCAGGTAAGTCGCCTTGGCGCGGATCTGAGCGTCGTCGTCGCTGGAGAGTTGCATCAACAGATCGTTGCCGGGCGCGGGACCAAAAAGTTGCATCAGGTCGAGAGCGCGCGTGCGATCGCTGCTGTTGGCTTTGGTGTTCACTGCCACGGCCAGCAGGCTCGGTCCCCACTGGTCGCCCAGCTCCTGCTTGACGTCGCGGGCGGCGCGGCGAGCCCAGGCGCTGGTGAGCTGCGGTTGGCGAATCGCCTTGGCAATGCCCTGTCGCCCGGGAGCTTCCACGGGCGGCGCGTTCTCGGCCACGATGCGCAGGATGGATCCGGCCGTGTTGCGCCCGCCCACGCAGATGTACAACCAGCCATCGGGCCCGACGTCGATATCCGAGCAGTTGAGCGGATGGCCTTGCAGGAAGATTTCGCTGGCGCCTTTGTAAGTGCCCTCGCTCGGATCGAGCGTGACGGCGACCACGCGGCCTTGCGACCAATCGCACATGAAGAACGCGCGGTGGTACTTCTCGGGAAACCGCTGGTGATTGTAGAACACCACGCCGGTCGGCGAGCCGCGGCCGATGTCGAGTGTTTCGGGCAGGCTATCGACGTAGTAGTTGGGCCATTTCGACCAGCCGCTGCGCCAGCCAAACTCGGCGCCGGGAATCAGGTGGTTGACGCGCGTCGGCCGATACCAGGGCAATGCGACATCCCATTCCATATCCGAGTCGTACGTGAACAACTCGCCGTCGCGGTTGAAGGCATGGTCGTAGGCGTTGCGAAATCCGCCCAGAAACAGCTCGATGAAGCTGCCGTTGGTGTCGGTGCGGACCACGGTGCCGCCGGGCGCTTTGATGCCCGAGGCGTGACCGTTGGCGTCCTCGTACTTGGGGGCGAACAATTCGCCGTTGTAGAAATCATGGTGCGGGCTGGTTTCGGCCACGGGCGACTCGACAAAAGAATGGTTGCCGATCATCAGGTAGATCAGCCCATCGGGTCCGAGGATCGGAGCATGCGGACCGTGCTCGCCCATGCCGCCTTTGAACTTGAAGAGCGTTTCCACCTTGTCGGCCTCACCATTGTTGTCGGTATCAGTAAGGCGATAGAACGCGGTATCCGCAGGGCCGCTGCCCACGACAAACACGTGCGGTCCCCAGGGGAGAATGCCCTGGCAGTTTTCCACCTTGTCGCAAAACGTGGTGACCGATTCGAACGTGCCGTCGCCGTCTTTATCGGCGATCAATAGTAGCGGGCCGCGTTCGCGCGAGGCGATGATCCGCCCCTGTTCGTCGAAGGCCATGGCCACCAGCGAGCCGGTCGATTCGGGCAGCACGACTTCTTCCACGCGGAAGCCCGGCCGCGGTTGGTAGCGATTCGACGGCGGGGTGTCAGCGGCCCGCACGTTCGTGGCGGTCGTGCATGTGATCAGGGCCCCAGCGAGCGTGGTGTGGAGTGTTAGCCGCGTCAGTTTCATGGGGGAAGAGCGCCTCTCGCGCGAAAAGTTGATCGGGGGACGATGCGGTGGGGATTTTCGTCGGACGCCGGCGACGGCTCCAACCTGGGCCCTAGTATAAACCAACGATTTGGGCGATGCACGCCGCACCTCAGCGAGAAGGCCATGCGGGTTTTCGGACCGTCAAGTGATTGACTCCGGGGGCCGACTGCCCGAAGCTAACGGATGCGTGCGGTTCGGGCGGACCTTGTGGGCGTCGAGTGGAAAACGCGGCTGTTTAGATGTGGGCATTCGCCCCGTCAAGCCGCCGTGCTAGGACCGTCATGAAGAAGCCGCATATCCTGATCGTCGAGGCCGACACGGCGGCCCAGCGGCAATATCGAGCCGCCCTGACGAAGCTCGATTCGCCCGAGTTGTGCTTCGTGCCATCGGCCCCAGCCGCCGAGCAGAAGCTCCGCTCCGGGTCGGTCGATCTGCTGATTGCCGGTGTGGACTCGAATCCGGGCGAGCTCGAGTTGCTGCGCACGGCGCGCCAGCTCGACGCCGAATTGCCCATGATCGTGGTGACCGCCGCGCCCGACGTGGCCTCGGCCACGGCCAGCCTGCGGTTGGCGCGGGCGACTATCTCACCAAGCCGGTGGATGCCGACGCATTGGCCACGAGTGCCGCGCGGCTGTTGGGCGAACGACGACTCGAGGCGGAATACGAACTGCTCCGCCGCCAGGTCGAGCAACCCTATCGCTTCGACGACATGATCGGCGGCTGCCCGGCCATGCAAAAGGTGTTCGACACGATCGACCAGGTGGCCAATTCGGGTGTCGACGTGCTGGTGGTCGGCGAGACGGGCACCGGCAAGGAGTTGGTCGCGCGCAGCATTCACAGCCGTAGCGGCCGTGCGCAGGGGCCGTTCGTGCCGGTCGATTGCGGCGCCATACCCGAGAGCCTGCTGGAAAGCGAATTCTTCGGCCACGAAAAAGGCTCGTTCACCGGCGCCGACAACAAGCGGATCGGCCTGATGGAGTTTGCCGACGGCGGCACGTTCTTTCTCGACGAGCTGGGCGAGCTGCCGCTGCTGTTGCAAGCGAAACTCCTGCGCACGCTGCAAGAGCGCAAGATCCGCCGCGTCGGGGGCCGCGAGGAAATTGAGATCGACGTGCGGATCGTGGCCGCCACGGCACGCAACCTTGACGACATGATCCGCCAGCAGCAGTTTCGCCAGGACCTCTACTACCGCATCAACGTGGTGCGGATCGACTTGCCGCCGTTGCGCGAGCGAGGCGACGACATCGGACTGCTGGCGGAGAACATGGTTTTGCGCTACGGCCGCGAGATGGGGCGCGCTCTGATTGGTCTATCGCCCGAAGCCTACCAGGTGCTGGCCCAGTATCGCTGGCCGGGCAACGTGCGCGAGTTGCAAAACGTGATCCGCCGCGGCATCGCACTGGCCAAGGGCGAACGGCTTGAGTTGGACGACTTGCCGGACGAGATCGTCGCCGCGGCCGGCGAAGGGCATGCAGCCGGCGACGTGGGCTATTTCGAACTGCGCGACGAGCACCTGGGCCAATTCGAACGGCAGTATCTCAATGAGTTGTTGGCCCGCCACCACGGCGACGTGGCCATGGCCGCCCGCGAAGCCAAGCTGCCACGCGGCACGCTCTATCGCCTGATGAAAAAGCACGCGCTGGACAGCGGCAGCTTCAAGTAGCATGAGAGCGCGCGAAGTCGGGCCGCGGAGTGCGCATGCCGTATCACGTTCTCCGGGCACTCCTGTCTCGGCCCTGGCACAGCTTGGGGAGATTCTTTCCGGGTAGGTGCCCGTCACATTTGTGTGAATCGGGTCACAGCGGCGCGAAACGGCCGGAATCACGGGAATACACGCGAATCGCGATTTTCTGCTGGCGATCCTTCCCCGGCGACCTTTGGCTCGGGTCGCGCGGGCGCGAATACTCCGCGACGTGGCGAGCGCCTGGCGAGTTTTGTTTCAAAGCAGCAAGGCCCTTGCCGACAACACGTTGCGCAACCGTGCTTGGAATTCCGCATCGCGCGATAGCCTTTGGCACACCCCTTGCTTTAATGCCTGGCGAAAGCCGGCAACCGAAACGAAAACAACAACCGCCGGCCCATCAAAACTTTTCCGCTCGCCCTGCTGGCGAGTTCACCTCCAGAATCAAGGAGACACAGCCATGAAGAAGATCGAAGCCATCATCCGCCATTTCAAGGTCGAGGAAGTCAAGGACGCGCTGAACGCCAAGGGCGTGCAGGGCATGACCGTGACGGACGTGCGGGGCTTCGGCCGGCAAAAGGGGCACATGGAAACCTATCGCGGCACGGAGTACGCGGTCGAGTTCATCCCCAAGAGCAAGGTCGAAGTGGTCGTGGCCGATGCCCATGCTCAAACCGTTGTCGACGCGATCCTCGCTTCGGCGCGCACGGGCCAGGTCGGCGACGGAAAGATTTTCATCAGCGACCTGCAAAGCGTGATTCGTATCCGCACCGGCGAGAGCGACGACGCGGCCGTATAAGGCGAACGGCTCGCGACGCGATTTGGGGCGTCCCTCGGCCCAGGCGCGCGTCCCTTGATCGGGGCGCGTTGTGCAAAACGGACGCAACGGATCACAATCCCCCCAGGCCCTACTTGGGAGATTGACGATCCGGCGTCCGTTTTGTTTTATTGCCGCATCTCACGAGATCATTGCCCATCGCGGGCCGGCGGCTCCCAACTTCCTCCGGCACGCCATTTCAGCGAACTTCCCGTGGGCGGCAATATGCGCACGGCGGCGTGCCCGTTGGCCACGGCGCCGCTAAGAACCCATTCGCCGGGCGATGGCAGTTCTTGGCAGCACGACCGCAATTTGCCCGTTTTGACCGGCGATGGCGAATCACACGCCGGCGGTTTGGCTCAACTGGGGGCTGGCGGCAGCCGTCTGGGGGCTGGCTCCGTCGGCAAATTGCTGGAAGTTTTCGCGAAAGAGCTTGGCCAGCTTGTGCGCCGCTTGCTGAAAAGCCTTGGCATCCGCCCAGGTGTTTTGCGGGTGCAGGATTTTATCCGGCACGCCCGGCACGGACTTTGGAATGGCGAGTCCGAACACCGGCTCCTCGTCCACCTGGGCCTGCGACAACACACCGCTATGAATCGCGTCGATGATCGCCCGAGTGTAAGCCAGCGGAATGCGTTTGCCGGCGCCATAGGCGCCGCCCGACCACCCAGTGTTGACCAGCCAGGCATCGGCCTGATGCGCGTGCAGCCGTGCGGCCAACATCTCGGCGTACTTGGCCGGATGCCACACCAGGAACGCCGCCCCGAAGCAGGCCGAGAACGTGGCCTGCGGCTCCTTCACGCCCACTTCCGTGCCGGCTACCTTTGCCGTGTAGCCGCTGATGAAGTGATACATCGTTTGCTCGGGCGTCAATCGGCTGACCGGCGGCAGCACGCCGAACGCATCGCACGTCAGCAAGATGATATTCGAGGGATGCCCGGCCATGCAGGGAATCTTGGCGTTGGGAATGAACTCGATGGGATAACTGGCCCGCGTGTTCTCGGTGCGGCTGGCGTCGTCGAAGTCGACGATCCGCGTCCGCGGATTCATCACCGTGTTCTCCAACACGGCGCCAAAGCGGATGGCGTCATGGATTTCGGGTTCTTGCTCGGCGGAAAGCCGGATGCACTTGGCGTAGCAGCCCCCTTCGATGTTGAAAATGCCATCGTCGCTCCAGCAGTGTTCGTCGTCGCCGATCAACTGGCGTTCCTCATCGGCCGAGAGCGTGGTTTTGCCCGTGCCCGAGAGTCCAAAGAAAAGCGAGACGTCCTCATCCGGACCGACATTGGCCGAGCAGTGCATGCTGAGCACACCTTGTTTGGGCATCACGTAGTGCATCAACGTGAAGACACCCTTCTTCATTTCACCGGCGTATTGCGTTCCTAGAATCACCATTTCGCCGCGTTTGAAGTTCAAGCTGACGCTGCTTTTCGAGGTGAGGCCCGGAATCGTGGGGTCGGCCTCGGCTTGGCCGGCGTTGTAGATCACGAAATCGGGTTCGCCGAATGATGCCAGCTCTTCGGTCGTGGGGCGAATCAACATATTGTGCATAAAGAGCGCGTGGTACGGCCGGGCGCAAATCACGCGGATTTTCAAGCGATGCGTGGGATCCCAGCCGGCAAAACCGTCGACGACGTACAGCGCCTCGCGCGACGAAAGAAACTCGGTCGCGATATTCCGCACTGCGGCGAACGACTCTTGCGACAGTTTGATGTTGACGCTACCCCACCAGACGTCGCCGGCGCTGTCGGGATGCTCGACGATTCGTTTGTCGGTCGGACAGCGTCCCGTCTTCTCGCCTGAATCGGCCGCCAATGCTCCGGTCGAGGTGATGAGCTCGCCGGCTATAACGCCATGCTCGTAGAGCTGTGCGACCGACAGATTGCGATGAGTTTGCCGAGGCGAGATGCCGTATTTGCAAAGATCCACGGGCTGATGCAGAGGCATGGGGCGCAACAAATCTCCGAGTGTCAGGGTGCAATCACGCAGATGCGTGTGACTGCGCCGCCCGCTACAGTCGGGTCGAGCAACGACCAGGATTATAGCCCGCGCGGCAAATCGTGGCGCGGCCAATTCGACGGGTTTGCTGGCACTTGTGATAGTATTTGCTCCACACTCATGATAGACACTCGGTGCCGACCGTCCGTTGGCCAAGTCAGCGCAAAAGGCTCAGAAACTTGAAGTGCGCCGTACCGCACAGGATGGGTCGTGCCGCGGAAGCAGCGTGCGATATCACTTCGCGCGTCTGCGACCTTTGGGCGGCGGAACATCGTCGGCCGGCGCGTCGGCTACCGGTTGCGCCAGGCCCATCGGCAACAATGGGTCGGCGCCCTTGGCTGCGGGTGCTTGTGGCGGCGCGGCCAACGCCACAGCCGCGCCGGCGTTCAGCGTGCCCGAATCAACGAGCATGTAGCCGGCCCAAAAAAACGGGTGGTCGGCCATGAGTGGTTCTCCGGCGCTGACGCCGTCGCGGACGCGCGGTTCGTGTTCGGGCTCGATTTGCGTGTCCATGCTCAACTGCACGCTGCGCTGCCAGGCTTCGGCCGCGGAAGCGTGGGGCAGCTCTTGCGCAACTCGCGCACCAGATCGAAGCTTGTCCGACCGGCGATCCGCCAGCGGCTCAGCAGGACGGTGCGTACGCCGGAACCCATCAGCCCACACAGCGAAACAAACAACTCGTCGCCGGCGTCGGAAGTTTTGCGCAAACCGCTTTCGGCCGAGGTGTGGAAGCCCGGCAAGATCACTTGTTGCGGACCGCCCCACGGCAACATGAGCCAATCGGCCAGGGATGCGCCCGGCTTGCCGCGATCGATCTGCATTGGCGACCAATCGTATGGCCCATTGCCCGGCTCCACGTCGTCCAGCACGATCAGCGCGTCGATCGCCGTGCGAAATACACTCGAGGAGGCCGGCAAAGGGTTGGGCAGCGCCACGGCCCCGGGCAATGCGCGACCATACTGCTCGAACGCTTCAGAGGCCACGGCCGTATCGTCTTGGGGAAAAAGCTTGCCCAACACGACGCCCACGCTTGGGTGCTGCTTTTGGCTATGAGGATCCGCCACCGCCAATCCCACCGTCGGAGCGTAGCGCACGCGGGCCTGCGAAATCAGCAATCGCTGATCTTCTCTACCGCCCACGTGCAAAACCTCGAACGGCAAGAACCATAAGAAGCTGTCGGGGACGATGACGATCTCTTGGAAATTACCCGCCAGATCGACGTTGGAGCGGGCGAGGATCATCCGCAACACGTTGTCCGACGCGGCGCGCCAGTTGGCTTTCGTGAGTTCCTCGCGCGACAGCACGTGGTTGCCGTCGAAGTTGCCCAAATCGCGCAACAGCCCGGACACTTGCTTGTGGAGTTGCTGGGGCGAAACGATGCGCCAGATGGCGGATTGCTTGTTCGAATACAGAAAGCCATACAGATTGCGTTGGGTCTTGTAAAACGCCAACAGCACCTGCCCCTCGGGCAGCGCTTTCTGCACTTCGGCCGTTGTTCGCAGCGGCGGAAACACCACGTCCGCGGCCCGGCGGCTGACGGACATTTCTCGCAGGATGACTTCTTGTTGTTGGCTGATGTCGGCCAACAGGCCCATTTGTCCGGCCTGTTCGCCGCGCAAAGCCACATCGTTGCTGACCAGTGGAAGCGTGGCCAATTTAGCCCGGGCGGCAGCCGCCTTTTCGGCCAGTTGCTGATACTCAGGATAGCGCGACAACAACTCCTGTCGCTCCAGCAAGCCGCGCTGTCCGATGGCTTCCTCCGGCCCCTCCAAAATCCACCGCAGCGACAGCAACCGTCCGCCGAACGGCAACGTAGACAAGAATCGATGCCGCCGTCCCCGATCGGCGACTTCCAGCGCCAGTTCCCGTTCGCGGCTGTTGGCGAACATGCCCTCGAACCAATGTTCGAATGCCTCCGCGTGCGGCATCGTCAGCACGGACAGGCACTCCAGTGGACTGTATGCCCAATCGCCCGGCGCCGGATCGCGCAACAGCACGTTATAGAGGGCCAGCCCCACGCGGTCGCTGTACTGGCCGCTGGTGTATTGCGCGTCGGCCAGACCGATCTGAAACGTCCACAGCGAGGCCTGTTGTTGGAACTTGAGAGCAGCGGCCAGGGAGCGATCGCCGGCTTCGACGTTGCGGCTTTGGTAAGCCACCAGCGCCGAGATACGGTTGAACCGTGCGCCGGCCTGGCTGATTGCCAGATCGGTTCGCGCCGTCGATGTGCCGGAAGTCGACAAAAAGTTGGCGGCTTGCGCGGTGTCGCCCAGATCGGACATATTCTCGGCGGCCAGCAATGTCAGCGAAACGTAGAGCTGCCGCAGATTCTGCGCTTTGGCCCAGGCCATCGCCGGCGCTAGCGGCCGATAAGGCGTTTTTTGGTTCAACAACAAGTGGGTCAGCAATCCATAGCGAAGCGACTCTTCGAGATTGCCCGGATTCAGAAAAGTGAAACTAGCGTAGCTGGCTTCTTCGAACAGTGTGCCGGCGGCGGGGAAGTCGCCGTTCTCCAACGCCAGGCGTCCAAGCTCCAGCAGTGCCGTGCTGGTGAGCGGATGGTCGAACTGTCCGCTAACGAGCACGCCGCGATCGAGCGCGGCCTTTGCTTCGGCCGTGTTGCCAGCCGCGGCGTAAGCACAACCCAACTGCACCTGTACCCAGGCTTCGCTCCAATGGTTGGGAGGCGCCGGCTGGCGCGTGAGGACGTTGATCAGGTCGCTCGTCAGGGGATCGAACTTACCCAACGGTCCCAGCAGTTCGCGCCGGCGTCGGATGGCCAGGCTGGTGCAGCGGACGATCTCGGCGACGTGCACTGGGAACAAGATGGGTTGCTGGAGGACGCCCCCCTGTCGCAGCACTTGGTTTCCGTTGAATTGGCCCTGGCCCATCAAGAATGTTTCGGGAAACTGGCCGATGGCGGCGCGGCGACGGCTTTGTCCCCAGGGAGAAACGCGACATGGCGCCGGACGCCGCCGGCATGATCGCCTGCGGAAATTGCACGCTCATCATCCAATTGGAGTAAGCCACGTACAGCCTCAAGGCCGCGTCGAAGTTCTGCAGCGCTTGCGGCAACTGGCCCAACTGATAGTTGCACTCGCCGGCCATCGCCAGGTAGCAGATCGAATCGATCCACTGGCCGTTGGTCGTGCGAATTCCGCCACGGCTGTGGGCAATGAATCCCGCGAGGCTCGCGCGATAGTCGCCGTCGTAGTATCCCGGCAGCGTCGCGAAATAGAGCTGCGAGGGGAGCGTCTGCCCCGGCGCGATCTGGGCGACAGCCCGGCGGGCGCCGATCCCGACCGCACACATGCAGCCCACGATGGCCACTAGCGCCGCGCGTCGTCGGAATTGCGAAATGCCACGCAACATGATGCCAAGGCCCTTTTTGGCGGCGGCCTTGTTCCCGGAGCCGCCGACTCTTCTCTGCCGGCTTGTCAGCGCGCGTTCCCAACGTAAGTGCGAGACAGGCGGTGTCTGGAGCGGCTGAACTTTTATCATACCCACATTCCCTAGCCTGAGCGAATCGCCGCCCAATGCATGCTAGCGGCGATTGCGCCTGTTCCGTGCCGCCGATCCGCCCACCTGCGGGGGGCTTTTTCACCGAGTTTCCCAATTGGTGCCAAAGTTGGAGAATTCTTCCAGCCGATACACATCGTGCGGATTGTAACGGACACAGCGAGTTTGTCGGCGAGCGGCCTGCCGGCTGCCTGACCGACGACGCGCCAAGGTCCGCGTTCACGGAGGGTGATTGAATGCGGCGTACCAACGAGCAACGATGCTCCTGGCAGCGTGCCCTGCTGGCCCTGGGAGTTTGCTCCGTATTGGGCATCTCGGGATGCCAGATCGACGTCGCCGGCCAAACGCTGCCGAGTCCCTGGTATCAAAAGGACGACATTCAATACTTCCCCCCGGGCCCTGAGTTCAAGTTGTCTCGCGAGGCAGCCGCCCAAAAGGCATACGCCGAAACGCAGGCAGCGCAACAGCCTTAGGAGTCCCAAGATTTCAAATGTGCGGTGGTGTGGCGATGCGCCGCCGCGAGTGGAGATTCGTCGAGCACCCGGACCGTCGGGACGCGCTGGCCAGCGCTCAAGCGCAGCATGATGCGCGGCCCTGCGAAGTTCGGGTGTTGTGGGGGGACGACGCCCTTGGCGGCTGACGTCTGAGCAGATCGACGTGCTCGATAACTTCGAGCGCGGCTCGGACGCCAGCGGCCGGGGGTTTTTTTCAATCCATCGCGCAGGCAGCAAAGAAAGCCCCGACCATGGAATTCCAGTTACCGCCGGAAGCGGCCAACTGGGCCAACATCGTACTGGCCTGGGTCGGGTTCGGCACGCTTGTCGGACTGCTGGCCAAGGCCATTATGCCCGGCCGCGATCCCGGCGGCGCCGTGGCCACGCTCATGATGGGCGTGGGCGGAACCGTCATTGGCTGTGCCTGCTTGACCTACTTCTCGGGCGGACAAAGGGTCACGCCGATCAGTCCGGTGGGTTTCCTCGTGGCTACCGGCGGCGCGTTCGTGCTGCTGTTCTTTTACCGGCTGCTGGGCGGACGGTTCTTCGTCGAGGGCGAATACGCCACTTACGCCCAGGCGCCACGCTATCGTCGCCGCGCCACCCGTCGCACGATGCGCATCGACGATTAGCTTGCGGCCGCCAGAGGCCTCCAGCTCGATTGGCCTGGGACGCCCAGTTGGCCACGTCAATTCGGCGACCGGCGCCGGCAAGGTTTAGCTAGCCGGCGGCTTTTGGCCGTGGTATACCTCGAATTTGGCCGTTTGCGTGCAGCAGCGTGCGAAAAGTGCAGTTTGTGCGGCCAACGGGCGATACCAAACGGCCCCCCACGGGGTTTAATGTACGTTGATTCGCTGGTTTTTGGATCTCCGCGGCCCACGGGCCGCGACAGCCAAGAGAGAGGTAGCGTGATGGTGCTCGGTCGAATCTTCGCCATTTCCGGTTTGCTGGTGGTGTTGCTGGTAGAGCATTCCGCGGCCGGGGGGCTCGATCCGCACGCAACCGCGCAGCGCGTTGACGCGCTGTTGGTCAGCGAGTCGTTCGGCGGCGCCGAGCAAGCGACTCCGGCACCGCAGGCGGACGACCAAACGATGCTCCGCCGCTTGGCGCTGGATCTTGTCGGTCAGCCGCCCACGCCCGAAGAGATCACTGCATACGCACTCGACCCATCCGCCGACAAGCAAACGGCCGCCGTCGAGCGGCTCTTGGCAGACAAGAGCTTTGGCGAGAACTGGGGCCGCTACTGGCGCGACGTGATCATGTATCGCCGCAGCGAAGAGCGGGCACTGGCCGTCAGCGGCACCCTGGTGGACTACCTGGCTGAAAAGCTCAACGGCGAGCCGCATTGGGATCAGATCGCCCGCGAGTTTATTACCGCCACCGGCGACATTCGCGAAGAAGGCGCCACCGCCATCATCATGGCTCAAATGGGCGTGGCCGAAGACACCACCGCGGAAGTCTCGCGGATCTTCATGGGCATTCAGATTCAGTGTGCCCAATGCCACAATCATCCAACCGACCGATGGAAGCGCGAGCAGTTCCATGAGTTGGCCGCGTTCTTCCCGCGCATCTCGGTGCGTGCGGTGAAAGTAGACGGCAAGCGCCGCTCGTTCGCCGTCGTATCCACCGACCGGGGCCCGAAGAAGAAAAAGGCCAATCTCCGCGCCGGCAGCCTGGAACACTACATGCCGGACCTCGACCATCCCGAGGCCGAGGGCACGCTGATGGAGCCCGTCTTCTTTGTCACGGGCCAAAAGCTCGACACCGGCGTGGACGACCTGGAGCGCCGCGAAAATATCGCCAAGTGGATCACCAGCAAGAAGAACCGTTGGTTCGCCAAGGCGTTCGTGAATCGCATGTGGGCCGAGTTGGTGGGGCGTGGCTTTTACGAGCCGGTCGACGACATCGGTCCGGATCGCTCTTGCTCGGCGCCGAAGACGCTCAACTACCTTTCCACTCGATTTGCCAACAGCGGCTTTGATGTCAAGTGGCTGTTCCGCGTGATTACCGCCACCGAGGCCTACGCGCGCCAAAGCCGCTCGCGCTACGACGAAAGCGGCGCTCCGTTTGCCTCCAACTGCCCGCAACGGCTGCGCGGCGATCAACTGTACAACGCACTGCTGGTGGCGCTGGAGATTCCCGAGAGCAAACGTGATAAAGCGGCTCGGGGCAACTATCGCCGGCCCGATGCGACGCCTCGCGGCGCGGTCAACAGCGCCTTCGGCTACGATCCCAGCGTGCGTCGCGACGAAGTGGTGGGTTCGATTCCCCAAGCGCTGTTCTTGATGAACGGGCCTGAATTGAATCGAGCGCTATCGGCCAGCGGGCCGAAATCGCTGCTCGGCCGGATGCTCAAGTCGATGGACGACGACGAAGACGTCGTCGAGGAGCTTTATCTTCGCTGCCTGGCGCACGAACCGAACAGCGAGGAAATCGAGACCTGCACCGAATACGTCAAAAGCGTCGGCAATCGGGACGAAGCCTTCGAGGATATCGCCTGGTCGCTGGTCAATTCCACCGAGTTTTTGAATCGCAAATAGCCCCGCGTCGCGGCGGCTCTCCGCCTGGAGCGCCGCGGCATCGCCTGCACCCGACTACGTCTCTTTTTCAACACGGGGAATCGCCATGTCCTTGCACTTGCGCCATCAGATTGACGTCTCGCTCTCGCGCCGCCGTGGCCTGCATCGGCGTGACTTTTTGCGTGGCGTTTCCGCGGCCAGCATTGTCGCCGGCACGCTTTCCTGGCACGACCTCGTGACGCTGCAAGCTGCCGAGATCAATCGGCGTGGCAAGGCCTGCATCATTCTCTGGATGACCGGCGGCCCCAGCCATTTCGAGACGTTCAGCCCCAAGCCGGGCCACGAGAATGGCGGCGAAACCAAGGCCATCGGCACGTCGGTGCCCGGTATCGAGGTGAGCGAGAACTTTCCCGAGATGGCCAAGGTCATGCACCATGCCGCCATCATTCGCTCGATGACCAGCAAGGAAGGCAGCCATCCGCGTGCAACCTACATGATGCACACCGGCTATCTGCCCAATGCCAGCGTCAAGTACCCGTCCTTCGGCTCGATCGTGTCGCAGCAAATCGCCAGCAACGAACTTGATCTGCCGGCATTTGTGCGCATCGGCCGCAATACGCGCGACGGCGCCGGGGGTGGTATTTTGGGCATCGAGTACGATCCGTTCCTGTTGAATCAGCCCGGCAAAGTGCCGACCAACACGCAGCCGGCGACCAATTTCAATCGCTACGACCGGCGCTTGAGTTTGCTCGGTCGGCTCGATGCCAGTTACGCTGGCAGCGGCGGCAAGGAAGAGGTCGCCGAGCACCAGCGGCTGTATCAGAAAGCCGCTCGCATGATAAAAAGCTCGCAGATGACGGCCTTCGATCTGGAAAAAGAGCCGGCCGATATCCGCGAAGCCTACGGCGAATCCGACTTTGGCTCCGGCTGCTTACTGGCTCGCCGGCTGGTCGAGACGGGCGTCCCCTGCGTCGAAGTGGTGCATGCCAATTGGGACACGCACTTCGACAACTTCACGCGCGTCAAGGAGTTGGCCGGCGAAGTGGACCGCCCGTTTGCCTACCTGCTCACCGACTTGCACCAGCGCGGCATGCTGGAAAACACCGTCGTGCTGTGGACCGGCGAGTTCGGCCGCACTCCGCGCATCAATCCCCGCACCGGTCGCGACCACTATCCGCGGGCTTTCAACTCGGTGCTGGCAGGCGGCGGAATTCGTGGCGGTCAGGTGATCGGCCGCACCGATGCCGGCGGCGCCACCGTGGAAGAGCGCCCGGTGGGCGTCACCGATTTGCTGCAGACGCTGTGCACGAGCCTGGAGATCGATTCGACGATCGAAAACATCGCGCCCAACGGACGCCCGATTCGCATCGTCGACAACGGTGCGCCGGTCTCGGAACTGTTTGGCTGATCCTTCCAACCAACGCGTGTGTGGCGCACCTGCGGCCGCACCCAAAACAACCGCCAGGGATGGTCTCAAGACGTGGCTCGCCCAGCCGCTCCCTTGGGACCGTCCCGGTTTTTTTGCGCTGCGAATCGATGCGGGTCGGGTACGCAGCTACCGAAGCCCGGCTGCGTCCTGCTCTTTGCGGATCTTCTCCCGGTAACTCTTCACGTACGAGAGGGCGATCGGCAGCGAAACGCCGAACACCAGAAGTAGGATCGCGGGGTAGGGGCGGGGCACCACGATCACGGCCACGGTCACGCTCAATACGGCCAGCCATATCACGACCGCCACGTACTGCACCAGCCGTCGCTCCGCCGGACTGGGCGCATGCTTGATGGCGAAGTACGTTCCCGCCGCACCGCCGAACAGGCCCACGGTCATACCGACCGCGGCCAGCAGGAATCCAATCGCTCCGGCGCTCATGATGGATCGAGCTGGTGTGTCATTGTGGGCTGAGACGATGCGCCGTAACTAGAGAACGCGGGCCGCCACGACGGTGCGGTCGTCGCTGGCGGCTTCGCCGGCGGTAAACGTGTCGACTGCCCTCAACAAGGACTGGACGATCTCGGACGGCTCGTTGCGACATTGCTTTACCACGGCGTCGAGCCGTTCCAGGCCGAACAGTTGGCCGGTGGCGTCGGCGGCGTCAATGATTCCATCGGTGTAGAACACCAATTGGTCGCCTGGCTCGAGCAACACGGTTTCATCTTGATAGTCGACGTCGGCAAGGATGCCGAGCGGATAGTCGGCGGCGCCATCGAGCGCGGTGATCGTGCCTGCGCCGCAGCGCTTCAGCCGGGGCGGATTGTGCCCGGCGGAAGAGTACGAAAGTTCCCGCGTCTGAGGATCGTAGATGGCATAGAACGCGGTCACGAAGGACTCGACGTTTTGCGTGTAGCGCTTGGCCAGATGGCGTCCCACGAAGTTGAGCATGTCGGAGGGCGCACTCGACGTGCCGGGATACATGTGCGCGATGCTGTGGGTGACGGCCATCATCACGGCGGCCGGCGTGCCGTGGCCGCTCACATCGGCGATCAATATGCCCCAGCGTCCATCCGGCAGGGGAAAGAAATCGTAGTAGTCGCCGCCGGTGCGCTGCGAGGTTTGATAGTGGGCCGCCAGTTTCATGGTGGGAATTTCTGGCAGTTGGGCCGGCAAGAGGGCCCGTTGGATATTGCCCACCGCTTGCAACTCGCGGTCGACGATTTCGTAGGCCTCGCGCACTTGTTCGGCCAGCACCAGATTGTGCGTCGAACGGCCAAACAGCATCGACGTCCACACGATCTCCGGAAATCGTTCGCGGTCGAATCCCGCCGGCACACAGCGCGTGCTGATGATCATGTTGTTGCAAACTCCGCCGTCAATCTGCGGAATGGCCATCAACGAACGCTGACCGGCGAGGTAGTCGCGGGCCGGATCGTCGTGGGCCAGTTCCAATTCGTCGATGATGCGGGGCTCGCCCTGATAGAGCAACTCGCCCAGCAGTCCGCCTTCGAGCAACGGCAACAGTTCCTTCTGCTTCCACGGGTTGACTTGTTGCTTCCAACCCCGATAGCGCGTGATACGGAACTTGGGCGGCGGCAGATCGCGGCGGCTGATGGCCACGAAGCCGTCGGAGGGTATCATACGTGCGACGTGCCGGCTGTATGCCGCGACCATCGCTTGTGGATCGGTGTGGGTGCTGGTCTCGCGCATCATGTTCATGATGGCGGCCAGACGACGCTGCCAGTCGGCGGCAGTGGCGGTGGTTTGCTGTTCGGCGGTCGACATGCGCGTTTTCCCCAGTACCCTGTGTACTCCCTGCGGTGTCCGCCCGCAACCGTCCCCATCGGCGCCCAAATTTTTCCTTGATTTGGACAAGAGGGCCGTGGCTGGTTAGCATAGCGGCCATGCACGAGCCCGCCGAGCCGGCCGCCGAGCGGCCCCGCCATTTCGATTCTCTCGAACAAGAGGCCTTTCTCAACCTCTGGCGCACCTACGACCGTCTGCACCTTCGCGAGGAAGAGTTGTTCAGCCGCTACGACCTCACGCCGCAGCAGTACAACGCTTTGCGGCTGTTGCGCGGCGAAGCGGGACGCAAGTTGCCCACGCTGGCCCTGGCCGCGCGGCTGGTTTCTCGCGCCCGGATATCACGCGACTATTGGACAAGCTCGAAGAGCGCGGGTTGATCGAACGCGAGCGTCCCCCCGACAACCGCCGCATGGTGTTGATCGGATTGACCGAAGCCGGCAAGACGCTGTTGGCCGAACTCGACGAGCGCGTGCGAGATTGTCACTACCGCCAGTTGGGCCATCTTTCCGAGCCGCAACTTCGCGAGCTGATCAAACTGCTGCAAGAAGCCCGGCGGGTTCATGAGGAGCCGGGCAGCCACTGGATGCCGTCGGTATAATGGCTCGACCCGCGGTCGTCTCCGCCGGGTATACCGCCGTCTGGTTCAAGGTGCCGCATGAGTTGGGACGAAAGTAACTTGCCAGAGGTGCGCCGCTACGATGCGAACACCGGCGCGAATCTACTGCGTCACCTGTTTGGCGTTTCCAGGCTTTGCCGCCAATATCTACCTGGTGCTCGAAGCCGGCCCGCCCACGCTGATCGACACCGGCAGCGGTTTCTGGAACGCCAACAAGCAGCTCGTCGCAGGCATCGAGCGCATCGGCAAGGACTTCAACGAGTCGGTGACGCTAGCCGACATCAAGCGCATCATCATCACGCATGGGCACATCGACCATATTGGCGGATTGCCTTACCTGCACGAACAGTTGCCGGATGCCGAGATCCATGTCCACCAGCTCGACGTGCGGATTCTCACCGCCTATGAAGAGCGCGTGGCCGTGGCGAAGAAGGCGTTTCATCGCTTTTTGCAAGAGTCGGGCGTCGAGCCCGAGTTCCTGCCCGGCTTCATGGAGATGTATGGCTTCTCCAAGCAGAACGTTCACAGCTTGCCCGTGACTCGCACGCTGGTCGACAACGATCAGATCGATGCCATGCGATTTATTCACACGCCGGGGCACTGTCCGGGCCAGATGTGCATTGCCCTGGGCAACGTGTTGTTCAGCGCCGACCACATTCTGCCTGAGATCTCGCCGCATCAGGCGCCCGAGAGCATCATGCCCTACACGGGCCTGGGGCACTATCTGGAGTCGCTCGACAAGATCGGCCGCACCGGCGGCTTTGATTTGGCCCTGGGCGGCCACGGAGCGCCGATGCAGGAAGTCTACAAGCGGATCACGGAGATCCATCAAGGCCACCAGCGCAAACTGGAGAAGGTGCTAGCCACGCTGCACGAATCGTCCGAGCCGTTGACCACGAACGAGATTTCGCAAAAGCTCTATACGCACGTCGAAGGTTTCCACGTGCTGCTGGCGCTGGAGGAAGTCGCCGCCCACGTCGAGTATCTCTATCAGCGCGGCAAGTTGACGATCGCCGATCTGGAAGGCTACGAGCGCGAAGAGAACCCGGCCGTGCGGTATACGGTGGATTGATTATCCGCCGGCGGGGCCGTGGCTAACTGCCGGTCGATCGATTGACGCTGCCGCGCTTTTCCATTGGCCAATGCGGCGAGTCGGTGCGCGCCGATTTGAACAGCGCGCTTGCCTTTGCCACGAGGTCGGGGTGCTCGCTTGCCACATTGTGCTCTTCGCCGATGTCCTGGCTCAGATCGTACAGCTCGATCGGCTCTTCGACGCTGGAGCGGACGGCCTTCCAATTGCCGATCCGTACCGCCTGGCCGAAGCCGCGCTCGTGGAATTCCCAATAGAGATATTCGTGGTGCGTTTGCGGGCGACCGGCGGCATCTTCTCCGAGCAGCGTGGGCACCATGGAAATGCCGTCGATGTCCGCGGGCGGCCTTGCGCCTGCCAACTCGGCCATGGTCGGCAGCGCGTCCCAGAAGGCCCACGGTTCGTGGTTCACCGAGCCGGCCGCAATCTTCCCAGGCCAGCGCACGATCATGGGCACGCGAATGCCGCCGTCGTAGAGTGCCCGCTTGATACCCCGCAAGGGTCCGTTGGAATCGAAGAAGTCCGGATCGGCGCCTCCTTCGCGGTGCGGGCCGTTGTCGCTGGTGAAAAACACCACGGTGCTGTCAGCGAGCCCCCGCTTGTCGAGTTTCTTGAGCACTTCGCCCACTTGGGTGTCGAGATAAGTGATCATCGCCGCATGATTCTTCTGTGCCTGCGGCCACGATTCGTGCGAGTAAGGCGCGTCGCTGGGCACTTCCATGCCGAGCTTACCGGCTTCGTTGTTGGCATGCGGCAACGTCAGCGCGAGATACAGAAAAAACGGAGCCTTGTCCTGTCGATCGAGAAACCCCAGCGCCTCGTCCGCGATCAAATCGGCCGAGTACGCCACGCGCTTGCTGGCGACGTTGTTCTCGACGACGTTCGGCAGCGCTACTTTCTGTTCGTTGCGCCACAAGTAGTCAGGGTAATAGTTGTGGGCATGGTGCTGGTTCAAGTAACCGAACCAAGCGTCGAAGCCCTGGCGATTGGGAACGCCGGATGTATCGGGTTCGCCCAATCCCCACTTGCCGAAGATGCCGGTTGCATAGCCGGTGCTCTTGAGCACTTCGGCGACGGTGACGTCTTGGGGCTCGAGCGGCACGCGTGCATTGCCGCGCACGCGGGCGTGCCCCGTGTGCAGGCCCGTCATCAGCGCACAGCGTGACGGTGCGCACACGGTGCTACCGGCGTAGCAATCGGTGAAGCGCATGCCCTGGGTGGCCAGGTGATCGATGTTCGGTGTCTTGATTTGTCTTTGCCCGTAGCAGCCGACATCGCCATAGCCCAAGTCATCGGCCATGATCCACACGATGTTGGGGCGCGGGGCCGCGGGTTTTTCTTTCGCGGCGGCAACGCCAGCTCCACACGAGCCAAGCAGCACGACAACGCACGATAGACGCAAGATCATTTCTCGTTCTCCAGTAACTTCTTGGCGCGTTGCAGGGCCTGCAGCTGCTCGCCGGACAGCGTCGGGTATTCGAGTTTCAGCGATTCGAGCTTTTCCACGATGATATTCGACACGGTAAGCCGCGCGAACCATTTCTTGTCGGCCGGCACGACATACCACGGCGCGGCCTTCGTGCTGGTGTGCGTGAGCATGTCCTCAAACGCCTCGGTATACTTGCCCCAATACGCTCGCTCCTTGACATCCCCCTCCGAGAACTTCCAGTTCTTGTCGGGCGAATCGAGTCGGTCCATGAAACGCTCTTTCTGTTCTTCCTTCGACAAGTGCAGGAAGAATTTGAGGATTTCGATGCCGTTGTTCTCCAAATAATGCTCGAAGCCGTTGATCTCCTCGAAGCGATCGAGCCAGAACTTTTCGCGCTGCTTGCCCGGGATGCGTTGCCGCACGAGTAGCTCGAGATGAACACGCACTACCAGCACTTCTTCATAGTGCGAGCGGTTGAAGATGCCGATATTTCCCCGCGAGGGCAAACCGCGGCCATAGCGCCATAGATAGTCGTGGTCGAGTTCCTCCTCGGACGGCACTTTGAAACTTGTCACCTGGCAGCCGGCGGGATTGACGCCCGACATGACGTGCTTGATCGTGCCGTCCTTGCCGGCCGCGTCGATGCCTTGCAGCACGATCAACAGCGCGTAGGTGTTTTGCGCATGCAGTTTGGCCTGCAAATCCGCCAACGTCGCCACGCTCGCGGCCAGTTGTTCTTTGCCTTCGCTTTTGGAGAGCTCGGGATCAGGCGGCTCGGTGGAAAATTCGGCCAGCTTGACTTCCTGGCCCTCGGTCACCAGGAACTGCTTGTGGTTCATGGGGGATGGCTCGTGCGGATTGCTGCTAGTGGTCCAACGCAATAGGGCTGGCATCGCGTCATGCTGGCGCAAGCGCGCCGTTGCGAGTTTCCAACCGGCGCCAGGCGTTGGCGGCGGTCTCGTCGATTGGCGGCGGAAAAAGGCCCGGCTGTACCAGATGGCTAAGAATCCGCATGCTGTCGACCAACCGCGGACCGGAGCGATTGAAATACGCGTTGCCATCGACGGCAAACACGCGACCTGCGCACGGCCGCCAGTTCGCTCCAACCGGAAAATTCCGGCAGCACTTGCGCCTTGTCGATCGCCCGCGCCAAATCAAACCCGCAGGGCATGATCACGATCACCTGGGGATCGTAGTCCACGATCGCTTGCCAATCGGCGTACGTGCTGTGCGCCGCGGGCCGGGAAAGTCCGGATTGTCCGCCGGCCAACTCCACCAGCTCGGGCATCCAGTTGGCAGCCACCATCGGCGGATCGATCCATTCCAGACAAACCACGCGCGGCACGTCGCTTTGATGCAACGTGCCGACTTGTTCGCGTTGGCGGCGCAGCCAGAGTTCCCGCATTTCTTTGTAGGCCAGCGCGCGAAGCTGTGCCTCGTCGTCGTCCGAAGCCTCCGCCACCCGCTGGAAGTCGTCGAGCACGTCGTGGATCGACCGCGGATTGAGCGCCAGGATTTCGGTCCCTTTTAGTGCCGGCGTATCACGCACTGCCGAGACGACATCTTCATAGCGAATTGCGCAAACGTCGCACTGAGCTTGGGTAATGATCAGATCGGGCTGCAGTTCCACGAGCCGGGCGACGTCGATTTCGTAGAGCGCCTGCTGCTCGCTCGAAAGGGTGCGCACCTGTTCGTCGATGGCGCGGCTCGAAGCCGTGGATTCGATCAGCGCCCGGGTCAGACGCGGCAGGCGGGCCACTTCCGGCGGATAGTCGCACTCGTGGCTGACGCCAACGACACGCGGACCCAGACCCAGCAGGTAGAGGATCTCGGTGGCACTGGAAATCAGCGATACGATCCGCGGTCGGCCGCTCATGGGCTCAGCTTAACAGCGCGCCGTGCGTCGGCTCAAGCTGGGACGTTGACCGGACGCGGAAATAGGGCATAACGTAAGGGAGCAGCGACCGACGCGGCGATTTGCCGTAGCCGGGCCATGGCACTTTTCGCACAAGGACCGCATCCCATGAGAATGTTTCTGGCAGGGCAGTGGGCTGAAGCCCCCGAACACCTCGAAGTCAAGAACAAGTTCGACGGCCAGATCATTGACACGGTGCCCAAGGCATCGGCCGGCGACATCGAGCGGGCGATAACGTCGGCCGTGCAAGGCGCTGCCATCATGCGCGAAACAACCGGCTACGACCGCGCCCGCATCCTGCGCGCAACGGCTGCGCTGGTTGAGCAGCACGCCGAGCGGTTGGCCCGGCTGATCAGCGCCGAAGAGGGCAAGGTGCTGGCCGAAGCGCGGCTCGAAGTGTCGCGCTCTCGCGAAACCATCGAGCTTTCGGCGGAAGAGGCCAGGCGACTTTCGGGCGAAGTGTTGCCGCTGGATGGAGCGCCGGGCGCCGCTGGCAAGCTCGGCTTCACGCTGCGTGTGCCGTGCGGTGTGGTGGCCGCCATCACACCCTTCAATTTTCCGCTCAATCTGGTGTGTCACAAGGTGGGGCCGGCGTTGGCGGCCGGCAACGCCGTGGTGCTCAAACCGGCCAGCGACACGCCGCTGTCCGCGCTGGCGCTGGTGGAACTGCTGCTCGAAGCGGGTTTGCATCCGTTGGCCATGAACTGCGTCACCGGCTCCGGCGGTTCGGTGGGCGATGCGATTTGTGCCGATCCGCGCGTGCGCAAGATCAGCTTCACAGGCAGCCGCGAGGTGGGAGAGCACATCTGCAAAACGGCCGGCATCAAACGGGTGACGATGGAACTCGGCTCCAACAGTCCGATCATCGTGATGCCGGATGCCGACCTGGAAAAAGTGGCGCATGCCACCGCAGCCACCGGCTATGCCAATGCGGGGCAGGTTTGCATCTCGACACAGCGGTTGATCGCGCTCGCCGCGGTGTACGACGACGTTGTTAGCGCCGTGCGGCCCAAGGTCGAAGCCATCACCGTGGGCGATCCGTTGGACGAAAAGTCGAAAATGGGACCGATGATCCGCGAGGCGGATGCCCAGCGCGTGGAAAGCTGGATCAACGAAGCCGTGGCCGGCGGAGCGCGCGTCGTCACCGGCGGCGCTCGCCGCGGCGCGATCGTCGAGCCGACGCTTTTGGCCGACGTCGATCCGCGCATGCGCGTCAGTTGCGAGGAGTTGTTCGGGCCGGCCGTGGCGATCACCAGGGCCTCCTCGATCAAAGACGCGATTCGCATTGCCAATGACTCGCCCTTCGGACTGGCCGCGGGAATCTTTACCGAAAACATTACTTGGGCCATGCAGTTCGCGCGCCAGGTCGACAGCGGCAACCTGAACATCAATTGGGGACCGCAGTGGCGCGCCGACTTGATGCCGTATGGCGGCCTGAAGGAAAGCGGATTCGGCAAAGAGGGGCCGAAGTACGCCGTCGCCGAAATGAGCGAACTGAAGACCGTGATCGTGCACGGCGTGTGAAAGCCCGTTAGGTTGGCCGCGGCTGAGCATGAAATACTTGCCGCAACCCAGGCGGAATGTTCACCCGAGCGCGAGCATGGCGTCCGTCCGCTTTAGCCTGCGGCGTCCGTCGCGGGCAGCAATGACGCGGCTGGTTCCGCCGGCGCTTCGGGCTGCTGCTGATTCGGGTCGGCCTGTTCGGACTGGCTCTTTGGCGCGCCGGGAACGGTTTGTCCCGTAAATGACTCGTTCGCTTCCAGCACATCTTGCAAGATGAAGGGCTGCGGGAGCTGCTCGTCCAGTTGATGCAGCAAAGCGATGTAGTTTGCGATCGAATAGCACAACTCATCCACGTGGTTCGAGTCCTGGATAATGAACTCGTTGTCGTCGATCACATCGCGCCATTTAGCCCAGCCATGTTCATAGAGTTCACGAGCCTTGAGCAATTGGGCGGCGGTGAAGGCGTGATCGCCGTCGTAGACGGCTTTGCGTGCTTCGAGGGTCGAGTCCTGCGGCTCGACTTGGCAGCGCTGGGTCCAATAGTCGTAGTTGACGATTCCGCGGTCGATGTCGATCGTCTGGACCATGAAGTCGTCTTGCATGGCCTCTTCGGCAAGCTTGAGGGCGGCGGCGCGGTTCTCGCCCTTAAAGCGGTCGGCAAGTTCCAAGTGTGAAATCTCCAGCGCGCTGGAGATGTTGTACATCATGGCTTTCTGTTCGGGCGTGCGCTCCTCGGCCGGCGTCTCATAGGTTTCGCGCTGTTCGGCGGGTAGCGCGGCGACCTTTTCGGCGAAGAGTTGATCGCGCAGTCCGTCGGGCGTCAGTTTTTCGAGTTCGGCCTGCGCCCGCCGCGAGCGCTCTTGAAAGTGCTCCATATCGGCCAAGCGCATCAGCATGTTGTCCTGAGTCGGCAAGTCGCGTTGGGAGAATTGTTCCCACGATTCCGCCGCTTTCTGCCAGGCGTTCTTGGCCACTTCGCCGAAGGTGCCTTCCTCCTCCAGCGCCTCGGAGTAGTTGATCAGACACATGACCGGCTGCGAGTGGAATAGCAGCGGGCTCTTGCCCTTGATGGACAATCCTTCCTGGTCGACCCAGTTCTGGGCTTCCAACAACACTTCGCGCCCGACCAGCCAGTTGTCGCGCTGGGCACGGGGTCGGGCGCCGTGGAAATCGTCGTCCTCGCGGAACAGCTTGCGAAACTGCAGGTGTTCGTCGGCGCGGCCGATCTTCTGCGCGATCGTGCTGCCGATCTCCGAGGCCAGCCGCGGTTCCTTGGCGTTGTAGGTCGTGCCTTCTTTTAGAAAGTCGATGCCGCGAATGACCCAATAGTAACGGTCGTGGTAGTCGTCGAACTCGACCGAAATGTTGTAGGAAAGGTTCCAGCCCTGGTAGATCCACACACTGACGAAGTTCGGTTGCAGCTTGGCGATCTGTTCGAGCGTGGCGGAGAGGCTGACCCAGTCCTCGCGCTTGCGAAAGTCGTGGGCCTTTTGCCACAGCACGTTGGCGGCCACTCCCCGCAAGCCGAGCGTAGCCAGTTTGATGGTTTCGCTGGCCGGATCGATTTCGCCCAGCGTGGCCTGGCTGAGATGATGGTCTTCGCGCATTTGCGCCAACAGGCCTCCCTTGCTCGAACGCCCATCGGCCTGGCGCGTGGCCGGGGCACTCAGCCAACTGAGGGGCAGCAATAGCGCGGCAATCGCACAGGCGTAGGCGATTTTTCGGATAAAGCGTTTGCGCTGGTTCATCGGGCCATCTCACGCGTGCGAAGGAATAGGTAACCGATGGCGCTCGCCGCGATCAGATAGGCCAGCGCGGATACGATCTGCATTCCCAACAAGTCCATCGGAATGTCAAAACCGTAGGCCACGTAGTCCACGTCGCTGAAGCGCCGAAAATCCGGCAACAAATTCGTCACCGATTGCATGAAGAACATGAATACGTTGTCCAGCGCCTGCACCACATTGCGGGTCAGGCCTGGTTCCAATTCGGACGTGACGTTGCGCTGGGAAATCAGTCGAACGAAGGCCTCGGACGGACCGCCCCCCTCGACCGTGCCCACCGCCACGCCGTAGATGAACTTGGTGAAGAAACCCAACACCAGGGCCGCCAGCGTGGCCATCATCGCCACGGCACCGCTTAGGAACGTGCTGAACATCACGCCGAAGCTCGTCACGAGCAGCATCTGCACCCAAATCCCCAGATAGCTCTTGGCAAAGTTGAGCGCAAACGACGCGTCGCGGGCCCGCAGATAGAGGTCCGGCTTGGCGACTCCGAAGTATTGCTGCATGTCCAGGCACTGCAGTTGCATTTCCAATTCGCCGTCGGCCACCAGGTCGTCGAACAGGTCGATCGAATTGCCGGAGGGATCTGTCAGTTTGCGGGGTATATTGCGCGAATCGATGGTGCCGTCTTTGGCCTCGAAGTTGATTCCCGCGCTGGACCGCCCCGTGCGTGGATTGCGCAACACCAGGCTGCCGAGGATGCCTTTTTCGATGTCTCCTTTGTAGGATCGAAAGACCCGCACCGTCATTTCAATGGGCAATCCGTCTGGGAACCGCTCAGGCGTGATGTCTTCGAAAGTCCAAGTGGCCGAAGCCAGCGTCGCTCCTTCGATAAAGCTTCGATACGTCCACTCGTTGCCGACGTTGATGCCTCGGTCCGAGCCCTTGCCCGTGCGATCTTTGAAGCGCAGGTTCGTGGCATAGGCCGGCACGCGCGCATGGAACAGATCGCGCGGCGGTCCGACGACATAGGTCGTCACGTCGCCGTCGACCACTTCGTCCACTTCGTGCCAATGGCCCTGCACGACGTCGGTGCTACCCGTGCCGTCTGGTTGCAAGGTCACGTTGTGCCGATGATTCTGCGTGGAACTGGTCCGGCCGACGCGTTCGCCGCTCGAATCGTTGGGCACGGACTTTAGCGAGGCGACCTCTACGTCGTGCGCGTGATTCAACACGCGGACCACGAACACATAGCTGACCACGCCCATCAGCGCCAGCAGCACGGTACCGATGGCGGCAAACCCCAAGATGCGCCCCAGCACGATCTCGCCCGGGCGAACCGGCTTGGTCACGATGGTATAGATCGTGTGGTTCTTGATGTCGGTCGGCAAACTGAAGGCGCTCAAGAATAGCGCCATCAGCAGCACCAGATACGTGGTCGAAGTGAGCACGAAGCTCAGATACAAGGTGGCCGGATCGGTCGATTGGGTGTCGAGGAACCAGCCGGCAAATAGCAGTATCAGCAGGAAAACTCCGAAGCCGACCAGCACGCGCCGTCTGAGCGACTCCTGCACGGCCAGCCAGGCCAGCGCCACGATGCGCCGGGGCGACATCGAGAACAAATCGAACACGGCCGTCTTGAGCCGCCGATAGACGATGTCGCCGCCACCCAGCGGGCCGTAGCGGAATGCAGCCACCAGATAGCCCACCAGCAGCGCCAGCACGACCAACAGCGCGCCGCTCTGCAGAAAGAACAACAGCGCCGAACCAAACCAGGCGTCAAACGGCGGAGGTGCTTCTTCCAGGACCATCGTGCTTTCGGGGCGTCGGGCGTTGGATGTGGTTGGGTTAAGATACGTTCACGGTCGCGCAATGAACGCGGCCAGAATTGTCGCTTACGATTCTTGCTTGGCCCGGCGGCCCGGTCGGGCTTCGCTGTCACGCACGATCGACAGGAACAGTTCTTCCAGGGTCGTGGTCGGGTTGTCCATCATCAGCACCGCGGCGTGGTCCTTCTCGATCACGGCGCGAATCTCGCCTTGCGCCGCCTCGCTCAGACCACGCACGCGGATCTCGGTTTCGTCGCGCAGTTTCAACAGGCTGTCGACGCGTCCTAGTTCTTTCAGTTCGCCTTGGTGCAAGATCGCAATGCGGTCGCACACGTCCTGCACGTCTGCCAGCAAGTGGCTGCACATGATGACCGTCTTGCCTTGGGCTTTCAGTTTCAGGATCAGATCCTTCATCTCCCGCGTGCCGATCGGGTCCAAACCGCTGGTGGGTTCGTCCAGCAAGATCAATTCTGGATCGTTCACCAGCGCCTGGGCCAACCCCAGGCGGCGGGCCATGCCCTTGGAGTACTCTTTCAGTTGTCGGCGCTTCGCCCCTTCCAAGCCCACCAGCTCGATCAGCTCGGCAGACCGCTGTTTGCGCAGCCGGGCGGGCATGTCGAACAGCCGGCCGTAGAAGTCGAGTGTCTCCTCGGCGTTCAAAAAGCGATACAGATAGGATTCTTCTGGCAGATATCCCAGTCGGGCGTTCTTCGAGACGTCGGTGGCGTCGCGGCCAAAGATCAACGCCTGACCACTGGTGGGAAACAGCAGTCCCAGCAGCAACTTGATGGTCGTGGTCTTACCCGAGCCGTTGGGACCCAGCAGACCAAAAATCTCGCCGCGGCGAATTTCCAGATCCAGGGCCTTCAATGCCCGCACTTTCTGCCGGCCCCAGAAATCCCGATACACCTTCGACAAGTTTCGCGTCTCGACGACAACTTCGGACGACTCGGACGACATAGGGGGCTCCCTGTCGGAATTCGTATGGGGGTGTATCGAGCGTAGGGGCTTTGAGCCGGAAAAAGGTAGTTCGCCGCCGCCAAAACCAGGCCCAAAGAAGGCGACCTCCGCGCAGAGAATCTGCGGAAGTCCTTTTCTGGCATAGTGTCAGATACGCTCGGGCGGACGCCAAAGTTCGGCTCGACCACCAGAAAAGGCGAATCCTTGCCTTCGGCGACCCCCCGGGGAAATTCCCACTATACACCACCGGCCCAAGGCATCAAGCGAGCCGCAAGAGGGGAGGGTAGTGTGGCAAAGAGTTATGGCAGTGGTAGCTGAAGTCGCAAGACTTCAGTTTGGGATCGGCTGAATTCTTGGGAATTCAGCTACGTGCCAGAGCCACACACGCTAGAGGGCCAAGCCGGACGCCTTGAGACCAGCAAATAGCCAGGCCTGGCCGGAATTGCTGCCCCCGTCCGCCATCCCCGTCAAGACAGCCGGACGATGGTCGAGTAAACTCGATCGCATCACAAACACGCTGGGCGGCCGGATATGCCGCCGGAAGCCCTGTTGCCACCCCGTCGGACGTCTTCATGGAGCCAGCCACTTCGCCGGGCGCCCACGCGCCCAGTTCTCAGCCGCTTGCGGGCACGCTCGAGGAAGATTCGGCCGTCGGCTTTCTCACAAGCCGCATCGACTATGAGCGGACCCTCTCGGTTCCCTATTGCCAGCGCGACTTCCGCCTGGACCGCATGCGCCAATTGCTCGCACGGCTGGGCAATCCCGAGCGCGGTCTGAACATCGTGCACGTTACCGGCACCAAGGGCAAAGGCTCCGCGGCCGCCATGATCGCCAGCGTGCTGCGTGCCGCTGGACTGCGCGCTGGGCTGTTCAGCTCGCCCCATCTCGACCGCGTGGAAGAGCGGATTGCCGTCGATGGACGGCACTGCACGGCCGACGACCTCACGCGGCTGGTCGATAGTCTGCGGCCGGCCGTCGCGGAAATGGATGCAATGCCCACGGTCGATCCAGCCGAGTCGAACCGCCCCACGTATTTCGAAATCATCACCGCGCTGGCCTTGCTGCACTTTGCCGAGCGTCGCGTTGACGCCGCCGTGCTGGAGGTGGGCTTGGGCGGACGTCTCGACTCGACGAACGTCTGCCAGCCGCTGGTGAGCGTGATCACCAGCATCAGCTACGACC
Source organism: uncultured Planctomycetaceae bacterium (assembly GCA_963779015.1). GTDB lineage: Bacteria > Planctomycetota > Planctomycetia > Pirellulales > PALSA-1355 > JTS-RE94. The sequence goes on along the minus strand of CAVZWY010000026.1, from coordinate 126,056 downwards.
ATACGCAACAACTAGGCAGCACGCTGGCCGCCATTGCCGGGGAGAAGGCTGGCATCATCAAGCCCGGCGTGCCGGTCGTTAGCGGCGTGCTCCTGCACGAACCGCGTCACGTGATCGCCGAGGCGGCCGCCCGCAATCAATGCCGGTTGGTCCAGTTGGGTCAGGATTTTGATTTCCATTATCGGCCGCCGCGCAACTTGGAGCAGGGGCCAGCCAACGCTCGCTTCGACTACATTCGTCCCGAGGGGAGCGACAGCTCGCGCATCGTCGATCTGGAACTAAGCCTGGCAGGCAAGCATCAGGCCGCCAACGCCGCGGTGGCGTTGGCTGCGCTCGACGAGCTGCGCCGGCTGGGATGGAATCTGCCCGAGTCGGCCGTGCGCCGCGGACTGGTCGAGGTGCGCTGGCCGGCGCGGATCGAAGTCGTGGCCCGCCGTCCGACGGTCGTGCTGGATGCCGCGCACAACGTGGCCTCGGTCGAAGCACTGGTGCGCGTGCTCGCGGAGAGCTTCGCTCGGGGTCCACGATTGGCGGTATTTGCCACCACGCGCGACAAGGATTTGTCCGGCATGCTCGGCGTGTTGTTGCCGGCTTTTGACGAAGTGGTTTTCACACGCTATTGGAAGAACCCCCGCGGCGTTCCGCCCGAGGAGCTTGAAACGATCGCCAGGACCCTCGCGACATCAACCGACAAGAGCCTTCACGTGGCGGCCGATCCGCAAACTGCCTGGAACCTGGCCACAAGCCTCGCCACGCCCGAGCACGTGATCGCGATCACCGGTTCGTTCTTCATCGCGGCCGAGATGCGGGCCGTGGTACGCGAGACGATGACCTGAAAGCTCCGCAATAAGTTCGTCAAAACGGCTGGCCCGGCATCGTGCCTAGCTCGAGTCGCCCTTGCCCTTCATGCCATCCAAGAACAACAGCGGCGACACCTTGAAGTAGCGGGCTAGCTTTTGAGCATTGACTTTGCTGATGCCGCGGCGGTTGGCCAGCACGTTACTCAGTGTCGCGGGGAGAATCCGCGTCTGCCTGGCGACGTCGGCACACTTGACGCCGCGAGCGCTCAACAAATGAGCAAGCATTTTGGAGGAAGGTACTTGCGGGGTCGGGTGCTCGCGAGATTCGTAGTCTTCAATCAATGTCGACAGCATTTCGATGAGGCGACTGCGAGCTGCATTCGGTCGAGGCTCCATCAGCCGTTCGAGTTGGGCAAGAGCGCGGCGATAAGCCTGCTCCGAGTGAATTGGCTGGGGCAGGTATTTGACCAATAGATCTCGATACTCGCTGATCACGCTCATGGTCGCTTCTCCGGCGGGATGCAATCTTTGCACCACTTGTTTTTGCTGTAGTCCGCGTGCGTCAAGAAATGTTTGACCAGCAGCGTCCCGTTTGTCCATTTGTTCGCATAGCTCATGCGACAGATCAATCGGTAGTCGTTGCCGCACGCATCGAACACCAGGCACTGCCCCACTTCGTCCGCATCTGAGTATGCTTGTCGCACATCGGCCAGCCGTGCCCAACGCGACTGACTTGCGGCCAGCAACCAATCGTCCAGCCAAGCCGCGGCCTTTGGATAGCGTTTTTTGGCGTTCTCGATGGCGGGGCGGGCTATGATGTGCATCGACGGGCTCCCGTGCCTCCCTCCAATATATTTGCAAAATGCAAACATGTCCAGGGCTAGTTGGCATTTTGCAATGAATCGGGCCTGCTGGGCGTCTTGTCAGCTCCGGCCCCGCCAGGGCCCGCATTGGTTTGCTTTGCCATGCTACAATTCCAGCCATGAGCACTCTGGCCACGATTGCGAATCCCGTCATGCCTGCCTGGTCCGCGTATGCGGGCGAGGAGTTCAATCTGACGGAGCGTCGGCCGCTGACCATACTTTCGGAAACCGACGAGTCATTCGTGGTCGATGGGTTTTACCATCGGGGCGAGTTCTGGCGGTCGGTGCTGCCCAAGCGCGGCGTGTCGCAAATCATTGGGCAGCAGTTGAACTTCTCGAAGCCGAAACGCCAGCAGGACGGCGCCAGCATGCCGTCGATCCGCATGCTCAACCACGTGCAGGCGCGACTGATCATGGCGGCGGATTGTGGCGCCCGGCTCTATCCGACCGGCGCGGAACCGTTCGGCGAGCCGGCGCACTACCTGACCGACTTCTGCTATTCGGTGGAAGCGGTGGGGCCGTACGGGCGGCGCTGGAATCCTGCGGATGCGCTGCTCGGCAACCTGGCGATCGTGCATCGTTTCTTGTCGATTCAGGACGTCGTGTTCGAGCGCATCATTTTGGCCCGCATGTCGGTGGTGCAATCGCCGCCGCTGCCGCTTGCGCCGCAGCAGCGCGACACGATGCTGTGCGAAGCGATTCGCGAAAGCCATGCGACGGGTCTCGACCGGCCGTATTTCATGTTTCGCGTGCCCGGCACGGCCACCAATTGCACGTCCGAGCCGTTGAAGTTGCTGGACCGCGTGTTGCGAACGCCGCGCGAGCAGCGATTCTTTCACCGCTTGCCGATTTGGCCTCGCGGGTATTTGAAGCTGCGCGGCTTGTGGCAGGACGGCGAGCCCCATCCCACGCTGAACGAGCAAATGGCGGCATGGATCGACAGCGAGGAAGCGAAACAGCGCCGCAAGATCCACGTCCGCCGCAAGAAGGAATTGCGGCGCGACGGCCGTTTGAAAAACGTCTCCTGGCTGAAGAACGTCGCGAGTTTCCTACGGGCCGTGCGCACGGATTCGAAGCGCAAGCATGGCTAGCCGCGGGGCAATCCGCGGCGTGTCGCATCGCGAATTCCCGGCGACTATACTGGCAGGTACGAACCGCTCTCGATTGCCCTCCCGCCCGCCGCAAGGACCCGCCTTATGCTTCGCTCGCGTGTTGCGTTTGCATCGCCGTTGTTGGTGATCGCCGCGTTGGGGGCATCGCCTGCCGTTGCTCAGGAAAACGACGAACTGGCTGACCCGGTCGTGATCAAGCTCGACCAGCGCGTGCTGCGTTTTCTGGAAGAGGTTTCGACGACCGACGCCGCCGACGCATTTGACAACTTGCTGGTCGGCAGCCCGTTGCTCAAGCAGACCGACGCGTTGGACACGCTGGTGAAAACGTCCGACGACGTTCCCGCCCGGTACGGCGCATTTCAAGGGAGCGAGCAACTGAGCACCAAGCGCATCGGCAAAGATCTGGTGCTGATGAAGTACCTGTTCAAGTGCGAACAGTTTCCGTTGGTGTGGTACTTCGTCTTTTATCGCGACTTCAGCCGCGCGTCCAACGCCAGCGACGATCCCTGGATCGTGATCTCGGTGCGATTCGACACGCAAATCGAGCAACTGTTCGACTGACACAGTCGCGGCAAAGCGACAGCGAGCACAGGGCGTGCAGTGCGCGTCGCAGGGGCGCGTCGCAGGGGCGCGGCGCAGGCAGACGGCTCGCCGAATGCAGCATCTGTCGCTCGCGCGTGTGGCTGCGCTATTCTTCCGACCAACTGCGCGGACGCCACTCGCCTTCCCAGCGATCGCCGCGGCGGTCGGGGCTGTCCAGCGGCGGCTCCATTTCATCGCGGGGCACGAAGTCCACGCCATCGCAGCCGGCCGAACGACGCAGCTTGTCGATCAGCGAGGCAATGTATGGATCGGCCCACGGCAGAAGCTCCTGAAATCCGGTCGTCCGACGATGGCCCATCGAATCGCTCATGGCGGGCGCCTCCAATACGGCACAGTGAATCGTGCGGGGATAGCTGTGCGAACTGTTCCAGCGAGGTGTCATGGGCTGCGTGCTCCTGAAGGACAAGACAGGGCCCGCGCCGTGGGCGGAATCGCCACGGCGCGACAGTGAAGATAGGATGCACGTCCCAATAAGCAATTCGCGGGCCAATCGCCGGCTTATTGCAGCCGCAAGTGCGGGGCGGCCCGAGTCAGCTCAAGCCCGCCAAGGCTTTACGTCCAAAACGTGCCGGCGAAGCCCCCTCCGATGGCCTTTGCTAGCAGTTCCAGCCCGTTGGCAGAATTGCAAAGCGCGTCCCCAGACGACCATCCCGGCCGTCGGCGATGCAAGCGATTGTCGCATTCGTGCCAGCCGCGTTGACTTTTGCGAACGTGCCGCTTGAGCAGCTTTGGCCGCGGCGGACCTGGCCAATTCCTGGCGCAGCAGCTCCACCGCGCGGCGCAATTGCGAGTCGAATTCCAAGGGATCGCTTCCCTCGCCCGCGGTTTCATCTTGAGCATTCTCGCCGGCCTGCGCACGCCCGTCGCGCTGCCGCCGCGCCTCTTGCCAGGCGACTTCCTGCTTTGGATCGAGCTTCACTTCGCCGTCGGCGTCGGGCCGCACTCCCCATTCGTCGGTGTCCTTGCTGGTGCTCATGCGGTGGATGTTCTTTTCACTGGGCCGCCAGTAGGTGGCGATGGTCAGCTTCAGCGAACTGCGGCCCGCCTCGACCGGAATCAGGTTTTGCACGGTGCCTTTGCCGAAGCTGCGCTCGCCAACCACTTTGGCCCGGCCGTGATCTTGCAGGCAGGCCGCCACGATCTCGCTGGCGCTGGCGCTGAGGTTGTTGACCAGCACCACGATGGGCAGATCCTGATAGGGCCCGTTGCCGCTGCGCGCAGCTCCTGCTTGACCCGGGCGTCGCGTCCGCGGGTGGTGACGATCACGGCGCCGGCGGGAAGAAACAGATCGCAGATCTTCTCGGCCGCTTCCAGCAACCCGCCTGGATTGTTGCGCATATCAATCACCAGGCCACGGCAGTGATGGTCGCGCAGCCATTGCATGGCCTCGGTGAATTCCGCAACGGTCAGATCGCCGAACGAGACGATCCGCACGTAGCCGATGTGATCGGCGCCGCTCAGCAGATAGTTCCACGAGCCGTCCCGCTGGCGCATGTCGCCCATGACCGAGTCGATCTTGATCAGCGCCCGCGTGATCGTGAACTCCAGCGGTTGGTCGTATCCGGCGCGTCGGACGCGCAGGGTCACTTGGGTCCCGGGATCGCCGCGCAACAGTTTGAGGCCGTCTTCGAGCGTGAAGGTTTCGGTGTTTTCCTTGCCGATACCCACGATCTGGTCGCCGGCCAGCACGCCCGCCTGATAGGCCGGTCCACCGACGCGGGCGCTGACGACCGTCAACCGCTTGTTGTCTTCGGGCCCGTCCAGATTGACTTCGATGCCGATGCCGCCGTACTTCTGGCCCAGCGCCTCGTCGAAGCGGCTCTTTAGCTTGCTGGGCAGGAACGAAGAATAGTCGTCCAGCCGTCCGACCATGCCGCGCATGGCTCCCTCGAACAACTTCTCGGAATCCACCGGCTCGATGTACTGGCTCTCGATCATGTCGATTGCCTGGGCCAGCCAACGGCCATAGGGACTGCGCGCTGCGCGGTTATAGCACAGCAGCGAAACCGCCGTGACGGCGAACACCAACCACATGCTACGGCGACTCATGGTTCAAGAGATCCTATTCGCCCGAAGAGAGAGGGGAGCAGCCAGCGACCCAACCATCTATCCTAGCCGCGCGCAACAAATTGGGCAAAAACGCCGGCAGCACGCGCAGGACGATTGCAAAGTTGAGTTTTGTATAATGCAGGTGCGATCCTAACCGGGTGATGCGGGTTGGCTTTAGGAGAAGGAGCTAGCCATGCAACTACCATCGTATTTTCCGTCTTTGATGGTGGCCTTTTCGGAGGTGGCCGATCCACGTCAGCGGCGTGGTGTTCGTCATCCGTTTTCGGGGATTTTGGGACTGACGCTCGTGGGGCTGGTCTGCCGCTTGAACGATTTTGCCAGCTTGCAGCGGTGGGCAGCCCGGAACTGGCATCTGCTGCGCAGACCTTTGGGCTTTACGCGTCGCAAGCCGCCGCATCCTACCACGTTAAGTCGGACGCTGGCGAAGTTCTCGTTGGAGGAGTTTCAAGCTGCGTTTTCCCAGTGGTTGCAAGAGGTAATGGCGGATCAGGAGGCTCTGGTCGCGGCGGTGGATGGCAAGATGTCGAAGCAAGGCTTCGATCCGCAGGGCGATCCGATTCAGATGCTGAACGTTTTTGTCCAGGATTTGAAAGCGTGTCTTGGGCAATGGCCCCTGTCGGGCGACAAAAGCACCGAGCCGGAAGTGCTCAAAGCGCACCTGAGCGAACTGTTCGAGAAGTATCCGGCGTTGCGTTTGATCACGGGCGATGCCCTCTATGCTCAGCGCAATCTGGCCGAACTGATTCTGACTTCGGGCCATGACTACTTGTTCCAAATCAAAGCCAACCAGCCCGACATCCTGGATGCGGCGCAGACCTGCTTTGCGCAGGCCCAAGACAGCGCGGCGGCCGCTCAGACGCGGGAAAAAAAGGGGGCCGTAGGGAGACTCGTTTTCTTTGGATCGACCTGGCCGACGCCGAATATGTCTGCCAGCGGCTGGGGCTTGCCGGTTGCCGCATGCTCTTGCGAGTCGACCGCGAGACGAAAGACCGAAACGGCAAAACCACGCGCGAAACGCGGTACTTCGTCACCAGCCTCGACCCGGCCACGACTACGCCCAAGCAATTGTTGAAGTACGTACGCGCTCATTGGCAAGTGGAAAACAGCTTGCACTTCGTCAAAGATCGTTGGTGGGACGAAGACCGGCACTGGAGTCGTCGGCCAGGATTGGCCGAACGCCTGGCAAGCCTCACCAACGTAGCCCTGAGCGTGTTGCGACTAACGACCCAAAAATCCAAACAACCGCTTCGAGCCCGAGCCGATGATCTCTGCGCCAATCCCCTCCACGCCCTGAAACTCGTAGGAGCCTTGGATTAACGACTTTGCAATCGTCCTGGCAGCACGCGTGCGGCAAGAAACTCTGGATCGCCGGATTCGCAAGAATTCAGCCAATGCCCCAATGCCGTAGTGCGTTGCCACACACGGCAGCACCGTCAGCCTTCACGGGTGCGTCGGGCCGTGCATTGCGTCGCGGGTCTCAATACTCGTGGGCTTCGCCGCGCTCTTGCAGGACGGCGGCTGGTTTTTGGGCCACTTGCCGCACGACCTTGCCGGCCACTTCGGCTTTGAACTTGGCGATCGCCTCATCCAATGGCATGGCGCCCAAGTCGCCGTCGATGCGGTCGCGCACGCTGACGGTGCCTTGCTCGGTGTCGCGCGGACCGACCACGAGCATGTAGGGGATCAACTCCAACTGGCCGTCGCGAATCTTCGAGCCGAGCTTTTCCGCCCGATAGTCGCCCGTCACGCGCAAGCCCTCGGCTCGCAGCTTCGCCTCGACCTGGCGTCCGTAGTCTTCGGACTTCTCGCTGACGGTGAGCACGCGCACCTGTTCGGGCGAAAGCCAGAGCGGAAACGCGCCGGCGAAATGTTCGATCAGCACGCCCACGAACCGCTCGAGCGAGCCCAATGGCGCGCGGTGAATCATCACCGGCGTGTGCGGCTGGTTGTCGGCGCCGATGTATTCGAGGCCAAACCGCTCGGGGCTGGGCAGGTTGTAGTCGAGCTGCACCGTGCCCAGTTGCCACTCGCGGCCCAGGCAGTCGGTCACCACGAAGTCGGCCTTGGGTCCGTAAAACGCCGCTTCGCCGCGCTCGATCTCGAGATGCGGCAGGTTCATGCCGCGGCAGACCTTTTCGAGCGCCGTCTCGGCCTTGGCCCAGGTTTCGTCGCTGCCCACGTACTTGTCGCTGTTGGGGTCGCGAAAACCCAGCCGCACGCGATAGTCGTTCATGCCCAAGGCTTCCAGCACGGTTTGGGTCATCTCGATGCAAGCACGGTACTCGTCGGCCACTTGATCTTCAGTGCAGAACAGGTGTGCGTCGTCCTGGGTGAAGCCGCGCACCCGGGTGAGCCCGCCCAACTGGCCCGACTGCTCGTAGCGATACACGGTGCCGAACTCGGCCAGCCGCACCGGCAGCTCGCGATAGCTGCGCGGCTTCGACTTGTAGATCATCACGTGATGCGGGCAGTTCATCGGCTTGAGCAGGTAGCGCTCGTCGTCCGACATCACGATCGGCTTGAACTGGCTGTCGGAGTAGTAGGGAAAGTGTCCCGAGGTCTGATAGAGCTCGACGCGGCCGATGTGCGGAGTGTAGACCGGTTGATAGCCGCGCTTGTCAAGCTCCTCGCGAATGAAAGCTTCCAGCAGGCCGCGAATCATGGCGCCCTTGGGCAGCCAGAGAATCAAGCCGGCGCCGACGTCGGCATCGGTGGCAAACAACTCCAGCCGCTTGCCCAGCACGCGGTGGTCGCGGCGCTTGGCTTCTTCGACCCTCTGCAAATGCTCTTCGAGCTCGGCCTTGGAGAACCAGGCGGTGCCATACAGCCGCTGCAACTGTTGCCGCGAAGCATCGCCCCGCCAATAGGCGCCGGCGATCGACAGCAACTTCACGGCGCCGATCGCGCCGGCACTGGGCACGTGCGGACCGCGGCACAGGTCGATGAACTCGCCTTGGCGGTAGAACGACAGGGTTTCGTGGTCGGCCAGGCCTTCGTTGATGTGCTCGACTTTGAAGTCCTGTCCCAGGTCGCGGCAAATGGCCAGCGCCTTTTCGCGCGGCTCTTCCAATCGCTCGAAGGGCTCGTCGGCCTTGATGATCTTGGCCATCTCGGCTTCGATCGCCGAAAAGTCGGCCTCGGTGAGCGGCCGCTTCAGTTCGAAGTCGTAGTAAAAGCCGGTGTCGGTCGTGGGACCAAAGGCCAGTTGCACGCCGTCGAACAATCGCATCACGGCCCGGGCCATCACGTGCGCCGCCGAATGGCGCATCACGGCCAGCGCCTCGGGATCTTTCTTGGTGAGCAGCCGCAGCGCCACTTCGCCTTCGGTGGGCAACAGCACGTTGGCGCCCACCACGGCGCCGTCGACCTCGGCCGCCAGCGTGGCTTTGGCCAGTCCCGGTCCAATTTCCGCGGCCACTTCGATCGGCCGCACGCGCTTCGAATACTCCCGCACGGATCCGTCGGGTAGTTTGACCTTCAGCATGGATCTCCTAGTCCCCGTCGATGGGTTTGGGCTCGCCCGAGCGAAAAGCCAGAGCCGGCGTCGATACAAAGGACGCACACCCAGCAGCTCCTGGTTCGCCGAAATGCGGCGAGCGCTTGCCGCAAAGTATAAGTCCCAGACAGCTTAGGGCAAGTGCGAAGGTTCGCGCATCCACGCCAGATCGGTTGTCCCGACTCGCAGGTCATTCGAGACGTGTCGGGCGGATGGCCGATGATCCTGGCAAGTCTGAAGGGCCTTCTGGAAACGGGTGAATCGCTGTTGGAAATCCGCACGTGGTTCGCGGGGCACTAGCCGGGACTGCGGCAGTAGAACTACGGCTGCGTCCCCCGCGCTACTTGAGGTTCGTGAAGAACGCCCAGTTCAGGGCGGCCAGCGGACCGGCGTTGCCGATCTCACTTTGCATCTTGCGGATGCCGTTTTCCAGGTCCTGGATTGAGCTGCCGGACTGGTCGGCCGCGTGCCGCAGCTCGGAGAGCAACTCCACCGAAAGGCCGGTTCGCTGGCGCATCTTGTCGAGCTCGTCGCCCGTCTTCATGAACGCTCGCAGCGCCACGCCGCCGATGGCAGTGCCTGCCGCGATCCCAGCCGCGCCGAGGACTGCAAAGCCCTTGGCCATGCTGCCGAGATGGGAGAGAGCACCGCGCAGGCCTTTGAGGAAAGCGCTGTTGCGCAGCGTGAGCTCGACGTAAGCGCCTCCGGCCTTGATGTCTGCGCGTCCAGCCATCAGTCACGACTCAGGCAAGAGGGGTTATAATGGTGTGGGGTCGAAATCAGAGTTTTCGCTTTTGCCGCAATGAGCATCCTGCAAGTCGTATACACGGTAGTTGGCTGTCTGTTGCTGCTGCTTTGCGCATCGGTCACCTGCATAAACCTCTACGTCTTGCAACCTATTACCTGGTTGCGACACGGATCTGAGAGGGTCAAAAAGCGTGCCTCCCCGCTTGTGCTGATCGGCGATATTCTGGCTTTCGGCGCAACCGCATTTCTATGTCTGGCGCAGGCGACACAAAGCGGCAGAAATATAGTCGTGCTCGTGGTTCTCCCGGTGTGGCTGCTTAATCCGGTGGCGATTCCTTGGCTTGCGCTTTTTCCATCATCTACTTCACACGCGAACGGCTACGGGACCCGACCGATCAGAATCATTGACAAGCCGCCTGCAGGATCGCCGGGTTGTACGGAATAACTTCAGTCGCGGGCTCGCCCGCGGACGTCGCCCCCAGGAATCGCGCCTTGCCACTGGCCATCATGAACAGCTCCCGCAACGTGCGCCCCTCGGGATGGATGCCTACGATGCCGGCGAACTCGTAACAGAGCTCGACGGGGTCAGCAGGTTTTGACTTCCGCGTCCAGTTGTGCCTCCATCGCCGCAACGAACTGTTCCGCCAGGTTCGGATCGTTGATCTTCTTCAGGGCCCGCTTCATTCCCAGCGAGCGGACCTCGGTGTCCTTCGCGGTGATCGCGCAGGATCGCCCGGGTCTCTTCCGGGAAAAAATCGGCGATGGCCTCGTCCATCGCGATGGTGGCGCGGCGAATCGCGTCACCCACAAGAGAGGCCCCGAATTGTTCGTCCGAGATTCCCTGCCGCTGCGCTTCCGGCTGGCAGAGCAGGTAGCAGCGTGGTTGGACGCGAAACCATTACTGGGAGCCGCCTTCGTTACGGGATTGCGCAGAGGCTTTGCAGGACAAACAGGTTTGTTGCTTGTCTACTTTTACTCAGCCGCAGCACCGGTGGCGAAGCCCGAGGCGTTCAACTGCTTTTGGATCGTGGTGACCACGGCGTCGCCTAGCGTGGCTTCGCCCGAGGTGTTTGCCAGTCGCTGCCGCTCGGCTTCCAAGAACTTTTCGCGCTCGGCGGCCAGCTTGTTGATCTGTTGCTGGACCTCGCCGCGCTTGACCGCCGCCTCTTCCACGGCCGCCACGCGTTGCCCGGGCGTTAGCGATTGCAGCGGCTCGGGCAGTTCGTCCTTCTTGAGTGTCTCGATGAGCTGGCGATTCTCTTTCATGGCATCCACCAGATCGCGGCTCGTGTTGCAATAGGCGCCAGTGGCCTTGGCCGCTGCCCGATCGGCGCAGACCGCGATGCTGAGCTCCTGGGCGTTGGCATCCTGGGCCACCTGGTTGGCCGCGTATTTCTGTCGGGCGGGCGCCGCGCCGTACCACAGGTAGGTCTTATTCAGCTCCGCATTCAGTTTGATGATGATCTCGTCCTGCGGGCAATGGACGTGCATGACCGCGCGGTCCTGGTCGATGTTGAAGAATTCGCCCTCGGCCAGTTGGCGCCGTGCTGCCACATGCCCGAGACGCCCGCGGCGTGGTTGCCGCAGTGGATGGTGTTGACCACGACGCCGTTTTCGATGGCATGTTTGCAGGCGTTGCGATAGTCGACTTCGCCTTGCGTGAAGGGTTCGTTGCCGGCGATGAAGATCGCCTTGTAGCCATTTGTCTCCTGCGACCAATCCAGCCGCTTGATCGCCTCGTCGATCACTTGTCCGCAGTATTCGTCGCCGCCGCTGGTCGACAGCTCGAACAGCGCCTCGGAGAGCTTGTCCAGATCGTCGGTGAGCGGCACGACCTGGCGGATGTAGCCTTCGGCAGCGGGCAGATGCGTGTTGCCGTACTCGAACAAGGCCACGCGCAAGACCGGCGTCTGGCCGTGTTTCTTGGCCTTGGCGAATTGTTGGACGATGGTCCACAACTGGCTCTTGGCCTGACTGATCAGGCCGTTCATCGAGCTCGACGTATCGAGCAGGATCGCCACGTCGACGCTGGCCCGCTGGCCCTCGAACGGCGGCTTGTGGGTTTCGGTGGCCGTGTTCGTTTTCTCGACCGTAACGATCACACGGGGCTCGTGCGCGCGAGCGACCAGTGCGGCGGACGCTAGCATGAGCGCCGCGCAAAAAGAGATGGATCGTGACATGACGCTGCTCCTGATTCTCGATGGGTGCGGTGAATGGGCCGACGCGAAAACGCAGTTCCAAGACTTGGACGCTTGGCCAGGCAAATAAGTTCCACGGCGTGGCCAGGGCGTTTGTTTGGCCATTGCGCCCCGACCGGCAGCCGCCGGCAGTTCTCGTGCTGAGTGTGAACTTTGAAGTTCACGGGGCGGAACAACCCGCCCAAGCGGCGCGGAAGAGCGTTCGCCAGATTGACGGGCGTCACACCGGGGCGAGCGACCCAAATACGACGGCCAAATGAAAGTCCCCATGCCGCGGCTCGAATCGCTGCCACGGCGTATTGATCAAAACGACCGCCCGCTCAAGGCACCACAGGCACTATCATTCACCATTAGAAATGACCCCTTACGGCACCCTTGACCCGCAAGCCGATTGGAGTCAGATTGGATAGTTCGGCAAGCGCGCCGGCGACAACCGCCAAGGCCCTGGCACTCACAGTGCCCCAGCAAGGGCGGACCAGCGCACCAGCCGCAACACCCGGGCGATTAGCTCAGTTGGTTAGAGCACTAGCTCGACAAGCTAGGGGTCACAAGTTCGAGTCTTGTATCGCCCACTTTTGTAAATGACTCTCAGCAAACGGTTTGAGCGAAGAAAGAAAGGCTGGATTCCTCGGTCTGATTGGTCTCGGACAGACTAAGACAGACTAAGCGACCGCGATTTCTGAAAAATGAATCGCCCGCGGCCGGCGTATTTCTCCTGGGAATACGCATAAGGAATCAGCCATGCGAGAGTCGCAACTCCGGTCGCGCGTGCGCAACGGCAAGACGCGCTTCTACGCCAACGTCAACGGCGAGCAAGTTCAGCTTGGCCCCAAGAAGGGCGCCGCGGAAAAGAAGCTGAAGGAACTGCTCAACGGCAGGCCCAAGCAGATCGGCCCGAATCCCCGCGTTGAAGAACTGATCGATAAGTTCCTGGCCTGGTCCGCCAAGAACAACGAGCCGGGAACCTACGCCTGGTACAAGCTGCATCTCGACCATTTCAAGGCATTCTTGCCCAGCGGCCTGCACCTGGCCCAGTTGAAGAGGTTTCATCTGACCAACTGGCTGAGCGAGCGCTACCCCGGCACGTCGGCCAACTACCGCAACGGAGCCGGTCGCTGTGCAAAGCGGGCGATCCAGTGGTGCGAGGACGAGCAACTGATTGAAGTACGCTCGCCGCTTGCCAAGGCCAAGCTCCCCGAGCCGGAACGCCGGGAACTCACGATCGACGAGACACAGTGGCAGGCACTGCTCAAGCTGCTGGAAAACCGGTGGGGCCACAATTACGACGACTTCCGCGAGTTCTTGACCGTCATCTGGGAAACCGGCTGCCGGCCCTACGAAGCAAGAATCGTCGAGGCCAAGTTCTTCGACCGGGCGAATCGCTGCTGGCGATTTCCGACAAAGCTCAGCAAGGGCAAGAAGCGCCAGCGTATCGTATATCTGACGGACGAAGCGTACTCGATTACGGAGCGGCGGGCGTTGAAGCATCCCGAAGGGCCAATCTTTAGGCAAGAGAGCGGCGAGCCGTGGGAGAAGAACGCCGTCCGCTGCAAGTTCCGTCGGTTGAAGGTTAAGTTGGGCTTGCCGGAGCTATGCACCTATACGCTACGGCACTCCTTCGCGACGCGGATGCTGCAATCAGGAGTAGATTCGCACGTCGTGGCGAAGCTGATGGGGCATACGTCAACGCGGATGCTTGAGCAGCGCTACAGCCATATTGACAGCAAACCGGGCTTCCTGCTCGGAGTGCTGAACGGTGCGAACACCGCCGCGGCTGTCAGGGCCTAGGCAGCCTCGATCTGAAAGCGATGAAGGTCGGCGGGACGAATGCGAATCGTCCCGCGACCTTCGCCTGCCCGGAAGCACTTTAAGCGGCGGGCCTGTAAGGAATCTTGTGTCAGCTAGCAGGAATGGGTAGTTTTTGTCACCCTTTCCTGATGAGGAGATTGACACATGGATGATTCTTTACGCACGCGGGCGGAGCAGCTAGCAAGCGAGATTGCGGGTCAGGCCAGGACGGCCGAGGACCTCAATGGTTTGATGCGACTGATGATGAAGTCGGCGTTGGAGCGGATGCTCGACAGCGAGATGGATGTTCATTTGGGGCGCAAGGCGGTGTCCCCTGGCGGCGAACCGCGGGCGGTGCCGTCGAACGGGGCCGAGCCGCCGCTGGCGAGCTTGGCCAAGCGATCCAAGCCCAACCGTCGCAATGGGCGTTCGCAAAAAACGGTGCAAGGCGACGTGGGCGAGCTGACCATCGCCACGCCCCGCGATCGTGACGGGACTTTCGAGCCGCAATTGATCGGCAAGCACCAGCGACGCGTGCCGGGCTTCGACGAAAAGATCCTCGCGTTGTATGCCAAGGGAATGACCACGCGTGACATTCAAGAGATCGTCCGCGAACTGTACGACGTGGAAGTCTCGGCCACGCTGATCTCGGAGATCACCACCGACCTCGACGCCGAAGTGACTGCTTGGCGCACGCGGCCGCTCGACGCGCTGTGGCCGATCGTGTACTTCGACGGCATCGTCGTGCACGTGCGCGGCGCGAATGGTCGCGTCTCGCAGCACACGATTTACGTGGCTTTGGGCGTGAATCTTGAAGGACACAAGGAGTTGCTGGGACTGTGGCTCGGCCAGAGCGAAGGGGCCAAGTTCTGGCTCGCTTGCCTGACCGATCTGAAGAACCGCGGCCTCGCCGATATCTTCGTGGCCTGCATCGACGGCCTCTCGGGTTTTGCCGAAGCGATTCACGCGGCCTATCCTCAAACCCAGGTGCAGCTGTGCATCGTGCATCTGGTGCGCGCGGCGCTTCGTTACGTGAGCACCCAGGACAGCAAGGCGGTGATTGCCGACCTGAAGAGAATCTACCAGGCCGCGACCCTTCTCGAAGCCGAGTCCGCTCTCGACGCTTTTGCTCAAGCCTGGGACGCAAAGTATCCGACCATCACGAAGATGTGGCGCGCTAAATGGACCGACATCGTCACGCTGTTTGACTTCCCCGCGCCGATCCGTCGAGCGATCTACACCACCAACGCGATCGAATCCGTCAACAGCGTGATTCGCAAGTTCACGCGAAACCGCAAGATTTATCCCAACGAGGAGTCCGCCTTGAAGATTGTCTACATGGCGATTCACGAAGCCTCGAAAAAGTGGACCATGCCAATCCATCATTGGAAAGCGGCCCTCAACCACTTCGCCATCCTCTACGAGGGCCGCATGCCCGGCATAGCAAGCAAATGACGTTCCCTGCTCGCCTGACACAAAAAGAATTACAGGCCCCACTGGTTCGAGTCCAGTATCGCCCACTTAGGCGTCGGTGTCGCTGGGGTAATGTTTTGGATTTTCCCTAGTGGCTTGTGGGAGAGTTGGGGCGTTACTTTGGGAGGGCTGCCGGTTTGGTTTTCTCCTCGCGCGACTTGGCCGGCAGCGCGATGCATTGCAGTTGGTCGCGAGTGCGGACGTATAGGGCGCCGTCGGCTATCGCGGGAGTGGCGACGACACTGCCACCTAAGTCGTTGATTGCGAGCACTTCGTATTCGGGGTCGTCCCTCAATACGGTGATCATGCCGTTTTCGCCGGCGAGATAGATTTTTCCATCTCCGGCGACCGGCGAAGCAAAGTAGTCGCTAGCGCTGGCGATGCGCTTGGGACCGCGCAACGGCTCGCCGGTTTGCGTGTCGAAAACCGTGGTGATTCCGCCGCCCTTCAAAAGCAACATGCGGCCGTGGGAAATGAAGGGCGAAACGATGTGGTCGGTGTACCTGGTCCGGTGCTTCCAGAGCACGTGCGACGCAGTCACGTCTCCGGCGCCGCCTCCTCGAACGGCCAGAATGTACTCGTCGGCGGCCGCGTCGCCCGTCGAAGTGAACGTGGCTCCGGCAAAGTTGTCGGGATGCAGGAAGGCGGCGTCCAACTCGGCGCCTGCCAGGAAACCGTCGTGGTTCTTGTCGCCTCGGCCGAACGTTCTTTGGAAGAAAGCGTCGGGAATCGTCATGTCGCCGACGAATGCCTGCGTTTCCGCCTCGTCGATCTTGCCGTCGTGGTTTCCCGTCTCTGCCTGGTCGATCGAGGCCAACCACTGATTGGCGATGCCGCCGCTTTGCACCGAGATATAGATAATGCCGCCCGCGCAGACGGGTGTTGTCTTGATGTTTCGCAGCAGGGTTTTTGCATGCCAGCGACGCCGGCCGGTCTGGGGATCATATCCGATGAGCAGGCCCGTTCCCGCGACGACAATCTCGTCGCGGCCGTCGACGGTATTGATGACCGGATGGGAATAGTTGACTGCCATGTCGATCCGATCGTCCTTCCAGCGCAGGGCGCCCGTGGCCCGGTCGAATGCGTACATGGCTGGATTCAGGTCGTCGTCCTGGCAGAACAACAGCATGTCGCGATAGACGACCGGCGACATCCCGGCTCCCCACTTGAAGACGAAGAATGGCACGGGCAGCGGTTGCCGCCAAACGTCGGCGCCCGATCGCGCGTCGACGGCGACCATGCCCAGCGAGCTGAAGTAGAGATAGACACGCTGGTGATCCGCGGCGGGTGTTGAGCTGGCGTGGCTGTTGGTTTGGTGTACTTCCGGCAGTTCTCCGGTCGGCCAGTCGCGCTGCCAGAGTTTCTTGCCGGTACGCGAATCGAACGCGAAGAGACTGATGGTGTGCGCATGGGTCATCCCGCTGACGAAGACCCGGCCGTCGACGACAACGGCCCCGCCCACGCCGTCACCCACGGGCGCCGACCAGCGGACGTTCTTCGTGTCTGAGAACTCGACGGGCAACGGCTGCGACGTTGCGGAAATGCCACTGCAATTCGGCCCACGAAACTGCGGCCAATCGTCTGCTCGCAGCGACGACGGGCAAACGGCGAGCGATAGCAGCACAAGAATTGGAAGAACGATACCTAAACGGGGCTGCTGGTGATCGCCGTTCCGCCTGCTGCCAGATCGTATCAACGACATGGGGAGTCTCCGAATGCACTGGGAACCATCAGTGTCGACGAAAGCACGGCGGACTTCAACTAGCGCGTGAGTGCGGTCACAAAGAAACAGGCTTTCGGCGCGGGGAGGCCGTTGGATGCGTCGAGGAACCTTCTTCGCCAGTTCCTCGACCGGAGGCGCCGGGCATGCGGCTCGCATGGTTGCGCACGCATATTTTCGAGGTACGAGCTTCAATCGCAGCGATTTGACCACGATATCGCCACCAACTACGATCTGCTTTCGCTGCCTGGCCGCAGTGCCGCACCGTGATCATTCGACCGTGCACACAAGTGATACAGCGCATGCAACGGGTCACTACTGAAGGAGAAGCCATGAAGCAACTATTGTGCTTTGCGTTGCTCGTGTGTGTCCGCGTTCCGGTGTGCGCCAACGAGCCGGCTGGACAACTCGCGCCGGAAGTGCGACAGCGCTGCATCGACACGTTACAAGAGGCGGTCCGCTCTGCCGAGTTTTGGCCGGCGATGCATGCCGCCGAGGCGCTCACGTTGGCCGGTGCGCAAAGCGAAGTCGTGGCGGCGCTGGGCGACCGCTTGCCCGCGGAACGGGACGATCAACATCGTTGCGGCCTCGGCGCGAACTCGTGCGTGCCGGCGACCGCGGTAAACTGGCGGTTCTGTTCGACATCCTAGGCGATGTCGAGTCCTCGGGCAGGGTCCACTCCGCCGAAAGTCTCTTCAAGCTTTCCGAGTCAGGCGACGCCCAGCAGTTGCGTGCCGCATTCACACAAACAAGCAACCGGAAACTACAGCTCATGGCCGCGGCCGCGCTGGGCAAAGCAGGGCACCAGGATGCGCTGGAATTCCTGCGCACGCAGCTTCGGTCGGAAGACGGCTCGTCGCGCAATTTGGCCGCCTTTGCATTGGCACGCGTGGGCGACGACTCCGATTGGGAAATGCTCTCGAATGCCCTGGAGCGTGAAACCGACGATATGGGCCGGGCCTTCCTCATCCGTGCCTTGGCAAGCCTAGGGTCTGGCAAAAGGCGCGAGGAGTTGGCCGATGGTCTCGATTCGAGCGATCCCGGCGTGCGCGCATTATTGGCGGAGTGCGTCGGAGTCGGCCGTTGTTTCGAACATCAGGCGAAGCTGATCCGGTTGCTTGACGATCCGGTGCTCGACGTCCGCGTGCGAGCCGCTGGGGCACTTATTGCGATGTCACTTCCCGCTGCCGAACGTTGAATGCGATGCCAAAGTCGAAGTTGTCACGGCTGGGAGTTTGGCCGTCTCCAGCACGACCCCGACGCTCTCTCCCGCCATCACGCGTGAAAACGTCCGCAACACCAGCACGATGCCGGTCTGGTGCGAGGGGATTTCATGCGTTTCCGTGGCATCCGATACCGTACCGAGGCGCGTGCCGGAATCGATGTGCTGGCCCAGTTTCACGGCCGGCTCGAAGAAGCCCGTGATCGGCGCAGGGTTGCAACCCTGCATGTGCCCCGAACCGGGCCGCGGATCCTCGACGGTGCGCTCGACACGGCAGGGGGGAGCAGTCCCGTCAATCATTTTCAGCAGCCGCATCACATTCAAGCAGCCGTTAACGTATGCGTCGACACCTTCGGCGTCGCATCGCGCCGAACCGAGATACTCGGCGTAGATGGCCGGGACGTTGGCGTCGCGCGCGACCGAAAGCGAGCGACCTTCGAGATTGTTGGCCGTGCCCCAAATCGTCGGTAGATTGAATGCGCGGGACATATTTCGCTGCTGATCCAGAATCTGGGCATCCGAGTGCAGCGTGTATCCGGTCATCGGCAGCACGGAGAATTGCAGTCCGCCGGAATGCAGGTCGATGTAATAGTCGGCGGCGCGAATTAGCTCGCTCAATGCGTGCGCGGTGCGCTTGGTCACCGATCCTTTTGGATTGCCAGGGCACACGCGAGCCAGATCCAAACCATCGTCGGCCGTGCGTGCGCCGCGCAGAAATGCCGCCTCGTTGACAATCGGGACGAGCGTTAGTTTTCCGTTTGTCAGTCGAATGTCCGCATTGGTCCCCCGGCAACGCCCGATCAACCGCCGGATCGCCGCCATCGGCTCGAACTCATCGCCGTGCATGCCGCCGGTAATCAGCAGATGCGGCCCCGCCCGGTCCGCGGAGAGCTCGACGGTCGCAATCTCTGGCGCATCGGACATGCATCAGTCTCGTGTGGGAACTAGATTTGCGGCACGACAATCCTTGAAACGAAATCCGCCATCCACCGCCAAGACCGCACCGGTGATATAGTCCGCCGCGTCCGACGCCAAAAAGGCCGCGGCCCGGCCGATATCCTGCGGAGTGTCCAGCCGTCCCCAAGGAAGTTTTGCGCCTTCGCTACGAATCGTGGCGTCGTCGAACGCTTCACGTTCGCCGGGCGTGTCGATCCAGCCTGGCTCGATGACGTTCACGTTGATGCGATGCTTCGATAATTCGACCGACATGGTGCGAGCCATGTAGTTTAGCCCAACTTTTGCAGCGCCATACGCAATGCTTTGCGCCAACGGCATTTCGGCGACAACGCAGGAGATGAAAACGATCTTTCCACCGCCGCCCCGTTCGACCATGTGCCGGCAAGCGCATTGGCCGACATGGAAACCGCTGATGAGCGTGGCCTGGATGACTTTCTCGAAGTCCGCGGGGGTATAGGGGTATAGTTGAGAAAATCGCAACGAACACCAAAAGCCGGATTGCTGATCAATACATCAATGCGATCGACAGCGCACAGCGCGTTGGTTAGGAGCGATTCGCACCCGGTCCGGGAAAACACGTCGGCTTCGATGACGACGCAGTTTCGACCGAGCGCGCGAATCTCGTCGGCGGTCATGGCAAGTTCCGTGCTTCCAGGTCGATCGTTGACGACAACATCGGCTCCGGCGCGCGCCAGTTCGAGCGCGCATCCCTTGCCGATGCCGCGCCCGGCGCCGGTGACCAGTGCAATCTTGTCAACCAGGTTCATGGGACAAGCCTCGCAGGACTAAAAGGCCGTTTCAAAACGGCGGTTGGATGGGCGACCGCCGCCGATGGTTTCGAAACAGCTTCTAGGCATCGTATATGGCGTCCAGATCGGCGGAGCGGTTCTTCAGCATGTCGATGAAGGCGGAAAAGTCTCCGCCATAAGCAATCAATTGGGCTCCCTGGTCACGGAGCTGTCGTACTTGCTCGGGCGAGGACGCCGGGCATCCCCATGCCGTGCCATGACGGCTTGCGGCCGCGGCCACCCGCTGCAATGACTGCTCGAGAGTCAGGTCGGTCTCGGTACGGCGCAGGCGCATTCCAAGATCGCCAGGCCCGACAAACAACCCGTCCACGCCTTGGACCGCGACAATCTCGTTGACGTTGTCGACAGCCAAGGGAGTTTCGACCTGCACGACAAGAAACGTTTCTCGGTTCGCGGCGTCCAGGTAGTCCTCGCCGCCTTGTAGGTAGAAATCGCCATCCAACCCAGCCCCGTCGTATCCGCGGTCGCCTAGCGGGGGAAACTTTACGGCATCGACAAGCATGCGGGCTTGCTCGGCTGTGGAGACGCGAGGAATCATCAGGCCGGTTGCGCCGTCTTCCAGGTAGCGGTACAGTCGCGTTGGCTCGAGTGTTGGTGCGCGGAGCATGCAGTCGATGTCGCATAGATGAAAAAGGGCCAATAGTGACTGCACCTCGCGGTCGCTCATCGCGCGATGTTCAAGGTCGAGCCAGATGCAGTCATAGCCGAAATGGGCGGCTTGACGGATAAATGCTGGGATGAAGTGTCCCAACGAGCACATCCGAACGGGCTTTCCAGCTCGGAGTCGTGCCATGGTCTTGCTGGTGCGCAATGTCGTGCCTTTCGCAGGATGGTCAACTAGCGCGTGTGGAATTCTCGCCCGCGCGCACCGTATCGGCCAAAATCATGATTTGGCGGATTCTGTCACGGAGCATTGTTGGGTATCATCCACCGGAGCACCACGGCCGGTCAAGAATGCGATGTGGTTTTGGTCCTGATTCCGCGTGACCCCGAACTTTGCCCACGCGGCGACTTCGCGCCTTGTGTGAGCCAACTCGAACTGCAGGGTTTCAACATGCGGACGCGAAAAGCCTATATTTCAGGGCGCATGGTTCCCGAAGGGGATGCCACGATCTCGATTTTCGATACGCGCCGTGCTGTTGGGCGACACGGTGACGGAGTCGACGCGCACTTTCGCTCACAAGCCATTCAAGCTCGAAGCACATGTCGACCGTCTGTTCAAGTCGTTGAAGGTAACGCGCATCGATCCTGGATGCGACGCGGCAGCGATGGTGCGGATTACTCGCGAGGTCCTGGAGGCCAACTTGCCGTTTTATGCGGCGCACGACGACTGCTGGTTGGTGCACAACATCTCGCGGGGACTGAGCGTCGCGGGTCCCGATCCGACGGTGCAACGCGGGCCGGCCACGGTCATGATCTACACGCTGCCCATGGACTTGCGAGGTTGGGCCGCGTTCTACCAACGCGGCTGCCACGCGGTCACACCAAGCAGCCGAATCATTCCGTCGCAATCGCTCGACGCGCGGATCAAGAATCGCAGTCGTATGGCGTACACGCTGGCCGAACAGGAAGTGAAACTCGTCGCGCGGGACGCCCAGGGCATTCTGCTCGACGTTGACGGCAACGTGGCGGAGAACAAGGGAGGCAACGTGTTTCTGGTCGCGGATGGCCGATTGAAGACGCCCGACGCGTCGAACTGTCTGGCTGGGATCAGCCGCGAAACGGTCTTCGAGCTGGCCGCACGACTTGGCGTTCCGATCTGTGAGACGCGTTTGCAGCCCTATGACCTGTATACGGCGGACGAAGTTTTCTTCACCAGCACGCCCTACTGCATTATGCCGGCCACCAGGTTCAACGGGCTGCCTGTCGGCGACGGTACCGTTGGGCCGGTCACACGCCAGTTGCTAAGTGCGTGGAGCACGCTGGTTGGCGTCGATATCGTACAGCAGGCGCTCGATCAGTTAGAATCGTAACCGACTGTAGACGGCATTTCGTTTCTTTGCGCCGGCCAGATCAGGCATTCATGAGACCTCACGAAATTGGCCAGTTCGTTCGCGGCCAAATGCCGCCTGCGCGGCGATTATGCCGGACTTGCGAGGTCAGCGGCAACAGACGCCGCGCCTCGCTTTCCGCGGCAAGCCTAAAGCCGGTTCTGCTTGTGGCAGCGAGCAGCTTCCTTGTCGGCGGCATGGCCGAGGCGGCGGACACTGCCGCGGGCGTGCGGAGTGCAAATCCTCGGCCGCTCGGCCTGCAGCCTGTCGACTGGGCGATCGTCGCGATTTACGCACTATCGACGATTGCATTGGGTTTCTATTTCAGTCGCCGGCAGCAATCCACCGCGGAGTATTTCATCGGCAGCGGCAACATGAATCCGTTGCTGATCGGAGTCTCGCTGTTTGCGACGCTGTTGAGCACGATTTCATATTTGTCGATGCCCGGCGAAGCCGCCGGAAAAGGGCCGGTCCACATGCTGGGGCTGCTCTCGATGCCGCTGGTGTTTCTGGTGGTAGCCGTCTGGCTGATTCCGGTTTATATGAAGAATCGCGCAAACAGCGCGTATGAACTGTTGGAAGTTCGCCTGGGGCTGAGCGTCCGCCTGCTGGGAGCATCGATGTTTCTCGCGCTACGGCTGGTGTGGATGACGCTGTTGGTCTATCTGGCGGGAAAGGCGCTGGCGGACATGATGCACGTCGACGCGAGTTGGGTGCCGCTGATCGTGGCCATCACCGGTGGTGTGTCGCTGATCTATACGTCGCTGGGTGGACTGCGCGCGGTGGTCATTACGGACCTGATGCAGACCGTGCTGCTGTTTGGCGGCGCGCTGTTGGTGATTGCGGCGGTAACCTGGGATTTTGGCGGATTCGAATGGTTTCCCACGGCGTGGCAACCAACCTGGGATACGCAGCCGATCTTCAGCATCGACCCGAAGACTCGGGTGACCGTTGTAGGAACGATTGTCTCGATGCTGATCTGGTACACCGCCACGGCCGGCGGAGATCAGACATCGGTGCAACGATTCATGGCCACGCGCGACGCAAGGGCGGCGCGCGGTGCATTTGCAACGCAGTTGATCGTCGGTGCGACCGTGAGCGTGACGCTGTTTCTCGTGGGCTTCGCGCTATTGGGCTACTACCAGGCGCACCCCAGCCAACTCCGATCCGGAATCACCGTTAGCCAAAATGCCGATCAACTCTTTCCTATCTTTATCGCGGATCAACTGCCGGCGGGCATCTCGGGGTTGGTCGTGGCAGCCATGTTTGCGGCGGCCATGTCGAGCATCGATTCGGGCGTGAACTCGGTTACCGCGGTCGTGATGACGGACTTTCTCGACCGTTTCGGCATGAAGCCGACAACTGAAAAGGGCCACGTGCGCGTTGCCAGGTTGCTCGCCTTTGGCATCGGCGCCGTGGTGGTCCTCGGTAGTTCGTTCGTGAAATACATCGAGGGCAATATCACGGTCGTGACCAGCAAGACCGCCAATCTGCTGACGACCCCCATCTTCGCCCTGTTCGTGTTTGCCATCTTCATCAAACGGGCGACGCCGCTGGGAGCGTGGATCGGCGCATTTTTCGGCACGCTGGCCGCGGCCGTATTCGCGTTTTCCGGGCCGCTGGTCTATCTGGCGCATACGCAGATGGGCCTCGATCCAGCATCGCTCGGCGTCGAGCTGATCACGAAGTCCGACCCCGTCAGTGGCCAAACCTGGATGACTGCCGAGGACCCGATCAGTTTTCAATGGATCGGGCCGGTGGCGCTGGCAGTCAATCTGTTCACCGGATTTGTCGCGTGCCTGATCTTTCCTCGGGCAGCGAAAATCGGCAAGGAAGCCAAGGAATAGCTTCTGCCGGAACGGTGTGTCGCCTGTGCGAATCAGCGAGGTGGCGTTGCTGGTGCCGATTGGTCGCAAAAGACGCCGGAGCCGCCGTGCTTGAATTCGACGCTCCATGCGGATTCCTGGCGCAACGCCGCGCTGGCGGGCGTCTCTCGTTGGAGACGGATCGCCGGGCGACAGCCAAGTTGAACGACCGTAAGCTCAAGCTGCAAGGGTTTTCACCGCTGCAAGTGAGCGGAAGCAAGCAATAGGCAGTCGCGGGGCGACTTCTTGCATTGGCCGCGTCATGTTCGGCGCGCAATGTATGCAATACGACGTATTGAACGAAGTATGAGATGAATGGTTTTCTTGACGCGTGGCATTCGATCGCCGATACTCCAAGCTTGCCGGCCCTTTGAGGAAATCGAAGTCACTTTCACCTGAAAAGCCCTGAGCTCACGGTTGGATTGCAATCGAGCAGGCGACCGGCGTCAGTCATTCTTTTGGGCTTGGCACAATAGGCTATTCGACGCGGATGGCGGACATGAAGGGGAGAGTTCGCAGGGAATCGCCAAGTCCGGACACGCCGAAAACCCATACTGAAACCTATCGAACGGTGTTCCTGGCGGCCGCTCTGGTCGCACTGACGGCCAACGCCTATGCCCCGGTGTTCCAGTGCGGCTACGTCTGGGACGACGATTCTTACGTCACGAAGAATCCAACGTTGGAAACGGCCGATGGGCTGAGACGCATCTGGTTTGAAGTCGGCGCCACGCCGCAATACTACCCGCTGGTGTTCACGACCTTTTGGGCCGAGTATCAGCTCCGTGGGCTTGATCCGGCTGTCAGCCATACGATCAACGTGCTGTTGCATTATGCCGCGGCGCTGCTCGTCTGGCGTGTGCTGTTGCAATTGGGCGCGACGGCGGCGATCGCCTGGATCGCGGCGTTTCTATTCGCCGTGCATCCAGTGCACGTCGAATCCGTGGCCTGGATCACCGAACGCAAGAACGTGTTGTCCGGCGTGTTTTATCTGGGAGCGTTGCTGGCGTATTTGCAATTCGACGCCCGCGGCCGCTCGGCGGACGAGGGTCCGCGCGCTGCGCGTCGTTGGTGGTACTATGCGCTGGCCTTCGTCCTGTTTGTCGCGGCGCTATTGAGCAAAACGGTGACCGCCTCGCTGCCCGTGGCGATTGGGCTGTTGATTTGGTACCAGTATGGCAAGGTGAAGTTCCAAGACGTTGCTCGACTGCTTCCCTTCTTTGCGCTGGCGGTCGCTCTCGGCAGCCTGACGGTCTGGCTGGAGCGCCATCACGTCGGCGCGGTTGGGCAAGATTGGAACCTTTCGCTGATCGAACGCGTGCTGCTGGCGGGACGCGCGGCTTGGTTCTACGCCGGCAAGCTCCTCTGGCCCTATCCGATTATCTTCGTCTATCCGCGCTGGAACATCGACTCGGCGATTGCCTGGCAGTATCTGTATCCGGCGGCGGCGCTTGGGCTAGTGGCAGGGGTCTGGTACAAGCGGGACGCAATTGGCCGCGCTCCGTTGGTGGCGGTTCTGTTCTTCGCGGTCACGCTTGCGCCCGCCCTGGGATTCGTCAATGTCTTCCCCATGCGCTACAGCTACGTGGCCGACCATTTCCAGTATCTCGCCAGCCTGGGCGTCATCGTGCTGATTGCGATTGCCGCGTGGCGCATCTATAGCTCCGCGTCGCCGCAGATGCGCCCGACCATGGGGCTGATGGGGGCCGTGTGCGTGATCGTCTTGGCCGCGCTGACGTGGCGACAGGTTCACGACTATGTCGACATCGAGACACTCTGGAACAACACCCTGGCGAAAAACGAAGACGCCTGGATGGCCGCACACAACCTGGGCGTGTTGCACATGGAACGACGTGAGATTCCGCAAGCGGAGCGCTACTTCACGCAGGTCGTGCGGATACGCCCCGACGATGCCCGGGCACAAAACAATCTGGGACTGATATGTCTTTCCAAGCGTGATCTGCCGGGCGCGATTGCGCGTTTCGAAATGGCAATCCGTGGGGAGCCGGATTTCGTCGGCGCCCGGATCAACCTATGCCAGATTCAGTTGTTGACGCCGGGGCAAACGGGCCAGGCCGTGGAGAATTATCTGCACGCGCTGGGCGTCGATCCCAACGTGGCGGAAGCGCAGGAGCAACTCGCCCTGCAATTGATGCGCACTGCCGATCGGGTGACGGCCGAGCGGCTTCTCAAGCGGGCGCTTCAATTAAGGCCGAAGTGGCCGCTGCTAGTCAACGAGTTGGCCTGGCGCCTGGCGACAAGTCCCTCGGCCGAACTTCGCGATCCCCAGCGCGCGTTGGCCTTGGCCAAGCAAGCCGTGGAGATGAGCGACGGCCGGGACGCCAATGTTCTCGATACGTTGGCCGCCGCTTATGCCGCCCGTGGTGAGTTCGAGCAGGCTGTCGAAACCGCGCGACAAGCGTCAGCTCTGCGCGTGAACAGCAACACGCCGATTTGGCGAGCCAGATCGACGCTCGCGTCAAGCTTTATGAACAGGGCAAAGCCTATGTGGCTGAGCCGGAATCGCGGAAGTGAGGCCGGTGCAGGTCAGAACTTGGTTGTGATCCATCCGACTTCCTTTGCGGTCGTGGGGGGAACTGGTTTCGGACTTGCTCGGACCGAATCACGCTGGCGGGGCGCTGCGTGCAGCCACTCGGCGAGTAGCCTTTGACGACGGTCAATTGGCGTCGTTGACGATCACTGGCAACTTGATGGTTTCGGCCAACTGCGCAGCCAGCTTCTCCATTGTCTTGGCATGCTGCGGCTGGCCGGCCAGGTTCACCGTCTCGGCCGGATCGTCCTCGTGATCGTAGAGTTCGCGCGCTACGACGTGCCCGTCGTGAACGTCGCGCCATTCCGCGTAGCGATAGCGATCGGTGCGCATGGAGTGGCCCATGGCCGTCAACGGCTCGTCCTGGCCGTAGTACGCCGGGCGAGGATGTTGCGTGATAGTGGCGTCCTTGACCTTTGCTTGCGGATCGTCGAGCACGGGCCGCAGGCTCTTGCCTTCCAACTCAGCCGGGGCCTCCAGTCCGCACAAGTCGGCCAGTGTGGGGTAGATGTCCAACAACTCGACCAGCGCTTCGGTTCGTTGCCCGCCCGGACGATCGGGCGTGGCGATGATCATCGGCACGCTGCGCGTCCGGCTCGAAGTTCGACGTCTTGGCCCACAGGTCTTGCTCGCCCAGGTGATAACCGTGGTCCGACCAGAAGACGATGATCGTGCTCTTTGCGAGGTCGAGCCGATCCAGCTCATCCAGGACCTTGCCGATTTGCGCGTTGACGTAGCTGACGGCCGCGTAGTAACCGTGTCGCAGCGCCAGCACTTCGTCCGGCGTGGGCCGGCCATTGGGTCGGTCTTGGAACGACCGCAGTATTTCGCGCGAGTCGTGCATGGCCACCTGCGGCACGCCAAATGGCGGCTGCGGATTGAGCGGCGGACTGATGGCCTCACGACGAACCATGTCCCAATAGCGCTCGGGCGCGTTGAACGGCGAGTGCGGTTTCCAAAAGCCCACGGCCAGGAAGAATGGCTTGTCTTTGATTTGATCTAGCGCCTCGACGGCCAGTTGGGCCACGCGCCCGTCGAAGTAGGCGGTATCCGGCACGTCGCGGATTTCGGTTTTGGGAACGTTCGATTCGTCGGGTGGAACGGAACCATCGACTTGCGCCTTGTCCGCACCGTGATTGGCATAGTGCATCCGTGCCGGCACGCTCCACGACGCGGGATCGCCCTTATAGTCGTCTTGTCGCCAGTTGTGAAAGATCTTGCCGATGTTTTGCGTGTGATAGCCGTTTTGCTTGAACAACTGCGGCAGCGTCACCACGTCGGGCCGGTGCTGGCGAAAGTGCGTCGGCAGGTCCCACACCCGCAGCGTGTCGGGTCGCAAGCCAGTTAGCAGCGAGGCTCGCGAGGGATTGCAAACCGCTTGCTGGCAATAAGCTCGATGGAACAACGTGCCGCGCTGGGCCAGCCGATCGATATTGGGCGACTTTGCCTGGGTGTCGCCGTAGCAGCCCAACTCCACGCGCATGTCGTCGACGGCGATGAACAGCACGTTGGGTCGCGGCGCCGCATGTGCCACATCCCCAGCCCACATCATCGCCACCCCAGCCAGCCACACGATCGCCTGGCGCATCATTCGAGCATCCTCGTTGCGGTTGACCACTCTTTTCTCGATACGCCCATGGTGCCACGCCGCGCCCGCAATGTCAAAAACAGCAATGTCAAAAACAGTCGCGGCGGTCGCCATCGCTGGGTATGCTAGGTGGCAAGGATCTGGCGCGCGTGCGCACGCTCACCCACCGCTGGCGCGGCGCGTGAACGTGGCACCCTGCAACCAGGAAATCACCCGATAGTTCAATGGGAGCCGTGATGATGGTGCGAGGAGTTTGTGAAGCCGTGGTGGCAGTCTTGTTGGCCACGATCGCCGTGGGCGCCGAGCCGCCGCGCGGCTATTCCATTCCGCTCATCGATCTGGCCGACGAAACCGAGCGGCAGGTGATCGTCGATCGCGAAGCGGGCCAATACCTGGGGCACCCCAGCACCTGCCTGCTCGAAGATGGCCGGACGATGCTCTGCGTCTATCCCAAGGGGCACGGCCGCGGCGCGATTGTCTACAAGCGCAGCAACGACGGCGGGCTCACTTGGAGTGACCGCCTGCCGACGCCCAAGAGTTGGGCGACGTCGCTCGAAGTGCCCACCATTCATCGCGTGATCGACTCGGCGGGCACGAAGCGGTTGATCATGTGGTCGGGCCTCTATCCCGCGCGGCTGGCGGTGAGTGAGGACGACGGCCGAACGTGGAGCGAGCTCGAGCCCGTGGGCGACTGGGGTGGCATCGTCGTGATGGGCTCCGTCGTGCCGCTCAACATGCCCGGCCACTACCTGGCGCTGTTCCACGACGACGGTCTCTTCTTCACTTCCCAGAATCGCCAGCAAGATCCGCGGGTGATGACGCTCTATAAGACGTTCTCCAGCGACGGCGGACTCACCTGGAGCCAGCCCGAGACGATCTTCGCCAGCAGCGACGTCCACTTGTGCGAACCCGGCGCGGTCCGCTCGCCCGACGGTAAGCAGCTTGCCGTGCTGCTGCGCGAGAACCTGCGCAAGAAGAACTCGCACATCATCTTTTCCGAGGACGAAGGGCAAAGCTGGAGCGAACCGCGCGAAGTGCCCGGCGCCTTGACCGGCGATCGTCACACGGGAGTGTACGCTCCGGACGGTCGGCTGTTCATCAGCTTTCGCGACACCACGCTCGAGTCGCCCACCAAGGGCGATTGGGTCGCATGGGTGGGCCGCTACGAGGATCTGGTGAGCGGCGCCGAGGGCCAATACCGCGTCCGCTTGATGGACAATCACAAAGGCGCCGACTGCGCATACCCTCCCGTCGAGCTCCTGCCCGACGGCACGATCGTCACCACCACCTACGGCCATTGGACGAAGGGCGAGTTGCCATACATCGTGTCGGTGCGATTGAAGCTGAGTGAATTGGATGCGGAGGCGGGTGGCAGTCAATAGCGAGCGGCCGCGTCGATCGTCCGGCTACTTGACGAAATGACTGCATCTTCGCATGATTTCGCAACTGCTTCCGTATCACCAACGACGTCCGGCTCTTGGATTTGTCAAACACCGTGGCTGCACCGTCTCGTCCGATCAACTATCGCGCGGCGCGTTGGGCTTTTGCCAGGCGGCTGTTGGTTTGCATCGCCGTGTCGGCTGTTTTGATCGGGGTATCGCTGTTGGCGGGCATGGCCGGCTATCACTATCTGGAGGACATGCGCTGGAACGATGCCTTCGTCAATGCCTCGATGATCCTCTCGGGAATGGGGCCTGTCACCGAGCTGCGCACCGAGACGGGCAAGTTCTTCGCCGGCTGCTATGCGCTGTATAGCGGTTTGGCCGTGATCCTGGTCACCGGCCTGATCCTCGCCCCGGTCATTCACTTCGTGCTGCACCGCTTTCACCTGGAATCGAAGCACGCGGAGGATTAACCGTCGCGCTGACCCGCAACAAGAAGCGGGCACGCGAAGGCGCCACAGGCTTGCTTCACGCTTGCCAGTTTGGCTTGCGCTTGTTCATGAAGGCGTCGATGCCTTCGCGTAGTTCGGCGCTTTCCCAGGCGTCGGCCAGGGCGGTGGCGGTGTAGTTGAGATTGTCCTGGCTCGCGTGCGTGCTGACGTGGCGGATCAGCGCTTTGCAGTTGGCCACCGCGCCGGGCGCGCAATTCAATACGGCGGCCGCTTCGCGCTCGACCGCTTTGTCGAGCTCTTCGATGCTGGTCGCGACTTCGTCGAGCAGGCCCAGCCGTACTGCCGCATGGCCGTCCATCTTATAGGCGTTGAGCATGATGCGCCGGGAGTTGGGCACGCCGATTTTTGCCACGACGAATGGCGAGATCGTGGCGGGGATTAGCCCCAGGGTGACTTCGGTGAGACGAAACGTCGCACTGGCCAGGCCGATCGCCAGATCGCAAATGCACATGAGTCCCAGCCCGCCGCCGAAGGCCGAGCCGTTGATGTGCCCGATGAGGGGCTTGGGCAGCCGGTCCAGTTCGCCGAGGATTTGGGCAAACTCCACCGCGTCGCTCATGCGTCCCTCGCGGGTGTTGTTGGCTTGCTGGTGCATGCCCTTCAGATCGCCGCCGGCGCTGAAGATTTCGCCGGCGCCGGTGAGCACGATCACACGCACGGCCGAATCGTCGACGAGTTGCCGTGCCGCGGCGCGCAGTTCCCGCATCAGCCCCTGCGACATGGCGTTCTTGGCCTCCGGCCGATTCAACGTCAGGCGCGCACGCCGCGTGGGTCGATGGATGCGTCGATCATTTCGAAGTTGCTCACGATCGGATTCTCCTGGAACGGTGTCGCCATGATGCGGTCGGCCTCGCCGAATCGTAGAGTACGCCGCGGGCAGTGAAAAGGGTTGCGCGCGGCCGAGCAGCCTCCGGCTTCGTTGGGGGGATTGTAGCGCCAGCCGCAAGAGGACGACCGGATCGATCGCAGCGCACGAACGGATCGCCCGTTTGGGGCTCGTGTCGTGTCGGTGGCCCGGATTGACCGTGGGCGTTGCCCACGGCTGGTATGGCGTGGGCCGTTGGCCCGCGGGTGAGATTGGCGGCGCGGGGCATTGTCCTGGGCATACTTCACTCGGCTATACTGGTTCCATGAGCGACAGTGTTATCAAGCCCGCTCTGATTAAGCGTCTTGCCCGGTCGTGCTGCGAATGGGGCACGATGGCGTTTGCAATGCTGTCGGTGGGTTGTTTCGTCTATTGGGTCGTATCGATCAACACGTCGCGGGCTGATCCGTCGCCGCTGGGGTTTGGTGGGCGTCTCGGCACCTATTCTGCAAAAGATGGCTTTCTGGAAGCCAGGTCGGATTGGGATGGGGACACCGGCAGGCTTGACGAGATTGCCAACTTTCCGCAACTCAATCCGGGCGTTACCGCCGATCGGGGATTCAACCTTCCCGGCGCGCGGTTCCGTATGCTCAAGTTTGGCTATGGTGACTATCCAGACTGGGCGATCGAGGTTTCTTTTCTCATTCTCTCGGCACTGTGGGCCTTGCTCACCCTGATTTGCTTCGCGCTGTACCGCTATTTGCGCCGACGTACGGTCCGTGAGAAGTCTCAACAGGCGGCTAGCTCACCCTCGTCCGGCGCGTTTCTTTCTCCCTAACGGTTCCCTTCGCCGACGATTGGCGATCCGGCGCGCCGTCGGCTAGAATCCATCGCTTCACCTTGGCTGGACTCGCCAGAGTTCAGCCGATCGTCCTGTTGCCGTTGTTCGGCCACTGCGGACGAACGGTAGGCGGCAGCCACAATTGCTGAATTCTTGCGAATTCAACTACGCGAGCGAACCAGGAGCTCTCTAGCGGTGCGGCGTCAGACTATTCCTTCGCGGCTCGATCGATCGAGCGAGGCGTTTCGCGCCAATCGCGAGGCGGTGCTTGCTCAATTGGCGGACCTGGATGCGCTGTTCGCGCAAGCCCGGGCCGGCGGGGGTGAGAAATCCGTCAACCGGCATCACCAGCGTGGCAAGCTGCTGGTGCGCGAGCGGATCGAACTGCTGGTGGATCAGGACGCGCCGTTTCTGGAATTGTCGCCGTTTGCCGCGACCGGCACCGACTATGAAGTGGGCGCGGCGGTGGTCTGCGGCATCGGCGTGGTGTCGGGCGTGGAGTGCTACATCAGCGGCAACGATCCCACGATCCGCGGCGGCGCGGTCAATCCGTTCACGCTCAAGAAATCGATGCGCGGCTTCGAGATCTGCCGGCAGAATCGCCTGCCGCACATCATGCTCACCGAAAGCGGCGGCGCCGATCTGCCGCGGCAGTCTGAAATCTTTCTGCCTGGCGGCGCCTCGTTTCGCAACTTGACGCAGCTTTCGAAGCTGGGCATTCCCACCATCTCGCTGGTGTTCGGCAACTCGACCGCCGGCGGCGCGTACACGCCTGCCATGTGCGACTACTCGGTGTTCGTCAAAGGACGTGCCAAAGTGTTCCTCGGCGGGCCGCCGTTGGTGAAGATGGCCACCGGCGAAGAATCGACCGACGAAGAGTTGGGCGGGGCCGGGATGCACTCGACAATCTCGGGCCTGTCCGACTATCTGGCTAACGACGAACCGGACGCCATCCGCATCGGGCGAGAGATCGTGGCCAATCTCAATTGGAAGAAGCTCGGTCCGCCGCCGGCTGCCGATTTCGACGAGCCGCGGTACGACGCCGAAGACTTGCTCGGCTTGGCGCCGGCCGACTTGAAGATGCCGGTCGACATGCGCGAGATTATCGCCCGGGTGGTCGACGGCTCCGAGTTCCACGAGTTCAAACCTGCTTACGGCGCCAACCTGCTCACCGGTTGGGCGTCGCTGTACGGTCACGAGATCGGCATTCTGGCCAACCAGCAGGGGGTGCTCTTCTCGGCCGAGGCGCAGAAGGCGTCGCAGTTCATCCAACTGGCCAACAAGAACGGCGTGCCGCTCGTTTTTATTCACAACGTCACGGGCTACATGGTCGGCAAGCAATACGAGCAGGCCGGCATCATCAAGCACGGGGCCATGATGATCAACGCGGTGTCGAACAGCACCGTGCCGCACATCAGTCTGCAGATCGGCGGCTCGTACGGCGCGGGCAACTACGGCATGTGCGGCTATGCCTATGAGCCGCGGTTCGTGTTCCTGTGGCCCAACAGCAAGACGGCGGTGATGGGGCCCGCGCAACTGGCCGGCGTGTTGTCGATCGTCCGCCGCGCCGCCGCGGCCGCATCCGGCAAACCGTTCGACGAGAAGCAAGACGCCACGCTGCGGCAACTCGTGGAAGAGCAGATCGAGAAAGAATCGCTGGCCACCTTCACCAGCGGGCGGGTGTATGACGACGGGATCATCGACCCCCGCGACAGCCGCACCGTGTTGGGCATGGCCGTTTCGGCGGCGCTCTCGGCGGAAGTGAAGGGAGCGGAGAGTTATGGAGTGTTTCGGATGTGATGAATCCCATGACCGAGCGAAAGACAACCGCTGAACCGTGTCGATCGGCGCCGATTGGGCGTGTCACGATCGGCGCGTTCGGCTCGCGATTCCGCCGGGTTCCTGTCATTCTCCAGGCCTATGCGGTGTTCGCAGTGGTCATGACGCTAGTCAATTTCAGTGTGATTTTCGCGCCGCAGTTCTACCGGTCGATTTCGCCGTACTTGGGCGGACTCGGCATGATCTACATGTTTACATTTTTCTTTGTATTCGCTGCGATCGCGACGCCTCAGCACAAATTGTTGTATGCCGTCGTGATGTTGGTTGGCTTGGGAGTGCTATTCGGTGTCGTCGATTTGGGCCGACACTTGGCAATGTCTGCGGAGACGCTCATCGCCATCAAGGGAAACCCCTATCTGGCGTACGCGCCGCTGCGGCCCGTGGTCACGATCGTTGTACCGCTGGCTTGGGCATTGCTGCTGGTGTCACCGGTCATGCGAAAGTGGATCAACAAAGCCTCCGCCGAGGATTGCGTCAAAGATCAATTTCAGTTCTCACTGGCCGATCTGCTTTACGTCATGATGGTCGTTGGCATGAGCACGGCTGTCTCAGTCGCGCTGGTAGGGGCCGTAAGTCGCAAACAAAGTTCTCTCACTACGCCTGTGTCGACTTCACAACCTGGCGCTTTATCCTAGACCGTAATACCTTGCAATGATGTCCACTCGTCCCATCCAAAAAATCCTGATTGCAAATCGCGGCGAGATCGCCCGGCGGATCATGCGCACCTGCCGCGCTATGGGCATTGCGACCGTAGCGGTCTGTTCCGATGCCGATCGCGATGCGCTGTTCGTGCGCGAAGCCGACGAAGTCGTGCCGCTGGGCGGATTGCAGCCGGCGGAGTCGTATTTGCGGATCGACGCGATCGTCGAAGCGGCGCAAGACGAACAGCGACGCCATTCATCCCGGGTATGGATTTCTCTCGGAGAACGCGGCATTCGCTCAGGCCTGTTTCGACGCGGGTATCACGTTCATTGGGCCGCCGCCTGAGGTGATCGCGGCGATGGGCTCGAAGATCGAGGCCAAGCGGCGCATGCAAGCGGCCGATGTGCCGCTGTTGCCCACGCTGGAAGTAGGCGAACAAGCGGCTGACGCCGTGCTCAAGCAGGCCAAGTCGCTCGACTGGCCGCTGGTGATCAAGGCCTCAGCCGGCGGCGGCGGGCGCGGCATGCGGATCGTCCGCACGCCCGACGAGTTTGCATCGCTTGTGGAGACGGCCCGGCGTGAAGCGCAAGCAGCGTTTGGCGACGGCACGCTCTACATCGAGCCGTACATCGAGTCGGGCCGCCACGTGGAGATTCAAGTTTTCGGCGACGCGCAGGGCAACGTCGTGCATCTGTTCGAGCGCGAATGCTCGATCCAGCGCCGCCACCAGAAGATCATCGAGGAGTCGCCGTCAGTGGCGCTCAACGACGAACTGCGCCGGGCGATGGCGGACGCCGCCGTGCGGGCCGCGAAGCAGATTGGCTACGTCAATGCCGGCACGGTCGAGTTTCTGCTGACGCCCGACGACAAGTTTTACTTCCTGGAAGTCAACACGCGGTTGCAGGTCGAGCATCCCGTGACCGAGTGCGTCACCGGACTCGATCTGGTGCGGCTGCAGATCCTGGTGGCGGCCGGCGAGCCATTAACCGAGGAGGTTCGCAAGGCAAGGCTGATGGGCCATGCCATCGAGGCCCGGCTGTACGCCGAAGATCCGCAGCAAGGTTATTTGCCGTCGGCGGGCACGTTGCACCGCTTTCGCTTTCCGGACGATGCCGATATTCGCATCGAGTCGGCGCTGGGCGATACGGCGGAAGTGTCGCCGTACTACGATCCGCTGTTGGCCAAGGTGATCGTGTACGCTCCGACGCGGGCCGAAGCCGCCCGTCGCTTGAGCCGGGCGCTGGCACGGGCGCGAGTCCACGGGCTGCGCACGAATCGCGAATTGCTGGTCCGCGTCCTCGCGCATCCCGATTTTCTCGCCGGCAATACCGACACGCATTTTCTCGACCGGCACGGGGTCTTTGCGCTGTCGGAACCGCTTGGCGATGATCGCATCGAACGCATGCACGCCGCCGCGGCCGCGTTGGCTGCGCAAGCCGAACGCCGCCACAACGCAAAGATACTTGGCCGTGCCCCGTCCGGCTGGCGCAACAACCCCTCGCAGCCGCAGCAGTCGCGCTTCCGTGGCTATCATGGTGAAATCGCGGTGGACTACGAGTTCCGCCGCGCCGGTTTATGGCTGCGGGTCAATGGGGAAGTATGGTCTGACATGTGTCTGGCCAGCACTGCGCCTGAAGAGGTGCGGCTGCAAGTCGACGGCGTCGAGCATACTTGCGAAGTGCATCACCACGGCGATAGCTTCTACGTCGATAGTGCGCAGGGCGCCTCCACGCTGGTCGAGATCCCACGCTTTCCGTTGCCGGAAGAGGCGGTCGCCGCCGGTTCCCTCGCGGCGCCGCTGCCCGGCGTGGTGATCGAAGTGAAAGTAAAACCGGGCGACGCGGTGATCGCCGGAGATCCGCTGTTGGTGATCGATTCGATGAAAGTCCACCACTGGATCGCCGCGCCGCAAGCGGGCAATGTGGCCGAAGTCCGCGTCGAGCAAGGCCAACATGTCACCGCCGGCGCGGTGTTGGTGGTGATTGAAGACGCTACATAAGCCTGGACAAAGTTGGTGGCACTGGCATCTAGTTGAGCGAGTGCGAAATCAGTTCGCCAGGAGATCCCCGTATGTCCACGCCCTTGCAAATTGCCAATTGCTCTGGCTTTTATGGCGACCGGCTGGCCGCGGCGCGCGAGATGGTCACCGGCGGACCGATCGACTTTCTTACCGGCGACTATCTGGCCGAGCTCACCATGCTCATTCTCTGGAAGGCTCAACAGAAGAACGCCAACTGGGGCTATGCCACGACGTTTCTCAAGCAAATGGAAGACGTCGTCGGCGAAGCGCTGGATCGCGGCGTGAAGATCGTCACCAACGCCGGCGGTTTGAACCCGGCCGGACTGACCGCTGAATTGCGCGCGATGCTTGATCGCCTGGGCCTCAAGGCGAAGGTGCTGCACATCGAAGGCGATGACCTGATGCCGCAACTGCCGGAGTTGGTCAAGGCCGGACACGAATTGAAACATCTCGACACGGGCCAGCCGTTGTCCGAGTTGAAAGCCAAGCCGCTATCGGCCAACGCCTATCTCGGCGCTTGGGGCATTGTCGAG
The DNA here is from genome assembly GCA_963779015.1 of uncultured Planctomycetaceae bacterium. Lineage (GTDB taxonomy): Bacteria > Planctomycetota > Planctomycetia > Pirellulales > PALSA-1355 > JTS-RE94. The sequence continues at coordinate 89,632 of CAVZWY010000026.1, read as the reverse complement.
GCGTTGAATCGAGGGGCGGACATCGTGGTTTGTCCGCGCGTAACGGACGCGTCGGTCGTGGTCGGTCCCGCGGCCTGGCACTTCCGCTGGCAGCGCACCGATTGGGATCGGCTGGCCGGCGCGGTCGTGGCGGGACATGTCGTCGAGTGCGGCGCGCAGTGTACCGGCGGCAACTACGCCTTCTTTCAGGAAGTGCCAGGCCTTGAGTATCCCGGCTTCCCGATCGCCGAGGTGCACGAAGACGGATCGTGCGTCATCACCAAGCACGAAGGAACCGGTGGGCTGGTCTCGGTGGGCACCGTCACGGCGCAACTGCTCTACGAAATCGACCGGCCCACTTATATCAATCCCGACGTGGTGGCCCGCTTCGACACGATTCAACTTGCGCAAGAGGCGAAAGACCGCGTGCGCATCTCCGGTGTGCGCGGCGAACCGGCCCCACCCACCACCAAAGTCTGTTTGAACTACCTGGGCGGATTCCGCAATCAAATGACGTTCGTGCTGACGGGGCTCGACATCGAGGCCAAGGCCGAACTGGTCAAGCGCACGCTCGACCGTTTGCTCGACGCGAAGCAATTCGACGCCTTCGAGATCGATCTGGCCCGCACCGACAAACCCAACGCAGAGACCAACCAGGAAGCGGCCGCGTTGCTCAAGATCAACGTCAAGAGCCAGGATCCGAAGCGCGCGGGCCGCGCCGTCAGCAGCGCGATCACTGAGATGGCCTTGGCGAGCTATCCCGGCCTGTTCGCCACCACGCCACCTGGTGACGCCAGCCCGTTTGGCGTCTATTGGCCCACGCTGGTGCCGTCCGACGTGCCGCAACATGTGGTCGTACTGGAGGATGGCACGCGGATTCCGATTCCACCGACGGATGGATCGCAAGCGAAGGACGTGCGCATCAATGCTGACGCGACATCGCTGCCGGAGGTTCCACACGGTTCACCGCGCACGGTTCCGCTGGGCACACTCTTTGGCGCTCGTTCCGGCGACAAAGGGGGCAATGCCAACGTTGGTGTCTGGGCGCGCGATGTCGCGGCGTATGCGTGGTTGGCTTCATTCCTCACGGTCGAGCAGTTCAAACAACTGATCCCCGAGGCGGCCGCGTTCGAAATCCGACGGTATGAAATGCCGAACCTGTTGTCGCTCAACTTCGTGGTCGTCGGCCTGCTGGGCGAAGGCGTCGCATCCTCCACGCGCTTCGACCCGCAGGCCAAGAGCCTGGGCGAGTATCTGCGGTCGCGCGTGGTGGAGATGCCGGAAGTGCAGGGCCGGCGCACACTAAGTTGGCACTCCGAAAAGAACTTCTGACAGGAATGTCGTGCTCCAGCCGGCGAGGCGTCGTTTCATCACCAGGCTTTTCTTGGTATCGGGATGTTGCTTGAGCAGCGAGAGCGTGAAACGCCGCAGCCACGCCAGGCTCTCGGCCAAGCGGCGATTGCGGACGCGGCTTTCGTCTTCGCGGAAGGTCATGTCCAAGCTCCAATGGCAACTGTTCTCGATGCTCCAATGACCTCGCGACGCGCGGGCGAACTGCTTCGCGTTGCGCTTCATGCTGCTGATGTAGCACTGCACTTCGCCCGTCTCTTGGCCCGCGATTTCACGGGTCCTGATGGCAATTCCCAGGGTGCGAAGTCCAGCCCACTCCTGGCGGCCAGCGAGCGCGAGCGGCACGTTGACTTGCAGGTACGTGCGACGTTCGATGCGGCCGTGCCGTTTCTCTTCGGTCTCGAAGCGGCTCACTTTGACTCGCGCGAAGTCGTCTTCCAGATGCTCGTCGAAGAATGCCTCGACGGCTTGTTCGAGATTCCCTTGATTACCTTTGACGGGCACGACGTAGTCGCCGCCTCGCTCGATAATCTTCTCGGCGATCGCCTTCTGACAGCCCATCGCGTCGATGGTCACGATCGCGCCCTTCACGTCGACCAGGTCCAACACCGCGGGAATCGCCGTGATTTCGTTCGATTTTTCCTCGGTGGCGACTTGGCCCAACGTCAGGCCTTGTTCGCTGGCCCACACGCTGACCAGGTGCAACGGACCCAGCCCGCGTTTGCGATCGTGCGACCGACGCAACGTCTTACCGTCGATGTTCAGCAGCCGCGCCCCTTCGGAATCGGGAATCAGCAGCGACTCGATCCAGGCGGTAAACGAGCGCTGAAACGCTTGCGGATCGACGCGTTCCAAGAACCGCCGGAGCGTGTCGTGCGATGGTATGCCATGCGGCAGTTTCAGATGTCGTCGCAGCCAGTTGCGATTCGCCTTCGCCCAGACTTCAATCGCCACCGGGCCATCGGCGCCGGCCAACACGCCGCACAGCGAAATCACCACCACGTCGACCAGCAGATGCCGACGATTGATCGTAGAACGCGGATCACGAAGCTCCGCAAAATGATGCTTGATGCTCCTGATATCCGGTCTTACTTGCACAGCCATGAGTGACCTCCGTGAACGAACTGCAAACCGCGGCCTTGCCGCCCATACTCACGGACTCTGGTCTAGCAAATCAACGTTTGCCGCGCCAGCCTAAATCCCCCAAAGTGCCGCCCGGCCCTGGCCGGAAGTGCTTCTTAATTGACTCAGCGAGCAGCAGCGATGGATGAGCCTATTTGGGATGACTTTGGTGAATTGCCCACCTGATCCCCGCCATTTGGTGAGTCGCCGCCGCTTTACCGCACTTCGAAGCGCGGCGCGTGCGATTCCATCATCTCATGAAACTTCCGCCAGCCGACTTTGCAACCGTACGTCGCCTTTTTCGGAAACCAAACCAACGAGCCGTTCGATACTTCCAAGGTGCCCAGGACGAAGCCGTCGCTCTTCACGACGAACGACACGTCGGCTCGCCCCAGCGGACGTTTGGGTATTTCGAAGGTTACTTCATGTTTGGCCATCGCTTTTCTCCGGGTGGAAAGAGTAAGTCGCTCACGTGATCTCCGCCCGCGGCTGCAGCGCCATTTGCGTTTGCGTGACCAGGGCGATGAGCTTTGGCGCAGCAGGACTCAATGAAGGTTGCTGGACCGTCCGCGCGCTAGCGAATCATGACCCTTCGTGGTGCCGCCGTGTCGTTGTGGTTCCATTCATCGTCAGGCGAAACGATTTAACTGATGAATGTGTGTCGGCATTTCCCTTCCTCCGTGTCCTCGGTGCCCTCGGTGGCTTATTCTCTCTGCGTTTACTTGCCCTCGCACGCCTTGTCTCGCAGCACGCGGCGCAGGATCTTGCCGATGTTGCTCTTGGGCAGCATTTGCTCGAAGTGGACGCGGCTTGGCGCTTTGAACTTGGCGACCGACTTGCACGTGTGCTCGATCACTTCTTTTTCGGTGAGCGTCTGGCCGGGCGCGATTACCACGAACGCTACCACGTTCTCGCCATAGACCTCGTCGGGCACGCCCACGATGGCGGCTTCGGCCACGGCCGGGTGCTCGTGCAATACGGCCTCCAACTCGGCCGGATAGATGTTCTCTCCGCCGCGAATGATCATGTCCTTCTTGCGATCGACGACGAACAGAAATCCGTCCTCGTCCAGATAGCCGATGTCGCCGGTGTGCAGCCAGCCGTTGCGCACCGTTTCGGCCGTGGCCTCGGGCTTGTTGTGATAGCCGCGCATGACAACCGGACCCTGGATGCAGATCTCGCCGCGCTCGCCGGTGGGCAGCGGTTGGTCGGAGTCGTCGACGATCTGCATTTCCATGTTGATATAAGCGCGTCCCGCGGAGCCGGGGCGGAACGGCTCGCTACGGCGGTTGACCGTGCCCATGCCGGCCGCCTCGGTCAGGCCGTACACTTCGCGAATTCGGCAGGGGTAGCGCTGCATGAACGCCTGCCCTAGCTCGACTGGCAGCGGCGCGCCGCCGCAGATGATTTCGACCAGCGAGGACATGTCGTACTTCTTGGCGCTGGGGTGGTGCAACAGCAGCGACAGCACGGTGGGCACCGCGGCCGTTGAATTGACGCGGTGCTTTTCGATCAACGCCATGAACGATTCCGGCTCGAACCAGCGCATGTGCACCAGCCGGGTGGCCTCTGCCAAATGCTTGGGCGTGCGCAGCAGGTCGTTCATGATCGCCACGCCAAAGATGTGCGCAATCGGCATGCCGCTCAGGGTCGTGCGAGGTCCTTCCCACAGGTGCAATTCGGCGCCTTCCTGCACCGCCTCGGAACTGGCCAGCAAGTTGTTGTGCGACAGCAACACGCCCTTGGGCCGGCCGGTCGTGCCTGACGAATAGAGCATCACGGCCGGACTGTCCGGATCGATGTTGGTTAGCGACGTTTGCGGCGAGAACTCCAATAGCGATTCAATGGGCGCCTCGGGCGGCGTGGCCCGCGGATTGCCCTGTCCGTCGACCACGATGATGGCGCGGAGATGCGACAAGCCGGCCACGGCCTCGCGCACCACGAGCAGCCGGTCGGCGTCGGCGAGGATGATTTGGGCTTCGGTGTCGGCCAATACGTAGCGCAGTTCCGGCGCGGCCAGTTGCGGCATCACGGGCACGGCAGCCCCGCCGGCGCGAAGGATGCCCTGCATTGCCGGAAACAGCAATGCGTGGTTCATCATCATCACAATGGCGCGTCCGCCGGGCTTCAGCCCACAATCGGCCAGCCCAGCTTGCAAGCGCTGGCCATGTTCCAGCAGTTGCCAATTGGTGAACTGCTGGCCGCCGATTTCGTAGTTCGCTTGCTCGCCGAGCCGCTCGGCCGAGTCTTCCGCCAACTGCGCAAGATTAGTCACCGCCATACGTGCCTTGCTCCCTGCAAAGTGAACGACCCTCACGCGCAGGATTGACCCGAACGGGATGCCGGCGCTGGTTGCAATTCGTGGACCCACACGCGGTCCGCCAGGAATCAAGATAAACGATCACTGCGCCAGGCACCGCGCAAAAAATTGCAAAAAATGGCCAAACCCCCAGCCGGTCGTTTACAATCACGGCCGCCAGAAGGGCGAGGCTCGCGCCACGCCAGATTGCCGAGCAGCCTTTCAACCTTGCACCGATGAACCACTAGCATGGACCTCTCCTACGGCAGCCACTACGACATCCTACGCAACGAACTGCGGCAATTTTTCGCCGAGCACGGGCAACTCGCGCCGAAAAACCTGCTGGAGATCGACCGCGCGAAAACGCGCACCTGGCAGGAGTTGCTTATCCAGCATGGCTATGTGGCCCGCGCCGTGCCCAAAGAATATGGCGGCTACGGCGCGGCGCTCGATCCGCTGGAGTCGCATATCATCGCGGAGGAGTTTGCCCGGCGCAAGTCTCGCCTGGTTTCGGCGGCCAAGGCATTGCGTATCTCGTGCCGGCGCTGTTGGAACTGGCTACCGAAGAACAAAAACGTCAATTCATTCCGCCGACGCTCACGACCGAAATCATCTGGTGCGAGGGCTATTCCGAGCCCAATGCCGGCAGCGACCTGGCGAGCCTTGGCACGAGCGCGCGGTTGGACGGCGACCACTGGGTGGTCAACGGCCAAAAGATCTGGACGAGCACGGCCGAAAGCGCCGACTGGATGTTTTGCCTGGTGCGCACCGAGCCGGAGGCGCCCAAGCACCAAGGCTTGAGTTTCCTGCTGTTTTCCATGAAGTCGCCCGGCATCCGCGTCCGTCCGCTCAAGACGATGACCGGCGACGCGCACTTCAACGAAGTGTTCTTCACCGACGTCCGCGTGCCAAAGGATCAGATCGTCGGCCAGCGTGGGCAGGGCTGGCTGGTCGCCAACAACGTGCTGTTGCACGAGCGCGACGACTTGGGCGACCCCGACGCCACGTTGCAGCGGCTTACTGCCCTGGTGGAGTTGATGAAGCACGAAACGGCCGATGGGTGCCGCGTCATGGACAACGCGTCGTACCGAGACCGGCTGCTACGCTTGCAAGGCCGTGTAATGGCCCTGCGCTACAATCATTTGCGGCTGTTGAGCACCAAGCTCAACAACAAGGACGCCGCGCTGGCCGCCATGATCGTCAAGTTGCAAGGGACCGAGCTACGGCACGAGCTAGAAGGCCTGGCCATCGATGCGCTGGGTGAGTTCGGCATCTTGTACGACGAAGGGCGCCGCCTCCGCGACGGCGGCGCGTGGCAAATGATGTACATGTTCTTCCTCGGCTTGATCATCGGCGGCGGCACTTCGCAAATCCAAAAGAACATCATCAGCGAGCGCGGACTCGGCATGCCGCGCGAACCCAAGGTCAAAGCCTGACGGACAACGCACGATGGAATTCGGACTCTCCGCCGAACAGACGATGTTGCAAGACAGCGTCGGGACGTTTCTCGATCGCCACAGCCCGTTGGAGAGTGTGCGCCAGTTCTGCGATGCGCGTGAGGACCGGGCGGACGACGTGTGGGCGGGGCTCTGCGATCTGGGCATCCCCGGGCTGATCGTTGCCGAAGAGCACGGCGGCATTGGCTGCTCGTTGCTCGATGCGGCGCTGGTGGCCGAAACGCTGGGCTCGCGCAGCCCCGGCGCCGCATGTCGCCACCGCTGTCATGGCGCCTCTGGCAATTGCCGCTGCGGGGTCCGCAGAGCAACAACGAGCATGGTTGCCAAAGCTTGCCGAAGGCAAAACGATCGCCGGAGCCGCATTGTCGGCCGCCGCGAGCAATCGTCTATCGGATCCGGTGCGGGCCGAGGGAACCAAGTTGCGCGGCCGAGCGCTGTTCGTGCTCGATTTTTCCGCCGACGTCTTTCTCGTCGCCGATAGCGATCGCAAACTCTATCTGGTGAATGCCAACGATCCGGGCGTTCACCGAGAACGGCTCGCCACGATCGATCGTACGCGCCAACTCGGCGAACTGGTTTTCGAAGACGCCGCCGCGGAACTGCTGCCCGGCAGCGATGATCCGGAGGTTTGCGCCCGCGTGATCGACGCGGGCCGCGTGATCCTGGCGGCCGATACCCTGGGAGCGGCCAGCACGATGCTGGGCCGCGCGGTGGCCTATTCGAAAGAGCGGATCCAGTTCGGCCGGCCGATCGGATCGTTCCAGGCGGTGAAACACATGTGCGCCGAGATGTCCGCCGAGCTCGAGCCTTGCCGCGCCATGATGTGGTACGCCGCCCACGCCTTCGACGCGCTGCCGGACGAGGCGCGGTTGAATGCCTGTCACGCCAAGGCGCACATCTCGGAAGTCGGCACGCGCGTTGCGCGCACATCCACCGAAGTGCACGGCGGCATCGGCTTCACCGACGAACTGGGATTGCACTTGTGGTTCAAACGAATCGGCGCCAACCGCCAGTTGCTCGGCGGCCCCGATCAACTCCGCGAAGAAGCCGCCAGGTTGCAGCAATGGGTGTGAGTAGATCATAGCTGAATTCGCCAGAATTCAGCAGTATGGAGTCTGAATGCGTGCGAATTCAGCTACCAATTGTTTGATCTGAATTCTTGCGAATTACACGACTTGGCGTTGCGCTACATCAGTCCCCACGCTGGCATCAATCGGAACAGCGCGATCGCCAGCACGGTGCCGGCCAGCGGAATCAGTAGCGTGGTGACGAACACCGGACCGTACGCTCGGGCGTGGGTTTCGCCGCAGACGTTGCGAATCAACATCACGATGTACCCGTTGGCGGGCAGCGAATCGAGCGAGCCGGAGGCGATGGCCACCACGCGGTGCAGCGCGCGCGGCGCCACGCCCAACTGGTCGATGAAGATCGGCTTGACGATCGGCAGCGCCAGACCCTGTCCGCCCGAGGCCGAGCCCGCCATGCCGGCGATCACCGCCACGGCCAGCACCGCGCCGATCAGTGGATCGCCCGGGATGTTGGTGACCCAATCGACGGTCCGTTCAAAGGCGGGCAGGCCCTTCATCGCGGAACCGAAGCCGACGACCGAGCAGGTGGCGCCGATGGCGATTAATCCGTTGCCAAAACCTTCGGCCAGCGAACGCCCTGGCGAGACGAACGGCCACAGGCACAACAGCGCCGTTAGCACGCCGGCAAAAATGGCCACGGTCGGATCGGCGGGGAAGCCGGCCCATAGGCGCGGCGCGACGTTGAGCGCCAACAGCGTGACGATCAAGGGCGCCAGCGCGGCGCCGAGTCGCGGCCGCCGTTCGTCGTCGAACGTTTCGGTGGCGTCCCACGCGGCCTCCGATGTGCCGACGCCCGGCGGGCCGATGGGCGCTCCGTTCTGCAAATCGCGCCGGATGGCCCAGTCGAGATACCACTGGCCACTGACAAACATCAAGCCCGCCACGATCAGGCTCACGGGCCAGCCGGCCAAGGCGTCGGTCAACGGTTCTCCGGTCGCAGCGTCCACCAGGTATTGAATGGGGATGAGGTTTTGGATCTCCGGCGAGCCGGCCGACGTCATCGTGAAGGTGACGCTGCCAAAGGCGATCGCGGCCGGAATGAAGCGGTGCGGCAGCTTGGCCTCGCGAAACAACTGTGCCGCCAGGGGGTAGACGGAGAACCCGACGACGAACAGCGACACGCCGCCGTAGGTCAACACGGCGCACGCCAGCACCACGGCCAGACAAGCCCGCTCGGCGCCTAGCACGCGCACCACGGCATGCGCAATGCGCGCCGCGGCGCCCGAGTGCTCCATCAACTTGCCGAAGCTGGCGCCGAACGCGAAGATCAGATAGAAGCGACGCAGATAGTCGGCGAAGCCATCCATGTAGCGGCCGGTCATGCCTGCGACCGGATCGGCGCCGCTGAGCACCAACACCAACAAGGCGCACAGCGGCGCGACGACAAAGATGCTCTGACCGCGATAGACCAGCACGGTCAGCAGCAGTAAGCCGCCAATAAGAACCGCCAGGCCGTAACCCGCGCTGAGAGTTTCCACGTCGTGCGCTCTGGGGCGAAGGATATCGGCTACTTGGCTTTCCGCGGTTTGCCGGGCGGGGCGGTTACGGCCGCCGGCTGAGGCAATACGTGGCAACGCTTCGCCCACTCGTTCCACTGCGCTGACAATGCCTCGACGCGCTGGGGCTCGTCGGCCGCCAGGTCATTTGACTCCAGCAGATCGGCTTTCAGGTTGTACAGCTCCCAGGGATGACCCTTGAGCGACACGAGTTTCCAGTCATCGACGCGAATTGCGCGGTTGCCTTCATGTTCCCAGGCGATGTATTCGCGCTTGAGCGGCCGATCCGCGAATGCCGGCACGAGACTCTGGCCCTCGGGAGGCAGCGTCTCCAATTCGTTGTGCTGTTTTGGGAACGTTGCGCCCGATACGTCGATGCAGGTGGCCATGATGTCGATGATGTGGCCCGGCTGGCTGCGCCGCGCGCCGCGATCCTGGATTCCGCCCGGCCAGTGCACCACCAGCGGCGTGTGGATGCCACCTTCGTGCTCGTAGTGTTTGTACAGCCGCCAGGGAGTGTTCGACGCGTTGGCCCAACCGCTGCCATAGCTGATATAGCTGTCGGCCGTGCCGATCTGGTCCAACTCGTCCTCGCGATGCAAGACGTTGTTCGGGCCGCTCCGCTTATCGAAGCCCCAGGGATCCCACTCGGCGCAGGCGCCGTTGTCGCTGAGAAAGAAGATCAGCGTGTTGTCGAACTGATTCGTATCGCGCAGCTCCTTGACCACGCGGCCCACGGCCTGATCCATGCGATCGACCATTCCGGCGAACACGGCCATGCGTCGCGACAAGTCGGCGCGGCGGTCCGAGGGCAAGGAATCCCAGGCCGGGTTGACCTTGTTGGCCCAGCCAGTCGCCTCGTTGTACGGCTCGGCCGGGATGAAACCGCGCGGTGATAGCGTGGCGTCGTCGGGCATCAATCCCATCTCTTGCTGCCGGGCGAAGCGTTCCTCGCGCAGCCGATCCCAGCCCTTCGTGTAGCGATCTTTGTATTTGGCGACTTCTTCCTCCGGCGCCTGCAAGGGAAAGTGCGGAGCATTGAACGCCAGATACAAGAACCAAGGCTTCTCGGCGTTGCCGTGCGCCTGCTCGATAAAGTCGACGGCATAGTCGGCAAAAGCGTCGCTGGAATAGAAATCGTCGGCGGGGTACTCGCGGCGCGGGCGACCTGCGGGAAGCCGTACGTAGTTAGGATGCTCGCGAAAGAAGTTGCTGCTGCCGCGGATCAGGCCGTAAAACTCGCTGAAGCCGCGCTTCACCGGGTTCGTCTGATCCGTCAGATGCCACTTGCCCACCATGTAGGTCTGATAGCCGGCGCCGCCGAGCACTTCGGCGATTGTCATGGCGCGATCCGACAGGTGGCCGCGATAGCCGGGGAACTTCGGCCCGGCGTCGCCGTTCATGTGGCCCACGCCGGCCTGATGCGGATAGAGCCCCGTCATCAGCGACGCCCGCGTCGGGCAGCAGCGCGACGTGTTATAGAACTGCACGAACTGCAATCCGCCGGCGGCCAGGGCATCGACATGGGGCGTGTGGATTTCGCCACCATAGCAGCCCAAGTCGCTGAAGCCCATGTCGTCGACCATGATGAGCAAAATGTTAGGTCGCGGGGCCTCGGCCGAGGCGGCTCGCACCCCGCTGACCGGAAGTACGAGCGTGGTGAGCAAAAACGCCGCCAGCGGGTGGCGGTAGTAGCACCGTTTCATCGAAGTTCCCTGCGGATTGCTGGCATGCTCGAGGTTGGATTCGTACACGCATGGTAAGAGTGAGCGATGGTGAACACAACAATCTGGGGCGGTCCGGCGCTTGTTTCCCGCCTCGGACTGGTTTAGATTTGACGTGCTCGCAGGGCGGGCCTTGTCCGCGTGACCGGGCCGGTTCCGCCTTCCCCCTCAATGCCGCACTGCATGCGAGCGGTCAGTGTGCCCGACTCTGGGTATCTTGCAGATGGAGAGACTCTCAACGATGCGTCGCCTCGTCTTGCTACTGGTTTTTGTATTCGCGTCCATGTCGTTGGCCACGGCCGAAGACTCACCCGCCGACGATAGCGCCAGCCCGGTCGAGATCCCCGGCTGGCGCGGTGCGGGGATGCCTGGCATCCGGCCGAGCCCTATGTCGAAGGCCAGCCGTGCGCCACCAGCCTGCAGTTGCCATTCCCGCCCATGCGTTCATTGGGCACCAATCCGATGACGCCGGAGAAAGTGGCGCTGGGAAAGTTGTTGTTCTTCGATCCGATCGTCAGCGGCGAGAACACGATCTCGTGCGCGCACTGTCACCACCCCGATCACGGACTGGCCGACGGTCGCAAGCTGAGCATGGGCTTTGGCGGCACGGGCGTTGGACCGAAACGCACCGGTGGCGACGTGCTGGGACGCAGTGCGCCCAGCTTGTGGAACTCGGCCTATTACAAATGGCAGTTCTGGGACGGCCGCGCCGATGATCTGGAAGCGCAGGCCGCCGGACCGATCACCAACGAACACGAAATGGGCGAGAAGCCCGAGACGCTGGTTGAAGAGTTGCGCGACAATTCCGAGTATGTCGAGCTATTCGAGAAGGCGTTCGGCGGCAGCAAGGACGAAGCCGTCACGTTCGAGAACACCTGCCGGGCGATCGCCGCGTTCGAGCGCACGCTGTTGTCGTTCAACTCCAAGTTCGATCGCTACACGGCCGGCGACACGACGGCGCTCGATGCGCAAGAGCGGAGCGGCATGCGTCTGTTCCGTTCGCTGAAAACGCGCTGTTTCGAATGCCACAACTTTCCAACGTTTGCCGACGATAGTTTTCGCGTGATCGGCGTGCCCGACAACGGCGAACACGATCCGGGCCGGGCCGGCGTGCCGGACGAAGGTCCCGACGGCGCCTTCAAAACCACCAGCCTGCGCAATATCGAGCTGACCGCGCCCTACATGCACAACGGAGCGTTCAACACGCTGGAGGAAGTCATCAAGTTCTATGCCAAGGGGGGTGGCCGCGGCGAGCCGAATCCCATCGAGGGCATCGACGACAAGATCGGCAAGTTCGACATCACCGACGCCGAAGTGGCCGACCTGGTCGCGTTCCTAAAAGCGCTGACCGACACCTCGCTGCAGCCGGTGCCGCCGGAGCGCGTGCCGAGCGGGCTGCCGATCGTGGAAGTGAAGACCAAGCCGATGCCGGCCGTACCGTTGCCGACCAGCACGCGCAGCGCCCCGTTGGCCAGCGCCCGGCGCCCCGAGCGATGCGGTCGCCGGTCGCCGTCGCGCGGCCCGCTGCGCCGTTGACGGGTTTTTCCGACGGCAATCTGAGAGGCACGGCGCAGCGGGTTGCCTCGCGGATTGCATCGGCTCGCAGCGCTATGGCCGGCGCCAGTCCCTGGGTGGGCGCCAACAGCGTTGCCGCCACGTTCACCGTGCGGCCGGGGCAGTCGATTCAAGCCGCGGTTGAACGTTGCCGCGCCGGCGACCGCGTGCTGCTTGAGCCCGGCGTGTACCAACAAACGGTGGTGATCGACCGCGACGGCGTTACGCTGAGGGGCATCAATCGCAACGGCGAGCGGCCCGTGCTCGACGGCGGCGGAACATTGGCCGATGCCGTGCAGGGCTCCGGCGGCAACCTCGTCATCGAAGGCTTGACCATTCGCAACTACGTCGGCAACGGCATCATGATCAGTAAGGCGAGCAACGTTACGTTCCGCGATCTGGTCATCGAGAACTCCGGCCTGTACGGCGTCTACCCGGTGGAATGCACGGGCGTATTGGTCGAAGGCTGCACGGTCAGCGGCATTCGGGACGCCGGCATCTATGTGGGCAGCAGCCGCGACATCGTGGTGCGCAACAACGAGGTTTACAACAACGTGGCCGGCATCGAGATCGAGAACTCGGTCGGCGCGCTGGTCGAAAACAACAGCGCCCATCACAACACGACCGGCATTCTGGTGTTCGCGCTGCCGAACAATCCGATCAAGGAGTGCAGCGACACCCGCGTGATCAACAATCGCGTGTGGGCCAACAATCACGAGAACTTTGCCAAGCCCGGCAGTACGGTCTCGAATCTGACGCCCGGCGTGGGCGTCGTGGTGATGGCCGCCGACCGGACTGAGGTGACTCGGAACCGCATCAGCGAGAACGACTCGTACGGCATCGTCGTGGCCTCGCTCGCGGCCGCACGGTTGCCCGCCAAGCGCAAGGTCGACGTCGAGCCCAATTCGGACCACACGCTGGTGGTTGCCAATGAATACGAAGGCAACGGCCGTCAACCGCACCCGTTGTTCGCCAAATTGCTCGGCGCGCCCGGCGGCGATTTGTTCTGGGACGGCAACGGCGCCGGCAATAGCTGGCGAGAGCCTCGCAGCGTGGTCGCGTTCCCCGCGGATCTACTCGGACCTGGTGGTCCGTCGAAGTCGCAAAGTATTCCCGTGCAATCCAATTCATCGGCAGGAGGTTCCAAATGAAACGCTCGTTGAGAAGTGTCGCGCCGGTTGCCTTCGTGGTGCTGTCGTTGGCAGCCGCGCTGGCCGTGGCTGAGGAAGAAAAATATCCGACGCGCAACGCTTCGGCGCCAGCCGTCGGACCGCAAACCGTGCGTGGCACGTTCACCGTGGCCCCCGGTCAATCCATTCAAGCGGCCGTCGATCGGTGCCGCCCCGGCGATCGCATCGAGGTGCTGCCCGGCACGTACAACGAGAGCGTGACGATCGATTTTGACGACATCGAACTGGCGGGCGTGGTGCAAAACGGCGAGCGGCCGGTGCTCGATGGCAACAGCACGATGAACGACGCCGTGCTCGCCTCGGGCAACAACTTCGTCATCAGCGGCTTCGAAATTCGCGACTACAAGGGCAATGGCGTCGTCGTGAGCCAGGCCAAGAATATCACGTTCAGGAATCTGGTGTGCCACAACACGGGCAAGTACGGTGTCTATCCGGTTCTGAGCCACGGCGTGCTGGTTGAAAACTGCGTCGTCTCCGACGTGTGGGATGCCGGAGTCTACGCCGGCCAGTGCCAGGACGTGGTCATTCGGAATTGCGAAGGATATCGCAACACGATCGGCATCGAAACCGAGAATTGCGTCAACGTGGTGATGGCCAACAACTCGGCCCACGACAACGCGTTGGGCTTGCTGGTCGTGCTGCTGCCCGATCTGCCGACCACCGTGGCCACCAACGCCCGCGTGCTCAACAACCGCGTGAACAACAACAACTATCCGAACCTGGCGCCGCCGGGCAATATGGTCAGCATGGTCGAGCCGGGCAACGGCATCGTGATCAACGCGGCCGACAACACCGAGGTGACCAAGAACGAAGTGCGCGGCCACGGATCGTACGGCATCGCCATGTATGCGCTGACCGACGTGTTTCCGGCCGATCGCAAGTTGAACGTCGAGCCGAACCCCGACCGGAATTTCGTCCACGACAACCTGCTCTCGGACAACGGCGGCAAGGTGTCGAAGCGGTTGGGATCGCTGGGCGCCACCGGCGGCGACTTGTTCTGGAGCGGCAAGGGCACCGGCAACGGCTGGAGCGAAGCCACCGACAAGACCTTCCCCGAGAAGCTGCCCGGCTGGGGCGGCGTGCCGGCAGCCGGCGGCGGCGACTGAGAAGCGGCGCGGCGCTGTGTGAAGTGTTGTCTGCGTACTGATTCCAATGCGGCGTGCGGCGCCCGTCAGGCGCCGCACGCCTTTTTTCTGTCGCATATGTGCGATGCCTCTATCTTCTCGAAGCTGCGCCAGCGCTAGCCCAGGACCAACGGCTCGTGTGTAACAACGAGGGCCAACGGCCCGTTCTATATCAGCCAAGGGCAACGCCCTTGGTAGAAGATCGCGCCAATTGATCATGAGCCCTGAAGGTGTGATCCAAATCGTGGCTTGGTGATTCCATGGGTCGCCCCTTCCAGGGCTTGGCAAACATTGAACGGTCAGCTTTCCGTGGGCGTTGCCCACGGCTGGTATTAAGTGGGCCTTCAGCCCTCGGGAACCTTGCCGCCGTGCGTTTGTGGGTGAGGGGTGGTCGCACTCATGACGGTGTGAGCGCGAACAGCGCCCGACCGGGCGATATTTCAAGGCCACCTGCCGCGGATCCTGTTTCCGCGAAGGGTTGCTTGGTTCCGCATTTCATTTCCTCTCTGCAATAAGGTAGGTTAGTGACATCGCCCGCGCAGGCGGCGCGCCGCGGACGACGAGCATTCGATCCTTTCGGACCCGTCGCACAAACGCCCGTTATAGGAACCCCACGATGCACTGGCGCAATCATTCCCTACTAATCACGGTCGCCGCCGTCCTTGTCATGAATTCATTCGTTACCATTGCCGCCGAGCGGGCGGTGCGCTCGGCTTATCCCAATGCTCCCTCGGGCGACGTGGTCGAGGACTATCACGGCACGCGCGTCGCCGATCCGTATCGTCCGCTGGAGGATTCTGACTCACCGGAAACGCGCGCCTGGATCGAGGCCGAGAACAAGATCACTTTTGGATTTCTCGAGGACATCGCTGCTCGCAAGCCGCTCGAGGCGCGGCTGACCAAACTATGGGACTATGAAAAGTTTGGCGTCCCTTGGAGCGATGGCGGGCGATATTTCCTCACCCGCAACAGCGGCCTGCAGAATCAGAGCGTGCTCTACAAACTGTCGTCGCTCGCTGCGGAGCCACAGGTCCTGCTCGATCCGAATACGCTTTCAAAGGATGGCACGGTGGCGCTTTCCGATGTTTCGATCAGCGACGACGGCAGCAAGATGGCTTACGCGCTGGCCGATGCCGGCAGCGATTGGATTACCTGGCACGTGCGCGACGTGGCCACGGACAAAGACACCGACGACGTCATCCGCTGGAGCAAATTCTCAGGCGCTAGTTGGACCAAGGACGGCCGGAGCTTCTTCTATGGCCGCTATCCCGAACCGCAAGAAGGCGAGGACCTGCTGGCCTCGAACTACTTTCAGAAGCTCTACTACCACAAGCTCGGCACGCCGCAGACGGACGACAAGCTGATCTACGAAACGCCCGACCACAAGGAGTGGCACTATTCGAACACGGTCAGCGACGACGGCAAGTACCTGGTCATCGGCGTTGCCCGCAGCACCGAAGACGTGAACATGCTGCTGTACAAGCGGCTCGACCAGGCCGATGCGCCCATCGTCGCGCTGATTGACAACTTCGATGCCGGCTATGAATTCATCGACAACGACGGCCCGGTGTTCTATCTGAAGACGAACCGCAACGCCCCGCGCAGCCGGGTCATTGCCATCGACACGACCGACCCGGCCGAAGAGAACTGGCGCGAGCTGATCCCGCAATCCGATGAAACGCTCACCGCGGCGAATCTGGTGGGCGACCGCTTCTTTGCCGCGTACCTGAAGGACGCGCACTCGCAAGTGAAGGTGTTCGACATCGACGGCAAGTTCGAGCGCGAGGTGGAATTTCCAGGGCTGGGCACGGTCAGCGGTTTTCGCGGCAAGCGCTCCGACAAGGAAACATTCTATTCGTTCGGCTCGTTCACCGTGCCGGACACGATCTATCGCTACGACATCGCCAGCGGCAAGAGCAGCGTGTTTCGCGCGCCGCAGGTCGATTTCGATCCGGCCGACTACACGACCGAGCAAGTGTTCTTCGCCAGCAAGGACGGCACGAAGATTCCCATGTTCATCAGCTACAAGAAAGGGCTGGTCAAGAACGCCCAGGCTGCCACTTACTTATACGGCTACGGCGGCTTCAACATTCCCATCACCCCGGGCTTTAGCGTCGCGAACCTCGTGTGGATGGAAATGGGGGGCGTGTTCGCCGTGCCCAACCTGCGCGGCGGCGGCGAGTATGGCGAAGAGTGGCACAAGGCGGGCACCAAGCTGCAAAAACAAAACGTGTTCGACGACTTCATCGCAGCGGCCGAGTGGCTCATCGCCCACAAGTACACTTCGACGCCCAAGCTGGCCATCGGCGGCGGCTCCAACGGCGGGCTGCTGGTGGGCGCGTGCCTGACGCAGCGGCCCGATCTGTACGGCGGCGCGCTGCCGGCGGTGGGCGTGCTCGACATGCTGCGGTTCCACAAGTTCACCATCGGCCATGCCTGGGTCGACGACTACGGCTCGAGCGACAACGCCGAGGAGTTCGAGGCGCTCTTCAAGTATTCGCCGCTGCACAACACTAAAAGCGGCACGTGCTATCCGCCCACGATGATCACCACGGCCGATCACGACGACCGCGTGGTGCCGGGGCACAGCTTCAAGTTCGCCGCAGCGCTACAAGCCGCGCAAGGTTGCGACAAGCCGATTCTGATCCGCATCGAAACCCGCGCCGGTCACGGCGCCGGCAAGCCCACCAGCAAGCGCATCGAAGAAGCGGCCGACAAGTGGGCGTTTCTGGTGAAGGTGCTGGGGATCGAGGGGCCGAAGTAGTGTAGCAAGAGCCCGGGTGGCAGCGGCCCGGTGTCTGGGTTTCGAAGCAACGAGAGGCGTGCTTTCCCGCGGTCACTATCAACGAAAAGACCTCGGACAGAGCGAGAACTATCGGCCGTACGACTCGGCAATCCTCCTGTGCCTTCGGCACCCAGACAACGAGTTGTCTGATGGGCCACCCTGGGGCTACTTCCCCGCGCGCGTCGCTTCGATATACGCCGTGACGTTGTCTTCCAGTACGTCCAGCGGCACGGCGCCGCTGCCGAGCACGGCGTCGTGAAACTCGCGGACGTCGAACTGCTCGCCCAGTTGTTCCTCGGCTTGCTTGCGCAGCGAGCGAATTTTTAGCTCGCCCATCTTGTAGGCCGTGGCCTGGCCGGGCCAGGAGATGTAGCGATCTACTTCGGCCGTGATGTTGTGCAATGTCAGTGCCGTGTTGTCGGCCATGAACTCGATCGCTTGCTGTCGCGTCCAGCCCAGGTAGTGCATGCCGGTGTCGACCACCAGCCGGCAGGCGCGCCACATTTCGTAGCTCAGCCGGCCGAAGTCGCTGTACGAATCCTTGTAGAAGCCGAGCTCGCGGCCCAGGCTCTCGGCATACAATCCCCAGCCTTCGACGAACGCCGTGGGATGGGCAAAGCGGCGGAATACGGGCATGCCGGTGAGCTCCTGCTGCAAGGCGATTTGCAGGTGGTGGCCCGGCACGGCTTCGTGCAGCGACAGGGCTTCGATCTCGAACGTGGGCCGGCTCTTCAGGTTGTAGGTATTGACGTAGTAGAACCCGGCCCGCGTGCCGTCGCCAGCCGGCGGCTGATAGTAGGCCGTCGTGGTCCGCGGCGCGATGAACGCCGGAATCTCGCGAATGCCGTACGGCGTGCGCGGCAGCGTCTTGAACAGCTTGGGCAGCTCGCCATCGATCTTCTTCAGCACCAGGCCCGTTTCTTTCATCAACTGCTCGGGCGTGTCGACATAAAACCGCGGATCGGTGCGCAGGAACTCGACAAACGCGGCAAAGTCGCCCTGGAAGCCCACTCGCTTGATCACATCCTGCATCTCGCCTTTGATCCGCTTCACCTCGGCCAAACCCGTTTCATGTACTTGCTGCGGATCGATGTCCAGCGTGGTGAAGTGCTTTACGCGATAGCGATAGAACTCGCGTCCGCGAGGCAGGGCACTGGCGCCGATCTGCTGCCGGCAGGCCGGCACGTACTCTTTGGTGATGAACTCCAGCAGCTTGCGATAGCCGGGCACGACACTTTCTTCGATCGCCTTTTTGCCGGCCGCCGTCAGCCGTGTGCGATCGTCAGCACGGATCGAATCGGGAAACTCCTGGAATGGCTCGAACAGCAAGCTGCGCGTGGGATCGTCGACGATGTGCGGCTCGATGACGTCCTCGACGTTCGTCAGCACCACCGCCGGCGTGGTGATGCCTTGGCGGATGCCTTCGCGCATCAGCTCGATGTGATCGAGAGTGAACTGCTCGAACGCCTTGAGGCGGGCGATGTAGTTCTCGTAGTCGTCGACCGTGGCCAGCGGCATCTGCTTGGGCAGCTCGGGGAATGACACGTGAAAGCCCGAGCGGTTGGTGATGGGGGCCAGGTGCGACAGGAATTGGAATTCGCTGACGTTGTCGCGCCGCTGCCGGGCGAAGATGTCGTAGTTCACCTGCTCGTCTCGCGACAGCTCGTCTCGCGACAGCTCGTCTTGCGGAATCGACTCCAGTCGTTGGAGGAACTGCTGTTGCATGTCGGCACGGCGCGCCTGGTCGGAAAGCGTTTCGCTGGGCAGACGGTCGTTGTAGCGATTGTCGCCGGCGTGCGTGGCAAACAGCGGATCCTCGGCCATGCCGAATTCCCAACTGTCTGTAAATAGCGATTGCAGTCGTTTGCTGGGCGCGTCTTGGGCACGGACGTCGCTCGTAAGCAACACCGTGGCCAAGGCAATCGAAATGCGCGCGAGAGGGGCCGTCATGGGCCTTTTCATGATGATCGCCGTGTTGGTGCGGTTGTTGATGTTGATCGACATGTGCCGCGAGTACCACTGCTAACTTGTTAGCAGTGCTTTTCGTGTGTTTCGCATCGCTTGGCAAGCAAGCAGTGGCACTCGCTTGAGGAACTCAACTCACTAGCCGGTTCGGTTTTTTCCAGTGAATGCGTGCCACGTAGACGCTGCCGTCGCTGCCATATTTCTCGCAGCCACGGGGCTGCATCCATTCGGCCACGGTCACCCAGGTCTCGTCGGACGTGACGTCGGTCACGCCAAAGTTGCCCAGCCGGGCACCCCGCTCGGGCACCAGCACTTGCTCGGTGTCGCGAATGACGCACAGCTTTTCCGGATCGACCTGTCCCATGACCAGCGGCGCCCGGTGGCGAAACACATGGTCGTTGTGCAGGCCGCGCCGGGTGTACACCAGATACACGCCGTCGCTGTGGGTGACCCAATGGGCTTGCGTATTGTAGCTGCCCAGATCGCTGCCGTCGTCGAACGTCCAGGGGCGCAGCGGCTCGAAGTGCATTCCGTCGTCGCCGCGGGTGACGTATGCCCGGCGGTCGTGGCGGATGGTCAGCAGAAACGTGTCGCCGAACTTCGCCAACGACGGCTCGCCGATGCCGCGCGTGTCGTCGGCGATCTCCAACTCGTCTCCGTGCTCCAGGTATTTCAGTTCGCGCCCGTCGAAACCGCAGCGCATGACCGCCACGCTCGAGTTGTGCCCCGGCGCGTGGAAGTAGAACGGCAACAGGATCGTGCCGTCGGGCAGGTCAAATCGCTGCGTGCAGCCGGCGCCGGCGTTGGCGAACTTCACGCCCGCGGGCATTTCCAACTTTTGCCAGGCCGACCATTCGTCGGCCGCCGGATCGTACGTGGCGAAGGTCGTATGCCGGGGGCGATCGGGCACGACTTTCCATTCGGGCGTATAGACCACCGAGTGCCCCGTGCCCAATAGCGTCTTTGAAGCCGCGTGCCACTTGGGCCACAAATCGCTGGCGGCCACCGGGCGAACGACGCCGTCAATGGTCTCCTCGCGCGGCGCCATGGCCTTGAGCTCTTTGGTCTCGCTCCACGATTGGCCCAGGTCGTCGGTCTTCAGACCGAACACGCCGCGAAACACGTCGCTGCCGGCCAGGTCCATGGTGTTCATCATCATCACCACCCGCGGCAAGCCATCACGCCCGCTGCCCGGCACGATGCCAGCACGCGGGTGGCACCAGCAATGTTCGCCATCGAAGAATTTGGTTGGTACGTTGCGCGTGAGGTCGAAGGGCGATGCGCTATTGTTCAGTGCGCCCTTCGCGCTGCGTTGTCCGATGGGCAGCGTCACGAGTGAGGCGCCGGCAGCCAGTGAAGACTTCAAGAACGTGCGACGCGAATCTGCCATGGGAAGGACCTGGGTGAGCAGCGACTCTGGAAGGCACGAGGGAATGGGTTCGGTCAGTACGTGGACATCTTAACATGGCGAATTGTCGCTTCCACCATCCAAGCCCGTGGAAGGGTTTCCCGCCGCCAACCCGGCTCAGGACGCCGCCGACGCGCAGCGCGATCTGGGCACGTCGCGCACGCCGCTCATCGTGACGATCGCGCGGGCCTACAAGCATTACTTCGACGCACTCGACGAGCGCGCGCCGTTGTTTCATGCCCACGCCTGCGAGATCGCCAGGCAGGAGATCGAGCACGAGCAATGGGTGCAGTACTGCCGCGACCGCGCCATTCTCGGGCCCCACTGATTCGGCAAGGAGGCCCATGCGATGAGCGATGACGACGACTCTCGGCGGCTGTTGCAAGAAGCCTACGACGACGGTTGCCGCCGCTGCGACGCCGACTTGCGGCAATTCGTCACTCCGCTGGAAGCGTGGATGGACGAATTGCTGGCCAAGCCGCTTGAGCCGAACTGGCGCGACCAGCTCAACGAGTACCTCGCCGAGCAAGAGCCCAAAGGCTACCGCATCGAGCCGGAACACCGCTGGGTGCTGGAGGAGGAGATACTCCTGCAAGACCGCGACCGGCGGATCCTGGCGGCAAGCAACATCAACGGCTCGGTCCCATCCAGAGTATCGCTCTTGGCGCAACGTGCGGCGCCTGCGCCTCAGGAGAAGACCGAGCCGAAGCCGTCCAAAACGGATGAACAAGAACGCGAGTTTCGCTGGTTCGCGCGCGAAGCGTCCAAGTACGAGCAACGGAGGTTGCAGCTAACCGACGATGAGCGCGCCGAATACGAACGGTATCTGGTCGAAGCCCAGCGACGGCTGGCGAAAGGCGAGCCGCCTATCCCGACGCCGGACTTCTACAGGGAGAAATGTCTGCGGGCGGAAGAGGAGCAAGCGGAGGCGGACCGCAATACCCCGTCAATCAAGGCGTCCGAGCTTTCCGATCTCGAATGGGAAATTCAGCACATCATTGGCAAGCTGAGCCAGCGTGATCGGCTGACCGAGGCGGAATTCCAATCGCTGTTGACGAGACTGCGGATCATGCAGCGGCAGCTCTACCAGAGCACCGGCGATTGGAACTTCTTCACGCGCATGATGGACAGCTTGCTCAACCCCGCCTGGGACGGCATCGGAACGCTGAATGACATTCTGCTTGGGGCAGGAGGGTTTGCGGGAGGCGTGCCGCCAGGTGTCGGAAGTCCAGAGTCAATTGCGGGAATAACGAGTGAAGGTGGTAGGTATCTGGCGGAAAACTGGCACCAAGGAACGTTTCCGACCATTACACAGTCGATACGGTACCACCTTGCAAAGCACGGCAAAGGTCGTACAGCGATGCAGTATACTCAGGACGCGATGAGCTATTTTCGTAAGAACAGGCATCTCGGCGACACGGTCGTATTGAAGGACGGCAGTGCCGGAATCAGAATTCAAACTAAGGTTACCGTCCCCAGCCAAAAACCACGGAAGATCGGGGGTTACTGGACAAGTGACGGTAGACTCGTCACGTTCTGGGATTGAACAATGAATAATTCGACGAAAGACAATCTGGATTATCTCACGAGTCTGTCGTTTCCGGAATGGGCCGAGGTCGATGCTTTGTCCGAGTGGCAGGGCGAACTTGCGGAACTCGATGGCTACTTGGCCGGCTTGGCATCGCGAGTCGTAGGTGGCGAGAGTCCTGACACGAACATGGTAAAGCAGCATGTGGCCCGCGTGCGCGAGGCGCTGGAAGCAATCGACAACGTGCCCGCTGAAGATCGCGCAATTCGAGCCGACTGCGACAACTATCTGTCGGCGTTGGAAAAATTGGCTCAATCGCTGTGCGAACACTCGCACTAAGAAAGGATCTGAGAAAGGCCGCTCGGCGCGGTGCATTGAGCCGACGAACGGTTGCGTATTGGGCAGCGGAGAAATCAATGGAAGTTGGCGCTCGGTTTGAGGAACTGGCTAGCACTTTGCGCCAGTGGTCTACGCCGCTTTGAATTGATCTGGAGCGACTAAGCTCCGGTTTGACGTACCTTAATGTTGGTATCGAGAAACGCGGATTTGTTCTCGCCTACCATCCCAAAGAGAACGGTTTCGGCGTGGACGAAGTGCTGGACGATGAAGGTTTCCAAATGGGCTACAAGCACTGGTTCGACGAGTTCGAGCCCGCCAAAGAGAAAGTGCTCTCCATGCTTCGCGAGGCGGAATGATTTGTGCTTGCACGCCCACCTCACCACGCTGTCCAGCCGCCGTCGACTACCAGGTTGTGGCCGGTGATGTAGCTGCCGGCGTCGGAGGCTAGAAGCAACAGGGCGCCTTTGAGCTCGTGGGGCTGGCCCATGCGGGCTTGTGGGGAACGTTGCTCTAGCCGGGCGACCATTTCGCGCGGCGCTCGGGCGCGGGGAACGGGCCGGGGCTGAGACAGTTGACGCGCACGCCGTCTTTGGCCCAGTAGACGGCCAGGTGGCGCGTCATGTGGACGATACCTCCCTTGAGCGTGTGATAGGCGACCGAGCTGGCCGGCGCGACTCCTTCGTACGCGTCGGGATAGGAGCCGACCAGTCCGTACATCGAGCCGAGCATGATCACGCTGCCGGTTGCGCCGCGCTCGACGAGGTGATCGCGCAGCAGCCGGGCGAGCAGGAAGTAGCCCGTGGCGTTGGCCAATTGGCGGGTGAACTGCGCGCCGGTGACGGTGCGCCAATCGTCGGACAGCGGCTCGTGGCCGTTGTTCACCAGAACGTCGACCCGACCGGCGGCCGCCAATGCGTCAGCAAAGCCGCGTTCGAGCGACGCTTCATCCATCTGGTCGAGCGCCACGCCGACGTGATTGCCGGCTTCGGGTCCGCCGAGAGTAGCCGCTACGGTTTGGGCCTTGGCTGCGTCGCGACTTCCCACAACCACGCGGCAGCCGGCTTCCGCCAAGGCGTTGGCCAATGCCGAGCCCAGATGCCCGCTGGCGCCGGTGACCAGCGCCACGCGGCCGCTCATGTCGAACAGTTGTTGCACCGTAGGTGACGTATCGGTCATGCGTTCTACTCGTCGTGATTGAGCGTTTCCCACGCCCGGCGTTCGGCGCTGTTCAGAATTGCCAGGTTGGTTTCCAGGGTCTGCCGTGCTTCGCGGAGCGAGCATGCCGGCGGCGATTGGCCTTCGACCGCGTCCAACAGCGCGTCGGCTTGCCGCACGAACAGCGTATCGCGCTCGAGCGGACCAACCGGTTCGTCGGTCCAGGCGCCGCCGGGCTCGGTCATCCAGCTCCAGCGGCTGGCGTGGTACTCGAAGCGCGCCGTGCCACGATCGCCGACGACCGTGATGGTCGATTCGTTGGGCGCTTGGTACTGGTTCAAGCTGTATGTTCCCAGCACCGCGCCGTGCCGGGCGATCACGTGGGCAGTGTCTTCCACGGTGACCCCTTCGAGCACCTGGTGCGCGACGTCGGCCACGAGCCGATCGATGGGACCGACGAGCCATTGGCCGGCGTTGATGACGTGCGTGAGCGCGTCTTGCACCGCGCCGCCGCCGGTGGCCCGGTCGGTATAGTAGATCTCGCGGTACGCCGGGCGATAGAGCGGGAAATGCTGCCCGCTGACGGCGACGAGTTCGACCGGCGTGCCGAATCGTCCGGCTCGAATCGCATCGCGCATAGCCGCCAATGCCGGATGCGCCGATAGACGTATGCCACCGAGGCCGTGCTGCCGGCCTGTTCGACGGCGTCGATCAACGGATCCACGCCTGCGAGCGACGTGCTCAAGGGTTTCTCGACGAGCAGATGCGCTCCGGTGCGCACGGCGGCCAGTGCCATTGGCACGTGCAAGTGCGCGGGAGTGGCGATGACCACCACTTCGGGCCGCGATGCCAATGCCGCGTCGTAATTGTCGAACGATTCTTCGACCGCGTATGTTTCGCTGACGCGCGTGCGCACCACTGCATTGGTCTCGCACACGGCCAGTCGGGCACGCCCGGTGGCCGCAAAGCAGCGCACATGCCGTTGGCCGATCGAGCCTGCGCCGACGACCAGCACGCGGTGCGCGGCCGTCATGACTTTCCCTCCATGGAGGCGGCCTCCGCGGCCAGGCGATTGTCGAACGTGAAGCCCAGCGGCGCATAGCGCGCCTGGATATCGGCATAGGCACGTTGCAACAGCAGGATGTCGGCGCTGTGACAGACGAACGTCGCGCCCAGATCGAGCAACATCTTGGAATGTTCGGGCGAGCGGCTGGTCGTGCCCCAGGCTTTGCCCGATTGCTTGGCCACTTCGGCCACGCGGCGATACGCGTCGTGAATCATCTGGTGCTCGAACTGGAAGGGAATGCCGGACAGAATGCTCAGATCGGCCGGGCCGATCATCACCACGTCGACGCCGGGCACTTCGGCGATCGCGTCAACGTTCTCCAGGGCCCTGGGTGATTCGATCTGCACGATGACAAGCGTGTGTTCGTTGGCCGCTTTGATGTATTCAGTCATCGGAATGGCGCAATAGGACGCGTCGGGATTGGCGCCGTCGATGCCGCGTTCTCCCTGGGGACCGAACTTGGCCCAGCGGACGACTTCGGCGGCTTCGTCGGCCGACTCGCAGCGGGGATACATGATGCCTTGCGCCCGGCTTCGAGCAGCCGTCCCATCCGCATGAACTCGCCCTTGGCGGGGCGCACGATGACATCGGACGTGCCCACCCGCGCCGCGCGCATCAGTTGGTTGGCCGTTTCGCTGCTGGTGGAGTGATGTTCCAAGTCCATCCAGATGCCGTCAAAGCCCAACAGGCTGGTCATCTCGTAGACACTGGGATCGGTGAAGTGGCAGGTGACGATCAGCGCCGGTTCGCCCCGGCGCAGTTTGGCTTTGACGCGGCTGAATCGCATGCAGGTTGATTTCCTCGGGTAGGCGTGGGGATGAGCGAGTTTCGAACGATCAAGTCAGCCGGGCGAATCCTTGGTGACGGACGCCGCCTGGCAGACGCGATTCTATGTCATCGCACCGCATCGCGTCAGCCAACTCGACAAAAACTTCGCCCAGCGCCGCCAGGCATGCCTCGACGTGCCGCGGTTGGTGCGCCAGGCTGGGATAAAACCCGCTGCCCAAGAGAAAGCCTCGGTCGAGCATCCGCACGGTGGTCAAGGTTCCCAATGGGGCCGCTTGGGGATGATCGAATGCCAGGGAGAGCAGCGCCGCATGGCCGCTGGTTTTCGATGGCACGCCGTGCTTTTCGCCCAGTGCTAGCCAGCCCTCGCGCATGAGTCCACCGATCCGCTCGACGTGCGCCACGGCGTCCGCGGTTTGCAATTTGCGAATGGTGGCCAGCGCCGCGGTGGGACCGACGCCCTCGGTCCAATAGGTGCTGGAGACGAACGACTCCCGTGCCGCCTGCATGAGCTGCGCGGCCGACAATTGCGCCGATCGGATGCCCATTGCCCAACGCTTTGGCAAACACGGCCACGTCGGGCATGACGCCGTATTTCAAGTGCGCGCCTCCCAGCGCGAAACGCCAGCCGGCCGAGATCTCGTCGAAGACGAGCGCGGCGCCGCATTCGTCGGCCAGCGCTCGCACCCCTTCGAGGAAACCCGGCCCGGGATCGCGATTGCGCGTCGGCTCCATCACGATGGCGGCTAGCTCGCGCCCGTGGGCGCGGACGTGGCGTTCCAACTCGTCGAGCCGGTTGTAGCCAAACGGCAGGGCGGTGCCGGCCAGTCCCCGCGGCACGCCGCACGGCGAGAGCCCGGCCAGCAGGTGGGCCGCCAACGGATCGCCAGCACCTTGCGCCGTCTGCTCGGACAGGTTCGCCGCCAGGTACCAATCCGACCAGCCGTGATATCCACAAAAAGCGACGCGCGGGCGGCCGGTCGCCGCGCGGGCCAATCGCACTGCCACGGCCATCGACTCGCCGCCGGTGCGCGCGAAACGTGCTTGCTCTGCCCAGGGGTGCAGTTGCAGCAGCAACTCTGCCAGTTCCAGTTCTTCGGGAGAGTTGAGTATGCACATCGATCCCAACTGCACGCGCCGCACGACGGCGTCGGTGACGTCCGGATCGGCATATCCCAAGAGGCAAGAGCCGATGCCCGCGGTCGTCATGTCCACGAAGCACCGGCCGTCGAGATCGATCACTTCGCAGCCGCGCGCCTCGGAGTAGTACGCCGGCCAGCGCGAGGGCGCATACATCTCGGGGCGTTTGCTCAAGAGTTGCGTGCCGCCGGGAATGATCTGTCGCGCCCGTGAGTACGCTTGCTGTGCGATCGAGCCATCCGCCGGCGGCGCGATGCCCAATAATCGCCGCGAATTGCCACCAAAGATGCATTCCACATCGGCGTCGCGCAAGCGAAGCGTGCGGCATGCCTGTTTTAGCGCCAGCAGCGATTCCACGCCCACCAGAACCGGCTGGGCAAAGGCGGACTTGTTCCACGCGACATTTTCTTCGAACAACCAGACAAATCCATCGCCGATGCTGACAGCGCGGCCTGGCATTTCGCTGACGGGAAAGTCGGTTCCGAAGAGCAAACGCCGCGGACCAAACTCGCGCAAGATCGCTTCCAGCGGCGTCGGTTCGCAAACGGCCGAGGTGTCGAAGTAGACGTTGTCCAGTCCGCGCAGGCTGGCGATGCCTTCGACCGTGTGGCGACCGCAGAAGCCTCGCGCCGCATGGGCAAGAATCAACCGCGCGTTCGGGTAGCGCAAGCACCGCTCGCGCAGGTACGTCTGGTTTATCGGATCGGCCAATGCCCGGGCGCGCACGATGTGCAGCATGATTGCCAATCCGCGCCGATCGGCCAACTCCCAAGCCCACTCGGGCAGGAAGGCCTCGGTGGGCGCCTCGAACGTGTCGGCTTGCGGAGCGAAAACGTGGTACACCTTGAAGCCGGCAAAGCTGTCGGCGGACAAAGTCTCGGCGACGCAGCCCGGATCGTCGCCCGGAGCGATCATCATCAGCCCGCGCAACTCGGGCAGCGTCGCTGTTTGTTGGGCCACGAAGCGATTGGCCTCGGAGATGTCGAGTTCCCGTTTGGGAATCGTGAAAGCGAGTCCGCCGGTGGGACGGCGGTCGCCCATCCAGCGTTCGACGCTTTGGCAGTAGGCTTGCCACGACGCGTTGCCGTCGGCGTCGGGCACACTGTCCGGCAGCGTAGCGGTGGCGTCGGCGCCGCGATAGAGATGCAAGTGGGCGTCGAAGCAGCCAGGCGGCACGAACGAGCGCAATTGCCGTTCGAAAAGCTGCGACGAATTGGCTGGCATCGCGAACCACCTTCCTGTCAATTGTTGCGAATCGTTGCGACGGCCTGTCTTCGCCGCTACGAATGCAAGGCGTGCGCTCTCGGAGTGTAATGTGCATGGTTTGCGCCGGCAATTGTGCTGCAACTCCTGGGCATGCTGGGCGTCGGCTGGGTGTTCGTGGTGCATTTTCTTCCCCGGGGGCGCCAGCTTCGGACCCGTCGCGGGCTTTGGCTGCCGGCTGGGCACCGTGGTGGCGATCAACCAGGTGGCGATCGACGATTGGCAGGAGTTTGCCGGGGAAGCCGGGATTAGCTTTCCGTGGCCGATGCCGTTAGGCTTATTGGTGCAGGTGGCCGCCGGTTCGCCGCCAGCATGCACCCCACCTTCCTAAATGTGTTCCCGCCTCCATTGCTCCATTGCATCGAGACGTTGCATGTTTCATTCGCCATGGTTTGGTAGCACGACGCTCTCGATCGTTCTTGCCGCCTGGCTAGCCGCGCCGGGTGCTGCCGACGAGGAACGCTCGATCGAGTTTGCGCCGGATTCGGCTTCCGACTGGATCCTCCGCGATGGCGACTGGCAGTTTGGCGAGGGGGAGCTGGAACAGCGGGACACCACGCGCGCCGGCGTGGCCTTTCTCCGTGAGCCGGCGCTTGCCGATTTTGAATGCTCCGTGGAGTTTAACATCCGACCGAGCGGCGACGGCGAGCGCGCGGCGGCCGTGATCTTTCGCGCCACGGGCACGCGCACCTTCTATCGACTGCACTTTGATTCACAGGCCGCCTGCGTCATCCTCGTGCAATCACGTCTCGGTGAAACGTGGAACGGCATCGCGCGAAAATCCGCAACCATCACACCGGATTTCTGGCACAAGGTCACGCTCACCTGCCGCGGGCCAGACATCAAAGTATCGCTCGACGACCAGCCCGTGCTAGCCGCTCGTGACGAGAGTCTTTCGAGTGGTCGCATCGGCTTGGGAACCAGCCAGGGCCGGGTGGCGTTTCGCAAATTGAAGATCGACGGCGAGCCGCTGGCCGACGCGCCGCCGCTGGCCGACGAGTCGCTGCCGTATCAAGTCATCTCGCGCGGTGAGGCGGCCGGTCCGTACCAGGCGTTTCCCGACGTCTGCCGGCTGCCGAACGGCGATCTGTTGTGCGTGTTCTACGCCGGCTACGGTCACGTTTCGCTGCCGAACGACCAGTGGCCGCGCGGAGGACGGATATGCGAGGTGCGCTCCAGCAACGAGGGCCGCACCTGGAGCGAGCCGCAAGTGCTGTTCGACGGACCGCAAGACGACCGCGATCCGCATATCGCCGCCATGCGCGACGGCACACTGTGGTGCAGCTTCTTCCAGTATCGCCTGGTCGATGGCAAGACCGAGTTCGACACCTGCCTGGTCAGCTCGCGCGACGGCGGCCAGACGTGGGACGCCGGGCCGCACGTTTTGGCCGAGAATTGCTGGGCCGTCTCGGCGCCGCTGCGCGAGCTGAAAGACGGCACGCTGGTACTAGGCGTCTATACCGCCAATGAATCGACCGCCCACGGCGCCGTGCTGCGCTCCACCGATGGCGGCGCAACGTGGAGCGAGCCGATTGCCATCGATCCCGATAGCGGCGTGCGCCTTGACGCCGAGACCGACGTCATCGAGCTGTCCGACGGCCGGCTGCTGGCGGCGCTGCGCGGCGACCGCGTCAATATGCACTTTGCCACCAGCACGGACGCCGGGCTCACCTGGTCCAAGGTGGCCGACATCGGCTTCGCGGGCCATTGTCCGCATCTGACAAGGCTTTCGGGCGGTGAGATCCTGCTCTCGCATCGGCTGCCCAATACGTCGCTGCACATCAGCCGGGATGAAGGCGCCACCTGGCAAGGACCGCTGGTGATCGACTCGGTCATTGGCGCGTACGCGTCGACGCTGGAATTGAAGGACCACACCGTGTTGGTGGTTTACTACGAAGAAGGTGACTCCAGCGCGATTCGCGCGGCGCGCATTCGCGTGACTGCTGACGGCATCGAGCAAGTCGGCTGGAAATAGAATAGATTGGTCGTTTCGAGCGGCCGACGAGTGCGACCGCGTCAACCTAAGGACGAAACCATGCAATTGATCCATGCACTTGCCAATTCACCTTGCCGGTCGACCGGCATAGCCGTTGTCGCGGTTTTGTTGTCCACGTCGTTTGCGCGGGCCGACGAGTCCGACAAATCATCTGCCGTGGACATCGGCTCACGCTGGGAACTGTTCGTCGACGATTGGTTGATCGACCGGCAGCAAGGCACGTCGCTGAAACTCAACGCGCCGCAGCGCGCCGAAGTCGTGTTGACCACCGACGCTCCCTGGGAAGGCGTCACCAGCGCGTATTTCAGCGTCGTGCACGACGGCGACCTGGTGCGGCTTTACTATCGCGGTTCGGTGCCGGGCAGCGATCATTCGGAAGACCAGGTGACCTGCATGGCCGAAAGCCGCGACGGCATTCATTTCACGCGTCCCAAGCTGGGCCTAATCGAAATCAACGGCTCGGCCGAGAACAACGTGGTTTGGAAAGGCACGGAGTCGCACAACTTTGCGCCGTTTATCGACACGAACCCCGACTGCCAGCCGGACGAGCGCTACAAGGCCTTGGCCGGCATCAAAGCGCCGGGCAAGAACTGGCAGGAAGGGGCCACCGCCGGCGGATTGTTCGCTTTTGCTTCGCCCGACGGCGTCCACTGGCACAAGATGCAAAAGGACCCGGTGCTCACCAAGGGAGCGTTTGATTCGCTCAATCTGGCGTTTTGGGATCCGGCGCGCGGTCAGTACTCGTGCTACAACCGCATTTTCACCGACGGCGTGCGGGCCATTCAAAGCTCGCGATCGTCCGACTTTTTGCACTGGAGCGATGGCGTGGCCAATCGCTATGCCGAGGGCGTGCCGATGGAGCACTTTTACACCAATGCCACGCGACCGTGTCTGGGCGCGGAGCACATTCTGTTTTCGTTTCCCAAGCGATTCGTACCCAATCGCAAGAAGCTGCCCTCGCACGCCGAAACCGGTGCGTCCGACGCGGTGTTCATGTCGAGCCGCGACGGCGTGAACTGGGACCGCCCGTTTCTGGAAGCCTGGGTTCGACCCGGACGCGATCAGAAAAACTGGACCGAGCGCAACAACATGCCAGCCTGGGGCATCGCCGAGACCGCGCCGGGCGAGTGGTCGATGTACATCAGCGAACACTATCGATGGCCCGACAATCGCCTGCGCCGGCTGGTGTTGCCGCGCCATCGATTCGCTTCGGTGCATGCCGGCGCCGCGGGCGGCGAGTTCACTACCCGCCCACTTACGTTCACCGGCGATCGCCTGCTGCTGAACTATGCCACCAGCGCCGCCGGCAGCGTGCAGGTCGAACTGCAGGATGCCGCCGGCAAGCCACTGCCGGGCTTTGCGCTGGCCGACATGCCGCCGTTGTATGGCGACGAGCTGGACGCCACGGTCGTTTGGAAGTCGGCCGACGTGTCGTCGTTGGCCGGCAAACCCGTGCGATTGCATTGTGTGCTCAAGGATGCCGATGTGTATGCCCTGCGCTTTGCCGATGCCAAGTCGACCGATTAAGGAGTGCTTGCCGTGAGCTTCGAGCAACTCAAACCGCGGTTCGATCGCGATGGGTATGTGGTCGTTCGGCAGCTCATGCCGTCGGATGAATTCGCCGAGCTCAATCGTGCCTTGGACCGCTACATTCGCGAAGTCGTGCCGGGCTTGCCGGCGAGCGACGCGTTCTACGATGTTGATCGTTCGCGGCCTGAGTCGCTCAAGCAGTTGCATCGCCTGCATCAGGACCCGGCGCTGGCCGCGTACTGCACGCATCCCGCCTGGCGCGGACTTGCCGAAGCGCTGTTGGGTGAATCGGCCACGGCGGACTCGCCGGAGTGGTTCAACAAGCCGCTGTTGGCCCGCCACGGCACGCCGCCGCACCAGGACAACTATTATTTCAACTTGCAACCGTGCAGCGTGGTGACTCTGTGGATGGCATTGGATCGCGTCGATGATGAAAACGCCTGCATGCGGTACGTACCGGGCTCGCATCGTGGACCGGTGCGGCCGCACGCCCGGTCCCAGGTGTTGGGCTTTTCGCAGGGCATTACCGACTACGGAGCGGAGGACGCGGCGCGCGAGGTGGCCATTCACTTGGAGCCGGGCGACGTCGCAGCGCATCACGGCAATTTGATTCACCTGGCAGGAGAGAATCGTTCGCGCACGCGCCATCGGCGCGCGTTTGCCATCGTGTTTCAAGGCGCCAGTTGTCGCCGCGATGAGGAGGCGTTCGCCCGCTATCAGGCGGCGGTGCAGCAACAACAAGCGGAACTGGCGACCGCAAGACAGTAGACCTGTGTGCAGGGCGCCCTGTCATCAGGGCAGACCGTCGAGCGCCTCTTTGGCCAGTCTTGCCAGTCGTGGGCTGGAACTGCCGGCGGCCTTCTCTAATGCCCGGCGCAACAGCGGCTGCCGGACCGATCTGTCCGAGGGCCCAAGCCGCTCGCTCTTGCACGCTCAATTCCGGATGATTGGCCAGCGCCGCAGCCAAAGGGTCGACCGCTGCGGCCGCATGGTCCTTCAAGCGGCCCAAAAGCGTGGCTGCCCAGTAGGCCACGTCGAGCGAGGCGTGCGATACCAGCGCCGAAAGCTTGGCGACATCGCCGGGCAAGGGCGGCCCCAGCTCTTCCAGCGCTGCGGTGACGTTTTCACGCAGCGCGTCGTCGTCGGTCGCGCACGCTTCGACCAAAGGCACCGCGGCTTGTTGCGCGTCGGGGCCCAATTGCGCCAATCGCTCGGCTGCGTCTTGCCGCGCGTCGGCGTCACTTCCTGAGAGTGACCGAATCAACTCCGTGATTTCGTTGGACATCGCTCGCTCCTTCGCATCGATTTTGCTCACTCAACCCACGATACTATTTGCCCCGAAACTTCGGCGGGCGTTTTTGCACGAATGCCATGAACGCTTCGCCCACGTCCTCGGTGGTGATGAGTTGGCTTTGCGCCCAACGTTCGATGGCCATTTGCGTGGCCTTGGGCACGCCGTCTCCCTGGTCGACGATCAGCTTGGCCAGGCCGACGGCCAACGGCGCATTCTGCATGATCTCTTGGGCCAGGGCGATCGCCGTGGGCAACAACTGGTCTTCCGCCACCACACGATTGACTAGTCCCCACCCGAGCGCCTCTTCGGCGGAAACATTGCGGGCGGTCAGCAGCATGTCTTTGGCTCGACTGGGACCGACCGTGCGCGCCAGCCGCGTGGTGCCGCCCACGTCGGCCACCAGGCCGACGCGCAACTCGGGGATCGATAACTGGCAGTCGGTCGTCGCCACGCGCAGGTCGAACGCCAGGGCCAGCTCCAATCCCAAGCCCATGACTCCGCCGTGCAGCGCCACCGATCACGGGCAGCTCGGTGGCTTCCAGCGTATTGAGTCCATCCTGCAATCGATCGGCCAGTCGCCGCAGCATGCGCGGGATTGCGACCTTCCGCCGCTCCCATGATTCCGCCCAACGCACTGATGTCGATGCCGGCCGAGAACATCGGCCCTTCTCCATGCACGATGACGGCCCGCACGTCGGGATTGTCGTCGGCGCTGCGCACGGCGGCCGAGATGGCGTCGATCATCTCGGGCAACAGCGCATTGCGCTTCTCCGGTCGCGCGATCGTGACGAACAGGATGCGGTCTTCCACACGACTCTTGATGGCCGAATGCGACATGATGGTTCTTTCGTTGGCGCCGGGTGGACGGGTGTTGGGAGAGGGCGGCACGGGCGTGCGGCCGATGCGCCATTAGTTTGAGCAATGCGAGGGCATCGTGCCAGTGTCGCACCCCCGCCCTTTCAAGGCAATCAACCAGCGAGGACGCAGGGGAGGAGAGGGGTTGGGTGATCGGGGATCGGGGATCGGGACGAAGAGGGTTAGACCACAACGGCACGAAGGGCACGACGACGGAAGAGAAAAAGAGAGAGTTGACGACGAAGGACATGAAGGACGAATCAACTTGATTCTTTCTCGGTGCTCTCGGTGGCTTGGTCTTCTTCGATGAGCAAAGGAGGCCACCGAGGACGCGGAGCGTTGGACGAGCGACGCTCTTTGTTCACATCGCGTCGTTCGTGGTCAGAAATCATCTTTGCTTTGCTGCGGCGTCGTGGTTTCCTCGCTGGCGCTTCGGGTTGGTGTTTGGTGTTTACGCTTCGGGCGGTGGTATTGCTACGTTGATGGTCGTTCGGCTGCCAGGGACAGGGCGGGATCGTTGAGCGCTTTCATGCGGGCGTGGATCTTGGCTTTCAGTTCCTGGCGGGCGGCTTGCGCAACGGGGTCGCTCGATTCGATCAGGTTGTGATGCTCGGCGGGATCGTTCTTCAAGTCATAGAGCTCCGCGCGACCCTCGTTGGCGAAGTCGATCATCAGTTTCCACTCCGGCGTGCGGTAGCCGCGCATGTCGGTCGTCGATCCGTGCCGCATGCTGTATTCGCTATACAGGTCGTTGTCCCAGGCGATGCGCTGCCCCTGAAACATGGGCCAGGCGTTTCGCCCGCGAATCGTGACATCGTCGGGCAGGTCGACATTGGCCATGGCCAACAAGGTGGGATACCAATCGAGATTCGTAATCATCTGCGGCACGGTCATGCCGGCGCGAATCTTGGCCGGCCAACGAACGGCCGTTGGCACGCGTAGCGCCTGGTCGTACAGGTTGGGGCGCCGCTCGCGGGCGATCTTCGGCCAGCGCTGCGGCGGCAGCTCGGTAAGCTCCCAATGGGCGTTGCCTTTGAACCAAATGCCGTGATGGCCCGTGTTGTAGCCGTGGTCGCTGGTAAAGATGACGATCGTGTTGTCGGCAATGCCCAGCCGGTCGATCGCAGCGAGCACGCGTCCCACGTTGCGGTCGACGCTGGTGATGCTGGCGTAGTATTCGCGCGTCATGCGCTTGACTTTGCGGACGTTCAGCTTGGGAAAGTCCGGCTCGGGCAGTTCGACGTCGAGGTTCTTGAATGGCGCCCAGTCTTCCTCGCGCGTCGGCAGCCAGGCGGAGTGCGGCTCGCGATAGTGCAGCGAAAGCAGGAACGGCCGCTGGCTGTTGCGCTCGAGGAACTTCAGCGCGTGATCGGTCACCACGCCGACGATGAAGCCCTTGGTCTTGATGTCCTGGCCGTCGATCTCCAGCACGGCGTCGCGCGGCGGGCGGCCGCCATCGCGAAAGCCAACGAACTCGTCGTAGCCGCGGCGCGTGGGATGGAACCGGTCGGCCGTGCCAAGGTGCCATTTGCCGAACAGTCCGGTGTGATAGCCGGCCTGTTGCAGCAGTTGCATCCAGGTGGTCAGGTTCACGTCGAGCCCCAGGTCCGGCTCTTCGCGAGGATTGATCCAATCCGGAATGCCTAGTTCCGACGAGTAGCGACTCGATACCAGGCCCGCGCGCGAAGGGCTGCACACGGGCGTGGTGACGAAGGCGTTGGTCAGGATGGCGCCCTCGCGGGCGATGCGGTCGATGTGGGGCGTGCGCAGTTGTGGGTTGCCGGTATAGCCGACGGCGGTCGGCGCCAGATCGTCGGTCAGAATGAAGACGATGTTGGGCCGCGCGAGATTGCCTTTGTCGGCCGGTTCGGCGTCGTCGGCGTGCGTCAGAGCGGTGGAGTTTGGCAGCAAGGCACAGCCCATCGCCGCCAGCACGAATCGAAGTCGTGGCGACGCAAGTGCGTGGTGTCGGTTCGTCATGGTTACCGCCGTGGGAGATCGGAGCAGGGGAGGAGACGTTGCGGTCTATTGAACCACCCGTATTGCGCCAGGGCAAACGAACTGGGCCCTTGGCACGCGAAATCCGGGAGTTTGGCACGGGTCGCGCGTGACGGCGGAGATGGGCTATATTTCCGACAGCGGCGCGGCCGAACTAAACCTGGTGGCGCCTGCGCCCTCGATCGTCGGACGAAGACGACTCCCTGAATAGTCCTCATCCCTAAAGGTTCTCATGGCGGCTCCCTCCTACGATGCGATCGTTATTGGCGGCGGACACAACGGGCTGGTGACCGCGGCCTATCTGGCACGCGGCGGCAAGCGCGTGTGCGTGCTCGAGCGCCGGCACGTGCTGGGCGGCGCTGCCACGACCGAGGAGTTGTGGCCTGGCTTCAAGGTTTCCACCGCGGCCTACGTCGTGAGCCTGCTGTTGCCGCGGATCATTCGCGAGCTCAAGCTGGCGGAGTACGGCTTTCGCGTGCTGCCGCGCAGTCCGTCGTCGTTTACGCCGCTGCCCGACGGCCGCAGCCTGTTGATGGGGCCCGAGCCGGGGCTCAACCAGCGCGAGATTGCGCGGTTCAGCCAGCGCGATGCCGAGCGCTATCCTCAGTACGAGGCGCTGCTCGACCGCGTCGCGCGGTGCTGGAGCCGACGCTTTCGAGTGCCGCGCCGGATTTGCTCCCGCTGCCGAATTCGTGGCGACGTCGCACGCTGGGCAAGCGCTTGCGCGACGTGCGCACCGGCTGGAGCCTCTATCAAACGCTGGGCTCGCTGGGCGCCGACATGCCTGAGGCGCTGGAGATTCTCAGCGGCGCGGCGCGGCCCATTTTGGACCGCTGGTTCGAGTGCGACGTGCTGAAAGCGACGCTGGCCACCGACGCAATCATCGGCGCGTTTGCACCGATATCCGCGCCCGGTAGCGCGTACGTGCTGCTGCACCACGTGTTGGGCGAAGCGGGCGGAGCACGCGGCGTGTGGGGCTATGTCGAAGGCGGCATGGGCGCCCTGGCCACGGCGTTGGCCGGCGCTTGCCACGACCTGGGCGTGACCATCCAACGCGAGGCGTCGGTCAATCGGATCCTCACCTCGGGCGTTGAAGTGCAGGGCGTGGTGCTGGAGGACGGGCGGCAACTGTTGGCGCCCGTGGTCGCCTCGAGCATCGATCCGCATTGGACGTTCGAACGTTTCTTGGAACCGTCGGAATTGCCGGAGGAGTTTTTGGCGGCGGTGAAGCGGATTGACTACGCGTCCGCTTCGGCGAAGGTGAATCTGGCGCTCGCGGAGCCACCGAAGTTTACTTGCAGCGATCGCGAGGTCGGCGCTGACGGCGTCGGACCGCATCATCACGGCACGATGCACATCGGACCCACGCTCGACTATCTCGAACGGGCTTACGACGACGCGAAATACGGCCGCGCCAGCGACGAGCCGATTCTGGAATTGACGATGCCCACGACGGTCGATCGCACGATTGCGCCGCCCGGGCAGCATATCGTGTCGATGTTCGTGCAGTATGCTCCGTACAAGCTGGCGGATGGCGACTGGGACAGCCAGCGCGAAGCCTTCGGCGACCGCTGCATCGAAGTGCTGGCACGTTATGCTCCCAACGTGCCCGGCGCGATTCTGCATCGCCAGGTGCTCACGCCGCTCGACCTGGAGCGGACGTTCCGTCTGACCGGCGGCAACATCTTCCAGGGGGCGATGAGCATGAACCAGTTGTTCTCGCTGCGCCCCGTGCCCGGCTGGGCCGACTATCACACGCCGATCGCCGGTTTGTACCTGTGCGGCGCGGCGGCGCACCCCGGCGGCGGAGTGATGGGCGCCTGCGGGATGAATGCGGCGATGGAGATCCTGCGGCAGGGGTAGTGCGGACTGCGGCGATTGCTTGTCGTCCTTAGTTCTCAATCCCCAGGCGGCGATACTTTTCTTTGTACTTTTCCCACAGGCGCTTGTGGCGGTCCTTCATGCTGCTGGCGGCGCCTTGAATGTAAACGGCCGTGACTTGCGTGGGAATCTCGAGGATGTCGCCGTTGGCCACGATGAGCGTGGCGTCCTTGCCCGGTTCGATCGAACCCATGCGGTCGGCCACGTCCAGAATTTGCGCCGGGTAGAGCGTGATCGCTTTGAGCGCCTCGTCAGCCGGCAAGCCATAGGCGACCGCCGTGCCGGCATGGTCCGGCAGATTGCGGGCATTGGACGACGACGAGCCCGACGATCCGCCCATCACGCCGGCGATGCAAAACGGCACGCCCGCGGCACGCAGCCGCTCGGGCAACGTGAAGACGCTGTCGTAGGCATCGTGCCGTCGCTCGGGCGTGCGATGCACGCCGCCGACGATAACCGGCGCGCTCAGTTTCTTCAGCAGCGGCACGCACTCGGCCGCGTCGTAGCCGCCGACGATTACCGGCTTGATGCCTTGCTGTTCGGCGAAGGCCAGCGCGGCTTGGATCTGCTGGATTTCCTCCGCCTCGATGAACACCCGCAGCTTGCCGTCGAACACAGGCATCATCGCTTCCCAGCGGGCGTCATGCTCTGGCGCGGGACCCTTGCCGTCGGCGCTGGCGAGCTTGGCGGCGCGGTAAGCCCGGGCATCGGCGAATGCATCGCGAATGGATTTGAGCGCTTTATCGCGCGACTCCAATTGATCTTTGGCCGTCGCTGAGATCCACCACGCTACCAGCGGCTGCATGCGCGGCCAGCTAATGTGCAAGCCCACCGACGACTGCAGGCACATGTCTTCCCACGTCCAACCGTCGAGCAACATGCAGGCCGACGTGCCATTGATCGATCGGCCGCTGGGCACGGTGAGCACGGCCAGCACCCCTCCGGAGCGCGCTACGGGGATCAGCTCGCTGTCGGGATTCACGGCCACTTCGGCCCGCACGTTGGGATTGATCCGTCCGGTTTCGGCTTCGTCGATCGAACCGGCCACGCTCGATACTTCGACCAGGCCCAACTGGCTGTTGGCGTCGATCAAGCCGGGATAGACGTGCTTGCCGCCGCAGTCGATGCGCTGGCAGTCGTCGGGAATGGTGACGTCGGTTCCGACGGCCACGATCTTGCCTTTGTCGAATAGCACGATGGCGTTTTCAATTGCCGGACGGCTCACTGGATGCACGGTTCCGCCGACCAATGCGACGGGCTGTGCTTGCGGGCGCCGGGCACTTCGGGATTGGCCCGGGCCGCGGCGGGAGCAAGTATCGCTGCGAGCGACAGAATCATGAGCAAGCGTGGCATGGTGCAAGTATCCCGAGGCTAATGGTCGTGTTCGTCGTGTCCGTGGCCGTGATGGCAGAACTCGTCTTCGCGGGGCCAGTTGTCGTCGTCCGATTTGCCGGGCTTCTCGGCGTCTTCGCCCGAGGCGAGGATGCGCTGCACGAGCGTGGCCCGTAGCCCGGCGGCGGCGGCTTGGGCCTGGCGGTCGTCTTCCAGGTCGAAGTAGCAACGCCCGTCGACCCATGTTTGTTCGCAGCGGCTCATGGTCGACAGGGGCGATCCGCTCCAGACGACCAGATCGGCGTCCTTGCCCGGCTCGAGCGAACCGACATGCGCGTCGATGCGCAGTTGTTTGGCCGGGTTGAGCGTCACGAACTTGAGCGCCTCTTCGGGCGGCACGTTGCCGTACTTCACGGCCTTGGCCGCTTCCAGGTTGAGCCGCCGGGCCAGTTCGGCGTTGTCGGAATTGAACGAGACCACCACGCCGGCGTTGTGCAATAGCGCGCCGTTGTAGGGAATGGCGTCGTAGACCTCGAACTTATAGGCCCACCAGTCCGAGAAGCTCGATCCGCCGGCGCCGTGTTTGGCGATGGCGTCGGCCACCTTGTAGCCTTCGAGCACGTGCTGGAAGGTGCCGATCCGCACGCCGAAATCCTCGCACGTGCGGAGTAGCGCCAGGATCTCGTCCTGCCGGTAGGAATGGCAGTGGATGAGACGTTTGCCTTCGACCACTTCGGCCAAGGCCTCCAGCTCCAGGTCCACGCGAGGCGGCAGTCCTTTTTTGGTGCGGTTCCAGTTGTCCCACTGCGCGCGATATTGTTTGGCGGCGGTGAACGCGTCGCGGACCAATTGCTCGACGCCCATGCGCGTTTGCGGATAGCGGCAGGTACTGCGGGAACCCCAGTTGCTTTGCTTGACGTTTTCGCCCAGCGCAAACTTGATGCCCGGCGGCGCGTCGGCGAATTTCATTTCCTCGGGCAACGCGCCCCAGCGAAACTTCACGACCTGGTTCTGGCCGCCGATCGTGTTGGCCGAGCCGTGCAGAATGTTGGCGCCGGTGACGCCGCCGGCCAGTTGGCGATAAATGCTGATATCGGTGGGATCGATGAAGTCGCCGATGCGCACTTCGGCCGTGATGGTCTGCCCCGACTCGTTGATGCCGCCGTCGGTGGCCGCGTGCGAATGGCAATCGATAATGCCGGGCGAGATGTGCTTGCCGGTGGCGTCAATCACTTTGGCGTCCTCGGGCGCAGTCAGATTTTTGCCGACCGCCGTGATCTTGCCGGACTCGATGAGCACGTCGGCGTTTTCCAGCGGGCCTTGAGGGCCGCTGGTCCAGACGGTTGCGCCGCGCCACAACAGGGCCTTGGGCTGCTCGGGCGGCGCTGTGCGGCCGAACGCGCCCAACGGATAATTCACTTCGCTGGCGGCTTTGGCGGGCTCTTTGTCCTCGGACGTTTTGTCCGTGGTTTTCTTGTCCTCATCTTTGTCGTCGTCATCCGCCTCGTCGTTATCCTTATCGTCGCCGTCATCGTTGTCGGCCGGCTCGTCTTTGTCGTCGTCTTTTTCCGTTTCGTTTGTTTCGTTCTTGGGGCCGGAGGTTTGTTTGGCGGAGCAATCCGTGCGCTTGCCGTCGGCCCAGACGACCGTGCCCAGCCACGACAGGGGTTCGGCTTCGGGCGTCTTGCCTGCCGCGCCGGCCAGGGCCGGCTTCGAAACGGTGCCGCTGACCCGCAGCACGCCGTCGTAACCCAGCGGAGCCCCCTTGAACGAGGCCGCGAATTGCGATTCGTTCAGCTTGGGGCCGATCAGCTTGGTGGACTTGTCTCCCTGCTTGATCGTGCCGGAAAGCTTGGCGGGCTGTCCCTTCAGTTCGATGGTAAACGACTCCAGCTTGCCGTCGGCTTTGGCGACGTCCATCGACCACGTGCCGCGCACGTCGACCAACGGCTCTTGCTGGATTTCGTGGCGGCCGCCATCGACCCAGACCTCGAGCACCTTGGTCTTTTCTTCGAACAAGGGGCCGTTGGTCACGACGATGTTGGCCGACTTGCCAGCTTCCAGCGTTCCCAGTCGCCCGCTGGCGGCGAAGAGTTCGGCCGGCGCGGTGGTGAGCGCCGCCAGCGCCGCCTCGGCAGTCAGTCCGCGCTTCACGGCTTTGCGCACCGCTTTGAGAAACGAAGCGGCGTCGCTCAGACCATGGGAAGTTAGCGCGATGGTGACGCCGGCAGCCGCCAGCCGGCCGGGATTCTCTGGCGCCAGGTCCCAGTGCATCAGCCGTTCGAGCGTCACGTCCATGGCCGCCTCGGGCGTGGCCACGTTGGGCGGTTTGGGGAAATCGACCGGCACGATCACCGCGCGGCGGGTGGCCTTGATGGCATCCAAGCGACGATACTCGTTGCCCGAGCCGAGCACGGCGACGTTGAGATCGAACTCGTCGGCGACCTGGTCGGCTCGCAGGAAGTAGCGCTGGTTCGACGTTTCGACGATGACCAGCGGCTTGCCGCTCAGATAGCCGCCGAGCGCGGCCAAGGCGTCGTTGCGCTCCGGCCGTTCGAGATCGGAGTGCGCGGCAAATGCGTCCCACGCCTGCGCGTACCAGCCGGCGTCGTAGAACGCTTGTCGCACGAGCGTCATGGCGCCCATGGGCGAATTGGGATAGTCGCGCGAGCCACGTTTCACCGTCAGCTCAAGGTGCAGCGCCACGTCGTCGTCGAGAATCACGTCGTGCCCCTCGCCATCGCTGGTGCTGACCAGGGCGCTGGTGCCCTTGATGACGCCTTTCGAGGGAGCCACGAGTCGCGCCGTGATACCCTGGCTGCGCAGCTTCTTGTTGGCGGCACTGTCGGCCGAATAAACGGTTGCCGCGCGCGCTTGCGGCACGACGTTTGCATTCCAGTGTGGGGCACCGGCTTCGCTGCTTGCGGCGCGCGACGACGCTTCGGACGACAACTCGCCGTAGGCATCGATCAAGCCGGGATAAAGTGTTTTGCCGGCAACGTCCCAGACGCGCGCTTCGGCCGGCGGAGCGATGTCGGCGCCGACGGCTTCGATCACGCCGTCGCGAATCACCAGTGTGCCGGTATCGATCACCTTGGTCGGAGAGACTACAATCTTTGCGCCGACGAGAGCATGGACTCTGGGAGTGGTTTCGCGCAATCCGGCGGGTGGGGCCGTGCGCGGCGCGGCAACCAGCGCTGAGGACAAGAGGCTCGCCGCGGCAACTGCTGCCAGTGCCGCGGACGCCGGTCGAATCGGGAAGGTCGTCATTGGGAGTGCATCCTGGTGGTGTCGGCGGGTCAGACGACTGGTGAACTCGCCATGGCGGGCTGTGAACGCATATCGAAGATAATCCAACGACAGGCGGCATGCCAACGATTTCCACCGGGAGCGGCCGCGTCGACGACAAGGTCCAGCGACTGAAATCCACAACCCCTGACGGAGAATGATGCCGATATTGGCCGCGGTTCAACACGAAGCTTCGCCCGGCTGGGTGATGGCTCTGTTCGCCCTGGGCATGTTGCTCACGTACGCGGGCGTGGCCTATGAGCGCGTGCACAAGACCGTGGCCGCGCTGGTCGGGGCCGGCTGCCTGACCCTGTTGGGAATCGAACTGGGCATCTTTCAGTACGGCGAGATCTACGATTTTCTCAAGGGCGATCTCAACGTCTTCGGCGTGATCATCGGCACGGGCATCCTGGTGGACGTCACGGGGCGCTCGGGTTTGTTTCACTTTCTCAGCATGCTGATCGTGCGGGCGACTCAAGGGCGGGCGGCACTGTTGTTCTATTCGATCTGCGCGCTGACGTTCGCTTTCGTATCGGTGCTGACCATCGTGCCGGCTACGCTGATCATCTGCTCGCTGGTGATGGTGATTTGCAGCTCGCTGAACTACAGTCCCAAGCCGTTTCTGCTGGCCGTGGCCTTGTGCGCCAATAGCGGCGCGATCGTCACGTTTGCCAGCGGGTTGCCGAACATCATGATCGGCACCGCGGCGCACATCCCATACGTGCAGTTCTTGATGGTCTCGGCGCCGTTTGCCGTTTTCACACTGGTGCTAGCAATCGGACTGTTGCGGTTTGCGTTTCGCCGCGAGTTGCCTTGGAGGCAAGGCGCCGTCGAGCAGCAGGCGCTGGCAGCGCGAATGAGCGAGTTCGATCCGTGGGCCCTGGTGGAAAATCGCTGGGTCATGATTCGCAGCGCCGTGATCCTGGGACTCACCGTGCTGGGATTTGCGTTTGCGCAACTGTTGGGTCTGGGCATGGATTTCATCGCCATGTCCGGCGGCACCGCCGCACTGGCCTTTGCCGGCAAGTCGGTCGAAGACAGCATCGCCAAGGTGAATTGGACCGTCGTGCTGTTCTTCATGGGTCTGTTTCTCATTATCGGCTGCGTGGAGGCGACCGGCACGCTCGAGTGGGTCGCCGCGCACGTGGTGAATCTGTCGGGCGACAACTCGATCGCGCTCGTCGCGTTGCTCACGGGATTCGCGGCTTTCGCCAGCGCCATCGTGGACAACATTCCGGTGGCGGCGACGATGATCCCCATCGTGCAGAACATTTCGTCGCTGGGGCTACCGGCCGAACCGATGTGGTGGTCGCTGGTGCTGGGATGTAACCTGGGAGGCAACGGCACGCCGATCGGATCCATCTCGTGCGTGATCGCGCTGTACACACTGAAGAAGGAGGGGGGCATCGAAGTCGGCTGGGGCGAGTTCATCCGACTGGGCGGCACGCTTTTGTTGCTGCAAATCCTCTTCTCGATCGCGTATCTTGAACTGTTGCACGCATTCGGCTGGTTGCCGACGATCTAAGGGGGGCGGACCATCGTGGCCGACTCGAACCAGGACCAAATCGATCGCGATCTTGCCTCGTCGATGGAAATGTTTCGCCGCGTGCAGGTGGGCGAAGTCGGAGCGATCGAACCCCGCCGGCCGCAGCGCGTGCTGTTGGCGCTGGACGGTTCGTCGCAGGACGACACATCCACGGCGATTGCCGCCGCGCTGGTCGAGCGCTACGACTGCTCCGTGGTGCTACTGGCGGCGTGTGTCGAGAGCGAATCGGTGATCGGCCGCGCGGCCAGCTATTTTGCCGACGGCACGACCACGATCGCCGCGGGCCCCGACGATCCGTTCGAGCCCATTCTGGCGGCGGTGGAGAAAGAAAAGAGCGACTTGGTGATTGCGCCGTGCCCGTTCGGCCGCGAGTTCGAGAAGATCGGCCCGGATAGTGCGGGCACGATCATCGACGTACTGTTGGCGCGCTTGCACGTTCCGCTGCTGGCGGTGCGCGAGCCGCATGAGATCGTCCGGCCGATATTTCGCTGCGTGGCGCTGCAAGTGCCGGGCGAGAACAACGCGGCCCAGGACGCCGCCGCCTGGGCCACCGCGATGGTAGCCGCGGACGGACATCTGAAGCTTTCGCTCGTGGTCGCCGAGGAGTTGCGCGACGATCTGATTGGCCTGCTCGAAGCGATGCACTTCGACGTCGCGTTGACGAGCGAAGATCTGGCGGCCGCGCTGCAACGAGAGTACGTGCGGATTCATCGCGGACTGCAAAAGGCGTCCGCAAAGGTGGGTTTCAAGTACGACATGTCGGTGACGAAGCGGCAGGACGAGGAGGCCGATACAGTCCGCGCGTTGGAGGATGTCTCGCTGACGGTCGTCGCGCTGGAGCGCGGCAGCGATATGTCGCAGGGCTACACCCGCTACTGCGTATTGCACTCGCGGCAACCAGTGCTGGTGGTGCCGAGCAATTGACGAATTTCAATTCTAATTTGCGGCTCCTCCCATATTCGAGTGGTTCACTTGGCGGTGGTCCGCATGGTTCGCGCGGCTTGCATCCGTGGAGTCGTTCATGTGCAGCGGACGTTCGTAAGTGCTGACGCGCGCAAATTTTGCGTGCGCGGTTGCCCTTGATCGTCAGATTGACAAGTGATCCGTATGCCGCCTATGATTGTGCGCCGAGGCCTCTCTCCACGTCAGGTGATTAGATTCATGCCAAAGCTGCGATTCGATCTCGCGAAATCGATTCATCTCGACAGCCCGCTTGAGGTACCAACGTACGGGATCAAAGAGGCTGCGCACTATCTTCGCTTGCCTGTGGCGACTCTGCGAGACTGGCTTCTGGGGTGTCCCTATCGCCTGAAGGACGGCGAGAAGCGCCG
Source organism: uncultured Planctomycetaceae bacterium (assembly GCA_963779015.1). Lineage (GTDB taxonomy): Bacteria > Planctomycetota > Planctomycetia > Pirellulales > PALSA-1355 > JTS-RE94. The sequence continues at coordinate 44,763 of CAVZWY010000026.1, read as the reverse complement.
AACGGCTCCTCTGATCGATTTGGCTGACAAGGACGCGAAATTGCTGTCGTTCGTAAATCTAGCGGAAGCGCACGTTCTTGGCGCATTTCGGCGCACGCATGGCGTGCCGATGCACAACATCCGTCAAGCTCTCGATTTCGTCGTGGAAGAATTCGACTGGGTTCATCCACTTGTCGAACAAGACTTCGAGACAGACGGAGTTAGCCTATTTGTCGATCATATTGGAAAGCAAATTGACGCCTCCGCACAGGGGCAGGTCGTGATGCGTACGATGCTGGACGCCCATCTCAAGCGATTGGCTCGAAACGAGTCGGGCGTGTTTAGGCTCTATCCGTTTACTCGTCCGCATGTCAGCGATGACAATCCGATGAGTGTCTTTATTGTCCTTGCGATGGGTCTAAAACCCTCGCCTTCAGGCGAAACCTTTAGGTTCTTCGTTTGCTAGAATTTGGGGATGGAAAAGTACCGCACGAGTTCGCATAGCCGTTTCGACCTGAAGTACCATTTTGTGTGGATCACCAAGTATCGGAAGCCCATTTTGGCCGATGCGGTCGGAATGCGGCTGCGGGAACTGGTGCGAGAAGTGTGTAGAACCAACGAAATCGAGATTTTGGAGGGCTCGGTGTCTCGCGACCATGTGCATGTGCTGCTGTCCTGTCCGCCGAATCTGTCGCCAAGCAAGGCCATGCAGTACATCAAGGGCAAAAGCTCGCGGAAGTTGCTGATGGAGTTCAAGCATCTGCAAAAAGAGTTCTGGGGTCGGCATTTGTGGGCCCGCGGCTACTTTGTGGCATCCAGCGGCAACGTGACTGACGAGGTGATCCAAGAATATATCCGCCAACAACAAGGCACTGAGCCTGACGATGGCGGCGACAATTTCCGCATTACCAAATCGTGAGCGCAGGACTTCAGTCCGTAGCCACGATTCTCCTCGAACCTACCGGCTTCAGCCGGTAGTAGTTCAGTGACCCAGCAGTCGCGTTCGGACGGCCAGTATTGGCGACCGCGCGGATACCAACAGCCTCGCTCATCGAGCGTTTCTTGGCTGGCGAAGCCATTGAACACCTCGCTAAGGACTATGATTGCGAGACGCTCGATATCCAAGAAGCAATCCGAGTCGAACAGCAGCTCGACACAGCAGCATAGTTCGACCACCTTTTTCCTGGATCGATGCCTAGGGGCATATGACCTTGCGGCGTCCCTGCGCTCTGCGGGACTACGCATCGAAGTCCATAAAGACCACTTCAATTCAGATACTGACGACCCGGCGTGGATTGCAGAAGTCGGAGCGAGAGGATGGGCAATCATCACCAAAGATGCCCGAGTTGTCAGTCGGCAGATCGAAGTTGTTGCCTTACTTTGATCTGGCCAGCCCGCGTTTGTGCTCTCTTCAGGAAACACCACTGCCGCTGAAAATGCGGTATCGATACTCACGGCGCTCCCGGAGATTCTCGGATGCATTCGCACTCATCAGCCACCCTTCGTCGCAAAAATCACGGCGGCAGGCGCATTGTCAATCATTGCAACCCGTTCCATGCTCATCAAGAAAGCGGAATGAGTGGTCGTAACCGTGTGCGTCGACAGTACCGTGTTCGTCGATTCTGGCTGAAACAATAATATCGGCACAATGAGCGATAGCGATGTCGGACCATCGATCTGCGGCGCGTTGCATCGGCTGCGCGGGCGACGATAGAATGGGGCTTGTCCGCTGCGTTGCCAGCGTTCGCCCCTCCCGCACGCGAGCCCTCCGATCATGCCTCATCGTCGCGATGTTTTGAAGCAATGGAGCGCGGCCTGCGCCGGCTCGCTGTTGGCGAGTTCTTTGATGCCCACCGTGGCTCGCGCTGCGGCGCCGCGGATCAAAATCGGCCAGATCGGCGTCGGCCATGCGCACGCCAGCAAGCTGGGCGTCTTTCGCGAGTCATCGGACTATGAAGTGGTGGGCATTGTCGAACCCGATGCCGAGCTGCGCGGCCGCGCCGAAAATGAAGATCCGTATCGCGACTTGCCGTGGATGACCCAGGAGCAACTGCTGGGCACGCCCGGCTTGCAGGTGGTGCTGGTCGAGACACGGGTGCGTGATTTGCTCGACACGGCCTCAGCCTGCATCGACGCCGGCAAGCACGTGCACCTGGACAAGCCGGCCGGCGAGTCGCTCGCGCAATATCGAAAGATTCTCGACGCGGCGGCCAGCAAGAACCTGGTGGTGCAGATGGGCTACATGTACCGCTACAACCCGGCGGTGGTCATGCTGCACGACTTTCTCAAGCGCGGCTGGCTGGGCGAGCCGTTCGAGGTGCATACCGTGATGAGCAAGGTCATCGGCCGCGAGCGTCGAGGGTCGCTCGCCGAGTATCCCGGCGGCATCATGTTCGAGTTGGGCTGCCACATCATCGACCTGACCGTGGGCGTGTTCGGCGCGCCGAGAAAGTCACCGCCTATCCGCGCCACAGCCTGGATGCGGACGATACGCTGCTGGACAACATGCTGGCCGTGTTCGAGTATCGCAAGGCCACCGCCACGGTGAAGTCGAGCGCGTTGGAAGTCGAGGGTTTCGACCGGCGGCATTTCGTCGTGTGCGGCACCGAAGGGACGTTTCATATTCAGCCACTCGACGATCCGCGGGCGAGTGTGGCGCTTTCCAAGAAGCGCGGCGACTACCAGCGCGGCTATCAGGACGTGGCGTTTCCCAAGTTCACGCGCTATGTGGCCGACGCGGCCGACATGGCCCAAGTCATTCGCGGCGAAAAGCCGAGTGACTTTTCCTACCAGCACGACCTGGCGGTACAAACGGCGCTATTGGAGGCGTGTGGCCTGCCGCCGGAGAGCTGAGTGGCCTTCTGGAAATCATGCACTGCAAGGAAACCTACGCCATGAACAAGCCGACCACGCGCCGCGAGTTTCTCGCCACTTCGACGCACACCGCCGCGGTGATCGGCGCGGCTGCCGCGCTGGGTAGTGTGCACGCCCAGGCAGAAGAGAAGCCGGCGGTGGTGCGGCTGGGCATCATCGGTTGCGGAGGCATGATGACCGGTCATGTGCAGGGACTGGTCGAGCGGCGCGAGGGGGTTTCGTTCGCCTGGTTGTGCGACGTCGATCCGAAGCAAATCGACAAGATGGCCGGCGTGGTTTCGGAGTTTCAATCGGAGTCGCCCAAGCGGACGTCGCGCTTTGAAGATCTGGTGGCTGATGCCGACGTCGACGCGTGCATCGTTGCCACGCCGCATCACTGGCATGCGCCGATCGCGCTGGCGCTGATGCAGGCCGGCAAGGACGTATACATCGAAAAGCCCATCTCGCACGTGTACGACGAAGGGCCGCTGATCATCGCCGCCGCCAAGAAACATGGCCGGGTGGTGCAGCAGGGGAGCCAGATGCGCTCCAGCCCCGTCACGCTGCAAGCCGGCAAGCTACTGGCCGAGGGTCTGATTGGCGAAGTGAAAGTCGCCCGGGCGTGGACGGCCGAAGTGCGCAGCGAAGCCAAGCCGCTGCCGGATGGCACGCCGCCAGCAGGTGTGGACTACGACCGCTGGCTGGGGCCCGCGCCGGTGCATGCTTTCAATCCGTACCGGTTTCATGGCACGTGGCGGATGTTTCGCGACTATGGCAACGGCGAGATCGGCGACGACGGGATTCACGACTTGGACATGGCCACCTGGGGCTTGGGCATCGACACGTTGCCCAAACAAATCACATCGCGCGGAGGCCGCATGCTGCTGCACGATCACGCCAGCGAGTATCCCGACAACATGAACGTGACGTACGAGTATCCCGACGGCCGATTGCTGATCTATGAGAACTATCCGTTCACGGCCTACGGGCTGCACGGCTTCGACAACGGCAATGCATTTTACGGCACCGAAGGCTACATGATCTTCTCGCGCCGCGGAGCGTTCAGCACGTTTCTCGGGCAGAAGGGCAAGCCGGGACCGACCGAGGACCGCGCCATCCGGGGAGAGCGCGGCTATGCGGAGCACATGGCCGAGTTTCTGGGCGCCGTGCGGCTGCGCACGCCCACCAAGGCGAATCCCGAAGTGGCGCATCGCAGTTGCGCTGGTACACCTGGGCGAGATTGCCTGCCTGACGCGTGGGCGCGTGGACTTCGATCCCCAGAGCCAGAGGTTTATCGGCTGCGACGAGGCCAACGCGCTGCTGACCAAGAACTATCGTGAACCGTATGTGTTGCCAAAGTTGGGCTAATGCGCATCGAGAACACCTTATGAAGCAACTCGTCGACGCGCGCGTCCCTGTGGATTCTGCTGGCGCTCATCGCATCCGCATTGTGTTTCTCATCGGGCGCTACCTTAGCCGCCGAATCGCGGCCGCCCAATATCGTGGTGATCTTGGCCGACGACTTGGGTTGGTCGGACTTGGGCTGCTATGGGGCCGATTTGCACGAGACGCCGCATATCGACCGGCTGGCGCGCCAGGGCGAGCGGTTTACGAGTGCTTACGCCGCTTCGATCTGTTCGCCCACCCGCGCGGCGCTATTGACCGGCAAACACTACGCGCGGCTACACATGACCATCTGGTACGAGGGCTCGCTGGAGCCGGACCACGGCCACGAACTGATGCCGCCCAAGTCGGTGGGAAACTTGCCCCTGGAAGAAGTCACGCTGGCCGAGCGGCTGCAAGACGCGGGGTACCTGACGGCGCTGGTGGGCAAGTGGCACTTGGGAGACGCCGGGCACTTTCCGGAAACGCAGGGCTTCGACATCAACATCGGCGGCACGCATTGGGGCGCGCCGCAGTCCTTTTTCTATCCCTATCGGGGCGATCGGCACTACGGCCGCGAGCTGCGCTACGTGCCGGACCTTCCCTATGGTGAGCAGGGCGAGTATCTCACCGATCGGCTGACCGACGAGGCGCTCAAAATCATCGACCGCGCTGGCCAGCAGCCGTTCTTTCTATACCTGGCGCATCATGCCGTACACACGCCCATCGAAGGCAAGCCAACGCTCGTCGAACGCTACCAGCAAAAGCTCTCGCCGGGGCTGCATCATCAAAACGCCACGTACGCCGCCATGACGCACAGCCTGGACGACAGCGTCGGCCGCGTGCTGGCGCAACTCGAAGAGCGCGGCTCACGGACCATACACTGGTCGTGTTCCTTTCGGACAACGGCGGGCACGTGATGCCGTTCGACGATCAAACGGTCACCAACAACGCGCCGTTGCGTTCGGGCAAGGGCTCGTTGTACGAAGGGGGCGTACGGGTGCCGCTGATCGTGCGCTGGCCCGGCGTGACCAAGGCCGGCGCCGTGTGCGACGAGCCGGTGTGCGTGATGGACGTGTTGCCGGTGATCGCCGCGGCGGTTCAGCCCGCTGGCGCCAAGCCGTGGCCAGCGGTGGATGGCCTGAGTTTGCTGCCGCTGTTGAAAGATCCCACAACCCAGCTTGACCGCGACGCGCTTTATTTTCACTATCCGCACTACTACCCGACCACGACGCCGGCGGGCGCCATCCGCCAGCGTGACTGGAAGCTGCTCGAGTACTTCGAGGACGATCACCTGGGTGTGAGCGTCTCGATTGTGGGTGGAAAATTTGGTCCATTGGTAAGCTGGAAGTTGGGTTTACCTATTTTCCAGGTGTAGGAGACGGAATCATGGACCGGCCGAGTCGACATGAGATCGTGTTGAATGAGGACGAGCGGCGGATTTACGAGCGTTTGGAGCCGTTGTTTCAGCAGGAGCGGCTGCGCACGGCGCGAGCCTTGGCGAACGGTCCATTGTTCGGGAGCAAGGAGTTCGAGTTGCGCGACCAGGTCCACGACCTGGGAGCTAAGGCCCTGGAGGTGGCCGCCGACGAGCGGCAAAAAAAGGGACGGGTACGAGGGAGCTAGCTTGGTCTGTCCACATTGCCGGCACGACGCGAGGTTTGTGGGGCGGCGTGGCAAATGGTGTGAGAGTTTGTTGGGCTCGATTCGCCTGACACGTTGTTACTACCATTGCCGGGGCTGTGGCAAAGGGCATGTCCCGTGGGATCGGGAACTGGGATTAGGTGTCGCCACGCTCACGCCGGCGGCCAGCGAAGTGGCCAGTATCGCGGGCGTGCAAACCAGTTTCGCGCAGTCAGCCGAAGTAACCTTGCAAAAGCTCTGTGGATTGCGGTTGAGTGAATCAACGGTCGAACGGGTTACTGAAGCCACTGGAGAGCGACTCGCGAAATTGCTGCACGACAAGGTGACCTTCGACGAGCAAAGCAAGCCCTGGACCTGGCAACGCGATGCGCGCGGCAAGCGCTGTGCCTACGTCAGCCTCGACGCCACCGGCGTGCGGCAACAAGGCGAGCGGGCAGCCAAAACCGAGGGCCGCATGGCCTATGTTGGCATGCTTTACAATCCCCGTGGCAAGCACGACGACCAGCGCCCCGAACCGCATTCCGTGCGGTATTTAGCGGGTTTTTACGACCTGGACGAACTGGGCTCGCAACTCCGCCGCCAGGCGGCGCAAGTGGGCTGGGACGAGGCCGACCAGCAGATCGCACTGTCGGACGGCGGCAGCGGGCTGGAAGAATTCTTTCGCAAGAACTTCCCGCTGGCCGAGTGCATCCTCGACTTCTGGCACGCCGCCGAACATCTTACTGAGCTGGGACTCGCCTTGCATCCCGACGACGAGCGGCAACGCCGAGAGCAGGTTGCCGCCTGGTGTCATCAATTGAAGCACGAAGGTGGCGCGCCGACGCTGGCCGCCCTGGAAGTAATTCAACTGGACGGCAAGCCACCCGCGGCGCGGCGCGCGCACGCCGACTGCGTGCGCTACTTCCACAACCATCAGCATCGCATGGACTATCCGCGCTACCTGGCCAACGGTTGGCAGATCGGCTCGGGCCCCGTCGAGAGCGCTTGCAAGACAGTCGTGGCCAACCGCCTCAAAGGCAGCGGCATGCGCTGGGGCGAGGATGGCTCCGATGCCGTCTGCCACCTCCGTGCCCTCTACCTCAGCCAGCCCGGCCAGTGGGAATCCTTCTGGAAAAACTACCCAAACTAACCACAATCGTGACGCTCACACATCACCTGGAGCTCTACAATCTCAAGGACGATCTGGGCGAAGAGCACAATCTGGCAGGCGAACAGCCCGAGCGGGCCAACGAATTGCGAGACAAGCTGCACGCCTGGCGCAAGACGGTGCAGGCGCAACTGCCGACGCCCCAGCCGTCTAAATGACGGTCGCGCAAAAAGACATCCCGCCGCCGGCACTGTTCCGGGTCGACGACGGGATGCTCTCGAAGAGGCCGACTCCATAGCGAGTGTAAAGTGCCCGCGAGTGTCGGCTAACTCTCGCGGCGCTGTTTCAGATTCTCGGCCGCCTTGGGGCTAAGTTCGTCGATCAATTGCTGGGCGCGCGCCAAGTGCGATTGCGACGTTTGGATGCCCTGGTCGATCACGCTTTGCAACTCGGGCGAGGCGTACTCGCGCAAGACTTCTTGCGCATCAATCATCTGCTGATGCAGCACGAGCTGGCTGCCCAGGAACCCCATGTTGGCTTCGGCCTGGGGCTTGTCGTTCCAGCATTGGCGGGCGTGCTGGAGGCAACGTTGCGCCATTTGGACCTTGACGTCGACAAAGTCGATCGGCCGCCCGGCGTTTTGGTGTGCGGTCGTTTGCTCGCCGTCCGCGCCTTCACGATCGGCGCGTGCGCGCTCTTTGTCGCCGGCCCTGGCGGTGCGTCGTTCGGCCGCGGCTCGTTCGGTGTCGTTGCTGTAATGGGAACCGTGGACTGCCGCCAGGTCGACCGGCTTGGCGCCGAACTTCTTCAGCTTGGCGGCAAAGTCACCGTGGTCCTTGGCGATCATCTCGGCGAATTGTTTCACCTGCGGGTTTTGTGTCTTGCCGGCGGCCAATGTGCCCAGCGAGACTTCTTCCTCATTGCCGATTTCGAGACATTGGGCGATGAACTGATCGGTGTTTTGGGGAGCAGCCGCGCCATCCACCGGCCGGTTGGCCGTAATGCGGCGCGGATCCACGCGATCGACGGCTTCGCGAGCGCCCTCGGCAACCCGCTTCACGCCACTACGAATCGGGCCGTCTTGTGCAACAGCCACGGCCGACAACGTCATTGCGGCGGCGACTACGGTCGAAGCGGCAAACATGTTCCGTAAGTTAACACACATAAAGAATCTCCTAACTCAAGTGTCCGTGGGTCCGTTTGTTTAGCGAGGCTGATCGGGCAATCGGGCAATCGCGTTGCAATTGCCATACCGAGTGCACCGGCGCGGCGCGGAGCACGGCCCACGGCGCGGCAGGTTGCGCCGCGGATGGGAGTTCCGTCGAATGAGAACTCGGCGTTGCAAAACGCAGCCGCGGGCGACAGGCAGCCGACCCACCGCTGCAGCAGCCGAGCATGGTACGATTTCGATCAGCCTGTCGTGCGCTTGACCAATCGTATGGACCCAAGCGCGAAGCCGTTCGCCCTACCATCGGGTTGAAGGGTCATGCCAGCAACTCGGTGACGACGCGCGCTTCGTCGACGCCGGTCAGCTTCTCGTCGAAGCCGTTGCGGTTGTACGTCAGCTTGTGGAAATCGAGACCCAACAGATGCAACACGGTGGCGTGCCAGTCCGCCACGCTTACCGGATCGTCCACCGCGGCGAAGCCCAACTCATCGGTTGCGCCGTGCGTGATGCCGGCTTTCGTGCCGCCACCCGCCATCCAGCCGCACATGGCCAATTTGTTGTGGTCGCGTCCGGCCTGGGCTTCGTTCTTGCCGGCCCCAATCTGGGCGATCGGCAGCCGCCCCATTTCTCCGCCCCACAGCACGAGCACGTCGTCCAACATGCCGCGCTGGGCAAGATCTTCCAGCAGTGCGGCGGTGGGCTGATCGGTACGCTCGCACGCCGTTTTGAGAGACGTGGCAATCTGCGCATGGTTGTCCCAGATCTGAGCGTCGATGAACAATTGCACGAACCGCACGCCGCGCTCCACCAGGCGCCGGGCCATCAGGCAACGCCGGCCATAGGAGTCGGTCGGCTCCTGGCCGATGCCGTAGCTGGCCAGCGTGGCGGGTGATTCTTGCGACAGATCGAGCGCATCGGATGCCGAAAGCTGCATCCGCGCGGCCAGTTCGTAGCTGGCGATGCGCGCGTCGAGCCGAGGCTGCCGCGGATGGGCCCGTAGATGCACACGATCGAGCTCGGCGGCCAGTGCGCGTTCCAGCGGCGTGATCTCTTCCGGCTCTTCGAAATCGCGCACCAGGTTCAGCACCGGCGCGCCGGTCGAGCGAAACCGCGTCCCTTGAAAGACGGGCGGCAGAAAGCCGCTTTGCCAGTTTTGCGTGCCGTTGATCGGCAATCCCTGGGGATCGTCGAGCACCACGTAGGCCGGCAGATTGCGATTTTCGGATCCCAGGCCGTAGGTGATCCACGAGCCCATGCTCGGATAACCGGGCAACATGCGGCCGTTTTGAATCTTGTAGATCGCCGGCTCGTGCGTGATGTTCACCGTGTGCATCGACCGCACTAGCGCGATCTTGTCGACTTGCTCGGCGAGATGCGGCAGCGCTTCGCTGACCCATGTGCCGCACCGGCCGTGTTGCGCGAACTTGAACGGACTGCGCATCAGCGCGCCCGCCTCGTGCGGGTTCTCCACTTCGCCGGCGATCTTGTCGAAGTAGGCTTCGCCGTGGCGGCGCGACAGCTCGGGCTTGGGGTCGAACAAGTCCATCTGGCTCGGCCCGCCGTTCATGAACAGGTGGATCACGGCCTTCGCCCGCGGGGCATGGTGCGAACGACGCGGCGCCAGATCGGTGGGCACATTGGCCGTGCTGGCCAGCGCACCGTCGAGCAGGTCGTCATTGACCAGCGACGAGAGCGCAATACCGGCAAAGCCCGCGCCCACGTGCTGCAGGAAGTTGCGCCGCGTGGCGTTGTGCCGAATCGGCGAGGACGAGTTGTGCCGCATGGCTTGCACCTCAATCGATATATAGAAACGCGGCCGAGTTGAACAACGCGTGGCACAAGTTCTCGATGGCTTTGCGCCGCGCCGCCGCTTCGTCCAATCGGTCGTCGTAGACGATCAGCCGTGGCGGTTTGTGGCGCGTCGAACCGTGTACGCCGTCGTCCCAATCCTGGCGATAGGGCGTGCCATTCTCTTCGGCCGTGAGCAAGATGGCTACTTTGCCGCCGGATTCGGCCGCCGCTTGCAGCAGTTGCAGGTCGGCGGGGGAGGCGGCGCTGGAGTGCAAATAGGCGCCGACGGCGCTCGGCGAAGCCGCCACTTCGACGCGAGCCAGCGCTGTCAGCGGCTGCATCGACGGTTGCTTTTCGGCCGTGAATCGGTTCCACGTCAAGCCGGAAATACCGGGCGCAACTAGCGCGGCCGATTGCGAGAGGGGCGACGGGTTCAATGCGCCGAACTCCAGATGCGCCGCTCGCAACGTGCGCCCGGCCAAGGCCGACAGGTCGAACTCGACAAGACCCCAGCGCCGCGCGTGGTCGCCCGCGGCGCTCGACCAAACGGAAATCAAGTCATCTTCGTAGACGGTGTCGGGCGCGGACTCGCGAATCCATAGGTGCGCCGCGGCGGCCAATTCGTGACGGGTGCCCGGCGTGTGGCTTTGCCAGGCTGTCGCGAGTTTGATGACGGCATCGAGCGAGATCGCCAGCTCGTCGGTTGTCGGAGGTCTGCCGGTGACGATGCGGTATGCGGTGGTGATTTGCTGGCGTGGATCGTCGTTGGATTCGAGCACGACGCGCTGGGCCAGCGAGGCGGCCAGTTCGCGCACCAGTGCGTTGTTGGCCAGGTGCAGCGCTTGCGGCGCGACGATCGACTCGCTGCGTTCGATGCAGTTCGGGTCCATGCCGGCCACGTCGAAGCCTTGCAGCAGCGTGACCGGTTGCGTGCGTCGTTTGAGTGCGTAGATGCTGCGCCGCCGCATGCCGTTCGCATCGGCTTGTGGCGTGACCAGCCCATCGCCGCGCGCATCGAGCGAATCAGCAGGTCCGCAGGGCTTCGTGCTCAAGCGGCCGGCCACGTAGAGCAGCGAGTCGCGCAAGGCTTCGCCTTCCATCCGCCGTAGTGGCATGCGCGAGAGCAAGGCGTTGTCCGGATCGAGCCGCTCGTGCACGGCGCTTACCTGCGATGTCTGGCGGTAGGCGTTGGAGTTCATCAGCAACCGGTGCAGTTGCTTGACGCTCCAGCCCTGCTCGGTGAAGTACACCGCCAGCCAGTCGAGCAACTCGGGATGCGTCGGCCGGGCGCCGGTCGTGCCAAAATTGTCCAGCGTGCTGACGATGCCACGGCCAAAGTGATGTTTCCACACGCGGTTGACCATCACGCGGGCCGTGAGCGGATTGTCCTTTTGCGTGACCCATCGCGCCAGCGCCAAGCGTCTGCCGGTTTTCTTGGCGCCGGGCCAGGGGGGCACGATATCAAACGGCGTATGGCCATCGGTCAGCACGCTGGGCACTCCCGGACCCACCAGCGGCCCCGGCGTCAAATAGTTGCCCCGCCGCAGCACGTAGGTGGGCGAAGGTTCGCCACAATCCCACACCGCACGAATCAGTGGTTCGGTTTTTGGATCGGCGCCGGCCGCTTGCCACGCAGCACGTTCGCTGGAGGCGACGTACGGGAGCCGGCAAGTCATTGCATCCTCCGGCTGATCGGGTCCGCCTAGCCGTGGCGCCAGCCAGTCGTGTTCGTCCAGCGCCTCCTTTGAATACGGCCGCCAGTCGATAGTAGTCGCGCTGCGGAATCGGATCGAATTTGTGCGAATGGCAACGCGCGCACTTGATCGTCAGCCCCAGCACGGCGGAACTGAATACTTCGATCTCGTCGTCGATCACTTCCAACCGGTCGGGTACAAAGCCGGTGATGGGCGAATACGTGGCGTCGGGCGCCAGCCTCAGGAACGCGGTGGCCACCAGACTGTCGGCCATTTCTGGCGTGATCTCGGCCGCGTGCTCCACGTCGACCAGTTCATCGCCGGCCAATTGTTCCAGCAGAAAGCGATCGTAGGGCTTGTCGTCATTGAAGGCGCGGATCACATAGTCGCGATAGCGCCACGCGTGCGGCCGGATGTCGTCGGCATGTTGAATGCCTTCGGAATCGGCATAGCCGGCTACGTCGAGCCAGGTTTGTCCCCACCGCTCGCCGTAGTGCGGCGACGCCAGCACGCGATCGATCAGTCGGGCATAGGCATCCGGATCCTCGTCGTTCACAAAGTCGTCAACATCCGCCGGATCGGGAGGCAGCCCCAACAGATCGAAATGCACGCGGCGAATCAGTGTCGTGCGATCGGTTGTCGCTGAAAACGTCAGGCCATTTTCCGCGAGTTTCGCCAACAGAAACGCGTCGATCGGGCTGCGAACCTGGTCGTCGTCCTGCACGGCCGGCACGTCGGGCGATCGCGGCGCTTGGAACGCCCAAAACCGGCGATCCGCGTCGCTCACCAGTGGATCGGGTTGTGTCGTGGCCACATCCGGCGGCACGTCGACTTCGGGCGCGCCGGAGGCGATCCACTTGCGTATCGCCTCCAGTTCGTGATCGGCCACGGGCTTGACCGAGTAGAAGGCCAGCGTCTTGCGGGGCGGCATCTCGCCGGCATGGATCTTCCGCACCAGCAGGCTCTCGTCGGGCTTGCCCGGGACGATGGCCGGTCCCGTTTCGCCGCCCGTCAGTAGCGCGCTAACCGTTCGCACGTCGAGGCCGCCTTCGCGCCGCTGACGGCCATGACAGATTGCGCAGCGCAATAGCAACGTGGGCAGCACATCGTGTTGCGTTAGTGTTTGTTCGGCGGTCACAGGCGATTCGCCAAGGTCCGCGCCGGAGGTGATCCACGTGGTGATCGTGGCAATCTCGTCGTCGGACAATTCGCCCTCGTCCTCGGGCGGCATGATGCGCTCGTGTACATATTCGTAGAGCACGCTCTCGGCGAGGTTCTGCGGATCGAGGATCTCGCCCGATTCGCCGCCGGCGCGAATGCCCGCGGCCGTACTCAAATCGAGCGACGCCTTTTTCGTTTCCGGGCCGTGGCAGCGCAGGCAGTTGGCTTGCAAGATGGTGCGGCACGTTTTCGTAGGTTGGGACAGCCGCTTTGTCTTCAGCGGCCGTCGTTCGCTGCGTGCCGAACAGCAGGAGCATCCACAGCGCGTAGGCAGCGTGCAAGTCCGCTGTGACGCATTGTCTGCCCCTCGCTAGAGGATTTGGTTGCGCTGAAACAGTCGGCCTCCGCGTTGCCTGCCGCCCGCGTCAAAGGGCCAGGCAATGTTGCGAGCACGAGTGGCGATGCGGGCGGGGTCGCGCGGCGGGACTGGAATCGATTGTATATCACCCTATTGGGCGATCAACCTGCGCGGGCGATGAGCCAGGACGATTGCAAAGTTGAGTTTTGTATAATGCAGGTGCGATCCTAACCGGGTGATGCGGGTTGGCTTTAGGAGAAGGAGCTAGCCATGCAACTACCATCGTATTTTCCGTCTTTGATGGTGGCCTTTTCGGAGGTGGCCGATCCACGTCAGCGGCGTGGTGTTCGTCATCCGTTTTCGGGGATTTTGGGACTGACGCTCGTGGGGCTGGTCTGCCGCTTGAACGATTTTGCCAGCTTGCAGCGGTGGGCAGCCCGGAACTGGCATCTGCTGCGCAGACCTTTGGGCTTTACGCGTCGCAAGCCGCCGCATCCTACCACGTTAAGTCGGACGCTGGCGAAGTTCTCGTTGGAGGAGTTTCAAGCTGCGTTTTCCCAGTGGTTGCAAGAGGTAATGGCGGATCAGGAGGCTCTGGTCGCGGCGGTGGATGGCAAGACGTCGAAGCAAGGCTTCGATCCGCAGGGCGATCCGATTCAGATGCTGAACGTTTTTGTCCAGGATTTGAAAGCGTGTCTTGGGCAATGGCCCCTGTCGGGCGACAAAAGCACCGAGCCGGAAGTGCTCAAAGCGCACCTGAGCGAACTGTTCGAGAAGTATCCGGCGTTGCGTTTGATCACGGGCGATGCCCTCTATGCTCAGCGCAATCTGGCCGAACTGATTCTGACTTCGGGCCATGACTACTTGTTCCAAATCAAAGCCAACCAGCCCGACATCCTGGATGCGGCGCAGACCTGCTTTGCGCAGGCCCAAGACAGCGCGGCGGCCGCTCAGACGCGGGAAAAAAAGGGGGCCGTAGGGAGACTCGTTTTCTTTGGATCGACCTGGCCGACGCCGAATATGTCTGCCAGCGGCTGGGGCTTGCCGGTTGCCGCATGCTCTTGCGAGTCGACCGCGAGACGAAAGACCGAAACGGCAAAACCACGCGCGAAACGCGGTACTTCGTCACCAGCCTCGACCCGGCCACGACTACGCCCAAGCAATTGTTGAAGTACGTACGCGCTCATTGGCAAGTGGAAAACAGCTTGCACTTCGTCAAAGATCGTTGGTGGGACGAAGACCGGCACTGGAGTCGTCGGCCAGGATTGGCCGAACGCCTGGCAAGCCTCACCAACGTAGCCCTGAGCGTGTTGCGACTAACGACCCAAAAATCCAAACAACCGCTTCGAGCCCGAGCCGATGATCTCTGCGCCAATCCCCTCCACGCCCTGAAACTCGTAGGAGCCTTGGATTAACGACTTTGCAATCGTCCTGGGCGATGAGCGCGTCCAACTCGAAAAAGCGGCGATTTCTTCGAGCGACTCTCGCAGCACGACGTAGTTGGGAACGCGTCCGCTGCTGGCGAGCCCTCTTCGTTCCTGCCAACTGCGTTCGATGCGATCGAGACGCGCAATTGATCGCGCCGCCGTGCCGTGGTGGTCGGGAACGCCTTCGTGGTGCTGCGGCATCGCAGCGGCGTCAGGGCACCACAACCTGAAAAACCGCTATTGGGGCGCGTTGCCTTTTTGCCACGTGGCCGGTCTCGTGCCGCCACGCACGGCAAGACCGGTAAATCCAACCCGGTGACTGGGCAATCCGGCGTCGAATTGGCCGCGCGAATCTTGCAGTGCCGCCGGGCGTAACTAGCCTGAGAGTTACCCCAATCGTCGTGCGCTTCCCAGGTTAACGCGCCGGTTGGGCCCTATCTGCCGGAACAGATAGCCACCTCTTCCCAACTCTCGTCGTTATTCGACTTCGGAGGTAGCTCATGTGGCCGTGGTCCCCTCGTCCGCGTCGTCGTCGCACTCGCACTGCCAAGCCCCGTCCGCTGCGTCGTCGGCTTGGTTCGGAAATGCTCGAATCGCGTCAATTGCTGTCGGCCGTGAGCCTGTGGGATCCGGTGGTGGAGTCGCCGATCGCACCGATCGCGGTCAGCGCGTCGACCGGCCAAAAGCCGCAGTCGAAAATTTGGGAGCACGACGGCGATTGGTGGAGCGTGTTGCCAGATAAATCGGGCACGTGGCTGTGGCGCTTGGACAACGACGCCTGGAGTCCCGTGGTACAGCTTTCCTCAAACACGTCCACGGCCGCCGATGTCAAGGTCGTGGGCGAGCTGGCGCACGTGCTGATGTTTCAAGGGACGAGTTCGCAGTTCGTCACGCTCGAGTACGCCGCGGGGAATTACGAATTCTGGACCGAGCAGCCGCAAGTCGTCAACGTCGTGCTCGGTTCCGGAGTGGAGACCGCCACGATCGATGTCGACTCGACCGGCCGCCTGTGGATGGCGTACGATCGCAGCAGCACGATCGAAGTGCGCTATAGCGACGGTCTCTATACATCGTTTACGCGCGCCGATCACCGTGGCCAGCGGGATTACCACGGACGACATCTCTTCGATCATCGCCATGCCGGGTGGAACGATCGGGGTGTTCTGGTCGAATCAGAACGCGAAGCGTTTCGGTTTTCGCACGCACGCCGACGGCACCGATCCCACGTCCTGGACCGCCGACGAAGTGCCCGCAAGCCAGTCGGCCCAATCCAAGGGGCACGGTTTTGCCGACGATCACATGCATCTGGCGGTCAGCTCGAATGGCACCTTGTATGCCGCCGTGAAAACCGGATACGACAGCGCGGGCTACGAAAAAATCACGCTATTGGTACGGCGTCCCGATGGAAGTTGGGACAACAGCTACGCGATCGACACCACCGGCACGCGGCCGGTTGTGGTGATTAGCGAAGCGAACAATGAACTTGCCGTGTTTTATACCGACACGACCGGCGGCGACAACATCGTGATGCGCGTCCCCTCTCGACCAGATCCAGTTTGGCCCGAAACAGGTAATTCTCGCCGGCAATTTCAACGACGTCACCAGTTCCAAGGCCAATGTGGGCGACCAACTGGTAGTCATGGCGGAGCTAAAGGGCTACGCCTACGGCAGCCTCATCCAGCTAGGTGCTGGCAGCGCCGTGCCGAATGTCGCACCGGTGGTCAACGCCGGAGCCGATTCCACGATCACGTTGCCAGGCAACGCCAACTTGAGCGGTACGGTGAGCGACGACGGACAACCCACCGGCACGCTGTTGGCCACCTGGTCCGTGGTGAGCGCACCCGGCGCGGTCGCCTTCGCCAATGCCCACAGCGCTACCACCAGCGCCACGTTCAGCAAGGCCGGCAGCTATGTGCTGCAACTGACGGCCGACGATGGCAGCCTGCAATCGAGCGACTTTGTCACCATCGTCGTCAACGCGTCCGTCCAGCCGAACCAGGCGCCGATCGTCGGCGCGGGCGACGACCAGACGATCACGCTGCCGGGGATCGCCAATCTGAACGGATCGGTCAGCGATGATGGCCAGCCCTCGGGCACGCTGGCTTCCGTCTGGACTCAGATCAGCGGTCCGGGCACGGTGACGTTTGGCAATGCGAGCGCGCCGGCTACCACCGCCGCATTCAGCCAGGCCGGCACGTACGTCTTGCAACTGATGGCTAGCGACGGCAGCCTGCAGGCGAGCGACCAATTGACGATCGTGGTGGCGGATGAACCGGTGGCCAATCCTCATTCCGGCACGAGCGACCCCGGCCTGGTCGGCAGTTGGTCGCTGGACGGCAACGGCAGCGACCAGTCTGGACTTGGGAACAATGGCACCACGGCCGGCACGACTTCGTATGTGACCGGCAAGAACGATCAAGCGCTGGGCGTTTCCGGCTCCGGGCGTCTGGTCGTACCGGACAACAGCTCGCTCGATATCACCGACGCGATCACGCTTTCCGCCTGGATCCAGCCCAGCGCCAAGGGAACGCAGTATTTCATGACCAAGAAGGGCAAGAGTGGCACGGATGGATTCGAATTGTCGCTGTCCAACAGCGGCACGATCTTCGTACGCTTCAACGAGACTTCCAGCGGGAATTCCTACCGGGTGGATTCGACGACCAAGTATGCCACCAATGGCCAAACGTGGATCCACGTGGCCGCAACCTATGACGGCACTACGATCAAGCTTTATATCAACGGTCAACTGGAGGGCAGCAAGAACGCGAACTTCAAGATCGCAACCAACACGCTGCCACTGAGCATTGGCTCCGGAGAGAACGGCTATCGCGGCATGCAAGGCGCCATCGACGACGCGCGGATCTATTCGCGGGCTCTGTCCGCCAGCGAAGTCACTGCGCTGTTGACCAACGCCCCGCCGGTCACGCCGCAGAATACTGCACCAAGCGTCAATGCCGGGGCGGACCAGTCGATCACGCTGCCGGGCATCGCCAGTCTGAGCGGTTCGGCCAGCGATGATGGCCAACCGTTTGGCACGCTGGGCACCACCTGGAGCAAAGTCAGCGGTCCCGGCGCAGTCAGCTTTGGCAACACGGGCGCGACGTCGACGACGGCCACGTTCAGCCAGGCCGGTACCTACGTGCTGCGGCTGACGGCCAACGACGGCAGTTTGCAGACGAGCGACGACGTGACCATCCAGGTGAACACCGCCGTTGCGCAGAACACTGCACCAAACGTCAACGCCGGGGCGGACCAGTCGATCACGCTGCCGGGCATCGCCAACTTGAGTGGTTCGGCCAATGACGACGGACAACCGTTCGGCACGTTGACCACTACGTGGACCAAAATCAGCGGCCCCGGAAGCGTGGCGTTCGGCAATGTGGGCACAACTTCCACTACGGCCACGTTCAGCCAGGCCGGCGCCTACGTGCTGCGATTGACGGCCAACGACGGCAGTTTGCAAACGAGCGACGACCTCACGATCGTGGTCGCTGCCGCGCCCAGTTCGGGCAACATCGACGGCCTGGTCGGCTCGTGGTCGCTGGACGGCAACGGCAACGACGCTTCGGGGCTGGGCAACAACGGAACGCCGGCCGGATCGGCGTCGTACGTGGCCGGTCAGACCAATCAGGTGCTCGGCGTGTCCGGCAACGGCCGACTCGAGGTGCCCGACGATGCCTCGCTGGATATGACGAACGCGATTACGATCTCGGCATGGATCAAGCCCAGTGGCGCGGCACGCAATATGTGATCAGCAAAAAGGACAAAGGCACTTCGGACGGTTTCGAACTGTCGCTTTCCAACAGCGGCACGATCTTCGTCCGCTTCAACGAGAACTCCAGCGGCAACGCATTCCGCGTGGATTCGTCCACCAAGTATTCCACCAATGGACAGACGTGGATTCACGTGGCCGCAACCTACGATGGCAGCACGATCAAACTCTATATCAATGGCAAGCTGGAAGGCAGCAAGAACGCCAACTTCAAGATCGCCACCAACAGCCTGCCGTTGTCGATCGGTTCGGCGCCAACGGCTACCGCGGTATGAATGGCGCGATTGACGGCGTGCAAATCTACTCGCGGGCCTTGTCGGCTAGCGAAGTCACCGCCGCCATGAACAACACACCGCCGGCCGCCCCACAAAACGTGGCGCCGACGGCAAGTGCGGGCTCGGATCAAACGATCAAGCTGCCGGGCATCGCCAGCCTGAACGGTTCGGCCAGCGATGATGGGCAACCGTTTGGCACGCTGGGCACCACCTGGAGCAAAGTCAGCGGTCCCGGCGCGGTCAGCTTTGGCAACGCGGGCGCGACGTCGACAACGGCCACGTTCAGCCAGACTGGCACGTACGTGCTGCGGCTGACGGCCAACGACGGCAGTTTGCAGACGAGCGACGACGTGACGATCCAGGTGAACGCCGCCGTTGCGCAGAATGCCGCACCGGTGGTCAGTGCCGGCACGGACCAATCAATTACCTTGCCCGGCGTCGCCACTCTGAGCGGTACGGCGAGTGATGACGGTCAGCCCTATGGCACGCTGGGCACCACCTGGACCAAAATCAGCGGTCCCGGCGCGGTCAGCTTCGGCAACGCGGGCGCGACGTCGACAACGGCCACGTTCAGCCAGGCTGGCACTTACGTGCTGCGGCTGACGGCCAATGACGGCAGTTTGCAATCGAGCGACGACGTGACGATTCATGTGGCTGCCGCGCCGAGTTCGGGCAGCGAGGACGGCCTGGTCGGCCATTGGGCGATGGACGGCAACGGCGTCGACGCGTCGGGCATGGGCAACAACGGCACGCCCATCGGCTCCACGTCCTATGGCGCCGGTCGGATCAGCAGCGCTCTGTTGCTGGCCAGTAGCGGCAGCCGCCTGGAAGTGCCCGACAGCAACTCGCTGGATGTGACAGGCGCCGTGACGATTTCTGCCTGGATCCGCCCCGAGGCCTCGGGCACGCAGTACGTGATCAGCAAGAAGGGCAAGGGGAGCACCGACGGCTACGAAGTCTCGCTGTCGAACAGCGGCAGCGTGTTCGTAAGGTTCAACGAGGATTCGAGCGGCAACACCTATCGAGTGGATTCGTCGACCAGGTTTTCCACCAACGGGCAGACTTGGATGCACGTGGTGGCCACCTACGACGGCAGCACCATCAAGCTGTACATCAACGGCCAGTTGGAAGGCAGCAAAAACGCAAACTTCCAAATCGGAACCAACGATCTGCCGCTATCGATCGGATCGGGCGAAAACGGCTATCGCGGCATGCAAGGCGGCATCGACGACGTACGGATTTATTCCCGCGCATTGTCGGCGGACGAGGTTTCGGCCCTGGCCCAAAATTGATCGAGCATACCGGCGCAGGGATGCGCCTTCCCAGAAAGCTAGGCGGCCATTGAGCGGCGCGATGGTTCTTTTCCCTCGGCCGTTTGGGGAAAGCGGATCACGCCTGACTTGTCGCCCTCGGAGGTCGCTGGGTGCGCCGGCGCACTTTGTTCCGACGGCCGCGCTGCATGCTCGAGTTCCCACAGCCGAGCTTGCTTCATGAAGACGTAGAACGCCGTATACGCGCACACGTGCAAGCCGGGGATGCCGTCGAGGAATCCGAGCCGCACGAAGTATAGCTGGATGAACCGCAGCGGCGCCCGAAAGACCATCGAGAACAGGGTAATGCGGTTTCCTTCGTCGCGCAGATTGAGTGCGCCCCAGGTCGCATAGCGATTGAGCTTTTTCCAGTGTTGCTCCGAGCTCCAGGCCGTGAAGTGATCGAATGGATGCTTGAGCCGCCGCACGCGGTCGGTGCGCAGCTCGATTTCGGCGTGAACCCAACGTTCGCGATAACGAGCGACATCGCGGCGAAACAGGCGCAGCACGTCGTCGCTGTTCCAACCGCAGTGCGCGATGTGATAGCCCAGGAAGTGGTTCTTCCGTCCGATCCAATACCCGTCGACGTTGGCCGGCGGCGCCGCGAGAAGTTGGCCGATTTCGCCGCCGAGCTTGTCCGTCACACGTTCGTCGGCGTCGACGATCAAGACCCACGGGTGGGTGCATTGCGGAATGGCCCAATTCTTGAAATTGGCCGAGTGGACGTACTCGCGCTCGATGATCCGGCAGCCGCCCATTTGGCGCACGATGTCGAGCGTGCCATCGGTGGATCCCGAGTCGGCGACCAGAATCTCGTCCGCAATCGAGCGCACCGATTCGATACAGGCGCGGATATTGCCGCGCTCGTTCTTGCACGGAATCAGAACGGTTAACTTGGCTCTCATCGATGACATACCCGGCTAATATGCTCCTGGTCCGATCGTCCCATAGTAGAAAATCGGCAGCGGCAAACTCCGGACTTTCGTGAAACCCCGCGAAATCCGACAAACCGAATCTATTTCTCCCGTTTGCCATCACTAGGAGCAAAGAAGCCGTTGCTAGCAGGTGCTGGCGCCTGCCAGCATTTTCCTTGCTGAAGTCGGCACGCGGTCGTCCCCGGGTGACCTTATCACTTGCGGGCCTATCTGCTACCTTTCCGCCCCGATTTGGAAAAGTCCAATTTGCTCTCAAGCCAACTTTTTCGTAAGGCACGCCGGCAGGGTATTTCGCTTTTGCCGGCTGTCGATCTCCGCATGCACATCACGAATATCTGGCACCCCGGCCTGCGTATTATCGAATTCGGCGCCACGTCAGGCCGTCTGGCCGAGGCACTGGTCGGCGCCGGCTATCGGCACTTCTTGTCCGTGGTGCACAAGCGCCAGACGTTGGACAAGCTGGCTGCGGCGCATCCGCGCCTTCAATCGCGACTCGCCGTCGCTCCGTCTCGGCGGACCGTGCGACAGAACAATGCCGAAGTGCTGATTTTGCGCGGGCGCAGGGATTGCACCTGGCCCGCTTTCGCGCGGTGCGCCATGCCCAATATGTCGCGCTTCCCGTGACGCTTTCGCCCGGAATCGTGCCGGCGCTGTTGGCGGGACTGCTGCAATGGCTGGTTGGGCGACTGACCCGGCCCGTGCTGGTCGACGTCAGCTCGCAGGGCGATCGATCGTTGCGGTTGATCGTGTTTGGGGTGCGGCGCCGGCATGTCGCTGGAGCGCGATGCTATATCCCGCATGCGCTGGGCGTCGAGCGGTTCTTGCGACGTCTCAATCGACAGCGCGTGCGCTACGCAGTGCTCCGCTGGTTCGAATCGCTGCCGGTGTTGCCGCCGGGCGAGGATCTGGACATTCTGGTCGACGACGCCGATTTGCCGGTAGTTTCCGCCATGCTGGACGAAGGCCCGGGACTCCAACCCATCGACCTATACTCGGTGACGGGCCTGCCGGGCGCGGACTATTGCAGCATGCCGTATTTTCCGCCCTACGTCGCGCAGCAGTTGCTCGACAGGGCTTGTCCGCACCACGATCTTTGCTGGGTTCCCTCGCCAGAGGATCATTTTTTGAGCCTGGCGTATCACGCCCTGTACCACAAGGGAGCCAAGTCGGGGTTGACGAGCGGCCCCGACACTTCAGATGGGCACGGCAAGCCCGAACACGACTACGACGCGGTGCTGCGGCGGATGGCCCGGCGATTGGACCTTGACACGCCCATCGCGCTCTGGGGACTCGATCAGTATCTCGACCGTCGCGGCTGGCGTCCGCCGCACGACATGCTGGTGCGGTTGTCGCGGCGCAACGCGTGGATTCGATCGCTGCTGCACGAGTCGTCGGATGCGAAGGAAGACCACGGGCTGGCGGTCTTCGTACTGCGGCAAAAGGCGCTTGAGCGTGGCGGCATTGCCAGGGCGAAAGAACTCGTCGAGCAGCACGGCTTTTCCGTTCTCCGATGCGACGAATTGTCCCACGACCAGCGGCCGACGGTCGCCCGTTCGATTCGCGGTGGCAACTGGGGACGAGGGCCGTGGCCGACCTCCGGCGGGACTCCGGCGGCGGTGATCGTGGCCTACGACATGAACCCGGCGGCGCCCTCTCGGCGGCAACGCAAACGGTTTCCCTTTCTCGCCAATGCCCATTTGCTGTGCAAGGACAAGATTCGCGACGCGTTCAATTTGGGATTCCCGGCGCAAGAACATTGCAACGCGATCCACTCCAGCGACAACGCGCACGAGGCGCACGACTATCTGCGCGTGATGTTGCCCGAGGCGCTGCCGGAATTGCAGGCGCAAATCGAAAAACTGCGCGGCGAGTTTTCCACTACCGAGCCGGTGTTGGCCAATTGGACGCGCGCCGGGCGGCGGGCCAAGATCGAACTGGTTGATTGGAACGGACAACTGGCGGTGAAAAAGACCTTCAAGCCGCACCAGGAACGGTTCTGCAAGCGTGAGGTTGCCGCGCTGTGCGAGCTGCACCCGGCGGTGCCGGAAGTGCCCCGCCTGTTGGACAGCAGCCCATCGTCGCTCACCATCCCCTACTACGAACACACGCTGGACTATCAGCGCTCGAGCGGCAAGCTGTTGCCGCTGCCGGTGGCCAAGCAGGCGATCGCGGCGCTACGCAACGTCTATGAGGCCGGCTACGCGGTGATCGATGCCAGCATCGACAATGTGCTGGTCGACCGTCGCGAGGGCCTGAAGCTGATCGACTTCGAGTTTGCGCATCGCTATGAGCAGCAGCCGTCCAGCTTTGAACAGAGCTACGATATGGCCGGCCCGCCGCCTGAGTTCGCGGGCGATCAGCCGATCCAAGGCGGCAACAGCTACGACCGCAATTGGCGGCCGTACATCGGGCTGAGCCTGCGATCGCTCTTGGCGGATCCCGAGTGGCTGGCAGCGCTTGAAGCGAGGGGTGTACGTCGTCGTGCACGCGCACCGTTTTGCGCCGCGGCGGCTGCGCGGCTATTTCCGCGCCGCGTTGGGTCGCCCTCAGCAATCGCGCGGTGCCAAAGAACTCGGGCGTTCGTCGCCGCTATACGCTGCCGCGGAATCTGCTCGCGAGTCGTCGCCAGGGCGGCACGCTGCCTAGCGGCGTGCTGAAAAATGCCGTCGTGACGTTGTTCAACTTCGCCAAAATGGGAAGCAAAGCGTCCCTCGGCTCGCAAAACGACGACTGGCGTCTTCTTTTTGCCAACTGCATCCGTGCGATGTCGCAGTCTGTCGAATTGCTCAACAGGCTGCTGGCAAGCTGGCAGGATTCAGGCCGCCTTGCGAATTTCGGGCCGCAGCAGCAGGGTTGCCCGGGTTACCGCGGACTCGACTTCCGCGAGATCTTCTGCGTTGCCGTTGCATTTGGCTTCCGCTGCTTTGCGAGCCTCGGCGCTGAAGTCACGATACACGAGCCGCGTGGTCTTCGATGGCTTGGTTTGCGATGTTGACATGGAGTCGTTCCTTTCGTCTGCCCTTGTGGAATAATCGGAACAACTTCGAGAAGTAGTTGAAAGATATCCACGCGGACGGCGGTTTTTCCGCAACCCAGCCTGCCTAGGCTCGCGGAAAGCTCGCGACAAGTTGCCGCGTTTGCCAGCCATCCGGAGGGACTGGCCGCCGAGCGGCCCAAGCATCGCCGCACTTGCCGGCCCGGAGGCGTGCCCTATGATGGCGCGATGCTAGCATCCACAGCCACTGACCAAAGCGATCTTGATGGCGTGCGCCGTCGCGTCCTGTTGACCGGCGCCACGGGGTATATCGGTGGGCGTTTGATTCGGCGGCTGGAAGCGCGGAGCGATCTTTTGCTGCGATGTCTTGCCCGCGATCCGGAAAAGTTGCGCCGCGCTGCGCGCCACGGACCGAAATGGACCGGGGCGACGTGCTCGACGGAATGTCGCTGTACCGTGCGCTGGAGGGCGTACACACGGCGTACTATCTGGTGCACTCGATGTCGTCGCATCCCGACTTTGAGAAGCAAGACCGCCTGGCGGCGCAGATGTTCGGCCAGGCCGCGCGGCGTTTGAACGTCGCGCGGATCATCTACCTGGGCGGACTGGGCGATGATCGCCAGCAGTTGTCGCCTCATTTGCGCAGCCGCCAGGAAGTCGGACGCGTGCTGCGCGATTCGGGGGTCGAGTGCATCGAGTTTCGGGCGGCGCTGGTGATCGGTCGAGGCAGCTTGAGCTTCGAGATGGTGCAGTCGCTCACCAATCGGTTGCCGATCATGATCTGCCCGCGCTGGCTGGCAACACCGACGCAACCGATCGCCGTCGACGACATGGTGGCCTATCTGCTGGCCGCGCTGGATCTGCCGCCGGCCGAAAGTCGCGTGTTCGAAGTCGGTGGGCGGGACGTGCTCACCTATGGCGATGTGATCCGCGAAACCGCGCGGCAACGGGGCATGCGGCGGTTGCTCATTTCGGTGCCCTTGCTGACTCCGTATTTGTCCAGCTTGTGGCTGGGGCTCGTCACGCCAGCCACCGCGGCCGTCGGACGCCATTTGATCGAGGGGCTGCGCAATCCGACGATCGTGCAAGACTCCGCGGCGCTCGAAGCCTTTCCCATCCGCCCGTTGGGCATTCGCGAGGCCATCGAGCGAGCGCTGAGCGATCTGGCGCGGGATTCCGCAGGAAGCCCCGCAGTTTGACCGCTGCGCTGGGCGACCATACTGGCCACGCGTGTCTCATTCGCCGCTTCATTTCCCTGGCCGTGCCATGATATTGCTTGCAAGACCGCTGTTGCTGACGAGTGTGCTGTTGCTGCTGGTTGCGAACTTTGCCTCGCCGGCCGCTCGCGCCGCCGATGAGATTCCCGCGCGGCCGAACATCGTGCTGATACTGGCCGATGACCTTGGTTACGGCGACCCGGGATGCTACAACGTCGAATCGCGCATCCCGACGCCGAACATCGATCGGCTGGCGGCCTCGGGCATGCGCTTTACCGATGCGCACACGCCTTCGTCGGTCTGCACGCCGACGCGCTACGGCGTGCTCACCGGGCGCTATGCGTGGCGCACGCGATTGAAATCGGGAGTGCTCAACGGCTACTCGCCCGCGCTGATCGAGCCGGGCCGCATGACATTGGCGTCGCTGTTGGCAGCGCACGATTATCGCACGGCGTGCGTGGGCAAATGGCACTTGGGCCTGGGCGATGCCGAGGAAGCCGACTACGCGCAGCCGCTGGTGCCGGGACCGAACTCGGTCGGCTTCGACGAGGCGTTCATCGTGCCGGCATCGCTGGATATGCCGCCCTATGTCTTCGTACACAACCTGCGGCCCAGTTCACCGCCTGTGGAACATATCGACGGCAGCAAGATGCGTCGGCACGGCGGCGGCGGATTCTGGCGCGAGGGCGCGATTGCGGCCGACTTTCGGCACGTCGATACGTTGCCCGTGTTGACCGAACACGCCGTGGGCTTCATCGAACAACAGTCCGACAACGCGCCGTTCTTCTTGTATTTTCCGCTGACCGCGCCACACACGCCCTGGATGCCGACCGACGAGTTTCGCGGCCGCACGCAGGTCGACTACTACGGCGACTTCGTGGCGCAGGTCGACGCGACGGTGGGAATCGTGCTGGCAGCGCTCGAGCAACAGCACCTGGACGAAAACACCTTGGTGATCTTCACCAGCGACAACGGCGCACATTGGCTGCCCAGCGACATCGAGCAGTTTCATCATCGCGCGAATGCCAATTGGCGCGGCCAAAAGGCCGACATTTGGGAAGGGGGCCACCGCGTGCCGCTGGTGATGCGCTGGCCGGGCGTGATCGCCGCCGGCAGCCGTAGCGACCAGCTCGTATGCTTGACCGACATCATGGCCACCTTGGCGGCGATCGTTGGCGACGAACTTCCTGTCGGCGCCGGCGAAGACAGCTACAGCGTGCTGCCGGTCATGCTCGGGCAACATGCCGCCGCGCCGCTGCGCGAAGCGATCGTGCATCACTCGGCCGACGGAACGTTCGCCATTCGTCGCGGACCGTGGAAGCTGGCGATGAAGCTGGGCTCACACGGCTTTAGTGCGCCGAAGAATATCGAGCCCACGCCCGGCGGACCGCGAGGGCAGTTGTATCAATTGGGCGACGATCCGGCCGAGCAGCACAATCAGTGGCTCGCGCAGCCACAGGTCGTCGAGGAATTGACGCAACTGTTGACCCAATATCAACAGTCTGGCCGCAGCCGCCCGGCCCAATGAGCCGTGTGCTGGCAATCCGCCGCGAAAAAAGAGATGTGACGCGGCGAGGCTGCGGCGCTACTCAGTAGATATCTCGCGGCGACGCGTCGGGCAAGTTCCCGATCCGGACGCTCGTTTCGAAACATGACTCGCGACGTTTGGGCTCGTCCGCGGCCCGCTCGGCGTCGTCAAGGAGCGGAGATTCGTTGCAGGCGGTACGTTGAACACGACAATCACGGCCGGTGTGCGTAGGCGGCTTGCCGATTGTCGTACGATTTCGTTGCGTTGAAGTCGCGGAAAAATGAGCCGCCTCACGGTGGCCTCGCACGCCGGACGATCGCAATGTTCCCAGAGATTCTGTTCCTGTTCTTCGCGCTGGCGCTGGTCACATTCGTGGGCCATGGCATTTGGGTCGTGCTGGCCAGGATCTTCGGCGGTGGCCGTGCGCCCGAGGTGGTAACGGCGCCGACATCGAATTGTCCGCGCTGCGGCCTGCCCCTTTCCCACGAGTGCTGCGACGCATGCCATTGGCCGGAGCCGCTGGTCGCGGATTCGACGCGGTCTGCTCTCGGGCTGAACGCCCTGGCCAAGCACGTGCAGCGTTTCAGTGCGCAAGGGCTGGTTGACGTGGAGACGCAAGAGCGCCTGCTGCAAGCGATCGCTGTCGAACGATCGCAGTTGGGTGAGCGCAGCGCCGCACCCGCGACGACGGCTGCCGCGGAAGCCATCGTTGCTGAAGTCGTCGAAGAGCAGCCCGCCGAGCCGCACGTCGCGGCGAAAGCGCCGCATCGCGAGCGTGACTTTGCCGCGCACGTGCCGCTGCACGAGCGCGCCGACGCATTTCGCCAGCGCCGCGCTGAAGAGCGGCCCGGCGTGGAGGAACTCTCCACCACAAGCGCTGCTGCCAGCGTTTCTGTTCCGCCGCGCAGGTCTTGGGCCGACTTGCTGGCGGCATTCATGGAAGAGCGAAACATTCGCTGGGGCGAACTGGTCGGCGGATTGTTGATCGTTTGCGGCTCGATCGCGCTGGTGATCAGTTTCTGGTCGGCGATTGCCGAGCGGCCGCTGGTCAAGTTTCTGCTGTTCAATGGCGTGACGGCCGGCATCTTTGGCGTGGGTTTCCATAGCGAACATCGCTGGCGACTGCACACGACCAGCCAAGGGCTGTTGATGATTGGCGGCTTGCTGGCGCCGCTCAACTTTCTGGCCATCGCGGCGTTTACATCCGGCGCTGCCGCGAATCATCCGCTCACGCTGGGCGGCGAGTTCGTTTCCACGCTCTTGTTTTCGGCGCTGTTGTTTATGGCCGGCCGTATTCTGGTGCCCGGCAACGCGCTGGCGCTGACGGCGGGCGTGATTGTGCCGTCGCTGGCGCAATTGCTGGTGCGGCGGCATGCCGGGCCTGCGATCGAGCCGCAGATGATTTGGACTCTGGCCGCGTTGCCCATCGGCTGCTATGTCGTGGCGGGCGGTTGGTCGAGCTGGCGCTTGTCGGCATGTGAAACTCCGAACGAAGAGGAAGTCAACGGCCTGCTGAAATTCCTGGGCATGGCGTCGTTCGCCGCGCTGATGCCGTTGGCGCTGCTGCTTGTGAAGTGCGAACAGCCGTTGGGCACGCTGCGCGAAATGGCGGCGGGCGTAAGCCTGCTGGGCGCTGTGCCGCTGACGGCTGGACTGGTCATCTGGCAACGACTGGCTGGCGGACAACTGGCCGGGCCGCGCACCGCCGGCATGAGCATCGCCGTGTTCGGCGCTCTGGTGTCACTGGCGGGGCTGGTCGTCGGTTGGCCCGAACCGGCGTCGATGTTGCCGGTTGCATTGATCGAGTTCGTCGTCTTCACGTGGGTGGCGTGGCGATTAAACTTGCCGATTGCACATCTGGTGGCGGCCGCCTGTCTGGCAATCGGATATTTGCTGGCAATCTATCTGTTCCAAGGTCGCTTGGAGTGGCGCGGACAGGAGCTGCGCGCGTTGGCCGAAGTGGTCATCTCTGGCAGTACCGGAGCGCTGTTGTCCTTGTTGGTGTTGGCATACGCCGGAATCGCTTTCGTGACTCGACGTCGCGCACCCGAAGCAACCGGCTGGCTGACAACGTCGCCCGGCGTGATGGCTTGTGCCGCTGCGGCGCTGGCCACCCTCAGCGTGGCGCTAGCGAGTTGGTTCGGTTTTGCCAGGGCCGGCGATCCGCACGGCGCTACGTGGGTTTATCTGCTCTATGCCGCCGGCGCGTTGGTTGTGGCGGCACGCCGGCCGCATGCCGTGTTTGCCTGGATCGGCGCCGCGCTGTTGCTGGCTGCCGTGGTGCAGGGCTTCATGTTTCGCTATCCGCTGCCTGGCACACAGTTCGAGGCGGCGCTGGCGTGCGTGCTGTTGTACGGATCGGTGTGCGCCGCGCTGGCCTGGGCGGCGCACATTCCGCGGCTGATTCGTGGCGAAAGCCAATTGGGCGGCGTGCTGGCGAGTGCCGCGTTTTTGGCATCGGTGGCGGCCGCCGTGTGGTTGATCTGGCTGGCGCCGACGGCAACCGCCGCGTTCGAGGCGCCGCGCTGGTTGTGGCTGGCAGTCCTGTGGCTTGCGTTGGGGGTATTCGGCGGCTGGCAGCCGGCGTTCATGCTCGTGCAACTTGGATTGGCCGCGGCGGCCGTGTTTGGCGTCGGCGCCATTTTGGAACAGCGCACCTGGTTCGCCGCGTCACGCTGGCCGTGGCTCGATCCTTGGACGCTCGAAGCCGTGGGCCTGGCACTTGCGGGGCTTACGCTGGGTTGGACGGTGATCCGATTCGTCGTCGCGCGACGCTCGGCCGGCGCTGCCGAGCAGAGTGTGGTTGTCCGCACCGAGCGCATTTTGTCGTCGCCCTGGGTTGCGGTCGACCGTTGGATCGCCGGCGGACTGGTCGTGTTGCTGCTGGGGATTGGCACGTACGCCGTCTGGCCCGGCGTGTGCCAGGAGTTGGCGCCGCGTGATTCCAACTCGCTGGCCGTTGGCACGGTGCGCAGCGTGCCGGCCATCGAACGGTTCGCGCTGCCAACCATTCTCCACGAGCATGCTGGCCAGGTCGGCAGTTGGCTGCTGCTGGGTGCGATGTTGATTGTTGTCGGCACGCTTGCCATGTTGCGGCGGTCAACGAACTGGCTGCTGGCGCTGTTGCCGGTGGCCTTTGTTGCTTGCCTGCTGGTGGCGTGTCGATTCAAAAGCGACGTGGCCGTGGCCAGTGCGCTGCGCTGGACTTCGGCGGGCTGGCTGTTGTTGGCGTCGGCGCCGATTTGGGGACGCTCCTTCTTGCAGCGGATTTTCTCTAGCGAAGGTTGGAAGCCGTCATCCGCGCGTGCGGCCTTGCACGTCTCCGCGACGTGGCTGGTGTTTGCGCTCGGCTTGGTCGCGCCGCTGGCAATGATGATCTCCACCGGGATTGCAGCACTGGCTCGCTCGCCGCACGGGGGCAGCCTGGCAAGCGATTGGATCGTACTGTGGCTGGTTTGCGGCGTGGCACTGCTCGCGTCGGTCATCTTGTGGAGTCTCGCACGGCAAGCGGCTATTGTCGATCCCGGCGGCCGGGCAGTTTGGTGGCCGGTGAGTGCGGCGATCGCGCTGGTATTGGCCGTGGCGCCGGCGCTGGCCGTCTTGCTGTACGAGATCGGCATCGCACTGGCCCAAAGTCCGATCGTCGGGCCCGAGCCGGCGTCGATCTTCGGCCGCGTGGGACTGGCCGTTTCGTACGGCGTGCCGTTGATCCTGGCGGCGCTGACGCTCGTAGGCTATGCACTGCGCCAGCGGTCGGCGGCGTTCGCCTTGGCCGGCGGACTGGTGCTCAATGTGGCTGCGACCGCGGGCTATCTGCTCGCGCCGCGCACCGGCGGGCTCGTGTTCGACGCCGCACTTTGGATTCGCTTGGCGCAACTGAACGCGGTGCTGGCCGCCGTATATGGCTCGGCTTGGCTCGCTGCGGAACGCCGGGGCCAACGACGTCGTGAAGATCGTCGAACGCTCGCCATCAGCGCACCATTTGGTACGCAGATCGCGCTGGCCCCGGCCCTGTTGGTGCTCGTGCTCGGCTTTGCCTGGTGCGACCTGGTCATCCATCCGCAAGGGCATCCGGGGCAGACGCGCGTCATGAACGCAGAGCTCGCCGATCCTTGGGGATTGGCGTGCGTCGCCGTGGTGGCGATAGCCGGCGCCGGGGTGATCGCCGCCGCGCGTCGTCGGGTCAGCATCTTCATGTTCTGTGCCGCGGCAGGGGCGATCATCGTGCTGGCCGCTGTCACTGCCGGGCGTTGGGACCAGGGGTTTTGGCTGGCCTACAACACGCTGGGTGTCGGCCATGCGCTGTCTCGCTTGCGCGGTGCTGGGAATTGCCTGGCACGATCTTCGCGCCGAACAGCGGGGCGCGAACGCGTGGCTCAGCGGCTCGAGCGGCACGCTCGCAGTCAATTTGGCAGGCGCCGTACTGCTTGGATTGACGGTGCGCGAGCTGGCCGACAGCCGCTGGTGGCCGGTGGGAGGGTTTGCGGCGTTGACGCTGTTGGCCGCCGGATCGGCCTGGGTGTTCCAACGGCGTCGCTATCTCTACGGTGCCGCGGTGTGTGTCAATGTTGCTGGCTCGCTCGCCTGGTTGGAAGCGCAGTGGCTGCCGGGGCCGTGGAACCTTGGCTTCGTCAACGTCGTGTTGCTGGCGGCGCCCGTGCCACTGTGGTTTGCAATCGAAATGTTCAGTATTCGGAGTAGCACAACATCGCAGCGCGTCGCCGGACCGCCCGTGCATCGCATGGCTACGCGGCTGGCGATCGGCGCATTGGGAATCGCGGCGGGCGTGGGATTATTTCTGGATGCGCAACAATGGGGGCCACTCGACGTTGCGCCGTGGATGCCCTGGGTTGCACTGGCCGCTACGACCGTGGCCGCGCTTGCCTGCTTGTGGGACGGCCCCGCGCGCGACGCGATTGCACGGTTGTATGTGCTGGGTCTGGTGGCCGTGGCGATGACGGTCAACGCGTTTGACTTGTCGCCGCAGTGGCTGCTGTGGACCGGCAACATGGTGCTGGCCGCCTATGCACTGGCCACCAGCTATCTCTGGAGCCGGCGTCGTGGGATGAGAGTTCTGGCCGACAGCTTGCACATCCCGCGCGGCGCCGGGCACGAACTGGCCGGGCTCGAATGGCTCGTACCGTGCAATCTATTGCTGATCGGCGTGGTCGTGCTGCTGACGGGACTCATCGAGCTATCCGAACGAACTCCAACGCTGCGCGTGCTGGCGGCGCAGGCCGTATTGGCGCAAGTGGTCAGCATGGCGCTGGTCGCGCGCGGCGATCGTCGTGGTGTGTTGCAAACCTTGGCATTGGCGCTGGGCGCTTTGGGTGCAGTGATGTTCGGTTGGTCGTGGTTGCAGCCGCATACGACCGGCACGCTGCTCAATGCTTTGGTCGTGATGGCGGCGGCGCTGGCGGGCGTGGCGGCGTTCTACGGACTGGGCCTGACAAAGTTGCTCCACGATGCCAGCGATTGGCTGCTGCCCGCGCGGCGCATCACGCCGGTTTTGGCCGCGTTGACACTGGCGTCGCTCGTGGCGGTGCTGGCGACCGAGGTCTACCAGTTCGCATACGCGGGTGAAGTGGTGATCGCCTGGCCGGCCATTTGGGTCGTGGGGCTGACGCTGGGTGGATTGAGCGCCGCGGCGCTGGCGGCTGCCGTGCTGCCGGGTCGCGATCCGTTGAACCTCAGCCCGCGCGGACGCACGTTGTACGTCTATGGCGCTGAAGTCCTGCTGGCGTTGCTGTTCGTGCATGTGCGCATCACTGTGCCGTGGCTGTTCAGCGGCTTCTACCAGATGTATTGGCCGCTGATCGTGATGGCGATTGCCTTTGCGGGCGTGGGCTTTGCCGAGGTCTGTCGCCGCTATCGCCAGGAGGTGCTGGCCGGGCCGCTGGAGAACACCGGCGCGCTGTTGCCCGTGCTGCCGGTGTTGAGCTTCTGGGCGGTTGGCAGCCGCGTGGACTATTCCATATTGCTGTTGATCGTGGGCGTGCTGTATGCCGGGCTGTCGATTGCCCGCAAGTCGTTTGGCTTTGGCATGCTGGCGGCACTGGCTGCCAACGGCGGCTTGTGGTTCTTTCTCAATCGCCAGGAGGGCTTCGAATTCTTGGCGCATCCGCAAATTTGGCTGATCCCGCCCGCGGTGTGCGTGCTGGTCGCGGCGTATCTCAATCGGGCTCAACTGAGCGGCGAGCAGTTGACCGCCGTGCGCTATCTCACGTCGACAACGATCTATGTCTCTTCCACCGCCGACATTTTCATCAACGGCGTGTCGCAGCAGCCCTGGTTGCCGGTGATTCTGGCTGGCCTGTCGATTGCCGGCATTGCGCTGGGCATCGTGATGCGCGTGCGGGCGTTCTTGCTGTTGGGGACCAGCTTCCTCGGTTTGGCGCTGTTTACCATCATCTGGCATGCCGCCGTCGATCTGAACCAGACCTGGATCTGGTATGCCAGCGTGGTGATCGCGGGGGTGGCCATCATTGCGCTGTTTGCCTTCTTCGAGAAGAAGCGGAGCGAGGTGCTGGAACTGTTCGACCAGATCAAGCAATGGGACGCTTGATGTACGGCGGCAGGTGCGGCGCAGTCGGAGGAGCCTGCGAACCTTTGAGCCTGGCCATGCATCCCTGAGGCGGACGTTTCGCACAATTCTTCTCCTGGAGACGATTCATGAACCGCCAGATTGTCGAACAGTATGCCGCCGGGTCGCGGCAACCGGCGCAGGCCATTGCCGGCTTGTCGCGCGAACAGCTCAATGCGTTTCCCGTGCCTGGCACCTGGAGCATCCAGCAGATCGTGATCCACCTGATGGACAGCGACCTGATCGGCGCCGACCGGATGAAGCGGGTGGCTGCCGAGGATCGCCCGCCCACGTTGATCGGATACGACGAGTCGGCGTTCGCCAAGAAGCTCTTCCCCGCCGAGCTCGATCCGCAACTGGCCTGCGAGGTGTTTGCCAAGAACCGCCAGCTCACGGCCGAGATTCTCAAACGCTTGCCGGACGAGGCCTTTGGCCGCACCGGCAATCACAACGAACACGGCGTGATGACGCTGGAAGAGCTGGTGGCCAACTATGTCGAGCACTTGAACCACCACCTCAAGTTCATCGAGCAAAAGCGCAAGTTGTTGGGATGTCCGGCGTAGTGCGGTTCGCAGAGCGGTACGCGGAGCTTCCAGCCTCAGCGGAGCAGCCACCAGGCCAGCAGCACCAGCGCGCCGGCCGCCGCTGAGATTTTTGCCGCTCGAATCCAGCGGCCGAACAGGCGCTCGCGGGCCAGACGTTCGAGCGTGTCCTTGCCTTCGTTCAGGTGCGGGAACGGGGTTCCCCGCGGTACCTCGCAGCCCAGGAACTTGCACAACGGCTCCCAGCCCTGCTGCACGCGAAAGACCAACAGGCGGTCCGGCGGCACGTGCTGTTGCACTTCACGATTGTGACGCTCGAAGACTTCGATACACCGGGTGCGATCGCGCGGTTCGCCGAAGACCTTCGGCAGCAGCAAATCGACAAAGGCGAGAAACCGGCGAGCGCGGGGAATGAAGCGGAACACGCGAAAGCGGTCGGTCGTTTGCTGCAACGTCAGGAAGCTGTCGAACCAGCGATCGCTCTGGCGCACGTTGAGCACCACTTTGGCGTCGGGAAACGCTTGCATTAGTTCTCGATAGTACGAGCAGGCCGGAAAATCGACGGTTGCCTGAAAGTCCTTGAAGAGCGTCTGCCAATCCATGGGCGCCTGGCCGGCCACGAACTGGTGCCAGGCTTGCAGATGCCCGTCGTGCTCGGTGACTTCTTTCATGTGGTAGCAGCGGTAGCCGAGGATCTCGAGCGCCGCCTGCATCGACATCGTCCCGGTTCGTCCGAAGCCTGCTCCGATAACTTGCATGCGTGTTGCTTGAAATGAGGAAACAGAAAGGGTCAACGGCAGCCGCGATTGTAACAACTGCAGCTTCGATCTAGCCATTTCCCGGTAGATCGTTCGTGCAAACCTGGAAGATCGACGCTAAAATGCGGGGTGAAAGGTCGCGGGTTCCAGCTACTTGATCCAAAAGCGAGGCACCCATGCGCATCGGCACGCCGAGTTACGTCGGAGTTCTTTGCTTCTTCACCGTCGCCCATGCTCAGGCCATCGACGCGGCCGAGCCGGTATCCATTGAGGCTGGCACCGACCCAGCCGCATCCGAACTCGAAAAGCTGGGTGCCGAGTACCGCGTCGTGCAACAAGAGCGGCTCCGCGCACTACCTCCGGACGGCGGCAAGGAATCCGACGGCGAATTGTCGGACGAGGAGTGGATG
This sequence comes from uncultured Planctomycetaceae bacterium, assembly GCA_963779015.1. Lineage (GTDB taxonomy): Bacteria > Planctomycetota > Planctomycetia > Pirellulales > PALSA-1355 > JTS-RE94. The sequence continues at coordinate 9,893 of CAVZWY010000026.1, read as the reverse complement.
CGACAAGGTCTCGAATTGCAAGCGAAATACCCCGGACCAGATGAAGTCGTGCTGCCTCGTCTTCTGGCGCTGGCCGAGAAGTATCCCCAGTCTCCGTATTCCCTCGATGCGCTGGCCTTCGTGATCATGCGGGGCGGATATCAAACGGGCGACGTCCACGGAGAGCCGTGGAAGCTAAAGGAGCAAGCGATCGACCTGGTGGCGGAAAACCACATGGACGATTCGCGCGTCGTCTTCGTGTTCAAGATGCTGGCCGGCTCGCTGCCGTCGCGGAAGACCGAAACGTTCTTGCGGCACGCGTTCGAACACGGTCCGAGCCCGACGGTGCGCGCGGCCGCCGGGTACAACCTGGCTTGCTACTATCGCAGGTTGGGCACGGCGCAGCGCGCTGTCAAAGCAGATAAAGAGTCAGTCCACCGTGGCGAACAATGAGCGCTTCTGGCGGCTCGCGGTGACTCCTTACCTCGAAAAAGAGTTTCCCTATGACGAAGCAAAAGTGTCGGCGGAGATCGACGAGCTTCTCACTCACGTTCTCCAAGAGCATGCCGACGTCGTAGCCTTGGAGTGCAACTGGTCGGGGCCGAATAGGTCGTTCTTGCAGGCGCAGGAAGATCGACATCCGAAGACCTATGGCAGTTTGGCAAAATCGTTGCAGTTCGAACTGAACCATCTGGTGGCCGGCCGGCAAGCGCCTGAAATCGAGGGCACGGACGCCGCGGGAAATAGCTTTCGCTTGAGCGATTATCGCGGGAAGGTCGTGCTGTTGACATTTTCGGCCAATTGGTGCGGCGGCTGCGTCGAGCTGTATCCCCTGGAACGCAAACTTGTGGAGCAATTCCGCGACCAGCCGTTCGTCCTGTTGAGCGTCAGCCGCGACGAGAACGTGGACACGCTGCGGGAATCGATCGCCGCGGGCAAGATCACGTGGCGCTGCTGGTGGGACGGCATGGAAGGTCCGATCTACCAGGCCTGGAACTCGCCCGGCGCCCCGACGATCTTCGTGCTCGACCACCGGGGGATCATCCAGGACGTACGCCTCAACCGAGCCACGCCGTCGGCAGAGTTCGAGCGCGTCATATCGCAACTCGTCATTAAAGCTTCGGCGAGCGATTGAGCGTTCCGCTCAGAACGATGTTTGGCAGTCCTGTGGGCCGTCTGGCTCGATCTGGATGGTGACGTGGTCGATGCCGAACCGGTCGTGCAGTTCGCTGCGCACCCAGTTGAGCGCCGCGGCCGAATCGTGCCCTTCGGCCAGCACGACGTGGGCCGACAGCGACACCATGCCGCTGGTGATGGTCCAGATGTGCAGGTCGTGCACGTCGCAGGCGCCGGGCGTTTGGGCCATGGCGCTGCGCACTTCGTCGACGTTGAGATGCGCCGGCGTGGACTCCATCAGGATGGCAATCGCCTGCTTGAGCAGGTTCCACGAAGAGTAAGTGACCAATAGCGCGATCAGGATCGAGGCCACCGGGTCGACCCAATTCCAGCCGGCCAGCCAGATCAGGCCGCCGGCCACCAGCGCCGCCACGCTGCCCAGCGCGTCGGTCAGCAGGTGCAGCCAGGCGCCGTGCATGTTGAGATTCTCGCTCTTGCCACCACTCAAAATGGCCAGGCCGATGATGTTGATCACCAACCCTCCGGCGGCGATTCCCAACATCAACAGACCCTCGACCGGCTGCGGCGCGCTAAGCCGGTGGATGGCTTCGATCACGATCAGGATGGCAATCGCCACCAGCGTGGCGCCGTTGGCCAGGGCCGCCAGGATCTCGGCCCGATAGTAGCCATAGCTGTGCGTGGGCGTGGGGGGCCGCGCTGATCCAGGCGGCAAACAGGCTCAAGGCCAGCGCGGCCGCGTCGGAAAACATGTGCCCCGCATCGGCCAACAGGGCCAACGAACCGGAGACAAATCCGCCCACGATCTCGGCCAGCATGTACAACAGCGTCAGCGCGAACGTCCAGGCCAGTCGCGTGCGATTTTGCGCGCGGGCCGACCTCCCACCGATGCCGTGACTGTGTCCCTGGTGATCGTGACTCATCGTGTCGTGCAAGAATCTGCCTAGGTTGCGCTCAGGGGGCCGCCGGCCGCGGAACGAGGAACCTGGTGGTGAACGCTTCGTCCACCTGCGCGTCGGCCGGCTTGAGCTGGCCGATTTCAATCAACTGATCGGCCAGCGTCTGCCAGCGCTCGCGCGACATGGCGCCGATGTCCGGCGTCTGCGAGCCTTCGTCGAGAACCAGCGGACGGATCGCTTCGGCGCCGAATTCCAGGATGTCGAGGTCCATCTCGGGGTTCTCCTTGTGTATCCGACGGTTGGCCGCTTCGGGCGCCGCGAGGTACTTCTGCCAGCCGCGCACCGACGCGGCCACCATCTTCTCGATCAACTCCGGATTGTCGGCGACCAGCCGGTCGCTGGTGAATAGCAAACTCGTGTAAGGATTGAACCCCAGCTCGGAGACCATCAGCACGTGCGGATCGCCGCCGGCTTTGCGGGCCACGAAGGGTTCGCTGAACACGTAGCCCTGTTGCGCATAGTCGGCGTTCACCAGGAACTGGGCCACGTTGCCCGAATAGGGCACGACGCGCACGCCCTCGAGCGGCAGCTCGTGCTGCAAAAAGTGCGTGAACGCGCTGCTGGGCGACATGGCAATGGTCATGTCCCGAAGCTGCTCGAAACTCGTGATGCCGGATTTCTCGTGGACGATCAGGCAGCGCGGGCTAGTCTGCCAGCGGCGCCAATAGCGCCACGACAGGTGCTTGCTGCGCCCTGGCGAATAGTATGTTGTCGGCATTGACAACGCCAAACATCGCCTTGCCGCGCGCCACCTGCTGGATGACGGGGGTTTCAGGTCCGCCCGAGAGAATCGTCACGTCCAATCCGGCGTCGCGGTAAAACCCATGAACCAGCGCCGCGTAGTAGCCGCCGTGTTCGGCTTCGGGATACCAGTTCAGTTGCAACGTCACCGGAACGAGCCCGTGGCCGGCCGCGTCGGACTTTGCCGCTGGCGAACACCCAACCGCGATCGACAGCGCGAGCCAGGCGCTCGAATAAACTCCAAAGCGGCGAACCCAATCGGACATCAGTCCCCCTGCTCGTACGAAGGCGTGCCAGAACCGCGCTGTGTGTTGCTGCTCTGGGCGGTCACATGCCAGCGGGCCAGGATCGTTGCGCTAAGCGCCGTCACGGCCAGAAATATGGCAATCGACAAGAGCGTCGCGGCGATCACTGCTGCAAAAGCATAGGCTGTATTCAGGTTACCCGTATTCATGTTGATCAGGTAACCCAAACCGAAGCCTTGCGCTCCGTAGCCAGCGAAGATTTCGCCGACGATGGCGCCGATTACGGACAGGCCGCAGGAAATCTTGGCCCCGGCGATCAGGTAGGGCACGGAATTCGGCAGCCGCAGCTTGACCAGCGTGTGCCAGCGCGTGGCATTGCTTATCTCGAATAGTTCGACGAGCGACGGGTCGACGCGTTGCAGGCCAGCCGTGGCATTGGTGATGATCGGAAACAGGCTGAGAATGAACGCCACTGCCACGACGCCGCCGAAGCCATTGCCAAACCACATGACCACCAGCGGAGCGATCGCCACGATCGGCACGGTTTGCAGGAAGATGGCGTAGGGATAGATGCTGCGTTCGATGATGCGCGATTGCGAGAACAGCAACCCGGCCGCCGTGCCGACGACCAGGCTCAGGGCGAAGCCGCACAACGCGCCGGCGGCCGTCATTAGTGACGCGCGTGAAAGGTCGCCCGCGTGCTCGCGTGCCGCCGCCAGCACGCGTTCGGGCGAGGGTACCAAATAGGCTTGAATTTCCCACAGCGTCGTCGTCGTTTGCCAGGCCAACACCACCAGCGCAAAGAACGCAACCGGCGGCGCGACGAACTCCCACATCCATTTGCCGGTGCGCTTCATACGGAGGCCCTTTGCAAGTGGGCCGCAATTTCGCCAGTTGCGCGGGCAAATTCGGCTGTGGCGCGCAGGTCGGCCGTGCGGGTCGCCGGCAGCGCCACGCGCACGTCCGCCACGATGCGTCCGGGTCGCGCGCTCAGCACCAGGATACGTTGGCTCAGATAGACGGCTTCGGCAATGTTGTGCGTCACGAACACGCCGGTCCAACCGCGCGCTTGCCAGAGCCGCCAAAGTTCGTCGTTCAGCGTGTGACGCGTCAGGTCGTCCAGTGCGCCAAACGGCTCGTCCAGCAACAGCAGCTCCGGCTGGGTGACCAGGGCGCGGGCCAGCGAAACGCGCATCCGCATGCCACCCGATAGCTCGGCGGGAAATCGCTTCGTCGCGTCGCCCAACCCCACCAACCCTATCGCCTCGTCGATCTTGGCGTCTTGCTCTGCACGCGGCAGTTGCCGAAGTTCGAGCGGCAGCCGCACGTTGTCGCGCACGTTTCGCCAGGCCAAGAGCGTGGCGTCTTGAAAGACGAACGAGAGATGCGTGGCAGCGCGCCGCGCGGCCACCGGCGGCAGGCCCGCCACTTGCAACGTGCCGCAAGTGGGGGCAACCAGCCCCGCTATGACCCGCAGCAGCGTCGACTTGCCACAGCCCGAGGGCCCCACGACCGACACGAACTCACCGGGCGGAATGTCGAAGGCCAGGTTGTCCAGCGCGCGGACATTGCCCTGGTAGGTGACGTTGAGCTGTGTGGCGTGCACTAAAGCTTGGGAAGACAGCACGTTAGCGAGCCCTGCGCCGCGAAATTGGGTTTCCGAAATTTGGGGCAGTATACGCGTCGCGGCCGGAAAAGGCGACGCGACACGCGGTGATTTCGCCGCAATGGCGTGCAATTCAACGCATCGCGCCAGGGCTCGACGGCTCATATTTTCGTTGCTCGCGGCAACCGGCGAGGTATGATTCTAGGTGGGTCCGGACGGGCTCGTTTTTCCCTTCTTTCGATGGAATCTTTATGGTCCGCCGGGCGCTGTTCTTATTGTTGGCGATCGCTTTGTTTCCCGGTTGTGGGCAACCCGACCCCGGCACTCCGTACGAGCGGGGCCAAGGCCTGCTGCGCCGGGGCGACTACGACGAGGCGATTGCCTCGTTGACCGAAGCCATTCGCATCGAGCCGCAACAGGCCGACGCCTATCTTTTTCGCGGCCGCGCCTATCAGGGACGCAACAGCGCGGGCGATCTTGACGCCGCCATCAACGACTTTACCAGGGCCATCGAGATCGCGCCCAAGGACTACGAGGCCTACTACAGCCGTTCGATCGCCTATCGCGACCGGGGCGACGCAACCCAGTCGGAGGACGACGTAGCACTTTCGCGCCGACCACACCAAGGCACGCGAGCTCGATCCAAGCATTGCGGACACGTATGCCACGCTGCCGGATTTCACGACTCCTGTTGAGGCCGAAATACCGCCTGCGCCGGCGGAGCCCACCAACGAGCCGGCGCCTGAGAGAGAATCACCCTTCGATGCCAGACGACGCTTCTCATCGGCCGCCGCCGCGAGCCGGGGGAAGAGTAGCTCTGCGCCCGGTGGAAAGGACGAGGCAGGCTTCGGGGCCGCTCGCCGTCTCGGGGCGGAGGCCGACAAAGGAGACAGCCAGCAAGACGACAGCAGCAGCAATAAGCCTCCCGGTTTGCGGCGGCGTCTCTATCCGGACACGCCTGCTCCGGCACAAAGCCAAACGAATCCCGGCATGCGCGTGCAGAGTCCCATTCGCGGGGTGTCGCCGACGCTCAGTCCGCGGATCCCTTCAGCCAACAGCTCGGCGCTGCCGCTGACGCCGACACCGTCCGGCCCGGCGCCGAGGCGGGGTGGCACCTTGCCGCCAGTGGGTACGTCTCCGTTTGCGACCCCCAGTCCTTCACCGCTGCCCGGTGGCCCTGTCGGCGTGGGCGGATCGACCGCGCGTCCAGGGCGCTTCGCCCTATCAGTCGCCGTTCCAATCGCCGGTCCAATCACCCCTCACGCCGCGCGGCCCGGCGCCGACCGGCATCCTACCGTCGCAAACGCTGCCTCCCACGGCGACCGGCAGCCAAACGCAGCAGCGACCACTGGTGACGCCGATTCCCGGGCGGATCAATTTCCCGGCCACGACGCGGCCGGGTCAATACAATCCGTAGCCGGCCGTGTTTTTGCGGCGCCGTGCTTCAGGATCGCGCCATCCGCGGCTTGTCGAATGCCATCTCGGCCAACAGCGCGCGGTGAAACGCCGCATCGCCGAAGAGCACCTCGGAGGCCTTCGACCGCTTGTAGAACAACTGCAGGTCGTGCTCCCACGTGAAGCCGATGCCGCCGTGGACCTGCACGCCCCGGTTGGCCACTTCGCGCGACGCGTCGGAGGTGTAGGCCTTGGCCAGCGAAACGGCGCGAGCCGCATCGGCCGGATCGGCGCTCAAGGCCCAACCGGCGAAGTAGATGGCCGAGCGCGAGCTTTCGGTCCATAACAGCATGTCGGCGCACATGTGTTGCACCGATTGGAACGTGCCGATGGTCTTGCCGAACTGCTGCCGCGTTTTGGCATACTCGACCGTCGTTTCCAGAATCCACTGCATGCCGCCCAGCATGTCGGCGGCCACGGCCAGGGTGGCCACTTGTAGCGATCGGATCAGCGCTTGCTCGGCGTCGGGGCCCACGGCCGCCACGTCGTCGGCGCCGACGCTCACGCCGGCAAACTCCACGTCGTACAGTTTGCGCGTGGCATCGAAAGGCGTGACGGGCGAGATCTTCACGCCGTTTGCCTTGGCCGGCACGGTCAACAGCGCCAGCCCATCGGGCGTGCGCGCTACGCAGACGATGGTGTCGGCCACCGCGGCGTCGAGCACCCACGACTTGCGGCCGGTGAGCTTGTATCCTTTGCCCTCCGGCGCGGCTTGGAGTTGCACTTCGCTGGCATTCCAGCCGGTGTCGGGCTCGAGCAGCGCCACGGCGCCTTTGGCTTCGCCGGTGGCCAGCGCTTCCAGGCGGTTCGACTTGGGGTTGGCTTCGGCCAACAGCGTGGCGGCCCACACGGTGCCGAGAAACGGACCGGGCAGAACGGCGCGGCCCACCTCTTCGGCCACCACGGCCAACTCGACGGCGCCCAGTTCGAGCCCACCGCATGCTTCGGGCAGATGAATGCCCAGCCATCCCTGATCGGCCAACGCGCTCCACAATTCCGGATCGAGCGCCGTGTCGGTGGCCATCAACTCACGAACGCGCTTGGTGGGACATTGACGCGCGAACAGGTCGCGCGCCGACTGTTGTAAAAGCTTCTGCGGCTTGGAAAGTTCGAATTCCATGGTATGGGTGTTCCTGCTCTGAGGAGGATGTTTGCGTGGGTGTGCGTTTAGTAGCTGCGCGGCAAGCCGAGCACGCGCTGGGCGATGATGTTGCGTTGGATTTCGCTGGTGCCGGCTTCGATCGTGTTGCCGCGCGAACGCAGATAGTTGTAGGCCCAGCGGCCGTTGTCAAATCCGGAGTCCAAGGCGTTGGGCCCCAGCACTTCCAGCGCGATTTGCGCATTGCGCTGATTCAATTCGCTCCAATAGAGCTTCTGGATCGAGCCTTCGGGGCCCGGTGCGCCGGTCTTGTTGAGCATCGACAGCGAGCGGGTGGTGTTGAGCCGAAACACCTCCAGATCGACATAAGCCTGCGCCAGCCGCTGGCGGATCACCGGATCGGACAGGGTGGGCTGGCCGTTGCGCTTCAGCGTGCGGGCCTGGTCCACGATGGCGTCGAGCGTGCGCTTGAACACCACGTACAGTCCGGTGCCCAGGTTGGCCCGCTCGTTGCTCAAGGCGGTGATGGCCGTGTGCCAGCCTTCATTCACTTTGCCGAGCACGGCCGAGACCGGCACGCGCACATTGGAGAAGAACATTTCGTTGAAGCCGGAATCGCCCGACATCATCTTCAGCGGCCGCACGGCGATGCCCGGCAGCTTCATGTCGGTCAGCAGGCAGGTGATGCCTTTGTGCTTGGGCGCGGATGAATCGGTGCGCACCAGCAGCATGCACAAGTCGGCGATGTGGGCGTAGCTGGTCCAGATCTTTTGCCCGTTGACGACGAAGTGGTCGCCGTCGAGCACGGCTTTGGTTTCGAGCGAAGCGACGTCGCTGCCGGCGTTCGGCTCGGAGAAGCCCTGGCACCAGATTTCGTCGCCGGAGAGGATACCGGGCAGGAATCGCTTCTTCTGTTCTTCGGTACCGACGGCAATGATCGTGGGTCCGACCAATCCCTGGCCGATGGTGCCCATGCGTTCCGGCGCGTCGGCCAGCGCCATTTCTTCCTGGAAGATAGCTTGCTCGATGAACGAAGAGCCGCGCCCGCCGTACTCCTTCGGCCAACTGACGCCTGCATATCCGCCGTCGTACAGCTTGCGCTGCCACTTCTTCAAGAATGCGTGGTACTCGGTGTACGAGTCGGCCGTTTTGGGCGGCTGCTCGTCTTTGGCGGGCAAGTTGGCTTTCAGCCACTTTCGCAATTCGTCGCGAAATGCCAGTTCGCTTTCCGTGAGACCTAGATCCATGATATGCCTTTCAACCTGGTGGGGAATTTTTGTTCGTCGTGATTCGTTTATGTTTCCGTTGGCGCCGGCGGCTCGACCGATTGCCAGAGCAGCTCGGCCACGTCCATCACGCGCACGTCGCGGTCGCCCTTGGTGGCGTTGATGCCGTCTTCCAGCATGGTCATGCAGAAGGGGCAGCCCACGGCCACGACGTCGGCGCCAGTTTCCAGAACTTGCCTTGCCCGCTCCTGGTTGACGCGCTTGCCGGCGGGTTCGTCGACGAAGCTCATGCCGCCTCCGCCGCCGCAGCAAAAGCCGTTCTCGCGGTTCTGCTGCATTTCGACCGGCGCGTCGGCAGTTGAGATTTGCACCAGTTGCCGCGGCGCGTCGAACTCGCCATTGTGCCGGCCCAGGTAACACGGGTCGTGGAACGTGACCTTCTGGTCCACGGGCAAGTCGCCCTTCAATTTCCCGTCGTCGATCAGTTTGGCCAGAAACTGGCTGTGATGAAACACCTCGTAGCTGCCGCCGAATTGCGGATACTCGTTGCGGAACGTGTTGAAGCAGTGCGGGCAACTCGTGACAATGGTCTTCACCCGGTGCTTGTCCAGCGTGGCGATGTTTTCCTGCGCGTAGCTGCTCGAACAGGAACTCGTTGCCGATTCGCCGGGCCGGATCACCGTTGCACTTTTCTTCGCGGCCCAGCACGGCGAACTTGACGCCGGCTTTTTGCAGAAGCTGTGCGGTGGCGCGGACCACCTTTTGATTCCGTTCGACCAGGGCGCCGCCGCAGCCGACCCACAGCAGCACTTCGGCGTCCTTGGTGTCGGCCACGGTGGGCACGTCGAGCCCCTGCATCCAATCGACGCGCGAAAATGCCGTGCCGCGCATGGGATGGCCGCGCGTTTCCAGCGACGTGAGCGCCTGCTGCATCGTTTCCGGAAATTCGGCGTCTTCCATCACCAGATAGCGACGCGCGTCGACGATCTTGGGGAACTGCTCGATCGATACCGGGCAGGCTTCGACGCAGGCGGCGCACGTGGTGCACTCCCACATCGCTTCGGTCGACAGAGCCGGTGTCGCGCCGATGAACGACTGCGTGGCATCGCCTGCCGGATCGCGGGCCAGACGCTGTAAATCGAGAATGATGTCGCGCGGCGAGAGCAGCTTGCCCACGCGGTTGGCGGGGCAGACCGACGTGCAACGTCCGCACTCGGTGCAGGCGTCGAAGTCGAGCCGGTCCTTCCAGGTGAAGGCGGCCAACGTATGAATGCCCAGTGCTTCTTCCGAGTCGAAGTCGACACGCCGTAGATTGGCGCCAATCGGAGCCAGCCGAGCGGTGTAAATATTGGCCGTCGAGGCCACGACGTGCAGCATCTTGGTGTAGGGCGCCCAGGCCAGAAAGCCGAACACCAACAGCAAGTGCGTCCACCAGGTAAAGCGGTGGGA